>CAYPXI010000073.1:0-1516 GCA_964414655.1 uncultured Flavobacterium sp. | reverse complement strand
GAATCAAATCTTTTAAATAAAGGAACAAGCGAATATCTCGAAAAAACAGAATCAGAATTAGGCATGCTTGAGAATATTAATGCTTTTCCTGTACAAAGAAATTCCGGGATTGATGGTTTTTTAAAAGAAAATTATGAAGGAAAACCTGTTCCGGTGAAAATACAAAAAGAGAGTGAAAGCTTAGAAGATGCTATTGAAAAATTAGAAAAGGCTTGTCTTGGTAACAATTACATATTGAAGATACTGATTCAAACACGGGAATCAGAAATTAGTCGACTGTTTCAAATTAATTCTGATGTAGAAATAATTAAGTCATTAAAATTACAGTCGAATGAGTTGATTAAAAAGAATATTTCATTTAGTAGAAAGTAAAGGCATCTACTCAAGCATAAAATGAATTGTCTTTGAGATCAATAGATCCACAATTACATTTAACATACTCAGTTCCTGTTGACGAATTAAAGTTCACAAATGACTTACATGTTGAGCAATGAAGTATATTTTCAATTTCCAACCATTTTTTGAAAACGCCGTCAATTTCCGGACTTGTAAAGCCATTTGCTTCGTTCTTCCAATGTGAGCAGTAATTTCTGAAAATAGTGGATTGCTCAAACTCATCAAATAGTTGAACTATCTTGTGCTGTTTGCCGGTTACTTTTAATTTATCCTTAAAGCGCTTGATAAATGGGTCATAAAATTCAGCCAAAGTATAAGTGTTTTCAATTTTATATCGCATTGGAGTTTGCATATTTTCATTTACCACACCTAAAGTCCATTCTAAATATCTCCCTAATGTTTGCCCTGCTGTGATAGGCGCATCTTCATCTAAATATCCTTGAATTTCTTCTGCATAGTTTTTTGCTAACATAAATCGCGGCCCGGTAGTATAATCCCAGGATGTAAATTTATACCGTTGCCAATTCGGAAAATCCCTTTGCATAGTATCAAAAAAAATATTTGATCGTGTGTAAGCATTAATACTTGAAAGTCACTGAATTTATTTGCAATTAATTGCGATACTTTAGGACGTTTAAAACTATCAAAACTATTAACAATGTCATCTAAAATGAAAAACTTGAAGTCGTTATTGAAATGCTTAACTGCTCCAAGAAATATCGCTAATCCGAAACTGTTAACCTGACTTTCGCTTAGATATTTGAATGCCGGAGAAACTTTTTCAGTAACAAATTCAATTTCTAACTCTACGGCTTTATCTTTACCAGCAATCAAATTTATTTTCGGGTTTTTTAAAAACGTATTTGAACTTTCTAAAGTATTAAAGCACTCAATCACATCTGTAGCGATGCTTGTGAATGTGGTTTGTATTTGGGTTTGAATGAATGTTGTTAGCTGGTTGAAAATGGTATTGAGATTCTCATGAATTGCTTTTAAGTAATCCACTTTTTCTTTATTTATCGAATAATTTTTATACGCAGAAATAATTGTAATTAAATCACCGTAATCTTTCGCCAAAGTTTTGCTTGTTTCATCAGATTCAAGGGCTTTTATTCTATCA
>CAYPXI010000072.1:0-1775 GCA_964414655.1 uncultured Flavobacterium sp. | reverse complement strand
AAGCTATTTTAAGGAGGTTTGTTTTTTTAGTTAAAGTTGATTTAAATTACTAATAACTATTTTAGTATATTTGGTACTAGGAAGAATTGTGATGTTTTTTCACAGTCTGACGTTATGCCTAATTTAAACACAGACGAACTATGTCAATGACACAAATAGCTTTTTTAAGAAAAGCAGACTTACCGACAAACGGACAAATTCAAGACACTATACAAAAACTTGGTTATGACTTTAAAATATTGAGTGGACTTGACAAACAAATAGACGAAGACGGACTTGAATGCATCATTAACGGACATCAGACATATTTTGAAACTTATGTTGACATCGCTACCAACATAATAGACGACAACGAAGCAGATTGGATTACTGACATTACTGACCAAGATACAGCGATTTCATTTGTTTGGGGTGCAGACTTTGCCGCAGGTGCTTGCATCGGTCTTATTTCACTTGCTTTAATAGACCATAGTGATGCTTTGATTTACTATATGGACGACCAAATGAAATATTCAAGAGAAATGTTAGTTGCTGACACACCACAATTTCTCGAGGAACTTCAAAAGCAAAGTAGCAGGACTGCAAATCATCAAGAACCTGTTAAACCAAAACAGACAAACACGCAGACTAAAAACACGTTTTGGGTCAGACTAAAAAAAATATTCAAATAAACTACGCACAACAGGCGTAACTGTTGCAAAACTCCCATTTTCTCAAATTAATTTACCAAAACATAAAATTTTGACCTCTTTTATCCCGAAGTATCGGGAGATTTAAAGAGGTTTGTTTTTTTAGTTGAAGTTCAATAACTATTTTAGTATATTTGGTGGAAGGATTACTCGGTCTGTTTGCTTTCGCTCGGGTGTGGAGGTTTTTGATGGGCTGACGTTGGCAGCAATACTAATAGTCACATAAACAGAAATCATGAAAATAACTTTAAAATATTTACTTTCAATTTTACTGATTACTTGCCTTTCCTGTTCCAATGAGGCTGAATCTCCAAAGTGTGAAATAACAAGCATAACAATGAAGATTGATGGACAATTGCAATCCTTTGAACCAACTGGATACGGAATCGATTTAACTGACGATGGTCATAGACTTTCTATTTGGTTTGGAAGATATAATACCAATCCTCTGCGCGAACAAAATTTCCTATTGACAATGCGATATAAGAAAACTGGATCAAATAAGATAGAAAGTTTGATTTATTCAGATAACCAGTTAGGCTCTTCTGTTTCTGGTAATCTTGTAAATGAAAATTTTGTAAGCAACGTAAGGATTAATAGAAGTAGTTGTTTTGTCGCTACATTTTCAGGAAAAATAAATTCGGGAAATCAAGAAGTTAATTTTACGGATGCAAAAGTAAGCTATGAATATGAAGAGCCTTTAGGTGAACAGTAATTACTACTTCTAACAGCGGTAGCTGTTGCACAACTACCGTTTTTTTTTTTTAAAATAAATTTATTAATCATAAAAAAGTAACCTCTTTTGATCCCGGAGTATTGGGAGGTTTAAAGGAGGTTTGTTTTTTTGTATTGTTCTCGATACATTTTTTGTTCCGTTGCTCTGCACAAAAAATACTCGAACTGACGGATGGTTGACGCTGGGGATTGTGTTTGTGTGGTGATGGGTTTTGGGGTTTGTAGCACTATGTTGCGCATGGTTTTTGCCACGGATTGCACTGATTTTAACGGATTGATTTTGTGTGGTGGTGGGTTTTGTAATGACTTTTTTATATATTTGATAAACAAATAAAGTATAACGTTTGTCAT
>CAYPXI010000071.1:0-1837 GCA_964414655.1 uncultured Flavobacterium sp. | reverse complement strand
TTGCGTTTCTGCCAATTCTTTTAAATGGTGTAAGACCGGAAAATTATTGTTGTATTGCCAAACAAGATTAGGAGAGATTAAAACCAAGCCTACTAAAATGGCAAGATACAAAGCAGGTTTTAAAAATATTTTCCTATGCTCCGTAATCAAAAATGAAGGGACAAGTCCAATTAATAAAAAAACAATGTTGTACTTATTTAAAAAACCTATTGCAAAGCCTATTGCTCCTATATACAACCACTTTGCATCATTAGTTTTGATATATTTTAGCACTATAAAGTATAAAACAGTCCAACTTAGTACATCAAAAGAATTGGGTTGATACAAAGTATTTAGTCGCAAAAGGGCAGAAAATAAAACACAAGTAGCACCTAGAATTAAGGCAAACAAATTTCCATTTAATTCTTCAATAGCTTTCCAAACAATATAAATTGTCAAAGCTCCATATAAAGCAGGGAAGAACTTAACCCAAAAAACGGAATTGCCAAGTAATTGAATAATATAAGAAGTCCAAGAAGTAAAAGGTGGAACCGAAAGATAACCCCAAGCCAAATGATTTGCTTGGTCAAGATGCAAATATTCATCTCGTTGCAATTCATACTCACTACTTAGGAGTAAAAATTGCAATAAAAATTTAAGCCCAATAAAACATATTAAAATTATTGTCTTTTTTGTCATTAAGAAAACGTTTAAAGCACACTCACAAACCTCAAGACCATGAAAACCTCCACAACCGAGCGAAAGCAAACAGACGAGGTAATCCTTCCATCAAATATACTAAAATAGTTATTAGTACTATAAATCAACTTTAACTAATAAAAACAAACCTCTCTAAAATAGCTTCTAAAGAAGTTATTTTTTATAAATATTTTAAAATTTTAGTTTTTTATTGAGGTTGTGCAACAGTTACCCGTGTTATGTGGCGTTTTTCTTTTCATCGTCCGAACAGTTTTTGCAAGAAAGACTTTTTCTTACCTAATTCTCTATTAGGGGCGTTAATTAATTGTCCTGATAACCAAAACTGTCCCTGCAAAATCCCATTTACAACGGGTTCTTTTTCAAAATATCTAATATCAGCAACAACGTCAACTTCTCCGCCCAAAGTGTCAACAAGCAACCAATAAAATTCTTCACTTGTTAACTCATTACGTTTCTTTTCAAATTGTTTGATAATTCCTGTAAAAATACCTGTCGCTTGTGGTGGGTTAGGGTCACTGTCTTCTTCTCCAAATGAAAAAAAGTCCGCTTGGAACAAAAGATTGAGTCGCCCATTTAGGTTCAGATGTTTGGCTCTCGTCATACTGTTTTTCGCTGTCATAAATACATAATTCCTGTGCAAACGCAGTTAGCTGAATGTCAAAATTTTGGGGGAATTCAATCTGTCCAATAGTTTTGAAGTCGGGCAAGTCAAAAACAAATGGATATGCACCACTATCTGGATTGTTTTCTTCCGATGGGTCTGCCCAACAATGAAAAGCACCGTCCAGTTCGCTTTCTGGTCTTTCAACAGCGTTTGTCAAACAAACAGTTCTTTTGCTTATTCCTTTAAAGTGTGGATTTGCACCTAAAAGTTCGTTCTTTTTGTTGAACTGCATATGTAACTCAGCACCTGAATTATCTTTGAATACTGAATAAGCTCCTTCGTCTATTTTTATTGGGTTACTTGTCCTGTAAGCCTTTTCAAGAAGTTGTTGAAATTCTTCTTGTGTCGTTACGTTAAATCCTATGTTTGAAAAGTTGCTCATTTTGTCGTTGTCTTTTTAAAATGCCACATAACGGTTTACGGCTTGGCGATGTGGCGGATTTTTAGCACAAAAGTTCAATAGAATTACTGCTG
>CAYPXI010000070.1:0-1925 GCA_964414655.1 uncultured Flavobacterium sp. | reverse complement strand
AACGCCAAAGATAAGTAATTGTTTTTAGATACGCAAATATAATGCAGCATAACGTATACAGCTTGCACCAGTTGCTGCTGCAAACACTGACCAAACAAATCTACAAATTTTCTTTTGAAAACTAGAATTGTTGACACCAGATTATTCTCCACGAAGACGAAGATAGCAAGCGCAAGCCCAGCAATTGGTGCAAACTGTGGTTAGCTGGCGTTTTTATTTTCTTCTGATTTTACTCTCAAATTTAATTTTAGGCTTTATGTGGAAAACTACATTTTCAAGTTCATCAATTAACAATTTGCTTTTCAATAATAAATTATGGTTATAATTGATATTTAGTTTACCGTTTTGCTCTTCTAGTAAGTCATAATCTTTAAAGTATTTTTCACATTTAAGATCTTTAAAATCTATTTCAAACCTTCTTAAATGATCATGAGAAGTAGATGAGTAAAGTCTTTGATTGGTTTTTTTATCAATAAGTTCAAAACCTCTTACTTCTTCTTTTTTTATAACTTCTTTGTGTTCAAATATAATATCCCAAAAAAAATCCTTTTCAATTTCAATTATTTCAAAATCAAAACAATTGTCTTTACGAGTTAAATAAGTTTTACCATTATCTTTCCAGAATATGTAGGTTGGTATAAACAAATTGTCACAATAGCAAGGTTCTCCAGCATCTCTTTTTTGTTGAATTCCTTGGTAATAATCACGATAAATACAAATTGTATCAATCTTTTTATTTTTTAATTCCAGAGCATATTCGTTTACTACTTTATACAAATTCTCTGTAGAAGATTCTTGAGAAAATGAATTTTCAATTGATATTAAAATGATGAAAACTAAAACCAATTTTCTCATGAAAAGTACTTTTTTAAAATGACAGCTAACGTCCGCAGCTTGCCATCAGTTGCCGCTGCAATCACTGACCAAAACAAAACTACGGAATTTCTTTGAAAGATAAAATTGTAGTCACCAGATTATGTTCCATGAAAACTAAACAGCAAGCGCAAGCCCGGCAATTGTGGTAAGCTGTTGTTGGCAGTAGTAATTATTGTTTTTTTTCTGTTTTTACATTTTTTGACTGTTGTGATTCTTCTAGTTCAAATATAATTTTCCCTTCAAGTTGTGGTGTCTGATTAATTACGAAAACTTCTTTAAGATCATGTTGACTTAAATTGATTGAGGTTTTTGCAACAGTTTCATTTGCTTCTTCTAATTTTTCTTTTGCTGAAATTAGATTAGCGACAGATTCTATACCTGATGGAATTGCTGCTAATGCACTAATTATCATTATTGCATTTCCCATTTGTTTAAAGTATACATTCCAGTTTGTTTTCTCACTATTTAATTCGACAATAACTTGACTAAGTTTTTCTATCAAATTTGATTTTACTTTGTCAGTTAAATAATTTGAATTTTGAATTAAATTAATAACTTCGGTTATTAGATATGAAATTCTAGGTTTATCTGATTTGTCTGGTTGGAAAGGTCCAATATTTGTTTGCTTTTTTGGTTTACTTTTAGTTAACAAATTGTGGAATTTCATTGTGTCGGAATATAGTTTATTGTAATAAAGAACTGCGTTAGGTTTTGACGCTGTGTTAACTGAATTTACAAAGTTTTCCAAATCGGCCTCAATTATATTGATAAAATTTTGTTCAAAATTTAAATTATCACTTATAACCACCATTTTATTTATAAGTCCTTCGAGCATTGAAGCATTTTCAGCATTGAATTTTTGAGTTTTTAATTCAGCAAGATAACTCGTTGTAAGTTGAAAAATTGCTTCACCATCTTCAATAGTTTCTGTACCAATTAGAATAAATTCTTCGAGTAGTTTATCTTCCATTCTTATTTTTTTTATTATTACTGCCAACGTCCACGGCTTGCCATCAGTTGCTGCTGCAAGCACGAACCAAAACAAATGT
>CAYPXI010000069.1:0-2339 GCA_964414655.1 uncultured Flavobacterium sp. | reverse complement strand
GATATTTATCCTGTTTTAAAATTCAATACCCTTTAGAAGACGACCTGATTTCAAAACAAAATCTCTTAAACCACAACTTCTTCCTATTCAACTCCGATTTCAAAATGACGATTATAGGTAATTTCAAAAAAAAATAAATAAAAAAAAGGAAGCAAAGATAAGTTCCAGGTTTACAAAAAAGCAAGTTCAAGCCCTACGGGTTTTAAAAAAAAATCTCCACCTATACCGTTTCGCAAAACATTCCACTTTGATTTAGAAACCCCGATTTCCGATGATGTATCAGGTAGTATTTTTTTTTAAAAAACTTGCTTTTTTGAAACCTTCCACTAGACGAATGGCTTTCTTTTTTTTCTTTTTTTCTTTTGAAAAAATTTAATGGGCGGAGCGTAGCGAGGCACACTTGCATTCATCAGAAACTCAATAGGAAATTAGAAAAAACCCTAATTTTTAAATCCGAAGCCATGATGAATTTTATCATTAAAACCCACAAGAAGGACACCGTTTACAACAAACCTCACTTTTTTGTTTTAAACAAAGGAATGAATAGCGGAAAGCCACAAAATGAGCCATTCACAAATAGCTTTGTAGTAATCTTTGATAGTGAAGCTGACAGTGAAAATATTTTCTGGATTGCTTATAGTTTGTGGAAATCTAAATTTTGGCATCAACATTTAGTAGGTTCTGTCATCTCATTTTTACGTCTTCCTGATTTCAAAAGAGAGTTTTTTCCAAAATCTAGGATTTTAATGGAAGAACACGAAGCACATTTGAAGCATGTTGAAGCTTTAAAACTTTTGGAATTAAAAGAAAAACAATTTCACGAAAACATCAATTTAATCAATGACATGCGCAGAGTTATTGTGCATCGTTACAGTAACAGATAATATTCTTAAAAATATTTCTTTAGATTTACCATAAATTTAATGATTATGAAAAAAACAAGACTTTTAAATATATTTCCAAACACAAATGTTGCAGCATATTATGACCAATCCCATCAATTGATTTGTCTCAACAGTTATAATTTTACAGATTTCAAAGATGAAAACTTTAAAGGAATTGACAAAAAAAGTGTTGACAAGTTATCTTTATTCGAACATGAACTTACTCATTGGATTGATCATTATTCAACTCTTTGGGGGCAACAAAATATTGTATTATTATTTAATGCACTTAATTCAAGAGCTAATCAAGATATAAATGAATTTTGGAGAATAAAACATTTAGAAAATTCCTTTAGAAAGGATACATTCTTTGATTATTTCACAGAAAAACACAACCATATCCAAGGGAATGGGCATAATAGATGGAAATATCAAATTACATCAGGTATTAGATTTTCATCAGAAGGTAAACCAGAACATGAAAAGCCAATACTTTTTGTTAGATTTAATTCAACTGATAATATTCCAATAGTTAGAGTGCCTGTTTCAGTTGCATCAATCCTAGAAACAAACGCAATTAAATCAGAATACTTTGTGAAATTTTTAGCAATAAAACAAGATGAAGATTTTATTAATAAAAAGGTTAGTGAAAGAATTTTAAAAGAAGAATTGATGCACTTACTTTACAATCCTGACCTAACACTTTACTCAGTAATAGCTCATCTTACAGCAAATCTAAACAATCAAGAAGACATATTAGAAACCTTAGATGTTACTTCCCAAATAGGTACGCTAGTTCTGAATTTACCTGATGAGTTGATTAAAAAAATTAGAATTCCAAAAATTGAAGATAAACTCTGGGAAGAAAGATATAACTGCTTTATAAATGAAAAAGATAAGGGAGCAATATTCTATTTTCTTTTAAAGAACTTAATTGAAAAATATGGGCAAAATAGTTTTAGTAAAGAAACTATTTTGGAAGCTTCCGATTTACCTAGTAAAGATCAACTTCGGGAAAATATTATTACTAAGATGGAAGAAAACATTAATAAACTCATTGATGGTCCATTCAAGGCGATGGCAGTAAAAGCAATAAAAATTGGAATAGAAATGTTTAAAAGACGAGGGGTGTTTGGTGATGGTACTGAGATAAGAGATTATATTATCGATAACAAAATTATGCCAACAATTTTGTTTGGTGATACAGTATTGAAACTTGATAATTTGGATATAAATATTATTCTTGAAAAATTAAATAATGGTGAGGAAATTACAATAAATGAAAAATATTTTATTATCGATTACTACAAAGATAAATTTGATGAATTTTTAGAAGTCTGTGGTATATAAAAAAAAGCCAGGTCTTTCGACTTGGCTTTCATTTTGTTTAACCCAAAGGTCACCACAACTAGGGCTAAACTTATTTTTTGTGCTTCTTATTTAGGCTTTTAAGCA
>CAYPXI010000068.1:0-2867 GCA_964414655.1 uncultured Flavobacterium sp. | reverse complement strand
GGTAGATGTTTTGAAAAAAAGATTGTCCATTCAGTCGAAATCGTTGGATGATGTGTTGAAATTAGCTAAAGCGAAAGACAAGTTGTTATCGGCTATTCCGGCGATTCAACCAGTGAAAAACGAAGACTTGAAACGTATGGCGTCGGGTTTTGGTTATCGAAGCGATCCGTTTACCAAAGCCAGAAAAATGCACCAAGGAATGGATTTTACAGCAGCTACGGGAACTCCGATTTATGCTACTGGTGATGGCGTAGTCAAAAATGCAGATAATTCGCTTTCGGGTTATGGAAATCACATTGAAATTACGCATGGATTTGGTTATTTGACTTTGTATGCGCATTTGAGCAAGTACAATGTTCGCTCAGGACAAAGAGTAAAACGCGGTGATGTGATTGGATTTGTAGGAAGTACCGGAAGAAGTCAAGCAGCGCATTTGCATTATGAAGTGCATAAAGACGGCCAACCTGTAAATCCGATTAACTTTTATTATGGAAATATTTCGGCAGATGAGTATGTTGTGATTTCTAAATTAGCGAATCAAGAGAATCAGTCGCTGGATTAGTGTTCAAAATTAAAAATAATAAATATGCATATAGAACTTTCAAAAGACAAACGGTATTTTAGTATAGGCGAAGTGGCTGCGGCTTTTGATGTAAATGCATCGCTAATTCGGTTTTGGGACAAAGAGTTTGACATTTTAAAACCCAAGAAAAACGCTAAGGGCAATCGAATGTTTACCCAAGAAGACGTGAAAAACTTACAATTGATTTACCATTTGGTAAAAGAACGTGGTTTTACCTTGGAAGGCGCCAAAACCCATTTGAAAGAAAATCAGAAAAAAACCTTGGATAAATTTGAAATTATCAGCAAATTGGAAGGGATTAAAGCGGAATTACTTAGCATTAAGAATAATTTATAAAACAATAAATAAACTTTAAAACAATAGAAATTATGAGAAAATTTTTGCCAGTTATCGTTATCGTTGGTCTTTTAATCATCGGTTTTATGTGGTACATGGGAATTAAAAATGGCGCTTTGGGTGTGAACCAAGAAGTGAATAAAGAATGGGGAAATGTAGAAACTTCGTACCAAAGAAGAAATGACCTTATTGGAAATTTAGTGAAAACCGTTCAAGGTTCGGCTGATTTTGAAAAATCAACTTTAGAAGCCGTAATTAAAGCGCGCTCTGAAGCGACTTCAGTAAAAATTGACCCAACCAATATGACTCCAGAGCAATTGACACAATTCAATCAAGCACAAGGAAATCTGAATAGTTCTTTATCACGATTATTGGTTACAGTTGAGCAATACCCTGATTTGAAAGCGAATCAAAACTTCTTGAAATTACAAGACGAATTAGCGAGTACTGAGAATCAAATTTTAACAGCTAGAACTCGTTTTAACGAAGCAGTTAAATCGTACAATAACTACGTTTTAAGAATGCCAAATAGCTGGTTTTTGGGCGAATACAAAGAAAAACCATACTTCGATGCTGTGGCTGGTACTGAAAAACCTGTGGATGTAGAATTCAACTTCGATAAAAAAGAAGACAAGAAATAATGTCGAAAGTAGAAGATTTTTTGACAAAAGCCGAAGAAGCAGAAATTGTTGAAGCAATTCGCTTGGCCGAAAAAAATACTTCGGGAGAAATCCGCGTGCATTTAGAAAAGGAAACTTCCATTGCTCCGATTGAACGAGCGGTGGAAGTCTTTCATGAATTGCAAATGGATCAAACCCAACAACGCAATGGTGTGATTATATATGTTGCTGTAAAAAGCAAGCAATTTGCCATTTATGGTGACCAAGGCATCAACGATAAAGTTGCAGATGATTTTTGGAATTGCACCAAAGATATTATGGTGGAGCATTTTAAAAATGGTCGCAACAAACAGGCTTTGGTGGATGGTATACACAACGCTGGTCAACAACTCAAAAAGTATTTTCCTTACCAAAGTGATGATACTGATGAACTTTCTAACGAAATATCAAAAGGCGAATGATACAATTTATTTTAAAAATGGCGCGTATCCTTTTGGTACTTATAGTTGTATTGTTGCATCAATTGGGTTTTGCACAGTTTACGATTCCCAAAAAACCGAGTTTTCAAACCTCAGTATATGATTATGCCAAATTACTTTCAGATAGTGAAAAAACACAACTAGAAGAAAAGTTAATTAAATATTCTGACTCAACTACTACACAAATAGTTGTGGTAACAGTGGAAACAATCAACGGAGAAGACATTGGAATATTAGCGCCTAAATGGGGACATACTTGGGGAATTGGTCAAGAAAAACAAGATAATGGTGTATTTATATTACTTGCTAAGGAAGAGCGAAAAATATGGATTGCTCCAGGTTATGGTGTAGAAGATCGATTAACTGCTGGAATAAATGGTGAAATTATTCGAAACATAATTATTCCTGAATTCAAAGCGGGAAGTTATTACAAAGGTTTAGACAAAGGAGCCGACGCCATTTTTGAGGTTTTTACAGGAAAATACAAAGGAAAACGCATTAGTAACAATGATGATGGTGGTATATTGGTTGCTTTACTCATCTTCATCATTGTATTTATAGTAATCATATATCTTGCTTCCAAAAATAAAAAGAACGGAGGAGGCAACAGTGGTAGTTTTGGCGGCCCAGATTTGATGGATATTATTATTCTAAGCCGAATGGGACGCGGTGGCGGAGGCAGTTTTGGTGGAGGATTTGGCGGTTCTTCTGGAGGCGGAGGCTTCGGAGGAGGATTTGGCGGTGGTTTTGGCGGTGGCGGATTCTCAGGTGGTGGAGCTGGCGGAAGTTGGTAATTCAGTGTTCAGTGTTCAGTGTTCAGTGTTCAGTGTTCAGTGTTCAGTGTTCAGT
>CAYPXI010000067.1:0-2911 GCA_964414655.1 uncultured Flavobacterium sp. | reverse complement strand
CATTGCAATAAAAAGATTGCAACGAATAGCCGGATGAGCTTCTAATAAAAATACTACTCGAAACGAATGGTTTTGGCTGGAGAGATTTTGGTGATAATGTAAGAAGGAATTAACAACACCAACAAACAAACCAGCACTGTTCCGATGTTTAGAGCGGCGATGTAGAGCAAATTAATATCGACTGGAGCGACGTTGACGTAGTAACTCTCGGGGTTGAGTTTAATGATTTCGAATTGTTTTTGGAGTACTAACAAACCAATTCCGATAAGGTTGCCCCAGAAAAGTCCTCTTATAATAAGGTAAAAAGCGTTGTACAGGAATATTTTGCGAATAGACCAATTGTTGGTTCCCATTGACTTTAAGATACCGATCATTTGGGTGCGCTCGAGAATGAGTACTAGTAAAGCCACTACCATATTGATGGTAGCTACGATTATCATAATGATTAGGATGACTACTATATTAAAGTCGAATAGTTGGAGCCATTCGAATATGTAATAGAATTTTTCGGTGATGGGTTGCGCGTTGAGTGTGGACGGAATTGCGTCGTAAACCTCATTTGTTTTTTCTTGGATGGTAGAAAAATCGTCAACAAAAACCTCAAAAGAGCCTACTTGGTCTGGTTTCCAGCGGTTGATCATTTGCAGATGGCGGATATCACCTAGTATAAAAGACGCGTCAAATTCTTGGAAACCCGAATTGTAAATCCCTACTATTTTAAATCGACGTGCTTTGGGCATGGCATCGATTTCTTCTCTCATGAAAAAAGTGTTGAACGATTGTCCGAGTTTTAAATTTAGTCGTTGAGCTAAGTACTGTGAAATGAGAATTTCGTTATTCAACTCGCCATTGAAATTGGGGATTCGTCCTTCGATTAAGTATTCTTGGATGTTTTTCCAATCGTATTCTTTTCCGACCCCTTTGTATACGATGCCTTCAAAAGCGGTTTCCGTTCGAATCATTCCGGCCTTGCTGGCTACCGCTTGAATGTGGGCAATACCGTCGACACCTTTGAACGTTGGGTAAAACTTTTGATTGGTTGAGACAGGTGTTGTACTAACATCGGATTGGTTTCCGGTATAACTAGTGATGTTGATGTGACCGTTGAACGCGGCGATTTTTTGGCGTATTTTTTGTTGTAGCCCAATACCAGTGGCGATGGAAATAATCATCATGATCATTCCGATAGCTACTGCGGCAATGGCAATTTTTATTATTGGAGCAGAAATACTACTTTTATGCTCTTTAGAATTAAAAAGTCGTTGGGCTATAAAATATTCTACATTCAATGCGCATGGATTTCTGGCAAAGATAAAGAAAGACATGTGTTTAACCATTTTAATTTACAAGTTTATGAAATACACACTGCGTCAATTGTTTTTGTTCACAACAGGTTTTTTTACTATATCATGTGCTACGGCAAAACCTGCAACACCTTCAGAAGAAAAACCAATGGAAGTTATTACTCCAACGAAACCTCAACCTACAGCCGAAATATTGGTTGGCGCCGACAACTATGAAGTATATCTTCCGATGTTGGTGGATAAAAAAGTAGGCGTTGTAACCAATCCGACGAGTATATTGAATGACAAAACCCATTTGGTTGATTATTTGGTAGCCCGAAAAATTGATGTGAAGAAAATATATGCCCCTGAGCACGGATTTAGAGGCACGGCCGATGCTGGCGAACTGATTAAGGATGGTAAAGACACTAAAACAGGATTGCCGATTATTTCGTTGTATGGTGACAACAAAAAACCAAAGTCCGAGCAGTTGAAAGGCATTGATATCATGATTTTTGACTTGCAAGATGTTGGTGCGCGTTTTTACACCTACATTTCAACCCTACATTATATTATGGAAGCTTGTGCTGAAAATGATATACTTTTGTTGGTGTTGGATCGACCTAATCCGAATGGCAGTATTGTGGATGGTCCGACTTTGGAGAAAGAACACACTAGCTTTGTAGGGATGCATCCGATTCCGTTGTTGCACGGTATGACGATTGGAGAATATGCTCAAATGATTAATGGTGAAAAATGGTTGAAAGATGGCATTCAGTGCAATGTAAAAATCATCAAATGTTTGAACTACAAAAGAGAAATGTCGTATAGTTTGCCTGTAAAACCTTCGCCTAATTTACCCAATGACCAAGCCATTAATTTGTATGCGAGTTTGTGTTTGTTTGAAGGTACTAATGTAAGTGTAGGTCGCGGCACCGAAACGCAATTTCAAGTGTACGGTTCGCCATTTTTACCCAAAAGTGATTTCAAGTTTACTCCGAAACCCAACTTTGGAGCGAAAGAACCTTTACACAAAGGTTTGATATGCAACGGTGAAGATTTAACTTCCATCAAGAAAGTGACGCAATTGGAATTGAAATGGTTGATAAAAGCCTACAACAGTACTTCGGACAAAAGCAAATTCTTCAATGATTTCTTTACCAAATTGGCTGGAACTAAGGAATTGCAAAAGCAAATTCAAACTGGAATTCCAGAGGAAAAAATTAGAGACTCTTGGAAAAAAGGCATTGCCGACTTTAAAGAGATGCGTAAAAAGTATTTACTCTACTAATTTTTCTTTTAGTACTTTCTTCATCAAAAGGTAGTACAAGGCATACAAACTGTATACTACTCCAGCAACAATACCGAAAATGAGTAGTGACATTGCCATTATCTCAAAAGTATTCATGAAAACAGAGTTGGTATTGAAATCGGTATCGACGACAAAGCCGATAATGGATAGTATTAGTGAGAGGAAGTAAATTCCCACTAGTATGTAAAAATGTCTTTTCATAGCTTGCAATTTTGTTACAATAACGAAAAGAAAGTAGGTTTAGTATTACAAGTGTTTATTTTTTTTAAACACATAGAAACATAGGTTCTTATTTTTGAAGGAGAAGCTGCGCTTT
>CAYPXI010000066.1:0-2920 GCA_964414655.1 uncultured Flavobacterium sp. | reverse complement strand
AAGGATATTGGAATTTCTTTAGTAAGAATGAATCTTTTAGTCAATTACAGGATTCTTTGCATTGGATTTATGTTTTATTTGTCAGCTTTGGACTCGGAATTTTTATAGGTCTTTATATTATTGTATTTGAAAATTTGAAAAACATAAAATCAATTTCTAAAAACAACTCTAATATTAGGTGAATTTTCAATTTTTGATGAATTAATTTTTAATGAAGAAGAAAGATTTCCTAATGTTTCAACATTGTTTTTAAAATACTGAATATAGTAGTTTCCTTTGTATTCTTTATATTCAAGAAAGTGAATCATTTCATTTAATTCAACATCTGAAATCAATTCGGAATGATAAGTAGTTCTTATCTCAAATGGGATTGTACTGGCTAGAAGAAGTTCAAAGGAACTTTCAAATTCGTCAAACAAATTAGACTTTGTAATTGCATTGTAACTAGGCTTTAATGCTTTAAAATCTAATGCAACATAATCAATTAAATTATTATCGAGCAATTGCTTTACTACTTTTGAGTTCGATCCATTGGTATCTATTTTGATTAAAAAACCTAATGCTTTCACTTCTTTGATTTGCTTGACAATATTTTTATGAATTAAGCATTCGCCACCGCTAAAAACTACGGCATCGAGTAATCCTTTGCGTTTTTTTAAGAAAGAAATTGTTTCAGAAAAAGTAATGGCTCCTTTTCCTAAAACAATTTCGGGATTATAACAATACAAGCAACGCATATTACAACCTGCATACCATAGAATGCAAGCTGATTTATTAGGATAATCTAATAATGTAAATGGAGTAATATTGCAAATTGGTTTGGCTAACACTGGTTTTCTCTGAAATGTACACGCTGTTTATGTTCTCCTTTTTTACCAATATTAAAACTCTCAACTGGGCGATGATACCCCATTACTCTTGTGTAAACCAAACATTTAGTTCTTAAATGTTGATTGTGTTCTAAAATTTCTAACGATTTTGTATTCATTTTGGATTGTTGTGTTTAATTGTTATTTATTGTACTTTCTAATAAAGTTTCATTATCTAATTCCTCCAAAAGTTTTTCATCACATTTTGGACAATACTCGTGCTCACCATTTAAATATCCATGCACTGGACAAACACTAAATACTGGAGTTACAGTTATATAAGGTAATCTGAACTTGGTTAAAACCGTTTTCACAAAATTTTTACAAGCTTCGGACGAGCTAATTCTTTCATTCATATATAAGTGTAGCACGGTTCCACCTGTATATTTGCACTGTAATTCATCTTGCATCAATAACGCTTCAAAAGGATCTTGCGTGAAATCTACAGGAATTTGAGAACTATTTGTATAATAAATGTTTTCTCCTTGACCTGCTTGAAGAATAGTTGGAAATCTTTTTTTGTCTTCTTTGGCAAAACGATAAGTTGTTCCTTCAGCAGGTGTGGCTTCAAGATTGTAAAGATTACCTGTTTGCTCTTGAAATTCTTTCATTCTATTTCGAATATGGTCTAAAATTTCTATACACAAATCGTTGCCAAAAGGTGTAGAAATATCATCTTTATCATTGGTAAAATTGCGAACCATTTCGTTCATTCCGTTTACCCCAATTGTTGAAAAATGATTTCTAAAATGAGGTAAATACCTTTTCGTATACGGGAATAAACCTCTATCATACATTTCTTTAATAAAGACTCTCTTTTTCTCCAAAGTTGATTTAGCAATTTCCATTAATTTATCTAATTGTTCAAAAAATGCTTCTTTATTACCTTCATATAAATAACCTAATCGAGCCATGTTGATAGTAACAACTCCAATACTTCCTGTCATTTCGGCACTTCCAAAAAGCCCGTTACCTCGTTTTAGTAATTCTCTTAAATCTAGTTGTAATCGGCAACACATACTACGAACGGCATTTGGTTTATAGGCACTTTCGTTTTCAACTTTATTGCCTTTTTCATCTAATATGTATTGGCTTCCAATAAAATTTTGGAAATAAGAAGAACCAATTTTTGCAGTGTTTTCAAAAAGAATTTCGGTGTTTTCGCCATTCCAATCAAAATCTTCGGTAATATTTACTGTTGGTATTGGAAAAGTAAATGGTTGACCATTGGCATCACCTTCCGTCATTACTGTGTAATAGGCTTTGTTGATCAAATTCATTTCTTCCTGAAAATGCTCGTAACGTAAATCGGTTGGTTTATCAACTCCACGCTGATTAGCTTTTACTACTAAATCATGATTGAAATTACCTTCAAAGAAATGATGGTTGTTTTTAGTTGGAATCTGATTTTTTAAATCGTCTGGAACAACCCAATCTAATGTTATATTGGTAAAAGGAGATTGTCCCCAGCGTGCAGGAACATTTAGATTATAAACAAAGCTACGAACCGCTTTCAACACTTCATCAAAACTTAAATCATCTTTAAAAACATACGGTGCTAAATAAGTGTCAAAAGAACTAAATGCTTGTGCTCCTGCCCATTCACTTTGTAAAATACCAAGAAAGTTAGCCATTTGCCCCAATGCTTCTCTAAAATGTGAAGGTGGTTTACTTTCAACACGACCACGTACACCATTGAATCCATCGTTTAATAATACTCTTAAACTCCATCCGGCACAATAACCTGTTAAACAATCTAAATCATGAATATGGATGTCGCCATTTCGGTGAGCGTAGCCTTCTTCTTTGGAATAGACTTTATCCAACCAATAATTAGCAATGATTTTTCCTGCCACATTATTTACTAAACCTGCATTAGAATAGGACGTGTTTGCATTAGCGTTAATTCTCCAATCGGTTTGTGAAATGTATTCTTCAATGGTTTGTGTGCTGTCAACATAGGTTGTATCATCATTTAATCCTGCTACATGTTCGCGTTGTAATTTTCTTGTATGACGATAAAGCATGAATGAGCGCATCACTGTAAAATA
>CAYPXI010000065.1:0-3332 GCA_964414655.1 uncultured Flavobacterium sp. | reverse complement strand
GACCAGTTAGACACGTTTGCAGACCAGTTAGACGCGTTTGCAGACCAGTTAGACAAGTTTAAGTCTGAATAGTATTGCTACAAAGCAATATAATAGTAGTTTTTACAGGTGTTTTGAAGATTTTTTTGTTTTGAATTAATTGTCATTTTGTTGAAAACTATGGCAATTCAACGACCTTCGATGCGAATTCAACGACCTTAAATGCCAATCTGGCTAAATTAAATTGAATTCTGGGGACATTAAATGCCATCTCCCAACTTCCAACCCGCAACCCGCAACATTTTTTCTAAATTCTACCTTCTAAAATCTAATTAATAAAGTTCCCCACGATGAGGTTTCAGAGCATCTCTAACCTGTATCATGTGTTCATCCGTCACCACCATATAGGCAATAGCGTGCAACTCATTTTTAACCTCAAAACCAGTGATGCTGATGGGTAATTTTTCCATAGCAATATATTCTTTTAGATGAATTTCATGGTGTTCGGCAGTTTTTGCAGCCACTTCACCTCTAAAATCCCAAATCAGTTTTATTTTTCTAGACATACTATAAATCAGTTACATAAATTAAATATATTTGTAAATAAATAATTATCAAACATGAAGCAAAAATACACTCTAATTATCATATTCCTTGCATTTGTAGTAAATGGTTTTTCACAAAACAACTATCAGGTAACAGCCATTCCATTTCAACAATTTACAGGCAATGCAATTCCTTTAACCAGTGCTGATGATGTTTATTCGCCAGCAATTAATCTTCCGTTTAATTTTGAGTTTTATGGAAACACATACGACCAAATAGTGGTAAGCACTAATGGATTTATAAATTTCAATAACACTAATGCAGGTGGTTTTACACCATGGAGTTTTTCTCAAACTATACCTAGTACTACCTTTCCTGCACTGAATTCTATTTTAGGCTGTTTTCATGACATGAACAATGCATCAGCAGCAGGAACAATTACACAAGGCGTTTATGGAACTGCTCCTTATAGAAAATTTGTAGTTTATTTTAACAATCAACCTCATTTTAGTTGCACTTCCCTTAGAAGTTCTTTTCAAATGATATTAAACGAAACGACGAATACAATTGATATTCAATTAATAGATAAACCAGTTTGTACAGGTTGGAATGGAGGTAGAGCAGTAACTGGGATAATCAATGCAACTGGAACATCAGGAATTGCTGCACCAGGAAGAAATACAGGAGCTTGGACAGCCTATCATGAAGGTTGGCGTTTTTCAAGACCAGGATATTACCCAAGCTATAACTTTGTAAACTGCGATGATAACGGTGATGGTTTTGACGAGTTTAATCTACTTGTAGTCGCACAAGATTTAATGCCATCAAATCCTAGTGGCGTACTTTTTTATGAAAATTTTACTGATGCAGTAACACAATCAAACTCGCTACCTACAACCTATTTTAATATTAATCCAAATCAGCAGGCAATTTATGCGGCTTACAATGGTATTGTTACTACAGTGCTTTTAACCGTAATCGATTGTGCTATAGATGCTGATAACGATACAGTTCCAACCGATGTAGAAGATGCAAACAACGATACTAATCTAGCCAATGACGATACTGATGGCGATGGAATACCTAACTATCTTGACAACGATGACGATGGCGATTTAGTACTAACCAATCTTGAATATGTATTCCAACGACTAAACGGACAAACAAGTTTAAATCTAATGGATACCGATAATGACACCATTCCTAACTATCTAGACAACGATGATGATGGCGATGGAGTACTAACCTGGAGAGAAGATTACAATGGTGATGGAAATCCTGCTAACGATGATACTAACAGTAACGGAACACCTGATTATCTTGAATTTGGTGTAGCATTGGGCGTTCAAAACAATTCCTTTGATAATTTAATCAGTCTATATCCTAATCCTGCTACTACGGTTCTAAACATAGAAAACGCTTCAACGCTTACTATTGATGCCGTTTCTATCTACAGTATTAACGGTAGTTTACTAAGAGAAATAAATAATCAACAAAACCTCGAAACCATTTCAGTCGCTGATTTAGCTTCGGGTATCTACTTTGTCAAAATAAAATCAAATGATAAAGTAATTACTAAAAAGTTTATCAAAAACTAATACCAAAAAGAATTGTACCAAAGCTGTCTTAAATAAGGCAGCTTTTTTTATTTTTATAAAATGAAAAATTACGTTTATATCCTGCTATCATTTCTAGTTTCTTTTGAAACACTTGCTCAAGAATTAACCTTGCAGCAAGCCAATCATCTAGCCACTTTGCCTTTAAAATGTCTTCAACAAGAATATCCAAATAAGTTAGGACAATTATTAATTGACAGCACCGAAATTCAATCACCCAAAAAACTCCATCCTACATTTTACGGCTGTTTTGACTGGCATTCTTCCGTTCACGGACATTGGAGTTTGGTTTATTTGCTCAAGCGATATCCTAATTTGGCTAACAAAGAACAGATTATCCAAAAACTAAAAACCAACCTTTCCAAAGAAAACATTCAGGTAGAAATAGATTACCTCAATAAGAAACACGAAAAATCATTCGAACGAACTTACGGCTGGAATTGGTTACTCAAACTACAACTCGAACTCGAAACCAGCAACGAACCTTTCGCTGCTGAACTCGCTCAAAACCTAAAACCACTTTCCAATATCATCATCGAACGTTACATTGAGTTTTTGCCCAAATTACTTTATCCAGTTCGCGTTGGAACGCATTCCAATACTGCTTTCGGATTGACAAATGCTTGGGATTATGCCGTGTTTTCCAAGAATGAAGTGCTCCAAAAAAGCATCAAAGAAAACGCTATTCGGTTATTCCAAAAAGACGAAAACTGTCCATTCAATTGGGAACCAAGCGGAACCGATTTCCTGTCGCCGTGTATGGAAGAAATGGCGTTGATGCAACGAATTTTGCCCAAAAATGAGTTTTTAACTTGGCTCAAAAAGTTTGCACCAAACCTTTTCAAAAAAGACTACAAATGGGAAGTCGCCCGAGTTTCAGACAGAACCGATGGTCATCTAGTGCATCTCGACGGACTAAATTTCAGCCGCGCTTGGAACATGTATCATTTGTTAAATCAATATCCTAACGAGTTCAAACACTTGAAAAACCTAGCCGATTACCATCTAAACTTCTCGCTTCCGTCCGTGGTCGATGGCAACTATGAAGGCGAACATTGGCTGGCATCCTTCGCTTTGCGCGCTTTCGAGGAGAAAAAGTAAAAACAAATAATTACTTTTGCATCGATAATATAATGTCACACTAGTTTATACTGAGCGAAGTCGAAGTAAAGTCGAGGTTCAATATTTAAT
>CAYPXI010000064.1:0-3376 GCA_964414655.1 uncultured Flavobacterium sp. | reverse complement strand
TTTTTTTGTATGTTAAAGTTAACGCATAACTAATGTATAAGTTATCTATGACGTTGATATGGCTTTGATATGGCTTTGATATGGCTTTGATATGGAGTAGTAGCATTTGGAATTTGGCTTTATTTAGAGAAAACCACGCGAAAGGATTCGCGCGGGAGCGGTGTGGGAGCTGTTTTTTTTTATTTAGAATCGATGCCGAAATCCTTCATCAAATCTAAACCATAATTACGTAAAGCATCAATTATAACAATCGATTTTAAACCTCTTTCGGTAATTGTATACTCTACTTTGGGTGGCACTTCTGGAAAAACTTCTTTCGTAACAAAACCATCTTCCACCAATTCTTTTAATGATTTAGACAACATCCGATCAGAAGCATGAGAAAGGCTTTTCTGCAATTCTCCGAAACGCCATTTTTTATCTTTTAATCGCCACAAAATAGGCATTTTATAGGTCCCTCCTATTTTATTCATCGCAAACTCAACTGGGTTGTGAAACAAGTGATTGTCTTTTACAAAATCGGGCATACTTACATTTTTGTTAGTTACTTACAAAGATACGTAGTTATTGTTTACAGTAAAAACCTAAAATAAATTTGTACTGTTAAATTTTAAAAATATACAAAATGAAAAAAGCAATTCTATTCACAATTTTATTCGTTTTCCCATTTATCGGGATGGCTCAAGCAAATAAAAATAAGTCTACAAAAAAAATTAAAAAAATGGAACAAGTAAAAGAAGTAAACAGTTATGTACATTTTCATGGTGCACCTTCAAAAGGCAAAATTTTAATGGTGGCTAGTTCACCAAGCACAAGTAAACAAACGGGGTGGCCAATCGGTTTTTGGGCTGCTGAGCTCACTCATCCACTACGCGTATTTCAAGAAGCGGGTTACGATGTGGAATTGGTCTCAACCGAAGGAGGCGATTTACAAATGGATAGCTATTCGAATCCTACTGATGCAAGCGGATACTCAGCACACGACATTATTACGTTGGGCTACATGCAAAAACCTGAATTTAATCAGATGCTAAAAAACACAAAAAAATTAGCTGCTGTTGAAGCCAAAAACTACGATGCTATCTTTTTAGTTGGAGGACAAGGACCAATGTACACTTATAAAAACAATAAAGAATTAGAAAAACTATTTGTTGCTTTTTACGAATCTGGTAAACCTACTGCTGCCGTTTGTCACTCTACTACACTATTGTTGGAAGCAAAAAAATCAAATGGTGAATTATTAGTAAAAGGAAAAACTTGGACTGGTTTTGCCGATGCAGAAGAAGAGTTTGCAGATCAAGCTGTCGGGATGAAAATTCAACCTTATCGCATTGAAACTGAAGCGAGAAAAATTGTAGGAACAACTTTCAAAGTAGCGGCTCCTTTTAGCTCGTATGCCATACAGGATGGAAACTTGATTACAGGCCAACAACAAAATTCGGGTGCAGCAGCAGCTGAGATGGTTGTTAAATCATTAAGCAAATAATGACTAAAAAAAGTACATTAAGGTTCATTCTTTCAACAACATTTCTCTTTGGAAATATTGCTTTAGCTCAATCACTTGAATATTATGCAGGAGACAAACGAACGGGTGTTGATTTGATGTGGTTTAAAAATTTTAAAAGCTCAGATGGAAAAAACACTCCGTTCTTATTTTTCAGTCGCAACCGAGCCAGTGTAGATTACCACAATTCACTCACTGTTTTCGGTTCTACTAATGCTGTTTCTTATAACTTTAAAAACGGATTGGGCTTAGTAAGCGTAGCTTCGTTTCTCAACAACGGATTTACTCCAAAAGCGGGTTTACAGTATTTTAAAGCTAAAAAAGAGTTTTTGTTTTTTGGATGGTTGGTCACCGATATTAAAAATAAAGGAGGAATCGATTGCTTTGGACTATTTCGGTATCAACCCAAAATAAGCGAAAAATGGCAGTTATTTAGTCAATTGGAATTGTTCCCGATTTATAATCCGTCGACTGAAATTTGGAACACAACCGAACGCATTCGATTGGGAATCAAATACAATCAACTGGCATTTGGATTGATGTTAGACGGTAACCAAAACGGAAAAACGAACTGGACAACCACCGAAAACAGTGGTGTTTTTGTTCGATATGATTTTAAATAAAATGATATGAAATTAGCATTTATTGGCATTGGCAATGTAGGTTTTGCATTGGCCAACAATTTAGAAAAAAAAGGACACAGCATTTACATTGGCAACAACGATGAACATTCGGAAAGCGTCAGAAAAGCATTGAAGGAGAATCCGAATTTCAAAGTAAAAAAAGTACAAGAAGCCATTGATGAAGCGGAAATGGTTTTTTTGGCCACTCCATTCAACGCCAATGAAGAAATTTTGAAAAGTTTGAGATTCAACGGAAAAACCTTGATTGATTGCACCAATCCGGTTGGCCCTGGTATCTCTCATGGTTTGAAGAGCGAAGTTTCAGGTAGCGAAAAAGTACAAGAATGGGCTCCAGATGCAAAAGTAGTGAAGGCTTTTACGATTTACGGATTTGAAAATTTTCAAGACAGTTCATTTCCAAAGTACGATGTAAAACCCATTATGATGATAGCTGGAAATGATTTCCAAGCCAAAGAAATGGTTCAAAGCATCAACTACGACTTAGGTTTTGATACGGTTGATACCGGAAAATTAGATCAAGCATTACACATGGAACACATGACTTTGCTTTGGGTGAAAATGGTGCGAAGAGACGGACATCATCCGAATTTTGTATGGGCGTATTTGGAGAAATAGTTTTTCTTTTTCTACATTTAACAAAACCCTAATACAAAATCATCATTTGATTTGTAATTTTATAAAAATTATAATTTTAGGTATGAAACGTAACGCAACGGCCGTTTGGAGCGGCACTGGAAAAGATGGAAAAGGAAATTTAACCACACAAAGTGGTGTCCTCAACGAAACACAATATTCGTTTGGTTCGCGTTTTGAAAACGGCATCGGAACCAATCCCGAAGAGCTAATTGCAGCAGCGCATTCAGGCTGTTTTACTATGAAATTAGCCTTCAATTTACAAGCGGAAGGTTTTGCTGCTGACGAACTCAAAACCAAATGTGTCATAGTGTTGGAAGAAGGGAAAATAACCGAATCCATTTTGACTTTAGAAGCTAAAATAAAAGGGATTTCGGAAGATAAATTTGCCGAATTAGTCAAAGATGCCGAAGCCAATTGCCCAATATCGAAGTTATTAGACACGAAAATTTCGGTTGAATACACGTTGAATTAGTTTTCTCCTTAAGAAAAGAGAAAATAGAACACAGAAAATAGACTAAACCACGTTTAAACTCGTGGTTTTTTTGTATGTTAAAGTTAACGCATAACTAATGTATAAGTTATCTATGGCTTT
>CAYPXI010000063.1:0-3621 GCA_964414655.1 uncultured Flavobacterium sp. | reverse complement strand
TAGTAATACTTTGCCAACTATGACAAAATCAAAATTTATAACTCAAGCTCAAGAATCAAATTGCAAATATTTAACCAAAGGAAGAAAGTATACAGCTCCAATTGGATTTACAAATAGAGACGATTTACGAAATGGAGCAAAAGGAATTGACGAATGGGTAAAATTAGATGGCGGAAATGCTTATTTATTAAAGAATTTCAATTGGGTAACAGTTGATCAAAATGGAACAACTCAACTTAACTTGGAGTTTGACACTTTACTGTGCGAATAAAAACAACGAAACGCTAACATCGGTTTCGCGCTATTGCTGGGCATGCGCTTGCGTTTTTGTTTCCATGGAAAATAAGCTGGTTATTCCAATTTTTCTTTCTATTTAATTTTGTATTTTTGTTTTGGTCAGTGCTTGCAGCAGCAACAGACGCGAAGCCGAGAACCGTTATGTGCTATTTCGTTGGAACGCACAAAACTTTCTTAGAAAAAAATTGGTTAACTTCTACTCTATTTTTTCAGCTCGGCGAAATTTACTCAGACTAAAATCTGTTCAAAAAATCTTGCGTGGAATTAATTCTGCGGATTTGGATTGCGGAAAATCTTCCGTGGAAAACTAAGCATGAATTTATTTGCTTGTCTTTCGTGGAGAATTCGCGGAAGATTTGTAGTGCGTGAAAATAGTTCGTGGAAAAAATGTCGAAAATAGAAACTGATCGGTTCTTGGAAAATGTGCTGAAAGTTTTCTAAAGAATTCCAGAAAAAGTAATTATTTAAAAAACAGCACATAACATCGGTTTCGCGCTATTGCTGGGCTTGCGCTTGCGTCTTTGTTTCCATGGAAAATATGCTGGTTATTCCAATTTTTCTTTCTATTTAATTTCGTATTTTTGTTTGGTCAGTGCTTGCAGCAGCAACAGACGCGAAGCCGCAGACGTTAACAGCCATTTTAGAATTCTGTAATATGAAAAAATATTTCGTTTCATTTTTAACATTCATTCTATTAAGTTGTTCATCTGCAAAAAAAATGACAGACAATTTTTATTCTGAGGATAAAAATGTAAATCTTTTTGCTTTTGTTGGTAAGAAAATATCTGTAACAGAGTTTGATCCAAATACTGAACAAAAAGAAATAATATCTACTGATAGTCTAACAGGAGAGAAAATCGTGCGAAAATCAAATATAATGGATTATGGTTTTCGTTGTAAATATTTGGTTCTCAAAAATGTTTATAATCATGTGGAAAATGACACTATTGAATTTATAGCGTATGATCATTATGGAAGACCAGGTTTTGAAAAATCTGAATATGTCTTATTGTATATTTCTAAAAGTTCAGAAGGAAATTACTATTTCCATCAAAAATATCAATATGATGATTTAAAACTTGACACGGACAATAATTTCTACGGATACATTTTTAAACTGAAAAATGACATTTGGATTAAGCAAGAGAAAAGAGTTTCTGTTAAAGAATTACTTGATGAAAAGAAAAAAAATATATTTCAAGATATGTTTAAATAAAAACGGCTGTTAACCACCGTTTGCCACAATTGCTGGGCTTGCGCTTGCTATTTTGCATTTCATGGAACATAATCTGGTGACTACAATTTTATCTTTCAAAGAAATTGCTTAGCTTTGTTTTGGTCTGTGCTTGCAGCAGCAACTGATGGCAAGCGGCATTCCGTTGTGCAACATTTTTTGGCAAAAGTGCAAAATAGAAAATTAGGTGAAAAAGAAATATATCATAGAAGTCGATAACGAGCGAATTGGTTATACTGAATTTGAATATGCTGACACACCAATGGGAGTTGTTCATGGTAAAATAATTTTTGATGACATTCAATCTCCATATGATTTTTTTAAAACTCATTGTCTGAAAAATAATGTTCAGGTTAATATTGATTATCCTACAGAAAGAATAATTGATACTGTTGTGATTCCAAAATTAAAAGTGTACTTAGAAAACGGAGACGAATTAAAAGGTTGGGGCGGCGCAATAACTGGAATGGATTCAGATTGTTTTGAAATTCAATTTGGAGGTATAACACATGAGTTAATGAAATCTGAATTCGAAAATCATTATATAGAATATTATAAAGAAAAATAAAACGTTGCACAACACCAGTTTTTAATCCGCGTTTTACAGAACTATAGTATTTAATTACTAACTTTGTTTTTTTAATTTTACTATTATGAATGTGAACCTAAATATTTTGAATCAGAAGTTGGAATTGATCCAATGGTTATCTACGATTGAAGATTCTTCAATTATTGAGAAAATCATGGATTTAAGAAAAAAGGAAAGCAAAGATTGGTGGAATTCTATTTCGGAAAGTGAAAAAGAATCTATTGAACTTGGTTTGAAAGATGCGGAATCTGGAAAACTAAATCCTCATTCAAAAGCTAGAGAATTATATGAAAAATGGTTATAAAATTCTTTGGACTGACAATGCGCTGAAAGAATTACAAAAAACTGTTGAATATTTAGAGGAACATTGGACAGAAAAAGAACTCAGAAATTTGGCTACTAATCTTGAGAAGACTTTAAATCTAATTTCAAATAATCCATATCTTTTCCAATCATCAGAAATTAAAAAAGATGTTCGAAGAGCTGTTGTTTTGAAATTAAATACCTTATACTATAGAGTAAATGAAAATAATGTTGAAGTTCTTTCATTCTTTTCAAATAGACAAAATCCTAATAAAAGAAAATTGAAATAAACCGTTGTATAACATCGGTTTTCACCAATTGCTGGGCTTGCGCTTGCTATTTAGTTTTCATGGAATATAATCTGGTGACTACAATTTTATCTTTCATAGAAATTCCGTAGTTTTGTTTTGGTCAGTGCTTGCAGCAGCAACTGGTGAAAGCCGAGAACCGTTATAGGCAATTGCAAAAAAAATCATGAAGGAAGAACTCCAGTATTATTTCGATAAGTCTAATTTCAATTCTACAATTGAAAACATGTTAAGTGTAAGAAATCAATTTACTAACGTTTTTGAACTTGGAGGAATTTTACCAAATGGTTCTAAAGAAAGAGTCGAAAAAGCTTTTCAAAATGCTCAGCAAGTTTTCTTAGAAACATTCAAAGACCAACAGAGTGAAATAATTATTCTAATTTATGAATTTCCAGAACCAAATGCATTCAATGCACCGAATGATTATTTGCATCGACAATTTAACAATATTATAGATGAAGAGATTTTACACAGAGATTCTGATAAAATCTTTATCTACAAGCTTAAACTAAAAGACATTAATTGGCAAAATATTCTGAAGGCAATAGTGAATACTGAAATGGGATTTGAGCCAGCTATAGACCAAGTTGTCTGCTTTTTTGACATAAAAAATAATTTAGCTTTCCAAATTGATGACGATCGTTATTGTTTAAACAACTGCCTATAACACCAGTTTTCGCTTATTGCTGGGCTTGCGCTTGCTATTTTCGTCTTCGTGGAGAGTAATCAAGTGTCAACAATTCTGGTTTTCAAAAGAAATTTTGTAAGTTTGTTTGGTCAGTGTTCGCAGCAGCAACAAGCGAAAGCTGGGGAACGTTATAAGCTATTTGGTTGGATGACAATTCCTGAAATAGGTTGACAAAAAATTAAACACTTTTTGCAACTTATGA
>CAYPXI010000062.1:0-3681 GCA_964414655.1 uncultured Flavobacterium sp. | reverse complement strand
AATCCTTTCTAAATCAATTGAAGTATTTTTATTCTATACTGTTTCAAGTTGAGCTATAGTATGATGTCGGGTGGCCTTGCCGCTAACGTCAGACTGTGAAAAAACCTCCACAATCCTAGTACCAAATATAGTAAAATAGTTGTAAGAAAAAGATAAATTCATTATTTTTAGTGATGCAACATATACAAGGAATAGCTCGCAACCAGCTACAAGTAAGCAGTCTAGAAGATACCATCAGTCAGGACAATCCCGTTCGATTTATAGATGCTTTTGTTAACAGTATCGACTTAGAGAAAATAGGATTTACACCCAGAGTATTAAAAACCATCCATTTTAGCTCAAGTTGTTTCCCTAAAACAAGGAAAGAACTTGGCTTTTATAAAATCAGTCTTTTTAGACTTAAAAAAAACTCGTTTGTAAGCACTCTAAGTTTTACAACTTTGAATTATACCTAACAAAACAAACTTCCTTAAAATAGCTTCTAAAGAGGTTATTTTTTATAAATATTTTAAAATTTTAGTTTTTTATTGAGGTTGTGCAACAGTTACTGTTGTTAGCTGCTGGCATTCTGTTCTTTTTCTGTCCATCGTAAGCACTTATATAAATGTTGAGTGCTTGTATTAAGTTGTTTTGCAATTTCTGTCATTATTAATCCTGTTTTTAAAAGCTGTCGTGCTTTGTTTGCTGTCTCCTTAGTTTTGTTGTCTGGTGTAGCTTCACCAATGCTTATTTTATAGTCTTGTATTAAAAGTGAAATATAGCCTTGCGAAGCTTTTACACTTTTTGAAATGTCAACTGGTCTGATACCTTGCAAGTGGAGTTCAATTATTTTATTACGTAATGCATCCGCTTCTTCTTTTGAACTCTTTTTTGATTTATAAGAAATGCCCATTTCTTTCAACCGCTTAATTAGATAAGTTCGATTTGTATATCCTGTCTCTCTTACAATTTCCGAAATGTTCTTACCCTGTTCATATAATTCTGCAATTCTTTTCATTTCTGTTTCCGAAAAGTAATAATCAGTCTCACGAGTAATTAAGCCAAGATTTATCAATTCATTTTTTAGTCCGTAAAAATGCGGTTTTCTAATTTGTGTCTGTTTGATAATTTCTATATTAGAAAGTTCGCATTTCCCCCTTTCTGCCATAAGGAGCAATAGTTTGACCTTGATTGATTTTGATAACTTGCTTTCAATTACTTCCTTTTCCGTTTGAAAGTCACTTGTCCAATCAAGGTCTTTTACTTTTGGGAAATTATCGAGATTTATCTCATTAATCAATGTTGGTTCTATATCAATCAGGTTGTCTATTCTTATTAGTTTTATGTTATTGTCAATGCAAAATTTATTTTTAATTGCATCGTGCTTTTTTGTTGTCGGTGAGTAAAATTTATTGTTTTTATCATTCGTTCTATGATGTTCACCGTCAAGTTCAATGATTACAGGAGTATCAATTACATTTGGTAAGAAAAAGTCAAATGGAAGCGGATTTTTAGACCTGCAATTTTCAAAAGTTTTTTCGGCTTCAAATTCAATTTCTCTGTCGTGTAATAATTTGTAAGTGAACAATTCAAGATTGCTCATACTGTTTCCAATAAACAATTGAGTGTCGGAAAGCTGAATGAAATCTGGCCAATTAGTTTGATAGTATCTGTAAGGGTCTGACGGTAGCTTTTTTTCGTTCTTTTCGTTGAATTGTTGGTAAAACTTTGGGTAATGGTTTGAAACAAAAATGCCATTGTCAATGCAAATTTGTCTCGCTTCTTCTTTGGTTAAAAATTCATAGTCCCTGTATTTGATTTCTAACGCTTCTGAAAAATAATCGTAGCCGTAAATTTGTCTTATCCTTTCCGCTGATGGAAATCCTTTAGGCTTCTTGGCTTTATTGTATTGCGAAATTGATGTGATTTCATTGTCATTACACCATTTAATCAATTCGCTCTTAAAGCCTTCATCCATCAGTCGGTCTTCAAGTGTGTCTTTGTATAATTTTAATCCTAAAATGTCTGTAAAGTAGTCGTCCCCATAATTTTTTACGATTGTCGTTACCGTTGGAAACTCTTTGGGTCGGTTTTTAAATGCTGAATATCCTGCTTTTGAATTAATGTTGTTTATAGAACACCACTCTTTTAGCTTGTCAATAAAGGTTTGGTCAGTAATTCTATCAATTTGTCTTGGCTTCGTTACTGAACGTTTAAATTGGAAAAAGTCATCAAAGGTCTGTCCGGTTATATTTCTACAGATTTCGTCAATTGCATAATAACTTGGGATTTTTAGTTTTTTGTCCTTTTTAGCTAATAAAAGTTTGTGCTGGCTGTCAATATTTAACTCATTGAAAATATCTCTTAATGTTTCAAGAGAAATCGAGCCGTCTTTTAACTGCTTATTTGTCGCTTTAAAATGTAACGGTCTTAATGTTATTTTCATTGTCGTTCTGTCGTCTATGCTTGCAGCTAACGGTTCTGGTATTACCGAAGGCGGGGATTTTTAGCACTAAAGTTCAATCGAAGAGCGAATGTTGAACCTTGCACAAATGTTCAACCGAAGCCGTTCAGCCCCGTTTTTGGTAATACCATGTTACAGGCTGGCGTTTTCGTTAACTGTGTAATTTTAGCTATTTATTTTCAACCGTTTAATCCATTTATACACTTCAACCCACATCACCGATACGGCAGCAATAAAAATTGAGATTACAAATTCATGGAAATTTATACTACTTACTTGAAAGAAAGAAGCGAATGGTGGAATATAGAGTATTGCGATAAGTAAAACCAAAGATGCTCCAAGGATTATGGGGAACAATTTATTTTTATTTTTAAAACTATCAAACATACTGTAAATGAATGAGCGATTTACCATACTCAAAAACACATTTGCAAATACTAAGGTTGTGAAAACTATTGAGCGTGTAGTTGCTTCGTTACTTCCGTTTTGTACGGCATACTGATATGCAGATAGAACGCCTGCGGTAATGACCAATCCCTGAATAATACTAATGCTTAATTCTTTCCAACTTAAGAATGTTTCGGTCATTTTACGTGGTTTCTCTAGCATTGTATTTTTTTCCATCGGCTCATTTTCATAGACAATAGAACAGGTTGGCCCCATTATTAGCTCCAAGAAAATAACATGTACCGGTGTGAAAATATGCGGATATACCCAACCCAAAAACAAGGGTAATGAAACCGTTAGAATAATTGGGATATGAATGGATATAATATACTGTATGGCTTTTTTGAGATTGGTATAAATTCTTCTTCCTGCCGCTATTCCAGTAATCAATTTGTCTAAATCATCATTTGCTATAACCAATGCTGCCGCTGCTTTTGCAATTTCTGTTCCTTTGTTTCCCATCGCTACGCCAATATGAGCTGCTTTCAGCGCAGGCGCATCATTTACGCCATCTCCCAACATTGCAACAACTTCCTCGTTCTTTTTAAGAGCGTTTACCATTGCCAATTTTGCCTCAGGAAACATTCTGGTAAACAGTGTGGTGTTTTTAGATAGTTCCATCAATTCTGTTTCTGTGTGATGAACGATTTCCGTTCCGTTTACCGCTGGTGTTTCGTTTATAATTCCTGCTTGATGCGCAATAGCCTTTGTCGTATCTGCATTGTCTCCCGTAATTACTTTTACCTTGATGCCTGCAGCATATATCTTTTTAAATACTTCTTGAATGTTCG
>CAYPXI010000061.1:0-3858 GCA_964414655.1 uncultured Flavobacterium sp. | reverse complement strand
GTAGATTTGTTTGGTCAGTCATTGCAGCAGCAACTGGTGCAAGCTGTATACGTTACCAGCCATTTTAGGACGACAGAAAAACAATGAACATACAAGTTGAATATAAAGACACCGCAGGGACAATTACCAATCAAACACACCGTTTGACAAGAATTGCTTTTGCAAAACATTTGGCAATTGCTGGACAAGGTTATGCTCCACGACCGCAAAAACTTATTCGGACACTTGCTATGTTTTTTCATTATAGCAGTTACATACAACGACAAGCATTTAACAACGACAGATTTTCAGAACCACCAATTCAATTATCTGACCCTACAGAAAAAGGACAATTCTCAAATCTTGCAGGCAAAGCGATTGCGGACTTTCTCTCCAAACGCATTGACCAAAGCATATACACAGTGAATTATGAAGCTGCAATGCGAATTCACAATCCTCCTATTCCGCTTTTTGTAAACGGCAGACAAGTTAGAAGACCTGATTTATTAGCATATACAGCAAATTCACGATTTGCCATAGAAGCAAAAGGATTCTCGGGTGGCTTTGGAAATATGAATAATCACAAAAACCAATCTCAGACAGGTGGCATACAAGTAAATTTTACGGTCGCTTCAGTTTCATATGACTTATACAATCAAGTAAAATGTAAATATCACGACCCATTTAATGATAATGTGCCATACGACAACGAATTGCTAAGACGGCTGACAAAAGAATATTACAGCGGACTATCGGAGTTTTTAAATGAAAAGTATTTTAATAGTCGTGTGACAGAAATTCAAGGTGAGAAATTTTATGAAATTGAACTTTCATACAGACCGTTTGAGAAATTATTCCCCGATGAATTTCCGTTCAGACACTTTTGGCATTTTGAACTCCTTGACTATTACAGACCAAGAATTATTTTACCGTTTGCTGTTCGAGATTATGCTGAAAACGGTATTACGAATGAAATTAAGCCTTTCATATTTGAGACAAATGAACAGGAATACAACACATATATCGACAATGACAGAGTTGGGCTACGGATTAGAAGATAAAAAAACGGCTGGTAACACGGGTTTTGCGTCAGGCGGGGTGACGTGCAAACTTGGAGCTTTGTGCTTCTATTCAGGTTCAGTGCTGGTTGACAGTTTTGTGCTCCGAAACCCGCCCGAACGCAAAGCCCCAAACCGTTATACAACATTTTAAAATCCATACGTAAAATATGAGTTTATCTACAATTATCAACGAAAATTGCCCACACTGCAATTCTATCCAAGAAATTGAATTTTATCAAACAGTAAATATTACCGTAAATCCAAGTTTAAAAGATAAAGTTTTGAGCGGTAAACTTAATAGCAAAATTTGTACAAATTGTCATCAAGAAATAAATATATTTTCGGGATTACTTTATCATGATATGGAAAATCGTTTAATGTTTGAAATTAAAGTTTCTGATAAAGTTGACGAAGGAAAAGCAGATGTTCTTAATGAATTTAAAAAAAATGGATATATATACAGACAAGTATACTCTTATCCTGAATTAGTTGAAAAAATTCACATATTTGACAATAAATTAAATGATTCTGTAATTGAAAATGTTTCTAACAGATTAAAAGTGATGTTAGATGAATCATTAAAAAATATTAAAGAAACTGATCCAGAAATTAGTTTTAATGTGATTTTTAAAAAAATTGAAAGCGGCTTTTTTAAGAAAAAAATTGTCTTTTATTGTTTCTCTCATCCAAGTCAAATGATGGAAATGAAATATGACTTTAAAAATTTAACTGAAAGTGAAAAAAAGAACTTATATAATATAGAAGTTCTCAGAAATTAATAAAACGTTGTATAACACGTGTTTGCCACAATTGCTGGGCTTGCGCTTGCTATTTTGTATTTCATGGAACATAATCTGGTGGCTACAATTCTGTCTTTCAATTTAATTTTGTAGTTTTGTTTTGGTCAGTGCCTGCAGCAGCAACTGATGGCAAGCACGGGACCGTTATAACCAATTGCCGAGCAAGTCGCCAACTGGCTATAACAGTCAGTTTTGCGCTATTGCTGGGTTTGCGCCTGCTATTTTGTTCTTTGTGGAAAATAATCTGGTCATTTCAATTCTGTCTTTCAAAGAAATTTCGTAGGTTTGTTTTGGTCAGTGTTTGCAGCAGCAACAGACGCAAAGCTGCCGGAACGTTAACAATAATTTTAAAATCGCGCAATGAAGAAAACTATTGCAATAATAGGTGCTTTACTTCTATTATACTTGTATTTTAATTTTTTTTCATCATATATTTTTCCATGGGAACAGAAAAATGCAATAACAACAACTCTAAATTGGGGTGGATTAGCAAAACTTCCAAACAAAATGGAAAAATTTAGTATAAGAAAGTATGGAAGTCCATTTACTAGATCTTTTAAAATGGAATTCAACGCTGATAAAAAAGAAATTGAAAACTGGATTTTAAAAAGTAAAAGACTTCGTGAAAATAAGCCAACCAAGATTGGAAAAACTAAAATTTACCATATTTATCCCGGAGAAAATAAATCATTCGGTGGAACAATTTCCGTGGAAAACAATTCAGTTAAAATTGAAATGAGTTGGAGTTAAAAACTATTGTTAACCCCAGTTTCACACAATTGCTGGGCTTGCGCTTGCTATTTTGTTTTTCATGGAATATAATCTAGTAACTACAATTTTATCTTTCAAAGAAATTCAGTAGTTTTGTTTTGGCCAGTGTCAGCAGCAGCAACTGATGTGAAGCTGGATAACGTTACCAGCAAGTTTACCGCCGACAACATGAATAGACGACATTTTATATTTACTACTTTATCACTTGTTCTAATCAACATTTGGACATTATATAGCTTCTTTGATTATTTTAACATTGTTCAAAAATATTCTGCAGGTTCATTGACGTTATTTTTTAATTTTATTGGAAGTGCAATTATTGTCGGAGGAATAGGAATGCTTTTAGTGTTGACAAAAATTATTCTATATAAAAGCGAGCTAAGATTTAGATTGAAAAATAGTTTCCTTTACATATTTGCCGGACTTTTTAATTTAAATATTTCAATCATTTGGACAATTTCATTGATAATGGAATTTCTTAAGTTTGAATTAGAAGGCTTACAGTTTATGCTTGGAAATTTTTGTGCAGCAATATTTATCCTAATAGATATTTATATTGTGAAACCTAAAAATGAGATAGAAAATCGAAGTGGAAAATAAAACCTGCTGGTAACACTGGTTTCACGCTATTGCTGGGCTTGCGCTTGCGTTTTTGTTTTCATGGAAAATAAGCAGGTTATTCAAATATTTCTTTCTAAAAAATTCCGTAGTTTTGTTTTGGTCTGTGTTTGCAGCAGCAACAGACGTGAAGCCAGGAACCGTTATATGCTAGTTTTCAAGATGAAAAAGTTCCAATAGAAATTTATCTTTACTTCTACTCTATTTCTTCAATTTCGTTTTATTGATTTTGATTGCGGAATTTCTTTCGTGGAAAATAATTCGGCAATAGAAACTAAACTGTTCGTGGAAAGTTTGCTGTTGATTGTTTTGCGCTGAATTCTTTTCTCAGAAAATTTCTGTGAAATAGAAAATCTGTCGTTGTGGAAAATTGGGCGGAATTTTTCCTGAAATTGAAAATCTGCAATGAATTTTAAACCAGCATATAACCGCCGTTTACACCAATTGCTGGGTTTGCGCTTGCTATTTTGTATTTCATGGAACATAATCTGGTGATTACAATTCTATCTTTCAAAGAAATTCCGTAGTTTTGTTTTGGTCTGTGCTTGCAGCAGCAACTGGTGTAAGCGGCATTCCGTTGTACGCTAGTTTCGTTGGAGCGCATAAAATCTTTCTCAGAAAAAAATCAC
>CAYPXI010000060.1:0-4178 GCA_964414655.1 uncultured Flavobacterium sp. | reverse complement strand
TTCTTCCATATTTTTACCTATACAAATTGCGTACCTAAATAATTACAATATTTTTATTACACTAACGACTTTTTGAAAAAAAGAAAGCTGAAAATGGGTCTTGTACTGAACCATAGAAAAATGCAGTTTGAAATTTGGCTGTTAGGACAGACAATCCCAATTCAAGAAAAATATTGGGAATACTTTAAATCGACAAAGTGGAATAAAGAAAGAACGACAAGGCCTCAATATTCAATTCTTGAAACAGTGCTCATTGACAAACCAAACTTCAATGACTTGGAAAAACTAACAAAACAAATAGAGAATAAATTAATTTCCATTACAGATAAAATAATTGAAGACATAAAAACGAGTAAATTGACGTAAAGAAAATAAAACCTGCACCTAACAGCAGTTTGGCAAAATGGCGGATTTAGTGCTAAATTCAACAGTAGTTCTTCGATTGAGCTTTAATGCAAAACTGAACATTTGTGCTTCGATTTCCGCCACTTCGCCAAGCTGCAAACCGTTAGCGGCAATATTAAATAAACATAAAAATTTAACTTAGGGGACAATGGGTGTAATATTTGGATTTAGAGCATTCGATTCAGGGCGTACAAAAGAAATAGATTCAATTGACGATTGGGACAAAACTCTAACAAATGATATTTTTTTGACAGTTCCAAGAAGTTTAGAAGAACTTAGTGGTTACGGAGATGCTCAATCACACATTTATGGATACCACGAGTATTTTAAAAAGATGCTTCCTTATGGTTTTACAGAGTCAGATTTAGACTTCTTAATGTATGTTGATGGGAGTGCTTATTGTGATAATGATATATGTGAACGTTTCTTTGACGCTGGTGAGTGCTACAAAAAGTTTATACGATTTACTGACTATTTCAAAAACTTCACAGAAACTCGTCACTATTTTAAGCTGTTAAATTTGGAGACAAACGAATATGAACGAGGCTCAACTATTTGGAATGAAGAAACCAAATCCTATCAGCCAGTGCAAAAATTGAATTGTGAAATAGTTTATATGACACTTTACGAGTATTGCAAAAAGGACATTGACAATTTTGCAGACTTTTTTTTAAGACATAGTCAGGAAGGACATTTTGTGCAAGGTTATTGGAGTTAAAGAAAAAAACTGCCGCCAACATGGGCTTGTGGCAAGTGGGGGGGACGGAATAAATCTCAACATTAGTAACTTTTCTGTACTTTTATTTCGGCAGACGGAAAACCTACTAATCATTTGTAAGTAACTCAAAATCAGTAATTTATATCGACAAACGTTCGAGCAGACGAGTTTCAAAGCCCCCCACCTGCCACAAGCCCTGTTCGTTAGCGGCAAGCATAAAACTAAAGTTATCTAAATACCAATGAATAGAAAAGCTATAATTTATTTAACGTTAACGATAATAGCAATCGTCTTCACTTTGACATCTTGCAAAAAAGACTATCTCTCGAAAGACGATAAAAAATCATTGTTTGCAGAGCCAACGACAACGGAGCTTGACAATGTTTTTAATCATTGGCAAAACAGAAACCTTACCCCGACAGACTATCAGGTTCTACAGCAAGAGAATATACTTGCAGGGACATTTGTACTAAAAATAGTTTCCTTCAAAGTAAATAACATAAAACAATACGGAGCATTGGTAATTCCAAATGCAACAAACACTGTTTCTGTACAAATATTGGTTGGAGGGTTTGGACTAAATAGTACTACCAACAGCGTAAACTTAGCGTTGGATAATTCTAGCTCAGGGCAAGCGAACATACTTGCAATACCTGCATTACGAGGACAATCATTAGCAATCACAATTAACGGAACTCTATATACATCACCATTATCCGAAGGAAAACATTGTGATGCTTTTGACGAAGCAGCGGATGATGTGCTTGCTTTTTTAAACCTAATTCAGCAAACAGAAACCCTTGCCGATGTGAACAGAACAGGTGTTAGAGGTGGTAGTCGTGGTGGCACAGTCGCAATGTTAGCAGGCATTAGAGACCCAAGGATAAAACGTATAGTTGGCGTTGTAAGCCCAACCAATATGTTGGAACTTACTTCTCAAAATGAAAATGACGCTACTTATCAATGTCAGTATTTAAGTGCTTATAAAAATGGACAAGCAACTTTAGAAGAAACAAGGAGAAAAATGATTGCATCATCCCCTATTTATTTTGCCCAACATTTACCTTTAATGCAATTGCACCTTGGCTTGAAGGATACAAATGTGCCAGTAAAGCAAGGTTATGACCTTGAAGAAAAAATAATAGGATTAGGTAATGCTGCAAACTTTCAATTGTTTACTTATAACAAAACACATAGCGACATAGCAACCAACAATCCAGAACTTGCAGAAAGAATTCAACAGTTTTTATCGCAATTATAAATGCCAGCCGCTAACAAGGGTTTTGCAATAGTGGGGCGAAACTGCAAAGTTCAACGGCAGTTCTTCGGCTGAACTTTTGTGCAAAATTGAAGATTTGTGCTTCGATTGCCCCACCATCGCCAAGCCGTGGCTCGTTACCAGTAAGGCTAAATGACGACATTCCTAATCATATTAATTGGACTTTGGACTTATCCTATTATAAGTTTCATTGTGCTGTGGCTAACAAAAAATAGACTTGAGTTTAGAAGACAATTGTTTATTACTTCAAGTATTTTGACAGCTTTAGCTTTTTTCGGTTTGGTGACAAATATTTCGACAACATTATCAGAACTTGACTGGCTGGTTGTTTCGACTATTTATTTGACAATTTCGTTGGCATTGGCTTTGACACAGTTTCAGAAAAACAAAATCCTGAAGGTCTCAGGAATTATTGCAATGATTTTTGTTTTTGGTGTTGGCTATTTATCAGGGACAATTGGAATATTAGGTGTTGGTTTTGTAGTAGGCGAATATGACACCGAATACGAAGAATGGTTGGGTGACGGAATAATTTATAAAGAAAGTACTTTGGGCAATGCAACTTCAGACCACAGAGGAAAAAAAGTGGAAATTTACCAGACAATTTCTTGGCTTCCATTAGTTGAATGGCGAACAGAAGTAAGAGAGTATAAAGAATACGTAACAATAATGACAACACCATTAACTATTGACTACAAACCAGAGGACAATAAAATATATTTGTCAGCCTCTATGTGGTGGGAACACGACAAAAAATACATAAACTGGGCGGACACTTTGATAATTAAAAAATGACTAGAATAGACAGACAAGAAAGCCCTACTTACTGGTAACACGGGTTTTGCGTCAGGCGGGGTAGCGTGCAAACTTGAAGCTTTGTGCTTCTATTCAAGTCCTGTGCTGGTTGACAGTTTTGTGCTCCGAAACCCGCCCGAACGCAAAGCCCGAAACCGTTATAGGGCATTTTAAAAAACAACATTGATAATGAAACACATCGGAGCAATAATCTTATTATTTCTGACAATGTTCGCAAAAGGACAAAACTTAAAAACACTTGAAGAGTTAAGTAGTGGAGACACAATACAGACAGGTCAAGCAGTTATATATGGAAATTTTATTCAGCGACTTGGATTTAGCAGCGGTGGGTTTCCGCAAGATATAAGACTATTAAACATTGACACAAAAGAGGTTTTAGCATTTAGGGTTAAACCGACATTTAAGTCAGCAAAAGAAAATACATTTATTTACTTTATAGAACCTGGCAACTATGCAGTTCTCAATTACTGGTGGACACAAAGTAAATGGTATGGCGGAAAAATGTTTACCGAGCCTATATTTAAAGACTTAGACGCAACGGATGACTTGGAACATAAAATAAAATCTGGCAAAATAAAGACAGCAGAATTAGAGCAGTTTATTTTCACTATAGATGACAATTCTTTGAATTACTTAGGTACTTGGCATTTCGACAAAGGACTTGTTTCGTTTACAGACGACAAAACTCAATTTGACAACGTCCTAAAAACAAAATATAAAAAACTTGACTTCTCAACTGCTAAAATAAACTTACCCAAATGACAAATAGAAGAAAAACGCCCTATAACACGGGTTTTGCGTCAGGCGGGCTGATGTACAAACTTGGAGCTTTGTGCTTCTAATGAACTTTAGTAATAAATTGAAACTTTGTGCTCCGAAACCCGCCCGAACGCAAAGCCCGAAACCGTCAGTGTGTGAAAAAACTCAGATTTTGCTCCAAACAAGCCCTTTTTATGCCCT
>CAYPXI010000059.1:0-4296 GCA_964414655.1 uncultured Flavobacterium sp. | reverse complement strand
TGTTCAGTGTTCAGTGTTCAGTGTTCAGTGTTCAGTGTTCAGTGTTCAGTGTTCACATATAATAAACGCCAAATTTACAAAGATTTTAATTGATATTTTGTTTAAAGTTTTGCTAATTCTACATTCATTTTTTAATGCTTTTCTGGTGGTAAATAATTAACTTTGTGACTTAGCGTCTTAGCGGTAAAAAATGAAAAAAATCCTACTCCTCTCCGATACACACGGTCATATTGACGATACTATTTTAAAGTATGTTCGTCAAGCGGATGAAGTATGGCACGCTGGTGATATTGGCGATTTGGTTGTGACCGATACGATAAAAAAAATTAAACCTTTGCGAGCTGTTTACGGAAACATTGATGATGATAAAGCCCGAATGGAATTTCCGTTGCACAATCGTTTTATGTGTGAAGGAGTTGAGGTTTGGATTACCCATATTGGCGGTTATCCTGGGAAATACAATCAAGTCATACGAAGTGAAATCAAGCAAAATCCACCAAAGTTATTTATTTGTGGTCATTCGCATATTTTAAAAGTGCAATTTGATCAAGAATTGAATTTGTTGCACATGAATCCAGGCGCGTGTGGCATTCATGGTTTTCATCAGGTGCGAACCATGTTGCGATTTGAAATTGAGGGTGAGAAGATTCAACATTTAGAAATTGTAGAAATAACTAAAACTATCTGATGGTTTTGTTTTTGGAATTTCAGTTTAGTTTACAATTGCTTGAAATGTTTCGAATAATTGCTTGTAGTTGTTGTAACTGTCCATGGAGGAGATTGTAGATGACTTGAGGTGTAAATGGTTAAATTGCAAATGTTGACAATAGCCTTTCCGTCACTATCATAACTCAAATAAATAGTACCTGAATAAGTATAGGTTTTATATTCCCATGGATTTGAGAATCCGCCCACAGTAATTAAGTCTGAAGGTACGGTATAAATGCCTTGAGGAGGATAGGGAGTATTAAAACGAATAAATGACATAGGTCGGTACTCTGGAGAAGAAAGGGGAGGAGAAGTAGTAGCAAAGGAGAAAGCAATTTCACTTCTGCTGAAAGTTCTTAATTCAAGATTTGTAGGGGTGCAGGGTAAGTTAGGGAAAATAGGTGGTATAGTAATAGAGGAGGTAGTTAGTAAACAATCATCCTGAATGACATCCAAATTGTACGTTCCTGCTCTGTTGTAAAGTGGGGGTAAAGTTAGAATTCGAGAAAATAATACAGAACCATCTGGTTTAGTCCACTTGAACTTACGATTAGGAATTTCCGGGCTCTCTAAAGTAATTGTTTCACTGAAGCTTACAGGTAAGTTAGTGGTAATAGTAGGAGCAGGAACCGAAGTTCCACAAGGAGGAGCTAAACCAACATTCACCGTGGTTTGGTTCATGCAAAATTCATTCATAACTTTTAATTGGTAATTACCAAAATCCAATGAACTTGGATTTGAGATTTGAATAGTTCTTCCATAAATAATTGTTCCATCTGGTTTTGTCCATTCATAAAAATATCCTTCCATTAATTCTGCTTCTAATTTAACTTCTTCACCAACAAATAAAGGAGTGTTGATTATATTTGGTAATGGTAATGGAGGATTACAACTTGAAGGAACATAAACATTTTTTGTAGTTATTTGCGTTGCACAATCATTACTTTTCAAGCAAAGTGAGTATATACCTCTATTAGCAGGAACATTAGGAAGAGTAATGTTTTTTTGATTAGAAGTAAACCCATTCGGGCCAGTCCAAAAATACTGAAAGCCAGCAAAAGGCGAATCTATGGTGCTTAAGTTTATATTGTTATCGCTATCAAAAAGAGGAGAGCGTGCGAAAATTGTAGGTGAATATTGTTGTTTATCAGCACAATTATCTGTTGGAATAGTATTTTCTACTACATCTTTTGAACAACCTAAAATTACAGTTGATAAAAGTAAGTAAGTCAAGTTTTTAAGATTCATATTACAAAGAATTAATATCGTAAACAAAGTTAAACATTTTTCAATAAAAAATCCGTCTCAAATGAAACGGATTCTTACGCACTAATAAACTAAGTTTATAGGTTTACCTCAATCGATCAACAGATTTTACGAGATCTTCATCTTTTTTGATGGCTTTGTTGGCCAAAACCAGCATAACGATAGAAATAATAGGAAGAAACATCCCAATACCTTTCTCAGAAACTAACGCAGTTTCTCCAGATAAATTTAGTGAACGATATACAAATAATCCTAATAAAATTAAATTTAATATGATGTTCAATCTGCCTAACACAAATTGATGTTGTCTTTTTTTGAATGAAATGATACTAATTAATGATAAAACGGCACTTAAACCAAATAGTGCATTATACACCAAACTTTGCATAAAGTAAAACTCTTTTCCGTCTATTTTCCATAAAGGAAAAACAAAAGGAAGGACGCCGCTTACAATTAGAGCGATAATTAAATATACAGTTTGAATGCGTTGAATCATTTTTCAAAAAATTGTTCCGCAAAAATAGAATTTCTTTTTATATAAAACTATTTGCATACTAAAAAAAAAGTTGTATTATTGCACTACAAATCCGTAATAACTTCATAGACAGCGGATATTTTCACAAAGAAATTTACCACACATTTGTATACTATTTCAAATTATCTAAATCATTATAAACATTCATGTTTGATAGTACATTATTAAAAACCTTGAAGCTTATTGAGCTTCAAGAGATTGCCAAAATGGCAAAAACAATAAAATTTGCGGGTGTAAAAAAAGAAAAATTAATCGAAATGATTTTGGCGCATCAAGCTGCTGCATCAGCCGAAGAAACTCCAAGCGCTCCTGCACCAAAAGAAGAAAAAGTCAAAAGAGCTCGAATAAAGCCCGATTCTAAAGTTAAACCTGAAGCTTCACAAGATTTGTTTTCAAGTGAAAAGTCGGAGACAGTAGCCCAAGTTCAAGAAGAAAAGCCAATCGAAGAAAAACCTTTCAAAACTTCAAAGTTTAAGAAAAAGGAAAAATTCAAAGCTACTAAAGACGAGGCTATTCAACCAGAAGAAATCAGTAATGATGAGGTTTCAACAGAAACAACTTCTGAAGTTCAAGAACCACAAGAAAACTCAGAAGACAAATTACAAAATCAAAATCCCAAATTCAAACATAATAACGGGAGCGGAAATGGGAATCAAAACCCAAATCAGAATCCGAATTTCAAAAATAAAAAGAATCCGAATTTCCGCGATGCCGATTATGAGTTTGACGGAATTATAGAAAGTGAAGGCGTACTCGAAATGATGCCCGATGGTTATGGTTTCTTGCGTTCATCCGATTACAATTACTTAGCTTCACCAGACGATATTTATTTATCCACATCGCAAATACGTTTGTTCGGATTAAAAACGGGTGATACAGTAAAAGGCGTAGTACGTCCGCCAAAAGAAGGCGAAAAATTCTTTCCTTTAGTAAAAGTATTAAAAATCAACGGTCATGATCCGCAAGTGGTGCGCGATAGAGTGTCTTTTGAACATTTAACGCCACTTTTCCCAGAAGTAAAATTCGACTTAGCTGGCAGACAATCAACGATTTCAACTCGTATCATCGATTTGTTTTCTCCTATCGGTAAAGGGCAACGCGGAATGATAGTGGCGCAACCCAAAACGGGTAAGACAATGTTATTAAAAGACATTGCCAATACCATTGCCGCCAATCATCCCGAAGTATATTTGATTGTATTGTTGATTGACGAACGTCCAGAAGAGGTAACCGATATGCAACGCAGTGTTCGAGGCGAAGTAATTGCTTCAACCTTTGACGAACCTGCCGATCGCCATGTAAAAGTGGCCAATATCGTTCTCGAAAAAGCAAAACGCTTGGTAGAATGCGGTCACGATGTAGTGATTTTATTAGACTCGATTACACGTTTGGCTCGTGCTTATAATACGGTACAACCTGCGTCAGGTAAAGTACTGAGCGGTGGTGTCGATGCCAATGCATTGCAAAAACCAAAACGTTTCTTCGGAGCCGCACGTAATATCGAAAATGGAGGTTCGCTGAGTATCATCGCGACAGCATTGACCGAAACGGGTTCTAAAATGGATGAAGTGATTTTTGAAGAATTCAAAGGAACAGGAAATATGGAGTTACAATTGGATCGAAAAATTGCCAACAAACGTATTTTCCCAGCTATCGATTTAACTTCGTCATCTACACGAAGAGACGATTTATTACTCGACGAAAAAACCATTCACCGTATGTGGATCATGCGCAAGTATTTGGCCGATATGAACCCAGTAGAAGCGATGGATTTTATCAACGACCGT
>CAYPXI010000058.1:0-4501 GCA_964414655.1 uncultured Flavobacterium sp. | reverse complement strand
TTAGATTAGCTTCGGTTTGTGTAAATCGAATTGATTTCCACTGCAAAGCCAGTAAAACGGTGATTAAAACAATACAACCAAGAATGACAATTCGGTTTCTAAGAATTACTCTTGCAATGAATTCCCAAAAACCAATACCTAACAATTTTTTCATAAAAACCTAATGGGTTGCAAAGGTAATCAAAACAGTAAAAAACACTCCTTTTTTAGAAAGAATTTGACTTAACTTTAATTTGTTTTTACATAAAATTAACGAATCGTTATTTATTCTAATTTTTTAGAAAATAACATTCCTTTTTCTCATATTTGTGAGGCGATTTAAAAAGTATGAGAAATTTAAAAAATACATTGTTTTATATTCTAGTAACTGGCGGTTTTACGGCTTTGATGTATTGGATTGTAGAACAAGGAAAACTGCTTGAAGTTGGTCGAAAAATTGTTTCGCCTTCATCTAAAGATACTTTATTTACTCAATTTTTATCATCGCTTTTTCACAATTTGCAACATCCAGTAGCATTACTTTTAATGCAAATTATAACCATTGTTTTAGTTGCTCGAATTTTTGGTTGGATTTTTAGAAAAATTGGTCAACCTACAGTTATCGGAGAAATTATTGCCGGAATTGCACTTGGACCATCACTTTTTGGATTGTATTTCCCTGATTTAAATCATTCGCTGTTTCCGGTAGAATCACTCGGAAATCTTCAGGTTTTAAGTCAAGTAGGTTTGATACTTTTTATGTATGTTATCGGGATGGAATTGGATTTAAAAGTATTGAAAAATAAAGCCAATGATGCCGTTGTAATCAGTCATGCGAGTATCGTAATTCCGTTTGCACTTGGAATTGGATTGTCGTATTTCATCTATCACGAATTTGCACCTCAAGGCGTTGAATTTCTGTCTTTTGGATTATTTATGGGAATTGCTATGAGCATTACAGCGTTTCCAGTTTTAGCTAGAATTGTACAAGAACGAGGCATTCATAAAACGAGATTGGGAACAATTGTAATTACGTGTGCTGCTGCCGATGATATTACGGCTTGGTGTTTACTTGCCGCGGTAATTGCCATTGTAAAAGCAGGAACTTTTGTGAGTTCGTTATATATTATTGCGTTGGCAGTTGTATATGTTTTGGCAATGCTTTTTGTAGTGAAACCTTTTTTAAAACGCATTGGCGATTTGTATGCCAACAAAGGAAATTTGAACAAACCCGTTGTTGCTATTTTCTTTTTAACGGTAATAATTTCGGCTTATTCTACTGAAGTTATTGGAATTCATGCATTGTTTGGAGCGTTTATGGCTGGAGCAATTATGCCCGAAAGTGCAAAGTTTAGAAATATTTTTATCGAAAAAGTAGAAGATGTTGCGGTGATTTTATTGCTACCGCTTTTCTTTGTTTTTACCGGATTACGAACCGAAATCGGACTGATTAATGAACCTTATCTTTGGAAAATAACGGGTTACATTATTTTGGTTGCCGTTATTGGAAAGTTTCTCGGAAGTGCTTTGGCTGCGCGATTTGTTGGACAAAATTGGCGCGATAGTTTAACCATTGGTGCGTTGATGAACACGCGCGGATTGATGGAGTTAGTCGTATTGAATATTGGTTACGAACTTGGAGTGCTTTCGCCAAAAGTTTTTACGATGATGGTTATCATGGCATTGGTTACAACTTTTATGACTGGACCAGCTTTGGACATTATCAATTTTATATTCAAATCAAAAGACGTTTTCATTCCGGCAGAAATTAAAAACAACTCCGATTATAAAGTGCTGATTTCTTTTGGTAACAACGAAAAAGGGAAATCATTATTGCGATTAGCCAATAGTTTGGTCAAAAAACAAACCGAAACGACTGTGGTTACAGCGATGCATTTTACGTCAAGTGATGAATTGCATGCCTATGATTTAGACGAATATGAAACCAAAGCATTTGAACCAATTGTTCGAGAATCAAAAGCGTTGAACCAAGAAATCACCACAATTTTTAAAGCAACAAATGATATTGAAACCGATATCGCTGATGTTTCTGCCAAAGGTGAATATGATTTATTGTTAGTTGGTTTAGGAAAATCTATTTTTGAAGGAACGATTTTAGGAAAGGTTTTAGGTTTTACGACACGATTTATAAATCCAGATCGATTGTTGGATAAATTCACCGGAAAAGAAGGTCTTTTTGAAAATTCGCCTTTTGATGAACGAACCCGATTGATTATTTCAAAAACCAAAACACCACTTGGTATTTTGATTGATAAAGATTTGAAGAAAGTGGACAACGTAACCATTCCGATTATGAGTATTGGCGATGCTTTTCTTTTTGATTATGCCGAACGATTGATTTTTAATAACAATACCAAAGTCACGATTGTTGAAAACAGCAGTCAGCGAAAAAATAATTTCATTATCGAAAATGCTGTTGCAGGATTGAAATTAAAATATGCCAATAATCTTCAATTGGTAGATTACGAAAAACTCAATAAACCGTTTTTGGAGAAGCAAGATCTGGTATTGGTTAGCTTAGAAAGTTGGAAAAATCTAGTAAACGAAGAAGAAACTTGGCTTAGTGATATTCCTTCGGCGTTGATCGTGAAGTCTTAGATTAAATCCCTAAAATTAACGTTTGTTCCAATCAAAAATTACAAGCTATTGCGTAATTTTACAACATGTATGCTTTAGTTGATTGTAATAATTTTTATGTTTCGTGTGAGCGGGTTTTTCAGCCAAAACTCAACGGAAAACCTATTGTTGTTTTGTCTAACAACGATGGTTGCGTCATTTCTCGAAGCTATGAAGCTAAAGATTTAGGCATTCCGATGGGCGAACCCGAATTCAAAATCCGTAATCAAATTAAGCAACACGACATTCATGTTTTTTCGTCCAATTATGCGTTGTATGGCGATTTGAGTAATCGAGTGCACAATCTTTTGCATAAATTCACTCCACATGTTGAAATGTACAGTATCGATGAAGCTTTTTTGAATTTTGATGGATTGACTATTGACGATTATAATCAATATGGAAACCAAATCAGGATAAGTATTCTAAAATGGTTGAGTTTGCCTGTTTGCATTGGGTTTGGTTCCAGTAAAGCACTTTCAAAAGTAGCGAATAAAATCGCCAAAAAATATCAAGAACGAACGCAAGGTGTTTATGTTATCGATACCGATGAAAAACGCATCAAAGCCTTGAAATGGACAAAAATTGAAGATGTTTGGGGAATTGGTTATCGACTTTCTAAGAAAATGAAAGCACATAATATTCATACGGCTTATGATTTTACACTGCCACATCATGAAGCATTCATCAAATCGACTATGGGAATTGTTGGCATTCGGTTAAAATATGAACTCGAAGGAAAATCGGTCTTGGAACTTGAAGAACCAAAAACCAAAAAAAACATTGCCATTACCCGAAGTTTTGCACAAAGCATAACCACTTTGGACGAAATGAAAGAACGCATTTCTACCTTTGCAACCGTTTGTTCCGAAAAATTAAGGAAGCAAAAATCCTGCTGTTATGGTGTGATTTTATATCTTAGAAAAGATAATTTCAAAGTTCAAAAAGACCGATATAGTTTTTACAAAATGGAAACACTTCCTTATGCGAGTAATTCGGCAATAACGATTAGTAATGTTGCCATCAAAATGCTAAAAAGTATTTTTGAAGAAGGCGAAATTTATAAAAAAGGAGGTGTTATCGTGACACAATTAATTCCCGAAAACGAAAAACAATTTCATCTTTTTGAAGAAGAAAATCCAAAACATCAAATCCTGATGAAAGTAATGGATGATTATCAGAAAAAAACGGGCGACCAAAAAATAAAACTCGGTGTCCAAAATTTGCAAAAAACCTGGACGATGAGGCAAAATCATCTTTCGCCAAAATATACCACACGCTTTGAAGAAATAGTTGAAATACCATGTCGATAAACAAAAACATTGAATTTTTTATTCCAAATTTCGAAAATAGTCGCGAACTACCTTTTATAACTTCGGGGATTAAAGCAGGTTTTCCTTCACCAGCAGCCGATTTTGATGAAACCCGAATTAGTTTGGACAAAGCATTGGTAAAAAATCCCGATACCACTTTTTATGCCAAAGCTAATGGTCAATCGATGAAAGGTGCCGGAATTGACGATGGCGATATTATGATTATCGACCGAAGTATTGAACCTAGAAACAATAAAATTGCAGTTTGTCTTATCGATGGTGAATTTACCGTAAAACGCATAAAAAAAACTAAAGAAGAATTATTGTTAATACCCGAAAACAGTGATTTTCAACCGATAAAAATCACAGAAGAAGACCAACTTGTTATTTGGGGAATTGTAACTTATGTAATTAAAATGGTTTGAATGTTTTTAATTTTTTAACAAGTAAAACTTTGGATTTATTTGATAGAATAAAAAACTTATTATAACATTCAAAAAAATGAACAAACATAAAAACAAAAAAACCCTATCGGATATTGATAGGGTTTTATAAAAAAAGGCGGCGACATA
>CAYPXI010000057.1:1757-5054 GCA_964414655.1 uncultured Flavobacterium sp. | reverse complement strand
AAAAACTTTGGCGTGAGAACTTTAAAAACGCTTACCTTTGGCTGTTTTAAAAGTTGCGAGTTGCGAGTTGCGAGTTGCGAGTTGCGAGTTGCGAATTAAGAATTAAGAATTAAGAATTAGGAATTAAGAATTAGGAATTATGAATAATAACGATATATTTAAAAAGCTTCGCGTTGCGCTTCAATTGCGTGATGATCAAATAGAAGAAATCCTTAAACTGGTAGATTTCAGAATGTCGAAAGGCGAAATTGGAAACTTCTTCCGCAATGCTGATCATCCTAAATATATGGAATGTGGCGATCAGGTTTTGCGTAATTTCTTGAACGGATTGGTAATTCATCTTCGTGGCACGAAAGAAAATCCAACGAATGCCATGGATGTTATCAAGAAAAATCAAGCGGAAGTTAAAAAGAACATTGCTGCCAAAGCAAAACCAGAAACCAAACCAAAGGTTGAAGTAAAAAGCAAACCCGCTAATAAACCGAAACCAAAGCCAAAAACTCCAAAAGTTCAAGTGGTAGAGAAGTTTCAGTACAAAAGCGGAAAGAACAAAAAATAACTTGATATGCAAGAGCTAAAAGAGTTAATTCATCAGCTGGAAAACCATATTGCAGTAGAAAATAAATTGAATGCAAAGGTTTCAAAAGTTGCCGTTGGTTGGCATATAGATCACAGCTTGCGACTAATAACTGCTGTAATTAATGGTTTAAAAAAATCAAATCCTGATGAATTCAAGAAGACTTTTAGCTTGAAGAAAAAGATTTTGTTTGGATTAGGTTTTTTTCCAAGAGGAAAAGCCAAAGCTCCAAAATATGTTAGAACTTATGAACCTATTACCGAAAATGATTTGGTTTTGATGGTTCAATGTGCAAAAAAATCGGTGGAAGAAATTCCAAGTTTACATCCCGATAGTTTTATTACACATCCACTCTTTGGTGATTTAAAACTGAAAGAAACTATTTATTTCATTAAACTTCACACTAAACATCATATCAAAATTATTGAAGATATTATTAAGAAGTAATTTTTTTATTTCACAGAGTTGCGCAAAGTATTGCACAGAGTTTCACAAAAGAATTTAAGGAATAAAAAAAGGAATCTCAACATGGTGTTTTGAGATTCCTTTTTTATTTAAAAGACAATTTTATTATTCTAAACTCAATCGTTTTTGCTCTCTTGCCAATAACGTATTTTTCAGCAACATAGCAATTGTCATTGGTCCAACTCCACCAGGAACTGGCGTAATGTAAGATGCTTTTTTAGATACCAGTTCAAAATCTACCTCGCGTGGAATTTTATAACCACGAGGATCAGTCTCGTCAGCAACACGTGTAATTCCAACGTCGATAACTACCGCATCATCTTTTATCATTTCGGCTTTTAAATAATTAGGAACGCCAAGTGCTGTAATGATAATATCGGCTTGCGTGGTGATTTGAGCGATATTTTTAGTATAACTGTGTGTTAAAGTTACCGTTGAATTTCCTGGAAAACCTTTTCTTCCCATCAAAATACTCATTGGTCGTCCAACGATATGACTTCTACCAATAACAACGGTGTGTTTTCCTTTGGTTTCTACATTGTATCGTTCTAATAATTCCAAAATCCCAAATGGCGTTGCTGGAATAAATGTACTCATATCCAAAGCCATTTTTCCAAAGTTTTCAGGATGGAAACCGTCAACATCTTTACTTGGATCGATAGCCATCAAAACGCGTTGTGTATCAATTTGTTCGGGTAACGGCAACTGAACGATAAAACCGTCGATGTTATCATCTTCATTTAACTCAATGATTTTTTTTAGCAATTCGGTTTCTGAAGTTGTGCTTGGCATTTTGATTAACGTAGATTCAAAACCTACCAATTCGCAGGCTTTTACTTTACTGCCAACATAAGTTAAACTTGCTCCGTCGTTACCTACAATTACAGCAGCAAGATGTGGTACTTTTTCGCCATTCTTTTTCATCTTGTTTACTTCGGCTGTAATTTCTGCCTTGATGTCACTGGAGATTTTTTTTCCGTCTAATAATTCCATTTCTGTTTCGGGTTTAAATGTTTCATATTCAAAGTTGTGTAAGCAAACATGAAACGCAGTAGTTAGTTGTTATTTTAAAAAATTTAAGGTTTAAAATTTCGCACTCGAAACTTTAAACCTTACCTTATTATCTCATTCCTTTCATTCCGCCCATCATTCTCATCAAATTTTTTCCGCCTGAACCTTGCATCATTTTCATCATTTTGCTCATTTGGTCGAATTGTTTCATCAATTGATTTACTTCCTCGATTTTTCTACCAGAACCTTTTGCTATTCTAGTTTTTCTTTTCATATCGATGATTGAAGGTTTTGTTCTTTCTTTTGGCGTCATCGAGTAAATGATGGCTTCGATATGCTTGAACGCGTCATCTTCTATTTCCACATCTTTCAATGCTTTTCCAGCTCCAGGAATCATTCCGACTAAGTCTTTCATGTTACCCATTTTTTTCACTTGCTGAATTTGTGCCAAGAAATCATCAAAACCAAATTCGTTTTTAGCGATTTTCTTCTGAATTTTTCTTGCTTCTTCCTCGTCATATTGTTCTTGCGCTCTTTCAACTAAGGAAACAACGTCTCCCATTCCGAGAATTCTATCTGCCATACGTGAAGGATAGAACACGTCGATAGCTTCCATTTTTTCACCTGTTCCGATGAATTTGATTGGTTTATTAACTACCGATTTAATCGAAATAGCTGCTCCACCACGAGTATCTCCATCTAATTTGGTTAAAATAACTCCGTCAAAATTCAATCTATCGTTAAATGCTTTTGCTGTGTTTACCGCATCTTGACCTGTCATGGAGTCAACAACGAACAACGTTTCTTGTGGTTTAATTGCCGCATGAACATTGGCAATTTCGTTCATCATTTCTTCATCGATTGCTAAACGACCAGCAGTATCGACAATGACTACGTTAAATCCATTTGATTTTGCATGTTGAATAGCATTTAATGCAATTTGAACTGCATTTTTATTTTCTGGTTCTGAATAAACCTCAACGCCTATTTGGTCACCAACTACGTGCAACTGATTGATTGCCGCCGGACGATAAATATCACAGGCTACTAAAAGTGGTTTTTTATTTTTCTTAGTTTTAAGATAGTTGGCTAATTTTCCAGAAAAAGTAGTTTTTCCTGAACCTTGCAAACCAGACATTAAAATAACCGATGGATTTCCCGAAAGGTTAATTCCTGTAGCTTCGCCACCCATTAATTCGGTTAATTCGTCTTTAACAAGTTTCACCAATAATTGTCCTGGTTCT
>CAYPXI010000057.1:0-1747 GCA_964414655.1 uncultured Flavobacterium sp. | reverse complement strand
TTTGCCCTATTGCTTTTTCTTTAACCGCAGTTGTAAAATCTTTTGCAATTTTAAAATTGACATCGGCATCAAGTAATGCACGACGTACTTCTTTCAAAGTTTCGGCTACATTGACTTCGGTAATTTTTCCGTGTCCTTTTAAAATATGAAACGCTTTATCTAGTTTATCACTTAAGTTATTGAACATAATGGTAAGCTTTGTTATTTTTAATGAAGTGGCAAAGATAACTTAAAGTTAGAAAGTTGACAAATAAAGAAAGTTGAAATTATGCAATAAAAAAACCAACTTTTCAGTTGGCTTATTTTTAGTTTTTGTTCTAAATTAATTTTTCTCAAAAGTAAGTAAATCGATACTTCCATCGCCGCCAGAAACGTGCTTTAGTTCAAGCTTGGTTGCCGATGAAGATAGAACTCTCCAATCTTCGGTTATTTCTTCAAATGGTCCATTGGCATCAGGAAAAGTGATATCAAATTTTGTTGAACCACTATCAGAATACGTTGACCATGTTCCGTTTTTGGTCGTTGAACCGTTAACCGCTACCATTGTTCCATTGGAATTAATAGAAAAATTATATCCATTAAAATTACTGGTTTGTACAACATCATCTTCTTTGAAATAAGTTACTCGCCAAGTTCCCGAAGTAACATTTGTAGTAACGGTTGATGTTGATGGCGAATTATCATCAGAACTATCATCATCAGAACTGCACATTGATGCTACATTTAGCATAAAAAGGCAAAATAAAGCTGGGATTAAAATTAGTTTTTTCATTTGGTTACGTTTTTAAAAATTTAATTAATTAGTGTTGAACTGGTTGTTATTAAAAATAGTACTGCAAAAATAACTATCCATATAAGCGCTTGAAGTATGGAATAGGCAACAATATTATTTTTAAAGTAATTCCATTTCGTTTCGTTTGTAGTGAATTTATCACTTTTTTGTTGCAACAAAAATTTTTGATGATAAAACTTCATGACAATATTTAGTTTTTAGTAAAAGTCAAATAGTCGATACTTCCATCACCGCCACTAACGTGTTTTAATTTTATTACAGTTGTTGAAAACTCAATTATTCGCCAATCTTCTTCAATTTCATCAAGCACATTGCCGTTAAATTCCAATTCTAACTTGTTATAACCGCTATCAAGATATTGTTCCCAAATTCCGTTTATAGTCGTTGAATTTTTTACTGCTATTGATGTTCCATTACTTGCAAAAGTGAAATTATATCCAGCATAAACATCCGTTTCTATATCATCATCTTCTTGGAAATAAGAAACATACCAAGTTCCTGAAGTTAATACTTCTGAAAAATCAGGATTACTTCCACCACCAGAATTATCATCACAATCATCTATTGAATCTTCAATAAAATCTTCCAGCTGGGAATTTGAATTGATTGTGATGGTTTGACCATTAGAATTTACTGCCGAAATTGGATAACTAATGGCAACAAAAGTGGCAGAAGACATGTTGGCTAAAAAATTAAAAAACATTGAGTTACTAGTTATCGTTACGGTATCTGCTATTTGATTATTACTATCATAAACATTTATTACAATTGGATACACTAATGAAATACAATCAATCTCATCAAAACCATCATCATCGTCACAATCGTCTAAAATATCATCTAATTGATCGGGAGTTTGAACTACAAGAGTTTGAAAATTTTGGAATTGGATTGTTATTGGATAAATGAAGTTTACAATATCATCATCGTTTGAAAATTCGTTAATTGCATCTT
>CAYPXI010000056.1:3170-5285 GCA_964414655.1 uncultured Flavobacterium sp. | reverse complement strand
TTTTGAACGCTTCAAATCCCATAACAACACCGCCTAAATCGGCAATATTCTCGCCTTGTGTAGCATCGCCATTCACAAATTTACCTGGTAACGCTTCGTATTTACTATATTGTTCAACAATAAGCTTCGTTTTTGCCTGAAACTTTTTCAAATCTTCCGCAGTCCACCAATTGTTCAAATTTCCTTTTTCGTCATATTGACTTCCTTGATCATCAAATCCGTGTGTGATTTCGTGACCAAAAGTTGAACCTCCAATAATTCCATATAAAACAGCATCATCTGGCATTCTTCCTTCAAATCCTGGAACCAAAATATTACATGCCGGAACACAAATTTCGTTATTACTCGGATTATAATAAGCGTTATACGTTTGCGGATACATTCCCCATTCAGTTCTGTCAACTGGTTTTCCGTATTTTGAAATCATATCGTTTATTGCCCATTTGTTAGTCGACATAACATTTGCTAAATAAGTATCTCTATTAATTTCGACACTACTCATATCTTTCCATTTATCAGGATAACCTACTTTCATGACGATTTTGCTCAACTTATTCAGTGCTTTTTTCTTGGTGGCTTCGCTCATCCAATCCAAATTTTTAATTCTCTCAGCATAAACATCTCTGATATTATTTCCAATTTCAAGTAGTTTCTCTTTGGAACCTTTTGGCAAATATTCTTTTACATAAATCTGACCGATTAATTCGCCCAAAGCACCATCGGTTTGTTCTACAATTCTTTTCCAACGTGGTTTTTGCTCCTTTACACCGCTCATTACGGTTGAGAAAAAGTAAAAATTTTGTTTTTCGATAGATTTATTCAAATAAGAAGCATAAGAATCAACCAAATCCCATTCCAAATAAGCTTTCCAATCTTCTATCGAATAGCTTTTTATCATTTTGTCTAATGCTACGTAAAACTCTGGTTGCCCAACAATTACCGTATCGACATTTTTTAATCCCATAGCCGATGAAACTAATTTCCAATCCATATTTGGCGTTGTTTTATTCAACTCCGAAATACTCATTTTATTGTAATTTTTGATTGGATCACGAAGTGCTTCTAATTTTCTGGAATTTTGAGCCAATTCGGTTTCCATTTTCATGATGGTTTGTGCATTTTTCTTTGCAACTTCATCAGAATATCCGATTAATTCAGCAATAGCTTCTAAATGTTTCACATATTCTTTTCGAATATGAACCGTTTCTTTATCAGTATTGAAATAGTAATCACGATTTCCCATTCCAAGTCCGCCTTGACTAAGAAAAATAGCATACTTATCGCTATTTTTATCGTCTTGACCTACATAAGCAGAAAAAGCAGGATTTCCACCAATTGTATGCATATAAGCAATTGTATTAAGTAAAGAAGGAACATCTGAAATGTTTTTAATTTTTTGAATATCCGATTTCAGTGGCGACAAACCTAATTTTTCGATAGATAAAGTATCCATTCCTGAAGCATAGAAATCACCTATTTTTTGTTCGTTACTTCCTTTTTTGGCATCGGTCATTGCTGCCGATTTTTCACAAATTTGTTTAATTTGAGAATTGATTGTATCGCCGATGGTTCTGAAAATCCCATTACTTCTCTCACTCGCCGGAATTGGATTTCGTTTGAACCATCCGCCATTGGCATACATAAAAAAGTCGTCTGAAGGATTAACTGTAGTATCACGATTGGTGATTAACGGATCGACAAAATCCGTTTCTTTTTGATTGCAACTTAAAATGGTTAACGCAGAAACAAGCCCGAAAACCAGCATTTTAGTCTTTTTCATTTTGATTGATGATTGGGTTAAGTAATTTATTTTGAAAATTAGTAGTAAAAGTAATGATAAAGTTACTGTTGGAACAAAATTTGTTAACAAAATGATAACTATTTAATGAAACAAAAAATCCACTTAAAAGTGGATTTTTATTTAGTCTTTTACTTTAAAAACTTTACGTAAAATATCTTCCATCAAACACCACTTGGTTATGGATGATTGAAGTAAATTGGCACCAACAAAAAGAGTAAACCACAACCAATTTTGATTTACATACATTGCCAATAAAACGCTTATGATTATAAACGTTCCGGCTATTGCTCTAATTAATCTGTTTATCATGTTAT
>CAYPXI010000056.1:0-3070 GCA_964414655.1 uncultured Flavobacterium sp. | reverse complement strand
CTTATGATTATAAACGTTCCGGCTATTGCTCTAATTAATCTGTTTATCATGTTATCTTAAATTTAATTGTTTTCAATATCAATTTTTGCAAAATGAATTTGCGATAAAGTATCTTGTTTCATATTGAATTCATTTATTAATGTTGAAACAATATCAACATTGATTTTTGGAATAAATGCATAAAACATTATCGATACATTTTCATTCATTTCAGTTGCAAACCAATTATTCTCAACAGATTCTTCAGTGACATCTCTATAACCTGTCACTTCTCTAAAAGAATATGATTTTACTTGTCCTTTTCTTAGAATTTGTTGTACTTCTTCTTTAAATTCAGCAATTGAAGTTATTATTAAAAGTTTCATTTTTTAGTTTTTAGTTTCTTTCTCGATTACTTCTGTCAATTTCTCCCATTTTTTTCTTTCTGTGATGTAATAAATTATTGGTACAACAATTAGAGTAAGTATTGTTGAAACGATAGCGCCAAATACTAACGAAATTGCTAATCCTTGGAAAATCGGATCGAATAAAATGATTACAGCACCAATTACAACAGCTCCAGTTGTTAACAAAATTGGTGTAGTTCTAACTGCTCCAGCTTCAATGATAGCTTGTTTTAATGGAATTCCATCATTCAGTCGGATTTCGATAAAGTCGATGAGTAAAACAGAGTTTCGAACCATAACTCCTGCCAAAGCTATCATTCCAATGAATGATGTTGCTGTAAAATAAGCACCTAACAACCAATGTCCTAACACAATGCCTACTAAAGATAATGGAATGGCTGTCATCATGACTATCGGTGTCTTAAAGTTTTGAAACCAACCCACAATCAACATATAAATAATCACAATTACAACAGCAAAAGCCACACCCAAATCACGGAAAACTTCCAGTGTAATTTGCCATTCACCATCCCATTTTACAGTAAAATCACTTTCATCCGAAGGTTGTTTCATATACAATTCATTGACTTTGTAACCTTTGGGCAATTTCATTTTTTGTAATTCCTCGTTCATTCCCAAAATGGCATATACCGGACTTTCTAATGTTCCTGCCATATCAGCCGTTACATAAACTACTCTTTTTTGGTCTTTTCTATAAATCGTTTTTTGTAAATTACCTTCTACAACTTTCACAATATCAGCAACTGGAACTACGTTGCCACGACTTCCTTTTATTTTAAGGTTTTGAATGTCTTGCAAAGAAGTTTTGTCTTTGTCATCCAGTGAAAGTACAATTCCAATACTATTATTGGAACTTTCATCATACAAAGTTGAAACTGGATATTCTTTTAACAAATACGTTAAGTTTCCAACTACTTGTTGAGGAGCAATTCCGTTAAGCATGGCTTTTTCTTTATCTACTGCTAAAGTATATTCTACTTGATTGTCTTCAACATACCAATCAATATCTACAATATCCGTAGTTTTTTCCAAAATTTCTTTTACTTGATTAGCAATTTCTATTTGTTGTTTATAATCCGGTCCATAAATCTCGGCAACCAACGTTGATAAAACTGGTGGTCCAGGCGGAACTTCGATAATTTTGACATTCGCTCCATATTTTTTTGCAATTTTTTGCACTTCGGGACGAACCAATTTGGCAATATCATGACTTTGCAAATCTCTATCTTCTTTGTGTAATAAATTCACTTGAATATCGGCCATATTACTTCCGCCTCGTAAATCATAGTGACGCACCAATCCGTTGAACGTAATTGGCGCAGAAGTTCCAATATAATTTTGATAATTTACCACTTCTGGAATTGTTGTAAGATACTGAGCGATTTCTTGTGTCACAGCCGCGGTTCTTTCTAACGTAGTTCCTTCAGGCATATCAATAACCACTTGAAATTCATTTTTATTGTCAAACGGCAACATTTTTACCAAAACTGATTTGGTGAAAAACATCACAACAGAACCTGCTAATAAAATAACCGTTAATCCTAACATCACTCTACGCTTGGTAGAATTTTCCAGAAACGGACGTTCAAATTTGTTGTAAACTTTATAAATCCAAGAGGTTTCTAATCCTTGTTCGGCTTTGGGTTCTTGTTCTTCTTTTTCATGTAACAAATGATAACCCAAATAAGGTGTAACTGTCAAAGCGACAAATAATGAAAGTAACATGGCAATAGAAGCACCAATTGGCATTGGGCTCATATATGGTCCCATCATTCCTGATACGAAAGCCATTGGAAGAATTGCAGCAATTACGGTAAACGTTGCTAAAATCGTTGGATTTCCTACTTCATTAATTGCAAAAATAGCAGCTTGTTTGAAAGGCAATCGCTTCATTTTGAAATGGCGATGCATGTTTTCGGCAATGATAATACTGTCATCAACTACAATTCCGACCACAAAAACTAAAGCGAAAAGTGTAATTCTGTTTAACGTATAACCCAACATATAATAGGCAAACAATGTCAAAGCAAAGGTTAATGGAACAGAAAAGAACACTACCAATCCACCTCGCCAACCCATAGCTAACATAACTAAAAGGGTTACAGCAATAATAGCAACACCCAAATGCATTAACAACTCACCTACTTTGTGAGAAGCTGTTTCTCCATAATTGCGAGTAACTTCTACATGAACATCATCGGTAATTAATGTCTTTTTTAATCTTTCAACTTTCTCCAAAATCTTATCAGAGATTTGCATTGCGTCGGCTCCTTTTACTTTTCCGACAGAAATAGTAACCGCAGGATATTCAGATTTGTTATTAGAGTATTTCTCATTGGCTTTACCATAACCGAATGACACATAACTTCTTGGAGTTGATGGTCCATCTTGAACCGAAGCTACTTGTTTTAAATACACTGGCATATTTGCATTTACACCAACAACCAAATTCTCAACATCTTCTGAAGTGGATAGAAATTGTCCTGTTGTAAGTAAATATTCTTTATCATTTGAAACAAAACTTCCCGATTGTGAACTACCATTATTGGCTTGAATCATTTGCATAACACCCAAAGCATCCACACCATTTTCGGCCATTTTATCTTTGTCTAAAACTACTTTTAGCTCACGCGTTCTTCCACCAATTTCTTTGGTAATGGCAA
>CAYPXI010000055.1:0-5799 GCA_964414655.1 uncultured Flavobacterium sp. | reverse complement strand
TGGAATTTATGGATTTGACACAACTGGAATTGAAGCTACCGTTTTAAACGGACATACCAATGTTAATCTGCGATATATTAGAGCAAATGGAACGCAAACCACTACATTACCAAATCCGTTATTGGTAAACCAAAGTGAAACAATAACTGTAAGAGTAATCAATAATGTTACTCCGAGCCAAACTGAAGAATGTTTTGACGAAGTGCAATTAGAGTTTATTGTTGACGATTTGCCACAAGCTTTTGCGGTTCCAGTTTCAGCAACAACGTATTGCGATGACGAAGCTGATCCGTTGTATCAAGACGGAATTGTAGATTTTGACACAACTGATTTTGAAACCACTATTTTGGGCGGACAAACCAATATGAATGTTTATTATTTTGATGAAAACAACAATCCATTGCCAAGTCCGTTGCCAAATCCATTTAGAAGCGGAACGCAGAATGTTCGTGTGGTAGTTGAAAATAGAACAAACACCGATTGTACTGCCGAAGTTATACTTCCGTTTATTGTAAATCCAACTCCAATTATAGATTTAAATGAGCGAGTTTTAATTTGCTATCCAGATACACAAACAACAATTGACGCTCATATTCTTGACGGAACGCCAATTTCAAGTTATACTTATCAATGGTATTTGAACGGAAATTTATTAGTTGGAAAAACAAGTTATGCCATAACAGTTGTAACACCAGGAATTTACAACGTAACCGTTACTAACAGTACTAATTGTGTCATGTCACGAAAAATTGAAGTCGTAATTTCTGAAGCACCAATATTTGATAGCTTAGTTATCCAAGATTTAACCGATATCAATACGATTTTAGTAAATGTAAATGGTTCTGGAGATTATGAATTTGCGCTTGACGATATTGCTGGTCCATATCAAAGTTCGAACCTTTTCTACCAAGTTCCGTTTGGCTTACATCAAGTTTATATTCGAGATATTGCTGGTTGTGCAACTATTGGACCAATTCAAGCTGCTGTTTTAGGAATTCCAAAATATTTTACACCAAATGGCGATGGTTTTCACGACACTTGGAATATAAAAGGAGTATCTTTGCAGTCAAATTCTCGCTCGATTATTTACATTTTTTGATCGCTACGGAAAGTTATTGGCTCAAATAAAACCAATTAGTAATGGTTGGGACGGAACTTTCAATGGTCGTCAAATGCCATCCGATGATTACTGGTATTCTATTCAATTTGAAGATGGTCGAAGTGCCAAAGGACACTTTGCTTTAAAGAGATAATTTGAGTGTTGATTACACATAATTTATGTTTTTTAAGAAATTTTATCTGCTTTTTGGATTTATTTTTAGTTCAGCTTCTGCTCAATATATCACTACCGATGAAACACAAACAGCGGTTGAATTGATAGAAAATGTATTGATAAATTCGGGTTGTGCAAATGTTTCAAATGTATCCGTTTCTGGAGGAAATTTTACTTCGGGTGAAAAAAGTTGGGGTTATTTTAATGCTGCTGGAACGAGTTTTCCTTTTGAAGAAGGTATTATTTTAAGTACTGGAAAAATTATAAATGCACAAGGACCAAACGGTTATATTTCTGATGATGGTGGTGGAATGGGTTGGGTTGGTGACAACGATTTGAATGAAGCGCTGGGATTAAACAATACATTTAATGCTACAATTCTAGAATTTGATTTTATCCCTATTGGAAACCAAATTAGCTTTGATTATATCTTTTCTTCCGAGCAATATTTAACCAATCCAAGTCCTAATCAATGTAGTTTTACCGATGGTTTTGTTTTTTTACTAAAAGAAGTCAGTAGTTCAAGTTATCAAAATTTAGCTGTAATTCCAAATACAAATATTCCAGTAAAAGTAAATACGGTTCGCGGAACAGGAACGATTTGTCCAGCTGCAAATGCAACTTATTTTGATGCTTTCAACGGTATTGAACATCCTACCAATTTCAACGGACAAACCAAAGTTTTAACTGCAAAAGCTGATGTTATTCCAGGGCAAACGTATCACATAAAATTAGTCATTGCCGATGAAGGAAATTATCGATACGATTCGGCTATTTTCTTGAAAGCAAGTAGTTTTTCTACAGGAATTGATTTAGGTGATGACAGAACCTTTGCCAATCAAAATCCGGTTTGTACTACTGAAAGCATCACGCTAAACGCTACTACAACTGGAGTTCTAAACTATCAATGGTTTTTTAACGACAATCCTATTCCGGGTGAAACGAATAGTACTTTGACTTTAAATCCGCCATATAATGTTAACCAAAACGGAACTTATTCTGTTGAGTTGACTTTTTCACCAACTTGTATATCAACTTCTGAAATTGATTTGGATTTTGCAACAGCACTTACAGTTGACCAAACTTCATATACTTTTTGTGATACCGATGCGGTTCAAGACGGAATTACAACGATAACTCTTAGCGATATTATTCCAACCTTGTTCTTGAATTTGCCAGCTAATCTTCAAGTGAATTTTTATAGTAGTCCAACAAGTACAGTTGCTTTGTCAAATTCGTTTTTGCTTACAACTCCTTTTCAGCAAACGATTTATGCTAAAATAAGCAATAGTTCTTGTTACAATCCTATTGCTGTAACGTTGAATATCAATACTTTTAACGCAATTATTAATGACGAAACGGCTGCTATTTGCAACAATGTTTCGACTACTTTAACAGCTGATGGCGGTTTTCAATCGTATACTTGGATTACTGGCGAAACTACTTCATCTATACAAGTTACTGATGCTGGTGTTTATACTGTTTTAATAGAAAATGCAAACGGTTGTACGAAAACGAAAACTTTTACTGTTACCAATTCTGAAATTGCTACTATTGAAAATATTGTAATTACTGGTTTTGATGTAAATACTTCGGCTGAAATTGTGGTTTCGGGTAACGGAATTTATGAATTTTCTATTGATGGTGTTAATTATCAAAGTAGTCCTGTTTTTACTAATTTGACTGGTTTGGTTTATACTGCTTTTGTAAAAAATGATTGCGGTATTGTGCCGAAAGATTTTTATTTAGTTCAAATCCCGAAGTTTTTTACGCCAAATGGTGATGGAATAAATGATATTTGGTATATAAAAGGTATTCGTCCGATGACACCAAATGCAAATTCTATGGTTTCTATTTTTAACCGATATGGTAAGTTGTTAATTCAGTTTCCTGCTTTTGCCAATGGTTGGGATGGAACGTATAATGGTCAACAAATGTTTGCTGATGATTATTGGTATGTTATCGAATTAGGCGATGGAAGAACGGCAAAAGGTCATTTTTCGTTGTTGAGATAATTAAACGTTTCACTTTTTTAGCCACAGATTTAACGGATTAAACTGATTTTTCCTGAAGTAAAAATGGTTTCATTATTAGCCCTGATTGTAGTGGAAATCCTTTCATGAATTGCCACGGGTTTATCCCGAAACTTCGGGACTGTGGCAATTCATGAAAGATTGAAACGGAAAGCAGGAAAATGGTTTACAAAAAATTCCCGAACGATTCGCTCCAAAAAAAATCCCAAACTCCTTTATTGGAATTTGGGATTTAGATTTTGGAATTTTATTCCTTATAGTTTGAAACGTTTTCTGTCGTTTTCGTTCAAATAGATTTTACGTAAACGCAACGATTTTGGTGTTACTTCTACATATTCGTCTTTTTGAATGTATTCTAAAGCTTCTTCTAATGAGAATTTGATTGCTGGAACGATTTTGTTTTTATCGTCGGCACCAGCGGAACGGAAGTTGGTTAACTGCTTGGTTTTAGTGATATTAATCGTCATATCATCGCCACGAGAGTTTTCTCCAACTACTTGTCCTTCGTAGATATCTTCGTTTGGATCTACAAAGAATTTACCTCTATCTTGTAGTTTATTGATTGAGTAAGGAATGGCTTTTCCGTTTTCCATAGAGATTAACGAACCGTTGATACGACCTGCAATTTCTCCTTTGAATGGTTCGTAACCAATGAAACGATGCGCCATGATTGCTTCTCCAGCAGTTGCTGTCAACAATTGATTTCTCAATCCGATGATTCCACGTGATGGAATGTTGAATTTGATAATCATTCGCTCGCCTTTTCCTTCCATAGAAAGCATTTCCCCTTTACGTACTGAAACGAATTCAACTGCTCTTCCTGAAACGTGTTCTGGTAAATCGATGGTTAATTCTTCGATTGGCTCACATTTTACACCATCAATTTCTTTAATAATTACTTGTGGTTGACCAATTTGCAACTCATAACCTTCTCTTCTCATGGTTTCGATTAAAACCGATAAGTGAAGTACACCACGACCGAAAACCATAAATTTATCGGCTGAATCAGTATCGGCTACGCGAAGTGCAAGGTTTTTTTCTAATTCTTTTGCTAAACGATCTTTGATGTGACGCGATGTTACAAACTTTCCTTCTTTTCCGAAGAAAGGAGAATCGTTAATTGTGAATAACATACTCATTGTTGGCTCGTCGATTGCAATGGTTTGCAATGCTTCTGGATTTTCGAAATCTGCGATTGTATCTCCAATTTCAAAACCTTCTACTCCAACGATTGCACAAATATCTCCGGCAACTACTTCGGTTACTTTTTTACGTCCAAGACCTTCAAAAGTGTGTAGTTCTTTAATTCTTGATTTTATAACTTTTCCATCTCTTTTTACTAAAGAAATTGGCATTCCTTCTTTTAAAACACCTCTTTCAAGACGACCAATAGCGATACGACCTGTAAATGAAGAAAAATCTAATGATGTAATTAACATCTGTGGTGTTCCTTCTGATACTTTTGGAGCTGGAACGTGTTCTACAACCATATCTAATAATGGTTCGATGTTTTCTGTTTTGTTTTCCCAATGGTCAGACATCCAGTTATTTTTAGCCGAACCATAAACGGTTGGGAAATCTAATTGCCATTCTTCTGCACCCAATTCGAACATTAAGTCGAAAACTTTTTCGTGAACTTCTTCTGGAGTACAGTTTTCTTTATCAACTTTATTGATTACTACACATGGTTTTAATCCTAAATCGATTGCTTTTTGCAATACGAAACGAGTTTGTGGCATTGGACCTTCAAATGCATCAACTAAAAGACAAACTCCGTCTGCCATGTTGAGTACACGTTCTACTTCACCACCAAAATCGGCGTGACCTGGAGTATCGATAATATTAATTTTTGTTCCTTTGTAAACAACAGAAACATTTTTAGAAGTAATAGTAATTCCTCTTTCACGTTCTAAATCGTTGTTATCTAATATTAAATCGCCTGTGTTTTCGTTTTCACGAAATAACTGGCAATGATACATAATTTTATCAACCAAAGTCGTTTTACCATGGTCAACGTGAGCAATAATAGCAATGTTTCTAATCGATTCCATCTAAGTTTTTTTTCAGGGTGCAAAGGTACATTTTATTTTTTGATAAAACTGTTCTTTAAAATAAATTAGCATGATAAAATAATTTAATATTTTCATCGATATGTTAGTTTGAAATTTTTAAACTTACTTAAATTTTATATATTTGGAGTAATGAAAAACAACTCTAATAAAATAACCCTCATTTATTTTGTTATCCTGATAACATCGGTTTTCTTAACTCAGAAAATTCTTTCTGAAAACTTAAATATTGGTAATGAAAATCTGTACCCTTTAACACAAAAAGACATTGTTTTAATTATTATTTCAATTTGTCTTTTCAGATATTTCTTGTTTATCAATGAGAAACACAATCAAGGTGTTTTGGATAAATTAAGAAAAAGTAATCAAGACATCATAGAGTCAAAAGAACGATATGACATTGTAGCTAAAGCCACTAGTGATA
>CAYPXI010000054.1:0-6438 GCA_964414655.1 uncultured Flavobacterium sp. | reverse complement strand
GTTGGATTTTTTGGATTTTAGGGTTTTTGCGCAAGGATTTTGCCACGGATTGCACAGATTTTAACGGATTGATTTTTGTGTGGTGGTGGGTTTATGGGGGAAATTTGTATATTTACGATTATAATATAGTCTGATGCTAGTTAGACCTATCTACCCAATTTTGGTTATATAGGTCTGATTTCTTCAGACCTATATACTAGTTATGCCTCACCCTAAAAGACGACACGACTGACAAGAAACAAACAGAAAAGCGAACGAAAAATGCCAACGCTTCGCGAAATAAAAAGAGCTGCAATGCCACCCACAAGCCGACACAAATTGCAGCACATTTTATTTTGCCCAACGCACCAAAGCCCACCCACTACCCAAGACAAATAGTTGACTGCATCAAATCGTTTTCTAAATTATTGTTCGTACATTTGCGAACAATAAAACGACAAAAGATGCCAAGCATAATTAAAAACGATTATTTCACGAAAGAACAAGAACAGACTGCAAGGTTTGCGAAAGCCATAGGACATCCAGTCCGAATTGCTATTTTGGAATTACTCAATTCTCAGGCGTGTTGCTATCACGGTGATATGGCAGAAGAACTTCCAATTGCCAAATCAACCCTTTCTCAACATTTGAATGAATTGAAAGACGCAGGTTTAATTCAAGGCGAAATTACACCACCGTCAACGAAGTACTGCATCAACAGAGAGAATTTCAAACTTGCTAAATCGTTACTGAACAAGGTTTTTGAATAATTTTTTCAAAATAGCGTTCGTAATATTACGAACTACGAATTAATATTCGTACATTTGCGAACTGAATAAGTAAAATATCAAAAATATGACACAAATAAAAGTATTAGGACCAGGTTGCCCAAAGTGCAAAACCACCTACAACAATGTGCTTGAAGCACTCAAACAATCCAACATTGAAGCTAATGTTGAGAAAGTGGAAGACATTGAAGAAATGATGAAGTACAATGTACTCACTACACCAGTGCTGATGATTGACGAACAAATCAAAATCAAAGGCAGAGTTGCTCAGGTAAATGAGATTATTGAACTCTTAAAAAAATAAACCAATGGAAAATCAAACTTTAGTAAAAGAGATTTGCCCAACAACAACTCAAACTTGGGTAAAAAATGGAGCATTGCTGGTTGATGTTCGTGAAAAGGATGAAGTAAGCGAATTGGCTTACGATGTGCCAAACATTATAAATATTCCACTAAGTGAATTTGAAGAACGTTTCACTGAAATTCCGAAAGATAAAGATGTGGTAATGGTTTGCAAAGGTGGCGGTAGAAGTCTAAGGGCGGCAGGCTTTTTAGTAAATCACGGTTACACTAATGTGGTGAATATGCAACACGGCATTGCCCGTTGGGTGCAAAAAGGGTTCCCAACCAAAGGAAATACATCTATAGTCACAGGTGGAGATTCTTGTTGCTCAACTTCGGGTTGTTGTTAAATAAAATAGACTTATGTTCGACTGGACTCAACACTTTGCCGATTGGCTTACATACAACATGTTTGGATTAGTAAAAGGAAATCATTTTGCCGATGCTTTAAATTTTTTTGTATTCGACACGATTAAGATTTTCATTTTACTTTTCTTTATGAGCATCTTGATGGGAATTGTCAATTCATACTTTCCAATTGATAAGGTACGCCTAGCGCTTCAAAAACGAAAATGGTATGGTTTAGATTATTTCTTCGCTTCTTTCTTTGGAACAGTTACCCCATTTTGCTCTTGCAGTTCAGTTCCTTTGTTTATAGGTTTCGTACAAGGTGGAATTCCATTAGGTGTAACACTCGCCTTCCTTATTTCATCGCCATTAGTTGATGCCGTAACAGTTGCTATGTTTCTGGGGATGTTTGGTATGAAAGCGACTGTGATTTATGTAGTGAGTGGAATTATCATTTCAATGATTGCGGGATATATTTTAGGCAGAATGAAATTAGAAAAAATGTTGACTTCATGGGTTCAACAAATCATTGAAAACAAACAAAAAGCAACTATTGAATTTGAAGAAGATAAAACTTCTTTAATTAAACGACTTCCCGTAATATTTACAGAAGCAATGAGTATTGTAAAAGGCGTTTCAATTTATATTGTAATTGGAGTTGCCATTGGTGGATTAATGCATGGATTTATACCTACTGACTTTTTTGAACAATACATCAGCAAAGACAATCCTTTAGCAGTGCCAATTGCTGTTTTAATAGGTGTTCCTATGTACACTAATACGGCAGGAATATTACCAATTATGGAAGTTTTGGTTCAAAAAGGCATCCCGTTGGGAACGGCTGTGGCTTTTTCCATGGCTGTAGTGGCTTTATCTGTGCCGGAAGCATTGCTACTAAAAAAAGTGATGTCAGGTAAAATGTTGGTCATATTTTTTAGCGTAGTAACACTTTGTATCATCATATCAGGATACATTTTTAATCTCATTCTATGAAAACCAAAACAGAAATACTACTCGAAATTTGGATAGAATCCAGAACTCGATTTACCAATCAGTTAGAAAACCTTTCCGAAAATGATTTGCAGAAGAAATTGGGAGATTCACCCAATTCAGTAGGCTTTCTCATTCGCCATATTGGTGATGTAGAACTGCTTTTTGCCAAAAATGTATTTGGCGATAATTCAGTGAAAGTAATTGCAAAAACAGTTATTGAAAAACGAGATACAGGTGAATGGAAAGATCTGGAAGGACTGAAAAACTATGTAATTGAATCATTTGAGAAACTGAAATCAATAGTTGAGAAACTATCGGATGAAGATTGGGAAAGCACCATCACTACGAAAGAATTTGGAACAAAAACCAAAGCAGAAGCCTTTGGCAGAATTGTGTCACATACGGCTTACCACGCAGGACAATTGGCAATCATCAATAAATACGGAAATATTTAAAATCAAAATATAATGAAATCAAAAAGCATTTTCTACTCGTTTGCAACACTACTTATGTTGCTTTTTACATCCTGCAACAGCGAAGCACAAAATACCAAGCAAACTTCTACTGCAACATCAGACGCTAAAATTGAAGTCATTCAGTTTCACTCAGAACACCGTTGTATGACTTGTAACAAAATTGAATCTTTGACCAAAGAAACTTTAAAGGCTTATCCGAACATTCCTTTCTCATTGGTAAATGTGGACGACAAAAAGAATGAAAAGAAAGCCGAACAGTTTGAAGCCACAGGAACAGCTTTGTTCTTATACAACCCCAAAACAGGCAAGAAAAAAGACTTGACAGATTTTGCCTTTATGAATGCAGGTAACAAAGAAAAATTCATTGAAGGATTGAAAAAAGAAATTGACTTATTCCTAAAATCGTAATTAATGGAATGGTTGAATGAATTGGCGCAAAACCGTGAAGCACCACTTTTAGCGGCATTTGCTTTGGGTTTGTTGACAGCTATTGCACCTTGTCCTTTAGCAACCAACATAACAGCAACTGCATATATTGCAAAGACCATAACAGACAAGAAAAAAGTATTATTAAGTGGTTTGCTCTATACATTGGGTAGAGTTTTTTCGTACACCTTAATTGGTGCAATCATCTATTTCGGTGCGAGTAAATTTCAAGTTGCCAAACTCTTTCAAGGCAATGGAGAAAAGTACATTGGTTTTGTTTTAATCATAATTGGTTTGATAATGCTTGATGTCATAAAACTCAATTTTATCAAAGGCGGAAATTTCACTGACAGATTATCTGAAAAATTCAAAACCAAAGGTTTACTAGGTTCATTTTTATTGGGTGCTTTATTTGCTTTAGCATTTTGCCCATATAGCGGTGCTTTGTTCTTTGCAATGCTTATTCCAATGACACTTTCTGCTGATGCAGGTTTGACTTTACCGGTTGTTTATTCATTCGGAACTGGCTTGCCCGTAATTCTGTTTGCCTTTGTAATTGCGTTCAGCATGGAAAAATTGGGAATGTATTTTAAAGCGATTACCAAAGTTGAAAAAGTAATGCGATTTGTAGCAGGTTTGGTTTTCATTTTAACAGGATTGTATTACATCAATATCTATTTCAAAATACTATGAAGTTTTATTGGTTGCTCATACTTTTAGCCGTTGCATCTTGCAACACTTCTGACAAGTTTCCCGAGTTTGCAACCATTGATACCGACTTTTCTAAAGGACGGCTAAATCACAAGCAAAAAATCACGATTGGCGACTTAGAAAAGTTTCACGGTCATTTATGTGACGGTTTGGTAGTTGGAGCATTGGCTATGCAAGAAGCAATGAAAGAGCTTTATCCAAACCAACCAATAGACAGAACAAATTTGAGAATTGTAAGTAAACCATCACCCTGCTTGACAGATGTTGCCATTTACCTAACAGGCGGACGATACCAATTCAACTCCTTTTATGTGGACACAGACTTTGAAGGACTATACATCATCCAACGAATTGACAATTTAAAAACCGTTTCTATTTCATTAAACAAAGGCGTAAAACCAGCAGCGATCGACAGCTTGGGAAATATTGCTATTCAACAAAACCTTTCTGCTTGTGACATTGACCATTTACGAAAATTAGAAGACAATTTTACACAGGCGTTAATACACTCAGACCCAACAAAAATTTTTACGGTTAAAGAAATTTCAAATTTCCAATGGAATCCAAAAACAAAAAACGATTACTTGAAGACAGACATTCTGAATAAGAACCTTCCCGACTGCAAATAGCCAACGCTATTGTTGGCACATTCGCAAAACCACTAAAGCCAACACACAAGCCAAGTTTTGCAAAAGAGCCACCAAGCCAACGCACGACAAATCTGACCCGAAATGACATCAAAACAGACTAAAAAAAAAGGGCGAAGGCATAACAGGCGTTTGGCAAAATTGGCGGTTCAGTGCTTCGTATGACAGTTTTACGTAAATTTGAGCATTGGTTCTTCGTATGAAGTTCAGTGGTAAAAATCGCCAACTTCGCCAAGCGCCAAAACGTTACCTGCAACCCTAAACGAACGACTGTAGAAACTTTGAGCAATATGACAATAACCATAATTTTAAGACAAGATGAGCAACAAATTTTTTGACTTTATTAATCTTCATAATGGCGAAGAGAAGAGAGAAAAGGTTTTAGAAACAATAAAATCAAATATCTCATTTCGTGGTTCTAATCTTTGGATTTTAGCTTGTGCAATTGTCATTGCTTCCGTAGGACTAAATGTAAATTCAACAGCCGTAATAATTGGTGCAATGCTAATTTCACCATTAATGGGACCAATTGTAGGAACGGGTTTTGCATTGGCAATTTACGACTTTGAATTACTAAAAAAATCAGGCAGAAACTTACTAATTGCGACAATTGTGAGTTTACTTGTTGCGACAATTTATTTTTTTGTCAGCCCATTCAAAGAAGCACAATCTGAATTATTAGCAAGAACCTCTCCCAATATTTACGATGTATTAATTGCTTTTTTTGGTGGTTTAGTTGGCGTTATTGCTTTAACACGAGTAGAAAAAGGCAATCCAATTCCTGGAGTTGCTATTGCAACAGCTTTGATGCCACCACTTTGTACAGCAGGTTATGGCTTAGCAATCGGAAATTTTTCTTACTTCTTTGGAGCATTTTATTTGTACAGCATTAATTGTTTTTTTATTTGTATTTCAACTTTCTTAATCGTTAAATATCTGAAATACGAGCCTGTAAATAATTTAAACACAAAATTTGAAAAGCAAATAAGATATGGAATTACAAGTTTAATATTTGTAATGATTATCCCAAGTTTTTATTTGGCTTTCAATCTATTTCAAGAGAAAAAATTTAGTCAAAAAGTAGAGCAGTTTATTTCAAAAGAATTTTCAAATAATGGTTATGCACTTATATATAAAGACATTTCGTACACGACAAATCCTAAGAAGATTGAATTAGCCTTTCTGACAAAAAAATTCACAACTCAGGAGTTAGACATTTTAAATCAAAAGCTTTTACAGTACGACATTACAAACACCAAACTAAATATCAGGCAAGAGACAAAAGACATTAAAGGTGAAATTTTGGACGAATTAGGAAAACAGGATAAAATCTTGTCAGAGAAAGACATTTTAATCAATAACCTGCACAACGAATTGAATAAATATAAATTTGATAACACCGAAACAATCAAAGAAATTACAATTTTATTTCCAGAGTTAAAAAATGTATCCATTGGCAGACATATTACAAATGCAAATACCGACAGCTCTAAAATAATAACTGTTTTTCTTTATCAAACAGACAGGAAAACAAAATATATTGACACCGAGAAGCTAAAAAAATGGTTAAGTCAAAAACTAAAAACAACAGACATAGAAACAGTACAACAACAATAAGGGCAGCAGGTAACATCGGTTTGGCAATATGGCGGCTGAAGTGCTACTATGAAACCTTTGTGCAAGGTTCAACAGCAGTAATTCTATTGAACTTTTGTGCTAAAAATCCGC
>CAYPXI010000053.1:0-6773 GCA_964414655.1 uncultured Flavobacterium sp. | reverse complement strand
TATTGGGTATTAACTACAACCGATTTATGTTGGCTTACACCTACTCCCATTTAGGGGGCAATGTGAAGTTTGATAACGCAGGATTCCACAACATCACACTAGGAATTAACTTATTCTGTCAACCAGAGAAATACCACTGTAACTGTCCAGCGGTGAATTAAATAATGGAAATCAAATAGTGAAAATAAAAAAGTCCCGAAAATGTTGGGACTTTTTTATTAACCGTGATATACTCTTGAAGCTATTATCTTGCTTTCTTTTATTTCTAAAACTTCGGCAACTAACATATCATTTTCGCCTGTTACTATTCGAATGTATTCCATAAATACACGATCGGGATTGGATGTTAATGAAGTTACTTTATAATGCAACGTTGGAATAGTGTCAAAAGCTTCTTGCCACCAAGTTCGTAACGCTTCTTTTCCAGTAACATAACCATTAGTTTCTGGATGTTTGATTTTTAGTTTTGGACTAAAATGTTGGGCTTCATCATCGTACAAAGACAATAGTTTTTCTAAATTGTGTGAATTAAAAGCTTCAAACCAAGCATGAGCAATGGATAAATTTTTCTCAGGACTCATTGTTGATTATATATTTTTCAGATTGATAATTTCTTGTTCAGTCAGAAATCTCCAGTTGCCTCGTGGTAGATTTTTCTTCGTCAAACCAGCAAATGAAACGCGGTCGATTTTGAGCACATTATAACTGAAACTTTCAAAAATAGCACGAACGACTTTCACGTTTGGGGTTCTCAATTTTAAACCAATTTCGGTTTTGGGTTGGTCTTCGATATAACTGATTTCGTCAATAAATAATCGATGACCATCTAAAGTCACTCCACCTGAAATTTTTTCTAAATCCTCAAACTTTAAATTTCGATCTAACGAAACTTGGTAGATTTTAAACGATTTTTGATTCGGTAAACTAAATTTTCGAATCATATCAGTATCATTGGTAAATACCAATAAACCTGTTGTATTTTTATCCATTCTTCCGATTGGTTGAATGTTAGCTCTGGTGGCGCTTCTCACTAATTCGAGAACATTTTTATGATCGATTTCATCTTCAGATGTGGTAAAATTCTTGGGTTTGTTTAGTAAAAGGTATTCTTTCTTTTCAGGAACTAAAGTTTTGCCATCAAAGTTCACTACATCGCCTGGTTTCACTTTGTAACCCATTTCAGTTACAACTTCACCATTGACTTTTACGTTACCCGATTGGATGTAAATATCAGCATCGCGACGCGAACAAACGCCCGAGTTGGAAATGTACTTATTCAAACGAATATCGTCAGATTTGATTGGTTTGGATACGTTTTGAGTCGGTTTGGTAGTCGATTTGGCGCGTGGTTTTTGCGAACGCTTAGGCAATGGAGGTTTGGAAGAAGAAGTACTTTTTCTTTTGTCTCCGCTCGGGTTACTATTTTTTTTATTGCGATTATCGTTACTCATAACTCAAAAATTTTGGCAAAGATACTGATTTTATTGGGATTTACTGAATTGGATTAGTGTGAAAGGCGGATAATAAGCGTGTTTTGAGGTAAAAAAGTTCTTTTCTAGCCCCGATTGAAGCGATATCCTCGCAGAGATAAAGCGGAAAGCGGGACAAGAGTTCTATTGAAAACGAGTTATCTGCTTCTTAATATTAATCATTTTAAAAAATTGAAATTGCCATTGCCATTGCATTTATTATCTTTGTAAAAACGTTTTTTATGTTGACACTCGACCCCAAAGAACTTTCTCCGATGAAGTTGCAAGCCTATTTGCAAAGTGCGATTGCGCCGCGTCCGATTGCGTTTGCGAGCACGATGGATGCCAATGGAAATCCGAATTTATCGCCGTTTAGTTTTTTTAATATTTTCAGTTCCAATCCGCCCATTTTGGTTTTTTCGCCTGCGCGAAGAGTTAGAAATAACACGATAAAACACACTTTGATTAACTGCGAAGCCACACGTGAAGTGGTGATTAATGTAGTGAATTTTGATATAGTGCAGCAAATGTCGTTGTCGAGTACGGAATATCCAGATGGTGTGAATGAGTTCGAAAAATCGGGTTTAACGCCCGTTCCGTCAGAGAAAGTAAAACCGTTTCGTGTGGCTGAAAGTCCGGTGCAATTCGAGTGCAAAGTCAACCAAATTATTCCACTCGGAACCGAGGGTGGCGCTGGAAATATGATTATTTGTGAGGTGGTAAAAATGCACGTCAACGAAGCTGTTTTGGATGCGGAAGGACATATTGATCCGGTAAAAATTGATTTGGTATCGCGTTTGGGTGGCAATTGGTATTCGCGTTCTAATCAAGGACTTTTTGAAGTTGAAAAACCGCTAGTTACTTTAGGAATTGGTGTAGATGCGATTCCTGATTTTGTAAAAGAAAGTTCGGTTTTTAATGGCAATGATTTGGGCAAATTAGGAAATGTAGAAGCTTTGCCAACCGAAGAAGAAATTAGTATATTTGTACGAGATAATTTTGAGGTGAAAGCGGTTTTGAGTGCAGATGATGAGTTGCAAAAACACCAATTTGCCAAGGAATTTTTAGATAAAAATGAGGTGCTAACCGCTTGGAAAGTACTATTAGCCAAAAAATAAAATTTTAGATTATGGAAGTTTCAGGAAAAGTAAAAGTAGTAAGCCCAGAGATGCAAGTGAGTGCTACTTTCAGAAAAAGAGAATTGGTTGTTACTACAGATGAGCAGTATCCGCAACACATTATGATTGAATTCATACAAGATAAAAGTGATTTATTGAACAATGTTGCTGTTGGTGATGCGGTAAAAGTATCGATAAATTTGGGAGGAAGAGAATGGGTGAATCCGCAAGGAGAAACCAAGTATTTCAACTCGATTAGAGGTTGGAGAATTGAAAAGCTACAAACAGAGGCTCCAGCTGCACAACAAATGCCTCCAATGCCTGCAGCCGAAGCGTTTGCACCAGCTACTGATTTTAAAGAAGAAGAACACGACGACCTGCCTTTTTAATTGAAAATTAAAAAGCAAGTTTCAAAATACAAATAGCAAATTCCAAATAAGTTCCAATTTTTAAAAATTCAATGTTCAAAACACAGTGTTTCGGATTTTAGAATTTACAATTTTGGTTTTATTTGGAATTTTTGTTTGAATAGTATTTGGGATTTGTTTTTTGTTATTTGGAATTTTCACTAATGTATTTTTTAACCAAAGAACTCTATTTCCCACCCGTTGAAGAAGCTTCTTATGAAGGTATTTTGGCCGTGGGTGGCGATTTGTCTGTTGATCGCTTGTTGTTGGCGTACGACAACGGAATTTTTCCATGGTACGATGCTGATGAACCCATATTGTGGTGGGCGCCGCCGTATCGAATGGTGGTGAATCCGTACGATTACAAACCAGCTAAAAGTTTGCGAAATATTATTAACAGAAACATTTTTGAAGTCACGATTAATAGAGATTTTGAAGCCGTTATCCGCAATTGCCAAACTGTTGATCGCAAGAATCAAGACGGAACTTGGATTTCAGAAGACATCATCAAAGCGTATATGCAATTGCATCGTTTAGGAAAAGCCCAATCGTTTGAAGTATGGCAAAACGGCGAATTGGTTGGCGGATTGTACGGCACCGATTTGGGTCACGTTTTTTGTGGAGAAAGTATGTTTGCCAAAGTGCCCAACGCCAGTAAAGTCGCTTTTGTAAAATTGGTTGAATACCTTAGAGAAAACAACTACAAACTGTTGGATTGCCAAGTGCATAATGATCATTTAGAAAAATTGGGTGCCTTTGAAATTCCGCGTGAGTTGTTTATGCAAATTCTGAAATCAAAATAAAAATAATACAATTTTCAATTCAAAACGAAGTTTTCATTTACTGAACACTGAACACTGAACACTGAACACTGAACACTGAACACTAACCTCTCGTCCAACAATCCACTACATGATCATTGACCATTCCAGTGGCTTGCATGTGTGCATACACTACAGTAGTTCCTACAAATTTAAACCCGCGTTTTTTTAAGTCTTTACTAATCGAATCCGAAAGTGGCGTAGAAGCCGGAACGTCTCTTAAGGTTTTGGGTTGGTTGTCGATGGGCTTTCCTCCGGTGAAGTTCCAAATGTAAGTAGAGAAACTGCCAAACTCTTTTTGCACTTCCATAAAAGCAATCGCATTGGAAACGGCTGCTCTAATTTTCAATTGATTTCTGATGATTCCAGCATCCAATAGCAATTCTTGAATTTTACTTTCGTCGTACTTAGCCACTTTTTTATAGTCAAAATTAGCAAATGCCTTTCTAAAATTGTTTCGTTTAGCCAAAATGGTATACCAACTCAAACCTGCTTGGAAGGTTTCCAGAATTAAAAATTCAAATAATAATTGGTCATCGTAAACGGGTTTTCCCCATTCGGTATCGTGGTAATCGCGGTACAAATCGTCTTTTTCGCACCAAGCGCAACGGTATTTAGTTGACATCTTTTGCTATGTATTTTTCAATTAAATAATGTCCGAGGTAAATCATTGGCGTCATCAAAACAGCAATAATCAATTTTACTGTATAACCAGTAAGTCCAGAAATAATATAGGTTTTAGTATCCATAATTCCAGGCAAATAAAAAGCAATGCCCAATACAATAAAACTGTCAAAAAACTGAGAAATTACCGTTGAACCTGTGCTTCGCAACCAAATCATTTTGTTCCCAGTTCGTTTTTTCACAAAATGAAAAATGGTAACATCAATCAATTGCGAAGCCAAAAACGCTACTATACTTCCTACAATAATCAACTGACTTTGCCCAAAAACAGCACTAAATTGCTCTGTAGTGACTGAACTTATTCCCGTAGATGGAATTTTCATCGCAAAAAACAACACAAAAAAAGTATACGCAATTAGACCAGCTGTAATAAAGGAAAGTTTTCGAACGCCTTTTTCTCCAAAATATTCGTTGATCAAATCGGTGGTAATAAACACAATCGGCCATGGTAAAATTCCAATACTCATCACGGCCGAACCCACATCAATGAGTTTTCCGCCTATAAGTTCAGCGACAATGGCGTTGGTAATAAAAATACCAGCTAGAATAACGTAAACGGTGTCTTTTTTCGATTTGAACATTTGCTTGTACCTAATAAATCAAAGTTAATGTTTTTATTTTAGAAGCGAAAGGCTTGGGCTTTTTTTGTAATCCCTATTCCCGCTGCCTTTCCAAAACTTTTCTTCAAAAAGGTTTTTCCCTTACATCGGGGCTATAAAAGAAACGTCTTTTGTAAAAATAGTAGTCAAAAAAAACCTCGTTCCAATTGAAACGAGGTTTTTATATTGTATATCGTACTTTGTACTTTACACTTTGTACTTTGTACTTTGTACTTTGTACTTTGAATTATCCCAAAGCAACTCTTCTGAATCCAGTTACAGTCAAACCAGCATCTACTGTTTTGATGTAGCCAGCAACACTCATTGAGCCATCTTTAATGTAATCTTGGTTTACCAAAGTGTTGTCTTTGAAGAAACGGTTTAATTTTCCTTTAGCGATGTTGTCTAACATAGCTTCTGGTTTTCCTTCTTGACGCAATTGATCTTTAGCAATTTCAATTTCTTTAGCGATAGTGTCAGCGTCAACACCGTTTTCGTCTAAAGCGATTGGCGACATTGCAGCCGCTTGCATTGCTACGTTTCTTGAAGCTTCTTCAGCGCCAGCAACATTAGCAGACAAAGCAACCAATGTTGCAATTTTGTTACCTGCGTGGATGTATGAACCTACGAAAGCTCCAGATAATCTTTCGAAAGAACCAATTTCGATTTTTTCTCCGATTACACCAGTTTGCTCGATTAATTTCTCAGCTACAGTAATTCCGTTGAAATCTGAAGCTAATAATTCTTCTTTTGTCGCATAGTTTAATGCTTGGTTTGCTAAGTCAGTAGCCAATTTTACGAAACCTTCGTTTTTACCAACGAAATCGGTTTCACAGTTCAATGTAATCACTACACCTTCTGTTTTGTCAGCACTAACAACAGCGATAGCAGCACCTTCAGTAGATTCTCTGTCCGAACGGTTAGCAGCCACTTTTTGACCTTTTTTTCTAAGGTTTTCAATTGCTAAATCGAAATCACCGTCAGATTCTACTAATGCTTTTTTGCAGTCCATCATTCCTGCACCAGTGATGGTTCTTAATTTATTTACGTCTGCAGCAGTAATTGTTGCCATTTTATTTTCCTTTTTAAAGTTTAAATTGTTGTAAAAAAAGAAATTCCAATCAACAAATCCCAAATTCCAATTGTATTAAATCATCAAATTAATTGTTGATTTTTTGGAACTTGGAATTTGAATTTTGGAATTTACTGTGTTTTTATTCTTCAGTTTCAGTTTCAGTAGCTTCTACTTCAGGAGCAGCAACTTCTGCAACTGGAGCTTCTACTACATCTTCTACGTCTACTTCAGGAGCGTCGTCTTCTTTGTCAGAAGTTCTGTTCGCTAATCCGTCTTTTACAGCGTCGGTAACTAAAGATAAAATTTTCTCAATTGATTTTGAAGCATCATCATTGGCTGGAATAACGTAATCTACTTCACGTGGATCAGAGTTAGTATCAACCATTGCGAAAACTGGAATGTTTAATTTTTGTGCTTCTTTTACTGCGATGTGTTCAGCTTTGATATCTACTACAAATAAAGCAGCAGGTATTCTAGACATGTCAGCGATAGAACCTAAGTTCTTCTCTAATTTTGCACGAAGACGATCAACTTGTAATCTTTCTTTTTTAGAAAGTGTCATGAATGTTCCGTCTTTTTTCATTCTATCAATAGAAGCCA
>CAYPXI010000052.1:0-7162 GCA_964414655.1 uncultured Flavobacterium sp. | reverse complement strand
AGACAACAAGAATATTTTGATGGCAATAAAATCGGAAAATTTGGTTGGTTTATCTTTATAAAAATCACTTCCTAAGGCAATTAGGAAAATAGTGAGTAAAATGAACAAAGTAGAAAATGCCAACGAAAATTTATTGATGACAATCATGTTGTTGTAAAACGAAGTCTCGCCAGTATAACTGTACCACGAATAGCCCAAAACGCCCAATAAACCCGCAATTGATATTGGAATTATGGCTTTTCTAAAATTGAAAATCTCAGCTAGTAAACAAAAAACGCCAAGTGCTATAATTGCTATTAAACTATCCATTATGCTATACTGTTAATTTGTTGTAAAGTAGTTTCTATCGCAGGCGAAACCAAATCTGTAAACGGTTTTGGATACAATCCGAAGAACAATAAGAAACCAATAATCACTACTAAGGTAATGGCTTCATTAGTTGTTACGTCGGCAAATATTTTTTCGTTGGTCGCACCCAACATCACTTTTTGAAACATTCTAAGCATGTAATAAGCACCTAAAATAATGGTAGTTCCACCAATTACGGCAAACCAAAGATTCACTTGACTCAAACTGTACAATACGGTAAATTCTCCCACAAAGTTGTATGTTCCTGGCAAGGCTACCGAAGCCAATACTAAAATCATGAACATCGACGAGAATTTTGGCGTTTGTGTACGAATACCGCTCATGTCTTCCATTTTGCGGGTTTCATACCTTCTATAAATAATTTCAGCACAAAAGAACAAACCAACAATTACAAATCCGTGCGCAATCATTTGGTACACTGCACCGTTTAATCCATCAACTGTTAAAGTGTAGCAACCAGCCGCAATTAAACCTACGTGTGCTAATGATGAATAGGCTAATAATTTTTTCAAATCTTTTTGACGTAACGCTACAATTGAACCATAAATAACTCCAGCAATACTCAACCCAATTAAAACAGGCATGTAGGTTTTGGCTGCATCAGGAGCAATTGGTAATTGCCAACGAATCACGCTGTACAATCCCATTTTTAACATAATTCCCGATAAAAGCATCGTTCCAACGGTTGGTGCTTTTTGGTATACTTTCGCCTGCCAAGTGTGAAAAGGAATAATCGGAATTTTAATCGCATAAGCTGCAAAAAACGCTAAGAATATCCAAAATTGTTCACTTGGTGCTAAGTTAATCGCGTACAAGTCTTTCAACAAGAAACTACCTGAAATAGTGTACAAATACGCAAAAGCCACCAACATAAACAACGATCCAGCCAAGGTGTAAATGAAGAATTTTAATACGGCTTTTTTACGTTCATCGGCATCGCCATTACCCCAAATTAAAGCAATGAAGTAAATTGGTAATAAGGCCAATTCCCAGAACACATAATACAATAATCCATCGGAAGCTAAAAATGTGCCTGTCATTGCAAAAGCCATGAACAATACTAATGCGTAGAAGTTTTTCGATTTATTGAATTGGTTTCCAAATGACGAAAAGATAATTAGCGGCGTTAAAGCTGTAGTTAATAAAACCATGGCTAATGAAAGACCGTCAGCTTGGTAAGCAAAATACACTTTTGGTACATCAATCCATTGAGATAAATGATTGATATTCGTACCGCTTTGGAATAAATTCAACAAATACATTGTCAATCCAAAGGCGCCCAAACTGAACACTAGAGCTATTTTTGACGCCCATTTATCACCTGAAAAATAGGTAAGCAATGAACCAATAAAGAGTAATAATAATATAGCAGTTACATCCATTAGTAAAGAATTATTTAACTAAAAATAAATAAATGATAATAGTAAAGAAACCAATTACAAAGGCAAAAAGGTAAAATCCGATACTTCCATTTTGTAATTTTCTTCCTTTGTTTCCGAGTTCGTTGGCTACAGTTCCTAATCCGTAAACCGATTTTGATAAAGCAGGTTCTAAGGTCGTTCTAAAGAAATTAGAAAGGCTGTTCAATGGTTTGACAATTAAGAACGTATAGAATTCATCGACATAATATTTGTTGTAAATGGTTTTTGAAAACCCTTGAATTTGTGCATCTTCAACTGGTACAGATTTTTGTTTCATGAATTTTGCATACGCCACTCCAATTCCAACAAGTGCTCCAGCTAATGCAATTCCCATCAACATATATTCTTGAGTTCCCAACGCGTGGTGCTCGTGTTTGGTTTTTAAAATCGGTTCAATAAAATGGTTCAACCACATGCTTCCTGGCAAGTTGATTAATCCACCAACAGTTGCTAATGCAGCCAAAATAATCAATGGAAGCGTAATTAAACTCGGACTTTCATGCAAATGGTGTTTTTGCTCTTCGGTTCCTCTGAAGTCATTGAAGAACGTCAAATACATCAAACGGAACATATAGAAAGCCGTCATGATTGATGCAATTGAACCCACAATCCAAAGTGCTTTATTGTGTTCGAAAGCCACCATCAAAATTTCATCTTTGGACCAGAATCCAGCAAATGGGAAAATTCCAGCAATCGCTAAAGTTGAAATCAACATAGTTGCAAAAGTGATTGGCATTGATTTGCGTAAACCACCCATTTTTCGCATGTCTTGTTCGCCGTGTAAAGCATGAATAACCGATCCTGAACCCAAAAACAAACACGCTTTAAAGAAAGCATGTGTGATTACGTGGAAAACAGCTACTGTGTAAGCGCCCATTCCCAAAGCCAAGAACATTAATCCTAATTGAGAAACGGTTGAATAGGCAAGTACTTTTTTAATGTCATTTTGATATATGCCTATTGATGCAGCAACCAAAGCAGTTACAGCTCCAACAACAGCAATAATATGTTGTACAAAAGGAGTTAAATCAAACAAGAAATTCATACGTGTTAGCATGAAAATTCCAGCCGTTACCATCGTAGCCGCGTGAATTAAAGCCGAAACTGGAGTTGGTCCAGCCATCGCATCGGGCAACCATGTATATAAAGGTAATTGTGCCGATTTTCCAGTAGCTCCGATAAATAGACACAAAGCCGCAATCGAAATTAAATGATCGGAAGTTACAGGTCCTTTCACCATGATTCCTGATTGAATCAATGAATAATCCAATGAATTAAAGCAATACGCTAAGATGAACATTCCGATAAGGAAACCTAAGTCACCAATACGGTTCATGATAAAGGCTTTTTTGGCCGCATTGTTGTAGTCTTGGTTTTTATACCAAAATCCGATGAGTAAATACGAACACAAACCAACGCCTTCCCAACCGATGAACATTACGAGTAAATTACTTCCTACAACTAGCGTAATCATAAAGAAAACAAACAAGTTTAAGTAAGCAAAAAACTTGTGCATGTATTCGTCATCGTGCATATAACTGATGGAATACAAGTGAATCAACGAACCAATTCCGGTAACGAATAACAACCAAAGTAGTGATAATTGATCGAGTAAAATACCAAAATCCAATTTGAAATTGCTAACGGAAATCCAATCAAACAAGGATACTTTTATCGCTTGACCAGAACCATTGACTTGCATAAAGTAAATAATGCTGATGATAAAAGAAACCACTACAGCTGCAGTTCCGATGAATCCTGAAACCGATTTGGAAACCGATTTTCCGAAGAAAACATTGAATAAAAACCCAAAAAACGGGGTTAATAATAAAAGTAAAATTAAACTGTTCTCCATTTTGGGTTATCCTTTTAAATTTTTCAATTTCGAAATATCAATCGAGCCAATGTTTCTGAACACCGCAACTAATATGGCTAAACCTACGGCAACTTCTGCTGCGGCAACTGCCATCGAAAAAAACACAAAAACTTGACCTTCACTATCTTGATGATAGGCAGAAAAAGCCACAAATAATAAGTTGACTGCATTCAACATAATTTCTATCGACATAAAAACAATAATCGAATTGCGGCGGTACAAAACCCCTAAAATTCCAATGCAGAACAGTAGAACCGAAAGAAACAAGTAGTTTTCTATTCCTATTTCATTTAAAATATTATTCATTTTACTCTTGTGATTTTTCTTTTTTAGACAATAAAACCGTTCCCATCATCGCCACCAAAAGTAGGATAGAAGCGTATTCAAAAGGTACCATGTATTCGTTCAACAATACTTTTCCAAGCACTTTGATCGATTGGTAATCTTCGCCCGATGTATAATATTCGCCCACAATGGGTTTTGAATTCATAAAAATAGCAATCAGCGCCAAGCACAACAAACAGAAAACGGTGATGGCACCAAATCGTTTGATACGCGGTTTGTGAACTTCATCTTCGTTATTCAAATTCATCAACATGATGGTAAACAAGAACAGAATCATAATTGCACCCGAATACACAATGACGTGAACAATCGCCAAAAACTGTGCGTTAAAAAGCAAGTAATGACCCGCGATAGAGAAGAAGCAAATCACCAAATAAATGGCACTGTGAATCGGTCTTCGCGTATAAATTGTCAAAAAGGCCGTTGATAAAGTAATGGCCGATAAGATGTAAAAAAGTATAAGTACTAATGACATAATTAATTCAGTTTTTTAGTATTGGCCATTGCCATATCAAGCGGCATTACTAATTTATCTTTTCCGAAAATAAAATCTTCACGGTCGTATTGTGCTGGAACCAATTCTTTTGAAAGAGTCAAGTAAATAGCGTCTTTCGGACAAGCTTCTTCACACAACCCACAAAAGATACAACGCAACATGTTGATTTCGTAGATTTCGGCGTATTTTTCTTCTCTGTACAGATGTTCTTCGCCTTTTTTGCGCTCGGCTGCTTTCATTGTAATAGCTTCGGCTGGACATGAAAGCGCACACAAACCACAAGCTGTACAGTTTTCACGACCTTGTTCATCGCGTTTGAGCATGTGTCTTCCACGGTAAACTGGGCTGAATGAACGTACTTGTTCTGGGTAATGAATCGTTGCTTTTTTCTTGAAAAAGTGCTTAATGGTAATCCACAAACCTTTTACAATGGCAATCAGGTACATTTTTTCTAAAAAAGTCATTTCCTTGTTGGAAACCTGCTTTTTTCTGCCTGATAAGGATATACTTTGTATCGATGTTGACATAATTTCTTTTCTTATTTAAAAGCTAAAATGCAAATTCCTGTTATTACTATGTTGATGATGGAAAGTGGAATTAATATTTTCCAACCCAAATTCATCAATTGATCGTATCTAAAACGTGGTATCGTCCAACGAATCCACATGTAGAAGAAAATGAATCCGCATATTTTGATGAATAATACCACAATTCCGATTACGTTGGCAATGTTAACACCCCAATTTTCAACGGCCCAACTCATTCCAGGATAATTGTAACCTCCAAAATACAAGATGGCTAAAATGGCTGAAGAAATGAACATATTGGCGTATTCGGCAAACAAATAGAATCCCATTTTCATGGATGAATATTCAGTGTGATAACCACCAATCAATTCACTTTCACATTCGGCTAAGTCAAAAGGCGTTCGATTCGTTTCGGCGAAAGCACAGATCAAGAAAATTAAAAATCCTACTGGTTGATAGAAAACGTTCCAATTCATGCCTTGTTGTTGCAATGAAATTTCTTTCAAACTCAAGGTTCCTGTCATCATTAATAAGGCAATAATCGATAATCCCATGGCTACTTCATACGAAACCATTTGTGAAGCTGCACGAACGGCTCCCATTAATGAGAACTTATTATTCGATGCCCAACCACCAATCATGATGCCGTAAACACCCACAGAAACTACTCCGAAAATGTACAATAGTGAAACATCAATGTCGGTCGCTTGAAGCGTTACAGTTCTTCCGAACATTTCGAGTTTGTCGCCCCACGGAATTACTGCACTGGTCATTAACGCCGTACTCATTGCGATTGCTGGACCAACGAAAAATAAAAATCGGTTCGGTGTATTGGGTTCAAATTCTTCTTTAGCGAATAATTTCATACCATCGGCCAGCGGTTGTAATAGTCCGCCCCAACCTGCGCGATTCGGACCTACACGATCTTGTAAAAAAGCAGCCACTTTACGTTCTGCCCAAGTAGAATACATCGCCATAACCATAGTGATAGCGAAAACAGCTACTATGAAAACACTTTTTTCTATAATAAATCCACTATCCATTGTTTTTGCTATCTAGTTTACTTCCGTCAATTTTTTCGTTGTAATCAATCTCAGCCATACTGATTTTTTTGCGGTCGATGTCTCTACCTTGAAGGATTCCTTTTTCGGTATTGATGACTACTTTGTCTAATTTTCTCGTATAATTATTTTGATTGATAACCGAATCTTTTTCGAATTTACGCGGACCTTCAATTACCCAATCCGTAACTTCTTTTTTATCGAAGCGACAAGTGTTGCAGATGAAATCTTCTACTTCGTGGTACTCGTCTTTGCGAGCCGTTACACGTTGAATTTCGTTTCCGAACATCCATAAAGTTGTTTTTCCACAACAACCTGGCGTAGTGCATTCTCTATGAGCGTTGAATGGTTTGTTGAACCAAACTCTCGATTTGAATCGGAAGGTTTTATCCGTTAACGCTCCAACTGGACAAACATCAATCATGTTTCCAGAGAATTCATTGTCAATTGCTGCTGAAACACAAGTTGAAATTTGCGAGTGATCACCACGATTCAAAACACCATGAACCCGACCATCAGTTAATTGATCAGCCACTTCTACACAACGTTGACAAACAATACAACGATTCATGTGCAATTGAATGTATGGACCAATATCTTCGGGTTCGAAAGTTCTTTTTTCTTCAATAAAACGGGTTTCCGATTTTCCGTGTTCGAAACTTAAGTTTTGTAAATCACATTCACCTGCTTGGTCACAAACTGGGCAATCCAATGGGTGATTGATCAACAAAAATTCGGTTACGGCTTTGCGTGCTTCGGTTACTCTTTCCGACGATTTACTTGCCACTTCCATTCCGTCTTGACAACCTGTAACACAAGAAGCTACTAATTTTGGCATTGGACGTGGATCGGCTTCGCTACCTTTGGTAACATCCACCAAACAACAACGGCATTTTCCGCCTGTTCCTTTGAGTTTCGAATAATAACACATGGCTGGCGGAACGGATTCTCCACCAATCATACGAGCGGCTTGCAGGATGGTTGTTCCTGGAGCTACTTCAATTTCTTGACCGTCTATGGTTACTTTCATTGTTTATATTGTTTAAAAGTTTAAAAGTTTAAAAGTT
>CAYPXI010000051.1:0-7411 GCA_964414655.1 uncultured Flavobacterium sp. | reverse complement strand
GAAGAAGTGGAATTAGCACAACGCATCAAAGCAGGCGATCAACGTGCTTTAGAAAAGCTTACCAAAGCCAATTTACGTTTCGTGGTTTCGGTAGCAAAACAGTACCAAAACCAAGGATTGACTTTGCCTGATTTAATTAATGAAGGAAATCTAGGTTTGATTAAAGCCGCTCAACGTTTTGATGAAACGCGTGGTTTCAAATTCATTTCGTACGCCGTTTGGTGGATTCGTCAATCAATCCTTCAAGCATTAGCAGAACAATCGCGTATCGTTCGTTTACCGTTAAACAAAATCGGTTCTATCAATAAAATCAACAAAATGTACGCTTTATTAGAGCAATCAAACGAGCGTCCGCCTTCTGCTGAAGAAATTGCCAAAGAACTCGATATGACTGTAAATGACGTAAAAGAATCCATGAAAAACTCGGGTCGTCACCTATCAATGGACGCGCCTTTAGTAGAAGGAGAAGATTCTAACTTGTACGACGTTTTACGTTCAGGAGAATCGCCAAATCCAGACCGCGAATTGATTCACGAATCTTTACGTACTGAAATTGAGCGTTCCTTAGAAACTCTCACACCAAGAGAAGCCGATGTAGTTCGTTTGTACTTTGGCTTAGGCGACCAACACCCAATGACCTTAGAAGAAATTGGAGAAACGTTCGACTTAACTCGTGAGCGCGTACGTCAAATTAAAGAAAAAGCAATTCGCAGATTAAAACATACCTCAAGAAGTAAAATCCTGAAAACATACCTTGGGTAAATTTCCAAAAAACAAATTCCAAATTCCAAAATTAAGGCATTTAGAATTTCACAATAACAACAGTTTCAAAACTGTTCGTTTTTTGATTGATGATTGAAACTCCGGCTGATTACCGGAGTTTTGCTTTTTTGGGGCAAGCAAAACTCGCGGTCAGTTCGCTTCGCTCGGGTTTCCAGAGTTTTGCTTTTTACAAATTTCAGCATTCAACATTCCAAGTTGAATATTCAATATTGAACAACGAATTTTGAAGTTTTCAATTTGGGCGTGACCACAAGGGTCAGGCTATCCGCTGTATCTTTTGCTTCACTGCGTTACACAAAAGGATGCCGCTCCTATCCTTCACGCAAACCAGTAATGCAAACGCATTTATTTTTCTTTGCGAACTTTGCGACAAACCTTTGCGCTCTTTGCGGTTAAAATTTTACCTTTGCCAAAACAACACTAACTCATTTCAGCAACATCAGATACTGAAATAAATTCAGCATAAAATGAAAAATACGCTCATCGCACCTTCTGTTTTAGCCGCCGATTTTGCCAACTTGCAACGCGACATCGAAATGATCAACAACAGCCAAGCCGATTGGTTTCACATCGACATTATGGACGGCGTTTTTGTACCAAATATTTCGTTTGGAATGCCCATTTTGGAAGCCATTACAAAACATGCTAAAAAAACAATCGACGTCCATTTAATGATTACCGACCCAGATCGTTACATCAAAACTTTTGCTTCGTTAGGCGCTAATATACTTACCGTTCACTATGAAGCCTGCACGCATCTTCACCGCACGCTACAAGCCATAAAAGCCGAAGGGATGAAAGCAGGAGTTGCACTAAATCCACATACTAATGTTGATTTATTAGAAGATATTATTAATGACATTGATATGGTTTGTATCATGAGCGTAAATCCAGGCTTTGGCGGACAATCGTTCATCGAAAACACCTATTCAAAAATCGAAAAATTAAAAGCATTAATTGTTCGTAAAAATGCTTCTACACTAATCGAAATTGATGGAGGTGTTTCGGATAAAAATGCTAAACAACTAGTAAAATCTGGCGCAGATGTATTGGTCGCTGGGAATTTTGTTTTTAAAGCATCTAATCCGACACAAACCATAGCCGAATTAAAAACACTAACCTCAATTTAAAAAAATAAAAAAGCCCTGAAAATTTCAGGGCTTTTTGTATTTAATTCGGTCTTAATTATTCTTTAACTACTTTAATAGCTTTTTGTTGCTTATCAGAAAGAACTTTAACCATATAAGTTCCTGAATTCAATTGTGACATATCAACCTGAGATTGAGCTGCATTAATTGTTTTAACTAATACTTGTTGCCCAAGCATATTAAATATTTCAACACTTGTAATATCGTTGCTGCTAGATAAATTCAAAACATCTCTCACTGGATTTGGAGTTGCAGTTAAAGCCATAATTTCATTTTGATTTATACCTAAAACGCCGCCATTAACAATAAAAGCCATAGCCTGGGGAAAATCAGGTGCTGTTGCTGGATTTCCTGTATCATTTAAGTTACTCCAAGCAGCAGTAGGCACTGTAAGTTGTTGGCCATTCCACTCTGGCAAACCTCTGAAACCAGAAACTGTAACTGGCGGACTAAAAAAAGCAGCATTATTAATTGCATGACCCTGAAAAACAACCCAATAGGTTCCTGCTGGTAGATCAGTAGTTAAAGTCCCTCTAACTTTCCATAATTTTCGGGCTGTGCCTGGAACTGTTCCAGGAGCTGGAGTAACAGAATTACCCGTTCTATAAATAGAAGCATCAATACTATTTGCTACATCTAATACATTAGCAGTTAAATTTCCCGCATAAACAGTACCTCCAGCTGAAGGATTACCATTATAAACCTGAACCCTCAACTCATCAATTGGAGGTGTGACACCTGCATAATTTGTTTGATAAATAAAAAAATCAAAACTTGAAACATTCCATATTTCTCCAGTTGGAACCACAAAATCATCTGCTATTGCAAATGATGTTGAACCATCTGCCAAATAATACGCTGAATATCCAATACTAGTATTTGATTCCGTTGTATTGCCTGTTTCAGACTGAAGCTCACTCCAAGTGTAACCTGATGGTGCTGCTACACCACTAACACTAGTAGCTCCTGTAGACAAAGGACCGTTAGTATAAATTTGTTGAGCCGATAATACTTGTGTAAAACCAATTAACGCCAAGCATTTTAATGATAAAAGAGTAATTTTTCTATTCATAATTTTCGTTTTTTAAATATTTAATCGGAAAAGTACAAAAAAAAATTTAAAAAAAATTTTTAATTTACCACATTCATGATTTATAGATGAATTAGTTTTATTGTTTTTCCCAAATCAAAATTATCTACAACATTTATAAAATATACACCACCACATAAATCACTCACATCAACCTCTAAAAAAGAGCTGTCTTTAGAACTAATCTCTTTGACAACACGCATATTATAATCAAATATTTTAACATTTTTTATCAAACTACCTGAAGTTAAAGAAATTGAAAAATTTTGGTAGGCAGGATTGGGAAACATAACTACATTAGTAGAAAAATCATTTTCATCTGAATTTAAAACCACCGTACCATAAATATTGAAAGGAATTGCCAAAGCAACATCGGGCGCTGAGTTCGGAATTCCAATATCTATATTAGTTCCCCATCCCAAAACATCGGAAGGAAAAATAGACGAAATCACATTAATCTTTGAATTTGCTCCTGCCACCAATCTGCTTCCGACAATTGTAACTGGTGGAAAAAACACTTCGGTATTATCGGCAGCATGCGATTGAAATTCAACCCAATATTGTCCTGGCGGTAAAGTTGCAGATAAATTTCCTCTTACGCGAAAAATTTTTCTTGAAAAATTGGGTTGTTGTGGATTTGGTATTACTGAATGAAATATTCTATAGATAAATGCATTGTCACTATTGGCGGCATCATAAACATTGGTCACTAAATCACCCGCTATTGGAGTTGCCCCATTTACAGACGGATTTGTATTGTATAATCTAATTCGCAATTGATCAATAGGTGGAACTGAACCCGAATATACAGGCTCGTAACAAAAAAAATCAAAACCAGTAACATCCCATGTCTGACCAGTTGGCACAACAAAATCATCTGCTAAGGCATAACTAACAGAATTATCAGAATAGAAATAAGCCGGAAGTCCAGATGTACCGTTTACTTGAGTTGTATTACCTGCATTGTTTTGTAATTCACTCCACGTATAACTAGATGGTGCGGCAAAACCACTTGCTGTTACCGAACCCGTAGAAAGTGAACCATTACTGTAGATTTGAGCCTTAACATCTTGCTTCAAAAAGAAAATCAAACTCAAAGAAAAGAACAAAAGTAGTTTTCTAATCATAATTGATAAATTGAAATTTGACGCAATTTACATTTATTTTCAAAAGTCAATTATTGAACCTCAATTATTTAGTAATAAAATCGATTAACTACACATTAATTGTATTGTTCAAGCAAGTATTTAATCAAATCTGTTGTGGTTACAATCCCAACCAACAAATCACCTTGCACAACAGGAAGTGCATGAAATTCTTTTGAAGCTAAAATTTCAGCTACTGTTTTGATGGTATCGTCTGGACTAACTTTAACTAAATTGCGCGCCATAACTTGCTCAACTGAAAACATGTTGTAAACAGTAACATCTACAACTTCTTCATCCTCGTCAATAGCATCTGCAAAAGAAATTCGCAATAAATCAGTATAGCTCAACATTCCAACAATAACATTTCCATTAACAACAGGAATATGTCGGATGTGGTGTTTTTTGAATAAGCTTTCGGCTTTGGTCAAATCATCAGACAGATTTAACTTTATCACATTTTTGGTCATTATCGATGACACGGGAACATTTTGTTTCATAATCGTTTCATTTTAAGCACGATTAAAATTACGACAACATTACCGCATAAAATATGATAAAAATCAGAAAGAAAATCTAATGTTTATGATTCAACATTTTACTAACGTTTTGATACAACTCAGGAAATTCTTGCTTGAACTGCCAAGGTGTTTCGAAGTAATGCTCTACTATTACCGAAAGAAACTCAAACTGATTGGTATAAGCATAAATCCTAAAATAACTCGAATTGATAAGCTTTTGGCGATTGGGCGGATGATTGACTTCGTTTTGAATTTGCTTGTAAATTCTTGAAAATATCATAGCACTTGCATCTTCGCTCTTCATACCGTGGTAATGCAAAACATGACTGAACTCGTGTATTCCTAAATTCAGATTATCATTTGATATTTCGTAGCCAGCAATAAAATCTTCCCATGAAAAAACAATAGCGCGCATTCGTGGATTAAACTCGCCTTTGTGATACGCTTCATTGATTGTAGAATAATACGCACTAGGATAGACAATTATGGTGTCGATAACATCGTATAAATATTTTCGCATGCCAAAAGTGAGCATAGTCGATGTAGCCGCAATTAGCACTTTTACTTCATCAGTAACTAAAAAATCTTCTTTTCCTACAAACTCATAACGTTCAATAAATGATGCTACCCGATGTTCAAAGTACTTTTTCTTTTTGTCTTCTAATGTATTGAAATACTGAAACTGTTTGTGCAAAACGTAACTTTGATTAGCTGTTAACGCTTTAATTTTGGGATAAAAATGAACATAAAAAGGTTTGTTGAAAATGAGTCCGTAATTGTGTTCAGAAGTTGCAAATACAATTTTAAAAAACAATATAATTATGACGACTATTAGACCAAATGTAAAAAGTGCAACAATGATTTCCATTAATTTTTGGTCAATTTGATAACGCCTACATGATTTTCCGATTGAATTTTGGCTACATAATTACCCGATTTGAAGTGTTGTAAGTCTAAGATCAATTCAGTATCATTTGCATTTTGCATAAAAACGAGTTGTCCTAAAAGATTATATATTTCGATTGCACGAATACTATCATTGCTTTGAATTCTTACAAAATCATGTATTGGATTAGGAACAACAGAGAAATCATTTTTGCTAAAAGCAATAGTATTTAAATTGGTTTGTACAGTCACTGCCAATCGAGCAATACTTTCATAACCACCAATTTTTTGAGTAGCATAATAAGTTGAACCATTAACTAAAACTGTGTTCATTGGCAAAGGAATAACACTATTAACTGTAGCATACCAGAGGATATTTTCACCTGAAACTAGAATGTCAGCTAAAGTAGCGCCTTGGTTGAAAGATTGTGTAACATTACCTGTTGGCGGTGGCGTTGTACCAGCTACCACTTCAACATTGCTTAATATCAAAGGATTACAACTATAATTGATTCCACCTTCAGTATCCCAAACCGTAATAGTGTGTGCTCCTAAAGTAACATTTTCAAAAATTGGACTGTCTTGACGTGGCTCACCATCAAGTGAATATTGATAAACTCCATATCCTTGAACTTCAACAGTGATTGTTTGATTGCCTGAATTATTTACAATTGAATAACCAATACCAATAGGCGACGCTTGCCCAGATTGGTTTACTATAAAATCTTGAGAAGTACCTACACAACTTCCAGCTGATGTACTGTACATTTGAACAGAAAAAACAGCAGAACTATTGTTACTTAATGGATAGCTGATTAAATATGTAGGTGAATTGGCACCAGCAATAGCCACACCATTTATGTACCATTGATACATATAACTTGGTACTGGAACTTGTGGTGCATTCAAATAACTAGTAAAGTTAGTAGATTCTAATACTAAAACATTTTCAACTGTGTTAGTCAGATAATCTACACAGATAGTATGAACTTCATTGGTTATAACTGGTGTAGGCTGTTGTTCAATAACAACATTAAAATATGAAATACTTGAACATAAAGTTTCATTATTGTAACACACATAATAAACTGAACCTGTTCCAGTTACATAATTGGTAGGATTAGCTATTGGATTGCTGAAATTAGATGCATCAGCCAAACTAGAGTAAAAAACGATGGAATACAATGATGGTGACAAACCATTTAGTAATATAGGTTTGTAACTATCTAGATTAATGGACAAATAGCCATCATTAAAATTGGTATCACAAGTGGTTAACAAAGTGGATGGCGCAAGAGTTTGAGGAGGTAAAAACACCATTAAACCAAAATAAGTCAACGAAAATTCTGAAGTGGTGATATCAGTTACTCTAACATAAATTGTTTGCCCATCAGCACCGCTAAAAGCCATAGGATTAGCAATTGGGTTCATGTTATTCAACGCATCGCTTTGCGTTAGGAAATATTCAACTGTGTAATTGGATAACGGCAAAGGGTTTCCATCCAAAATTTGTGCATTGTATAGTGTCAAATCAAAATATTCTATTCCATCTATAGCTGGTCCTTCATCACATATAGCTTGATCGCCAATCATATTGGCAATTGGAGGCGCTACTATATTGGAAAAAGCCAACTGATATAGTAACATAACAAAAGTGAAGATGTATTTTTTCATGTTCTATTTTTTATCAAATCTATCAAAAAAATAAATCCTTTTACAAAAAACAGATTACAAATTGAAAATCAAACCTTTTATATCAAAGAAGTTTAAACCGCTTTGGTCATAAAAACGCTCAAGCGAGCTTGGCGCAATCTGTAATAATTAGGGATTGGCTACGCC
>CAYPXI010000050.1:0-7562 GCA_964414655.1 uncultured Flavobacterium sp. | reverse complement strand
AGCTCACAAAAAATTTTGAAGAAATAAATAATTACAATTTAGAAAATGAAAATTCAAAAGAAGAAAAAAGTTCCGCGAAAAAAGAAGAAAAGTTACATCCATTAATCGAAGAAGTTAAAACCTATTTCCAAGAAAATAACTTTCCGGAACAAGAAGCTCAAAAATTCTACAATTACTTCAAAAGTGTCGGTTGGTTAGTCGGAGGTAAAACACCAATGGTCGATTGGCAAGCAGCAGCACAAAATTGGATGATTAACGCACCAAAATTTATTTCAAATGCAGAACAACCCAACAGAGCAAAACAACTCAACACAACAACCGACAAAGACTATTCAGAGCCTCTCTAGTATTCCCATCCTTTGGAGGGGTGCCCGAAGGGCGGGGTGGCTAATCTGCGTAAATCCGTTCAATCTGTGTCATCCGTGTTCCAAAACCTTCGCTTTAGCAAACAAACAGCAACCCAATGAATGAAAATATAAAATCCCACTACAGCTACACCGAAGTAATCAATTGGCTCGAAGCTAAAGGTGTTGAACTATACGGCAATCATTTCAAAATCCTTGAAACAGATTACCTAATAGTTTACAAACTCATTGCCTATTTCCTAAAAGATGAACCAACATGTTTCCAATACGGAATAAACCTCAACAAGGGAATATTACTAACCGGACCAATTGGCTGCGGCAAAACATCACTAATGAACATAATGAAATACCTCACTCCTACCGAACACAAATTCATTGTAAAACCATGCAGAGACATCAGCTTCGAATTCATCCAGGACGGCTACCAAATAATCCACAAATACAGCATCGGCAAACTCTACCAATCCGAACCAAGAACCTATTGTTTCGACGATTTAGGAACAGAAAATAACTTAAAATACTTTGGAAACGAATGCAATGTAATGGCAGAAATCCTATTAGGCCGATATGATCTATTCATTTCAAAAAAACTCCTATCCCACATAACCACAAACCTATCAGCTACAGAAATAGAAAAATACTACGGCAATCGAGTTCGCTCACGATTAAGGGAAATGGTCAATCTAATACCATACGATAAATCAACACAAGATAAAAGATAAAAATTGTCACACTGAGCGCAGTCGAAGTGCTTTGCGGACTTTGTGCCTTCTTCGCGCTCTTTGCGGTTAAAAAACTAATAACATGAAAACTATAACCAACTTTTGGAACCACTTCCAACAGAATAACTTCGTTTTCCTACTCCTAAACGAAATACCACAAGAAGAACTAAAAACCCATTTCGATAAACTACTCAAAATACTACATCAATACAACAAAGACCTAGACCTCATCATCAAGAACAAAAAAAATGGTGCAGAATTAATAATCACCGCAAACGGAAACCCATACCTTTTCAAAGAAGTAGAGTTACTAGTCCATCATGCACCAGTTGTAGAGCGTTGGAAAATTACAGCGTTCCTTCAACCAGAAATCAACCTAACCAAATACGAAAACAGCACAGACAAACCACTAGAATATTATGGCATTACTTTACGAATAAGCGAAATGTATTTCATCCCTATACAAAACCCAAACAAACCAACCGATTTAGGAATAAAAGTACTACTCAAAAACTACATCGTCCACAAAGACAACCCAAGACTTCGAGAAGCGGTTTACGTTCACATTGAACATTTAATTGGTGAAAAAGCATTTGCCAATGATATTGCATTTATTGAGATTGGGCAATTGGAAATTAATCAAGTAAATTTGATTAAACTTTGTAAACTATACAATTATTTGAATGTGAAAAATATTTAGTATTAATTTGAAAAGAAATAAAAATTTGTTACATTTAAAGACTAAATTTTCTACTTTTGCTTGTCGATAATAAATTATGAGTGAAATAAAAGAAAAGACTAATAAATTCTATCAATCCATAGGTAAACTAGGATTTGAAATAGAAGATGATGCGTTTTTTTTAACGAAAACTCAAAATAATTTAATAGATCCTCAAATACAATTCCACATTGATAATGCTAATTCATTTAATGCAGATGCAATTTTTTTGCGAAAACAATTAAATGGAAGTTACAAACCGCAAGTCTATCTTTATGATTTTACTGGTGAGGCATTCAATGAAAATACCCTAACTCAAATACAAAAAAAAATTTGGAGCAGTGGCGAAGTGCCTTTGGTTGCTATTTTCTATGATACTGAGATAAAAATTATAGATTGTACAACTCACATAAAAGATAATGGAAAACCAGAATATCTTTTCGAGAGTATAAAACAAACAGCTAAAATTAAGCAAATCTATAATGATCAATTTGCAATCAAAATTAAGAGTGGCGTTTTTTGGGAAGAGGAGGAAAATAAAAGAAAATTTGAATTTAAAAACTCATCCTATGATAAGTTAATTCAAAATATTAGATATGTTATAAATCAATTTAAAGATGCAAACCCTAATATCCCAATTGTACTTATTAATAAAATAATAATCCAATCAATACTTATTAAATATTTAGAAGAAAGAATTGATGATGATGGCGGAAAATTATTATCAGAGAAATTTTTTAAAAAGTACAGTTCAAGTACATTTAATGATGTATTACGAAATAATAAATTTATTGAGTTAATAGAAGATTTAAATGACCCTGTAAAGGGTTTTAATGGAAATGTATTTGAATGGAATTCAAAGGATAAACAAACTTTAGAAGGTTTAAATTTATCAATACTTGCTGATTTATTAGATACAAATACAACTCTTAATTCTAAACAAATACCTTTGTTTCCAGATTGGCGATATTTTGAGTTTAAGTATATTCCTGTTGAATTAATAAGTCGATTATATGAAGAGTTTCTAGCATCTACCGATGATCCAAATTTATCTCAAGATGAGAAAAAGAAAAAAGAAGGAACTTTTTATACACCATCACATTTGGTCAAGCTTTTAGTTGATGAAGTATTGCCATTAAAAAAATTTAATGAAATAAACTTATCTAATTTTCAAATTTTGGATCCAAGTTGTGGCTCTGGTATTTTTTTAGTAATCGCTTTTAAAAGACTAGTTCAAATATGGCGATTACAAAACGAAATGAAATTACCAAATTTAGATGTTTTAAAATCGTTATTAAAAAATGTTTATGGTGTCGATAAAGAAGAACAAGCTGTTCAACTAGCATCTTTTAGTTTGTGCTTGGCACTTTGTAATGAATTGAAACCTATTGAAATTATTACAAAACTTAAGTTTGATGATTTAAGAAAATCAAATGTTATAGAATCGGACTTTTTTATTAAACACAAGCTTTCAGAAACAAAATTTGATTTAGTAATTGGAAATCCACCATTTGTCCGTGGCGGCACTAGAGAGTATGAAAGTAATAGTAGAATTGATAATGAACCAATAGAAATACCAAGTAATCAATTGGCATTAAAATTTTTAGTAGATACTTACGATTATTTGAAACCAAATGGATTACAATGTTTAATTGTAAAATCATCTAGTTTATTATATAATTCAACATCTAGTAATTTTAAAGAAAAATTATTCTCAAAATTAAATATACTTCAGATATTAGATTTCACAGCATTAGCAAGAAACAATTCCCTCTGGGATGGAGCAGATGTTGCAGCTGCCGCAATGTTTATTCGTAAGAGTGAAATCGATTGGCAAAAAAATATTTTGCACTTAACATTTAGAAGAACTAGAGCAACAAAAGAAAGAATTGTTTTTGAAATAGATGATTATGATTTACATTTCATAAATAGACAAACTGCTATTGAGAATAATTTTATTTGGAAGAATAATTTATTAGGTGGCGGTAGAATTAAAACACTTTTAAATAAATTTTCTCAAGAAACGAAGTTTGAAGATTATTTGGATAATAATCATTGTGAGGTTGGTGAGGGTTATATTTTAGGGACTAAAGGAAAAAAATTTCCTGAATATTTGAAAAATATAAAAACCATACCTACAGAAGCTATTAGAGAAAAAGGAATTGATTATTCTAAACTCGACGATATTGATTGTAATCTTAAATTTGAAAAGGTTCCAGAAGAGATTATTTTTACTGCACCAAACTTAGTTTTATGGGAAAACATTGGTCAAAAATATCTTCCTGTTTTCTACAATGAAATAAGTTTCTCTTTTAAACATAAAATTATTGGCATAGGATCTAAAAATAAAGACATAAATCTACTTAAAAACATTAGTAGCTCCTTCAAAAAAAATTCTGATTTTTATAGATTTTATATTTTTTCTACAAGTAGTCAACTTTTAATAAATTTAAATTCTGCTATACTTAAAAGTGATTATATGTCATTACCATTTGTTACTAACGAAAATGAAAGCCTAATTTCTGAAATTGACAAAAAAATAATTTCTGATGTAAATGGTACAATGCAACTTTTCTTAAGAAATGGAGAGCGTTCAGATGCTGTAAAACCCATTGCAAATGATGAGAAAACATTCAAACCTTTTCTTATTAATTATGGGAAAGAATTTTGCCATATTCTAAATTTAATGTTTGAAAATAATGATAAAAAATTTAGACTATCAGATGTTGTTGCATTAGACAACTCATTTATTGCAACAATATTTAGATACGATAGCTCAAATACGGCGACTATTTTTCACAGTGAAATTAAAAATTTAGATGAAAAAATAATAGAAGAATTAAGTAACTACAAAATATCAGCTCAATTATCCTCAAATCGAATTATAAAAATTTATGCTGAAAAAGATACAATTATTTTTATTAAGCCAAATCAAAAAAGGTATTGGTTATCTTTAATAGCATACCGTGATGCTGATAAATGCTTTGCGGACTATTCTAAAGCAGGCTATTAATGATAATAGATGAACAACAAAATAATGCAGTGCCTATTTCGAGTATATCGAAAACTACTACTATTCAAAAAATAATTAATTCTGTAAAAATTACTTCACCTCATTTCAAAAAAGCGATAAATGATAGTAAGATTTTGAGTCCAATAAATGAAAATAAATACACTCAAGTTTTTGTACAACAGTTAAATATCCAATTGATAAAAGCCAATTACACTTTTCTTGCTGGCGAACAATATTCTGAATTATTTCATAAAGTTAAAGGAATTCCAGATTTATACTTTTATAATTTAGAAGAAGGGATTACGAATACTGCTCTTTTTGTAATTGAAGCAAAAATTCTACCAACTCCATCACCTGCAAAAAGAGAAAAAGAATATGTTATTGGTGAAAACTTTAAAGTATCCGGCGCAAAAGAATGTAATGGTGGTATAGAACGATTTAAAATAGAAAAACACGGTTTTACTTTAAAAGAAAGTGGATTGATTGCTTTCATTGAAAATGACAATTTTACAAATTGGATTAATAAAATAAATAGATGGATTGAAGATATTTCTAAAATTAATTCTGAATGGTCTATTGATGAAAAGATAAATAATTTAGAAATAGATCAAGATTATTCCTATTCTAAATCAAAAGCAAAAATAAATCTTTCAAAAGAAATTTTATTACACCACTTTTGGATTAATTTATGCTAATTATAGTTTTAAAACATCCCATTCAATTCCTTCAATTCGTTTAGAAAGAAATACTAAAGTTTCAAAAACCTCATTTTCAGTGGGTGGCTTTGTTTTACCAATAAGGAGTTCATTGAATTTTGAGCCAGAGTAAACCTTTTTCAAAGTATTCCAAACCATTTCAGTTTCACTAAAAATTAGGGCATTCTTTGGATGGTTGTAAAGCCAATTTTTATCGTTAGGTATTGCTTTGTCATCATCTTTGGCAACTTGTAATAACATACTGTCAAATAAATCTGAATTAACAAAGTCCTTGATGCTATCAAGCTTCATTAACAGAGTTAAATCATAAGTATGACGAACTTTATTAGATAAATCCTCAATTGGGTTTTCAGTATAAGAAAATCGAACCAAACTAATTATCTTCTCACAAAAAGTGCGTTCAACAGCTAATGCTTTAACTTCAAAATCTTCTAATCCAAATTGAGTAATTAATTCAATAGTCGGAGTTGTTTTGATATAATCGGCAATCAAGGTTCGAATAGGTTGTACAACATTGGGTTCTGTATTACCCATATGAGAAACTTCCAATGCAATATTTTCTCTCACTTCTCCATAGGTTCCTTTTACACCAACTTTTGGAAAGGAGTAAATAATTTTTCTAATACTACCTTTTTTATTAGTATTTGGATCATCTGGTACAACCTCAAGAATAGACTTATCAATAACATTGGTGACATTTCTTAATCTTTCTTTCAAAGCATTTCCGCTATCGCCATCATTTTTTACAACAACAATATCAATATCTTCCGAAAATCGTTGAATAACATTATAACATTTTGATAATGAAGTACCACCTTTAAAAACAATCAAATCTTTTACATCCGAATGAAAAAGTTGATGCAAAGCATAAGTAACCCAATAATCTTTTTCAATAAAAATCTCAGGAATTTCAAAATAGTCAGCAGCAGCTACGATAGCACCTTCAAAATTGTCTTTATCTAAATGTAAATTCATTATACTATATTCCAGGAGTTAACAGTCGAAAGCATTTTAGGAGTAATTCCATAGTCATAACTACTCGAAGGATTTATCGATTTTTTCAATAAAGAAAGGTTGGCTGTGTCAACATTCATTACTTCCAAAAGAGCACCAAGCAAAGCTCTAACTTTTGGAGGATAAGCAACTCCATAAGTTACCAGTTTTTTTATTTCAGTTGTCTCAAAATTATAAATAGTCTTTTTTAAATAAACAAGCCCATCACTTTTTTGCAAGTCAGGAATAGTATTCAAATCTTTAATAACATCCAATAACTCCAAATATTTTATAGTATCAGCAGTTACTTTCACATAACTCTTCGCTGGCTTAATTACAACATTACCTACTTTACCTTTAACTTGTTTGTCCAAGGATGCTACTCGTATAGAACTAGGAACTTGTGTAGTTAAACCCAATCTATTATACAATCTCGTTCCGGTAATATAGGCAACTTGCTTCTTTTTCTCAAACAAATAAAGCGAAAGCAAAATATCTTCTCTAGGTTTTTGTTCTCCAAATACAGAAACTTTAGGTTTATAATAATAACCTTTTCTAGCTCTTTTAATAACTCCTTTATCAACTAATCTACTTAAGGCTTTAGAACCAGCAATAATTTCATCTGAAGATAATCCAAGAGTATCATATCCGAATACATCACCTATATCTATTCGATTTATTTTAGCTACTATTTTATCTGTTACTTTCATATTCAGCAACAAAGATAACTATTTTATTTTAAATGTCAAGTTTTTTCTATATTTTACCTGACATATTATCTATAATATAATCTATATAACAATCATTAATTTCATCTTTACGATGATCTAAATATTCATTATCTCATTCATCTGCACAAAAATTGCTCATAGTCCAAGTATTCCTAGCATCAATTCTTTGTTTGCTTCATTTCACTAATTCCATTTCTAAATTATGAAACGTATTTTTTCGTTTAGTGATAAATAGACGTTTTAGGTTTTCAGTTGCCACTCCTTCCCAACGCTCCAAAAAAAATTACTGTCATGGTTATTGGTG
>CAYPXI010000049.1:0-8767 GCA_964414655.1 uncultured Flavobacterium sp. | reverse complement strand
GATTTACCTTTTGCTCAAAAACGTTTTTGTGGCGCTGAAGGTTTGGAAAACGTTATTAATTTGTCGGATTTCAAATCAGGAAGTTTTGGAAAAGATTACGGATTGGAAATTACAGATGGACCGCTAGCTGGCTTGCATTCAAGAGTCGTGATTATTGTTGATGAAAACGGTATTGTAAAATACACCGAACAAGTGGCAGAAATTGCGAACGAGCCTAATTACGAAGCCGCTTTAGCTGCATTATAATAGCATGATGGAATTCGAAAGAGACAAATCTTTTTTTACAGGTCGCCTCAAAAGCATGGGATTTGCGCTGAAAGGTGCGATTAAATTAGCTACTACAGAACATAGTGTAATGGTTCAGTCGTCGATTGCTGCACTATTAGTCATTGCCGGATTTTATTTTGAAATTTCACGTGAAGAATGGATGTTTCAAACCTTAGCTATTGGATTGGTTTTAAGCATTGAAGGATTGAATACTGCCGTTGAAAAAGTCGCCGATTTTGTTCATCCTGAGTTTCATGAAAAAATTGGTTTTATCAAAGATATCGCAGCTGGAGCTGTGTTTTTTGCCGCAATAACTGCTATTGTTATTGGTTGCATCATTTATATTCCAAAATTTTAATTTAGTATTGTACGTAATTTCAGTGTAGAATGGCCAAAACAACTAAAAAAGAAACTTTAAAAAACGATTCACTTCCCGAAGAGAAAATTCCGTGGAAAATGAAATTACAGTACCGCGTGTTGATTGGGAGTTTTTTGATTCTCTTCTCCATTGGGATTTTGTTAGCTTTTGTTTCCTTTTTTATTCACGGACACCAAGATCAAAACATTGTGGACGAGTTGATTGATAGAAGTGAAACAGCACAAAATTGGTTAGGAAAAATTGGTGCTTATTTGGCTGATATTTTTATTCACAAAGGTTTTGGTGCTGCTTCGTTCTTGTTTGTGAAACTATTTTTCATCACTGGAACTTATTTGGTATTGGATTTACCCTTAAAAAAACTCAAAAACACTTGGTTTTGGGATTTGTTTGCCATGATTATTTTGTCGATGTTGTTTGGCTTTTTCGCTACAACATTGCCTCAATTGGGCGGCACTATTGGTTATGAGATGAATTTGTTTTTCCAAGATTTTATTGGGAAAATTGGAACCATTTTAGTATTAATCGCTGGATTAGTGGTTTATTTATTGTTCAAAATCAAAATGTCTCCTGAGGCGATTAAATCCTTTTTTGAAAAAAAGAAAAAAGAAATTTCGGATGATATTGATGCAATGAAAGCCAAATCGTCGTCTACCAATTACAATTTGGAAGAATATGCAGTTGAAGATAAAGACGATGAACAACCCGTTGCTGATTATGACTTAGACGAAGTTTTAAAGCCTACATCACAGTTTGAAATCAATAAAGAAACACTGAAACCAACCATTTCGAGTTATTCAGAAATTGAATTAGAACCTACATTAAAATCAGAACCAAAACCCGAAGTTGTTGCTCCACAGTTGACTGTAACGCCAGCAGAACCAGCAATCAAAACCAACGACGATGCTTTTGTAATTGAAAAAGCACCCGACGAAGATGTAATGGAAGAAAATCTGGCAGCAAAAATTGTAGCTGATTTTGGCGAATTTGATCCAACTTTGGAGCTTTCGAATTATAAATTCCCAACTATTGATTTATTAAAGGAATATGCTTCGGTTGGCATTACGATCAATCAAGAAGAATTAGAAGAAAATAAAAACCGTATTGTTGAAACGTTAAAAAATTATGGCATTGCGATTTCTCAAATCAAAGCCACTGTTGGACCATCGGTAACTTTATATGAAATTGTTCCTGAAGCAGGAATTCGAATTTCTAAAATTAAAAGTTTAGAAGACGATATTGCACTTTCGTTAGCTGCATTAGGTATTCGTATCATTGCTCCTATTCCAGGAAAAGGAACGATTGGTATTGAAGTTCCGAATAAAAACCCAACGATGGTGCCGATGAAAACGGTAATTTCGGCCGCCAAATTCCAAGAAGCTGAAATGGAATTGCCGATTGCGTTAGGGAAAACCATTTCAAACGAAACTTTTGTGGTTGATTTAGCCAAAATGCCACACTTATTAATGGCTGGTGCTACTGGACAAGGGAAATCAGTTGGATTGAACGCGGTTTTGACTTCGCTTTTGTACAAAAAACATCCAGCTGAAGTCAAATTTGTTTTGGTCGATCCTAAAAAAGTGGAATTGACGTTGTTCAACAAAATTGAACGTCATTATTTAGCCAAACTACCCGATACTGAAGACGCTATCATTACGGATAACAACAAGGTAATAAACACATTAAATTCACTTTGCATCGAAATGGACAATCGTTATTCTTTATTAAAAGACGCGATGGTTCGTAATATTAAAGAATATAATGAAAAGTTCAAGCAGCGCAAATTGAATCCTGAAAACGGTCACCGATTTTTGCCGTACATTGTTTTAGTTGTGGATGAATTTGCCGACTTAATAATGACTGCTGGAAAAGAAGTAGAAACACCAATTGCTCGATTGGCTCAGTTGGCGCGTGCGATTGGAATTCACTTGATTATTGCTACGCAACGTCCATCTGTAAATGTAATTACAGGTATGATCAAGGCTAATTTCCCTGCGCGAATTGCTTTTAGAGTGACATCAAAAATCGATTCAAGAACTATTTTAGATACAGGTGGCGCAGATCAATTGATTGGTCGAGGCGATTTACTTTTTTCTAATGGAAATGATTTGGTTCGTGTACAGTGTGCATTTGTTGACACTCCTGAAGTGGATAAAATTGTAGAATTTATTGGATCACAAAAAGCGTATGCTACAGCTTATATGCTTCCTGAATACGTTGGTGAAGAAGGTTCAAGTGTGAATTTAGATTTTGATATATCAGAAAGAGACTCGATGTTTAGAGAAGCTGCCGAAATTATTGTAACTGCGCAACAGGGTTCGGCATCATTATTGCAAAGGAAGTTAAAACTAGGCTACAACAGAGCTGGAAGATTAATCGATCAATTGGAAGCTGCAGGAATTGTGGGACCTTTTGAAGGTAGTAAAGCCCGAAGTGTTAATATTCCAGATTTAGTAGCGTTAGAACATTTTTTTAACAATGAACAAAATACAGATTAAAATGAACAAATTATTTTCTATTGCTCTATTTATTTTAGCTTCGATTACTATTCAAGCTCAAGACAAACAAGCAAAAGAACTTTTGGATGAAGTTACCGCAAAAATTAAAAGTTATAAAAACATTACCATCGAATTCAAATACAATTTGAATAACACCAAGGAAAACATTAATCAGGAGAGCAAAGGAAATGTTACTATAGAAGGCAACAAATACGTTTTGAATTTTATGGGAGCAACCAAATTATTTGACGGAAAAAAAACCTACACAGTTGTTCCTGAGGATGAAGAAGTTACAGTTTCTTCTGCCAATGATAATGACGAAAAATCAATTACTCCCTCAAAAATGTTGACTTTTTTCAATAGTGGTTACAAATATTCGATGGATATTTTACAAAACGTAAAAGGAAGAAAAATCCAGTACATCAAGTTAATTCCAAATAGTGGAAAAGACCAACGAAAAGAGGTTTTACTTGGAATTGACATCCAAACCAAACACATCTATAATTTGATTGAAGTAGGTAAAAACGGTACAAAAACTACTTTAACTGTTAATTCTTTTAAAACCAATCAACCATTATCCAAAAATCAATTTATCTTTGTAGCCAATAAGTATCCCAACTACTACATCAATAAATTAGATTAGCATTTGTGAAAATATTAGACAAGTATTTGCTTAAAACCTTCTTGATTACATTTACTACGGTATTTGTAATCTTGTTTTTTATATTCATTCTTCAAACGGTTTGGTTATTTATTTCTGAATTGGCTGGTAAGGATTTGGACTTCTTTATGGTGGTAAAATTCTTAGTATTTTCAATGCCTCGAATTGTTCCTCTTGTACTACCATTGTCTGTGCTTTTGGCTTCTATTATGACTTTCGGAAGTTTATCGGAAAACTACGAATTTGCTGCGATGAAATCGTCTGGAATTTCATTACAACGCGCCATGAGAAGCCTAACTGTTTTTATCTTTATTTTGAGTATTGTAGCATTTATTTTTGCCAACAATGTTATTCCTTATGCCGAATATAAGTTTATCAATTTCAGACGTAATATTGCACAAGTAAAACCTGCCATGGCAATAGCTGAAGGACAGTTTAGTGAAATTGGCAATTATACAATAAAGGTCGCAAAAAAATCGGGTGAAAACGGAAATTTACTTTCCGACATTATTATTCACATTAAGTCAAGTACCGGAGAAGGAAACAAAACAATCATCAGAGCTAAAAGTGGTGAATTGGTGAGTAGTGAAAATTCAAATACGCTTAAATTACTATTGTTTGATGGCAATTATTATGAAGATATTTACCCAAAAAAATACGAAGAGCGCCAGCGAATGCCTTTTGCTAAAGCTACTTTCAAAAGAGATGTTATCAATATTGACTTATCCAAACTAAGTACAAATACCGATACTGGTGAAATTACAAACACCAATACAATGCTCAATATCAGTGAGCTTAAATACACCATTGACTCCTTGAATACAAATTTCAAGAAAGATATTAAATCGTATGCTGAGAATATCTACCAACGAATTAACACCAATTCATTTGTACTCAATCCAAAACAATTAAATAATTTCAGTAATATCGAAAACCAACTGAATTCGTTGCCTTTAGAACAAAAAATACAAACCTACAACATTGCAAAAAACGCGGCAGAAGGAACTATTTTTTCTATCGATAGTTCTAAATTCGAGATGGATGAAAAACAAAAAAACATCAACTCACATTGGATTGCTCTTTATGATAAATTTGTAATTGCGTTTGCTTGTTTATTGATGTTTTTCATTGGAGCTCCATTGGGCGCAATCATTCGCAAAGGCGGTTTAGGATTACCTATTGTTTTTGCTGTTGGTATTTTTATCATTTTTCACTTCATCAACACATTTGGAAAAAAGGTAGCACAAGAAAATGGTATCACTCCTTTTATGGGAACTTGGATGTCATCAATAGTATTAAGTCCGTTGGCTATAATTCTAACCTACAGAGCAACCAACGATATTGGTGGTATGTTTAATTTTGATGGTATTTTTATGCCAATCAAAAAATTGTTTGCGCGAAAAAAACTAAAAGATGAAGTGGATGAGGAAGATGAAGATGTTATTCAAAGTGAAACCGTTTTCGATACCAATCAAATTGCATCAACTGAAACAATTCAACCCTTATTAGTATCGTATAACAAAACAAGTAAAATTGCACTTCTTTTAAATGTATTGGGAATTGTTTCGTTTTTTATAGCTAAAAACAATACCAGCAAAATCGTTTTAATACTGCTTTTTGTTGCTTTGGTAATTGCTTTGATTCGCTATGTTTATATTTCGCAAAAAGAAATTAATAAAATCTTTGCTCTTCATTCACGTCATATAGAACCCGGAATTGAAGTCGCTGTTGTCGTAGCACTTCCCTTTTATTTCCTTATTTATTTGTACAACAACAACCAATTGAAAGAATTACTTTCCACTAAAAGATAATGCTAACACAACTACTAACTACTGAAAAAATGTCAGACAACACATTAAAATTGAATACTATTGAAGAAGCTATCGAAGATATTCGTCAAGGTAAAGTAATCATTGTAGTAGATGATGAAGATCGCGAAAATGAAGGTGATTTTTTAGCTGCAGCCGAAAAAGTAACACCTGAAATGATCAATTTTATGGCAACTCATGGTCGTGGTTTGATTTGTGTTCCACTGACAGAAAACCGTTGCAAAGAATTGGATTTACAAGCCATGGTTTCTAATAACACTGATATTATGCAAACTGCTTTTACAGTTTCAGTTGATTTAAGAGGAAATGGTGTAACAACGGGAATTTCAGCATCTGATCGAGCCAAAACTGTTGAAGCTTTGGTTGATCCAAATACAAAACCGCACGATTTAGGTCGCCCTGGACATATTTTCCCTTTAATAGCCAAACAAGGTGGCGTTTTGCGACGAACTGGCCATACTGAAGCCGCTATTGATTTTGCAAGATTAGCTGGATTTAAATCGGCTGGAATCATTGTAGAAATCATGAATGAAGATGGTACAATGGCACGTTTACCACAGTTGATAGAAGTAGCCAAACGATTTGATTTAAAAATTGTTTCTATTGAAGATTTGGTAGCTTATCGCATGCAACACGACAGTTTGATTGTGAAAAAAGAAGATTTTGAAATAGAAACTCGTTTTGGTCAATTTCGATTACGCGCTTATTTACAAACTACCAACAAGCAAGTTCATATAGCATTGACAAAAGGTAGTTGGAGTAATGGCGAACCCATTCTTACGCGAATTAATTCTACTCAAATCAACAATGATATTTTAGGAACATTGACCAATAATGCTGACAAAAAGTTGGACGATATGTTTCAGTTGATTAATCATGAAGGCAAAGGAGCTATTTTGTTTATCAATCAAGAAATTCAATCATTGGATTTACTAAATCGTTTAAGAGAACTAAAAAGTTTACAAGAAAAAGGAATTAGCAAGGCACCAAGCATCAAAATGGATGTAAAAGATTTTGGAATAGGTGCGCAAATCCTTCATGATATTGATATTTCAAAAATTAAATTGATATCCAATACCGAGCAAGCCAAAAGAGTAGGAATGATTGGCTACGGATTAGAAATTACAGAATACGTAAGTTATTAGTTTTACATTTTTTATTAATTTTTAGCTTTTGGTTCTCAAACTTATACCAAGTTGTAAGAATCCTGATGATTTTAATTTATTCTCAAAATCATCAGTTGGTGTTTCAAAATCAGCATTATAAAGATCATATTTTCGTCGAAATACCATTCCTGCTTTTAAATTCAACCAAAAATTAGAGGCAAAATTATACGAAAAAGTGGGATTCAAATGCACATTGAGTGTTCTAACATATTCGATAGAATCTAGTGTGTTAACGTGAATTAAAGTTGCGTCAGTTGTAAAAGCAAAACCATATTCTATCTTTTTTAACGATGTAAAAGTCAAATTTGCATTATTAGGAAAAAAGGCACTAAATCGCATTTTATCGCTTAAATAATTAAAAGCAATAATTGGAATAACCGAATTTTTACCCAAGTCATTATTGTAGTTCAATCCAAAACCCCATTTTAGTTTATCATTTTTAAACGACGTTTTCATCAAAATTGTTGAAATAGCGGGGAACAAATCTTTTCCATTCAAATTACTATTGAAATCACTTCTTACAGAAAGTTTAGGAACCAAAAGCATTTCCCAATTTGGGTTGAAAGTATAGCGAGCAAACAGCGTATATTTAATTTCATGAAAATCAATAGGCAACTGAATTTGATTCTCTGAAAAACCGTTGTAATCGTACTGCGAAAATCGATAATACAGAACATTATTAATTTTAGTTTTAGAGCCCAATTTAATAGTAGGCGTGATAAAATTAAAATCAAAATGGCTAAGTTTTGCCTCTCCTAGTTTGTCTTCAAATTTACCATTCGGAATTGTCATATAGTTTAAACTTAAGAAATCTGTTTTAGTTTGTGATAGTCCACTAGCAGAAATAAAAGTCAATAGTACATAACAATTTAATTTCAGATAATCGAGAGTAGTTCTTTTCATAGGGTAAATTTGCTTTTTTGAAAAAACTAAAATAGAAAAAACTCCTATAAAATATAGAAAATGAAGTCATTAGTTTTTAAAATAAAAAATATCTAATTATTTGTTGAATTTGTATTTGGAAAACAAAAAAAGGTTATTATATTTGCATCCGCGTTCGCAAAGAACGAAGACTTATTGGAGAAATGGCAGAGTGGTCGATTGCGGCAGTCTTGAAAACTGTTGACTGTAACAGGTCCGGGGGTTCGAATCCCTCTTTCTCCGCCAGCTGGAAAGCAAATTGAATTAAAACCCTTAAAATCGTATGATTTTAAGGGTTTTTTCTTTTATCACATAGTCAAAATATTCATTCATTCGTGAACCTAAAGGGATAAAATCGGTTACCCTAAACAATCCAAATCTTGGGTAACCGATTTTTATTTCAGACTACTATTCACAAGGCTTTACAGCCAGTTCAACAACCAGTTTAAAAACTGTACATCTTGTGGATTAGTCATATTGAAGTTAAATTTAATAACAACTAAAAAGGTCACCACAATGAAAACAAAAGTATCAATTCTCTTTTATGCAAAGAAAGCGAAAACAGCTGCAAATGGTTTAGTTCCTATCTACGCCAGAATTACTATCAATGGAAAACGTATCGAGCTGAGTACAAACCGATTTGTAGAAATATCCAAATGGTCCACAGAAGCAGGTAAAATGAAAGGTACTTCAGAAGATGCGCGTTCAATAAATAACCATCTTGATTTACTGAAAAGTCAAATAAGAGATGCTGAAATGGAATTAATCCATAAAAAGATAACTATAACTACCGAAACAATTAAGAGCAAACTATTAGGAGTTGATGAAAGAGCAAGAATGCTCGTTCCCATCTTCCAAGACCACAACAACAAAATAAAAGAATTGGTTGGTAAAGAATACGCTCCAGGAACATTAGAACGCTACACAACTTCATTAAAACATACTATCGAATTCATGCAATGGAAATACAATATTTCCGATATCGATATTACAAAGATTGATCATGCCTTTATAACAGATTACGAGTTTTGGTTACGAAGCGTTAGAAA
>CAYPXI010000048.1:0-9828 GCA_964414655.1 uncultured Flavobacterium sp. | reverse complement strand
TTTTTTAAACACATAGAAACATAGGTTCTTATTTTTGAAGGAGAAGCTGCGCTTTATTTAGTGTTCATAGCGAGAAAACGTAAAGGTTTTTTAAACACACAGAAACATAGGTTCTTATTTTTGAAGGAGAAGCTGCGCTTTGGATAGTGTTCATAGCGAGAAAACGTAAAGGTTTTTTTAAACACATAGGGACATAAATTTTTATTTTTTGAAGAAGAAGCTACGCTTTGGATAGTGTTCATAGCGGGAAAACTTAAAGGTTTTTTTTAAACACATAGAGGCATAGATAATTATTTTATAAGGAGAAGCTGTGCTTTGTATAGTGTGCATAGCATAGTTAATTTGTATACTTTTTGTTCAGCGCACAGATTAGAAATCCGCGCTGTCTGGTTGTTATTTTGTTTATAGACAGGCTGAGATTAGAATACTGACAATCTTTTATATGGTTAATACGATATATATACGACATATATACGACATATATACGACATATATACGACATATATACGACATATATACGATATATATACGATATATAAAGGAGGTAACAATAATGCAAATTAATATTTTATCTTTGGTTGGGATAAAATACCACGCGAAAGGATTTTTGCCTTTACTTTTAAAAGCAATTAAAATCAGTAATATTATTCAAAGAAAAACAGCTGGATCTCAACTTTCTCCATTTCCTTACATCTTCTTGTAATAGTGGGAAAAGAATTATTTGTAGTGTGTAAAGTGGTAGTTGTATTTGATGTGTTTGAGATAAAAATCTTCGATATCGTCTGCTTTCATTAGTGCGATGTATTCACTTAGTGGAACACTACTGTATTGGTAGGTGATGTTTAGTTTGAATGCTATTTCGAGTAGCTGGTTTTCTTCGTCGTAGCCTATCGAGACGATGTTGGTTGTGTGTACGTTGTATCGAATCATGGTTTGAGATGGTTTTTGAGTTCTGTTTTGTATCCATACATCAAAAACAATAGTGCTGCTCCAAAATCGAGGGGCATCCAAAGTGCTTTTTTGTATAAATAAATGGGTACTATTGGATTGAAAACGAATAGGATAACGATAAAGCAAATCCCTAAAAATGTTACATCGCGTTTGATTTCTTGAGTCAACACCGTAATTGCGCCTATAGTAACAAAAATCCTAAGAAAGGTATAGTATTCCATTGGCAGCGGAAATAGTGCTAGTAGTAAAGCCAAGGCACAAAGTGTACACAATAGTTTCATTGGTTAATTTTTCTTCAAACTTAAAAGGAAGATTTGAACTAATTTTACGGGAAACCGTAATGGGAAGTTGAAAGTACAAAGTACAAAGTATGAAGTACAAAGTACAAAGTATGAAGTACAAAGTATGAAGTATGAAGTACAAAGTACAAAGTATGAAGTACAAAGTATGAAGTACAAAGTATGAAGGACAAAGTATGAAGGACAAAGTATGAAGGACGATGTTGAAAGTTGAAAGTGAAGAGGCAATAGCCATAAGCCAATAGTAGAAACTGCCTTCTGCCTTCTGACTTCTGATTTCTGACTTCTAACTTTAAATAACGCTACGCTATACCTAAATCTTTAGCGATGGCTACCAAATGGATGGTGTTGTTGGCTTTGAAGTAGTCTTTGAGTTTGCCGATTCGTTTTTCGATGGTGCTTTTACTATTGGGTGAAATGCCTAATTCTTTGAATTTAACATCCATTTTTTCTTGCGGAATGCCAAATGCTAATTGTTTGATGAGTTGGATGTCGTAATCGTCGATTTCGTTGATGGTTTTGTTGCGCAATAAATGTTCCATATCGGGCGAAATGTACTTTTCCCCTTGTGCTATTTTCTCGATGGCAGTTTTGAGTTCGGCGATGGTTTTGCGGCTTTTGTGTACAAATGCGTTGACTTTGTAATGCTCGAATAAGGCTTTAATGCGATAGTTTTTGTCTTCGATAGAGCAAACTAAAATAGGCACTTCGGGTTGAAGTAACCGAATGTTTTTAATGAGCTCTTCGCCTGATTTTATTTTCTCGTCGCGGTGATCAACTTCAAAAGACAAATCGGTCACTATAAAATCAAAAGGTTGTTGGTCGAGATTGGCTTTTTTTAATTTCAATAAGGCTTCATCGCAATACTTGGTATGATGCACTTCGGCACCCAATTGTTCGAGTACTTGACTAATGGCTACATTGATTAAATCGATGTCTTCGGCAAATAAAATTTTGGTATACATGGCTTTCATTATTTAGGGATTTCTATTTTCACTTTGAAACCAGTTGCAGTTTCAAAATCAAAAGTAATTGTTCCTTTTATGGCCTGAATACGGTTTTCCGCATTTTGCAAACCTTTTTTCGATTTTAACATTTTTACCCCTTTGCCGTTGTCGGAATAATGCACTTCTATTTTGGAAGCTAAATGTTCAAAACGAAGCACTACTACACTAGCATTGCTGTGCTTTTTCATGTTGACCATTAGTTCTTGAAGCACACGATACAAGGCAATTTTAGCTTCAGTCTTAACCGTATCCCAATCAACAGACGTTATTTTATGAATAATTACATTGACCGAATTGCTTTCGTATTGCGTGAGTAATTGAACTAAATGTTTTGGGTAGTCGTTGCCTGTATCAATTTGGCTATTTTCATTCGAAATATTGCGCGTTCGTGTGTAAATAGTATCTAAATTTTCGAGCAAAGCTTCTTTATTGTTGGGATCTTGTAGGTTTTGGGTTTCGGCAAAAGTCAATGCGTTGAAAACGTCGTTGGCGAGTTCATCGTGAATGCGTTTGGCAATTCGGGTTTCGGTTTCGTAGGAAATGGTTTTGAGTTTTTCGCGGTTTCTTTTTCGAATCATCGCAATCAATACCGAAGCTAAACCACTAATGAGCACAATAATGGCCAAGTAAAGATAATTTTTGGTTTTTTGAAGTTCAAGGTCTTGTATTGCTTTTTTCGAATCGTATTTGATTTTGGCAAAATCATTTTTGGCCGTTTGACGGACTTTGGTAATGCTATCGATGAGTGCCGAATGAATGGAATAGTATTTTTTGAACTCGGTACCACTGGCATTTTTAATCAAAAAATCCAATGCTTCAATGCGATCATCAGGATTGTTTACTCTAGTAGCCGCTTCATACGCTTTTAGCGCATAATTATTGGACAATTGCTGGTTTTGTTTCCCATAATATTCTGACAAATGCATGAGTGATGCCGTAGTGTCGAAGTCGTTTTTGAGGCTATCACGAATCGCCAAAGATTCCTTTAAAAATGGTAATGCTTTTGGATTTTGCAATTTAAAATACGCGTAACCTAAGTTGTCCATTACTCTGGCTTCATCACTTGGTTTAGTTGCAAGAACCTTTTTATTAAGCAACGGTTCTAAAACGGAAGCCGCTTTTGAAAATTGTTGTTGTTCCAAATGAACCACAGCAATATTATTCAGAGGTGCTATTTTCTCACTTTCATTGGTGGTGATTTTTAAGACTTGATTGTAACTATCTAGGGCTTTTTCGTAATCGAAGGTTTCTTTATAAATAATCCCCAAAAGATTATACAAACTTGGATGATAAGAAGTGTCATTACCAATAATTTTAAAAGCTTCAGTACAATTTTCTTGGCTTCCCGAATAATCAGCCAATTGATTCTGAATTTGACACATCATCACCAAGGCATAGGTTTGTCTTCTGACTTCTTGTGAGGAGCAGCTGAGTTTGGCTTTGTTGTAATAAAAATAAGCGCTATCCGATTGTCCGTTTGAATCAAAAACTAGGGCTTTACGACACGCATCATCATAAATTGGATTAGGAATTTCCTTTTCATCCTTGACTTTACTACAAGAGCCCAACAGCATCCCAAGCGATACACCAATCAAAAACGGGAAATGAAAGTGGTTAGTTCTCATTTCCCGAAATTATTAAAATAATTCTAATGGAAGCACAAATTATTTGTTTTGTTGCAATCTTCCTCCACCTCCAAGTGGCGGTGGCGGTGGAACATTTCCATTTTGTCCGCCTGTGTCATCGGCTACTGTAGTTTGAACTGGTTGTCTAACCTCATCAGCTGTACACGATGTCATTGTAGCGCTGGCTAATAAAATCAACGAAAAGAAAACTATTTTTTTCATGGTCTTTCACTTATTAAAAATTAAACATAGATTGTGTGGTTCGGGTTTTGCCCGAAGGTTTTGAGAATAGCTTGTAGCTACTCGCTTTGGTAAACACGTGTTTATTTTTTTGGGAAGTGAAGTGCGCGAGTACAGAACGTTGTGATTCTACTTCCCGAAGAAAAATTCGGTTCTGCACTGTAGCACTTTTGTAGAACTAGTTTTGTACATTTGTTCCTATCGCGAAATAGAACAAGAACTAATTCTGAAGCAAAGGAATGTGGTTTTTGTTAGAGTGTTTATAAGGAATTCCGGTATTTCCGATATTTCCGAAGATTTCCTAATCATTCCGAAAAACCACTGTTTTAATGAAAAAAAATACGTTTAAAGATTATAAAGAAGCGGTTCAATTGTTTTATGAAACCGCCAAAGATGATGATGCTTCGGGTATCCTTTTTAATCCTTCACCTGCACAAATGCGAACACTTTGTTTGCTTATTTGTGATAGAAGTTTGAGTAAAAAAGAAGAAGAAGTATTTCGATTGTTTTTTGAAACAAAAGAAAATGAATCGTTAAAACGATCGATTGAGAATTGCAATATTGATAAGTTTCGCCCGATAATTTCTTTCCTGAGAAGAGAGCGCGATACTGAGAATGTGATTCGTGTGGAAATGGCGGCGATAATGATTGATTTTACACTTCGCCCGTACGCCGTGTTTTCTAAATCAGATGAAGTAATTCCAACAGCTGAGCAACGTTATTCCGTAACAGATGAACGTTTGGTAAAAACGGAAAGCGCCAAAATGGAAAGTACACTACCCTCTTCTCTAACTACAACAAGCAATATTAAAAATAAAATTATGGTTGGAAGTTTGGTCGTTTTGAGTGCTTTGGGTGTAAAGAAAACTTTTTTTAAAGAAAAAGAATGTATGAAATGGTGCGACGATCATTACGAATTAGTCGATTGCATTAGCAAAAAGCAAGGCGCAGTGAGTTACGCTATAATTGTGCCTTATGATGAAAGAGAGTTTAACAGGAAAGAATTGAAAGTTTGCGATACCACAGCATTTTTTGTAAATGGAAATCGAGATCAACCCAAAGTGTGGTATGACAAAGAGAAAGATGGAATTCATTTTTTTAACATGGACGGGGTTAGCCCAGAAACCGGTGATCACTTGAACCCAATGACCGATTATATGATTGGGAAATATGTACAACCTTGTGAATAAAACTACAATTTATAAAAACTACAATGGTATTTTTTTCTTCATCTCTTCTACAATATTGTAGGCAGCTGGACAAATCGCTACGTTTTTCAAGGTCAAATTTGATATTTGTTGGAATTTTTTTCGATCTGTATGCGGAAATTCCCTACAGGCTTTGGGTCGAACATCGTAAATCATACAGTAATTTTCGGCATCCAAAAACGTACACGGAACACTTTGCAATACATAATCGTTGTCTTCATCGATTCGCAAATACTGATCAATAAACTGCTGCGGTTTTTGCCTGAAGTGTTTTGCAATTCGCTCAATATCGGCCGAAGTAAAAAGTGGTCCAGTCGTTTTACAACAATTGGCACACTTTAAACAATCCGTTCGTTTGAATTCGGCTTCGTGTAGTTCTTCCATCACGTAATCCAAATTTTTGGGCGTTTTCTTTTTTAGCTTATCGAAATACTTTTTGTTTTCGTTATGCTTATCTTTGGCAAGTTTGGCTAATGTGTTAATTGGTGGATTTGTCAATTTGTGAATGTGTCGATTTGTTTGTTCGATAAATGAAATGCAAAAATAAACTTTTAACAATTGAATTTTGATCAACGAATGTTGAATTTTGAATTAAAAAAAAATGAAAGACCTATTTGGAAAAGCGATACTTGATTATCAAACCAACAACGAACCCCAAAACCTCATCACCGAAACCGATATTTCGGAAGCTGATGAAATGGAAACAGCTTATTTGTTTCGTGCTTTTAAAGAAATGCCTAAAATCGAGCAAAAAGCACTTCAGTTATCCAAAGGGAAAATTCTCGATGTAGGTTGTGGCGCTGGAAGTCATAGTCTGTATTTGCAAGGAAAAGGGTTTGACGTGACTTCGATTGATATTTCTGAAAAAGCCATTCAAGCTTGTCAACTGCGTGGATTGAAGAACGTTCGCACAAAAAATCTGCTCGATATTCAAAACGAAACTTTTGATACGATTTTGCTTTTAATGAATGGCACTGGAATTTTCGGAACGCTAGCGCAAACTTCAATTTATCTGCAAAAACTCAAGAGTTTACTCAATCCCAACGGCCAAATTCTCATTGATAGTTCCGATATTATTTATATGTTTGACGAGGAAGAAGATGGCAGTTTCTATGTTCCAGCTGATGGTTATTATGGCGAACTTACCTTTACTATTTCCTATAAAAACCAAACCGAAGAACCGTTTCCGTGGTTGTATTTGGATTACAATACGCTCCAAAATGCCACACATGCCAATGGAATGCGCTGCGAATTAATTATTGAAGGCGACCATTTTGATTATTTGGCAAAGTTGTCATTGTGAGCTTTTTAGTGAAGCAATCTGTAGCTATTTCCAGCTATTCGTTGTAAGGTAGTTGAGTAGTTGGTATTCAGAAGGCAGAGGCTGAAGGTAGAAAGCAGAAAGCAGAAGTTAGAAAAAAAAGAGAATAGAAAATAGAAAATAGATTTTAAGTCAAAAACTTTGCGTTCCTTGCGACAAACTTTGCGCCTTTGCGGTTAAAAAATCAAATCCGTAGTTTTCAAAATATCTTCCAAAGCTTCATACAACTTATCCAAGTCGTATTGCGTATTGTACATATTCATTGAATAGCGCAAATACACTTTCCCATTCAAAGGCATTATTGGAACCTGTATTTTGTATTTTGTATACAATGCTTCTTTTAATTCCATTGGTTTCTCTGTTCGCACAGGAACACTTGCCATTTGACCTAAAAATTCCTCCGTAATTGGGCAAATCGGTTGGGTTTGGAGCAAATCGCAAAAGCGCTGGTAATTATCAAAAACCAATTTTCGGCATACGTTGTATTTTTCTTTCCAATTATTTTCCTTCAAAAATGCAATTACTTTGGGTGTACACAAATACGCCGAATGGTCGTTGGTACCTTGGTATTCGTGGTAATCCAAAAACTGACTGTGGCTTGGAAACAAACTTTCGTAACCCCAACTCACCACTAATGGATCTAAATCGTTTTGGAGTTCTTTTTTTACATACAAAAACGAACTTCCTTTGGGCGCCAACATCCATTTGTGCAACGTGCCTGTATAATAATCGGGATTCAATTCGGCGATATTCAAATCGATTTGACCTGGAACGTGTGCGCCATCTACAATGGTAATCAATCCCAATTGCTGTGCTTTATCACAAATTTCTTTTACGGGAAAAATCAACGCGGTTGAACTCGAAATATGATTCAAAAACACCACTTTGGTTTTCGATGAATAGCCTTTCCAAAATTCTTCAATGATTTGCTCTTTGGAAGTCACTGGCAACGAAATTTCTTGACGAATGTATTTGGCTCCCGTTTTTTTTACAGTAAAAATTCCACGTTCGATCCATGGCGCCGTATTCGTGATTGGTAGCCAAAATTTCATCATCAACTTGCAAAGGCAAACTGCGCATAATCGTATTAATCGCAAATGTCGGATTGGGTGTAAAAAAGAAATCATCGGCTTCACATCCTAAAAATTCAGCCAATGGTTGTTTAGCATCTTTCAAATAAATAGGTAACTTCTTTTGTATAAATTGAACAGGCTCGGTTTCCAATTCGAGTTGAAAACGCTGGTATTCGGCAAAAACTGGTTTTGGGCAAGCGCCAAACGAACCGTGATTTAAAAAGGTAATTGTATCGTCGAGCAGAAATTGTGATTTCATGGAAGTAATTTTTCGTAAAAATAAAAAATCCCATTCGAATATGAACGGGATTTTGTATTAGTTACCTTGTAATGTTATGGGTAACATATAAGAACATCGCACTTTTTTCCCTTTTTGTTCGGCAGGTGTCCATTTATCACAAGCTTTCAATACCCGAACAGCTTCTCGACCTGTTCCAAAACCTGCGTCTTTTAGAACTCTAATATCCGTTAACGAACCATCTTTCTCAACTACAAAAGATATAATAATTCGTCCTCCTTTAAAATTTCTATCGGAAGGTGTTCTGTATTTTTTTTGGATGTATTTGTAAAACTCTTCGATTCCACCAGGATATTCGGGTTTTATTTCTACTCCTGCTGAATTATATAAATCTTCTTTATTGTTTGCCATTTCAGGCTGGTCTTGTTTTTTGTTGGCTTCATTTGAAGAATGTGTAGCTTGTTTTTGGTTCTTAACTTCTTCTGAAGGCTTTGCTTTGGACACAATTTTAAAAGGAAACTTCATATCAACACTGATTTCTTTTCCATTTCGGGTTGCTGGTTTCCACTTTGGAGCTGCTTTCAACACACGAATCATTTCGGTTGCTGATTCTACATCAACAAACTGAACCACTTTGATGTTTTTAATTTCGCCTGCTTCTGTAATGGTAAAGGAAGAAACCATTGTACCTTCTTTGGTTGGTTTGGAAAAATCGAATTGACTGTTGATATAATCATAAAACTTGTTCAAATCGCCGCCATTAAACGTTGGATCTATTCGTTCCCCTTTTAAATATACTTCATCTTCGCCACCAATTTGTGCAAAACTGTGTGCTGAAATTAATAAAAGTAGCAGTACAATAACTTTTTTCATTTTATGGAATATTTAAATATTTATGGGTTTGCAACGACACACGCCATTTGGGGTTGTTCATTACATAATCAACAATCAAGGGTGTCATTTCGTCTTTTTTGCTCCATTCGGGTTGCAGAAACAAAATAGCATTTCCATTTACTTTGGCTGCTTGCTCTTCGGCAAAAATAAAGTCGTGTTTGTTGTAAATGATGACTTTTAGCTCGCTTGCAATAGCGTAGGCACTATCAACAGGCAATTTATTTTTTTTAGGAGAAAGGCAAAACCAATCCCAAGAACCTGTTACTGGATAACAACCTGAAGTTTCAATGTGTATTTTTAGGTTTTGATCTTTTAGCTTTTGAGTTAATAAAGTCATATCCCAAGTCAAAGGTTCACCTCCTGTAACCACAACTGTATCTGCATACTTTTTAGCGTTGGCGACAATCAAATCGGTTTGGGTTGGCGGATGCAATTCGGCGTTCCAGCTCTCTTTCACATCGCACCAATGACAACCTACATCACAACCGCCAATTCGGATGAAATAAGCGGCTGTTCCGGTATGAAATCCTTCACCTTGAATGGTGTAAAATTCTTCCATTAGCGGAAGCATTTCTCCTTTTTCTACGGCGAGTTGTATTTGTTTATTTAGCATATTCAATTTTGCCACGAAGGCGCTAATTCATTAAGTTAATTAAAGATTACAAACCAAAAAATGGATTGTTTTATAGCCCTGATGCAAGGGAAAAACATTTTATTGTTAACTAAAATTCATTTTACTACATCTAGAGTTTCTTACAATAAAATTTTTGGAAAGGCAGCAGGAATTACCATTACTGATAAAGCCCTCTCATCTTTTGGGACGAGATCGCTTCAACTATTTCTCACGAATGTAAATATCAATCGGTACGCCTGAAAAATCCCAGTTTTCGCGAATTTTATTTTCCAAGAAACGTTTGTATGGTTCTTTTACATATTGAGGCAAATTGGCAAAAAACACAAACTGCGGCGTTG
>CAYPXI010000047.1:0-9881 GCA_964414655.1 uncultured Flavobacterium sp. | reverse complement strand
CTATTACTGCTATTGTACCAAAAGTTCGCACTTTAGTTTTATTATGAATGAAGCCTTTAAAAACAATATTCATATTGAAACTTCATCAGCTTACGACATTAATATTGTTGAAAAATTGATGGAAGAAGGGAAAATCAACAAAAATACTTATGTGGTGTGTAATGGTTTTAAAAGAGACGAATACATTACTAATATTGCTCGATTGATGAATAATGGTCATTCGAAAACCATTCCCGTAATTGATAATTATGAAGAATTGGATTTGTTGCAAGAGCAAATCAAAGGAAAATTCAAAATCGGGATTCGAATTGCAGCTGAGGAAGAACCAAAATTTGAGTTTTATACCTCACGCTTGGGAATTGGCTATAAAGACATTGTACCATTTTATAGAAAACAAATTCAGGAGAACAAAAAAGTAGAGTTGAAAATGCTACACTTTTTTATCAATACTGGAATTCGCGATACAGCTTATTATTGGAATGAGTTGTTGAAATGTATGAAAGTGTACATCGCTTTGAAAAAAGAGTGTCCAACATTAGACAGTTTGAATATTGGCGGTGGATTTCCAATTAAAAATTCGTTAGCATTTGAATACGATTACCAATATATGATTGATGAGATTTTAAATCAAATCAAGATTGCTTGTGACGAAGCCGAAGTTGAAGTTCCACATATTTTTACTGAATTTGGTTCGTTTACAGTAGGTGAATCAGGCGGCGCTATTTACCAAGTTTTGTATCAGAAAAAACAAAACGACAGAGAAAATTGGAACATGATTGACTCGTCGTTTATCACTACTTTACCCGATACTTGGGCAATTAACAAACGATTTGTAATGTTGGCTGTCAACCGTTGGAACGACACCTACGAAAGGGTTTTATTGGGTGGAATGACCTGTGATAGCGACGATTACTACAACTCTGAGCAACACATGAACGCGGTTTATCTTCCTAAATACAACAAAGAAAAACCGTTGTATATTGGTTTCTTTAATACTGGTGCTTACCAAGAAACCATTGGCGGATTTGGTGGATTACATCACTGTTTGATTCCACAACCCAAACATATTTTGATTGATAGAGACGAAAATGGCATTTTGGCTACTGAAGTTTTTTCTGAACAACAAACTTCAGAAGATGTCATGAAAATATTAGGCTATACCAAATAAGTAGTATTATTCTGTTGATTACAAATAAGTTAAAAAGTTTATCGAAAATAACTAAAAAGAGTTTGAAGTTTTGAAAAAATAGTTTTTCTTTGAAGCACAAACGATTTATAATAAATACGAACGTTAAAAATGAGCAAAGGACCAATAAGTCAGTTTATTGAGAAGAATTATCTTCACTTCAATTCTGCTGCTTTAGTAGATGCGGCCAAAGGATACGAGCAACATTTACTAGAAAATGGAAAAATGATGATTACACTGGCTGGCGCGATGAGTACAGCCGAATTAGGAAAATCATTAGCAGAAATGATTCGCCAAGACAAAGTACATATTATATCGTGCACTGGTGCGAATTTGGAAGAAGATATTATGAATTTGGTAGCTCACAATTCGTACAAACGAGTGCCTAATTACCGTGATTTAAGTCCGCAAGAAGAATGGGATTTGTTAGAGAACCACTTCAACAGAGTTACCGATACTTGTATTCCTGAAGAAGAGGCTTTTAGAAGATTACAATCACATTTATATGATATTTGGAACAATGCTGATTCAAAAGGCGAACGTTATTTCCCACATGAATTTATGTACCAAATGATCAATTCAGGTGTACTAAAGCAATACTACGAAATTGATCCAAAAGATTCATGGATGGTTGCCGCAGCTGAAAAGAATTTACCAATTGTTGTTCCGGGTTGGGAAGACAGCACCATGGGAAATATTTTTGCTTCCTATTGTATTAAAGGTGAATTCAAGCCTACTACCATGAAAAGCGGAATTGAATACATGATGTGGTTGGCTGATTGGTATCCAAAAAATTCAGGAGGAAAAGGCGTTGGTTTCTTTCAAATTGGTGGAGGAATTGCTGGTGATTTTCCAATTTGTGTAGTTCCAATGTTGTACCAAGATATGGAAATGCACGATATTCCGTTTTGGAGTTATTTCTGCCAAATTTCAGATTCTACTACTAGTTATGGTTCGTATTCAGGAGCAGTTCCTAACGAAAAAATCACTTGGGGTAAATTAGATATTCATACACCAAAATTTATTATTGAGTCGGATGCGACTATTGTTGCTCCATTAATATTTGCTTATTTATTAGATCTATAACACCATTTTATGAGAAGAATTATTGTTGATTATGCTAAGCTAACTGGCGATATTTTAAACTTATTAGTTGAGAAATTTCCTGAAGGATATGATGATAGTGATATCATCCGTTTTAGAAATGCTCAAAACGAATTAATTGAGGCTGTTGAAGTACGAACTGAAGACACTATTTATTTAGTAAAAGTAAGTACCAAATTGGCAAGCCGCATGGAAAAATTTGAAGAAGAAGACGACGATTTGGATGCAGTAATCGAACCAATAGCTCCCGAGAAAGGGATTGACTTAGATGATGATGACCTGCCAAGTGAAGATGATGACGAAGAAGAAGATTTATTAAAAGACAAAGGTGGCTCTGATGATGGAGACGACGATGACGACGATGACGACGATTTCGATTCTTCAGACAACTTTGATGATGATGATGACGAAGAATAACATAAAGTAGAAAGTGAAAAGTACAAAGTACAAAGTGAAAATCCCAAATGTAGAATAATCTAATTTGGGATTTTTTTATGTTTTTATCTAATTAAAACTTCTACTTTACACTTTGTACTTTACACTTTGTACTTTACACTTTGTACTTTACACTTTGTACTTTGTACTTATAAATACCGTTCTTCAAAAATACGCTGATGGTGATTTTGATGACCAATAATTACAAATCCAATTGCTCGAACTGAAATCGGATTATCAGAGGTAATTCCGATTCGAAGTAATTGTTCTTCATTGAAAGTTTTGAAAAGATAAATTGTAGAATGGCGAACCGAAGACAATTCAGTAAGCAAATCCATTATTGATCGCTGATTTGCATTGGACTCTGCAGCGTAATTATTTTCTTCAAAACCCGGAAGTTCAGTTTTGTCATTCCTTGCAATTCGTAAAGCTCGATAAGAAAAAATTCTTTCGCAATCAATTAGATGTTGAATTATGTCTTTGATTGTCCATTTTCCTTCTGCATAACGATAATCGAATTTATCCATGGGAAGATTTTGAACAAACTTAATGAAGCGATGCAGTGCAATTTCTAACTCTTCAATCAGCGTATATTCATCAGAAAGATTAGAAATGAAAGTTACATAATAGGACGCGTATTCATTGGATTTTAATTGTGATGGTATCATTTTAAATCAATTTTAAGCTGAGTTTCTACTCGCATTTGTATTTCCAAATAACGAACGAGTTACTAATTTTTCATACACTTTTATTAAGTCGTCTTCACTATTAAACTCTTTGATTAAATTAATTTTCATCAAAGCATACTGTTGAATTGTCAACAATGGTAAAACAATATTTTCTCGCATCACAATAGAAGCTTTTCCTTCAGGATAATTTTCCATCAATTCAGTATGACCCGCTATTTTTAATAATAAACGTTTGGTTTCCAAAAATTCATCATATATAATTTGCCAAAACTCGCCAAACTCTTCATCGTTCTTCATGTATTGGGTCAAAGGAAAAAATGATTTAGCCAACGACATCATACTGTTTTCCAATAAAGTTCTGAAAAATAAAGAGGAGTCGTAAAGCTTTTGTACTTTATCCCATCGATTGGTTTCTTCAAAATGTTTTAATGCAGTACCAACACCAAAAAATCCTGGAACATTTTGTTTCATCTGACTCCACGAACCTACAAAAGGAATGGCACGTAAATCAGAAAAATCTAATTTTTCAGTGACTTTCCGTTTCGAAGGTCTACTTCCTATATTGGTTTTAGAATAATAATTCAATGTGCTCATCTTTTCCAAATACGGAATAAACTTTGGATGATTCTTGAAATCCAAATATTTAGTAAAACCAATTGATGCTAATTCTTCAATTATTTGTTTGTCGACAGCAGTTAAATCATTTTCTTTTTTGGTAAAAACTTGATTAGAAACGCCAGCACTCAAGAGGTTTTCTAAATTATGCTGGCAGGAATCTTTTGTTCCGAAATTAGAACTAATGGTTTGCCCTTGAATAGTCAATTGAATTTCATGGTTATCAATATTGGAACCTAATGAAGCATAAAATTTGTGGGTTTTTCCTCCACCACGAGCTGGCGGTCCACCACGACCATCAAAGAAAATTACTTTAATTCCGTATTTTCTGGAAACTTCGGTAATGGTTTCTTTGGCTTTATAAATTCCCCAATTGGCCATCAAATAACCGCCGTCTTTGGTTCCGTCAGAAAATCCGAGCATGATGATTTGTTTATTTTCTCTATTTTTTAGATGTTTCGCATAAAATGAATTGGCATATAATTGTTCCATTATGGCAGCTGCTCTATGCAAATCTTCAATTGACTCAAAAAGTGGAACAATATCTACAGTTGGATTTTCCCAATTGCAAATTCTAAATAAACTCAACGTTTCAATCACATTAAGTGCGCTTTCATTGTTTGAAATTATATAACGATTGGCTCCTAATTCGCCGTTATTTTCTTGAATTCTTTTCATAGCAAGAATCGAATCCAACGTTTGATTTGTTAATTCGTTATAGGCATCTTTATCCAAAACAGATGATGCTATTGTTGAAATGAATTCCATCTTCTTATCTTCTGAAAGCGAAAAGTAATCGACTTGTTTATCAGGTAAATTGTCAATAATATTTTGAATTACTTGATTGTGAATTTTACTATTCTGACGAATATCCAACGATGCAAAATGAAACCCAAAAGTATTTACCTTATTAATTAAATCATCAATTTCATCCAAGTAAAGCGATTGGTGTTTTTCGATACAAATCGACTTTATCTGTTGCAATTTAGTTTTCAACTCTGGAAGTGTGATAAAAATTTCTCCAATTGAGTAAAAAACCGAACGATAAATTTTGCTTTCCAAATCGGCTATTATAACATCAATTCCAGGGAAAGTCAACTTGCGTTTGAGCTTGCGAATATCGTTGTAATAACACTTCAAGATGGAAGTTCGCAAACGATCGGCGACTTTTAATGTGATTTCAGCAGTTACAAACGGATTTCCATCTCGATCACCACCAGGCCAAAAGCCCAAATCGATAATCGAATTTGAAACTAATTTTTCTTTAAAAATATTTTTTTGAATGTATTGAAGCATTTCACCAATAGTTTGATAAAATACGTTTTCGAGGTACCAAATCAAACTTACTGCTTCATCAAAAGGAGTTGGTTTTTCTTTTTTGATAAATGGCGTTTTGCCCAATTGTGCCAACAATTCTTTAATTTTTGTTAGATTATTTTCACGGATGGCTTCCGTTAAATCAGTAATAATTCCTAAAACAGCGCCTGGATAAAACTGTGTTGGATGTGCGGTTAAAACTGGTCTTACTTTGAATTCTTCTAAAAATGAAACCAATTCCTGTTTCAACTCCTTAGTATCCGCGCGTTCTCGGCTGTCTCGAAGAGAACCTTTTCCTTCCATATTATTAACAATAGGAAAAGCCGCATCTTCAATAGCATCAAAAAGTACAATTTGACGCTCGACATATTGAATAAATCGGAAGAGTAAATCTATTTTTTCATTTTCGCATGGGTTGTCTAAGTATTTTTCGGCAAACGAATTTACAATTTCAATAGGTGATGCATTATGCTTAAAACCATTTTCACAAACTTCACTAAAAAGAGGCAATAAAACTCCAGTATTGTCAATCGAATCAAAAGGTAACGTAATAAATACACTGTTGTAAATGTGGTACTTGGAACGTACATTTTGATTGAAACGTTCTATTTTGGGCAATGTATACATAGAAAAAAATGAGTAAATAAATTTACAAAAAAACCTCAAGCAAAAACTTGAGGTTTATAAATTATTTAGATTCTACATTAGAAAATTAAATATCTTTAAAAATAGTATGCATCAAACGTTTTTTGTCGTTAATGCTTTCCTCAAGTGAAATCATGGTTTCGGTTCGGTAAACACCTTCAATATCGTCAATCATGAAAATAACATCTTTGGCATGTTTGGTATCTTTGGCGCGTATCTTACAGAAAATATTAAATTTCCCTGTAGTCACATGAGCCACCGTTACAAATGGAATTTCATTAATACGCTCTAAAACAAATTTAGTTTGCGAAGTGTTATTCAAGAAAACACCAACATAAGCAATAAACGAATAACCTAACTTTTCATAGTCTAAAGTCAATGAAGATCCCATAATGATTCCAGCATCTTCCATTTTTTTAACTCTTACGTGCACAGTTCCTGCTGAGATTAATAACTTTTTAGCGATATCGGTAAATGGAACTCTTGTGTTGTCAATCAACATATCAAGGATTTGGTGATCTACTTCATCTAAACGAAACTTACTCATACTAATTACTAATTTATATTATTGTTTGATTTTGCACTAAATATAATACATTAAATTTAATAAAAAACAAGAAATTATGTTATTTTTTTAAACCATTAACAATTTTCATGTTTTTTCCTAAACAAAAATCGGCTTTTTGATTGATTTTCGGAATTGACTCAAATTCATCTCTGTAACTCATTTTATGAGCATTGTATTGATAATGAGCCTGTTTTCCTTCCAAATCTCCAATTTCAACCACATAAGCATTAAATTGGATTTTTCCATCAATCAATTCTTCCTTGTATTGTGCAGCAAAATTCGTAATTATTTCGTTACCATCATAATTAATTTTAACATTTTTATAGATAAAATCATAAAAAACGGTTTTATTTTGAGGAATTTTCAAATAATTATCGTTTTTGTTATCAACTACATCGTTTTCGTAAATATGTCGTAATCCTGAAACTAAAGCAATAAAAATCATTTTTCGTGTATATTCGCGGTAATAATCATCCGCATAATGCCCGGCTTCAAACAAAATAGTTGGAACATTCAAATAAGTAAACATATCACCAATACAGTTGAGATTAAACCCGTCATCAAAACGGCCAACTTGATTCGGAATGTGTTTTTGCAATTCGTTATTCATCGCCACGATAACATTCATCGCCTTAGAACGAACCTCATTAACTTCACGTTGTTCATTGAATGAAGGCGCTAAAAAAGAAACCGTAGCTACATTTCCCTTATCCCCTGCACCAAAAATGGTACGCTGATCGTGCAAATTATAACAAAAATGAGGTTGAAATTCATCAAAAGTTTGGCGCAGTAATTGGCTTTCAGGTTGCGATAAATTGAGCGAATCCCGATTCAAATCCACTTTATTCGCATTTTCACGAGTATACAATTCGGCTCCATCTGGATTGACCATTGGAAGAAAACAAAAGGTAAATTCTTCGAGTAACTTCACTCCTATTGGATTATCTGAATGGATTAAATTAAAAAAATCGAATAACGCTTTGGTCGTTGTACTTTCATTTCCATGCATTTGCGACCACATGAAAACACGCGTTTTTCCACTTCCAACAACATACTTATAGATTGGTTTTCCCAAAACAGAGCAACCAATAATCGTAGTTGAGCGTTTGGATAATAAAGGTTTAATATCCTTTAAAGTAATGTAACGTCCAAAAAGTGAATTGGCTTTGTATTGCTTGTGAAGGTCTATGTAATCTATCATAATTCAAATTGGAATTGTCGTTCGGGGTATTTTCCTTTCACATCTTTAAAATGACTATAAAACTTTTTCATATCCTCATCGAAATTTCCACTAACAAAAAATGGTTCACCAATTCGAACTTCTTTTTTTCCAAAATCAAAAGCAACTGGAACAATAGGAACATTTGCTTTTAAAGCAATGTAATAAAACCCTGTTCGGATTTCGGTAACTTTCTTTCGAGTTCCTTCAGGAGCGATTCCGAGGCGAAAGATGGTTCTGCTGTTAAAAATGTCGACGATTGCATCTACCAAGTTTTTCCCGCCACTTCGATCCAAAGGAGCGCCACCAATAGAGCGAAAATAGTATCCAAAAGGGAAAGTGAATAATTCTTTTTTTCCAACAAAATTCATTTCCTGATTGGCTATTCCACGAACCAAAAGTCCGATAAAAAAGTCAACGTTTGATGTATGCGGCATTACAGGAATAATACACTTTTTGACTTCTTCGTGAAAAGTTCCTTTTAGTTTCCAACCCATTAATCGGAAAAAAATAAATTCATAAAGTCGTTTCTTCATCTGAAATATTTTGCGTAAATTTAGCATATTATCTTCTAATTTACAGAAAAGTCTTTTTTATGATTGCCAAATTTTTTAGCTACTTCTTGCCTATTAATGTCTATAAGAAAAATTCTGCTGTGAGCAAAACCTTAGAAGTAACTTGGAACAACGGTCAATTAGTTTTAGACTCCAAAAACACCAATTATTCGTACGGAAGTTTGCAACGTATTTTGCGAAAAGGATTGAAGTATATCGGTTTTGAACGTATCAGAAAATTTAACAACGTTTTGATTTTAGGTGTTGCTGGCGGAAGTGTAATTAAAACTTTGGTTGAAGAAATCAAATTCAAAGGCAAAATTACTGGAGTTGAAATTGACAAAGACATTGTTGAAATTGCGAATAAATACTTTGGTTTGAATCAAATTAATAATTTAGAATTGATTGTAGATGATGCTTTTGAATATGTATTGAAAACCAAAGAAAAGTACGATTTGATAGTGATTGATATTTTTCAAGATACGACAATGCCGAATTTTCTATTTGAAGATTTTTTCATCAATCGCATTAATTTTTTATTAAATGTAGAAGGTTTTATTCTCTTTAACACCATGGTAATTAATGAAAAAGACCGCATTCGAAACATCGATTATAAGAAGAAATTTGGTGGTGATTATTCGCTTCGAATGTATCCTAAAGTAGAAGAACACAACGAATTGTTTACGATAAAAAAGCTCAACTGATGAAATCTATTCTACGAAAATTACTCATTGGTAAAGTTTCAAGAACGTACAAACCCAAATACAATCCGATACAGAAACGGATTCTTAACATTCGGTCGATTTGGAATAATGATCATCAAGACGACAACGGAATTGAAAAAATTGTCCGATTGATTTTATCTTCTTCACAATTGCTTTTTCCTGGAATTTACATTAAATATTTGGCCTGCAAAATTGGGCATGAATATCAAGATTTGGCAATGGACTTTTATGTTTTAGCTAAAGTAGCCTTTCCGTTTTTGATACTTATTAATCATTGGCAAAACGAAACCGTGATTATTGCTTTGATGATTTATGTATTGATTGAAACGGTTTTGTACATTCCGACTTTAATTTTTGCCTCCGATTTATTTTCTCGTCCGCGTTCGTATAAACGTTCTATGTTATTGTTGTTTTTCAACTACATTGAAATTGTAGTTTCATTTGGCGTTTTGTATACACTTGGAAACAACATGAACAAGCCTTTTGAACATTGGTTTGACTCGATCTATTTTAGTTTGGTAAGTTCGAACTCAATTGGTTTTGGCGATTATTATCCAATCACCACTTTTGGAAAAGTATTGGTAAGCATACAAGCTATTTTCTTCTTATCGTTTGTGATTTTGTTTTTGAATTTCTTTTCTACCAAAGTCAAAAGCAAAGGTTATTTTGATAATGAAGAAGTGGAGTGAAAATTCCAAAAATCAATTGCCAAATCTCAAATAAATTCTAAACTAAAATTTTCAAATTCAAATTGCCTCTAATTGAATTATGTTATTTGTTATTTGTTATTTGTTATTTGTTATTTGTTATTTGTTATTTGTTAT
>CAYPXI010000046.1:0-10438 GCA_964414655.1 uncultured Flavobacterium sp. | reverse complement strand
ACAATGAACAATGAACAATGAACAATGAACAATGAACAATGAACAATGAACAATGAACTCTGAACTCTGAACTCTGAAAATGAACGTAACCGATTACACTTACCTAATCAACAAACCCGACGCCATCAACGAGCGTCACCACGCTTCATTGGAAAAAGTAATCGAAGAGTTTCCGTATTTTCAGAGCGCACGTGTGTTGCGATTAAAACATCTGTACAATCAAGATAGTTTCAAATACAATTACGCCTTAAAAGTCGCAGCTGCATTTACTACTGACCGAAGTGTTTTGTTTGATTTTATCACTTCTAATTCGTTTGTTACAGTTCAAAATGGCTATTACGAACAAAAATTAGCTGAACTTCTCAATATTAATGTTGTAGGTAGTGAAGTTATTGATACTTCAATTCCAACCGCAAGTCAAGCTAACATTGACACTTTAGAACAATCGATTTTATCATCTATTAAAGAATCCAACCAATCTGAAGAAACCACTGAAACTAAACTAGAAATTGGCAAACCTTTAGATTTTACAATCAACGAAAAACATTCGTTCCAAGAATGGTTGCAATTGTCGCGTTTCAAACCGATTGAGCGATCTTCATCTGAACATACAATTCCAGAAAACGATGATAAAAAGAAAAAACTCGACATCATCGACAAATTTTTAGAAGCCAATCCGAAAATTCCGCCCATTGCCAAAGACGCTATTGCTGTCGCCCCTGAACCAATTATTGAAGATAAATCCTACTTAATGACTGAAACATTGGCGCGTGTTTACCTCGAACAAAAGAAATATTCCCGTGCGATTCAAGCTTATGAAATATTAATTTTGAAATATCCAGAAAAAAGTAGTTTCTTTGCAGACCGAATTTCAGAAATAAATAAAATACAACAAAATAACAGTTAACAACAATGAGTACATTTTCAATCTTTTTAGTATTAATAACAATCGTTTGTTTCTTATTAATCATCGTAATTATGGTTCAAAACCCTAAAGGTGGCGGATTATCATCAGCTATAGGCGGAACACAAATGTTAGGTGGCGTTCAAAAAACAACTGACTTTTTAGATAAAAGCACTTGGACATTAGGCGGTTTACTTATCGTATTGGTTTTATTGTCAAGCTTGAGTTTTTCAGGCGATTTGAACGACAACAAATTAAAAACCATTGACGAAACTCAAACGGTAGCTCCAAAACCAGCTACACCTTCAACACCAGCCAAAACAGCTACGCCAACGCCAGCTACTCCTGAGAAAAAATAATCTCAAAATAAATAAAGAAAGTCCCGAGCAATCGGGATTTTTTTGTTTGTATCAGAAGCGAAAGGCTTGGGCATTATCAGTAATCCATATTCCTGCTTTCGTCAGTCGCTTTAACTTATTTGGTCAATAAGTTAAGAGCTCCAACAATGACTCAATCAGGGCTAAAAAGCCAACGTCATACCTTTTGCTTTGAGTAGTTCTAAAACTGACAATTTTTCAGTTCAACAGCCTTGGCACAATTTCTGACTAATCAAAAGCAACCTAAAAAAATTTAATTAATTTAAAATATAACATTATGGCATTAAACATTAAACCTCTTTCAGACCGAGTTTTAGTAGAACCAATCGCCGCTGAAACCATCACAGCATCGGGAATCCATATTCCTGATAATATAAAAGAAAAACCGCAAAAAGGAACTGTTGTTGCTGTAGGAAATGGCAAAAAAGACGAACCAATGACAGTAAAAGTTGGTGACACCGTTTTGTATGGAAAATACGCAGGCACCGAATTAAAATTAGAAGGTAAAGATTACCTCATCATGCGCGAAGACGATATTTTAGCAATTATTTAATTTGCAATAAGCTGTAAGCCTTAAGCAATAAGCAAAATGAGAGATTTCAAAAAATATGATATTTGGCAATTAAGTCATCTTCTTACTTTAGAGGTTTATAAATTAACTTCTCTATTTCCTAAAGAAGAAATGTACGGATTAACAAGCCAAATCAGAAGAGCAACTTCCTCAATCCCAACCAACATAAGTGAAGGTTGCGGAAGAAACAGCGATAAAGAATTCAATCAATTTTTAAATATTGCGCTAGGTTCAGCCAATGAATCAGAATACCTTTTAATTCTGTCGAAAGATTTAAACTATATTTCTGAAGAACAATTTTCAGATTTAGACTCTAAAATAAACACAATTAAAAGTAAAATTTACAAACTAAAAGAAAAGTTAAACTAGCCTAAAGCCTATCGCTTACGGCATAAAGCATAAAGAAAATGGCAAAAGATATAAAATTCGACATTGAAGCACGCGACGGATTAAAACGCGGCGTTGACGCATTAGCAAATGCAGTAAAAGTAACTTTAGGACCCAAAGGTCGTAACGTAATTATTGGGAAATCATTTGGCGGACCCAATGTAACCAAAGACGGTGTTACAGTAGCCAAAGAAATTGAATTGAAAGACGCGCTTGAAAACATGGGCGCACAAATGGTAAAAGAAGTAGCGTCAAAAACCAACGATTTAGCTGGAGACGGAACCACAACTGCAACCGTTTTAGCTCAAGCCATCGTAAAAGAAGGTTTGAAAAACGTAGCTGCTGGTGCCAATCCAATGGATTTAAAACGCGGTATCGACAAAGCCGTAGAATCGATTGTGACCGATTTAGGAAAACAAGCTAAAGAAGTAGGTTCTTCTTCTGAAAAAATCAAACAAGTTGCCTCTATTTCTGCCAATAACGACGAAGTAATTGGTGATTTAATCGCTACAGCTTTTGGAAAAGTAGGTAAAGAAGGAGTAATCACCGTAGAAGAAGCCAAAGGAACTGACACTTACGTTGATGTGGTGGAAGGAATGCAATTTGACCGCGGATATTTATCGCCTTACTTTGTGACGAATCCTGAAAAAATGAATGTAGAATTGGAAAATCCTTACATTCTTTTGTACGATAAAAAAGTGTCTTCATTAAAAGAATTACTTCCTGTTTTAGAGCCTGTTGCACAATCAGGAAAACCATTATTAATCATCGCTGAAGATGTAGATGGAGAAGCTTTATCTACTTTGGTTGTAAATAAATTGCGTGGTGCTTTAAAAATTGCAGCGGTAAAAGCCCCAGGTTTTGGCGACCGTAGAAAAGCAATGTTAGAAGATATTGCGATCTTAACTGGCGGAACTGTAATTGCGGAAGAAAGTGGTTACACTCTAGAAAACGCTACTTTAGAAATGCTCGGAACATCCGAAAAAATTGCCATCGACAAAGACAACACTACAATTGTAAACGGCGCTGGTAATGCTGATTTAATCAAAAACAGAGTCAACCAAATCAAAAGTCAAATGGAAACCACGACTTCGGATTATGACCGTGAAAAATTACAAGAACGTTTGGCAAAATTAGCTGGTGGCGTTGCTGTATTGTATGTTGGAGCGGCTTCTGAAGTGGAAATGAAAGAGAAAAAAGATCGCGTAGACGATGCATTACACGCTACTCGCGCCGCGGTTGAAGAAGGAATTGTTGCTGGTGGTGGCGTGGCGCTATTGAGAGCTAAATCAACTTTAGACAAATTAAAAGCCGACAATGCTGACGAAGCAACTGGAATTCAAATTGTCTCTCGTGCGGTTGAATCTCCATTAAGAACCATTGTTGAAAATGCAGGTTTAGAAGGTTCGGTTGTAGTAGCCAAAGTCGCAGAAGGTAAAGGTGATTTTGGATACAATGCCAAAACCGATGAATACGTTGACATGCTCAAAGCTGGAATCATCGATCCTAAAAAAGTTACTCGTGTGGCTTTAGAAAATGCTGCATCAGTTGCTGGAATGATTTTAACTACCGAATGTGCTTTAGTTGAAATCAAAGAAGAAAACGCTGGTGGAGGAATGCCAATGGGTGGAGGAATGCCAGGAATGATGTAATTGTTAAAATTCCAAACAACAAATTCCAAATAACAAAAAATCCGTTCAAAATAAAGTTGAACGGATTTTTTTATTACTTTAGTTTAAAATTTTATTATATGCACAAAAAAATCATTTACACGCTTGTACTCATTATTGGATCTACTCTTAGTTTTTCACAACCTAAAAATCCCCTTGAGACCAAAGAAAAAATCACGTCTTTGTTTGCCAATTATTTTGCTTTAGACCGAGAAAGCATTCATCTTCACATTAATAAAACTGATTTTATCACTTCTGAAAAAATTTGGTTTAAAGGCTATGTGTTGAACAGAAAGACAAACACTCCTTCAGTTAAAACAACCAATGTTTATGCAGTGCTTTATGACGATAAAGGCATGAAAATTGCTCAGAAACTGCTTTTTACAAGCAACGGGCATTTTGCTGGAAACTTTGATGTTGCCGAAAATTTTGAATCGGGAGACTATTACATTCAAACGTACACCAATTGGATGAATAATTTTACTGAAGATGAGTCGAACACCCGAAAAATCAACATAATTAATCCTAGCCAGGGAAAGTTGAGATTAAACACTACTCCCAACAGCAATACAATTAAGGTTGATTTTTTCCCAGAAGGCACTAATTTTATTCGAGGTACTTCTAATTCTGTAGTAGTAAAAGTCCATGATTGTGCTGGGAATCTGGTTAAGAACACTGAAGCCATTATCACAAATTCAAAAGGAGATATTATCAAAAACGTTACTATAAATCAGTTTGGCTGTGGTAGGTTTGAAATCACACCAACAACTGAAAGTTATAAACTTATCGTCAACATTGATCATACAAAAATCGAATCATTACTTCCTGCGGCGATTTCTAATGGAATTGCTTTAGAAGTGAACAACTATGTTCTAAACAATAAAACGGTTATTAAACTCAAAACCAACGCTCAAACTATACGTTCATTAAAGGATCAACTAGTATACGTTGTCATCAATCAAGATGAAAAGGTAATTGTACACGACGTTAACTTAAATACTGAGAAACTCAATTATGAATTATTATTCTCGAATGAAAATTTATTCTCAGGGATTAATTGTATTAGAATAATTGACAGCAACTTTAATTTGCTCGCAGAAAGGATTATTTATCAACATCCAAAAAACGAATTTAATTCGAACTTGATGCTTAATAATGCAAAAAACAGTTCACTAAACTTAGTAGGATATTCGAACTATCCCGACGGAAATATTAGTGTTTCCATTTTACCAGAAGAAACAAAAAGTCTTCAATTGAATCAGTCAATTGTTTATGATTTTACTTGTCATTCCTATCTTTCTGAAGATATACCCAATTTTGACTATTTCTTGACTCAAAAATCGAGAGCCAAAAGTTTTGAATTGGACTTATTGTTAATCAGCCAAAAAACGAATAAGTACATTTGGAATTCAATACAAAACAATCCTCCAACAGAAAAATTCACATTTGATAACGGAATTAAAATTCAAGGAACAGTCAACACCCAATTGAGAGACCACAATATGTATAAAGCAAAAATATTTTCGGTAACTGAAGGTCTTTTAGCAACTACTGACATCAATGAAAAAAATCAATTTGAATTTGACAAACTCTTGTTAGCACAATCTTCTGACGTTTCCTTATTAACGCTAAAAATGCCCACACTTGAACCAATAGAATCCTATATAGTTGCTCAAGTTGTCTCAAAAGAAAAGTCATTTATAAGAGGATTTGTTTTACCACAATTTTGCACATTAGAAAAAGTAATAATTCCAATTGAATCGGACGAAATTCCTGGTTTTAGAGGAAAATCTATTTTGCTGAAAGAAGTTGAAATTGATAAAAAGGAATTGAAATACAAAAATGTTTTCGGTAATCGAAACATAACCTCATTCAAAATAGATGAATCTTATGGTAATCAAAGTTTGCTCTTTTTTATTGGCTCAAACGGATTTAATGTTGAGAGAACTATTAACGGCGACGTTATAATTAAATCGAGAAAAAATGCAACAATAAAAGGCGGAACCGAAAGTCCATCTATTTTTGTAAACGGAGTACAATTATTTGAAAATCGTGAACTAGCAATGTATACTATGGCTGATATAGACGAAATATATTTAAGCAACAGTTACTTTTTAGGAGCAGACGGAACTTACGGCACTATACGAATTTATTTAAAAAAGAAAAACTTCAGTTACCAAAAAAACATAACAAATTCGCTTAAAATTGATAAAGGATTTGAACGTTATGCCCCGTATGAAAACAACACAAACTTTACTGATTACGATTCTGATGGGTTTAAAAATTATGGTGTAATTAATTTCATTCCCTATACATTGATTGAAGACAATGGAAGTTATTTTATTCAATTACCCAAATCTTACCAAGGAAAAATGAAACTTATTATAGAAGGAATAACCAATGATGGGAAACTCATTTATGAAGAAAAGAGTTTTACAGCAAAATAACTATTTAAAAAGAAATCCGTTCTAACTTTACCAGAACGGTTTTTTTTAAGCTCTTTTTTTCAACAACTTCATCAAAACAGGAATAGTTGTTACCGCTATGATACCAATTACGATATATTCGATATAATGTTTTAAGTCGATCCCGAATGAATTTAAAAACAATTCATATAAGTAATGTCCTGAAAAAATCATCGTAAACGACCATAAAAAAGAACCTAAGATGTTATAAAACATAAATCGTTTTTTGTCCATCTCAACAATTCCAGCTATTACTGGTGCGAAAGTTCTCACAATAGGTAAAAACCTAGCAAACACTACTGCTCTATTGCCGTATTTATCAAAGAAATCTTTCGATTGGAATAAGTACTTCTTTTTAAAGAAAAAGCTATCTTCTCTCTTAAATAAATACGTACCGCTTTTCTTTCCAAACCAATAACCCGCCATATTTCCTAAAATTCCCATTCCAGCTATCATTGAAGCCAAAAGTACTACATTGACAAAATCACTACCTGTAGAAAAATCCTTCATTAACAATTCGCTATAAATACCACAAAGAAAAAGCAAACTATCGCCTGGTAAAAAGAAACCAGCCAACAATCCGGTTTCGGCAAAAACGATAAATAAGACTACATATAGTCCAATTTTTACACCGCCTACTTGTAGTAAAATATAGAATTCTGGGTTAAAAAGCTGTTTCCAGTCGAAGTTTTCCATTAATTATTTTAGTCTGTTTAGTTTGTTTGTTCGCAACATTGCTGTCGTGGGTGTGAAAGTAATTATAATTTTTTTTATGTGATAACTATTTAATCTTTTTTTAAATAAAAAACTCCCTAGTGAACTAAGGAGTTTAATACTTTTTATTTTCTTTCATACAGGCAACAACCATGAAGTTTATCATAATCCTCTTGGGTTGCTTTTACCTCATCGGTATCGTGACCAACTTTAGCAATCGCTTTTTTTACGTCTAGTGTTGAACATTTCTCTTCATTGATAATTAAATGCAAGGTGTGATCGTCCATGTGCCACTCTGCGCTCTTTACACCTTTAACTGAAAACGCTGCTTTTTCAATTCGTTTCTTACACATTTCACAATTGCCATTGACTTCAATGTCGTGTTTGGCATTTTTATTCTTTGGTTGTTGTGCTTGTGCGGAAAGTGATACAAACAGCACCATCATTCCTAAAATTATGTTTTTCATTTTCTTGTTTTTATTAATTCATTATTAGTCTTTCTAATCGCCACATTGTCGAATTGACCAATTGGCTAATTGATTTTTATTTAATCTTAAACCGCAATCCTGCATAATACATCTGACCAAAAATTGGTGCATATACAATCGACGTATCAAAATGCGCTCCAAACGGATTGTGTTCGCCTAAAATGGCATTGTCTTGTTTGTAATTGCCTATATTTTCTCCTCCAATATACATTTCAAAGGTGCTCGAAAAAGTACGTGTGATTTGCGCATTCATTACCGTAAACGAAGGCGAAAACTCTGGTAGACGATCGGCAACTGGATTGGTTGCTGTGGTTGGCAATTGTTGTTTACCCAACCAATTCAACGTAAAATCAAATTTCCATTGTTGGCCTTTTTCTTTGATGTGCGTAGCAAATTCTATGTTACCAAAAAAGCGATGTTTGGCTTGCAATGGACGTTGGTAGCTTCCCGACAAATAATCGGTGAAAATGTCGTAATACTTGTAGGCTGTTCGCAAATTCAAGTGCTTTATAATTTCTATATTAAAATCTACTTGCAAACTGTTGGCATACGAATCGCCTTTCAAATTGTAAAAAACTACTTGTTGTGGGCTTTGCATTACATCAACAACCGCTTGGTTTTGAAAATCAGTACGGTAAAAATCAATCGTAACATCGGCTGATTTGTCCAATAATTTGAAGTTTTGTGTAAAACTCATGCCGTAATTCCATGCAATTTCCGGATTTAAACCGTACAATTTTCCTTCCGTATCCAAAACCGAGAACACTCTTGAACTTCCAAAAAGTTGTTGGTTTTCAGCATAAATATTGGCGGCTCTTTTGCCTCTTCCTGCCGAAAAACGAAGTACCGATTTCTCCCACGGATTGTAACGCACATGCAAACGTGGTGTTACAAATGCGCCCAAACGATTGTGGTAATCGGCACGCAGACCCAAAATATAGCTGAACTTATCATTATCATCAAAAGTGTATTCAAAAAAAGCACCTACTGAGTTGTCAATACGGCTTACGTCAACTCGATTGACTAATTCGGTGTAATTATCGTAGGCAAAATTCAAACCAGTGGCAAACTTGTTTCTAGTATTACTAATAATAGAGTTGAGAATCAAATTCGAATAATAACTCTGTTGCTTGATATCGTAGGTTCGCAACCCAAAATACGATTGTTGATTGTGGCTACTATAAGCATTTTGAAAACCGATACTTTGGTACGGCATATCTTTGAATACATAACCAATTTTGGAAGTAAAATCTAAGCGTTCGGTATCGATTTCAGAACCCCAATAATTGGTGGTGAATTTGTCTTTTTTAGGATCAAAATCTACTTCACCCGTTTGCTTTTCGTCTTTCATAAAACGGGCATTAATGAATGAAACCCAACCCGATTCAGGATTGGAATACTGCCAACGATTGGCGATATTCAATTGTTTTCCTAATGGATTGTCTAAAAAATGGTCGTGGTTCATGTCGTTTTTGGCCACTCGAGCATTACCATGAACAAACAAGCTAGTTGCCCATTTATCTGATAATTTTCGGTTGAAATGCGTATTCAATTCAAAACGACTGTCGGTTGAGCCATAAAAATTAAGAAAGAAAGGAATGTCTTTGGCGGGTTTGATTAACTCACTGTTGATTTGTCCTGAGATACTTTCATAGCCATTAACTACGCTTCCAGCTCCTTTGGTAATTTGGATGCTCTCAATCCAAGTTCCGGGTGTAAATGATAAACCGTAGGCTTGAGAAGCGCCTCGAACTGATGGAATATTTTCCTCAGTAATCATTAAATACGGACTGGTTAAACCCAACATTTTGATTTGTTTGGTTCCTGTTAAAGCGTCCGAAAAATTCACATCGATGGATGGATTGGTTTCGAAGCTTTCGGCCAAGTTGCAACAAGCTGCTTTGAGTAATTCGTGGCTTGTAACTACCGATGTGTTGGTTACTTTGTTGAGTGATTTTTGGATTCCTTTTTTCTTTTTATCTACTACAACCTCGTCCAATTTTTCTTGTGAAAAAGCCATAGTAGAAAACAATAACAAAAGGAATACTGTTATTTTTTTCATGTCAATAAATTTAATATTCGTAAAGTTTTTTGTCTTTAGGAATAGTAAATTAGGCGTAGAAAATGTATTGAGAATAGAGTTTATAGAGCGGCGGCGCATGGGCTTCGCAATAGTAATCTACACACTGAGAATGTGTTTGAAAAGTAACATTGTAAAATGAAACTGGCTGCCATTCATTGATAACAAATGGTGTATCAAAATCGACAGAAAAGGATTTGATGACTATTTTTTCGGTATCGTCATTGAGGTTGACTTCTTTGTCAGAGCAACATTTTTTGTGGTTGGTTTCGACCTTGGTACAACATGAATCTTCAGTTGAAACGGGCATTTCACACACTTCTTCTTTAGAAAAAACAGTGGAAATACCTGCGATTTTTTCGCCACAATAATGCACATTCAATGCCATTCCTGAATTGGAAACCAATAGGAAGAAAGCTAAAAGTAATGCAATATGCTTTTTAAATGACATGGTACAAAGATATAAAAACAGAACGTAAAATGGTGTTAATTATTTCGTAACGTGATTACTTAAGCTTGTTTCTTACCCTTTCGATAGATGAATTGCGCTAGTAGAACTATTCTTTTACTGAGCACGGATTACAAATCCGCGCTATCGGGATCTTATCATATCAAAGACAATTACCACGCGAAAGGATTCTCGCGGGAGCTGTGTTTTGATGGAATGCAAATCCGAGTTATTAGGTTTAGCTTGTATTAGAATATTGACTATCTTTATTTATTTTACTACGACATATATACGACATATATACGACATATATACGACATATATACGACATATA
>CAYPXI010000045.1:0-10717 GCA_964414655.1 uncultured Flavobacterium sp. | reverse complement strand
TAGAGCGTCGGATTGTGGTTCCGAAGGTCGCGGGTTCGAGACCCGTCTTTCACCCTAAATTTTCAACCATCCGTCAACAACGGGTGGTTTTTTTATTATTTTTGTTTTGAAATTGTAATCCGATGAAAAAAACACTTCTTTTTTTACTTTTTATTCCCTTGCTTTCGCAAGCACAAATTGAAAAAACAATCAAGTTGAAATTGGCTGTGATGCAAAATTTTGTGAGTAAAGGTGAGGATGGACAAACAATGTTTTGGCAAACCAAAGGCAAAATTACTTTCGGAATTGTCAATTACACAGAAGAACAAAACCCTATTTTCAAAGAATTATTCATTCAGCAATACAAAGAGTTGGAAACCATTTACATGAAAATGATTTCATCAGAAGATTCTAAAGATACCGATTTGTATGTTAAAACGCTCATCCGTCAAGAAGACGATTATCGGAAATTATTGACTCCAGAGCAATTAAAAAAATATTCGCTTCAATTGGCCGAATTTGAGAAAAGTAACCCTAAAGCACACGATTCGTATTCATCGCTTTTCTTCTCTGATAATTTGTTGAACGAGTTTAAAAAAGCCTTTCAATACAAATAAAAAACTCCTTAATTACAAGGAGTTTTTTTTATTATTCATCTTTTTTATCAACTATCAAACGATTGTCTCTATTGGCAATTTCCCATGCAAAAGCAAAGGCTAATTGCGTTCTTTTAGTTAAAGCGTCAAATTCAATTTTATCTACTTCATCAGTTGCTTTGTGGTAATCTGCGTGAACGCCGCTAAATAAGAATACGGATGGAATTCCGTTTTTAGCAAAGTTGTAATGATCTGAGCGATAGTAAAAACGGTTAGGGTCATTTTTGTCGTTGTATTTATAATCGAGGGCAATATTGATGTATTTTTTATTCGCTTCCTCACACACATTGTACAAATCTGTCGAGAGGTAATCAGAGCCAATTAAATAAACATATTTGCTGTCCTCTTTGTGTAAATCGTCGTGGCGACCAATCATGTCAATATTCACATTGGCAACGGTGTTTTTCAACGGAAAAAGTGGATTTTCTGAGTAATAACGTGAACCATGCAAACCATATTCTTCACCGGTTACGTGTAAAATCAAAATAGAACGTTTAGGTCTAAAACCTTCATTTTTTGCTATTTGAAAAGCTTGTGCAATTTCGAGCAAAGCTACTGTACCAGAACCATCATCATCGGCTCCATTGTAAACTTCTTCATTTTTGATACCAACATGATCGTAATGTGCCGAAACTACCACAATTTCATCAGGAAATTCACTTCCTTCAATAAATGCCCAAATATTTTCTGAGTCATTTAATTTCGGACTAAATCCTTTTTTCATGTATTCAGAAGGCACTTTTTGATAATAATCTGAAGCACCTCTAGGAAACGGAATACCATTGTCCACATAGTGTTTGATTAAATATCTTCCTGCTTTTTTTTGACCTTCACTTCCCGTATTTCTGCCTTCCATTTCGTCAGAAGCCACAATGGTTAAGTGCGTTTGGAGTTCTTCGGCAGTAATAGAATTAATGTATTTTGGTACATCAACTGAAGTAGTGGTTTTAGCATTTTTGTTGGTAGCGCAATTGACTAAAGTAATAGCCAATAATAGCAGCATTAAAATCTTTTTCATAAGCGGTTTAATGTAAGTTGATAAAGGTATATATAAAGAATAACGTTAAAATAATAGAAAATAATATAGCGTTGACGAAAAAAATAATGACACTTTTGATGAACGATATTAGGCGAGTTTCGCCATAAAAACGATGGTGCGCAGGAAAGAAGTAATACATCATCCAGATGTAACCGACAAAATTGATTACTCCATTAAAAATTGTCAAAAACGCATTATCACCTATGAGTTCAAAGCCTGTGTTAATTAAAAATAACACTAATCCTATTAAAAGTAAAAAAGAGAAATAATGTAAGGTAAAAATGCCATGATCAAAGTAATACCAACGTTTTTTATTATGAAACAACCATAAGATCAGTGCAAAAAGAGGCATGTAAATAAAAAGGGTTTTAGGAAAATTATGTTCGGCTTCTTCAACAAATTTTTCTTTTATTTCATCGCTGGTGTATTTGTCATTGATAGCAATTGTTTTTTTGTTGATCCAATATTCCAAATCACTAATTTCATCAGGATGGGCTTTTCGAATAGAATCCAATTGTTTGATAGAAGTAAATCCAAAATTAAATGAATCACTATAATCTTGATTTTCTTTTGCTTTTTCAATAAATTTCTTTAGTGAATCGGCTTCTGTTTCAGTAAAAACGCCTTGTTTTTTGAGTTCTTCAATTTGGAGTTGTTGCTTTTTAATCGCCTCAGCCGCATTTTTGCTTACATTTTCTTTAGATTTTTCTTCTTTTAATTTGACTACTTCCGATTCATTGTCAGTATCGGGCAGTACAGCAATAAGAAAAAATGTAACAAAACTGATAAAAATATACAGCCGAACAGGAGCAAGGTAAGACAATCTTTTACCAGAAAGGTATTCTTTTGTTAATGATGCTGGCTTAAATAAAAGATTTCGTATGGTTTTCCAAAAGGCATTTTCATAATGCGTTAAATCTTCAAAGAAATGAATAAATAAATGATGAAATGTTTTGCGTGTATCGGTGTTTTCTTGGCCACAATTGGGACAAAAACGTTGGTCTACAACTGCATTACAATTCAAACAAGTTTTATCTTTACGCAAAGGATTTTTGTGAGACATGTGTAAAATGGCAATTTTATCGTGTAAATCTATTAAAAAAAATTAGTATTACCTTTGTTTAGGAACATTACAAATCAAAATTAAACTGAATTATGCAATCAAAAGCCATCACTCCCGATCAATATATTGATGAATTACCTGAAGATCGTAAACTAGTTATGCAACAATTACGTAAAGTAGTTGTGGCCAATTTGCCAAAAGGATTTAAAGAAGTTATGGCTTATGGAATGCTAGGTTATGTTGTGCCTCACGAAATTTATCCCAACGGTTACCATTGCAATCCCAAAGATCCGTTGCCTTTTTTTGCAATAGCATCGCAAAAGAATTCAATTAATATCTACCATATGGTAGTCTATAGTGATAAAAACTTGCACGATTGGTTTGTTGCCGAATATCCAAAGCATTGTAAATCCAAGTTAGATATGGGAAAAAGCTGCATTCGTTTCAAAAAAATGGACGATATACCGTTTGATTTAATTGGCGAATTATGCTCTAAAGTTACCGTTGATCAATGGATTGAAATGTATGAAAGAGCTTTAAAAAGATAATTTCATTCTTCGTTGTTTTTTAGCAATATTTTTGTTGTTAATGTAATTTTCAATTTGTTTTTTTATAAAAATTGCAGTAATGTAACAATAGTTACATAGTTGAATAGTGTGTTTTTTTAGTTTTACCCAAATTAAAAAAAAATAAAACTATGTCACATTATCAAGTACTTATAATTGGTGGCGGCACTGCAGGAATTATGGTGGCTGCTCAAATGATGAAAAAAAACAGCAGTATTAAAATTGCCATTATCGAACCTTCAGAAAAGCATTATTACCAACCTGCATTTACTTTGGTAGGAGCTGGCGCTTTTGATTATAAAAAATCCATCCGTCAAACTGTAGATTATATTCCTAAAAATGTGACTTGGATAAAAGATTATGCTACTGCAATAGACCCAGAATACAACACTGTAACGACTCAAAAATCAGGCAACATTGGTTACGATTACTTGGTGGTTGCACCAGGATTAGTGAATAATTTAGACGGAATTGAAGGTTTACGCGAAGGATTGGAAAGTGGCGTTGTGTGTAGTAATTATGTAGATCCTAACAAAACGTGGGAATTATTACAAAAATTCAACGGTGGAAATGCAGTTTTTACCCAACCCACAACACCAATAAAATGTGGTGGTGCACCTCAAAAGACAGCGTATCTTTCTGCTCATTATTTTAAGAAAAGAGGTATTTCAGACAAAACCAACGTGGTTTTTGCAACACCAGGTTCGGTTATTTTTGGTGTGAAAATTATAGCTGATACGTTGATGCAAGTAATCGGTCGCTATAATATTCATTTGAAAACATTTTATGCACCAATTAAAATAGACAGCAAAAACAAAATCGTTTATTTTAAAGAGGTTGGAACGGGCGAAAATAAATGCGTGGTAAATGAAAATAATATTTTAAGAGAAAAACATACCGGAAACGAAATCATGGAAATTCCATTCGATTTTCTACACTTGGCTCCACCGCAACAAGCACCAGATTTCGTAAGAAATTCGTCTTTAGTAAACGAAGCAGGCTGGATGGACGTAAACCACAATAGCATGCAAAGTAATAAGTTTGCGAATGTTTTCGGATTGGGCGATGTGGCTGCTTTGCCAACTGCTAAAACAGGAGCCGCTATCAGAAAACAAGTCCCAGTTGTGGTAGATAATCTTTTGAAACTTATCAACAATAAAGAAGCCGACAATAAATCCTATACAGGTTATTCCTCTTGTCCTTTAGTTACTGGTTACGGTGAGATGGTTTTGGCCGAATTCAATTATAAAAACGAATTTACTCCCGATCCAAAATTGAAACAAATGTTGGTTTTTAACAGCAACAAACCCCATTGGCGGTTATGGTTTTTAAAGAAATACATGTTGCCTTATCTGTATTGGAATAAGATGATGAAAGGCGAAAATGTATAATTTATAATTCTTGGTTAGTCAAAAAGACAAGGCTTTTGGTTTTGTCTTTTTTTTATGATAAGAATTGATTTTTTTTATCGAAATTTACCATCCTAAAAAAGTAGTTGTATTAATGAAAGATTTACTCAAGCAAACCTACGGTTATATTTTTGAAGACAAATTAATTGACGAAATTGCTCAAGTTTCGTTGTTGCGTGACTTTAAAGAAGGCGACGTGTTGATTGATTTTGGTGATTATATTAAGAAAATGCCATTGCTAATTACTGGAGCAATTAAAATTTTAAGAGAAGATTTTGATGAAGGCGAGTTGTTGCTTTATTTTATTGAAAAAGGTGACACTTGTGCCATGTCAATGGCGTGTTGTATGGGTGATACCAAAAGTGAAATTAGAGCTGTTGCTGAAACAAGTGGCCAAGTAATCATGATTCCAGTTGCCAATATGGAAGAATGGTTGGGTAAATACAAATCATGGCGTAATTACGTTTTTAATAGCTACAACAATCGCTTGAAAGAAATGTTGTCAGCTATTGATAATCTTGCTTTTATGAATATGGATGAACGTTTGTTGAACTACTTGTTTGATAAAGCCAAAATAAATAATTCAAAAGAAATACACAATACACACCAAGAAATTGCGTACGATTTGCATACGTCGAGAGTAGTAGTTTCACGTTTGTTAAAAGCATTGGAAAACGAAGGACGAATTAGACTTCATCGCGCTTCTATCGAAATATTGACGCGTAAGTAACAAAAGTTACTATCTTTAAACTTTGATGTTCACATCTTTGTCTACAAAAAAATAATATGGAATTCTCACACCTTATTGGTTATATCTTGGCGGTTTTTGTTGGAATTACTTTAGGGTTGATTGGCAGTGGTGGTTCCATTTTGTCTGTTCCAATTCTAACGTATGTAATGGGAGTTGAACCTGTTTTGGCTACAGCTTATTCATTATTTGTAGTTGGAACAACCGCTTTGGTGGGCGGAATTCAAAAAGCCAAACAACAATTGGTCGATTTTAAAAAAGTAGTTTTATTCGGAGTTCCTACTTTAATTGCGGTATTTCTGACGCGCAAAATTATTGTTCCCGCCATTCCAGATGTAGTTTTTGCAACTTCAAATTTTACTTTACACAAATCGGTTTTAATCATGGTTGTTTTTGCTTTGGTGATGATAACAGCATCGGTTCGAATGATTAAACCGTTAAAAAATGCCAACGTTAATGACGACCAAAAAATAAACTATTTAGCCATTTTTGCACAAGGACTTTTCATTGGTTTGGTTGCTGGTTTTGTTGGTGCTGGCGGCGGTTTTTTAATCATTCCTGCTTTATTGTTTTTGGCTAAAACACCTATGAAAATGGCAGTAGGAACTTCTCTTTTTATTGTTTCCGTTCAATCGTTAATTGGATTTGTGGGCGATATTGGTAGTGATCAAACTATTGATTGGAATTTGATTCTAGCATTCACAGCTTGCTCTGTAATAGGGATTTTTATTGGAAGTTGGCTTTCTAAAAAAGTCGAAGGCGAAAAACTCAAAACAGCTTTTGGTTGGTTTGTGCTTTTGATGGGAATTTATATTATTACCAAAGAAATTTTCTTAAAATAATTACTTACTATTCTGTTCCTGTGTAACTTTTGATACATTTTTCTTCTTTTTATATACTTACTTTTACTTTGCTATAAAACTGATATTTATCATTTTATGGTAAAAAAACGAGTAGTAATTTTGAAAAAATAAAAAGATGAAATTAGAGCAAATTTATACAGGTTGTATTGCCGAAGCGGCGTATTACATTACTTCAAATGGCGAGGCTGCTATTGTTGATCCATTACGCGAAACACAACCTTATTTAGACCGTTTAGAACGCGATGGTGTAAAACTAAAATATATTTTTGAAACGCATTTTCACGCCGATTTCGTTTCGGGTCATGTTGATTTAGCAAATAAAACCGGAGCAACAATCGTGTATGGTCCAACAACAATGCCTACAGGTTTTGAAAAACATGTAGCTACTGATGGTGAAATCTTTGAAATAGGCGGAATCAAAATCAAAGCAATTCACACACCAGGTCATACTATGGAAAGCACATGCTATTTAGTCATTGACGAAGATGGGAAAGAACACGGATTGATTTCGGGAGACACCTTGTTTATTGGTGATGTGGGTCGTCCTGATTTGGCGCAACACGTCATTGCCGATTTAACACAAGACAAATTAGCACGTCATTTGTACCATTCGCTTCGAAATAAAATCATGCCTTTGTCGGACGATTTAATTGTGTATCCCAATCACGGTGCAGGAAGTGCTTGTGGTAAGAATATGAGTAAAGAAACTACAGATACACTTGGCAATCAAAAGAAAACGAATTACGCTTTACAAGAGATGACAGAAGATCAATTTGTGGATGCAATTCTGACTGGTTTGACAACGCCACCACAATATTTTCCAAAAAATGTATTGATGAATATTCAAGGTTATGATTCTTTGGATTCTATAATGGAGAAAGGTCAAAAAGCCTATGATGTAACTGCTTTTGAAGTTGTAGCTAACGAAACTAGAGCATTAATTTTGGATTCAAGAGCACCCGAAGTTTTTGCTAAAGGATTTATTCCAAACAGTATCAATATCGGAATTGACGGAAGTTTTGCGATGTGGGTAGGAGAATTGATTCTCGATATCAAACAAGAAATTTTAATCGTTGCAGAAAATAACGAAAAAGTAAAAGAAACAATTATTCGTTTGTCTCGAGTAGGTTATGATAACGCGATTGGTTATTTAGAGGGTGGATTTGAAGCATGGAAAAATGCAGATAAAGAAATTGATATTGTGCATCGAATTACAGCCGAGCAACTCGAAAAACATTCCAAAGAAGAACAATTAGTAATCATTGATGTTAGAAAAGTAAGTGAATTTCAATCAGAACATTTGATTGACGCAGTGAATATTCCATTGAATGTTATGTACAATCACCTTTCAGAATTTCCAAAAGACAAAGCATTTATTTTGCATTGCGCTGGCGGTTATCGTAGTATGATAGCGGCATCAATGCTTAAACAAAGAGGATATGATAATTTCGTAGATGTTATTGGCGGATTTAGTGATATTAAAAACACGTCAATGCCAAAAACCGACTACGTTTGCCCGACTACATTGTTGTAAAACAGTGTGATTTAGTTTATTTTGGGAAAAGCACCTATTCAAGTAGGTGCTTTTTTATTTGTTAAATTGTAACAAAAGTTACCCAGTTTTTTGTCAATACTAATTATTTTTACAGAAATAAATTAAGTTTAGGTATGAAGATAGAACAAATTTACACAGGATGTTTGGCACAAGGTGCTTATTATATTGAAAGTAATGGGGAAGTTGCTATTATTGATCCGTTGCGTGAAGTACAGCAATATGTAGACAAAGCCAATGCTAATAATGCCAAAATCAAATACATTTTTGAAACTCATTTTCATGCTGATTTTGTAAGCGGTCATGTTACTTTAGCTGAAAAAACGGAAGCACCAATTATTTACGGACCGAATGCAAATCCTTCTTTCGAAGCTCATATTGCCAAAGATGGCGAAGTATTTCAATTAGGAGAAATTACTATCACTTGTCTGCACACACCTGGTCATACTATGGAAAGTTCGTGCTATTTGTTGAAAGACAAAGACGGAAAAGATTACGCACTTTTCAGTGGCGATACCTTATTTTTAGGTGACGTTGGTCGACCAGATTTAGCCCAAAAAGCTGCCGATATGACACAAGAACAGTTGGCTGGAATTTTGTTTGATAGTTTGCGTACCAAAGTAATGACGTTGGCAGATGATGTAATTGTATATCCTGCTCACGGTGCTGGAAGTGCTTGTGGTAAAAATTTGAGTAAAGAAACTGTAGGAAGTATTGGTGATCAAAAAGCAACTAATTATGCACTTCGATCTGATATGACGCGAGATGAGTTTATCAAAGAGGTGACCGATGGTTTATTGCCTCCGCCAGCTTATTTTCCTATGAATGTGAAGTTGAATAAAGAAGGTTATGAAAACGTAGAAGATATTATTTCTGAAGCTAAAGCTTACGATCCTAAAACATTCGAATTCATCGCCAACGAGACCGATGCTTTGATTTTAGATGTACGTCACCAAGATGACTATTCAAAAGGTCACATCCCAAAATCCATTTTTATAGGAATTGATGGACAGTTTGCTCCATGGGTAGGAGCTTTAATCTTAGATTATAAACAACCAATTCTATTAGTAACTCCTGAAGGTAGGGAAGAAGAAACCATTACTCGTTTGTCACGCGTGGGTTATGATAACACATTAGGTTATTTGGAAGGCGGTTTTGAAGCTTGGAAACAATCAGGATTAGAATACGATACAATCATTGGAATAACTGCTGGTGAGTTGGAAGCAAAGATGCAAGAAGAGGAAATTTCTGTTTTTGATGTTCGTAAACCAGGTGAATACCAATCAGAGCATATTGAAAACGTCATCTCAACACCTTTAGATTTCTTAAACGATCATTTGTCCGAATTCCCAAAAGAAGAAAATTTTTACATTCATTGTGCGGGTGGATATCGTTCGGTAATTGCCGCGTCAATTCTCAAATCACGTGGATTTCATAATGTTGTTGATGTAAAAGGTGGTTATGCCGCAATTAAAGAAACTAATATTAAAAGAACCAATTATGTTTGTCCTTCAACTCTAAAATAATGAAACGAATATTATTAACCAATTGGCATTTTATGCGCTTTTTGCGTGTGGGTTTGGCAGTGCTTTTATTTGCTCAAGCTTACATTACTCACGAATGGTTTTTTATCGCATTTGGACTTTTCTTTTTGTTTCAAGCGCTATTCAACTTAGGATGCGGTCCCAATGGTTGCAATGTAAATTACGATAAAAAGAAGTAATTATGAATACTACTTTTCAAGATATCATCAATTCAGAAACACCAGTATTAATCGATTTTTATGCTACTTGGTGTGGACCTTGTCAGATGTTAGGTCCAATTTTGAAACAAGTAAAAGATAGCCTTGGTGAACGAGTTTCGATCATCAAAGTTGATGTTGATAAAAACCAAGAATTGGCAGCGATGCAACAAGTACGTGGAGTACCAACTATGATGTTGTTTCAAAACGGACAACAATTGTGGCGTCAATCAGGAGTTTTATCCAAAGAAGAAATCATTCAAGTTATATTAGATAAAAGCAACTAATGACAAAAAAAGCAATTTTACTTACTTCAATAGGAATAGTAGTTGGCGCTATTGCAGGCTATGCGTATTACCATTACGTAGGTTGTGCTAGCGGAACTTGCGTCATAACTTCCAAACCAGTTAACAGTACTTTATACGGAGGATTGATGGGAGGATTGTTGTTCAATTTGTTTGTGAAAGAAAAAAAGTAATGTTAAAATTCTGGCTCAAAGTAATCAACCTATCTATTTTTTTATACTTTTGAAATACACTTAAAAGAAATTTGTAACTAAAAAATAAATAAAATGAAAAAAGTAGTATCGATGTTAGCTGTTGTAGCTTTTTTGTTCACAATGAATGTTAACGCACAAGAGCCTAAAAAAGCAAAGAAATCAAAAACTAAAACTGAAAAGTATTCAACTACAGCTGATGCTTCTGCTACTCCTGCAACAACCGAAAAGAAAGGATGTTCTGAAGCAAGTGCTAAGTCTTGTTCTTCATCAGGAAAGAAATCATGCTGTTCTGCTAAAAAAGAAGAAGCAAAATCATAATTTGATTTTTCAAAAAAAAAAAATACTTCCAATTTGGAAGTATTTTTTTTATATACACTTCTCTATTATTTTTATTTAATTATAAAATAAGTTTGACTTGTAACTATCATTACTTTTTTAAATTATTTTTTTTCATATTTACAACATTTCCCTTTTTAAAATATAAATCTCATAAGCTTATTAATATAAAAAAGGCCTTCAATTTGAAGGCCTTTTAGTTATTTATTAGAAGAATTATCTTTTCACTACTCTAAGTGTTTTGATTTCATTTCCTTGAGAAATAA
>CAYPXI010000044.1:0-12891 GCA_964414655.1 uncultured Flavobacterium sp. | reverse complement strand
TTTTCCTGACATTCGAATAATAGCCACAGCACCAGCACCCGAAGGTGTTGCAAGAGCCACTATTGTATCATTGTAAATCATATTGAAATGTGAATTTGTGATTACAAAGATACCAATTTTAAGCGTTTAAAAATGTATAGATGTAATTAGCCATAATGTTAGGTTAAATAATTGTAAATATGATAGTTATCATGTTTTTGCAGCTTTTAATAGCCTAATTTTATGGTATAATTTAAAACGGATTTACCATGAAAAAAATACTATTGCCAACCGATTTTACCGCTGTGGCCAACAATGCATTTGTTCATGCTTTGGAAATGGCAAATCACTTGGATGCGAAGTTACTGTTGTTGCATACGTATGAATTGCCTATAGTTGACAATCAATTTTTTCCACAGAATTACCAAACTATTTTTGATTCGTTGGAGATGGCCAATTTTGAGCGATTCAAAGATTTAATGCCTCAATTGCACGCCATTGCCGAAGAAAGAAAGCTAAATCACATTGATTTTTCCCACATTATTATGGATGGCGATTTGGTGTACAACATCAAAGAATGCGTCCAAAATGAAGGCATTGATTTGATAGTAATGGGAACTTCGGGCGCAAGCGGTTGGAAAGAACTCTTCCTCGGAACCAATACGGGCGATGTGATCACGTCAGTTACAGTTCCGGTTTTATGCGTTCCAGCTTCTGCTGAATATGGTTATATCAAAAACATCGGTTTTACTACTCGTTTCCGAGAAAAAGACAAAGAGTCATTGTGGAAAACCATTGCAATAGCTAAGAAAAACAATGCTAAAGTAAAATGTTTGTACGTAAAAACGGCTTTCTCTGATGTGGAAGAACAAGAAATAGAAGATTGGAGAGTTACCTTTAAAAATGAACCCGTTCAGTTTTTCATCGTAGAAGACGATAATGTAATGGAAACCATTCTGGATTTTATTACCAGTCAAGAAATTGATGTTTTGACTATAGTCACCCACAAAAGAAATTTCTTTGTTAGCCTTTTTGAATCCAGTTTGGCAGAGAAAATGACCAACCGAAGTGAAATTCCTGTTTTAGTTTTACACTAAAAAAAATCCGTCTTGATTGGTTCAAGACGGATTTTAACTTTAAAAAGAGTTGATTATTTTTTAATCATTTCTTCTGGTTTAACAGCAACAATTACACCAGGAAGTTTTACTGGAGCTCCCATTTGAGCTAAGAAACTACCTTGTACTTCACCTGTTTTGTAAGTGGTGAAACCAATTCTGTACAATCCCATTACTAATGATTTAGTTGGATTGCTAGTATCGCTAGTAATTCGCATTAATGAGTTGTACTTGCTTCCAGATGGTTGAGCTGGCATTTCGCTAGAGTCATCATTACTTTCTATTTTGGTCCAAGTAGCTGATTTAGCTTTTGCAGGAACATCTTCTAATTTTAAAATTCCTTCTGCTCTTTCAAATGTTACCCAAGTATCAAAGAAACTTTTGGTATCTGAAGCATTGGCAGTGTAAGCTTCTGATACATAATCAGTACCTGAAGGCTTCATTCCATCTGGCACTGGAGAAACCATACGGATACCGATTTCAGGAGCAGCAACAGGAACCCAAACGTAGATGTAGTACATTTTTTTTCCGTTTTTAATTTCATCTGGAGCAGAACCTGGTTTGATGAAACCATAATAGCTTACCATATCGGTGTATGGCACTCTAATTTCTTTACCCATTACTGATTTTTTTGCTAAATCGGCACCAAATTTGTCTAATTTCTGTGCTGTTGCTACTGATAATGTTCCTAAAGACAACAAAATCGCTAGTACATTTTTTTTCATGTTAATTTTTGTTTACTATTGGTTTTTCCTACTCGTAAGGCTTTTCGGTTACGCCATAATTTATCAGGCACTAAAATAAAGTTTTTACATTTAAAATTCGATAATTGTTGAAAACTTTACAGTTAGAGTAACAAATTTAGCTAAAGCCAATTAGTTGTAATGATATATTTGATAAATGATGAATTTTCTACCTTAAGTGATAGAATAAAGTAAATAATTGCGAAAGGTAAATACAAAAAAAACCGTCCTACAAATTGTAAAACGGCTTTTGAATATAAAAGGTTAGTTAAGTTAGTTGTTTAGCATTACAGGCATTACTAGCATTGTGATGCTTTCACCTTCGTCTAATCCATCAACTGGCGTTAGAATCCCTGCACGATTAGGCATTGACATTTCCAATTGAATATCGTCTGATTGTAAGTTGGTCAACATCTCTAACAAGAAACGTGAGTTGAAGCCAATTTGCATATCATCACCTTGGTAATCACATGTCAAACGTTCTTCTGCTTTATTTGAATAATCGATATCTTCAGCAGAAATATTCAATTCGGCACCCGCAATTTTCAAACGAATTTGGTGTGTAGTTTTATTAGAGAAAATAGCTACACGACGCACTGAATTGAAGAATTGCGTTCTATCAATTAATAATTTATTGGGATTTTCTTTAGGAATTACCGCTTCGTAATTTGGATATTTTCCATCAATCAAACGACAAGTCAAAATGTAATTCTCAAAAGAGAACGTAGCATTGGAGTCGTTGTATTCAATTTTAACTTCAGCATCCGAAGCACCTAAAATTCCTTTTAAAATGTTCAACGGTTTTTTAGGCATAATAAAATCTGCTACTTGCGACGCTTTTACATCAGCACGAGCATATTTTACTAATTTGTGAGCGTCTGTTGCCACAAAAATCAATCCTTCTGGAGAAAACTGGAAGAAAACGCCCGACATTACTGGACGTAAATCATCATTTCCGGCAGCAAAAATGGTTTTACTAATAGCAGTAGCTAAAACTTCAGCAGGAACAATAGTTGAAGAAGGATCTTCCAATTGTACCGACTTTGGAAATTCTTCGCCTGGAGCGTAAGCAATTGCGTATTTTCCTGAGTTAGAACTGATTTCAATGGTGCTGTTTTCTTCTACTGTAAAAGTCAACGGTTGCTCAGGAAATGTCTTTAAAATATCCAACAATAATTTCGCCGGAACTGCTACACTTCCTTTATCTGTAGATTCAATTTCCAATGTAGCCGACATGGTTGTCTCTAAATCAGAAGCCGAAACTGTCAACGATTTTTTATTTAATTCGAATAAAAAGTTATCTAAAATTGGTAAGGTATTGCTACTGTTGATAACGCTACCTAATACTTGTAGTTGTTTTAATAAATACGAGCTTGAAACAATAAACTTCATTTTTTTTATTTTTTACAAATATATCTCAAAGAAATAGATTTCAAAAAGATTTTTATTAACATTACTTACTGTATTTTCTCTTTCTCATAAATGTAAATGCAATTCCAAATAGACTCAAAATTACAATTGGTAGTCCGACAGTTATGATTTGAGAACTTGTATAATTTTCGTAGACTTTTTCCTTGTCTAATAAAGGCAAATCAACTTCTTTGTTTCTTATGTTGATAAGTCCGTTGTCGTCTAACAAGTAATTCACACAATTCATCATGAATTCTTTATTAGCATACATTTTATTGGTCCATTTGTCAAAACCTAGCTCCAACGGTTGAAAGTCTTTGTCCAATTGATTTTTCACGACATCGCCATCTGAAATCACAATCATTTTAGTGTTTTTCCCTTTCGGAGAAAAAGTACTATCGTCAAATGGAAGCACTCGGTTTTCGTACATCGAATGGAAATTGCCTTCGAGTAAAACGGCCAACGGAATTCTGCCTTGATTTTGAGCAAATTCAGCAGGATCAGGTTGTTGACCCACCATATCTAAACTCACTTCAATTGGTGTTCCGACTGCTTTTGAATACTTAGATGATTGTAATAAAACAGTTTTTTTAATATCATTTTTGAGTACTTCAATTGGATTGGTGAATTCAAATTTCAACACATCCAAATTACTCACAATCGGATGCTTGGTTTCAGCATAAACGGCTGGCGAATACAACCAAGGAAATTGCGTATATTGCGTTGCAGTGCCTTGTTTTCCGGTTGCCAATGCAATGGGTGAAGCTTGCAAATCTTTCACCAAATCAGGTTTAATTCGGATGCCGTATTTGAAGAACATATCATTCAAACCCAAATCGCGTGGATAAGCCAAATTAGAGCCTGTTTCCGTATACAAACTGTCCATTTCCATGGCCACTTGATCAATCAACCATAAGGTTTTTCCGCCATTGATGATGAACTGATCGAGAACTTGTTTTTCTTCGTCAGAAAAGGATTCAGTTGGTTTTGCTATAATGGCTAAGTCGTATTTTTTAAGTTCTTTGATGGTGTTTTGCGGACTTTTAGCCACCGAATCCAACGTAAATGGGCCAATGTAATAGTTTTCACGAACCGATTTTAAGAAGTCGGCAATTTGCAATTCGTGCATTTCGCCATTTCCTTTGATAATTGCTACTTTTTTCTCCTTAGCTTTTGAAACGGTGTTGAAACCATTGGCAAAAGCATATTCCAAATGTTGCACTGAACTCACTACTTTTTCGGCTGTTGAAGCGCCCATCATATTTTTTAGCAAAGGAACTTTCGTACTTTTATTTCCATACGTAACGACTGCCCACGGAAAAACAACTTCTTGCGTTTGTTTGCCTTTATCATCAACCGTAACATTTAATGGTGTTAATCCTCGATCTAAGAACTGTTGCATGATTTCAGTTTCATTGCCTTCTTCTAGCGGATTAACAAAATCAAATACAATATTCGAATTGTACGCTTTGAATTCCTCTAACAACTGACGTGTCTCGGTTTGCAATTTTCTAAATTCACCAGGAAAATTACCTTCTAAGAACACATCAACATACAAAGGTTCTTTCACTTCTTTAATGATGTTTAGAGAGGTTTCTGACAATGTATAACGTTGATCGCCAGTCAAGTCTAGTCGCTTAAAGAAAAAATGTCCAATAAAGTTAATCGCTACCAAAATCGCAATGGTAACCAGCAGTTTTTTGAAATGTGCTTTTTTAGTTTCCATTATGATTTTAAAGATTTTAATTTGTAAACAGTCATCGATAAAAATAAAATAGTTAGGCTGACAAAATAGATTACATCACGCGAATCTATTACACCGCGACTCATACTTTTAAAATGATAATTCATTCCTAATGACGCAATTATATCTTCCATGCTTTTGACGAAAGTTGCAATACCATCAAAGCCAAAATAAAGCACAAAACAAAGAAAAACCGAAAGTATAAATGCAACAATTTGATTCTCGGAAAGGGTAGAAGTAAAAACGCCAACAGCAGTGTAACCTGCAATTAAGAAAAGCAAACCAAAATACGAACCCAAAGTACTTCCCATATCAATATTTCCTTCAGGCATTCCGAGAGTTGAAATGACGTAAACGTAGATAAAGGTTGGAATAATTGCGATCACAATTAATAAAAAAGCACCCAGAAATTTACCGTTTACAATTTGCCAAATCGACAACGGTTTGGTCATCAATAACTCAATAGTTCCTTGTTTTTTTTCATCCGAAAAACTGCGCATGGTTACGGCTGGAATCAAGAAAATTAAAATCCATGGCGCTATAGTAAAAAACGGGCTCAAATCGGCAAAACCCGAATTCAAAATGTTGTAATCGCCTTCAAAAACCCACAGAAACAATCCGTTGAGCAACAGAAAAACGGCAATCACCAAATAACCAATTGGCGATCCAAAAAAGGATTTAATTTCTCGAAGTAATATTGATTTCATATTTTAATTTGTTCTATGTTGTATGTTCTACGTTGTATGTTATTGTTTTAACTTATAACCTTCAACCTACAACTATTCTAGGATCACTAATTTATCCACACTCCAAGCTTCGGGTTTGTCGTTAAATAATTTCTTAGTAAACGTCCAAACTTCGTCAAACAAAGCCGATTTTCGGTAATTTTCCAAATCTTCTTCGGTTTCCCAATAACTGTAAGTAAAAAATATACACGGATTATTTTTGTCTTGGTACAATTCCAATAAACGGTTTCCAGGCGAGTTTCGTATGTGTTCTTTCATTATTTCGAAGTTTTCCCTAAAAGCAGGAACGTTTTCTTCGTGGAATGACATTTTGACTATTCGTACAAACATATTTAACTAAAATTAATGGTAATCAAATCGCGGTAACCCAATCCGAGTAGTGTAGCCGCAGTTCCAACTGTCGCTGGATTACTTCTAAAAATAGCAATTTCCAAAAAGCCAGCTTCGTTAAAAACCGCCATTTTTTCGCCTTCATAATATTTTACTGGAAATTTATCCGAAGTAGCAATATCAGAAAAACGTGGAAAAATAGTTTTGATCGTTTTGTTTTTCACTCGAATTTCATACGGGCGATTTTTGGCTACTTCCAAAAACATTTTTTTACTAATGTTGGTCACTGCATTTCCAAAACTATCAATGTAAATCACATTGCCTTTTATTGAATCTACTTCAACAATAGCTTGCAATTCGACTATGGTTTTGATTTCTTTTATTTCCTTTCCAATTACATTCAATAATCCGCCTTTAGCAATATGACAAGCTACTTTTATAAACACATCCATATCCGTTGCATCGCGTAATAATCGGTCGTGAATATTGATGGCAACAATTTTCTGAGGGACAATTTTCTGAATCAACATACTCAAAATTCCGTTGTCGGCACAAACAAAATAATGATCGTCCCATTGCATTGCGATGTGTTGGTTTTCGCTATTGCGCTCAATATCAACACCAATAATGTGTACGCTTCCTTTTGGAAAACTTGAATAAGCAGCCGATAAAACATAACTCGCTTCTGCAATATTAAACGGATCAATATGATGCGAAATATCAATAATTTGTGTGTCAGGAGATTCACTAATAATTTTCCCTTTTATAGCTCCCACAAAGTGGTCTTTCAAGCCGTAATCAGTAGTAAGGGTAATTATTGACATAAAATTGTTTATAACTAAATGAGAAACGTATTAGTGTATTTCTTAAATTTGAAATGATTGCAAAGCTAAGAATATTTAGCAAAATAATTAATTAAAAAAAGCCTTCATTTGAACGAACGTATTATTGAATTACACGACATTGCTCCTAAAGAATTTTGGGGCGCACAAGATGCTCATCTTGAAACAATTAAAAAGTACTATCCTAAACTAAAAATTGTCGCACGAGGCACCACTCTCAAAGCATTTGGCGAAAAAGAAGAACTCGACGAATTCGAAAACCGCTTCAGTCGCCTGATGTTGCATTTTACACGTTACAACAACATCGATAATAATGTAATTGATCGCGTTATTCAAAGCAATTCGCACGAGGAACAACGTATGCCCGATCACGACAAAATTTTGGTGCACGGAATAGGAGGAAAGCTCATCAAAGCCATGACGCCCAATCAACAAAAATTGGTAGAGTACGTTCAAAAAAACGATATGGTTTTTGCCGTTGGTCCGGCTGGAACTGGTAAAACCTACACTGGAGTTGCTTTGGCTGTGAAAGCTTTAAAAGAAAAACAAGTCAAACGAATTATTCTCACGCGTCCAGCTGTAGAAGCAGGTGAAAATTTAGGTTTCCTTCCTGGTGATATGAAGGAAAAACTCGATCCGTACATGCAACCGTTATATGACGCCTTGCGCGATATGTTGCCTCCACAAACACTCGACGATTACATTTTAAAAGGAATCATACAAATTGCACCTCTGGCATTTATGCGTGGACGAACGTTAGACAATGCTTTTGTAATTCTGGATGAAGCCCAAAATACAACCCATTCGCAAATGAAGATGTTTCTAACGCGTATGGGAAAAAACGCTAAATTCATCATCACAGGCGATCCAGGGCAAGTTGATTTGCCACGACGTACGATTTCAGGTTTGAAAGAAGCGCTTTTAGTATTAAAAGATATTGAGGGAATAGGAATCATTTACCTAGATGATAAAGACATAGTACGCCATCGATTAGTGAAAAAAGTAATCGACGCTTATAAAAGTATTGAGAATCACGATTAATGTCGGGAGCGAAAGGCTTGGGCTTTTTCGATAAGCGCAATTCCCGCTATTCGCTTTTGCACGGCAACCGCTACTATCGGGGCTAAATGGTGATCGTATTGAGTCAAAATTAACTATCCCTAACAGGTTTCCAAAATAGGTTAGGTATTTTTTTTATAGAGACTTTTTTAAAAAATTTGTTCTTTTTTCAAACTCAATATAAAATCAGTTATTTTTACCGCAAATATCAATAGTCATAACTTGAAAACTATACTCATCACGGGCGCTTCTGGCGGATTAGGCAAAGAAACAGCCTTGTATTTTGCTTCCAAAAATTGGAAGGTAATTGCAACTGTTATCACTATCAATGAAGCCGAAGTTTTTGCTGGAATTCCGAATATTTATTGCTACGAACTCAACGTCACATCGCAAGAAAGTATAGAAACAGCCAAAACCGCAATTTTAGCCAAACACAAAACCATCGATTGCATTATCAACAACGCCGGAATTGGCTACCGAAGTTTTGTCGAACTTTCGGAAGATGCCAAAATCGAATCCATTGTCAACATCAATTGGTTAGGAGTTGTCAAAATCTGTCGCGCTTTTATTCCGGTTTTTCGGCAACAAAATTTTGGACAATTCATTAACATTTCATCTATTGCTGGTTTGGTCAATTTGCCATTGGGTAGTTTTTATCATTCGACCAAACAAGCTGTAGAAAGCTTTTCCGAATGCATGTCATATGAGTTGATGGAATTCAACATCAGCGTTTGCACTGTACAATTCGGAAATGCGCCAACTAATTTTCAAAAAAATGTAGTCAAATCGGAACCGTCAAACATCGCATCTTACAATAAAATGATGGATTCGATTTCTGAAATTCTAAACAATAAATCAACTAAAAATGCCAACTTAACTCAAGATATAGTGGCTAAATTATTTGATATTGCAGAAAATCCGAATAAAAAATTCCGTCGATACACCATTGGTTTTGATGCCAATTTTATGAAATATTTTCGCCGTTTTGCAGGTTATCGTTTGTTCAATGCCATCATTCGCAGAAAAGTGTTAGGGAAATAAATAAAATTGTATTTCTGTTGAAAACGAACTATTTTTGTACCACACAACTAAATAGTCTGATTTTTCAGATAAACAACTTATTTTAATGAACACACTAACTACTACCGATTTTCACTTTCCCAACCAAAAATCCGTTTACCGCGGAAAAGTGCGTGAAGTTTACAATATCAACGACGAACTTTTAGTTATGATCGCTACTGATCGTTTATCTGCTTTTGATGTGGTGATGCCACGCGGCATTCCGTACAAAGGACAAATTCTAAATCAAATTGCGACTAAATTCATGAGTCTGACACAAGACATTGTGCCCAATTGGCTCATTGCAACGCCAGATCCAAATGTAGCAGTCGGCCATTTGTGCGAACCTTTTAAAGTAGAAATGGTTATTCGTGGATATTTATCGGGTCACGCAGCTCGTGAATACGCAACAGGAAAACGATTACTTTGTGGTGTCACTATGCCAGAAGGTTTAAAAGAGAACGATCAATTTCCTGAACCAATTATAACTCCAACAACTAAAGCAGATAATGGTTCGCACGACGAAGATATTTCGCGTGAAGCCATTTTATCAAAAGAGATTGTTTCTGAAGAAGATTATTTGATTTTGGAAAAATACACTCGCGCTTTATACCAACGCGGTACCGAAATCGCTGCTGCTCGCGGATTGATTTTAGTCGATACCAAATACGAATTTGGGAAAACCAAAGACGGAACAATTGTTTTGATTGACGAAATCCACACACCTGATTCTTCTCGTTATTTTTACGCCGAAGGTTACCAAGAACGCCAAAATAGAGGCGAAGAACAAAAACAATTGTCTAAAGAATTTGTGCGTCGTTGGTTAATCGAGAATGGTTTTCAAGGTAAAGACGGACAACAAATTCCGGAAATGACAGATGGTTATATTGAATCGGTTTCTGAACGCTACATCGAATTGTATGAAAACATTATTGGCGAAAAATTTGTCAAAGCTGATATTTCTAACATTCAAACTCGAATCGAACAAAACGTGTTGAATTATCTCAAATAAGAGTCTTTTAATAGTATTATTCAAGCCACGAGAAATCGTGGTTTTTTATTTTTTTGAGTTTTGTTGTAACATTTTGTATTCACTAACGTCTTATTGGTATAATTGTAATTTAATAGACATCATGTATTTAGAAATTTTTTAAGTGTTATAAATATCTACTATGTAATACAAGGTATTAGTTTTAAGAAATTACACAATCAATCAATCAATCAATTAAAAATCATCATCAAATTAAAAAACAAATCATCATGAAAACAACAAATCAAAACAACAGATCAATCCACTTAAGTGCTATTTTTTATAGTGCAATTGCTTCAGTATTATTTGTAACTAGCTCTTTTGCTAGTGTATCTTTAGCAGATCAACAAGCTTTAGAAACTGAAAGTAATTTAGTAGTAGCTTCAAACACGAGTTTTATTACTAAGAGTACAATATCAAAACCAGAAATAAATTCAGATTCTGATAATGATATAACTAATGCTGTAGCAACAATAGCTACTGATTATATCAAACCCATTATTGAAACCATTTCTGAAAACGAACAAATCATTGAGAGCGCTGAGGATTTCAATTTGCCAATTTATTCAGGAAGAACTATCGATGAAATTATTCTTGAAAACGAAATGATCATCGAGAGCAATCAAATAGACGATGTTTTTCCCTTAAATAGGTTATTAATCAATACTTCTTCTGTCGAAAATAGACAAGGAATTATTTTAAAAAACAATAGTGAACTAAAATCATAATTGTAATTTAGTTGTTAAAAAAAAGTCCCAAAGCATTACGTTTTGGGACTTTTTGATTATTTAAAATAAGAAAAATTATGGTTATTTTCTAGTTTGAGTAAACTTTCATAGATCAATTTGATTACATTTTCAACATCATCACGGTGCACCATTTCAACTGTAGTGTGCATATAACGCAAAGCCAACGAAATCAATGCCGACGGAACGCCTCCGTTACTGTAAGCAAAAGCATCAGTGTCGGTTCCAGTCACTCTTGACGAAGCATGTCGCTGAAACGGAATTTTCTTTTCTTCAGCAGTAGAAACAATTAATTCCCTCAACACATTTTGAGTCGCAGGGGCGTAAGCAATAACTGGACCTTTGCCGATTTGCAATTCGCCTTCAATTTTCTTATCAATCATCGGAGTTGTGGTGTCGTGACAAACATCAGTAACAATAGCAACGTTTGGTTTGATGGTTTGTGTAATCATCTCGGCGCCACGTAAACCAATTTCTTCCTGAACCGAATTGACAATATATAGTCCAAAAGGTAATTTTTTCTTATTTTCTTTTAACAATCGAGCTACTTCTGCAATCATAAATCCACCCATACGATTGTCTAAAGCTCTGCAAACAAACTTATTTTCGTTCAATACCATAAATTCATCTGGATACGTTATAACACAACCTACATGAATACCAAGTTTTTCAACTTCTTCTTTAGTTGAACATCCACAGTCAATAAAAATATTGCTTAAACTTGCCGCTTCTTCTTTCCCACGACCTCGTGTATGAATAGCTGGCCAACCAAAAACTCCTTTTACAATGCCATTTTTAGTATGAATATTAACTCGTTTGGAAGGTGCTATTTGATGATCAGAACCACCATTACGAATCACATAAATCAATCCGTCAGAAGTAATATAATTCACATACCACGAAATTTCATCACTATGACCTTCAATAACTACTTTAAAAGGTGCATCCGGATTGATAATTCCAACAGCAGTTCCATATGAATCAGTAATAAAGGTATCAACATAGGGTTTTAAATAATCCATCCAAATCTTTTGACCTTCGGATTCATAACCTGTAGGAGAAGCATTATTTAAATATTTTTCTAAAAAAGTTAATGATGATTTGTTTAAGATTGATTTTGTAGCCATAAATATTTTTTTTTGCTAAAATATAAATTTGGCATTACAGTTGTTAATGATATTGTATATTTTTACATTTTAAATTTTATTTTTATGCGTATATCTAAATTATTTGCCGTTATCCTTTTTTTTATTGTTTCTTCTACATTCGCACAAGTTACTAGTCCTGAAAAAACTAAAGCCGAAATTGAAGAAGCAGATGCTATTTTGAACGATACTATATTATTAGAAGAAGTCATTGTGTATAGAGAAAAACTCGATCCTGAAGCTAAAAAACAGTTTTTATTGCTTAGAAACAGAGTTTACAAGGTATATCCTTATGCTAAAATAGCTTCCGAACGTCTCACCTCGCTCAATGCAAACATGAGTAAATTGAAATCCAATAAAGACAAAAAAAAATACTCCAAAATTGTCGAAGATTATCTTGAAAATGAATTCAAAGCACAACTTAAGAAACTCTCTCGTAAGCAAGGTCAGATTTTAGTTAAACTAATATTCAGACAAACGGGTGAAACTGCATATGATTTAGTTAAAGATTATAAAAGTGGTTGGAAAGCTTTTTGGTCTAATAATACTGCGCGTTTGTTTGATATTAATTTAAAAACGCCTTATGATCCTTACCAAGTCAACGAAGATTATCTAATAGAAACCATACTTCAAAGGGCTTTTAACAATGGTAGACTTGTTGAGCAAAAATCTGCAACACCTTATGATATAGATGAATTAAATGTACATTGGGTTGAAAAAGCAAACGAGTTACAGAATGCTAAAAAAGATTAGGAGCGAATAGCTTGGGCATTTCCAGCAATCCATATTCCCGCTTTACACTACAATCCCGACTTATTCAGTCGGGATTTTCATTTCAATCGGGGCTAGAGAACAATCCAATGGTATATCTAACTATGTCTTATTTAAAAAATTCAAGAAAAATGACTCTTCAAAAAAGTGTTTATCAGAGTGTTAGTAAAAA
>CAYPXI010000043.1:0-13373 GCA_964414655.1 uncultured Flavobacterium sp. | reverse complement strand
AGTTAATCGCTGTTGTACTCGTCTCACAAACTGTGGTAGAACCATCAACGCCTGCATCAGCTAGTGCTACAACATCTATAATGATTTCTTGAAAAGGCCTACATGAAGCATCAACCGGTGTAGGATTAAATATAGCATAAATGTAATATGTGCCAAAAGCATTTGGTAAAGAACCTGCTGTACCTAGTTGTGGTAAATCAATTGATGCTGAACCAGCAACTGCTGTGGCATTTGATAATAAAGTCCCCCCAGAGTACATTGAACTACCAGATTGAGGAGAAGTAAAATACACAAAAGAAATACCATTAGGTGCTGATTGAGTTGTATTTACAGAGATCATACTAGGATCACCATTCAAGCAAACACTTTGGGAACCAATAGGATTGGTAATGGTAGAGCAAGGCGAACTAACACAAGTGAAAGTACTAGAAACAAAACATGTTCCCGCACCACCAACTGGTAGGACTGTTATAAGCACACTGTCATTTGAATTCAAACCATTGATGGTATACGATGTAACGTTTCCTATCAAACCAACGTTGACAGGCGCATTTGAGTTAACTTGATAGGTGATATTATAATTTGTAGCTCCTGCCAGCGCTACCCAATTGAATTCTACAGATGTAGCAGATGATGTACCACAACTTATTACGGGTGCAATATTGGAAACAACATGCAAAGTAAACTGAGCATAAAAAGTACAATTAGTTGGATTATCATATACATTCATATAGATGATTTCACCATCAACACCAACATAATTTAGAGCATTCGAAGGTGATATTGGATTAATCCCTAGTTGAGCATCACTAGCAGAGTTGTGAAAAGTAACATCGAAATCTGCTGGGTTAATACCTAATGCAACTGCATCATTTGCATTCAAATTAAAAATCCCATCACACTCTGTTAAGTCAACAGGATTATTAACAATACCTTGATTGAAAGTAAAATTAACAACACTTGATGCCGTTTGATTGACTCCACAAACATTATAAATAGTTTGTGCTGTGTAAGTTACATTTTGTGTCGGACAAACATTTATAGATTGGTTATTACTGTAAGGAACTCCATCTTCAAGCCATTGAAAAGTTACTGGAACATTTGGTCCGTTAGGAGTGAAACGCCAAGCTTCAGTAACATTGTCAGAATTATTTGGATTAGCAGGAGTTGGATCTGTACTGAATTGAGAAGCATTTCTTCCAGGTGCAGCAAAAGCCGTATTTCCAGTATTATTAATGATACCTATTGTTCCTCTTCCACCATTCCAAGTGGTACATGGTGTTCTTCTTTCTACATAAACTTCTATAATGTTTGAAACTTCATACAAAACAATCTGTGATGTTTGTAAACCAACACCATTAGCACATTGAAACTGAGGTAAATTAGTAAAGTTTGCAATAAATTTTCTACAAGGATAAGTTCCAATAACTTTATAATTAGCACTTATTTGAGCAGGAGGTGTTGGAGTTACACTATAATCAGTGTCTTGATAAACTCCAAATATCGAATTTTTTATAGGAAAACCTGCATTTGGAATTGTAGTATTATATGCCCATGGACAACCAGCTCCTTGTGCAAAAGGTGTTGGATTTGGAAAAGCAATCACTCCGTTGGTTCCAACATTAACCTGATTGTAATTTTGACCGAAAAAACAAAACTGCATACCCGCTGGGAATGTAAAAGCAGAAGACCATTGATCATCTCCTGTAACTTGCCCTGGGTATAATTGAATCCATCCATTACCTGTATTTTCAAATGGAGCTTTAGGGCAATACGGAATTGAACTAACTGTATAAGAAGTAGTTGACGCAATAGGCACATTGGATGCTGTCAGGGTTCTACAATCTCCTGCTCCACAAATAATCGTATCCACATCAATAACATTATCGGTAGGATCGTCATCAACACTTACTGTTGCACAACCATCTGGAACTACAGTTATATTTAAAACACTATTCACACCACTATTAAAACAAGCGCCTAATAAAACTTGACTTATTGACAATGTGGTAGATTGAGCTACACCCGGAATATTCACTGTTCCATTACCAGCTGCATTAAGAAAAACATTAATAACAGGGATGACTGGTGAAATTAAAGTAACCATTGAATTAGGTGTACCTGTAATTGTAGTAATTGCAGGATTATTCGGACAAACAGTAACTGCTGGGAAATTGAAAGCTGCTGTTGGAATAATTGCGGTTGATGCATTGATAACAGCTCCATTGACAACAAAAACATCTCCATTACTATCTGTTATAGACAAATCATAAGTGCCTGGTTGCAAATTTGTAAAAACACCTGTTGTATTCGTTGCACTTGCTGTACCAGAAATGGAATAGGATACATAAGGAAGCACACCGCCTACACCTGTAATAGTAATACTACCATTATCTTGATTTGGACAAATCTCGTTGGTAGCCACATAGGTTAGTGACAAAGCAAGTGGTGAAGCAATAGCTTTGAGTGAATTATTATCTTCAAAAGAAATTGCTTTGTGTTTTGCTAAGTTTGGTTTTAAACCATTTGAATTTGAATAATTGCGCTTATTATTGGTAGAATGCCCAAATTGGTTTTGAAGTAAAAGTTTGTGTTTCAAATTAGACAAAGCTTCATCATAATAAAAAACATCACTACCACTTTTATCTTTAAGAGTTGCATTGTTTAACAACTTCTGAGAATATGAACTAAACGTTATTAGTACAATAAGTAGATGTAAAGTAACTCTTAACTTCATTTTGCTTTATTTTTTTATTAGTAATATTTTCTTTTGATACTAACACAAAATCAACATGTGTTATTGTTTTTCTTTTATCTTGCTGCAAAAAACAAATCATATAAATTCGAAATTTGATGATTTACAGGCTTCTAAAGATTGAACCCAAAAAAGTGAATTCGAAAAGATAAAAATCATATAACACTAAGACAACTTAAATCTAAAATACCCTAACACTTTTTTTTGAGCGAGCGAAATTTACATAAATTTAACCTGATAAGAAGGCAAAATTTTATTTTTTTTTTAACATCAACCATCATAAAAATAATAATTATCTTTGCAGTTCTTTAAACAATACTGTTTGTGATGGTAAATAACGACGAATTGAACGACGAAATAGGAAATAATCATATAAGCACAAGTATCAATAATCCTTTGCGGGATGATGCTTTTGCGATTTCGGATGATCAAAAAATTGAGCTAATAAAAAAAGATGTTGAGCATATATTAGAAACGCTCGGAATTGATTTATCAGACGACAGTTTGAAAGGTACTCCGAATCGTGTAGCCAAAATGTTTGTGAAAGAGATTTTTGGCGGATTGAATCCGAATAAAAAGCCATCATCGTCGACTTTTGAAAACAACTATAAGTACGGCGAAATGTTGGTAGAAAAAAACATCACATTGTACTCTACTTGTGAGCATCACTTATTACCGATAGTGGGAAGAGCGCATGTAGCTTATATTTCGAACGGTACTGTTGTTGGGCTTTCTAAGATGAATCGTATTGTAGATTATTATGCTAAAAGACCTCAAGTACAAGAGCGATTGACAATGCAAATTGTTCAAGAATTACAACGCGTTTTGAATACAGAAGACGTAGCTTGCATTATTGATGCCAAACATTTGTGCGTTAATTCGAGAGGAATTAGAGATATTGAAAGCAGTACAGTAACCTCTGAATTTGGAGGTAAGTTTAAAGAGGATAAAATAAAACGCGAATTTTTAGATTACATTCAATTAGATACTAAATTTTAATCAAGGCACTAATCACGCTAGCCCTGATCTCGTTGTTATCAACGAGATGGAAACCCCGCAATGGAATTGGCTTGATTTTGTTGCGTTTGAAAAGCGACCAAAGGAAGCTTAGCAAGCGCTTACAAAAACTGCCAATGGAATGAGGAGTTGCAATGGATAGCAGGAATAGCTTCAAAAAAAATTAACACTGAAAACCATGGAATTGTACACAAAAAACCCATTAACAATTTACAATTCTCTTTCGGGAGAAAAAGAAGTTTTTACCCCTTTGCACGAGGGAACGATTGGGATGTATGTGTGTGGACCAACCGTATATAGTAATGTGCATTTGGGCAATGTACGAACGTTCATGTCATTTGACGTGATTTTTCGTTATTTCAGTCACTTAGGTTACAAAGTACGCTATGTTCGAAATATTACCGATGCTGGCCATTTGACCGACGATGGCAATGTAGAAAATGACCGTTTTGTAAAGCAAACGCGTTTAGAGAAACTGGAGCCGATGGAAGTGGTACAGAAATACACGGTTTATTTTCATAAAGTATTGGATTTGTTTAATTTTTTACCGCCCAGTATTGAACCAACAGCTACAGGTCATATTGTTGAACAAATTGAGTTGACTGAAAAGTTGATACAAGACGGATTTGCCTACGAAAGTAATGGTTCGGTTTATTTTGATGTGTTGGAATACAACAAACGTGGCTTGAATTATGGCGAGTTGAACAACCGAAATGTTGAGGAATTATTGGCTAATACACGTGATTTGGACGGTCAGAATGAGAAGAAAAATCCGCAAGATTTTGCCTTATGGAAAAGCGCTTCACCAGCGCACATTATGCGTTGGAATTCGCCTTGGGGAGAAGGCTTTCCGGGCTGGCATTTGGAATGTACTGCAATGAGCACCAAATATTTAGGAGAACGTTTTGATATTCACGGCGGTGGAATGGATTTAAAATTTCCGCACCACGAATGTGAAATTGCACAAGGAAAAGCCCATAACGGTATTTCACCTGTAAATTATTGGATGCACGCAAATATGTTGACGATGAATGGTTTGCGCATGAGTAAATCGACAGGGAATTATATTTTGCCCATGGAATTGTTTACGGGTGAAAATGATTTCTTTGAAAAACCATTTCAACCTAACATCGTTCGTTTTTGCTTTTTACAGGCACATTACCGCAGTGTTTTAGATATATCAAATGATGCGATGATGGCTAGCGAAAAAGGATTTGTTCGTTTGATGGAAGGCATTAAATTGTTGGCTGATTTGAAAACAAGTGCAACTTCTTCTATTGACATTGCGGCTTGGAAACAAAGCTGCTATGATGCGATGAATGACGATTTCAATACTCCGATTTTGATTGCACAATTATTTGAAGGCGTGCGATACATCAACTTGATTAACGACGGAAAAGAGACGATAACTGCAGCCGATTTGGAAGTGTTATCATCTACTCTACAGGTTTTTGTGTTCGATATTTTAGGTATTAAAAATGAAAGTATAGCGAGTAACCATACTGAAAAATTGAATGGCGCCATTGAATTATTAATTGAAATGCGTAAGGAAGCCAGAGCCAATAAGAACTTTGCACTTTCGGATCAAATTCGAGATCAATTGTTGGCGATTGGCATTCAGTTGAAAGACGGAAAAGACGGTACATCATTTACCTATTAAGATGATTTCTTTAAAGAAAATAATCATTTCGCCTTTTGTATTTCTGATTCGGTTTTATCAATTGGCGATTTCTCCTTTTACACCTAAAGCGTGTCGATTTGAACCCACTTGTTCGAGTTATTACTTGGAAGCGTTAAAAAAACACGGTATTTTTTACGGTAATTATTTAGGAATCAAACGTATTTTGAGTTGTCATCCGTGGGGAAAAAGCGGTTACGATCCTGTTCCGTAATAAAAATACTATAACAAATAATTAAGTAAAGTAAACTTCTTTTTTACTATTTTTGGAAAAGTAATCTAATAATTCACTTATGATTTGGAATCCTTCTGAAGGTATTTACCTTGGTCCAATTACCATTCGCTTTTATAGTTTGATGTTTGTAATTGCTTTTGGTTTAGGCTGGTTCATCATGAAAAAGATTTTTGAAAAAGAGAAAGAATCGATTGAAAAACTTGATAGTTTATTTATTTGGACCGTTATTGCTACATTAGTTGGTGCGCGTTTAGGTCATGTTTTTTTCTACGATTGGGAATATTTCAGAAATCATTTGGCCGAAATATTGTTGCCTTTCAAATTTGAACCCGAGTTTCACTTTACAGGTTTTGCAGGATTAGCAAGTCATGGTGCAGCCATTGCGATTATTATTGCGATGTATTTTTACAGCACAAAAGTTATTAAACGACCATTATTGTGGGTTTTAGACAGAGTTGTAATTCCGGTTTCGTGTGGTGCTGTTTTTGTAAGAATTGGTAATTTTTTCAACTCAGAAATCATTGGAAAAGAAACGACATCCAGTTTTGGAATTAAGTTTGTACGCGATCGTTTTTCGTCTGAAGACGTGATGTCGATAACCAAAATATCGAATATCAACGACGCCTATTATGCTTTGGTTCACGACCCAAAATACGCTAGTTATTTGGCGCAAGTTCCTTTAAAACATCCAGCGCAATTGTACGAAGCCTTCTTTTATATTTTTGTGTTTTTAATTTTGGTGTTTTTGTATGTCAAAACCGATTACAAAGAGAAACACGGATTGATATTTGGTTTTTTCCTTGTATTGCTTTGGACGGTTCGTTTTTTTGTTGAAAAAGTGAAAGAGAGTCAAGGTGGAATAGAGGAATCATTGGGATTATTCAGTACTGGGCAATGGTTGAGTATTCCGTTTATAGTTGTTGGGATTGTTTTTATATTCTTGGCACAAAAACCATTACCTGAAGACCTTTACAAAAACGATTCGAATCCGAATAAGTTATTTTAAGAAAGAAAATAAAGTTTAAAAGAAGCATTGGTCAAAATTCCAGTGCTTTTTTTTCTCCTATCATCTATGAAAATAAATAAAAACAAAACTTGCCTACTTTTATTAGTTGTTTCATCAATTGGTTTTACACAGAAAAAACCATTAAATGAATTAATCCCAATGCAAACGAATATCAAAATAAATTTGAATGGCTTAAAAATTGGAGTAGAACAAAAGCTATATAAAAACACAACTGGTCAATTTGAACTAGGAATTCCAATTGAAGGGAAAGGAATACTTTTAAAACCACAATTTCGGATTTATAGAAAAATTTTCAAAGAGAACTTTTCATATCTTGGAATAGCCTATTTGTACAAACATCAAAAAGCAAGTTATAATGATACCTTGAGACAACTTGACAGTGAAGGAAACTTTACTGGAACTCGTTACACCAAAGATTTCTCTGTTAGCAAGTACATTCATGCCATAACTCTTAATACAGGTTTTATTTCGGAAGAAACTTATTTCAATCAACGATTTATATTTGAATGGAATATTGGTGTTGGTGTTCGCTACAAAAAAAGTAATCGTTATGGATTAGAAGCCAATGAGGATTTTGATTTACAAGAAGCCTTTATTATAAGACCATCAAACTATCAAGATACTGATGGAAAATTTAAAATATATCCTGAACTTAATATTACATTCAGTATAATTATTCCGATTTTAAAATAACCGTAACAAAAAAGCCATTCAACTTAGAATGGCTTTTTGTGTATAAATGGATAATTATTATTCTTTGTTGGTGTTGGCTTCAGCGTGACGTTTTTCAATTTCGTCGATATCCGATTGTTTCATGGTATCAACCAAAACTGGAGTTGCAATGAACAATGATGAATAAGTACCAACAACGATACCAACAAGCATTGCAAATATAAATCCGCGAATAGATTCACCGCCAAAAATAAACATGATTAACAACACCATAATCATCGTTAACGATGTATTTAACGTTCTTGACAACGTAGTATTGATTGAAGCATTTACAATTTCTTTGAAGCTACCTTTACGGTTACCTGCAAGGAATTCTCTAATTCTATCAAAAACGATTACAGTATCATTCATTGAATATCCAATTACCGTTAATATCGCTGCGATAAAATGCTGATCCATTTCCATGTGGAAAGGCATAAACTTGTAACATAACGAATAAACGCCTAAAACAAATATAACGTCGTGTACAACCGCTGCAATCGCACCTAATGAAAACTGCCATTTACGGAACGAAATAACCAAATACAATCCAACTACAAGCATCGCACCAATAACAGCCCAAAAAGAGTTCGTTTTGATATCCGCCGAAATAGCTGCACCTACTTTAGAGGCTTGTAATACTCCCATCGTTTTACCATCAGCAGCATTAATAAATTGATCATAAGTCATATTAGGAAAATACTTTTTCAATCCGTCGTATAATTTTTGGTTTACTTCAGTATCAACTTCAGTACCTTCTTCTTTGATTTTGTATTTGGTTGTGATTTTTAACTGATCGTCATCACCAAAAACCTTAGCTTCAACTGGAGTTCCAAAAGTCGCTGAAAGTTCATCCGAAACCACACTTGATTCAACTGGTTTTTCAAATTTTACTTGGAAAGTTCTTCCTCCAACAAAATCTACACCTTCATCTAATCCATTGATAAAGAAGGAAACAAAACTTACAATAATTACAGTACTCGAGATAATGTAAGTCCATTTTTTCATTCCAATAACATCCATATGGAAATTAGTGAACCAATTTTTAGACCAAGGAGCAGTAAATGCTAATGCTCTATTATGTTGAATATCTAAATCAATAAAGATTCTAGCGATAAAAATAGAAGTAAATAACGAAGTAAAAATACCGATTAACAATGTTAGTGCGAAACCTTGAATTGGCCCCGTACCAAATGTAAACAAGATGGCTCCTGTTAATACGTGGGTAACGTTGGCATCGATAATTGAACGCATCGCACCTTTCCAACCGTAAGCGGATTTTACAGCCTCAGGCAATGTTTTACCTTCTCGTAATTCCTCCTTAGCGCGTTCGTAGATAATGATGTTTGCATCCACAGCTGTACCTAACGTAAGTACAATACCTGCGATACCTGGTAATGTTAACACAAATCCGAAACTTGCCATAACACCAAATAAGAACAACAAGTTCAACAATAAAGCTACATTAGCATACCAACCTGCTCTACCGTAATAAAACACCATCCATAAACATACTAATAAGAAACCTACGATTGATGAAATCATACCTGCATCAATAGCCGCTTGACCTAAAGATGGTCCAACTACTTCCGATTGAACAATTTCTGCAGCAGCTGGTAATTTACCCGCTCTTAATACATTGGCTAAATCTTTTGTTTCTTCAATATCGAAATTCCCTGAAATTTCTGATCTTCCACCAGCGATTGGTCCACTTGAAACCCCTGGAGCAGAATATACCACATCATCAAGAGCAATTGCAATATAACTTTTGTTAGTAAAAGCTTTTCCAGTTAATTCTTCCCAAACTCTAGCACCTTGTCCATTCATTTGCATAGAAACAGATGGTTTACCCATTTGGTCAAATGAATCACGAGCATCAGTAATAACACCACCACTCAATGGAGCAGCATCGTCACGATTCCCTTTTAAAGCATACAATTCAAAAGTTTCAGTAACTTTTTTCGTTTTCTCATCTGTTGAAATTGTTGGTTTTCCCCAAACAAATTTCGCATATTTTTGATCTGCTGGTAATAAAGCTTTAATATCTGCTCTTTTCAAATATGAATTTACTTTGGCAGTATCATTTACACCAACTATACCTAAAATTGGTCCACCACCTTGAGAAACGAATTTATCAAATAATGGATTGTTTCCTTTTTTACTAGTATCAGTTGAATCTTTTTTGCTATCCGCTAATAATTTTGATAAAGAATCTTTGGCTACTTCTTTAACTTCTTTGGTTGCTGCTGATTTTTCAGTTGCTTTTAAGGCTTCGTTAGCCGACATTAAGAACTGACCAACTTCTTCAATTTTATATGTTTCCCAGAACTCTAATTGTGCAGTACTAGATAGTAATTTTTTGATACGGTCAACATCTTTAGCACCTGGTAATTCTACTAAAATTCTACCTGTTTGCCCTAATTTAGCAATATTAGGTTGTGTAACACCAAATTTATCAATACGTTTTCTCAATACGCCAAAAGCACTTTCTACTGACTCATCTACTTTTCTTCTGATTACCTTTTTCACTTGGTCATCAGTCATGTTAAAATTGATTTCGTCTGCTAAGTTTCGGTTAGCAAAAATATCTGGAGAAGCCAATTTAACTGAACCATTAGAAGCAGCATCAAACGCATCAAAGAAAGCATCCAAATACGATTGATTTCCTAATTGATTTTTCTTAGCATCCTCTAATGCTTTGTTGAAAGTAGCATTTTTTGAATCGTTAGCAAGACCTTTCAAGACATCTTTTACAGAAATTTGAAGGATAACGTTGATACCACCTTCAAGGTCAAGACCTTTATTAATTTGTTTACCGCTTACCTCTTCGTAGGTAAAGTCAGTAAGACCTAAAAAACTGAATACTTTTTTGTTTTTTATGTCATTCAAATATTGTACTTCTTTCTCTTGATCACCTTTAGCAAAAGCTTTAGCGTCATTTTGTACTCCGTTGGAAACAAAAGTGAAAGTAAGTTGGTAAATACTTACCAGTGCAAATAAAATTGCGAAAAATTTAATAAGTCCTTTATTCTGCATTATTACTAAAAATTAATTAATTTTTGTTAGGTTGATTATTTAAAAAATAGTGATAAAATATTGATTATCAGCGACAACCGACAAACCAACACTTTTTCACTTTTTTTGAAACGTGCAAATATATGATTCTGCCTTAGATTAACAAATTATTTAGCTATTAATCTCAAAAAAAAGACTGCAAAAAATGCAGTCTTTTGAATTTAATTTAAGTTTTAATTTATAAAACCGATTTCAAATCGCCATTCATTCCACGAACAGCATCAGCGCTTTTTGCGAATAATGCTTTTTCGGCATCGTTCAAGTTGATGTCAACAATTTTCTCCACACCATTTCTTCCAATGATACATGGCACACCAATACAAATGTCGTTTTGTCCGTATTCACCTTCAAGATATACTGAACATGGAATCATTTTCTTTTGGTCGTTCAAAATAGCATCTACCAAATACGCTACAGAAGCACCTGGTGCGTACCAAGCCGATGTTCCCAACAAAGCTGTCAATGTAGCACCACCAACCATAGTATCTGCTGCTACTTTTGAAAGCTCTTCTTCTGATAAAAATTGCGAAACTGGCACACCGTTGTACGAAGCCAAACGCGTCAACGGAATCATAGTAGTATCACCGTGACCGCCAATTACCATTCCTGAAATATCGTTGGCTGGTTTGTCTAATGCCAATGATAAATAGGTTTTGAAACGTGAGCTATCCAACGTTCCACCCATTCCGATGATTCTGTTTTTAGGTAATCCAGTAGCTTTCAAAGTTAAGTACGTCATGGTATCCATTGGATTAGAAACCACCACCACAATTGCATTAGGAGAATGTTGCAACAAACTTTCAGCAACCGTTTTTACGATTCCTGCATTGATACCAATCAATTCTTCACGTGTCATTCCCGGTTTTCTTGGAATTCCTGATGTAATTACTACTACATCACTATTTGCTGTTTTCGAATAATCATTGGTACTTCCTGACACTTTAGTATTAAAACCCAAAGTAGTTTGCGTTTGCATTATATCCAACGCTTTTCCTTCCGCAAAACCTTCTCTGATATCCAATAATACAATTTCACTGGCAATTCTTCTGTAAGCAATCGCGTCGGCACATGTGGCTCCTACGTTTCCTGCTCCTACTACTGTAACTTTCATTTTATAAATATTTAAATTATTTTATTGACAATTTTCTACAAACAAATCATTTGGCAAATTTTCATAAGAAGAACTATATAATTCACTATTTTGACTCAAAACATAGCTTCCATCCACATAATCGAATCTTCTTAAAGCAAATCTTTTATAATTGTTATTGCTAAAAGATTTAAAGAAGTTTCCGTGAATAAAAAACTTCCCTTTTAACAAATTGGGGTTGGAATCATATTCTGAAAAATTGTATTCTAACTTACCTGTATTTTCAAAATTATAATTCCTTAAAAAAAGTTCTACTTTAACTAAATTACCGTTTTCAAGATGGAAAATTCTTCTAATTAAACCATTTTCCTTTTCCAAAACTACGTTACCTTCATACTCGTAATAAAGTATTTCCGAACACTTATCTGCTAATAAAAAAAAATTGATTCCTTGCGCATAAGTTGTTTTTTGAGAAACAAGTAGATTGCCTTGAATTTCAAATTCTTTTTCATACATGTTCAGCGATGCAACTCGAATTTTGCTACCATCATAAATTACATTTTCTTCTATACCATTAGCAATAGTAAAAGGGCTATTTGATGACGGATACGGTTGATACAAAAGCCCTCCAACAACTTTGTTTACTAATCCAAAATCGTTATATTCTAAATATATCTTTCCATCAAAACTCCCATTAAGATTATAAAAAGTTGGTAAAAATTCGTCGTAAAAGATATTAAACGTTTTAAAATTTTCTACACGACAACTCGGAATCAAAACCTCATCTTCATTTTCTGAACAAGAAAAAAAGTTCAAACATAGCAAAACCAATATAGTGATTTTTGCAATATTTAAACTTTCATTTTTCATTACCAATTGTATTCTAATTACGCATCGATGTTAGCATACACCGCATTTTTCTCTATGAACTCTCTACGTGGTGGCACTTCATCACCCATCAACATCGAGAAAATACGATCGGCTTCGGTTAAACTATCAATCGTTACTTGACGCAACGTTCTAAATTCTGGATCCATTGTAGTTTCCCACAATTGCTCAGCATTCATCTCTCCTAAACCTTTATAACGTTGAATTGCTGCGCTTCCTCCCATTCTTTCGTTGGCTAAATCACGTTGATCATCATTCCAAGCGTATTCTTTTTTGTTCCCTTTTTTCACCAAATATAAAGGTGGCGCGGCAATATAAACGTGTCCGCCTTCAATCAATTCGCGCATAAAACGGAAGAAGAACGTCAAAATTAATGTAGCAATGTGACTACCATCTACGTCGGCATCACACATGATGATTACTTTATGATAACGTAACTTTTCTAGATTTAAAGCTTTGGAGTCTTCTTCAGTACCAATAGTTACACCTAAAGCAGTAAAAATATTTCGGATTTCTTCGTTTTCAAATACTTTGTGGTGCATCGCTTTTTCCACATTCAAAATCTTACCTCTTAAAGGCAGAATAGCTTGAAAATTACGATCGCGACCTTGTTTAGCAGTTCCACCCGCCGAGTCACCCTCAACCAAGTACACTTCGCATTTTGCTGGGTCTTGCTCTGAACAATCCGACAATTTACCTGGCAAACCTCCACCGCCTAAAACGGTTTTGCGTTGCACCATTTCACGTGCTTTTTTAGCTGCGTGACGTGCTTGAGCCGCTAAAATTACCTTTTGCACAATAATTTTAGCATCGTTTGGATTTTCTTCCAAATAATTTTCTAGCATTTCAGCAACCGCTTGCGAAACTGGCGAAACTACTTCTCTATTTCCTAATTTG
>CAYPXI010000042.1:0-13934 GCA_964414655.1 uncultured Flavobacterium sp. | reverse complement strand
TACAACCGCCTCTAAAGCATTTATTTCTTGAGCACTAAATAATTCAGGATTGAAATCCCTATTTTTGACATTCTTGAATTGCTCTCCGTAGTATCCATTACCAAAGTCAACTCCATATAATTCAATGTCATTGTTTCTTTGCACAGTTTCAAAAATAGTATTAAAGTTGATAGGTACAGGGCCATAATCAATAGCTACATATCTTGTTCCACTAATAGAAAATGAGTGATTTTTAAAGAATAAAAAATCGGCATAGAACAAAAGTTTATTCATTACCGTTTTCATTGGGGATAATCTTTCTGTAAAAAAAACAATCATTTCTGTTAATTTTTCAAAACTAGGTGTTTTATAACCTGTATAAATATCAGGATTACTTTCTCCTAATATATAATTATTGAAATTGATTTTAAAAACTTGTCTTTTTTCTTTTTGAATGATACCATCTATTTTTTCTAAAAGAATTTCTTTTTCACTTTCAGTAAAAACTTCAGTGCTTTCAATAACTAATTCTTTAAACGAAATTGGATTTTTAGCCAATTGTATTAGTTTTGCATTAGTAGAGTTTGGAACTTCGCCATTTTCATAATTTCTATAGGTATTGACTCCAAACCCTAAAACAAGCCCCATTTTGTTCGCTGGTAAACTATACTTTTTTCTAATTGAAATGATTTCTTCTGGGAAAGGTAAATTATATTTATCCAAATACTGATTGTAAACTTGTGTTATGTTTAAAGTGTCTAATTTCGTATCAGTAAATGTCTCTTTAGTATCTTCACATAGATAACTATGATGAATATACTCAAATTCTTCTTTTCTAAAAACTAATCTTTTTTTCTCTTTAACAAGAGTCATTTCATTACCTGTGATTGGACTTTTCATACTATTTGTTTTTTAAAGGGTAATTTAATGCGTGTTCAGCTATGTGAAAGGATATGCAAAAGGCTTTGGAGGGTAAACAGGTTATCTTAATGTAAATTTCAGAGTTTTTAATTGTTGCTCCAAATACCCACATTGAGTTACTCCCATATTGATTATTTGCTAAAGGTCCTTCACAATAGTCTAATACATCTAAGCTTGATAAAATGCTGTCCCTAAATTTTGGAGTTATCTCCAAATCTGCTAAAGTTTGTGTGTTTTTATCTCTATTAGCATAAAGTATACCAAATGAATTCATGTTGGTTTTAAATTCATCAAGAAATTGTTTGACTTCATTTTCCTTCATCCTTAAGAGGGTTAAAATAGTAATTCCCTATGCAAATATAGGTCCATTTGATTTAAAAAACAACTACACAGTTGTTTTTTTGTTAAAATTAAGACTTAATTATAACTATAAAGTTGTTTTTATAAGATATAGATTACGAAGCTTTATTATAAATTTCTATTTGCTCCAAAATCAATTTTGAATTTGCATCATCAATAATATCATCATCAAAATCTTTTAAATAAGAACTTGTAATAGATATATTTTGATGCCCCATAGACTGACTAATTACATCAGTTGATATTCCTATTTGCTTTAGGTTTTTAGTAAAGCTATGTCGAGCTACATAACTAGTTAGAGGCTTGGGAATCTCTAGTAATTCTGCAATCTTCTTTAAATCACTATTAAAGCGTTTAAGTTTCTTTGCTTTTCTGTTTTCAATTTGTGTTTGTGTTAATCCTTCTTTTAATAGTATTGGAAATACATACATTGTAGTTGGATTTATACTTTTATAATAATCAAGTATTTTTACTATAAACCTACCTATCAACTCAAGAACAAAGCTTAGAATATCGAAAACTACTAAAACTTATCTTATACAAAGAAATCTAATGTGATAAATTCCCTAGATAGTATAACGAGAATTTATCACATAGATTTAATTATTCATTAAAAAGATGAACTTCTCTACTAGAAGTTTTCTAATACTTTCTTTTGTCTTCAATAGTCTATTTTTATGTAATAGTAAGTTAAACTTATTCCAATATCTCTTTTTTGTTTCTGGGTGTTTTCCTTTTAGTTCTTCAGACCAAAAAATAGGATTAGTATATCGCATTAAATTAAAGTAATCTTTTATTTCAATATCTGAATCAGAATTAAAGTCATCAACAATAGTCAATTCATCATACCTTTTTATTAAGTAAAGAAATAGCTTTCTTAAATTAGTTTTATCTTTTAGGTCATTTAAAGTGTATATATTCATAGTATTAAACTCAATGGCTTTAATGAATTTAATTTCAAACCTAAGTATATTTTTTTGTTGCTTAAAGTGCATTCCTTTATCATATACTTTTATCAAGTAGTTACTATGTATGAAGCGTTTTAATTCTCCTTCCCCTCTAAAATTATCGCTTGAACCAGCTTTGTTTTTATGGATTAAAAAATTTCTACTTACTAAAGATTGTGGAGAACTATCTACAATGACATTTAAACCGAATTCAAGTTGAGTTAGCCTTCCTTGATTAGCAATTTTAAACTTGTAATTAATTTCCTCAATGGCTTCACTAATTGAGTAATATCCAAAGTCATTGTAGTTTTGTTCTTCAAAGAGTTTAAGATTGTTGTAAAATTTATGAAGAGAGTTTTTTATATAACCAGCCTCTTTGTTAACCCTAATGTCTAAACTGCCAAATTTAGCTCTGTAATGGGGTTTAACTTCTCCTGTATGGTAATGTAAAATAGACTCTAAGTCTGGAAAATTAGTCTCATCCATAACAAGTTTTTTAAACTCATTATTTTCCTTGTATAATAGCTTTATAAAATCTATCATACACTAATGTTTTAGAAGGGTTAAACACTCTAAAACTTCATTTTTTTTATAGTATCTTTTGTTACCAATACCATAGCATTTAAGTTTGCCTTCTTTTGTCCAATACCATAAAGTAGTAGAATCTATTTTTAAAAAACGGTATGTTTCCTCTCTTGTTAATAGACTATCTTCTTTTTGTATAAGTGAATCAATAGCATCACTAAGTTCTGATTTAACAGTAGACTTAATGATGCTTTTTAATTCTTCTAAATTGACATTGTGTAGAATTGTTGCTTCTGCCATAATTATTAAATTTTAAAATTATGGCGCAAGTAGTCTTAGGTCTTTTTTAGGTTTGACCTAAATCGTATGAGTTAAGAAATCCCCATTGTATTAAGGTGCTTTTCAACTTTTTCAACAGTTGACTTTTTATGTAATGGATTTCTTTTTTGGTCAGCTTGTTGGCTATAAATAGGATTTAGATAGGATTGGAGAGTTACTGTTTTTTCTCCTGTTATAGAAGATAAAAATTGAGCAAGTCTATTTGTAGAGCTATTGAAAGGGCTTTGTTTTCTCAGAAAATCTAAGATGCCTGTTCTATGAAGAAAAACTACTTTTTCAAGGGCAGAGGAATCACTGAAGTCTAATGATTCCTCTCTGTTTTTTGGTGATAGTTCTTGTAGCTTGAACTCTAATAACCCAATTTTCTTATTTAAAGGGTTGAATAAGTCAGGATGGTAGCTAGAGTTACTGAAATGGGATCGTAACCCTTTTAGTTGTTTAATTTCGCTTTCAATAAATTCAATTTCATTATGAATGTTATTGTTGTCATTGTCTAAAGCGTCTTTTAACCTATCTGAATAAGTCTTATTGTAAGTTGATGCTGAACAATGACTCCAATATTTATCTTCTTTTTTACTAGCAAGAAAAACTTTCAGTGACAAATCAAAAATATAGTCTCTAATTGATTTTAGATGTTCTTTCAAGTTGTTAGATGTTGTAAATCCACTATCCAAATTCATTAAATCTAATTCTACTTCCTTTAGGTTTTTATAAAGTTCTTCAAAGTTCATGCTTAAAAATATTTTGATAATGACTTAGCTCTATCTGTTTGACTCTTTCCAATATAGTTTAAAAACATCTTTTCAGATTGATGTCCTGTAGCACTCATTATTAGAGGTGTTGGTATTTCACCATAAAAATTAGTAGCAAAAGACCTTCTTCCTATATGAGAGGTTATCAATTCATACTTAGGGTATACTTTTTTTACTTTTCTATTAATTTTTGCCTCTAATTTTGAACCATTAACTGATTCTGTTATACCAGCCTTTTGTGCTACAAGTTTAATGTATTTATTGTACTTTACATCTGAAATTGCTCTTGGGAAATCACCATTTCTCTTATTGAGAATTTTAATTACCTCTGGATGCAAAGGTAAAGCAATATTTTGGTTTGTCTTTTTTTGAGTGAACTCTATATAAGTAACTGTTTTTTCTCCTTCTTCAATTTCACTTCTTGTTTTAGTCTTATCAAACAACATAAAGTCAGAAACTCTTTGACCTGTATAGCAGCTTATAACTAACCAATCTCTGGCATTGTCTAAGGAATCAGGTAAATTTTCAAGTTCAGATATTTTTTTTATTTCTTCAAAGTTCAGATAAACAATATTGTTTTTCTCTTTTTTTAGTGACCAGTTAAAGATTTCTTCGTTAACATTTAATGAAGTTTTAGCATGTCTGCAAATGGTCTTTATGTTGGTAAAATCCACCAAAATAGTATTTTGATTATACTTTAGGTCTACAAGAAACCTTTTAAACAGGTTTAACTCAGAATTGTCTATAGATTCAATTGCTAATTTTCTTTTTAAGCTTTCTTCGTACTTCGCTATTTTATTTCTTGTTGTAACCAACTTCTTTTTAGTGTTCCTGTTAGTTATAAGTAATTCAATATAATAGTCAAAGTATTCAGTTATGAAAATTGGTGTTTTGGGTTTGGATTCAACAGGATTGTAAAATGTTTCAATTTGGTATTCAAGCCAATCTTTAGTTATTAGCTCAATGTTTGTAGCGTTAAATTTGTTTAGAACATGTGAAGTTAAATCATTCATTGCCTTTCTTAACCTTGATTGTTCATTTAGTAGATTTATATCCTTTAGGTTTTTATGGTTTAGGTGTTTAGTCCAAAACAATTTCTCAATCATAATTTTTGAGTTAGCACCTATTACAATGTCCTTACCCATATATCTAAACAATAGTCTTATGTTTAATTCTGCATTATTCTTGGTTGACCTGTATAGAAAATTAATTGTAGCCATAAGTAATTTGTATTAATCAATACAAAGCTAATTTCTGTACAGTTCTTGTACGGCAGTGTTCAAATCAGTTAAATCTAGTTCAAAAGCTAAAGGGTAAAATAAGTAGTCTTAGACCTTATGAAGTATTGAAAATATTGAATGTTTCATTACTTTTAGAGGTTTCACGTCAAGTTGCTTTTTGTATAGAAAAGATTCCCACTCCGGGTACAAAACCTCTCAGCAATGGGAGGTTTTTTTATTTCAAAATTGAACATTCAAAATTGCTTCACCAGTTCGCTATATTCGTGTCATTGTTCAACATTTTTTGAATGAGGAATAGCCAACTCGGAATTTTGAATGTTGAAGGTTTTTATAACACAAACTCCACTCGTGTTCCCAAAGCATTATTGTTCTCGTCGTGCAAATCAATAAAAGTAAATTGATAATTGGAATGGTTTTTTTGGTTGAAGTGACTGATACGTTCATTGGTGAATTGAAGTCCTAACGATTCTCTTTTGTATGATTTTTTAGCTACATTTTCTTGCGCCCGTTTTCGCCCAATGCCATTGTCGGTGATAAATAACTTTGTACAATTATCTTCTTGAGACAAATCAATGCTAATGGTTTTTTTACCTTCTTTAAGCATCAATCCGTGCCACAATGCATTTTCAATAAACGGTTGTAAAATCAGTGCAGGAACTTTTATGGAAGAAATTTTGATGTCGTTTCTATTAATTGAAAAATCAATTTTTTGATCAAATCGGATGTTTTCAATACTCATGTAAAGTTCGATGATTTCGAGTTCTTCCTCCAAAGAAATGCTGTCGGTGCGCGAACTTTCTAAGATCTTTCGAATCAATTTCGAGAATTTGTTCAAATAATAGATGGCTTTTTCTTTGTCGTTTTCAATCAGATATACTTTAATCGAATTCAATGCATTGAAAATAAAATGTGGATTCATCTGACTGCGCAGCGATTCTAATTTCAGGAGCGAAATCTCATTTTCAAAACTCAAGCGCAATGAATTGAGCTTTTCGTCTTCCGATTTTTGTAAAGCCAGTTTTAGTTCGCTTACTTTTTCTGCCAATTCTTTTTCTAATTCTTTTTGATGATTCTCACGCAACAATTGATTTTCCCTTTGTTTTTCAATAATGTGCTGTTGGGTTTTCATTTTTTCATCATAAACTAGTTTTACTTTATAACCTAAGCCCAAAATAAATACGATGGATTCGAGTATGATACCAATAAAAAAGAAATTCAATGGTTCAATTCCGCTCTTGTGTGTAAAGGAATCGTAGAGTGAATAATAGGCAAAAAAGTTGTACAAAACTACGCCAACCACAATAAAATAACCTAATTTATATGGAATTTTTAAGCCAATATACAAGGCATAAATCACAAAAATTGAGACAGTCGGAATAAAGAAAAAGAGAAAGTAAGTCTTAAAAACAGCATGGTTTTCGCTTACAATCGTATACGCAAAAAGAACAGTAGCTAAACTGACTTGAAAAACCAGAAACTGATGTAAAGCCTTGTCAAACTTGGGATAATACAGCTTCATGTCTAAGAAAGCACGGTAAAACATGAAGAGCATCGAGTTGTATAGTACCTGCGAAAACCAATTGTATGAGGAAAATTGACTTTGCGCAAAAGGAACTACAATTTCATCATAAAAAAAAGGGTTTTTGGTAAAAACATAGGTAAGTAAGAAGAAGTTGTACAATCCATAATACAAAAAACTCTTTTGTTTGGATTGCAAATAAATAAGAATACAAAGTAGTGAATAAATAACCAACCCTGAGGCTACAAAACTCCAAAGAAGATAAAATAAACGACTTTGTTCTCCCATTATAATTGATCTAAAAAGTTGGATTTTTTGTTTCGAGAAACGGGCAATTTGACATGGTTGGACAACACCACAAAATCATCACTTTTGTGAAATTCTTTTACCTTATTCAAATTAATTAAATACGAATTGTGAATTCTAAAAAAGTACAAATCCTGTAGTTTTTCCTCCATGAATTTTAGCTTTTGAGTGATGAAAATCTTTTCTTTGTTTTCGAGAAAAATAGTGCAATAATTTCCATCGCTCTCACAATACATGATGTCATCGGGATTCAAGAAAATGATTTTCCCATCACACGATACACTAATTTTTTTGACATGATTCTGATTTTTCTGTACCATCGTTTCCAAAGTTCGTTCCAAACGTTCGTGTATGGAATGTTCTTCTTTGTGCTGGCGAATTTTTTCAATGCAGCTTTTTAAATCGTCAGAATCGATGGGTTTTAACAAATAATCTAACGCTTTTTCCTTTATTGCTTTTATAGCATATTGATCGTAAGCCGTTGTAATTACTACCGAAAAATTACGGTTTTTAAACGAATCCAAAAACTGAAAACCATCCATTTCGGGCATTTCGATATCTAAAAAAACACAGTCGACTGCATTTTCACTCAAAAACTTTTTGGCTTCCAAAGCATTCGAAAAACTTCCCAAAATAGTAACATCATCACAAAAATTAGCAATTTCCCATTGCATGCTTTTGAGTGCACTAAGTTCATCGTCAACAATAATAACTGTAATCATAAAATATTAATCAACAGTTTAAATATAGCATAAAATTGAATATCGACACGAGGTTTTGTACAGATGGCTGTTTTTTTTAAATAAAAGGGGAAAAATAGTGTGCCAATGGTATGATTCAGAAATCCATCTTAAAATTAAGAAGAAAAAACGAAACAATGTTCTTTTTACCATTAATACACTTTTTTTGACCAACTATACAAATTCAAACAATCAAAGACAATTCTGGTATTATTTTTAGGTAAAATCAACAAAAAACAAACAATTGAAAATCAGCATTATGAATAAGAATCTCTTTTTTTTGTTTCTATTTTTCTCTTCGATGATTGTTCACACTCAAGTCGGAATCAACACGACACTTCCCAATGCACAGTTGGATATTCGTTCCACTAACCAAGCTGCGCCAGCCAATACAGACGGAATTTTAATCCCGAAAGTAGACGCGTTTCCGGCTGCCAATCCAACGGCAGCACAACAGGGAATGTTGGTGTATTTGACTACAACATCGGGATCAGATTTACCCGGATTTTACTATTGGGATAATGCTACAGTAGATTGGATTCCGATTGGTAACAACAATTCAACCAATTGGCGTTTGAATGGAAACGCTATCACAGGAACTGAATTTCTGGGTTCAACAACTAATTTTCCACTCCAGTTTCGTGTCAATAATATCAGATCGGGCTTATTAGATATTCAAAACGATAATTATGTGTTGGGTGAAAATGCACTGTCGCAAGCAACTCCGGGCACACAAACCATAGCCTTAGGAACCAACGCAGGACTGAATCAATTGAGTCCAGCTGCAGGAAATGTATTTGTTGGTCATCAATCGGGTGAAAATAATACTACGGGTTTGCGAAATACTTTTATAGGATTTAGAACTGGAAGAGCCAACACAACGAATTCCAATAATACGATTATCGGATTTAATTCGGGTGTTTCATCCAATTCATCGGGTAATTCATTTTTTGGATTTGCTTCGGGTTTTGCTAATACAACCGGAGGATTGAATACTTTCATAGGTTCTAATTCCGGTGGTAGTAACACTACTGCGAACTTAAATACTTTTATTGGAGCTTTGTCGGGCTTTGACAATACTACAGGGAACAGCAATACTTTTTTAGGACATCAGTCGGGTGTGTCAACTACCACAGGTGGTAATAACACCTTTGTTGGGCAACAAACTGGAGATGCAAATACGATTGGTTTTAATAACACGGCAATAGGTAGGAATGCGAATTTTGGTTCCAATAATTTAACCAATGCAACTGCTATTGGAGCATTAGCTCAAGTAGATTTAAGTAATTCGTTGGTTTTAGGAAGTGTCAATGGTGTAAACGGAGCCACTTCTTCTGTAAAGGTTGGTATTGGTATTACTACTCCACAAAATCTTCTTCATCTGCATACTTCAACTGAAGGGCAAACATTTTTGCAGTTTACCAATGCAAGCACTGGTGTTACATCTTCTGATGGATTGGTGATTGGAAATAATGTTGGTACACAAGAAGCCAGAATTGTAAATTTTGAAGATGCTAACATGTATTTAGAATCAGGTATCAATGGTGCTCAGATTACAGTAGGTAAAAATGGAAATATAGGAATTGGAGCATTTGACGGCATCAATCTTCCTCTAGATAAGTTGCATGTTCAAGGAAATCTCCGTATGGTCGATGGCAATCAAGCAGCCGGCAGAGTTTTAACTTCGGATGCCAACGGAAGAGCAACTTGGCAGAATACTACAACTAGTGCATGGGGATTACTGGGAAATTCGGGTACTAACGCTACAACTAATTTCTTAGGAACAACAGACAATGTAGACTTAGTTTTCAGAAGAAATAATACCCTTTCGGGTAGAATAGGACTAACGAATACTTTTTTTGGAAATAGTAGTGGTTTAGTGAACACAGGTGATTACAATACATTTATAGGCGAACGAGCAGGTTTTGCTAATGCAACTGGTGATCACAACACTTTTATTGGTCGCTTGGCAGGTGCTAATGGAACTTTTGGGAATGATAACTCGTATTTGGGTTATGCTGCAGGCTTGAATAATACCGGAAATAGCAATTTGATTTTAGGTGCTTTTGCCAGTCAAAATACGACGGGAAATTTTAATGTTTTTGTAGGCAATCAATCAGGAGGGAACAATACTACTGGGGCTCGAAATACGTTGTTAGGTTACAATACCGATTTAGGTGCAACGAATTTGACCAACGCAACGGCCATTGGTAATTTAGCACAAGTTAATACCAGTAATTCCTTAGTTTTGGGAAGTATCAATGGGGTTAATGGATCTTTGGTATCTACTAATGTAGGTATCGGAACAACCAGTCCTGCAACACGCTTAGAAATCGTAGATGAAAATAATGTTACATCGAGTACCGGTAGAGGAAATTTACACGTTATGTCAAATAACCCGCAAGCCATCGATATTGGAGGTTCTATAACTTTAGGAGGTTATAATGATGATGCCGCTTCCGCTGTGCGTATTTTTGGCTCTATTGAAGGAAGAAAAACCAACTCAACCACAGCAGTTAGCTCGGGTTATTTATCTTTTAAAACAAATAACGGCGGTGTATTAACCGAAAGATTGCGTATTACAAATACCGGTGATGTTGGCATTGGTACTACATTACCTGGAGGACAACTTGAGTTATCTTTGAACGAAGGAAGAAAACCTGGCACCAATACATGGACAATTGTTTCGGATCGACGCTTAAAAACCATCAACGGAAGTTATACCAAAGGATTAAACGAAATTCTCCAACTCAATCCTATTCGATTTAATTATAAAAATAATGGCGAGCGTACTTTTGAGAAAGAAGTGTTGGATACCGAATTTGCCGGTTTTATCGCCCAAGAAGTCCAACCGCTTTTTCCTGATGCAGTAGGGACGGATGCCGATGGATTTTTGAATTTCAATATTCATCCGATATTAATTGCTTCTGTCAATGCGATTAAAGAATTGAATGCTAAAAATACGAGGTTACAAACCGAAAGCGAAGCGCTCAAAAGCGAACTCAACGAGCAAAAAGCTGTACTCGAATCAGTGTTGCAACGATTGACACAATTGGAACAAAAATAAAGTAGTTAGTTGTTTTTTTATAAAGTGATTAAATCCTCTTTCTCTCATGAAGAGGATTTTTTCGTTATACACTTTTAATGACATAGGTTACAATGCCCCAAATGATAAGTTGGTTTTCTTCAGTGACTTTTATGGGTTGAAATTGCGGATTTTCGGGCATTAAGTACACGTAATCTTTTTCTATTTGGATGCGTTTTACGGTAAATTCACCATCAATAAAACACACGGCAATTTTGTTGTTTTGGGCTTCAATGCTTCGATCAATGACCAAAATGTCACCATCGTCAATTCCGGCGCCAATCATAGAAGTTCCCGACGCTTTCGCATAAAAAGTAGCTTCTCGGTTTTTCACCAACACATTGTCCAAACTGATTTTAGTCTCATCAAAATCAGCCGCTGGCGATGGAAAACCCGCTTTGATTCCGCCAGCAATAAAAGGCAATTCGTTGCTGTTTTCAAAATCGGGAATGAAAAATGTTATTTTGTTTTTTGACATTTTTTTGAACCATTTAAGGCATATAAGAACATATAAGAGAAAGAAAGTACAATAGTAAAAAACTTAAATGACCTTATATATCTTATATGGTTTAAATACATTTAATTTTTAAAATATCTTTAATGTCTGTTGTATATTTGGGTGATAAATGATTTTGCTTCATCGTCCAAGTGCACGTTAAATCTTGACTTCCCAATTTGATTTTGCGTTCGCCTGTTCGTTTGTGAAAATCGTCAATCACTTGCATCAATTTTTGGTGCTTCGGATTTTCTTCTTCAAACAAATGAAACTGTTTGGCGTTTTCCGGAATAATATCCGTCACAATTACGCCTGCTTTTTTATAGACTTCACCTTCTTCAAATACTTTTTCTAATATTTTCACGGCTACCGAACTAATCGTAATGTTTGAATTACTCGCAAACGGCAAGGTTTCCAATCGGTAAAAGCTGTACTTGTCGCGTGTGGTTTTATGATGATCCTTTCGCAAATACAAAATGACAGCATTGCAACACGATTGTTGTTTGCGTAACTTTTCAGCACATACGGTAGCAAAGGTTGAAACGCGTTCTTTCATTTCGCTCAACGTAGTAATGTTGCCAGCAAAACTTCGGGTAATGGCAATGTTTTTTCGGGCTTTGGGTTCTTCCATTTCCAAAACGGATTGACCTAGCAATTCCAATCGCAAACGCAAACCGACTACGCCCATTTCTTTTTTGATAAAGGTTTCGTTGTTCGGCAACGTAAAATCATAAGCTGTAAAAATCTGTTGTGCCTTCATTTTTTTGCTCAACCGAAATCCAATACCCCAAACGTCTTCAATTTTGGTCCATTTCAATCCTTTGATCCGTTTTTCTTCACTGTCAATAATGTGCACGCCTTGAGTTTGTTCAGGAAATTTTCGTGCAATTTTGTTGGCCACTTTTGACAGTGCTTTGGTAGGCGCAAATCCCACCGAAATCGGAATGCTCAACCATTTCATCGTGCGTTGTCGCATTTGCAAACCATACGCAAAATAATTGTCAATAGTCATTCCGTCAAAATTCAAAAACGCTTCATCAATGCTGTACACTTCTACGTTTGGTGTAAATCCTTCCAGAATTTTCATCACGCGACTGCTCAAATCACCATACAAGGCATAATTGGACGAAAATACGTGAATATTCTTCGCTTTCAATTCGTTTCGAACCTGAAATTCAGGCGCGCCCATCGCAATTCCCAACGCCTTGGCTTCGTCACTGCGCGAAATAATACAACCGTCGTTATTGGACAAAACCACAATTGGCTTTCCAACCAAATGCGGCTGAAAAACCCGTTCGCACGACGCGTAAAAATTATTGCAATCGACTAAAGCATACATACTGTAAAAGTACAAAAATGTGTTCGAGACAATTGTTAAAAATTGTAGTTGTTGATATGTTTTAGGAGCGAAAGGCTTGGGCATTCTTGCTATCGTCTTTCCCGCTTTCCATTACAATTCCGCTGCGCTACATTTCCATTGCAATCGGGGCTAGGGAAGAAACGTCTTTTGTCAAATCCTAACAGGTTTTCAAAACCTGTTAGGTATCATCGAAAAAAAAACCACTCTAATTGCTTAAAGTGGTTTTTCTTATTTAATTAAGGTGAATTTAGTTCAATAACGACGTAATCAATGTTGGGTATAAACCGATTACTACGTTCAGTAAAATGGCAACCAACGCGATTACATTGTATACGAATGCGTTGCTGTGTTGGTCATCATCTGCTTCTTTGGTGTACATCGCCAAAATCAATTTGAAGTAGTAGCCAATACTAATAATCGAGTTGATTACTCCGGCAATGACCACAATCAAATAACCCGCGTCAATGGTTTGAGTAAACAACATGAATTTGGCAAAGAAGCCCGAAAATACCGGAATTCCAGCCATTGATAATAATGAAGCCGTTAAAATTCCTGCCATCACTGGATTGGTTTTTCCTAAACCATTAAAATTGGAAATCGCTTCGTCTTCTTTGTTTTTTGATACAAATATAATTACAGCAAAGGCGGCAATTCCCGCCAAGGCATAAGCAAACGTGTAGTATAATAATGTGCTTGCCGAAGTCGACAAACTCAACAACGCCATTAACATAAAGCCAGCGTGCGAAATTCCTGAAAACGCCAACATACGTTTCACGTTTTTCTGACGCAACGCCATGATATTTCCAACCGTCATCGAAAGAATAGAAACCACTACAATCACAATTTCCATACGGTACAAAATCGTCGCATCTAACGAACTAATCAATTTGAACATCGATGCCATTGCTACAACTTTTGCTAGCGTACTCATGGTTGCTGTAACCAAAGCAGGCGAACCTTCATACACATCTGGAGCCCAAAAATGAAACGGAACTGCGGCTACTTTGAACAACATTCCGATAATTAATAAAATGATTCCAATGTAAAACCAACTAGGTAAAGCAGCACCTTTAGATAATTCATAAATTTCAGCCAAGTCAAAATAACCTGTTGCACCGTAAATTAAGCAAATTCCGAATAAGATAATTCCAGAAGCAAACGAACCCATCAAGAAGTATTTCATTCCGGCTTCGTTGCTTTTTAAACTCAATCGACTGCTAGCCGCTAAAACGTAAAGTGATATGGAAAGCACTTCAATTCCGAGGAAAAACATCGATAAATTTCCAAATGAAACCATACAAATTGCACCAGACAACAAGAATATTTTGATGGCAATAAAATCGGAAAATTTGGTTGGTTTATCT
>CAYPXI010000041.1:0-14730 GCA_964414655.1 uncultured Flavobacterium sp. | reverse complement strand
AGTTAATCGCTGTTGTACTCGTCTCACAAACTGTGGTAGAACCATCAACGCCTGCTGTTGGGGGTTGATTTACAATAAGTTGAAAAGTAACAACAGCATAAGAAGCAGGATTTAACACATCTTCCTTTCTGACATATATGGTCTGCGGATTAGATATATTAGAATAAGCATTAATATTTGGAATAGGACTGACATCGTTATCTGCATCGGCTTGAGAAGTATGATAAGTAATCACATAATCTGTAGGAAGACTAGGACCTAAAACAATTGGTGTTTGACCAGTCATATTGAAAATCTCAATCCCATCATTGGATGCATCATCACAAAGCACTAAATTAGGTGGTGTATTGGCTGATGAAGTATACAACACAAATGATCTAATTTCTTGACAATCCGAGCCTGAAGCATCATCTTGAAGAGAAACGTATATAACTTGACCATTTGTACCTGTGTAACTAGCAGGGTTTGGAATAATATTGGCAATGTTTTGGGCATCCTGCAAAGTAAGATGGTAATTGATGATGTAATCAGTAGCCGCTTGCCCGTTAAGAATATTTGTATTGTTTGATGTCAAATTAAACAATCCACTAGAACTATACAAATCAACTGGATTAGAAAGAGGCATAGCTGGCAAATACTCTATTATCATATCATCCAACTGTTGACATCCAGAAGGGAAAGTAATTTCAATTCCGTATGTTCCTGGCGCACAAACTGTGTAGGTGTAATTGGTTTCGCCTGGAATTGGAGCACCATTTAAAGTCCATTGGTATGTAACTCCAGGAATTGGAGCGTTCCCAGCACGAATATCACGACATGACTGAAAACACAATGCTGCTCCATTAGCAACGGTAAAATCAGTCAAAGCTTCAAAACCAGTTCCTGCAGCTCCTGTAACATTGGCTTGACCTATATTAAAACTTCCTCCGCCTAAGAAAACAGCAGAATCTAAAATATTATCATTTCTATCCGCAACAACCAATTTGATGTGGTACGTATGATTAGGAATTACAGCCGAAGATGCTGTCATTTTAATAGTATGCCCATTAAAATTAATTGGTGCTAAATTCGGATTAAGCCCTTCTGGCAATAAATAATATTTATCGAAAAAAGCAGGATTAACTGACGGACAACCTGGATTATACTGATTATCTCTTATGGTAACAACCGAAACAGGTGTTGTTGTATTGGGAATTAATGCCAAATTAGTGAAAGGAGTGCCCGCAGTAACATCAGTTAAAAAGAAAGCAAAAGCATCAGAAAAAGTACACTGAAAACCTCCGTATTCTTCAGATGCAAACATAAAATCAAAACTCATTTGATTGGTCAAAGGAACAAAATCAAATTCTAAAATAGATGCATCATTATAACTAGTCAAGGTGTTATCAATTCCTAATCCGTCTATGTAATTAAACAATTGATTATCCCCTGCCCAATTTCCAGCACCTTGGGTTGAATTGTTTGGCCCTGGTACATTAGCAACACTACCCGATACCAAAACTACTCCTGAACTTAATGGAAAATTGGGGTTAGTATTAGTGAAATAACCAATACCATTTGGTCCACCAAAATTGCTACCTGTACTCCATGTAATGTTAGTAATAGTTCCAGCACAAGCGCTACCGCCTACACCCGAACCAAACAGAACATCAGTAACCAATTGTGGCACAGTATAAGTTGTTGTACTTACATTCATCACCTGAGCTTGGCTTCCAAATGCAATCAACATGGATACGATTAGTAATAATTTTTTCATAGCTTCTTTTTCAGTTTTTGTTTGTCTTCTTTATTTTATTCAATCAAATGTTAATTAATTGTTTAAAATGCCCAAATATAATCAATACTCGAAAATAACTTTGTTAAATTTGTAAAAATTTACCATACAAATCATGCAAATTTCTATAAAAGAAACCCAAAATCCAGCCATAATTAAATTTGAATTTCAGGATTTTATTACAAAAAATCAAAATTACGAGTTCAAAAATATCGATGAAACCAAAAATTCACCCTTAGCGCAAAAATTATTCTATTTGCCTTTTGTAAAAACAGTTTACATTTCGGGGAATTTTATCGCCATTGAGCGTTTTAGCATCGTAGAATGGGATGATGTAAAAGAAGATGTCGCTCAACAAATCGAAGAATTCCTTGCAAATGGCGGAAAAATTCTCATCGAAGAGGACAACTCAATCAAAAAAATACCCATCTCGGTCTATAGTGAGACAACTCCAAACCCTTTTACCCTAAAATTTGTTGTTAACAGATTGGTGACCAAAAAGGCAATTGAATGCAAAAATATCGATGAAACCTCAGCTTCTCCGCTAGCTAAAGAGCTTTTCAAATTTCCGTTCGTGAAAGAAATTTTTATCGACGAAAACTACATCACCATTACGAGATACGAAATTGCCACTTGGGACGAAATCACGCTTGAACTCCGTACCTTCATCAAACAATTCATCGAAAATGGCGGCACCGTTGTCGACGAAAGTCTAATCGTTGAAAACCCAAAACAAGAAAAACAACAAATCACCAATTTTGACCACCTCGACACCACCTCACAACAAATCATCAACATACTCGAAGAATACGTAAAACCAGCCGTAGCAGCCGATGGCGGAAATATTTTGTTCGATTCTTACGACGAAAAAACCAAAAATGTAAAAGTAGTTTTACAAGGTTCGTGTAACGGTTGTCCCTCGTCGACTTTTACGCTTAAAAACGGCATCGAAAACATGCTCAAAAACATGTTAAATGATAACGAAATTGTTGTTGAAGCATTGAATGCCTAATTTTTTTTGAAGCGAATGGCTTGGGTGTTTTTGGTTTCCATTTTCCCGCTGCCTTTCCATCCCGATAAAAATCGGGATTCCCTTACATCGGGGCTAGAAAATAAACGTATTGAATAAAAATAGAATTGCTAACCAAACCATCATCAATATGAAAAAAATCAAACAAATCACTACTGTTTTCTTGCTGTCCATCGCAATGATCAATTGTAAATCCGACCAAGAAACAGTCGATTTTAAAAAATTGACCGAAAATTATTTCAAAGATAAAAACGTACTCAATCCGCTCGACGCCACGCAAAATGGTCAAAACGATTACAACGACCAATTGCAGTTCGAAATGACTGATTCGTACCGAAAAACGCAAAGCGATTTTTTTGATAAGTACACCGCTCAACTCGAAAAAGTAGATTTCGAATCGCTTTCTGACGAAGAAAAAAATAGCTACGACATTTTGAAATGGGAAATCGAAGTCGGTCAGGACTTACTGAAACAAAATGCCAATCTAACGCCAATTCATCAGTTTTGGGGCACGCATCTCACCATGGCACAATTCGGAAGTGCTGAAAGCGCTCAACCATTCAAAACCGAAAAAGACTACCAAAACTTCCAAAAAAGAATGGAATTGTATTCCGTTTGGATGGATTCGGCCATCGTTTACATGAAAAAAGGCATTGAGAAAGGTGTGGTTTTACCTAAAGCGTTAACCGAAAAAGTGATTCCACAATTCCAAGACATGATCACACCCAAAGTGGAAGACAATATTTTTTATTCGTCGTTGAAAGTGTTTCCCGATTCGTTTTCTGCACAACAAAAAGAACAATTCACCAAAGATTATACGGCTATAATCAACAACAAATTGATTCCTCAATTCAAAAAAATAACTGCGTTTTTACAAACAGAATACCTTCCAGCATCGCGAAAAACAAGCGGAATTGGAGCACTTCCTGGCGGAAATGATTTGTATAAATCGTATCTAAAACAATGGACAACGACGGATATGACACCAGAAGAAATTCACAATTTAGGCTTGAAAGAAGTAGCGCGATTGAAATCGGAAATGGAAAAAGTAAAAGCGCAAGTGGGTTTCAAAGGAACGATTGTTGAATTCTTTGATCACATCAGAAACAGCAAAGAGCTCAAACCGTTCAAAAAACCCGAAGAAGTAATTGCCAATTTTGAACGAGTATACCAAATCATTAAACCGAATGTCGACAAATTCTTTTCGTTACAACCCAAAACCAAATTCGAAATACGCCGCACCGAAGCGTTCCGTGAAAAAACCGCGAGTGCCGAATATGTGCAAGGAACTACTGACGGAACTCGTCCTGGAATTTTTTACGTTCCTATTCCTGATGTAAACAATTACAACTATTATGGCGACGAAGATTTATTCTTACACGAAGCCATTCCTGGACATCATTTCCAAATGTCGTTGCAACAAGAAAACACTAGTTTACCTGATTTTCGCCGCTATAATTGGTTTGGCGCTTATGGCGAAGGCTGGGCATTGTACACCGAAAGTTTAGGAAAAGAACTCGGTTTGTATAAAGATCCTTATCAATATTTCGGTATGTTGGGCAACGAAATGTTGCGTGCTTTCCGTTTGGTTGTTGATACAGGAATGCACAATAAAGGTTGGACGCGCGAGCAAGCCATCGAATACGGAATGAATAATTTAGCGGAAAACGAATCGGTAATAGTACAAGAAATCGAACGTTATATGGCCATTCCTGGTCAAGCGTGTTCGTACAAAATTGGTCAATTGAAAATCCTCGAACTTCGTCACCAAGCCGAAAAAGAATTGGGCAACAAATTCGACATCAAAAAATACCACCAAATTGTACTCGAATCGGGCGTAATGCCACTGGCTTTGTTAGAGAAAAAAGTAAACAATTGGATTAAAACCAGTAAGTAGTTTTTTGTCATTTCGGTGAAAGTAGAAATTACTCAATCTTGGTAGCCTAGATGAGATTCCTCCTATCGTCGGAATGACAAACTATTAACAAGTTATTATGCGCTCACCTTTTCTTCCATTTTACGGAAGTCGATTGGATTGCCTTCTACATCGTAAAATTGGTAACGGTATTTGAGTTTACCGTTCAATTCTTCAATATCTACGTGCATTTGGTAAAAACCATTATTCCATTCGATGATAATATCGTAGTAATAATCGCCGACACCAAAACTAGTAGGCAAATTACTCACATACACTAGTTTTTTGCTTTTCAAATTGAGCGTATTGACTTCAATGTTATTGTATGCTCCCACATCTTCGTTGTCAAAAGTTCTTCCCATGTAACTGTACTGACTTGGCATCTTTTTGACCTTGCGATCGATGTTGTCGTTATAAATATCTTTAACAGAAAAAATCACCTCTTTCAACGAATATTTGCCCACATTCATCAACGAAAATTTCAATTGATGGTTGTACATTATACGTTGGCCTTTTTTGCGGTTTTCCACCACTTCACTTCCTTCTCCTAAATCAGTATGTGTAATTTCAACAATTGGAATATTTTCGCCTGTAATGGTGTTGTAAACATCGGGTTTGCTTTCAGAAGATTTGCTTTCAGAGTCGCTATAACGCTCTTTTGCTTCTTTGATTTCGTCGCTCAACAAATCGATTTTTTTGTTGGCAATATCAATTTCGGTTTTGGTAAAATCGAGCGTATCGTCACCAGAGTTAGTCGATTTGTACAACGAAAAAACCGAGCCAATAATCAAGGCGCAACCTATTAGGGCAAGTATAAGTGTCATCATAGCGGGATTCTTTTTCATGCGAAAAATTAAAAAAACTTTCTTTTCAGCTTTAACTACAAAAATACTTCATTCCAAAAGCAAAAAAAGAGGTAAAAAAAATAGTTCTTAACAGAGAAATGAACTATTTTATTATTTTTAACTCCTAGTTGAACCCAACCAAATAACACAAAAAAGCCTCTTATATATTAGATGAGAACATTTTTATTTATATTCCTTCTTTTATCATTAAATAGTTGTAAGAGCATTTCTTTTTTATCCCAAAATGGAGAAGCTAAAAGCAACATGTACACCTATTACTGCAACGATAGTTTGAGAGTTTATTCAAAATTTTTTGGTGATTTTAGTCAGGAGCAATTCCTTAAAAAAGCGCTTTCAAAAGAAGATAAAATAGTTTTAAAAAAAATTGGTTTTTCAAAAAGTGATGACAAAATTTTATTTCACTCATACACCACAATTGTTCCTTATTACAATGTCATTGGAACTTTAAAAACTTCACCTAGTACTGCAGATTATTCAAAAGAAACAAAAAACAGTATTTCTTATTTTAAAAAAATTACTTACGCCAAAATCAACACATTTGAGTTACTTTTTCCAATCCAAAATTATTTTTTCAGTATCACATTTTACGAAAAAAATGACTCTGGTGAAAAAAAATTAATCAATGCAATAGATTATGAAAAAATGTTAGAACTGACTGTTGAAGCAATAGAAAAAAACGAATGTGGAAAAGAAAATATACTTAGTCTTTCTGACGAATTTTTCAACGAAGACCAACAAGGAAATTATTTAGCTTATAAAAAAATTGAACAGCTTAACCACAATTATCTCAACACCAATGAAGAAGGATTTTATCATCAAATTTTAGCAACTTATTTGAGTTTTGCTCAAGAAAATGACAAAGCTGATGCTGAATTCAACAAGTATGTAGGTCAAAAAAAGACAGTTTTTCAGTCATCACCAATTTCGATAACTACGCTAATAGATTCTATCAAAAATCATTCATTTATATTGTTTAACGAAGCACATCACAAACCCAAACATCGTTATTTGATAGGAAGTTTACTTAAACCAATGTATGAAAACGGATTTCGTTATTTGGGTTTGGAAGCTATTTATGATGAAAACACCCTGAATAAAAACGGCTTTCCAACATTGGCTAACGGATTTTATGTTCGCGATGCAACGATGGCTAATTTGATTAGAGAAGCCAAAAATATGGGATTTACTGTTTTCGAATACGACACTGAAGGAAGCAACAGAGAAATCATTCAAGCAGAAAACATTTATAACAAAACCATCAAAAAAGACAGTAATGCCAAAGTTCTGATTTTGGCTGGCTACAGTCATATTGATGAAAAAGGAGGTTGGATGGCAGAACAACTCAATACCAAATACCGTATTGATCCGCTTACAATTAACCAAACTAGTTTTTCGACTGATGTTTCCTCTTCTAAACAAGATTTGGAAATAGTAAAAGATAAAAATCCAAACTTTAAAAACGATTTATTCCTCTACAACAATCTCAGCATCAACAACAATTGTTTTGGTATAAGGGAAAGTAAAAATGTGGCTATTGCATTGGAAAATGTCAAATCAAATACTGGCGTTCTTCTAGTATACAATGCTAACGAATATGAAAAAGTCGACAATCCGATTCCGGTTTTTATAAAAGTTCTAGAGAAAAATCAATCGAGTGTAAGTACCAATTTGTGTCTTGGAGATTATACAATTATAGTAAAAAACAGTTATAACACAATCCTATTTGAATCGTTTTTGAAAGTAGAATGATAAAAATAAGCCCAAACTTTCGTTTGAGCTTTTTGTGCGGGTAATAGACACAGCTAGCTCGGATTTGTAATCCTGCCACTACTATTCTCATAAAAGTTTCATTTTTTAATAAAAGCTAGGAGGTTCTGAAAACCTGTTAGGATTTCCCAACGCTACAGCGCCAAATGAAATTCGATGTAGTCAATCCTTTTTGGAGGTAATAATCAATTAATAGTAGGAGATTACCACGGCATTACTTTAGTATTACATTATATATATACCGTATATATGTCGTATATATATCGTATATATGTCGTATATATGTCGTATATATGTCGTATATATATCGTAATTATTAAATATAAAACTACAATAAAATACTCCTTTGTACTTATACACAATTGCGCAAAATACACCCGAGGTGTTAGCCGAACTGACGCAGTAAATCCGCACCATCGGATAAACTTCTTGTCCTATGGTCACAAAAAAAGCCGAATCTTTTGATTCAGCTTCTTGTGCGGGTAATAGGACTCGAACCTACACGCCTTGCGGCACCAGATCCTAAGTCTGGCATGTCTACCAATTTCACCATACCCGCGAAATCGAGAGTGCAAATATAGTTGTTTTTTTTAAATTCCAAATAACAAAACCCAAATAACAAAAAAATTATAAATTAAAAATTCAAAGTCATAAGAACATCATTCTGAAACTTGAAACTCGAGTTTGTTATTTGGAATTTCAATTCGTATATTTGACATTATCTATATCTTAAATCAATGGACAACATAAAACACTACGTTCAACAAAACAAAGAACGTTTTATCTCTGAATTAATCGAATTACTTAAAATTCCGTCGGTCAGTGCCGATAGCGCGTACTCTCAAGATGTAATCGACACTGCCGAAGCAGTAAAAGCCAGCTTAGAAAAAGCAGGTTGTAAAACCGTTGAAATTTGCGAAACGCCTGGTTATCCAATCGTTTTTGGCGAACACATTATCGACCCCAATTTACCCACCGTTTTGGTGTATGGTCACTACGATGTACAACCGCCAGACCCGATGGAATTGTGGACTTCACCGCCATTTGAACCTGTAATCAAAACTACCGAAATTCACCCAGAAGGTGCTATTTTTGCTCGTGGTTCTTGCGACGATAAAGGTCAAATGTACATGCATGTCAAAGCTTTCGAATACATGATTGCGAACAACTGCTTGCCTTGCAACGTAAAGTTTATGATTGAAGGCGAAGAAGAAGTCGGTTCAAAAAGTTTGGGCTGGTTTGTAGAACGCAACCAAGAGAAATTAAGTTGCGATGTAATTCTAATTTCCGATACAGGAATGATTTCCAATCAACAACCATCTATAACAACAGGTTTACGCGGATTGAGTTATGTAGAAGTGGAAGTCACAGGGCCAAACAGAGATTTACATTCTGGTTTGTACGGTGGCGCAGTGGCGAATCCAATTAATGTGCTAACCAAAATGATTGCTTCCTTGCATGACGAAAATAACCACATTACAATTCCTGGATTTTACGATAAAGTAGAAGAACTTTCCGCTGCCGAACGAGCCGAGATGGCCAAAGCAGCGTTTAGCTTAGAAAACTACAAAAAAGCCTTAGATATTGAAGATATTTATGGCGAAACAGGTTATGTAACTAATGAACGTAATTCGATTCGTCCGACTTTAGACGTCAACGGAATTTGGGGCGGCTACACAGGAGAAGGAGCAAAAACGGTAATTGCGAGTAAAGCATTTGCTAAAATATCCATGCGTTTGGTTCCGAATCAAGATTGGGAAGAAATCACCGAATTGTTTACCAAACATTTTGAAAGCATCGCTCCTAAAGCGGTAAAAGTAAAAGTAAAACCACACCACGGCGGACAAGGTTATGTAACACCTATTGACAGTATTGGTTACCAAGCTGCCAACAAAGCGTATACAGAAACATTTGGAGTTCCAGCGATTCCAGTGCGTTCAGGAGGAAGTATTCCGATTGTGGCGTTGTTCGAAAAAGAACTGAAATCCAAAACCATTTTGATGGGATTTGGTTTGGATTCGGATGCGATTCACTCCCCTAACGAGCATTTTGGGATTTTCAATTATTTGAAAGGTATTGAAACCATACCTCTTTTCTACAAGTACTTTGTTGAGATGTCAAAATAATAAAGACAACCCTTCCAGAGTTTTAACCCTTCCAGAGTTTGAAACTCTGGAAGGGTTAATATTATTCCTTCAAAAACTGCTTGACAAAAGCGCCTTCTTTAGTTCTTATCTTTAAGAAATAACTGCCACTTGATAAATTAGAAACATCTATACTTTGATTGGCTCCATTTTCACTCAGAACCAATTGTCCTACATTATTATAAACTTGTAGACTATCAATTGTCATTGTGTTTTTAATTGTAATCTGCAAAACATTTTGTGCTGGAACAGGCGAAACAGAAAACGGTTCCTCCAAAACAAAAGTAGATTCACCCAAAACCGAAGACGTACAATTACCATCAACTACTACCTGACTTTGCAATCCTAAATAATTAATTGCTTGCTGAACTACTGTTTGTTCTGAACCACCATCTACACATAAATGATTCAAATTAGGACAATTAGTTATATACAAACTCAAGGAAGGTTTCTGAAAAATGGTTCCGCCTTCATTGCAGTTGAAATAGCCATAAACCCTACCGTTTTTCAAAATAACATTTTGCAAATTGGGACAATCCGCTATAATAATATTCCCTTCGTACTCAGGATCACAACTCGTACTAGAATGGAAGTTACCAACGTCTAAAGTCGAATTATTGGATGAGTAATGTAAATTACCAGGTTTTGTTAAAGTCTCGCTCACCAATATATTATCAACAGGATTATTTCCTAAATAAACAGTACACGAATTATCAAAACTAGCGCTCGACAAATCCAATAAAGTAAATTGATTATTGCTAAAATTTACGCTGCTGTGAATAAAGGAATTTCCATTAAATTCTACTGAAGACAGGTTATTAAACTCTGCTCTTAACATATACAAATTACAATTATCAAAAGACAAATTGGTAAGTTGATTGTGCGTTACATCAACTATATCAGCAAAAATAACATTGTCGGCCGAAAAAGAAGTTAAATTATTGTGGCTCAAAATCAAAGCTTCAACCATTGGTTCAAACTCCACCGAAATCGAATTCAACTGATTGTGACTCGCATTAAGAAACCACATTTCAATTGAACTATCAATTGTTAATGAAGTAAGCGAATTATAAGAACAATCCAATCCTATTAAATTGGTAAAACTCGAAATTCCTGTCAAGTCTGAAATAGCACTATTACTAATATCCAAACCATAGACGTTTTGTGCTTCACTAAGCTGTATTTCGCCATCATTATTAGTGTCGATAGTTATAAAATCGTTGGTGTAGTTATACGCAATCATGTTGGCTGGATTGGCCTGTAATAACTTCGATTTAAAATTGGCATCTGGAATAGTAATAATCTGAGCGTGGAGAACACCACAAATCAAAACCGTAAAAAGTAGGTAAATGTGTTTCATAGATGTAGGATTTTTAGTAAAAGTAATACAAAATTCTTTAGCGACAATACTTTAACTTGCTTATTTCCTTCACTTTATTTTTTTTGGGCGTTACCCAGTCAGAAAAAAAGTCATTTAATTGACCTTTTTGTTTGGACTGGGTCAGGCTTTCGGCACTCGCTTCCCGATAAAAATCGGGAGAGCTCAAACAAAGCCTCAATCCTTAACGCGAAACTGTAGTAAAAACATAATTTCCACTCATTTACAACATTCCAAAAACTTTGGCGTTAAATTTGTATAACAATAATCATCAATCTTTCCAACATGTTTGGAAACCTAAATCAATCAATCATGTTAAAACGTTTTTTTATTCTGTGTTCGGGTGTCGATACCGACATTGTGAACGGTTGTTCCAACGGAGAACAAAACAAGTATGCCGGAATCGGAGCCACAGTTTTCTTTACGGCAATTATGGCTTTCATTGCCAGTAGTTATGCTCTTTTTACTGTTTTTGACAACATTTACACGGCTATATTCTTCGGACTCGTTTGGGGTTTTCTGATCTTCAACCTCGACCGATTTATTGTGTCTACCATCAAAAAACGCGATAACTTTTTAGACGAATTCATTCAAGCTACACCACGAATCGCTTTGGCCATTATTATTGCAATTGTAATTTCAAAACCCTTGGAAATTAAAATCTTTCAAAAAGAAATCGAAACGGTTTTATTGAAAGAAAAAAATGCCATGGCGTTGGCCAACAAAAAACAAGTGGCCAATTATTTCCAAAGCGACGTCGATAAAAACAAAGCCGAAATCGACAGCCTAAAAAGCGACATCACCAAAAAAGAAAAAGAAGTCAACGATTTATATGCAGTTTATATCACCGAAGCCGAAGGAACGGCTGGAACTAAAAAATTAGGCAAAGGTCCGGTGTACAAAGAAAAACGCGAAAAACACGATGCGGCTCTCAAACAACTCGATTCACTCAAAGCCGCCAACGCAGTTAAAATCAAAGAAAAAGAAGAAAAAGCCAAAACATTACAAGCCGATTTAGACAAAAAAGTCACCGAAACTCAACCCATAATTGATGGTTTTGACGGTTTGATGGCGCGAATCAATGCGTTGAACAAATTGCCTTGGTTGCCTTCGTTTTTTATTATGTTGCTGTTTTTGGCTATTGAAACTTCGCCAATTATCGCCAAGTTACTTTCGCCCAAAGGTGAATACGATTTCAAACAAGAAGACGCCGAAATGGGAATCAAAAATATGTTGGCACAAAACCGCTATCAAAGCGACTTGCAACGCCAAACCGACGCCGAAATTTATGATAAAGTCTACGCCGACATCAAAGAAGATAAAGAGTTGTACAACTACAAAAAGAAGGGCGCACTCGAGTTACTTAAACTTCAATCCGATGGATTTGTAGAAAAGCAAAAACGTTCCATGAAGGCTTAACCGCAATGGCGCAAGGTTTCCGCAAGGTTCGCAAAGTTTAATAAATAAAAAACCCAACATTATTAGTGTTGGGTTTTTTATTTTCGTTCATAGCGCTTTCTTTGTGTCTTTGCGGTAAAAAATTAAGGTAAAAAAGCATATCCTTTTCGACTTTTCCACATAAAATATTTCTCTAAAATCACTTTATTGAAATCGTACAGTACATTAGGAATCATGATGGCAAATGTTCTGGGTTTGAATAAATGGTTAGAAAAAATGATTACTTCTTTTTTACCAGCATCCATAATGCACAGTCCCGGAATTTTTCCCCATGCTTTGTGTTTTAAATCGGTTTTCCCTTTGGCTAATCTTACAATGTTTTCCGCCACAATTTTTCCAGTTTCATCTGATGGATAACCTGTTTTTGGCGCTGCAAATGGAATATTTTTACAGGTAAAAGGCAAATCCACTTGAACAGCTATTCCAGCTGCCCAAACATTTTTGAATTGTTTGTGTTGGTAGGTGTCATCTACCGGAATATAACCATTAGATGTAGGTGTTAATGAAGGTGAATTTCGAACAAAATCGACACCAATAAACGGCGGCATCAATTGGGTTAAACTGCTTTTCAAAACTTCTCCATTAGAGAGAATTACACTGTCTTTGGTCACTTCTTGAACCGCAACCTGAATTCGGTAATGAATGTTGAACATTTTCATGAATGATTTGAGCATGGTTTCGCCCATGGGCATTCCATCAATTCCGAAATGGCCTAAATAATCTTCGGGAGTAATCCAATACAAATCTACTTTTTTGCGAATATTTTGTTCGCGCAACCATTTTTCAACATTGAATAAAAATTCATACGCTGCGCCCATACAACCTGCATTTTGAGTTGCTCCAATAACAATTGGCCCCGGATTTTTCTTGAATTCTTCCAAAGCGGTTCTCAATTTCATAGCACCATTAGGAGTTCCAACATAATGTGAAAACTCGGCTACACCAGGAGCAACATCAAAGTTTACTTTTGGGCCAGTTGCTACTACCAAATTGTCGTATTTGAAATCGCCTTTATCCGTTTTTACAACTTGAGTTTCTGTGTCAACTGACAAGGCTTCGGCGTGAACAAAATCAACTCCTTTTTCTTTTAGAATTCCTTCTTTTTTAAACGAAATGTCTTTCATTTCTCGTCGTTTAAACGGAATCCAAATCAATGAGGGTATGAATAAAAAAAGTGGTGATTTATCAATCAATATTACTTTATGTTCGTCTTTTCCTTTTCGTTTGATTTCGAGTGCTGCTGTCATCCCGGCAAAGCTTCCTCCTACTACTACTGTTGTTGTCATGATTATTGATTTTAACAGTATAAAATTAACTTGTTCTTAGCTTTTAAAAAGTATCAATTGTTACATAAAGGCAATTTTTGTAAACCGCAAAGACACAAAGTTTTCGCAAGGTTCGCAAAGAGCGTAAATAAAAAACCCAACACTTTTAAATGTTGGGTTTTTTCTTTGCGTTCATAGCGTATGTCTTAGCGTTCCTTGCGGTTAAAACTTACATATAGCTAAGAATTTCCTTCTTCAACGCATCGTATTCGCCTTGCATAATCAATCCGTTATCTAATAATTTCTTATAATTCTGTAGTTTTTCAAAAAGCTCGTCCTGCGACAAATCGCTTAATTTTTTTTCTGAAGAAACAGGTGTTTCAACTTTTGGTTCTTCATAAGAAGTATAAGTTGTTGTTGGCATAATTTCTGCAAAATCAGTTACTTCTTCAGTGGCTATTTCTTCTACCATTTCTTGAGCAACTTCGGGTTGTGCTTCAACTTCAATTGGTTTTATTTCTTCCGCAAGTGGAGTAGAAAATGCAATAGGATTTTTCAATGCGTCCAATTGCTCTTTGGCATACGTGTATAATTTTCTTGCTTGATTTTTAGGCAAATAATCCACCGTATGTGTCAAATCGGATTTGGTCGAAAACGTGAAATCAGCACCTAAAATTCCTTCTTTGACAAAACTCGCTGCAATGTCGTCCCAATCATAATCGATGAACTCCATTGACAATCCTAAGTTTTTTGGCTTGCATAAAATGATGCGCTTGTTGGTCACTACAACACTATCGGGAAGTATGGTTACGGCTGGTTTTTTTTGCACAGCGATATAACCGACTTCTTCGTTGGTCATTAGTAAATTACTCAATTTAGAAGTGATTTTTTCTATCGCTTTTGGATCTTGGTCTTCGTTGAGTATTTTCTTTAAATTGTCTATCATATTTTTTTGAGTTGCTGAGAAACAGAGTCGCTGAGTGACTGAGTTTCAAAAATTTCAATTTCTTTCCACACAAAAGTAATGCCTAACTTTCTATTTAGCTGATTTCAGCCTGAATTTTTTTGGTCAAACTTTTAAACACTAAATCATACGAATGATTGATAAGTTCGCACATCAATTTATCCGAAAC
>CAYPXI010000040.1:0-15079 GCA_964414655.1 uncultured Flavobacterium sp. | reverse complement strand
CATTTCAGCAACCGCTTGCGAAACTGGCGAAACTACTTCTCTATTTCCTAATTTGGTTTTGGTCTGACCTTCAAATTGAGGTTCAGCTACTTTTACCGAAATAATAGCGGTTAATCCTTCACGGAAGTCATCACCCGAAATTTCAAATTTTAGTTTTTCTAACAACCCAGAAGCATCAGCATATTTCTTCAACGTACGCGTTAATCCCATGCGGAAACCTTGCAAATGTGTCCCTCCTTCGTGGGTATTGATGTTGTTTACGTATGAGAAGATATTTTCAGAATAACTTTCGTTGTAAATCAAAGCCACTTCAACTGGAATTTCGCCTTTGTCGTTTTCCATCGAAATTACATGACCAATAATAGGTACGCGGTTTCCATCAAGGAATTTAACAAATTCTTTCAATCCTTCTTGTGAGTGGAAGACTTCAGAAACGAATTCTCCTTTATCGTTGGTTTCTCTTTTGTCGGTGAGCGTAATGGTAATTCCTTTGTTCAAGAACGACAACTCACGCATACGAGCCGCTAACGTATCGTAAGAATATTCGATAGTTTGCGTAAATATCGATTTATCAGGTTGGAAAGTAACAGTAGTTCCTCTTTTAGTAGTTTCACCTACTTGTTTTACCGGATACATGGCTTTACCACGCTCGTATTCTTGCTCGTAGATTTTTCCGTCTCTAAAAACAGTTGCTTTAAGGTGATCAGAGAGTGCATTTACACACGAAACCCCAACACCGTGAAGTCCACCCGAAACTTTGTAAGAATCTTTGTCGAATTTTCCACCTGCACCAATTTTGGTCATTACTACTTCAAGAGCAGAAACACCTTCTTTTTTGTGCATGTCGACCGGAATTCCACGGCCGTTATCTTCTACAGTAATTGAATTGTCTTCATTAATAGCAACGCCAATAGTGTCACAATGACCTGCTAGCGCCTCATCGATTGAGTTATCGACTACTTCATAAACTAAATGGTGTAAACCTCGAACGCCAGTATCTCCAATGTACATGGAAGGACGCATTCTTACGTGCTCCATTCCTTCTAACGCCTGAATACTGTCGGCCGAATAACTGCTTTTTTTATTTTCTTCGCTCATAGTAAATTGTATCGTAAGTATAAATTTTGACTAACACGCAAATATATAAATTCAAAGGTGATTTTAAAGCGATTTTAAGCATTTTGTAGACCAAGTTATTAACATTTGTGTTTAATAATCTTTTATCCTTTTATTTTTAAAATTAAGCTACAAAAACGAGGTTTTTTTGATACTTACTAGAACTATAATAAAAACTACGCTTGTGAAAAGCCTTTAGTTGACCTTCTAGCCCCGACTGAGGCGTTAGCTCTTATCCCGATAATAATCGGGAGAAGACTATAGCCGGTGGCGGGAAAATGGATAACTGAAAAAGCCCAAGCCATTCGCTCCTAACAATAAAAAAACACCCGCTTTACAACGAGTGTTTTCTAACAAACAAACTAAACTTCAATATAAAGTCGCGATGACTTTACTTTTTCAATACATTGTATTATGCTTTGACATAGGCATCGTCGTGCACATTGGCTACGGCTCTACCTGATGGATCATTCATGTTTTTGAACGCCTCATCCCATTCGAGTGCAATTTTAGTACTGCAAGCTACGCTAGGCTCTTGTGGCACACACAAAGCGGCCGCATCACTTGGAAAATGCTCTGAGAAAATAGAACGATAGTAATACTCTTCTTTGGTCGTTGGTGTTTGCAACGGAAACTTGTATTTGGCATTGGCCAATTGTTCGTCGGAAATTTCATTGGCAACCATCGCTTTCAAGGTGTCGATCCAACTGTAACCTACGCCGTCGCTGAATTGTTCTTTTTGGCGCCAAGCGACACTTTCGGGCAACATGTCTTCAAACGCTTTGCGTAATACCCATTTTTCCATACGCTCGCCGTTGATCATTTTGTCTTGCGGATTGATACGCATGGCTACATCCATAAATTCTTTGTCTAAAAATGGTACACGGCCTTCGATTCCCCAAGCAGCCAAACTTTTATTGGCACGCAAGCAATCGTACATATGCAATTTACTCAATTTACGTACCGTTTCGTCATGGAATTCTTTGGCATTCGGCGCTTTATGGAAATACAAATAACCGCCGAACAACTCATCTGAACCTTCTCCCGACAATACCATTTTGATTCCCATTGACTTGATTACTCGCGCCATCAAATACATTGGTGTTGATGCGCGAACCGTTGTGATATCATACGTTTCAAGGTTATAAATCACATCGCGAATCGCATCCAAACCTTCTTGGATAGTGAATTTGATTTCGTGGTGAATGGTTCCGATGTAATCAGCGACAACTTTAGCAGCAGCTAAATCAGGAGAACCTTCCAAACCAACTGCAAAAGAGTGTAATTGCGGATACCAAGCATCGGCAACATCTCCCGATTCAATGCGTTTTTGTGCGTATTTTTTGGCTATTGCCGAAGTGATGGAAGAATCCAATCCACCAGAAAGTAAAACGCCATAAGGAACATCGCTCATCAATTGACGGTGAACCGCTGCTTCTAAAGCAGTTTTGATAGCTTGAATACTCGTTTCGTTGTCTTTTACGGCTTCGTATTCTGACCAATCGCGTTGGTACCATTGCACAAATTCACCATCTTTGCTCGACATATAATGACCTGGAGGAAATAGTTGAATTTTAGTACAATAGCCTTCTAGCGCTTTTAATTCGGAAGCTACATAAAAAGTGCCGTATTGGTCCCAACCAATGTATAACGGAATAATTCCCATGTGGTCACGAGCGATGAAATATTCGTCTTTCTCAACATCATAAATAGCAAATCCGAAGATACCGTTCATTTCATCAATAAAATGCACTCCTTTTTCTTTATAGAGGGCTAGAATAACTTCGCAATCACTTTCGGTTTGGAATTGGTATTTACCTTCGAATTGTTTTCTTAAAACACGGTGATTGTATATTTCACCATTAGCGGCTAATACTAAACTTTTGTCTTCACTAAACAAAGGTTGTTTTCCTGAAGCCGGATCAACAATCGCAAGGCGTTCGTGAGCCAAAATTGCTTTATCATTACTGTAAATCCCACTCCAATCTGGACCACGATGGCGAATAATTTTGGCCATTTCTAGCACTTGTGGACGAAGTGTTTCTGATTTTTGTTTAAGGTCGAAGGCGCATACAATTCCGCACATAATCTTTTTTTTAACTTGATGAAGCAAAAATGACAAAATACATTGTTCATTAAAATAAAAAAAGTGTAATTGATTACTATTTTAAACAAAAAAACAGAAATAACAATAAATTTTCAATTTTGCAAAAGTAAAAATTAGTTTCGGGTTGAAAATTGTAAATAATTTAGTCGACTTCGATTTTTGAAGCAATGTAATCTGGAAACAGTGATGCAACTTGTCTAAGTTTTTCTTTATTACTTTTTTTTAAATCAGCATCAGTAATGTAATAATTATAGTTATCAAACAAATAAAACAACATAATTCTATTATAAATATCAAGTTCATCATCTGTAATCATTAATAAAACTTTGGTTTCAAATTCTATTCGATTTTTGGATTCAGCCAAAGCCCTTCCTAATCGTTGAATATTGCCAAAATAATGATTGTTTGAAGGGTTTTCTACACGTAATGAAATACCAATCAACAAATCAATCACATTGATATTTAATTCTTCTAGTTCTCTGATGTAGGTTTTTCTTTCGGCCTGAGCCCAACTTCCGTCACTTACACGCTGAAATCTGTCGTTCATTATATTTAAATGCGACTGGAGAAATATCTCCCATTTAGTAGTTTCTGCAGAAAGTACAGCTATATTTTGTGCATGAATTCTTGGGCTTACATCCATACTACATCCACCAATAACAATGCGATTCCTTTTGAGTTCAAGTGCCGCTTCTTTAGAAATATACAAACTAACAAGTTCGTCAAATTCATCATTGGAATTTGATTTTATTTTAGCTTCCTCATACGCTTCATTGAGCAATTTCATAAAATCGGGCCGATTAATTTTCAAGGAATCTAATTTGTGACTCCGCTCATTTTCCCATTTTTGCAACGCTTCAGAGAAAACAGCATATCTTTTCTCTGCTTCCTTCAATCTAATTTCTCTTTCCGCTAATTCTTTTTTTGAAATCTTTACTTTTTTACCCTCAGCAGCATAACTTAAAGTATCAAAACCGTAAATCATTTCAAAATCATCATTATCAAAATTAGGTTTATTCAAAAGCTTTTCATAGTAATCAATAAACTGAGTTGGTTTGTCAGGAAGTGAATCAAAATAGCGGATTCCAACTTCTTTAGCTTTTTTAGAAAAAATAGTAGCCGTTGTATCAATTAAGCAATCCGAATATTGAATCAACTTAGCATACTTAGGATTTAATTCATTGGATTTAAATTCTTCTGTCAAATAGAATGCACTTAACGCTTCGTCTGAATATTTAGTTTTCGGATGATACTGAACAATCCAATTACCCTTAATAACTGTATTAATATCCGCTTCGTTTTCAAAAGATAGACTAAAGTTATCGTTCCTATTCAACTCAATTGAGGAAATTTCAATTACGTCAACATCCTCATAATTTTTATATTTAAAAAATGTAATTGGTAAATCTTTTGATGCTTTTGCATTTGGATATTTGGCAATAAAATCATTAAATGAAATATTATTTTGTATGTCCAATTGAGCTTCTTTAATCTTTTTTTTTGAAACAGAAAGATGATTAGCTTTTGCTATTTTGATTGCATAATACTTTTTGTTTAAGTCACAAGTCTTAAATTTCAAATTAAGTGAGTCAACAATGTAGCGCAATTTTGAAATAGTTGCATCAGAATAAATTAAACCATTGTCGTAGACCTTCAGTTCACCTCTTTGTGAAAAACCCAAAAAACTACTCGCACAGAGCAAGAGAAAAATCAATTTAGTCTTCATATTATTAGTCATTTAAGCATATTACTTATAACTAAAAAATATGAACTATAGTATACTTAGTTGCTCCAATTTCAAACTGAAAACCTACTTCTTTTCCCAACAACTTACTTCCCAATGGTGATTGCGGAGAAACTGCAATAATCGTTGTGTCATCGATGATGATTTTGGGTAAAGCTGCACTAACAAACAACCAAATTTCGTTGGCTTGTACCAAACTTCCCAAAGCTATTTTGGTATGTTTTACAGCAGGATCAATTTTATCAAGAATGGCTTTTTGCTGGAGAATTTCTTGCAATTTAAAATTGAGTTTTTCTTGCTCCAAATGCATCATTGACAGTGCCGTTTCGTGTTTGTCGCCTGCTGAACCTTTAGCATCGTTTTGTGCATCTTCAGTTAAACCTGAAATCATGTCACGAAAAACATCGATTTTGTCTTGCAGTAGGATTTGATGGTGATGGAGGATTTTGTTTTTTAAGTTCATTGTGTAAATTCAACCGCAAGGTTCGCAATGTTATTTTACGCAAAAGTACGCAAAGTTATACTAATATAATCTTGCGTACTTTGCGAGTTCTTTGCGCCTTTGCGGTTAAAATCTAAAAATCAAATTTATAATTCGCACCCAACAAGCCTTGAATTCCTTGTACTGGATAATTGCTCCATTTTTGGTAGTCTTGACCAGCTAAATTATTTCCTTTTAAAAAGAAGGTTAATCGCTCATTATGTTTGTATCCAATATGCGCATTTAAATCGAAATAACTATCTATCGTAACATCGATTGGTACAAAATCACCTAAAGTTGATTGTTGAATAAATTGATCTTTGCGTTCACCTACAAAAAATACTTTGGCACCAGCATACCATTTTGGTGTGATATTAAAATCCAAATTAGCGGCTAATTTCAAACTAGGTAAATTCCATGCTTCTGCTTGATCATTGGTATCGTAAGCATTGTAAGTTCCGTTGATTCCGAAAGACACATTCTTAGAAAAATCGGCTTTTAATTCGCCATAAATACTCAATGTTTTAACTGTGTCGTAAACTACGTCAAATGAATTTCCATAAGTATAACCTTCTTCATTGGTTGAATCATAATCCAAAATATTGTTTTTAAACATTGGTTTGTAATCTTCATTGATTATCGAGACTCTCATATTATAACCAATAGTGTTGGCTAATTTTCCGCGTAAACCAGCATAAATATCAAATTTTTGATCGGTTGGTGCTATGGCTAAAGTGGGAGAAACAAAGAAATTTTCTTGCACAAAATGGTGGTAGGTGTTTTGTTTTAACGTTCCTTCTGCTCCACCATAAGCAATCATCAAATCGCCGACAACTTTATACGACGCTGTAATTTGTGGGTAAATAAAGAACTTGTTACCTCGTTCATTTTCGGCATTGGCTACACTATAAAAGAAAGCAGCTCCAATATTGACTGATAAATCGTCTTTGTTGATTTGGAAACTCGGATGCAAACCAATATTAGTGGTTCCGTACTTGAATGATTCGCCACCTAAATAGGTTTTATCAAAACTTCCATTTAAATAATCAAAAATGAAATTGGCCTTGATTTTTTCATCCATCACATCAAATTCGAGACTTGGTTTAGCATAGAAACGATTTTCTCCTGAACCAAAAGCATCCCAAAAACGAGTAAATTTGACTTGAGCGTCTTTGAAAGCACTTTCTTTCAACCCCAATCGTCCGCCAACATTCAAAGTTTGGTACGATTGTTTCGGATTGATATCTGCAATTAATGCATCGATTTGTTCGGGTGTAAATCCTTCATATAAAATAGGATTCAAACCATACCAATTGTACACTTGGTTGTGGTAACCTAAATCAGCATTCCACGACATTTCGCGTGATTTACTTCCGTAAGTTAAATCGAGAGCTGTGTCGTAAAACTTATCATCTAAAATCACGTCTTTAATTCCGCCTTGAGACGAACTATGACGCAACATAGCGCCAATATAATCGCTCCCTTCCAATTGTTGCGTAATGAACAATTCGGCATTAATGTTCCCATAATTTCCTGCGCCCAACGTCAAATAATTACTGAATAATTTTTCTTTGGCAGACTTATCAACACCAGCGGCCTTTCCTTTGGCTGGCGTAAAGGTTGATGCTACTGGAAACGAGAAAATATTGTACTCAATGTTTTCTTTTTTATTGGTTTCCTCGTCTTCAAACGATGGTGTTTCTTTCACTTTAAAAGCATCCGAAATGGTTGGCGTATAAGGCTTAACCACGTTCACCACTTCCGTTCCGATGTTTTCGTCTTTCTTTTGTGAAAAAGCCAGTTGGCTCATCATAAAAACCACAAGTAAAGCGCTATATTTTGACTTAAATTTCATATTATTTTATTTTGAGATGAAAGAAAAGTGACAATAGAACTTCTATTTTCTCTTCTCTATTTTCTATTTTCTTGAATTACTTTATGATGGATGAATTGGTTTTTGATTCTTCTGCTTTGATGGCATCCAGTTCGGTTTTGGCTTCTTGAATAACATCGTCGTATTCTTTGAAGTTTTCCAGTACACTTTCTAAAATATAAGTGGCGTTGAAACTATCTTTTAATCCATAGAAATTTTTTGCCATTACCACTAAACCTTTCGCTCCAAAGTATTTGTAACCCGAATAATCTTTGGATAATTTTTGGATGGTTTTATTGGAATCTTCAAATTTTCCGTCTTTATTTTTGAAATACGCATCGTAAAACAACGCTTCAGCAGCTAATTCACCTTTAGCTATTTTCAACAAATTAGAATACGCTGTCCTTGCCTTGGCTTCATCATTCACTTTGATTGCCGAACGAGCCACGATGATCTGTGCATCACTTTTAATTTTGTTGTCTGTTTTCAGATTTGCCAAAACTTTATCCGCATAAACTACGGCGTTAGCGTAATCTTTTTGTTCGTAGTAAGCACGCATTAAATTGGCTTGTGCAAACGTAATATTCTGCGGAAAATCGGCTTCTGTTTCTAATCTTTTTAAAACCGGAACTGCTTTGGTAAAATCGTCTTTTTTCAAATGAATTTCGCACAAACGAGCCAATGATTGTTCGGTAAATTCATTACGTGATTTGCCAATTACATATTCATAATTCGGAATAGCATTCGAAGGCAAATTATCGGCAAAATACAATTGACCAAGGTAGAAATTGGCTTTTAAGGCGTGAATTCCGTTAGGAAAACTAGTCAAATAGCCATTCAAAGACGAAATGGCTTGTTTGATATTATTTTGCAAATATTGTTTTTCGGCCGCTTCATAAGTATCGTTATCCAATTCGGAATCGGAAACCTCCACAAAATCGAGTGTTTTTACCCAAGCCGCGTATTCGTCTACTTTTCCGTTATCCATATAAATCAAACGTGCGGTTGCAACTGCTTCCAATGCTTCAGGAGATTTTGGAAAATCGGCGGCTACTTTTTTAAATTTGGTAATGGCTTGTTCATCTTTGTTTCCATTGTAATACACCAAACCTTGACGAAGAATCGCTTTGGAAGCATACGAACCTGTTCCGAATTCTTTCAACAATTGATCGTAAGTAGACAATGCTAAATCCGTTTTATTTTCAGTTACATACGTATTTCCTAATTCAAATAAGGCATCATCACGGTATTGCGATGATTTGAAATTTTGTAAAAACTTAGTAAAGTCTTCTATTTTCTTATCGTTTTTCTGAACAAAACCATAACTAATGGCTTTTTGGAATGCGGCGTAATCAGCATCAACGCTTTTCAATTCAATTGCTTTGTTGTACGCGTCCATTGCTGGCCAATATTTTGAAGTCACAAAACGACTGTCGCCTAAACGCAAATACGCATCGTTCAAGCGGATTTTGTCGTCTTTAGCAACTTCAATAAAACTTTGAAAATAATTGCCTGCTTGCTCGTACTCTTTTTGTTTGAAATACGCATAAGCAATGTTGTAATTGATGTTTTTGTGTTCGGGTGTAGTTTTGGCTTCAGCATTGCCTTCAAATTGTTTGAAACTCAACAACGCTTCATTAAAATTTTCTAACACAAATTCCGTTTCCCCTTTCCAGAAGGTGGATCTAGCGACAAATTTTTGATCTTTTTGCTCTCCAATTGACTTTTTAAACATTTTTAATGCTTCTTGGTAATCGCCATCAGTATACAATTCCAATCCGCGGTAAAACGTAACTTTTTGATACGCCGCTTTGTATTGCGGACTTCTATTTTTTTCCAATAAAACTAGCGCTTGTTTGTAGTTTTTGGATGTGATGTACGAATTAATCAACAATCCTTCAATTTCGTCTTTACTAGGAGAGTTAGGGTATTTCGCTAAGAAAGCCGATAAAACATCAGGAACACTTTGGTAGGAGTTCCCTAATTCATAACTTAATTTAGCGTAATTTAGCGATGCATCTTCTTGAATTTTGAGGTCAAATTCCATTTCAGAAGCATTTTTGAAAGCATTCAACGCTTGTTGTTTTCGATCTGTTTTCAGATAACTTTCACCTAAATGATAATAACCATTTTGCGCAACAAAATCTTTTCCATCAACAATTTTATTGAATTGCGAAATGGCATTTTCATAGTCTTTTTCTTTGTAATACGTGTAACCCAATTGGTAAAAATCAGTATTACTCCATTTGCCTTTTTTCCCTTTGTATTCTTTCAAATAAGGTAATGCTTTATCGTATTGTTTGAGGTTAAAATAACTTTCTCCAATGATTTTATTCAACTCCGATTTTTCAGCTGCCGATGATTTGGCCATAGCTGCTGTTCCTAAATCAATGGCTTTTTGAAAATTGCCCAGTTTGAAATTCATATCGGCTTGGAAGTACGATAGTTTTTCTTTGTATTTTTCTTCACCTGAAACTTGATCAAAATATTTCGTAGCATCTTTGTAATTATCGTCTTCATAACTAATAAATCCTAAGTAATATTTAGCTTGTGAACCAAATTCTTTAGAGTTTACCACTTTATTCAAATAATTCGTGGCCTCTTTTTTTCTGCCTGCACTGAAATACGCATACCCTTTTTGGAAATTGTATTTTTCTAATTCATCAAAAGTCAAAGCACTTTCATCTACTTTATCGAAATATTCTAGCGCTTGTGGGTAACGTCCTTCTTCAAAATAAAAATGCGCTACACCAATAAAAGCTTGGTTTTGCTTCGTGCTTGTTGGATAGTTCTCTACAAAATCTTCCATCAACTGATCGGCATTGGCTTGTTCCAAACGAATCGCGCAATTGGCAATGTAAAACGAACAATCTGACAAAACCTCAGTATTGGTTGCGTTTTGTTTTACCTTTTCGAAAATAATCTGAGCTGCCAAATATTGCTTGTCGTTGTAGAGCGCAATGGCCTTGTCGTATTCTGAAAGTTGGTGCGTATTTACCGCCGATTGTTGCGCTTGAACAACCTCAACTTCGGTCAAAGAAAGCAATAAAGAAAATAAGAGGATTTTTCGCATTTCAATAGATTTAGTGAATATCAAAAATAGGTTAGCATCTACTTATTAACGCAGTGTGGTAAGTATTTATTATAAACATTTTTCTTAACAATTTTGAGCGTTACCACAGCCTACCTTACTTTGCTCGAATTAAGACAGTTAGTAAAGAAGTTCAAATTTATTTTGAAAAGCACCGTTATCTTATTACTTTTACCCAATAAACAAATTCCCTTATGTCAGAAGCAGTTTTATCGTTAAAAAACGTTAGCATTTACCAATCCAATAAAGTCATTTTATCCAATATTAATTTGGAAGTACAACACGGCGAATTCATTTATATTATTGGAAAAACTGGAACTGGAAAAAGTAGTTTTATTAAAACGCTGTATGCTGACATTCCACTCACAACTGGCGAAGGTAAAATTGTTGACTACGATTTAGTGAATTTGAAAGAAAAAGACATTCCGTTTTTGCGTCGTAAAATTGGTATTGTCTTTCAAGATTTTCAATTGCTTCCCGACAGAAATGTGTCTGACAACATGCTTTTTGTATTGAAAGCTACTGGTTGGACTGATGCTACAGAAATGCAAAACAAAATTGACGAAGTGTTGGACAAAGTAGGAATGAAAGGATTTGCCAACAAAATGCCGCACCAACTTTCGGGTGGAGAACAACAACGTGTTGCTATTGCAAGAGCGTTATTGAATGACCCTGAATTTATTTTGGCTGATGAACCTACTGGGAATTTGGATCCGCAAACTAGCGTAGAAGTGTTGGACGTTTTGAAAAAAATCAACGCCAACGGAAAAACAGTTATCATGGCCACACACGATTATGCGTTGTTGATGAAATTTCCTTCTAAAACATTAAAATGCGAAGACGGTTCTATCTTTGAAGTGGTTCAGAAAACCGTTTAAGAAATCAGTTTTCGGTCGCTTAACCATTTTACCAACAACACAATTACCATCGGATAAAATACCATATGGAATCGGTCACCTTGACTAAAAGTTATTCCTGAAACTGCAATTATATATAAAATATAGGAAGAAATTAGCGTAAAAAACTTTTCCTTTTTATAGCTCTTGAAAAAGTAAATAATTGCTAAAAGTAATCCTACTATAGTAAACACTCGATTTTGCCATTTTGAAATAGCAAAAAAAGCTTCTTTATTACTTTCAAAAAAGGAAGAATTTCTTTCATTTTTAAGCACTGCAATTGCTGCTGAGCCTGAGGAAGTATTATTGAAAACGTCAGAAAAATAAGCCTTTAACAAATTTATTTTGTTGGTTTTTAGCTGTTCCACAAAATCAGCCTTAGCCACTTTGGTTATTGTATCTCTATCTTTCAACTTCAACAACACATTTGCTCTTGGGTTGTTGATTTCAGTGTATTCCTTTCCTTCTTTAAAACAAATGGCTTTACTTCCAATGTAGTTGTAATAGGTAATGCTATCAATATAACTAATCGTAAAATTGCCAAATTGATGGTACAATCCAGCGCACTGAATCGCGATTAAAACCCAACTTCCATAAAATAAAATCATGGCTTTGTGCGCGTAATTTTTCCACAAAACACGAACAAAATACAAGCAAAATACAATTGCCAACCACTTTGAACCCGGACGAATCAACATGCTACTAATGAGCATTGCAAGTGCCAATGACAAATACCAAAACTTCTGACTTTGATAGTATTTTAAAATTAAAAAGAAGGCAAGAAGTATCCAAAATGTATATAAGTTTTCGGACAGTAAATGGTACAAAAGTGTTAATGTTCCGACGCTACAATAAAATAGAAGAGTAAAATAAAAAGCTAATTTGGGTCGAACAATAGTTGCTGCTATTTTAAAAATCAAAACGGCTGTAGCCAACCAGCAAAACAAATTGATATAAAAACTAAATTGATAAACCGTTGCATCGTTGGCACCAAATAAAAAAGGAATACCGTATATAAACGAAATCAATATCGGGCGATAATCATGCCCGCGGTGGTAGACCATCAAATTCTTGGCGGCGACCAAATAATTGTCAGAATCGGCAAAAATGTAGTTTTGGCTGCTCATTTGGAGCAAAAAGTCGACAATAGTCAACCAAAATAGTCCAAAAAGAATTAATCCTAACTCGTATTTATACTTTTTAAAAAAAATCGTCATAAAAACAAAACTAATCAAATTATTGTAGTTTCATAGAAGAAATGTAGATTTGTCTTTTTAAAACAACAAATGAAAAAACTATCTATTATCATTCCAGTTTACAACGAAGAAAGAACCGTCCATTTGATATTAGATAAGGTTAAAAACGTGGTGCTTTCCCAAAACATTGAAAAAGAAATCATTATAGTAAACGATTGCTCTTCTGACAACACTTCGCAAGCCATCAAAAATTACCAAAATACCAACAGTGAACTGAATATCATTTTTCTTGAACACACAGTCAACAAAGGAAAAGGCGCCGCGCTTCATACTGGAATTGCAAGAGCTACAGGCGAATTTACCATCATTCAAGACGCTGATTTGGAATACGACCCGAAAGAATACAATATCTTACTACAACCTATTTTGGATGGTTTTGCAGATGTAGTTTATGGTTCGCGCTTTATGGGTGGAAATGCGCACAGAGTATTGTTTTTTTGGCATACGATTGGCAACAAATTCTTGACATTTTGGTCGAATATGTTTACCAATTTGAATTTGACTGACATGGAAACCTGTTATAAAATGTTCAATACACAAGTGTTACAAACACTAAAACTAAAAGAAAAACGTTTTGGTTTTGAGCCCGAAGTAACGGCTAAAATTGCTCGAATTCCGAAAATTAGAATCTATGAAGTTGGTATATCATATTACGGAAGAACCTATGAAGAAGGCAAGAAAATCAATTGGAAAGATGGTTTTCACGCACTGTATTGCATTCTCCGCTACGGATTAATTCGCTAAAAATGATTTCGATACTCATTCCAACTTACAACTACAACGTGGTTTCGCTAGTAAACGAACTACTCAAACAATGCGTTGAAAACAACGTAGTTTTTGAAATTATTGTTTGGAATGACGCCAGTTCTGAATTTGTTGCCGAGAACAGAAAACTAGCTAATTTTGATAGCAATGTTCATTATTTTGAAAATACCCGTAACTTAGGCAGAACGCAAACCAGAGCGTTATTGAGCGAAAAAGCACAATTTGATTGGTTGTTGTTTTTGGATGCCGATATTTTCCCAGTTCTACATAACTTTATTCAAAATTACCTCAAATCATTCTCTGATGAATTTCCGGTAGTTATTGGTGGAATTCAATACCAAGAAACTGAAATTCCATATCACAAAACGCTACGTTATCATTATGGAAAAAAACGTGAATCAGCCTCGAGTACTATTCGTAAAAAAAATCCGTATAGCGCTATTTTTTCAGCCAACTTGTGTATTCGAAAAGACGTTTTTGAGTTATACAATTTTAGCAAAAATGGCAATTTGTACGGAATGGATATTTATTTTGCTTATCAATTATTTAGTAATAAAATAAATGTTTTGCATATTGACAATGCAGTGTACCATTTGGGAATTGAAGACAATGATGTCTTTTTCAACAAGTCGATTGAAGCGGTAAAAATTCGAAAACAACACTTATCGGATTTGCCTAAAATTGGTGCAATTAATTCGCTGATGCGGCACTACATTTCGCTGAAAAAATACAAATTAGATGGAATTTTTTACCATTTTTTTCACCTTTCAGAACCATTTCTAAAGAAAATGATTTTCAAAAAAAAACCGAGCTTACTGTGTTTTGATTTGTATCGATTGGGAATTATTTGCAATCCAAAAAATTAAGATTTTAGACTTTCGAATAATTGCTTCCATTTTTCTAGAATTGTACTTTGCTTGTATTTTGCAGTACTTTCAATTGCTTTTTTACCCATAATAATCCGTTTTTCTTTATCATTCATTATGGCGATTGTTTGGGCAACAAATTGAGCAATATTACCATTTTCGATCAAAAAACCATTTTCACTATTGGCAATCATCGATTTAGGTCCGATTGGACAATCGTAGGCAACAACAGGTAATCCAACGCTCATGGCTTCGATTATTACCATTGGCATTCCTTCATTGTGAGAAGTCATCAAGTAAATTGAACTTCCGGTATAATGGCGCAGAATATTCTTTTCGGAAGTGATAACTTCAACAGCATTTTCGAGATTATTTTGTGCAATCAATTCAATTATATTGTAATAACCTTCTGTTTCGGTTACCAATCGTAACTTCCAATCAGGTTGCTGTAGGCAAATTTCTTTCCAGATTAAAAACAAACGATCCAGTCCTTTTTCATACGAATTTCGGGCTATACAAAGCGCTATTTTATTTTCTTGGGATGAAAACGCTGTAGTTTCAATCCAATTAATATTCGGAATAATTTCACCTTTATTGGTATTCCATTGTTGGCGACTTTCTTCCGACAAAAAAACAACCTTATTGAACTGCTGTAATCCTTTTTCACGAAGATAAACCTGCAATTGAAAGGCTATTTTCTTGAAAAAACCATTGGTATTCGTTTGCGAATTAAACTTGGATCCATGTACTTCAAAAACAACAGGTTTTTTGCAATTGATCAAATAGTTAAAAAGATAACCTTTTAAGCCATTATCAGTAATAATTACAACATCGGGATTGTAATTATTTAGGATGGAATTGACGCTTTTCTTATAGTCAGAAAT
>CAYPXI010000039.1:0-15302 GCA_964414655.1 uncultured Flavobacterium sp. | reverse complement strand
TTTTTGAATAACATTTTGACAACAAAAGTTGTCAACCTATTTCAGGAAAAGACAATTTTGTAGTTCTAATCAACATTTTTAATATCTAAGTAATTTTGTGTATTTTTGAACTATAATAAAATTGTAAAGATGAAATTTATACAGAATTACAAAAAAGAAATTGAAAACTTATGCAAAACGCACAAAGTTAAGCACTTATATGCTTTTGGTTCTGTATTAACTGAGCGATTCAATAGTGAAAGCGACGTTGATTTAATCGTTGATTTTCAAAATATTGATCTTCTAGAATATGCTGACAATTATTACGATCTAAAGTTTTCGCTTGAAGACACTTTTAAACGAAACGTTGATTTACTTGAAGAAAAGGCTATAAAAAATCCATATTTTTTGCAAACTTTGAATAAAAATAAAAAGCTGATTTATGGATAATGATATTAAAACTTGGCTTTATGATATTTTGAGTTCAATAAACGAAATAGAAAGCTACTTTATTGATTTGCCAAAAATGTTTGAGATTTATCAAAACGATTTGAGAACAAAAAGAGCAGTTGAAAGAAATATTGAAATCATCGGTGAAGCTATGAGCCGAATTCTAAAACAAAACGAAAAGATTGAAATTTCAAACTCAAGAAAAATTGTTGATGTGAGAAATAGAATTATTCATGGTTATGATTCTGTTTCTGATGCAGTAATTTGGGGAATTGTGATAAAGAATTTACCTGTTTTGAGAGTTGAAGTTGAAAAACTACTTAACGAATAAAAGCACTTTTGCTAACAACGGCTTACCACAATTGCCGGGCTTGCGCTTGCTATTTAGTTTTCATGGAATATAATCTGGTGACTACAATTTTATCTTTCATAGAAATTCCGTAGTTTTGTTTTGGTCAGTGATTGCAGCGGCAACTGATGGCAAGCCGCGGACGTTACAAGCTATTTGGTTGGAGCGCTCAAAAGAAATTCTAGGAAAAAATCGGTTAAATTCTACTCTACTTTTTGGTTCGGCGAAATTTATGCAGAAAAAAATCTGTTGCGGAAAAATTATGCGCGAAAGAAAATCTTTGGAATTGTTTTGCGGAAATCGTTCGTGGAAAAATTGTCGAAAATAGAAACTAAGTGGTTCGTGGAAAATTGGCTGGAGAATTTTATCACGCAAAAACTTTCTAAGGAATTGATAAACAGCTTGTAACAACGGTTTGCCACAATTGCTGGGCTTGGGCTTACGTTGTTGTCTTCGTGGAAAATAAGCTGGTTATTTCAATTTTATCTTTAAAAGAAATTATGTACATTTGTTTTGGTCTGTGCTTGCAGCAGCAACTGATGGCAAGCGGCATTCCGTTAGCAAACAGTTTGTTGATGCACCAAACCAAGCTTATTAATATGAAAAATTCATTTAAGGGTCAATACTTAGAAGTAATGAATGTTCAATTTATTGTAAACTTAAAACATTTTTTTATATACATCTTTGTTATTATTATTTTCATACTTTTGTTTACTTAGTTTTCGCTATAACTAAAAAGATATTATAATTATGAAAAAAATTATCTCATTGATAACTGCTTTTTTAGTATTATCCTGTTCATCAGATAATCCCGATAGTCAAGTTAATAATACTACACTCAATCCCAATACTAACAATGGACCAGTACCTGTATATTCCATTAAGCTGCCTAAAAAAATAACTTTGACAAGTAGTCCGAACTCTAGTTTTAGTCGTGAGTATAATTTCACTTACGATAATCGCAACCGATTAATTAAAACAATTGTTAGCGGAGCATTAAATGTAGTTTATGAATATTCTTATAACGAATTTCAACTAACAACTATTACCGTAAATGGCACAAATACCTTCACTATTCTATATGAAAGTTCAGGAAGGCTTTCAGGAGTTATAAACAACGGAATAACTACGCCGATTACTTATGATAGTGGAACAGAATTGTATACCTATGGTTCTCATACTTTTTCTATTAAGGAAAAAGATATTAAAAAGTTTGATAATGATATCTTTCAGTTACTCCAACCGCCGTTTTGGGGACCTTTTTACAGTGTTTTGGGTTATAATACTTTCGCTGCAATATTGACAGATGAGAAAATGTTGAATTTTGCTACCAGAAGACCTTGTGCAAATTTATTTCATCCAGTAACCCATGAATCAAAATCAATGGCCTTTTCCATTTATGGTGGAGAATATTTTGAATTTGGTTCGGCATATTTTGCTAATGATAATAGCTATTTGCAGCTTTATTGCATTTATATAAATGCATATCAATACGAGAATATTCCAAGGTTGTAGATTAGTCCTTTTTTAATAAACCGTTTGCTAACCACAGTTTGCACCAATTGCTGGGCTTGCGCTTGCTATTTTCGTCTTCGTGGAGAATAATCTGGTGTCAACAATTCTAGTTTTCAAAAGAAAATTTGTAGATTTGTTTGGTCAGTCATTGCAGCAGCAACTGGTGCAAGCTGTATACGTTAGCAGCAAGCTTAAAAAAAAACCTTAAAATATGAATGAATTTATTCAAAATAGGATTTCATCGATGATTGATAGAGAGTTATCAATTGATCGAAAAATTAGAGAGAAATTTGCTGAGTTTTTTGAAGTTTTACCAGAAGATAAGAGGAAAAACTTAAGTTTGTCTTTAGAAACTATACAAAACGAAAATCTCAAAAATCTATTGGGCAAAATATTGGAAGAAGTAAATTCAAAAGGAATTTCAAATCAAGATGATTCTGCACTTGAGTTATTTGTAGAAAAAAGATTTGACGAAATTACCGATTTTAATATAAGTACTCTTCCTGAAAATGAACAAAAGGAAATTAAACGCAACGTTGACATTTTAGAAAAAATAAAGAATAACATAGATAAATATAAATTTTAGGAAATCAAGCCAGCTGCTAACATCGGTTTCGCGCTATTGCTGGGTTTGCGCTTGCTATCTAGTTTTCATGGAAAATATGCTGGTTATTCAAATATTTCTTTCTTAAAAATTTCGTAGTTTTGTTTTGGTCAGTCTTCGCAGCAGCAACAGACGCGAAGCCAGGAACCGTTAGCCGTCAGTTTAGTAAAAAAGCTGAAAAAAAACACATTAATATGAAAATTAAAACATTATTATTAACCTTACTTTTATTTGTCTCAAATAATTTACTTTCTCAAGAAAAAGAAAAGAAGACGACTGGATGGAAAATAGTTTCTCAAAAAGAAAAAGATTCTGTAATTGTAAATACTGATAATACTTTTTTCTTATTAGGTACATTAAATGATTATATGGGAAGAGAATGGGTTTCAAAAGGTGAAGTTTTTGATAGATACTATCAATATGAAAAACCATTAATGAAATTTGTAGATAGTATTGTAAAAAAGGAATTTAAAGTTGTACTAATTGAAAAGGATAATTGTTTTATCTCTAATGAAATGGCAAAAAAAATGAACTCATTTTATTCAGAAAATGATTTAATTGATAGTCTTTTTACAACACGAGAGAAAAAAATATCATTCCTTTTGGGAGCTTATTATCGATATGGTGAAAAAGTCAATGACAATATTTATAAAATTCAAATTGCTAATTCACATAAACATACTGAAATTCAGCAAATTCTCGTTTCTTTGGGTTGCAAAAATATTTTTTATAAAAGAATGCAAAATATTCCAATTCAGAATATTATATATTTTGAATCTAATGATTTAATAAAAGCATATTTAAAAACAATTGAACTAGAAAAAGAGAAACTTTTTGATTCTCTATTCTTGTCATTACGTGCTACCAAACTAAGTAAAGAAGAATATTTAAAAGAAAAGAATAAGCGTAACCAAAAAATCGTTGAAATGTTTGAAAGTAACTAATGGAAAATATAACTATAAAAAAACATCTCATTATTGCTTTAGTTATTGCAATTTTACTTTTAATCTCATCAGTTAAGTTTAAAAATAAATCGAAATTATTAGTGAGGTTATTTTTAAGTATTTATATTTTGATAGTTGTTTACGTTATTCTCTATGATATATATTTACAATATAATTTGAACAGTTTTGATGTTGATCAAAATGGTTTTTTTAATAGTAGCGAAATAACAACTCAGCAAAAAAAAGCAATGCAAAAATTGACCAGTGATACTGGAAGAAATTTTTCTTTTATAACAGGTTTATTTTATTCTGGCATTTTAAGTGGAATACTATATAAGTTAATTTGGGAAAAAAAACCGAACGGCTAACAACGGCTTACCACAATTGCCGGGCTTGCGCTTGCTATTTAGTTTTCATGGAAAATAATCTGGTAACTACAATTCTATCTTTCAATTTAATTTTTGTAGTTTTGTTTTGGTCAGTGATTGCAGCAGCAACAGACGCAAAGCCGCAGACTTTGGCATTAATTTTAAAAAAAAATCTCGGGAAAAATTGTATTTTACGTATTAATACATTATATTTGTACGTATTAATTACTATAGCATGGATACTAAATTGACATTAAAACTTGACGAAAGTGTTATTGAAAGAGCAAAAAAATACGCTTCAACTAAAAAAGTTAGTCTTTCAAGGCTAATTGAAAATTACTTAGATTCGATAACACTTGAAGATAAAAATACTGATTTTGAAATTTCTCCTTTCGTAAAAAGTATTTCAACCGGAAAAAGTATTTCCGACAACAAAGATTGGAAAGAATTGAGAAAAGATTATTCTGACTATCTTGATAAAAAATATAAATAAATGCAAAAGATATTTTTAGACACTAATATTGTGATTGACTTTCTTGGGGAAAGAAATGGTTTTTATGATCTAAGCGCAAGAATTTTGACATTAGCCGACAAAAAGAAAATTAAGGTATATACTTCTCCAACATCTATTGCGAATTGTTATTATATTTTATCAAGAAATGAGAACTCAAAAATTGTACTCGAAAAAATTAGAAAGTTTAAATTACTTTGTGGTATATCAATAATGAATGATGAAGTGATTGAAAAAGCTATAAATTCAGATTTTAAAGATTTTGAAGATTCGATGCAATATTTTAGCGCTCTTGAAACTAATTGTGATGTTATAATAACGCGAAATGAAAAAGATTTTAAAAACGCATTAATTCCAGTAATGAATCCTGAAAGTTACTTAAACGCTTTGAAAAAATAACTAATGCCAACACTGGTTTCGCGCTATTGCTGGGTTTGCGCTTGCTATTTTGGTCTTCGTGGAGAGTAATCAGGTGTCAACAATTTTAGTTTTCAAAAGAAATTTTGTAGGTTTGTTTGGTTCGTGCTCGCAGCAGCAACTAGTGTAAGCCGCCGAACGTTGGACAGCAAACTTATTGAAAAACTATTCCTAAAAAATAGCTGATATTATTTTTATTTGTAATTTTGAAAAAAAGATATTGAAATGGATTTACAAACTCGAAAAATAAATTTTATTCAAGACTTTCTTAAGTTAGAGAGTGAAAAAGCAATTGCTCAATTTGAAAAATTACTTAGAAAAGAGACTGTTAATAATTCTGAGTTTAAGCCAATGTCTATAAGTGAATTCCACAGTAGAATTGAAAAGTCTACAAAAGATTCTAAAAATGGAAAAGTTACTGATGTTGAAGACTTAATATCTGAAATTGAAAAATGGAGTTAAGAATTAAGTGGACTGATTTTTCTAAAAAAGAGCTTAAAAACATATTTGAATATTACAAAGAAAAAGCAGGAGTTAACGTTGCCAAAAGACTTGTTTCTGGAATTGCTAAAGAAACTCTCAAATTAAAAAAACATCCTGAAATTGGTCAAGAAGAAGATTTATTAAAAAATGATCCTCGAGAATTTAGATATTTAGTATACAAAAATTACAAAATCATTTACTTAGTAATTCTTGAAAAAAATATTATAGAGATTTTTGACGTTTTTGATACTAGACAAAATCCTGTTAAAATGAGCCGAGTAAAATAAAGTCTGCTGCCAACACTGGTTTCGCGCTATTGCTGGGTTTGCGCTTGCTATCTAGTTTCCATGGAGAATATGCTGGTTATTCCAATTTATCTTTCTAAAAAATTCCGTAGTTTTGTTTGGGCCAGTCTTCGCAGCAGCAACAGACGCGAAGCCAGGAACCGTTAGTGGCTATTTTATAACGAGAAAAAAAACTAGTAGATTTAACAATTTAAAAAAGATAACGATACAAGACGGTTTTAACTAATTGAAATATGAATTTATATCACGACACTACAGGACTAATACATCTTATTTCATCAATCATAGCATTGATAGCAGGCACATACATTCTAGGGGCAATGAAAGGAACAAGAACACATAAGAAAATAGGCTATCTCTATGTAATACTAATGGTATTGGTAAACATTACGGCATTACTAATTTATCGTCTATTTGGAAAGTTTGCCATCTTTCATTGGTTTGCCGTTATTAGTATTAGTACTATCATTTTAGGAATGTTGCCGTTTTACCTTTCTAAGTCAAAAACAAATCTTGCCAATCATTTTTCTTTTATGTATTGGAGTGTGATAGGATTGTATGCAGCATTTGTTTCTGAAATCTTTACACGCTTACCAAGAATGATTAATCCTGATATAAACAGAAATAATATTATTTTTTTCACTATGTTAAATATTGCGATTTTCTTAGTCATTGGATTAGGTGCTTATTTCTTTATAAAAAATAAAAACAAATGGGAACAGCAATTTTCAAGAAAATAGTTATAATAGCCACAATTTTAGTTGGTTTTCAAGTTGCAAATGCACAAGAAAACATTATTTCTTTAAAAGACAAGTTGCACAGTGCTTCTAAATTTTGGCAAGAAGTAAACTATAATTTTGTTTTTTTAAACAAGGTAAATAAAAGGCAATGGGACAGTATATATAAAGAAACACTTATCCAAATAATAGACACTAAAAATGATTATGAATATTTTAGACTAATGGACAAACTTTGTGCTTCTTTAAAAGATGGGCATACAAATATACATTATCCTGAACATTTATCTAAAAATGTAATGATAACAAATTTTGGTGAATATAGATTATTTGTATCAAATATTAACAACAAAGCCATAGTAACTAGAGTCAATGAAAGTAAAAAAGATGAAATACCTATAGGGAGCGAAATCATCAGCGTTAATGGTTATGAAACTCAGGATTATTTAAATCAATTTGTAAAACCATTTGTTTCAGCATCTACTGATTATGCCTTACAGAATCAAGCAACATATGAGTTATTAAAAGGATATAATGAAGAAACGTATAATGTGAAATTTAAAACTCCCAAAAACAAAATTATTTTAAAAACACTCAAACACCAGATTACTGCAGAAAAAGAAGTTTTTCCTCCTTTCAAGGAAAGAAACATCTTAGATTACAAAACCCTTGAAAATGACATCCATTATTTATCCTTGAATTCTTTTGAAGATGAAAAAATTGACTCAATGTTTAAGAACATATTACCTCAAATATATGAAGCTAAAAAAATTATTATTGATTTAAGATACAATGGTGGTGGAAACACAACTATCGGGTTTAATATTTTACAGTATTTCACTAACGACACCATACTTTTTGGCTCTAAAAGTATAACACGTCAACATATACCCACTTATAAGGCTTGGGGGACATTTTTAACGCCAAAAGATACTTTACAAGACAAACCCGAATGGGATATGACAAAAGAAGATATGACAAAAAGCTATCTGATGGCGAATGATTTATATTTTTATAATTTTCCTTACGTACCAACAATTTCAAAAATTAAAGATAAAAGAATTAATATTCCAGTTGTAGTTTTAATTGGAAATAGCACAGCATCGGCAGCAGAAGACTTTTTAATATATGCTGACCCATTGCCCAACTTCACTTTTATAGGTGATAAAAGCTATGGTAGTACAGGACAACCTTACTTATTTGATTTGCCAGGTGGCGGAAGAGCAAGAGTTTGTACCAAAAAAGATATTTATCCTAATGGTAAAGAGTTTATTGGTTATGGAATATCGCCTGACATCTATGTTAGTTATACGTTAGAAGACTTTTTGAATGACAATGACCCTGTGTTAAATAGAGCAATAAAATATCTTAATGAAAAATAAAAACAACCACTAACAACGGCTTGCACCAATTGCTGGGCTTGCGCTTGCTATCTTCGTCTTCGTGGAGAATAATCTGGTGTCAACAATTCTAGTTTTCAAAAGAAAAGTTGTAGATTTGTTTTGGTCAGTGTTTGTAGCAGCAACTGGTGTAAGCCGCGGACGTTAGCAGTAAGATTTTATTGTGTAGAATCCTGAAATAGGTTGACAAAAAATCAACAACTATTTACAGGTTAACATGAAAGAAGAAAAGCAACACTGTCAAAATAAATCCTATCAATCTGTCGGATTTGATTTAAAACTTAAAATTGTAGAGCAAGTATCCAATGGTCAGATTTCTATTAATCATGCTGCTACTAAGTACAACATTAATCGCAACTCGATTTATTATTGGTTGAAAAAATTTGCTACCTTAGACCAAAAACAAAAAACAATGTCTAAGAACGACGAAATTAAAAAGCTTAAACTTGAAATTGAGAGACTTCAATTCATCAAAGACTTTCAACAATTGGTAATTGCTGAAGCGGAAATAGATACTGGAAAGGATTATGCAAAAAAGTCGCTGCCCGAATCATTGGTCAAAGAAATAGAAACAAAGAAAAAGCTCATTTTAAAAAACAATGGCTCATCCAATGCTTCGGGATATTAAGACAAGCCTTCGACAAAAAAATAAAAAAAGAAAAACTTATTAAACAACAAAACCAAGTCCTGGTTGATTTAGTCATTCAACAAAGAAATGAAATTAATCAACAAACTGGCGGTCGTAAACTTTATATTCATCTCAAAGAAAAAATGATGCAAAATAATATCAAAATGGGCAGAGACAAGTTCTTTGATTTCCTAAGAGAACACTCTTTATGCGTGCCTAAAATCAGAAACTACACCAGAACTACAAACTCAAACCATCTTTTCAATAAATTTCCAAATTTAGTTCAAGATCAAGTGCCAACTAAACCAGAACAACTTTGGGTAAGTGATATAACTTATATTCATCTCAACGGTAAACATGCTTATCTAGCTCTAATTACAGACGCCTATTCTAAACAAATAATGGGTTTTAAGCTATCAACTAACATGAAAGCTTCCCTTACCTTAGACGCCCTTAAAATGGCGCTTAAAAACCGAAAATATCCGCAAAATAAAGTAATACATCATTCCGATAGAGGTTTTCAATATTGCTGGCCTGAGTATGTAAATTTTGCGCAAGAAAACGGATTGATTATCAGTATGACTCAGCAATATGATCCTTATGAGAATGCGCTTGCAGAAAGAATCAACAAAACCATCAAATATGAATTCGGTCTTAACAAGACGATTCCTAATAAAGATATTGCGCAAAAAATGATTAAAAGAGCAATAACTGTTTATAACTACAAAAGACTTCATGAAAGTCTTCAAATGAGAACACCTAATGATGTTCACTTAAATCCAAATATAAATTATAGATCATATCGAAAAAACAAAACAATTAATTACTTAAATTTGAATTGAAAAACTAACTAAAAAATGTCAACCTATTTCAGGACGATACACAACATTCAAATGAACACATTTAAAGATAATTTTTCAAAGCAAGCTGAAGTGTATGTTAAGTTTAGACCAACTTACCCAACTGAATTATTTGAGTTTTTATCAGGCTTGACATTAGAACACAAATTAGCTTGGGATTGTGGTACTGGAAATGGACAATCGGCATTGAATTTGGCTGATTATTATGAAAAAGTTTATGCAACAGACCCAAGCAGTGAACAACTAAAAAATGCTATTACACACGAAAAAATAACTTATAAGGTTGAAAGTGCTGAAAATCCAAGTTTATTAGAAGACCATTCAGTCGATTTAATTACCGTTGCACAAGCTATTCATTGGTTTGACTTCGACAAATTTTATACCCAAGTAAAAAGAGTTTTGAAGCCGAATGGAATAATCGCAGTTTGGGCTTATGGTGTCCCGACAATAAGCAAAGAATTAGACATCATAATCAAAGACTTTCACGACAACATTGTTGGCGAATTTTGGCTACCCGAAAATAAGCTCATTGATAAGGAATATACAACCATCTCTTTTCCATTTGAAGAAATTAAAACACCAGAATTTTTTATTAAAAAGCAAGTAACACTTTCAGAAACATTAGGACATTTAAGAACGTGGTCGGCAACTCAAAAATATATAGACGCTTATAATGATAATCCTATGGAGAGGCTAACGAAAAAAATGAAAGAGCATTGGAAAAACCCAAATGAACAAAAAGAAATAACTTGGAAATTAATTTTGAAAGTGGGAAAAATAGTTCATTAAGAACAAACCACAATTTTATATTGCTTGCACTATTTATAAAATTATTTTTTACACCAAAACCAATACTTCCAATAGAGTAAAAATCTAAAAAATCAATCAAAAAAAAATAGTAAGAAGTATGTAACAATTTGTAATGCTGTGCATCAAAAGGTAAATTAAATAATTCAAAAATGAAAAAATTTATCTTTATCTCGTTATTATTTTTTGGTTTGGTACAGCCAAGATTGAATGCACAACAATCTTTCAACGTGGAAATTACAGGAGAAGGGAAGCCTATTTTACTTTTCCCAGGTTTCGGTTGTTCTGGTAAAATGTGGGATGAAACAGTGGCACAATTGGCACTAACTCACAAATGTTACACCTTTACTTTTGCTGGTTTCGGCAACGTAAAACCAATTGATACACTTTGGTTTTCAACGATTAAACAAGATGTAGAAAGGTATATCAAAAAGGAAAAATTACAAAAAGCATCGCTATTAGGTCATAGTTTAGGTGGTACTTTAAGTTTGTGGTTGGCCTCAGAAAATCCCAAATGGTTTAAGCAAATTATTTTGGTTGATGCTTTGCCTGCTTCGGCAGCTCTTATGATTCCAGATTATAAAGGCGAACCTCTTTCGTATGACAACCCACAAAGTAAGGCAATTCTAAATATGACAACTGAGGAGTTTCAAAATATGAACATCCAGTCCGCAAAATTTATGACCAACAACAAAGAGAAGCAAAATTTTATAGCTGAAATGTTGAATGAATCTGATAGGAAAACTTATGTGTATGGTTATATTGATATGTTAAATTTAGATTTAAGAAACGATATTGCTAAAATCAAAAAGCCAGTAACTATATTAGCTGCAACGAATCCTAGCTTGGAGATGGTTACGAAAACGTATAATGAGCAGTATAAAAATTTGCCCAGCGTAAAAATTATGTACGCCGAAAAATCGGCACATTTTGTAATGTATGATCAGCCAAAGTGGTTTATGGAACAATTAAACAAAATTCTAAATTAAGTGAGGGCTACAGAAAATTTCGATACGATTTATCAAATGCACTACGACAAAGTATATCGTTTATGTAAAGGATACTTTAATGGAAATGCTGAAATTGCTTCGGACGCTACGCAAGAAGTTTTTATAAAGGTGTTAGAAAATTTAGACAGCTTCAGAAACGAGGCAAACATCGGTACTTGGATATATCGCATTGCTTCTAACACTTGCCTGATGCATCTAAGAAAACAATCGAATAAGAAGGAATTTCAGATTGCAGAATTGCCCGATATAGCGGTAAATATTGACAATGCGGACATTGAAGAAAAAATGAAAATGATGTATGATTGCATAAACCAACTAGAGCCTACCAATAAACTGGTTATAATGATGGTTTTGGAAGATTTACCTTATCAAGAAATAGCAAATATTGTGGGTATATCAGAAGAAAATTTGAGAGTAAGAATTCATAGAATAAAAACTAACTTGACTAAATGTGTACACAATGGAAAATTTTAATTCAATACAAAGCATTTGGAACCAGCAACCTGTAGTTTCCCCAAAATCAAATAGTGAAACTTTTCAAACAAAATCGTTACATAAAATAAAAACTCAAAAAGCAAAACACTATTGGACTATTGGTATTTTATCTACACTAATTATTTTACTAATTTGTTTCTATGCCAACATTTACAAAGTTGAAATTACTAGTAAAATTAAAGGGTTAGCATTAATGATTTTTGTAATTGTGGTTAGATGTTCTTTGGAAATTATTTGTATAATAAAATTTAAAAAAATAGATTTTACAACAAGTTTCAAGAAGCACTCTGCTCAATTAATTTCATATTATAAATTAAGAAAAACCATTCACTTCTTTTTTACGCCAGTTATTTATACCTTATACATCGTTGGTTTTGTTTCATTGCTACCATTATTTAAGGAAAGTTTATCAAAAGGATTTTATTTGTATGTCTTATTTAGTGGTTTTGGATTTTTAACTTTTTTTAGTTTCCTACTATTCAAAATAATTAAAAGAGACTTTGCTGATTTGAAATTTCTACAGACAAGCGATAATTCCAACCCTTGAAATATTGCAACTAAAAAATGAAAAAGAGTCTTCTGGTTTTTATTTCTGTCATTTGCCTTTTCTCTTGTTCTCCTCAAAAGAATGATAAAAGAGTTTTCAACACTAAAAATGGGAATTTTACTATTCACAATGACTTCCAAAAATACTTTGAAAGTTGTGGCGTTGCAGGATCAATTGCCATTTTTGACAACAAAAATCAACAATGGATTTTATCTGACACATTCAATGTAAAGACCGAAAGTTTGCCTGCATCCACTTTCAAAATCATTAATTTATTGATAGCCTTAGAAACGAAAACCATAAAAGACGAACATGAAATAGTGAAATGGGTTGGCAAAACAGATACTGTAAAGTATGGTTATAGACCAGAAATTTACCACGATATGTCGGTTAAAGAGGCGTTTGAAGTTTCTGCAGGCTGGGTATTTATTGAGTTGGCAAAAAAAATAGGCAAAAGCAATTATAAAAAATATCTTTCAGCTTGTAAATATGGCAACCAAAACCTCACTCAAAACAACGATGATTTTTGGAACTTTGGAAACTTTGGTATATCACCTATTAATCAAGTTGAATTTATAAAAAAATTGTACGATGAAAAATTACCTTTTTCTAAACGAAATATGGACATCGTAAAAAAAGTGATGATTACCGAACAGAAGGACAATTACACAGTAAGAGCAAAAACAGGATGGACAAGGGAAAACAATACCAACACAGGTTGGTGGATTGGTTACTTGGAAGCCAATAATAATACCTATTTTTTTGCTACTCGATTACTACAAGACAGAAAAAATAACCGAGATGATTTTGGAAGTTGTAGAAAAGAAATAACAAAAAAAATATTCAATGATTTAGGGTTTCTAAGAAGAATTGAAATTTCTATTAGAAGTAATTCATTATTTAATTCCATTGACCATATTCCTATTGTGGTAAACGATTTACAAAAAATCAAAGCTATTTTCCAAAACCAATTGCATTTCACCATAAAAGAAGGAAAAGTTCACGAAGGCATAAAAAACTGTTTTGTAAAATTTCAAGACGGCACTTATATTGAATTGATAGAACCGATTGACACCCTACAAACCATTGGTAAATATTACGCAGACTTTTTGAAAAAAAGACAAGGTGGAACATCTTTGGCTATTTCAGTTTCAAATGCTGAATTGGTAAAAAAAATGTTGAAAGAAAAAAGCATACCATTTACTGCTGATAGTAATAAAATTTGGCAAACTATTGACCCTGAAAATTCAAACCTATTTTTCATTGAATACACGAATAAAAATTGGAAAGAAAATGCAACAAATACAACACATTCAAATACCGCAAAATCCTTAACAGCAACTTATTTTCTGACAAATAAAATTGAAGCAGAAATTAAAAAATATAAATTATTAGGTTTTATAGAAATTGGAAGTGGCAACTATTTAGAAACACCTTATCGATTATTTAAAGTAGGACAAAGCAATTTATATTTGTTAGACGGAAAAAATTCAAATAAAATAAATCAATTATTGCACTCAAAAAAACTTCAAGGAATTTGCGGATTTGATATAAAAGTAAATTCACTTCAAACATTTAACAAACAGATTAAACAAAACAAAAATGTAGTGTTTGAAAAAAATAGTACAACAATTTATTTCTCAGATTACAACATTTTTATGACGTTTACCGAATAAAAAAATATGGACATAAAAATAAAACCTGCCACTAACACTGGTTTCGCGCTATTGCTGGGTTTGCGCTTGCTATCTAGTTTTCATCGAAAATATGCTGGTTATTCCAATTTATCTTTCTCAAAAATTTCTTAGTTTTGTTTGGGTCAGTCTTCGCAGCAGCAACAGACGGCAAGCTGCGGACGTTAGCATTAATGTTTGCTCGCGAAACTGAAAAAATGTTATCTTTGATAAATGAATGAAAATCAAACAAACTGGACTCCTTTTCCTGATGATAATTTACTTGGTTTGACAGACAAAAATCAAATCAATGAAATTGAAGCCAAAGGAATTGCAAGTGCTGAACTTTTTGTTTTTGAATTGGATGCTGAGGTAGAACTTTCAACTACTCTAATCCTAGAAATACATAAAATTGCATTTGAACAACTCTATGATTGGGCAGGAAAATGGAGAACAAGCGAAGTTACAGTTGGGCAACTTATTCCGACAAAACCTACACTTGTTTTACAAGCAATGTATCAGTTTATTGATAATTTGAACTTCAAAATTTCTATTTCTAAAAATCGAGAAGAACATATTGATTGTTTAGTTTATGCTCATTATGAGTTCATCAAAATTCATCCTTTCAATAATGGAAATGGTAGAACTGGAAGAATTCTGATGAACCTTGTAGCCATGAAATTTGGATATCAGCCACTAGAATTATATTTTCGAGAAGGAGAAAGTAGAAAATTCTATATCAATGCGATGAAAGAAGCTGACAATGGAAACTACGAATTACTCACTAAACTAATTAGTGAAGAATTGATTTCCTTTTAATTCTTTTTCTTTCAATACAAGATTCACAATTTTTACTATTTTAGATTTTGAAACTTGTTGATCCTCTAATGACATTGTAGAAAATACAGTCTTAGTAAGAACTTTTGATAAAAAGTCTCTTTCTTTTAATTGAGGATATTTTTCGTAGAATTTCATAATGGAGCAAATATATAAAACAAATTTAAAAAACACTAATGCCAACAGCAGTTTTGCGCTATTGCTGGGCTTGCGCTTGCTGTCTAGTTCTCATGGAAAATAAGCTAGTTATTTCAATTTTATCTTTCTAAAAAATGTTGTAGTTTTGTTTTGGTCTGTCTTTGCAGCAGCAACAGACGCAAAGCCGCAGACGTTATGCTGCATTATATTTGCGTATCTAAAAACAATTACTTATCTTTGGCGTT
>CAYPXI010000038.1:11029-16620 GCA_964414655.1 uncultured Flavobacterium sp. | reverse complement strand
ATTATTAGCATAAATAATATCGGTCATATTGGTTAATGTTGAACCACATTGAGCCCCTTGAACTTGGGTTGTAGTAGCTGGTGTAGTTACTGTACAGGGTAAACCATAGAAGGGTTGCCAAACATTAGCATAGCGAACTGAAACCTCAACTTGATATGTTCTGTTGAAAGCATAACTTCCTAATTGTGTTAATTGGAATACACGTAATGCTTTGTCAATAGTTTGAACTTGGTTGGTAGTCATATCCGTTACTCTGAAACGGTAACCTTGGGCTCCTGAAACCAAATTAGCATAGATGTATTGGTCGATTGTAGCCAAAGTGGAACCACATTGCGAACCTTGAACTACCGTTACAATTGGTGTACAACCTTCGTCGATAGTACCGTCACAGTTGTTGTCAATTCCGTCGTAGCAAACTTCTGTAGCGCCCGGGTTAACAGCAGCGTTATTGTCGTTGCAGTCTAAACTATTCAATACATAACCTACTGGAGCTACACAAGCCGAAGTAGTTACTGCAGGATTTCCGAAACCATCATTATCGGCATCTTGATAGAAAGTGATACCTGTTAAATTGAAGAAATCATTATCATTGCAATCACTGTTATTGGCTACACCACTACAAGCTGAAAAAGTGTTTGACCCTAAACCGTCTCCATCATTGTCAACATACAAAACAGTAGTAGGATAGCAATCGCTATTATTAGCAACTCCGCAATCCGTTAAGGTAGTGGAACCAAATCCGTCTCCATCAGCGTCGGTGTACTGCAATTGATTATCATTACAATCCGTGTTATTAAATGTTCCACAAGCCACAAATACTGCTGGGTTTCCAAAACCATCACCATCATTATCTTGATAAGTTAATAATGTTGGGTAGCAATCGCTATTATTGGCAACTCCACAATCAGTTAATGTAGTTGATCCAAATCCGTCACCATCACCGTCAGTGTACTGCAATTGATTGTCGTTACAATCCGTATTATTAAATGTCCCACAAGCTACTAAAACTAATGGATTCCCAAAGCTGTCACCATCATTATCTTGATAGGTAAGTAATGTTGGGTAGCAATCGCTATTATTAGCAACTCCGCAATCGGTTAATGTAGTGGAACCAAATCCGTCTCCATCACCGTCGGTGTACTGCAATTGGTTGTCGTTACAATCTGTGTTATTAAATGTTCCACAAGCCACTAATACCGATGGATTTCCAAAACCATCGCCATCTGAATCTTGATAGGTTAATAATGTTGGATAACAATCGCTATTATTGGTAACTCCGCAATCTACTAACGTAGTAGAACCAAAACCATCGCCATCCGCATCTAAATATTGAAATTGATTATCATTACAATCGGTATTATTGAATGTTCCGCAAGCCACTAGTACTGCTGGATTTCCAAAACCATCGCCATCTGCATCTTGATAGGTTAATTGTGTTGGATAACAATCGCTATTATTGGCAACTCCACAATCCGTTAATGTAGTGGAACCAAATCCGTCACCATCAGCGTCGGTGTACTGCAATTGATTGTCGTTACAATCTGTATTATTAAACGTTCCACAAGCCACTAATACCGCTGGATTTCCAAAACCATCACCATCTGAATCTTGATAGGTTAATAATGTTGAGTAGCAATCGCTATTGTTGGCAACTCCACAATCAGCTAATGTAGTAGACCCAAATCCGTCGTTATCAGCGTCAGTGTACTGCAACTGGTTGTCGTTACAATCTGTGTTATTAGTTGTACCACAAGCCACTAATACCGCTGGATTTCCAAAACCATCACCATCTGAATCTTGATAGGTTAATAATGTTGAGTAGCAATCGCTATTGTTGGCAACTCCACAATCAGCTAATGTAGTAGACCCAAATCCGTCGTTATCAGCGTCAGTGTACTGCAACTGGTTGTCGTTACAATCTGTGTTATTAGTTGTACCACAAGCCACTAATACCGCTGGATTTCCAAAACCATCACCATCTGAATCTTGATAGGTTAATAATGTTGAGTAGCAATCGCTATTATTGGCAACTCCACAATCAGCTAATGTAGTGGAACCAAACCCGTCACTATCATCGTCAGTGTACTGCAATTGATTGTCGTTACAATCTGTGTTATTAAATGTCCCACAAGCCACTAAAACTAATGGATTTCCAAAGTTGTCACCATCTAAATCTTGATAAGTTAATAACGTTGGATAACAATCAGAATTATTGGCCACACCGCAATCAGTTAATGTAGTAGACCCAAATCCGTCGCCATCAGTGTCGGTGTACTGCAATTGATTATCATTACAATCTGTGTTATTAGCAACACCACAACCCACTAAAGTAGTCGAACCAAAACCATCACTATCGGAATCTAAATATTGTAGTTGGTTGTCGTTGCAATCTGCACTATTCGTAACATAGCCTACTGGCGCTCCAGCACAACTTGTTGTAGTAACTGAAAGATTACCAAAACCGTCACTGTCAGCATCTTGATAATAAGTCACAGGTGAACCAAAATTGATTGAATAATTATTTCCTGCATTGTCATCCCAGAGCAAAGTTGCTAAGGTTTTATCCATTTCAGAATCACCATTGATTTGCGCTAATGTACGTGTACTACTGTAAACATAGTAGTAAACTGTTGTATTACAACTTGGAGGTGGAATTGTTGCTGTCCAAGAAGTACCCGAACCCGATGCTTGCACCACTGAAGTTGATGAAGTAAAATCGTTAGTTCCTACACGATATCTTACATAAATTTTTTGCTCTGGAGAAGGAACTCCTGCTGTAGTAATATTAATTACAGCTTGTCCTCCAACAAGTGACTGACTAGTACGAAAAGCTTGAACCACAATACTAGAAGTATATCCTACATAATATTTCGCATTGGTTCCAGTATAACCACAATCATTGAAAACAAAGTTGTACTGACCAGTAGTTGACATATTCAATCCCATGTCATTTCCACTATTATAAGCAGAGATATTGTTAATAGCGTCAATCGCTCCTGATCCAATACCACTAAACACCCATTTATTCTGAAACCTATTGCTTAATGGTCCTGAAATGAACAAAAATCCGTTTCCACCACCTCCTGTCATATTGACGGGCAAGACATTTCCTCCAGAATTTTGCACATTAATGTTGGTTACCCATTGCCCTCTACCATCCGTCGGATTTCCTGAAGGTGTTGAAACTCTTCGGTAATAACATGTTCTGTAATCGGCATTGTAGGGTGTTGTAACGTAACCATTAAACGATCCAACAACTTGCACAGGCTCACCACTAAAAATGTTCTGAGCCAATGAAGGAATTGCCATCAATAAAACCACAAAACAAAGCAAAAACCGAATACTTTTTTGTAAAGTTTTTTCCATAAAATTAGTTTTAGATTTTTTTACACTTAATACACTTACCCTCGATGAAAAACCGCTGGTTTTTAAAAATTTGTAATATTTTAACCTTTAAAATTAGAAATAATTATTTATTCTGTAAAATTACATTTAAACAAATCGAAAACTACAACGATTTCGTGTTGATAAAAAACTACAATTATTACACTTTAATAGTCATTCCAAAAAAATTAAAATTAGTTTCTTACCTTTTAAAGTACAAAATAATTGATTTTTAAAATAATTGTAAATACGTAAAACGTCGTATTAATAAATTTCATGCTTCATCCCTATTGTTGCATTAAGTTATTTATATAGTTGCATCGTATATATGTCGTATATATGTCGTATATATGTCGTGTATATGTCGTGTATATGTCGTATATACCTAATAGTATAGTTATAAAATAGTCACAAATAATTAATGGTAAAATGCATTATTTATGTTGGCATATTATAGCTTCTAACAGATTATTACTTTTGTTTAGTAAGAATAATCAGCAAAAAAGCCTTCTTAACTTATAACAAGAAGGCTTTTTTGTGATACTCTAATTCAAAAATTATCTTTTAATCACACGTTGTGTTTTTTGTTCATTTCCTTGAGATACAATTACATTGTATATTCCTGATGGTGATGACGCTCCAATTTGTAATTCATTGATAGCTGAAGCCTCTGCGCTTCTTTCTTCAACCAATCTTCCTAGCATATCATACACTTTTACAGTAATCACTTCTTCAGATGCTGTTCTAACATCCAACTGGAAGCTATCTGCAAATGGGTTTGGATACGTCACTACTTGGAAGTCTAAACTACTCGCTGTTGCTACTCTTGCTCCGCCTGGAGTGGTGATTGTACAAACTTTTCCGTAAGGACCGAACACGCCATTGATTTCTAATGCAACTTGTACTGAATAGATTGTTGCTGGCATTAATCCCGGCACTGTACTCAATACAAATGAACGATTGGGTCGGTCAAAAGTATAGGTAAATGATCCACTTGTAAATTTGAATCGATACGTAAAGGCTCCACTGAATGAATCAGCATAAATAGTGGTATTCATTGTTGATGCTACAATATCACATTGGGTTGCCTGCAACTGAGAGGTTGGGAAACTTGGCGTGATAACATTACACGGTGTTCCATAGGGTAAGTAAAGTCCATTTGTGTTTCTTATAGCCACTTCAATTGAATAGGCTGAGTTGTATTCAGGATTAGAAAAATTAGTCATTCTAATATCTCTAATTGGTCTGATGATTTCCTCTTGATGAGAAGTTAATAAATTAGTAATTCTAAATTTATAACCTGTAGAATACGGCACATTATCCGCAAAAATGACATCATTCATTGCTGTTAAAGTGGAACCACATTGTGTAGGTTGAATTGTTGTAGTTGTTGCTGGCGTAGTAACTGTACATGGCAAACCATAGAACGGCTGCCAAACATTAGCATAACGAACAGATACTTCTATTTGATAACTTCTATCAAAAGCAAAACTACTCAATTGAGTAATTGAAAAAACGCGTAAAGCTTTGTCAATAATCTGTACTTGATTGGTTGTCAAATCAGTTATTTTGAATCTATATCCCTGAGCTCCAGCTACTAAGTTAGCATAAATATTTGAACTTATAGTGGGAAGTATAGTTCCGCATTGAGAACCTTGAACTACTGTTACAATTGGAGTACATCCTTCATCAATAGTGCCATCACAGTTGTTATCAATTCCGTCATAACAAACTTCGGTTGCTCCTGGATGTACAGCATTATTTGAGTCGTTACAATCTCCACTACTTGACACTCCACAGGCTACTTGAGTTGTTGAACCAAATCCATCACCATCGGCATCTAAATATTGGATTTGCGCATCATTACAATCTGAATTATTAGCAACTCCACAGGCAGCTAATGTTGACGACCCGAATCCGTCGCCATCATGATCGTTGTATTGTAATTGCGTATCATTGCAATCGGCATTATTCGCAACACCACAAGCTACTTGAATTGTTGAACCAAATCCATCGCCATCTGCATCTGAATATTGAATTTGTGCATCATTACAATCTGAATTATTCGCAACACCACAATCTACTTGAATTGTTGAACCAAATCCATCGCCATCGGCATCTGAATATTGAAGTTGTGCATCATTACAATCTGAATTATTCGCAACACCACAAGCTACTTGAATTGTTGAACCAAATCCATCGCCATC
>CAYPXI010000038.1:0-10929 GCA_964414655.1 uncultured Flavobacterium sp. | reverse complement strand
AATTATTCGCAACACCACAAGCTACTTGAATTGTTGAACCAAATCCATCGCCATCGGCATCTGAATATTGAAGTTGTGCATCATTACAATCTGAATTATTCGCAACACCACAAGCTACTTGAATTGTTGAACCAAATCCATCGCCATCTGCATCTGAATATTGAAGTTGCGCATCATTACAATCAGAACTATTTGTCACATATCCTGGTGGCGTTCCCGTACAACTCAACTGAGAAACAAGTGGATTACCAAAGCCATCACCATCAAAATCTTGATAATAAGTTGCATTAGGTAAAACAGTAATAGATGTAGCACTTGAACTTGAGGCACAAAGTGTCGTTGGGTTAGTTGATGTTGCTATGAAAGACTGATCAGACACTAGCTTAGCGTAAACTGTTGACGTTATTTGACCTGTGTAGGCATTTGAAGCCAAAGCATCTGTATAAAGTCCTGTTTGTGGCGACCATGTAACAAACGATTTTGTTCCAATAATTGAAACATTATCTATAGCCCAATACCAATCCCAAGTAGCCGAGTAATTGAAGCGAATTTTGACATTATTATTCCCTACAAAACTATTCAAACTAATTGATACTAAAGCAAAAGCATTATCTGCACCTTGGTTAGTGTTATAAGAAGCTAAATCTGTAGTAGACCAAGAGGTACCACCGTCAGTTGAAATTTGAACTTTGGCTGTATCACCAGTTGCCACTCTGTAGTAGTGGTAAAAACTTAATGTTGCAGCTGTATAACCAGTCAAATCAATAGTAGGAGATATTAATCGAGTACTTGTAGTGCTTCCCGAACCTTGATCATCACTATTGGACAAATAAAATTGAGAATTATCATTACTATTAAAAACATCTACATTATAAGCATAACTGTTGGGTCTTAATTTCCAAGCTGCATCGGCAATAGTTCCTCCAGTTGAGGTGTTTTCTAATGTCCAATTATTGGAAGCTCCATTAAAATTTTCACTTAAAATTGAAACGGTTGTTAATCCACCATTGGCCGTTAAAGCTGTAATCTCATTAGCACAAACAGTTGCAGATGACGGTGTAATTGTAACTGCCGTTGGTTTCGGATTTACAGTCAAAACAGCCACATTAGAAGTAACAGTATTGCAAGAACTAATAGCATCAACTGTATAAGAAGCTGCGTCAGCAAGCGAAAGCGATGTAAAAGTTAAACTGCTTGAAGTTTGACCGCCTATGGCCACATTATTTCTTTTCCATTGATACGAAGTAGCATTACTTGCGCTTACCGATAGCGTAACAGCATCACCTTCGCAAGCAGAAACTGAAGTTGGTTGTGTAGTAATAGAAGTCAATGCACAAGAAGTGCCTGAAATAACTACATTTCGGTTTCGGAATCGTCTATTACTTCCATCCGATTCCCATGCATACACACGAATGGTAAAACTTCCACCTGTCGGGACCACGTAAGAAAGTCCTGAGAGATTTTGAGCTGTTTGAGAACTTGAATTCGAGTTAAAATTAGACCCAATTTGAGTTCCAGCCGTTGCAAATCCATCGAACGAATAATAAACCGCACAAATCCAATTTCCATTTGATACACTATGATTCAAAGTAACCGAACTAATTGTAATCTTATTCCCAGCAGTAGGTGTTACTTGATACTGATAATATTCATTCTGATTCAAACTACCTCCATCATTCGCCCAACCTGCAGTTGTAATTCCTTCAGCCGAACTATACGTTGGTGTGTTAATCCCCGAACCAATTGATGCCGCCGCCGTAATTACTCCTGTGGTTGTGGCATTTCCGTTACTTGTTAGATTCCAAGTCGAGGAGAATGTTTGCGCATTAGATTCAGCACTAATAATAATTAAAAGCAGAATCATTAATTTAAATTTGTTTAATGTCAACAAATTAGAACAGAGTTTGGGTTGCAAAAATCCAAAGTAACCTTTCCAAAGCCAAACCAACATTCTATGTTGACTTAGCACATTCGTGTAATTTTTTTTCATTTGATTGTTGTTTATTTTGTTGAATTAAAATTGACAAAAACTCATCTATAAAAGCCGACACTCATTTATAAACAATTGATTTTAAAAATTTTAACATATACAAAGTGAGTCAATAACGGCTATACAAGTCTAAATAACTCGTTGAAATTTCAAAAAAATCGTTTAACGGATTAGAACTTGCTTTTCATCCCCAAAAACTTGCTTTTTAACTTGTGAGAAAATTAATGTAAAATAAAAACTCCCCAATTTCTTGAGGAGTTTCTAACCAAAATTAAGACAAGTTTACCGCTTGATAATTCTTGTATTTTGCATTAAATCGCCTTGAGAAACTACTACATTGTAGATTCCTGTTCTCAAATTTGAGCCTATTTCTACTGATGTAATTGTATCCCTATCGATTGTTTTATCATCGATTAATTTGCCTAAAACATCATACACTTTTATTGTTATTGGTAGATTTTGATCGGAAATAACATCCAATTGAATCGATTCTGAAAACGGGTTCGGATAAGCCTTTATATTGAAATTGGTTGACAATTGCTCATTTCCATTTCTTGACGAACCAGGAGTAGTTAGTGTACAAACTTTACCATAGGGCCCGAAAACACCATTAATTTCTAAAGCAACTTGAACAGAGTAAGTTGTTCCATTCAATAAACCTGGCACAGTATTCAAAACAAAAGATCGATTAGGTCGGTCAAAAACATAAGTAAAAGCTCCACTCACAAATTTAAAACGATAGGTTGAAGCACCTGAATAAGAATCGGCATAAACTGTGGTATTCATATCGGTTATCACAACATCACATTGTGAATTCTGTAGTTGTGAAGTTGGAAAACTTGGTGTAGTAATAGTACATAAAGCTCCGTAAGGCAAATAAGAACCGTTGGTGTTTTTCACAGCAACTTCAACAGAATAAGTAGTATTGAATTCGGGATTTGAAAAATCAGTCATTCGAATATCACGAATAGGTCGTTCAATCTCTTCTTGATTAGAAGACAACAAATTGGTGATTCTAAATTTATATCCTGCTGCATAAGGCACATTATCGGCAAAGATTGTATCGCTCATATTGGTCAAAGTCGAATTGCATTGACTCGTTTGAACTTGCGTGGTAGTTGCTGGCGTAGTCACTACACAAGGCAAACCAAGATACGGTTGCCAAACGTTATTGTATTTGATGGAAACCTCAATTCTGTAGGCTCTATCGAAAGCGTAACTATTCAATTGTGTCAATTGAAACACGCGCAAAACACGATCAATTGTTTGCACTTGATTGGTTACTAAATCAGTTACTTTGAAACGATAACCTTGCGCCACCGAAATAGGATTGGCGTAAACTTGTTGATTAATAGTCGACAAAGTAGCTCCACACTGCGTGTTTTGTACTTTTGAAACACAAGTTCCGATAATTACAAATGTATTCGTTGTTGGATTGGTTCCGTTGCCCAACTGCAAAAATTGATCATCACCACTTCCTACAATAACGCCATCATTATTTACCGCCATTGAATGATACACTCCAGCCGAAGACATTAACCAATTCGTAGCTGCTCCCACTTGTGTTGGAACCGATTTTTGGGTATTAGTTGCATCACCTAATTGCCCAAAGGTATTGAAACCCCATGTCCAAAGTGTTCCATTAGTTTTAACAGCACTTACATGATAAAACTTAGTAGACACTGATTTCCAGTTGGCATCTGTTCCTATTTGCATTGGATTTAGTCGATCAAGTAACGTTCCATCACCTAAATTCCCTTCGTAATTAGCACCCCAACTCCATATAGTTCCATTGGTTTTGATAGCAATAGCATAACTATCACCACCATCAATAGATTTCCAATTATTGGCAGTACCAATTTGAGTCGGCGTCATATAAAAATTGGTTGTCCCATCGCCAATTTGCCCAAAAGTATTATCGCCCCAACCCCATAAAGTACCATCCGTTTTGATAGCATGTGAGAAATAGGCTCCAGTTCCAATTGCTTTAAACGTATTGCCAACAGCAATTTGAGTTGGAACAAGTACATCAACAATAGTCCCATCTCCAACTTGTGCCGCAAAATTCCATCCCCAACCCCATAATGTTCCGTTGGTTTTTAACGCTAATGTATGCGAACTTCCCGCTGAAATGGTTTGCCAATCAGTATCAACACTAATTTGAATTGGAGTATTAGACATATTCACCACTCCTCCATCACCAATTTGCCCAGCAAAATTATCGCCCCAAGCCCAAAGTGTCCCATCTGTTTTGAGAGCAACCGTATGATTTTCTCCACACGAAACTTCTTTCCAATTGGAATCAGTTCCCACTTGAGTTGGAACATTTTTGGGAGCGAAATTACCTGTTCCCAACTGTCCAAAATCATTATCTCCCCAAGCCCAAAGGGTTCCATCTGATTTTACGCCTAAAGTGCTTTGATAGCCTGCCGACACACTTTGCCAACATTGCGCGTTTGTGATAGTGTAAAACAACACTACAAATACTAAAGTAATTTTTTTCATTCTTGTTGCTTTTTAAGGTTTATGGCAATAAAATTCAATTTATTTTATACTACAAAATGAATTAATTTGTTAAGTGTGAACGTATTTCTTCTAAGTGCATTGTTTTTTAACATAAATGTATTTGGCATTAAACTCAATCCTTTTATCAATAAAATTCAACAAACCAAATCGCAATTCTTTTATAAAGTTTATATTTGCAAAACAAACTAAACAACTAACAAATACTGATTAATTTCAGATAGAACAATGAAACAACTACTTAAAAAATTCGAAAATAAAGAACCCGAAATCGTATTTAATTGGAAAGATGCTGAAACAGATGCAGAAGGTTGGACTGTAATAAACTCTTTACGTGGCGGAGCTGCTGGAGGAGGAACTCGCATGCGAAAAGGCCTTGACATGAACGAAGTATTATCATTAGCCAAAACCATGGAAGTCAAATTTTCGGTTTCAGGACCTGCTATTGGCGGTGCTAAATCAGGCATCAACTTTGACCCTAACGATCCTCGAAAAAAAGAAGTTTTACAACGCTGGTACAAAGCCGTTTCTCCATTATTAAAAAGTTATTATGGAACTGGTGGCGATTTGAATGTAGATGAAATTCATGAAGTAATTCCGTTTACCGAAGAATGCGGTGTTTGGCATCCGCAAGAAGGTGTTTTTAACGGACATTTCAAACCTACCGAAGCGGATAAAATTAATCGTATTGGGCAATTACGTCAAGGCGTTATCAAAGTAATTGAAAATCCAAAATTCTCACCCGATGTTCTTCGCAAATACACCATTGCTGATATGATCACAGGTTATGGTGTAGCCGAAGCAGTTCGTCATTTTTACAACACTTATGGCGGTGATGTTAAAGGCAAAAAAGCGATTGTTCAAGGATTTGGAAATGTAGGTTCGGCTGCCGCTTTTTATTTGGCTGAAATGGGCGTCAAAATCATCGGAATTATCGATCGTGATGGTGGCGTTATCAACGAAAATGGCTATACGTTTGAAGAAATAAGACGTTTGTTTTTAAACAAAGACGGAAATAAATTGGTTGCCGAGAACATGATTCCATTTGACGAAATCAATCAAAAAATATGGCATATTGGCGCTGAAATTTTCACACCTTGTGCCGCTTCTCGATTGGTTACCAAAGAACAATTAGACCATATGATTAGCTCTGGCCTTGAGGTAATTTCATGCGGAGCAAATGTACCGTTTGCCGATAAAGAAATTTTCTTTGGTCCGATTATGGAAGAAACCGACAGCAAAATAAGTTTGATTCCTGATTTTATTTCCAACTGTGGAATGGCACGCGTTTTTGCTTATTTTATGGAAAAGAAAGTACAAATGACCGACGAAGCTATTTTTTACGACACTTCAGAAACCATCAAAAAAGCCATCGAAAAAGCACATAACAGTAACCCAAATAAAACCAACATCAGCGCTACTGCATTTGAAATTGCATTAAAACAATTGGTATAATTGAAAGTAACTCGATTATTTAAATCTTTTTTTGAAAGCGAAAAAGCGGGCGGATTGGTACTTGTGATTTGTACTGTTTTCTCTCTTTTCATCGCCAATTCTTCCTTTTCTGAAGATTACTTATCACTATGGCACTATCAAATAGGAAGTCACAGTGCCGAACATTGGATTAACGATGGCTTAATGGCGATTTTCTTTTTGCTAATTGGCCTCGAATTAGAACGTGAAGTATATATTGGCGAATTATCCAAAATCAAAGATGCTATTTTACCCTTAATGGGCGCCTTGGGCGGAATGGCGATTCCAGCACTACTCTATTTTGGTTTTAACTCAGGAACCGCAACCCAACACGGAATCGGAATTCCGATGGCGACCGATATTGCTTTTGCAATTGGGATTTTATCGCTGTTGGGAAATAAAGTACCGCTTTCGCTAAAAGTTTTTTTGACCGCTTTGGCCGTAATCGACGACTTAGGTGCGATTGTATTGATAGCACTATTCTATACCAAAACCATATATTTTACTAATTTATTGATTTCACTGGGTGTTTTTGCACTCCTTTTGGTGATGAACAGAATGAAAGTCAATAATTTGCTTTTGTACTTGATTGGTGGCGTAGTGATGTGGTATTTTATGTTGCATTCGGGCGTTCATGCTACGATAACTGGCGTTTTATTGGCTTTTGCTATACCTTTTCAAAACGGACGACCGAGTACCATTTCATATCAATTACAACATTGGTTGCATTATCCGGTGGCGTTTGGCATCATTCCTATTTTTGCTTTGTGTAATACTGCGATTGTGATTGGAAGCGATTGGACCAGCAATCTTTCAGAGCCGTATTCTTTAGGCATCATTTTTGGTCTAACTTTAGGAAAACCAATAGGAATTTTGTTGTTCTGTTATTTGGCGGTTAAAATGAAACTCACGCAATTGCCTGAAGATATTAATTGGCAATCTTTGTTAGGAGTTGGGTTTTTGGGCGGCATCGGATTTACAATGTCGATATTTGTGACATTGTTAGCGTTTGAAGAGGATACGATTATCAATAATGCCAAATTCATGATTTTGATTGCCTCATTACTCTCGGGAATTATGGGTTTTATTTGGTTAAAATACTTGCTGAAAGACAACAAAATAGCGGAAGAATAACAATTTTTACTATCTTTCGACGTTAAAACATAAAAACAGAAGCTATGAGTTTAGACACTTCGCCTTCCGAAAAAAGAAAATCATTTGTGGTTGCCACATTGATTTATGCCGTTTTAATTGTGATTTTATTTTTTATTCGCTTTTGGCCTCCATCTGATGAAGAGTTGGCTATGCTCGCTGGCGGCGGTGGCGGTGGCGGCGTTGAAGTCAATTTTGGCGACACCGATTTTGGCTCTGGAAACGATTTCCGAAGTGAAGAATTAAATGTCAAAGACGTAAGCAAAGTAACTACTTCGAGTAGTGCGGCGCAAGAAGATATTATTGCTGAAGATGATGAGGCCGATGCTACCGATGCTGTAATTCCGAAACACGATACACCTAAAAATCCGAAACCAGTAGTTATTAAAGACCCAAAACCTGTTACTCCTGAAAAACCTAAAGTAAACAACAATGCCAATGATGCACTTTCAAGCATTATTAAAGGTTCTAAAAAAGGTGGCGATGGCAATAGTGGTCAGCAAGGCAATCAAGGTTCGTCTAACGGAAGTATTAACTCTAGCGGTTACGGACAAGGTGGTTCGGGCGGTGGCACTGGTGGCGGAAATGGTCCAGGTAATGGAACAGGAAACGGTCCGGGTTCAGGCTCAGGAAGTGGCGGTGGAAATGGAAGTGGCAATGGTTTAGGTAACGGTTCGGGGTATGCTTTGACAGGAAGAAAAGCCCTAACCAAACCAGCTCCAGCCTACAATTGCAATGAAGAAGGCGTTGTAGTAGTTCAAATTACAGTAGATAAAAACGGAAATGTAGTAGATGCTAAACCAGGCGCAAGAGGAACAACCAATCCGGCCAGTTGTTTGGCTACTCAAGCACGCATTGCTGCCATGAATACTAAATGGAGTTCAAGCCCTGATGGAACTGAAAAACAAGTTGGCACGATTCGCTACAACTTTAGTTTGAAAGACTAATTTGATTGTTGTAAAGAAAGAAAAAACTAATACTCTAGCCCTGATTGCAGTGGCATCCTTTTATACAAAAAGCATCCGCCTAAGTGGATGCTTTTTGTATAAAAGATAGAGCGGAAAGCAGGACGATTGTTCTAAAGAACTACTTTATATATGCTTCTAACAATTAAAAACTTACTTTGAATTGCTCGTGGCAATCACGAACTTTAATTTGTTCTTTACGCCAATTTGCAACACGTCTACCAAATCTTGTACTTGCAAGTTGAATGGAATACGAATTACGACCGTTTGGTCTTTGGCTTCGCCCATTTGCGCTAGTAACTTTGCTTCGAGTTGATCGAAAGCAACTTCCTGTTTATCGACATAAAACCGTTTGTCTTCGGTAACCGATAAACTGATGAGTTGTTTGTTGGTTTTCTCATTGTTTTTCGATTTGGGAAGCGTCATTTTGATTACGTTCGGGTTGGCTAATGTTGATATAATAAGGAAAAACAAAAGCAAAAAGAACATAATGTCACTGAGCGAGGAAGTCGCTACTTCAGCGTGAAATCGTTTATTTCGTTTTACCATTTGGACGTTGAATTATGTTAACAAAATCGAGTACTTGTTTTTGCATCGCGAGTGTAAAACTGTCGATTCTTCCGTTGAATAAGTGGTAAGCTGCATAGGCAATAATCCCTACAACCAAACCAGCTCCCGAACTAATCATTTTTTCGTATAAACCACCCGAAATATTTCCGATACTGATGTCTTCGGTTTGCGAAATACTGTAGAAAATTTTGATTACCCCAGAAATCGTTCCGATAAACCCAAAAGTAGGTGCGATACCAGCAATCAAACCTAGTTGGCCTAACTTTTTCTCCATTTCACCGACTTCGATGTTGGCAGCGCGTTCCATATTGGATTCGATTTCGGCAATAGGTCGACCGATGGTTAGAATTCCTTCACGCAAAATGTATCCAGTTGCTGTGTTGCTTCTATCAGCCGCTGAAACTGCCATATCAATGTTTCCAGCATTTAAATTGTCTCTAATATCGCGAATTAAGTTATTATCAACAGCTGCGCGTCTTTTAATGTAAAGGTATCTTTCAATAATAATATAAAAAGTATAAAACAATAAAAGTGCAATAGGAATCAGGAAAAATCCTCCTTTAAAAATAAACCCTAATACCGAAATTTCTTCGGCTTTTACAGTGCCTTCAATCATAGCGCCAGTAGCAGCATTGGCAATGGAATCATTTTGGACTTGAAGAAAAAAATTAATCATATAAGTGGTGTTTTTTGATTTCGTTTTTAAAAATTATCTCAAATTTGCATAAAAATAAATTCTACTACAATAGTAAACTATAAATTTGGGAAAATATTTTGTTTTCTCTATTTTTTATTAAGAAAGTAATGAACTATTCTGAGACGATCAATTGGCTTTTTCAACAGTTACCGATGTACCAAACACAAGGTGCTTCGGCCTATAAAAAAGATTTGACTAATACGGTTCTGTTAGCCAATCATTTAGGTAATCCAGAAAGAGAATTGACTTGTATTCATGTAGCTGGAACCAACGGAAAAGGCTCGACGTCACATCTGTTAGCTTCCGTATTTCAAGAAGCCGGTTATAAAGCAGGTTTGTACACATCGCCGCATTTGAAAGACTTTCGCGAACGCATCAAAATCAATGGCAATGAAATTTCGAAAGGTTTTATTGTGGATTTTATAGTTGAGAACAAAGCTTTTTTTGAAGCCCATCAATTGAGTTTTTTTGAAATGACAGTAGGTTTGGCTTTTGCGTATTTTAGAAAAGAAAAAACCGACATCAATATCATTGAAGTTGGGATGGGTGGACGATTGGATTCGACCAACATCATTACTCCAGAAGTTTCGGTGATAACGAATATCGGATTGGATCACACACAATTTTTAGGCGATACGTTGGAAAAAATTGCATTTGAAAAAGCCGGAATTATTAAACCAAGCGTTCCAGTTGTGATTGGAGAATACACTAAAGAAACTCGAAAAGTATTTGAAGAAAAAGCCCAATCGACACATTCGACTATTCATTTTGCTTCGGATTTGATTGATAAAACCTATTCTTCTCCACTTTTGGGAGATTATCAAGTACACAATAAAAGAACTGTGTTGCAAACATTAAGAGTTGTTCAAAAGCAAAATCGATTCAAAATTTCGGATGAACATGTTAAAAATGGCTTTCAAAATGTAATTAAAAACACAGGATTACAAGGAAGATGGCAACAAATCAACGAAAACCCAAAAGCTATTTGCGATACAGCACACAATTCTCATGGTTTGAATATTGTATTGAATCAAATTCAAAAAGAAAAATTTGACCAATTGCATGTGGTTTTGGGTGTGGTAAACGATAAAGATTTGGGCGAAATATTGCCTTTATTTCCCAAAAATGCTATTTACTATTTTTGCAAGCCCGAAATTCCACGTGGTTTAGATGCTTTAATTTTAAAAGAAAAAGCTGCTGAATATGGATTGAATGGAAAAGTATATAATTCTGTTTCAAACGCTTACCAAGACGCACTGAAAAAAGCAACAGCGAACGACTTTATTTTTGTGGGCGGAAGCACATTTGTTGTAGCAGAAATTTTATAATTTTTTTTTGATTTATGTTTGCAGATATAAAAAAGAGTTCTATATTTGCACTCGCAATCAAGCACTAATCGGGCGATTAGCTCAGCTGGTTCAGAGCATTCCGATTTCTTCGGAAGTGGTCGGGAGTCAGAAAGATTAGAAAAATATTGGGGCGATTAGCTCAGCTGGTTCAGAGCACCTCGTTTACACCGAGGGGGTCGGGGGTTCGAACCCCTCATCGCCCACAAAAAA
>CAYPXI010000037.1:0-17922 GCA_964414655.1 uncultured Flavobacterium sp. | reverse complement strand
AAAAAAACCACGAGTTTAAACGTGGTTTAGTCTATTTTCTGTGTTCTATTTTCTATTTTCTTAAGGAGAAAACTAATTCAACGTGTATTCCAAACCGCTCCCGCGCGAATCCTTTCGCGTGGTTTTCTCTAAATAAAGCCAAATTCCAAATGCTACTACTCCATATCAACGTCATAGTAACGTCATAGTAACGTCATAGATAACTTATACATTAGTTATGCGTTAACTTTAACATACAAAAAAACCACGAGAGTTTCCCGTGGCTTAATGTGTTACAGTAGATGTGTTACTTTATTTTCCCATTTACTAATGCAACTGCAGCACCAACAACAGCGCCCATAACAACGGATATTCCGACATCAGTAAGTATTAATGTATAATCAGCAGGTTGGTTGGCATACATAAAGAAATTCATGTAAAGTCCTGAGAGAAGACCAATAATTGCTCCGGCTTTTAAACCACTAACAGCATTTGAAACAGCTGCCAATTGAGTGAAAATATAAGAAACTAAAAAACCAAAAGTCAAACACCCAAATAAGATGAATTCATGCTTAACATCTGGAGATTGAGGATATATGTTTGGAAATAAGGCGCCATAAAACAATCCTCCTAAAAGATAATCCACGATTCCACCGACAATTCCGCCGATAATTAATTTTTTTACATTCATAATTCATTAATTTAATTGGTTAGTCCAATAAAAATAATAAATTTAAGAATTGTTTAAGCAAATGAGACTCTTACTTATCAACGAGTTTTGCTAAGAGGTTGTTTATAAGTAATGTAGGATGTTTTCTTGCAGTCAACAAGTATGATTGCTAACCTCTATAAATCTTATCGTACAAGTCTTTGTACTTTTCGCGCACCACTTTTCGTTTTAACTTGAGCGTAGGCGTGAGTTCACCACCATCAATACTCCAAATATTAGGTGTCAATTCAAATCGTTTTATTTTCTCCCAGTTACCAAACTTTTCGTTGGCTGTATCCACTTCTTCTTGAATGCGTTTGATGACTTCAGGATTGGATGCAATTTCCTCGTTCAAATCGCCAATATCCAAATGATGACGTTTGGCCCATTCTCTAACAAAATCAAAGTTAGGTTGAATAAAAGCAGCTGGCATTTTTTCGCCATCGCCAATAACCATAATTTGTTCAATAAACAGCGATTGTTTCATCACGTTTTCAATCAATTGGGGAGCAATGTATTTTCCACCCGAAGTTTTGAACATTTCTTTCTTTCTGTCGGTAATTTTGAGGAAACCTTCTTTGTCAATTTCGCCAATATCACCCGTGTGGAAATAACCATTCACAATCACTTCGTTGGTTAGTTGTTCATCTTTATAATACCCCATCATCACATTCGGACCTTTGCACAAAATCTCGCCATCTTCGGCGATTTTTATTTCCACATTATTGATGACTTTACCCACAGTTCCTACTTTAAAGCCTTTATTTCGAACATCATTTACTGAAATAACGGGCGAAGTTTCCGTCAAACCATATCCTTCCATTACAGGCATTCCAGCGGCTGCAAATACTCGTGTTAAACGCGTTTGCAAAGCGGCACTTCCTGAAACCATAACGGTCAAATTGCCTCCCAGACCTTCTTGCCATTTGCTAAAAATCAGTTTACGAGCAATTTTTAACTGGGTTTCGTACCAAAATCCGTTCGCGCCATAAGGTTCGTATTTCAGTCCGAGGTCAATAGCCCAAAAGAACAGTTTCTTTTTGATTCCGGTTAATTCTGTTCCTTTGGCGTAGATTTTATCGTATACTTTTTCGAGCAATCTCGGTACAACAGAGAAAACAGTTGGTTTTACTTCTTTGATGTTGTCAGACAGTTTGTCAATACTTTCGGCAAAGTAAATTGAAACCGAGTAGTATTGATAAATGTACAGAATAACACGTTCAAATATGTGACAAATAGGAAGAAAACTCAACGCACGACTCGTTCCTTCTTCAAACGGAATTCTGGGTGAGCTATCAATTACATTGGAAACGATATTGTGATGCGATAACATCACTCCTTTGGGTTTTCCTGTGGTTCCAGAAGTGTAAATAATGGTCGCTAATTCTTCGGCAGAAACGTTGTTTTTTCGGTCTTCTACCACATCTTGATTGCTTTTGTCTTCACCTAAAGTAAGTACTTCTTTCCAGTTTTTACAATCTTTGATTTCGTCAAACGAAAAGACTTCTTTTAAAAGAGGAACATTTTTTTGAATGGATTTTAACTTTTGCAAAACCACATCATCTGAAACAAAACAATAAAGTGATTCAGAATGGTTCAAAATGTATTCATAATCTTCTGCCGAAATGGTTGGGTAAATTGGAACCGTTTGTGCGCCAACTTGCAACACACCAATATCCATAATGTTCCACTCGGTGCGGTTAGACGAAGATATAATTGCTATTTTATCGTTCTTTTGAATTCCCATTCGAAGTAACGCCCTCGAAATGGCATTGGCTTGGTCAATATACTCTTGCGTAGAAGTTTTTACCCACTCGCCATTGTATTTGGTTACCAAACAATCAGCAATATTATTCTTTTCTAATTGGTAATAGGGAAAATCAAAAAGTCGTGTGATTTTAGTCATTATCGCATTTATTTGTTGCAAATTAATTAATAAAAAACAGATTAACAATTATTTTAAGAATTATAGTTGTTGAATTTAGTAGTTTTGCGGAAATAGTTTTTCACTTCATGAAGAAATTACTGCGCATTGATGAGTATAAAGTCTTGTTACTGAGAATAGGATTGGCTTATTTGTTTTACACCATCGCTCGTTTGCTTTTTTATTTTTATAACGACGATTTGTTGCAGGTAAATTCGTTTTCTTATTTCATAAAGTTGTGTTATTACGGATTGACTTTTGATACATCTGCGATTTTGTATGTGAATTTGATCTTTATTTTATTGAGTCTTTTGCCATTGGTAAAAAACACGTCAAAAGGATTTCAAAAAGCACTTTTCTATTGGTATTTTACTACGAATTTACTGGCGTATTCCACCAATTTTATTGATTTTATTTACTACAAACACAGTTTAGCTCGAACTACTTTGGCTGCAATGAATGTGATCGAAAACGAGACCAATAAAACCAGTTTGTTTTTGAGTTTTATTGTCGATTATTGGCATGTTTTTGTACTGTTTTTTGTTTTGGCTTTCCTTTGGATATTTTTATATAAAAGAATTCGTTTTAAAGAAGACGCTCCACAAAATAAAATTGCTTATTTCGGACTTTCAACAGTTGCTTTCCTCGGGTTTGCCTTGTTGATTGTAGCCGGAATTCGTGGTGGTGATTTGAGTAAATCTACGCGACCAATCAACTTGTTAGATGCAAGTCGACATGTGAAAAACAATGTGCATGCCGATATTGTTTTGAATACGCCTTTTGCTATTATTCGCACACTTTTTAGTAACAATTTTAAGAAAGTTGAGTTCCCAGAAGTGACGGATCAAATCATAACCCAACGAATACAACCGATTAAATTTTACAATAACAATCCAGCGTCGAAACCCAATGTGGTTTTGTTCATTTTAGAAAGCTATGGACGTGAATATTGTGGTGCGTTCAACAAAGACATGAACATCAAAAACTACAAAAGTCACACGCCTTTTATCGATTCACTAGCGCAACACAGTTTGATTTTTACCAACGCTTACGCAAATGGACGTCAGTCAATACACGGAATGTCGTCAATAATTGCAGGAATTCCGACTTACAAAGACGCGTTTACATCGTCACCATTTCCCAAGCAAAAAATAGAATCATTAGTTTCAACATTAGAGAAAAAAGGCTATTCAACATCCTTCTTTCACGGCGCTGCCAATGGTTCAATGGGATTTTTAGGCTTTAGTAATATACTCGGTATTGACAACTATTTTGGTAGAACAGAATACAATAATGACGCTGATTTTGACGGTTATTGGGGCATTTGGGACGAACCTTTTCTACAATTCATGAAGCAATCATTGGATAAGGAAAAAGCACCATTTTTTGCTACAGTTTTCACAGTTTCATCGCATGAACCTTATATTATTCCTGAGAAATACAAAGACAAGTTTAAAGAAGGAGAAATCATCATGCACAAATGTGTAGAATATACCGATTATGCTTTAAAACGGTTTTTCGAAGAAGCCAAAAAATCGCCTTGGTACGAAAACACCATCTTTGTAATGGTGGCTGATCACGGAAATCAAGTGTATTATCCCGAATATTTCAAAACCATCAATAGGTTTTCGGTTCCGATTTTGTTTTTCAAACCCAATAGCGAGTATGTGGGCGTAAATAAGGAATTAGCCCAACAAATAGACATTTATCCTACCATTTTGGATATGATAGGTTACGATAAACCATTTAGAAGTTGGGGAAGAAGTTTGGTCGATAAAAAGCGTACAATTCAACCTTTTGTTGTAAATTCGTTGGGTAATGTTCATCATTACATGAAAGGAAATTACATTTGTGCTTTTGATGGCAAAAACGTAATTGGTTTTTATGCTATTGATGATAAAGCCTTGGAACACAATTTGATTGGACAACGTAATGCCGAAATGACCGAGTTGGAAATTGAAGCCAAAGCCTTTTATCAAGATTACATGAACCGAGTTATTGATAAAAAATTAACAACAGTAAAATGAGTACAAAAAAGAAAATACTAATTGCCTTATTTTTGGTTGTAGCAGTTGGCGCAGGAAAATATGTGTACGACATGCATATCAACCATAATTTTGAAACTATTACTGAAAATAAAGTGTATAAAAGTGGTGTTATTCCACCCGACGAAATAGCGGATTACGTTAAAGAATACAAAATTAAAAGTATAGTTGATTTACGTTTTCCAGGTACTGGCGATGATGTGAATAATCCAGAAATTCCAGCCGAGTTAACAGCCGAAAAGGAAGCCATTGCCAAGCTGAAAGGTGTAAACTATTTTAACAACGGTTCCGATCAAATTCCGACGCAAAAAAACTTAGATTATTTTTTTGAAATCATGGATAATCCTGATAACTATCCAGTTTTGCTACATTGTTATCATGGAGTTGGTCGAGCCGAAATGTATTCAGCCATTTACCGCATTGAATATGAAAATTGGGACAATAACGACGCTCGATTGGCGACCAGAGTTTTTGTTAAATTCAGTTCATTCGACATCGGAAAACCCAAAGGTGATTATTTGATGGCTTATCAAAAGCAGCGCAAAAAAGACTAATTTGTATTGTTAATTTTCTTCTTTGTAAATAAAGCTTTTCACACGCTCGCCATTGATAAACATTTTCAAAGAATTAAAATGGATTGAAAATTCTACTTTGTTCCATTCTTCTTCCACGCCAGGCTCTGTGGCTGATGTGTATTTGTAATAAAGCGTATATTCAGTACTGTCATAACCTTTAGTAAATTTTAAAACACCTTCTTTATCACATTCAAAACCCCAATTTATTGCTCTTTTCGGCTGATCGTGCAATTGGTAAAAACCTGTTCCATTACTGTTTAATTCTACAATGGGTTCTGCGCCTTTGAACGTATAAATTCCAGCAACAGGATAATTGATGGATGTTGTGATGTAACGAACACCGTCTTTAGAATTGATTTCGCTATTTGAATTTTGTGCAAAAATGGTTGTTGCAATAAATAAAAGCGTTACGATAAAAATGTTTTTTAATTTCATAGTTATAAAGAATTAGTGTTTTTCAATCCATAATCGTGCATTGACAAAGGCTTCTAGCCAAGGCGAAACTTCATCGTTTCGGTCTTTTGGATAATGCGCCCAATTCCATGGGAAAGTGGAACGTTCAATGTGTGGCATCATGACCAAATGTCGTCCTGTTGAATCGCACATCATAGCCGTATTATAGTCCGAACCATTTGGGTTGGCAGGATAGCCTTCGTAAGCGTATTTGGCAACAATATTGTATTTATTTTCTTCGTAAGGCAAGTTGAATTTTCCTTCTCCATGCGAAATCCAAACGCCTAAAGTACTCCCGACTAAAGTTTTTAGCATAACGGAATTATTTTCTTGTATGGTTACCGAAGTAAATCCGCTTTCGTGTTTGTGTGAATCGTTGTGGTGCATTTTGCCGTGAATTTCATGTTCTGGATTAATGACTTCCAATTCCATAAACAACTGACAACCGTTGCAAATGCCAACCGACAAAGTATCTTCTCTCTTAAAGAAATTATCCAAAGCTGTTTTGGCTTTTTCGTTGTATAAAAAGGCGCCAGCCCAACCTTTGGCCGAACCCAAAACGTCTGAATTCGAAAATCCACCTACAGCACCAATAAACTGAATGTCTTCCAAGGTTTCTCTTCCCGAAATCAAATCGGTCATATGAACGTCTTTCACATCAAATCCAGCCAAATACATTGCATTGGCCATTTCACGCTCCGAATTACTTCCTTTTTCACGAATAATAGCTGCTTTTGGACGAGTTATGGAGGCATCAATCATCGGTTTTTTACCAGTAAAATGATTTGGAAAAGTATATTTTAAAGGTTGATTCGCGAAATTTTCAAAACGCTCTTTGGCTTTATTGTTTTTGGTTTGCTTTTGATCGAGTAGGAAAGAGGTTTCGAACCAGAATTCACGATATTGTGGGATGTTGTATGTTGTATGTTGTGCGTTGTGATTGATTCCTAAAGTTGTTCCTTCAACAACAGAGCCTAGTTTGAAATATTCAATTTCATTTAAAGAATTTTCAAAAACAGCATCATCTTTAGCTTGCAGTACCAAACCAATATTTTCAGCAAATAAAATCTTTACTAAATCTTTTTCTTCAAATGAATTAAATGAAATTTGTGCTCCCAAATTCACATCAGCAAAACACATTTCTAGTAAAGTAGTAATCAAACCGCCACTACCAATGTCATGTCCAGCAAGGATTTGATTGTCTTTAACTAAATTTTGAATCGTATTGAATGCTTTTTTGAAGAAAGTAGCATCTTTGATTGTTGGTGTCTCAGAACCAATTTTATTTTGAGTTTGGGCGAATGAACTTCCTCCCAATTTAAAATCATCTTGTGATAAATTGATGTAGTAAATCGAACCTCCTTGTTTCTGTAAAACGGGTTCAACAACTTGAGTTATATCAGAACAATTCCCTGCTGCCGAAATAATCACAGTTCCTGGTGCAATGACTTCATCATTCGGGTATTTTTGTTTCATCGAAAGCGAATCTTTTCCAGTTGGAATGTTGATTCCTAGTTCGATAGCAAAATCTGAACACGCTTGAACGGCTTCGTACAACCGCGCATCTTCACCTTCATTTTTACACGGCCACATCCAATTAGCAGATAAGGAAACACTTTTTAAATTGTCTTTCAATGGAGCAAAAACAATATTCGAAAGCGCTTCAGCTATAGCGTTACGGCTTCCTGCTTTAGGATCAATCAAAGCCGAAATAGGCGAGTGCCCAATAGACGTTGCAATTCCTTCTTTTCCTTTATAATCCAAAGCCATTACACCTACATTGTTCAATGGCAATTGAATGGGACCAGCGCATTGTTGTTTGGCTACTTTTCCGCCTACACAACGATCGACTTTATTGGTTAACCAATCTTTACAAGCAACAGCTTCTAATTTTAGAATTTCTTCTAAATAGGTTGGAATATTTTCTTGTGAATAATTTAAATCAGTATAATTTCGAACAATGGTTTTATCAGCCATGATGGTTTTGGGAGAACTACCAAACATGTCTTCCAAAGCAAAATCCATAGGTTTAGCGCCAGTGGTTTTGCTTTCAAAAGTAAAGCGATGATTGCCGGTAACATCACCAACTTGGTACATCGGAGAACGCTCTCTGTCGGCAATTCGTTGTAACGTATCAATATCTTTTTGTCCGATTACCAATCCCATACGTTCCTGCGATTCGTTCCCGATTATTTCTTTAGCCGAAAGCGTCGGATCTCCAATCGGCAATTGATCCAAATCGATTAATCCACCGGTTGCTTCAACCAATTCGGATAGACAATTTAAATGTCCGCCTGCACCGTGGTCGTGAATGGATACAATTGGGTTTTCATCACTTTCTACCAATCCGCGAATGGCATTGGCAGCGCGTTTTTGCATTTCAGGATTGGAACGTTGAATAGCGTTCAGTTCAATTCCAGAGCCAAAAGCACCAGTATCAGCTGAAGAAACCGCTGCTCCACCCATTCCGATTCGGTAATTTTCACCGCCCAGAATGACTATTTTATCACCTACTTTTGGCTCGTGTTTTTTGGCTTGCGATGCTTTTCCATAACCAATTCCGCCTGCTTGCATGATAACTTTGTCATAGCCTAATTTTCGATTTTTTTCCTCGTGTTCGAAAGTCAAAATAGAACCCGTAATCAACGGTTGGCCAAATTTATTTCCAAAATCGGAAGCACCATTGGAAGCCTTTATTAAAATATCCATCGGAGTTTGGTACAACCATTCGCGTTCAGGCATACCATTCGTTTCATACGAACGATTGTGGGTCAAACGTGAATATGCCGTCATGTATACTGCAGTTCCAGCGAGTGGTAACGAACCTTGTCCGCCCGCCAAACGATCGCGAATTTCACCACCCGAACCAGTTGCGGCGCCATTAAATGGCTCAACTGTGGTTGGAAAGTTATGCGTTTCAGCTTTTAAGGAAATAACAGAGTCGAATTCTTTTACGCTATAAAAATCGGGTTTGTCGGCACTTTTGGGCGCAAATTGTTCCACTCTCGGGCCTTTAATAAATGCCACGTTATCTTTGTAAGCAGAAACAATATCGTTAGGGTTTTCAGCTGATGTTTTTTTGATTAATTTGAATAAAGAAGTCTCTTTTTCTTGACCATCAATGACAAAAGTTCCGTTGAATATTTTGTGGCGACAATGTTCTGAATTCACTTGAGAAAAACCAAATACTTCCGAATCAGTAAGTTTTCGGTCTATTTTTTTAGATAAATTCTCTAAATAATCCACTTCTTCCTGACTCAATGCCAGACCTTCTTTTTGGTTGTAGGCAGCAATATCATCAATTTCGATTATAGGTTCGGGTTGGATATTAATAGTGAAAATATCTTGATTTAACTCGGTATATTTTTGCGAAAGCATTGGGTCGAAATCAACAAAATCACTTGAAACAATCTGGAATTCTTCAATTCTAATGATGCTTTGAATGCCCATGTTTTGAGTAATTTCAACGGCGTTGGTACTCCAAGGCGTGACCATAGCGGCACGTGGACCAACAAAAAAATCCGCGAGAACGGATTTGTCTATTTTGTGGGCGTTATCAAATAACCAATTGAGTTTTGAAATGTTTTCCGATGTTAATTCGATTTGCGTCTGAACGGCAAATACAGTAGAGGTTTCGTTTCCGAAAAAGTGAATCATTGTGTTGTTGTTAGTTGTTGTGCAAATTTAATTCAAAAACCACGATTAGCCAAAAGAGTTATGAATAGTTTTTAACGGTTTTTTTGACAATTTGAAGGAAATAAAATTCTTACAGACAAAATATTTTATACTTTTGGGGTTCAATTATTTAGGCTATGAAGAGAATTTATTTTTTGCTATTGGGATTGTTTTTGAGTTTTTGTTCTAATGCTCAGGTAATTAATTTTCCTGATGTTAATTTTAAGAATTACTTATTGTCGGCTAATTCATCTAATGCAATTGCAGGAACCATTTCGGGAGGATATTTTGCGATAGACACCAACAATGATGGAGAAATTCAAGTTTCTGAAGCTTCGAATGTATTGTTAAATAGACTTACAATTGAAAATACAAATGCTATTGATGTTACAGGAATTGAATATTTCTCTAATCTTCAAGAGCTTTCCATTTATAATAATGATCAGTTGCTTTCATTGGATTTATCGAGCTTGACTAATCTAACTGCTTTTAACATTGAGGAAAATGATCAGCTTCATACAATAGTTACTACAGGACTAGTTAACGCAGAAGTAGTATCAGTTGCTAATAACTCACAATTAGTTGATTGTAATTTGAATAATTTGCTAGGTCTTGTCAACTTAGTATACAGTCAGTCCTCTTTAAATTTGGATGGATTACCTTTTTTACGCTATTTGGCGGGTAATGGATTTGATGAAACCAATCTGGGAAATATTCAAACTGTAAGCTTAAGCAATTTACCCAATTTAGAAATTGTATTTTTTGAAAATAATCTAATATCAAATATAACCTTAAATAATTTACCAAAGCTTCGTGCTCTTTGGCTTTCCAATAATCAATTGACTGAAATAGACTTTTCCAACTTAAACCATAATGACGCCAACTATTTTTACGGTGTTAATAACTCATATTTTAGATGTGATTTCAATAGTATAACTAGTTTGGATTTTTCAAATACTGCATTTTTGCACAAACAAATTAATAACAATCAACTTGAGTATTTGAATATTAAAGACGGTGTGCCTGATTTTGATACTAATGATGGAGATATTGCTTTACAAGAAAACCCTAATCTTGCTTATGTATGTTATGATGATGTTTTACCCGACGGAACAAGTGATAATATTGAACAAGTTTTATTAGAGCAAGGTATAATAAATTGCGTAGCCAGCACCTATTGTACTTTTGTTCCAGGAGGAGAATATTATACAGTTGAAGGAAATTTAAAACTGGATAATGAGGAAGATGGTTGTGATGAGAATGATACTATTTTTCCGAATCTAGCATTTTCAATTACAAACGGTTCTGAAAATGGAACTCTCATAGCAAATTCTTCGGGAAATTATTTTATTCCGTTGAGCGAGGGTATTTATACTGTCACACCCATTTTTGAAAATCCCGACTATTTTATAATTTCTCCAGAAAATATAAACGTTGATTTTCCAACTCAAGCGTCACCATTGCAACAAAATTTTTGTATAGTTCCCAATGGTATTCAAAACGATTTAGAAATCATCATTCTGCCTGATAATTCTGCTCGACCAGGTTTTGATGCAAACTACAATTTGGTATTTAAAAATAAAGGAAATACCACTTTGTCGGGGATTGTTACCTTTAATTTTGAGGATGATAAAATGGATTTTGTTTCATCGTCTCCAGTTACAACATCCCAATCTTTCGGTCAGTTGACTTATGATTTCACTAATTTGCAACCCTTTGAAACTAGAATAATCGGGATTGTTTTGAACATCAACTCGCCAATGGAAACTCCTGCTGTAAATGGAGGAGACGTGTTGACTTTTTCATCAGAAATAACAAGTAATGAAACAGATGAATCGCCATTAGACAATCAAATTGAATTGAATCAGATTGTTGTCAATTCCTTTGATCCTAACGATAAAACCTGCGTTGAAGGAAATACTGTTGCACCCGAAATGATTGGTCAATACGTACATTACGTCATTCGTTTTGAAAACACAGGAACTTTCCCTGCTGAAAATATTGTTGTAAAAGATATGATTGATTTGGCTAAATTCGATTTGAGTACTTTAATTCCAACCAGTTCAAGTCATTCTTTTGTTACCCGAATTGCTACCAATGGTAAAGTAGAATTCATCTTCGAGAACATTCAATTGCCTTTTGATGATGCCAACAATGATGGTTATATTGCCTTTAAAATCAAAACGTTACCTTCTTTAGCTGTTGGAGATACGTTTAGTAATAGTGCTAATATTTATTTTGATTATAATTTTCCTATTGAAACTAATACTGCCTCTACAACAATTCAAACGCTAGGCAATTCAGATTTTGATTTTGGAGATTATTTGACCCTATATCCAAATCCAGTTAAAAATTCATTGAATATTAAAAAGAACAAAGCTATTTCAATTTCTTCAATTCATATTTACAATATACTAGGTCAGTTGGTTTTTGTCGTGACTAATCCAACTGAAACTATTGACGTTTCCAAACTAAAATTGGGAAATTATGTGATAAAGATTGTTACGGATAAGGGAATTTCAAACCTTCGATTTGCCAAAGAATAATCAATATCAAAAACAATCACAGGTATTGAAGCTAGCTGATGTGCTCGGTGATGAAGTATTTCCGTTAGCATCTTGGGCAATAACATAAAAACTGTAAGTCGTTGCCGGAACTAAACCACCTACAGTTGCACTGGTTGTTATTGCTGTAGTAGAAAGATTTCCATTCACATATACAGAATAGCTGGTAACTCCAATATTATCTGAAGCATTAGACCAACGTAAACTAATAGAATTTCCCGTTACGCCTGTAAAAGTTATATTTTTCGGACTCATAGGAGGTGAAGTGTCTGGAATTGAGAGTGTTGAAGCTGAAATGATGGTGCTATTTGCTGATGTGTTTCCGGCTGCGTCTTTGGCAACAACGTAAAACGAATAATTAGTATTGCTAGTCAGATTAGTCAAATTAATTGACGTTCCGGTAACAGTAGAATGATAAATACCATTGATGTATATATCATATCCAGTTACGGCGACATTGTCTGTTGAGGCATTCCAGTTGAGTTGTAAACTTGAAGTTGTATTATTGGTAACAGTTAAATTTGTGACAGTTGATGGCGCTTGTGTATCGGAAGTTGCGCCCCAAATTAAACCTACATATTCAGGATGGTCTATAAATGGATTTCGATTGTTTTGGCGTAAATAAATGGCATTATTTCGAGCAATTTCTCTAGCGCTCACTGGATCTTGATTGTGCCATGTAATGAGCATATTCAAAAAAGGAGTAGCGAAAACTTGATTACTTGTTCCGTTAAACATTGGATAGGAAGCGTAAGAAGCCACCAGATTTTCATATCGTGTAACAAAATAAAAATACATGCGCGCAATATCGCCTTTGAATTCATCTAATGGTTCAAAAACAGTTCCAGTATAACCAGTTACAGCGCTAGTGCCTCTTTTACTTCCATTTTGGGAAGTCCAAGTTGCTGTGGCTACATTTCGGTGAGGATGATTGGAACGCATTCCGTTGACATAACCATCGGCTGGAATTACAAAATGTGCATCTTCATACATGGGTGAAGCTGAACCAAAAACGGATTGAGGAATAATATGTTCACGATTATAACAACTACTTTCAATAACGTAAACACCACATTGATCTGCGCTGTATTGATATACGTAAGGGTCATTTCCAGTTGGGTTTTCGGAATATATATCAAGGATAGAATTGTCGTTTTCGTAAAATGAATCCCGATCAGAAGTACTGTAAGTTATCCAAAGACCAGCATACGTGTTATTGGTGTGTCCTTTAATTTTATTAAATAATTGTGTTTTTAATGTATATCCAGTTCCAGTAGCTGAATTGTAATAACCAGCTGGAATTTGGGCATACGAAAAAATGGACAACAAAAGTGTCGCAAATAGTAGGTTAATTTTCAATTTAAAAATAGTTCAGTCGGGACAAATGTATACATTTCTAATAATCAACCAACTAAATTTTTAAAAAAAAACTGCCATTTTAAGTAGGGCAGTTTTGGGAATATAATTAGTTTTGAAAACTATTCTACAAATTGATAAGCTCCTAAATCAGGTGAAATAGCTCGACTACGATTTAAAATATCATTAAAATTGCTAAATGCAGGATCAACAGCTAAATCTAAATTCTCAGACAACCACATTTTGTTTTTGTTTGTGTTTTGAAACTTAGGATTATAAAGTTGTGAGTTCGTTGCGATATAACAAGAATTATTGTAGGGACCAGATGGATTATCAAAGTCATAAAGTGGATCGTTTAGAACAGCAATATTAGTAGTATTAAATTTGATAATACAATTTTTTAGATTGTGTGCAAAAGGATGATCGCCTTTTCTTTCGATAGAAAATTCCACTTGATTGCTGCCATAAATGATACAATTATTAAAATTGAAAATATTAATTTCATTATCTATGTATAGCGTTGTGTCATTTTCAAAATAATCATTCAACAATACGGCCACTTGTTGCGAACTATTCCAATCATTATTAAATGTACAATGCGTAAAATTATAAGTTCCACCATAAGTACATGCCAAACTGGCTTGACCACAATAATTGACCACCGTATTGTTACTAGTGATATTGGCTCCAATGGCAAAAATTCCAACGTTGGTGCAATTATAAATCTGCGAATTGGTTAAGTTGAGTTTAGGCGCATAATAATCGTCAATATCAAGCGGAATGACATACAAACCAATGGCAGCATTTTTTAAAGTCAAGTAATTAATAGTACTTGGGTTTTCTGACATAATTAAAATAGTTCCCCATTGTCCAGGTGTGTCTTCAAAACTAGGTTCCAATCGGTCTCCTTCAAAACGAACTTCGCGATCTACAGTTATATTTCCCTCAGCATCATAATCGGAAAGTTGACCATTTACATTCAAAACACCTTGGCGGTCAACAATGATTCCAGAGTTGGCATGAAAATGTACCTTTGTTCCTGCGCCTATATTCAATGTTTTACCGTTGGGGACCAGCGCATAACCATAAACCACGTAAGGTTTTGTGCTCGTCCAGTTCAACTCTGCGTCAGTCAACTGATGTCCAATAATTGAGGTTTGGTTTCCGCTCAAATTCAATGTTTCTTTAATATTATCGGGTAAAGTTCGGTTGGGGAAAATAAAAATCGCATCTTGAATTAATGTTACTAAATCAACATTTTGAGAAGGTCCAGCTATATTTGTGAATTCAATTTTATCCGTATATAAAAAATCAGCAGGATTAGCACTGGCTACATCGGCTGTAACTTCTATAAAAACAAACAAACTGTCGTTGGCTAAGAGTTCGACGTTATTGAAGATTTTTCCATCACCAACACCATTACCATCAGCATCTTCTCCAGTCATTCCATCAACCATAATGCGGTACTTTGATGCATTGCCTTTGCCCAAACGAATTTGCGGAATTGAAATATCTTTATCGCTGCGGTTGTATACTTTTAATCGATACGTACTTGAGCCAATATTGGTAAAAACAGTATCCAAATAAACGGTTGTTTTTGAAAATTCCAATCCGCCTGTACTTGGTTCAAAGTCAAAATCATTACGACAAGAAGTCAATGAAATCGCACAAATTACAAGCAATAGTGATAAATAACGCATAAGTAATCAATTTTGGTAAAAGTAGTTATTTAATTTAAAAATTAAAATCAACTGTTGAAAATTATAATCAAAACGACTTTTTTAAACGAATAGTACTTTTTAAAATATCTTTTTTCTCTTTTCTTTTCGCAATTCTCTTTACACCAATTATCTTTACATCAAATTTAAAACTATGTCTTTCGATAGAGAAAAAATGCTCGAATTGTGTGCTGAATGGTCCAAAAACACCCTAATGGAAACCTTAGAAATCAAGTTTATTGACGCAGGCGAAGATTTTCTAAAAGCCACAATGCCAGTCAATCCGAGAGTTCATCAACCCATGGGATTATTGCATGGAGGTGCCAGTGTTGCCTTGGCTGAAAGTGTAGGAAGTGCAGCTTCTATCATGTTTGTTAATCCCGAAAGACAAGAGGTTCGCGGCATTGAAATTTCGGCCAATCATTTGAAAAGTAAACGCGAAGGTTTGGTTACAGCAACTGCTAAAATCATTCACAAAGGCGCTAGCATTCACTTGTGGGAAATCCGAATTGTAGACGAAAATGAAAAACTAATTTCGTTGTGTAAATTAACTAACATGATTTTACCACGTCGCTAATGAATTGGTTTGAAACTGCTCAAAATCATTTATCTTCAAAACTGCCTTTTGCGTTGTTTTGTAAACCAAATTCATCGAAAATTGTTGGTGTTTTTCAAAAAAACGATCAATTATTTACGCTCAATGATTTTACAGAAAATGGTTTTGCCTTTGTTTCATTCGATGGAAAACAAAAATTGTATTTGCCATTGCAAGAATGTAATGTGATTGTAGATACGTTGGTTGAGACTGATTTTCATTTTCCAAATGAGTTAAACGATGAATTCGACTCAAATGCTAAAATTAGTTTTGAAAACCTAGTCGGAAAAGGCGTTCATGCCATACAGCAAAACGAATTTAGAAAAGTAGTGTTATCCAGAAAAGAATTGGTTCATACAAATCTTGATGCGATTAGTATTTTTAAATCGTTGTTGTTTCATTATAAATCGGCTTTTAACTATTGCTTTTATCATCCAAAAATTGGACTTTGGATAGGAGCAACGCCCGAACAATTTGTTAAAATTGAAGATGTAACTTTGCATACTGTTGCCTTGGCGGGAACGCAATTATTTGATAATGAATTGCTTTGGAGGGATAAAGAAAAAGAAGAACAACAATTGGTCACTGATTTTATAACTGAAAATCTGAGTTTATTTTCTGAAACAGTCTTAGTTTCTGATCCCAAAACAATTCAAGCTGGAAATTTAGCGCATCTGAAAACGGATATTTCGGCTGTTATTGACAAAAATGATTTGGGTAAAATTGTTTATAAACTTCATCCAACACCAGCGGTTTGCGGTTTGCCAAAAGAAGCTGCCAAAGTATTTATTTTGGAAAATGAAGAATATAACCGCGAATTTTACACTGGTTTTTTAGGTGAACTCAACATCGATTTTACTTCTTATAAGATGGATAATTCTGATTTGTTTGTTAACTTGCGATGTATGAAGTTGGAAGGTGAATTGGCTTCAGTTTATGTTGGATGCGGCATCACAAAAGATAGTCAACCTGAAAATGAGTTTTGGGAAACAGTGAATAAGTCAAAAACTATAAAAAAGATTATTGTGTAATGGAACTCAGAGAAGCCATGCTATCGGATATTGATGCCATCATGGACGTGCGTTTTTCGGTTACAGAAAATGTATTGTCTAATCCAAGTTTGGTAACGCCTGCCGATTGTGAAGATTTTATTTTTAGAAGAGGAAAAGGTTGGGTTGCTGTTGAGAATGACAGAGTTGTAGGTTTTTCAATAGTAGATTTAGTTGAAAATAACATTTGGGCTTTATTTGTTCGTCCAGAATTTGCTCAAAAAGGAATCGGAAAGCAATTACAAGATGTAATGCTCAATTGGTACTTTTCGCAAACTAAGCAAACGGTTTGGTTAGGAACAGATCCTGGTACAAGAGCTGAAACATTTTATAGAAAATCAGGTTGGCAACAGGTGGGAATGTATGGCAACGAATACAAATTTGAAATGACTTTTGAACGTTGGTGTCAACAAAAATAAAGAATATGAAATTAGATATTTTAGCTTTCGGAGCGCATCCTGATGATGTTGAATTGGGTTGTAGCGGAACTCTTGCCAAGGAAATTTCACTTGGAAAAAAAGTAGGAATCATCGATTTAACACGTGGCGAGTTAGGAACACGAGGTTCGGTTGAAATTCGCAATGCCGAATCAGCCAAAGCGTCTGCTATTTTGAGAGTTTCGGTCCGTGAAAATTTGGATATGCGCGATGGTTTTTTTATCAATGATGAAACGCATCAGATGAAAATTATTCAAATGATTCGCAAATACCAGCCCGAAATAGTGCTTTGCAACGCAGTTGACGATCGTCATATTGACCACGGAAAAGGAAGTAAATTGGTTTCTGACGCTTGTTTTTTATCTGGTTTGCGAAAAATTGAAACGAGTTTGGATGGTGAAAATCAAAATGCTTGGCGACCCAAAGTGGTTTATCATTACATTCAATGGAAAAACCTTGAACCTGATTTTGTAGTGGATATTTCAGGCTTTATGGATGTAAAAATGGAATCGATTTTGGCTTATAGTTCACAATTTTATAATCCGAATACTAACGAACCTGAGTCGCCCATTAGTTCCAAAAACTTTTTGGATAGTGTGAAATACCGTGCACAAGATTTAGGTCGAATTATTGGAACGGATTTTGCGGAAGGATTCACGGTTGAAAGGTATTTGGCTGTCAATAGCTTAAGCAATTTGCTGTAATTTTTTAATTATTTTCTTTGCAGAAGAAAAGAATTACAATATATTTGCAACCTCAAAATAAATGGTGATTGTAGCTCAGTTGGTTAGAGCGTCGGATTGTGGTTCCGAAGGTCGCGGGTTCGAGACCCGTCTTTCACCC
>CAYPXI010000036.1:0-18350 GCA_964414655.1 uncultured Flavobacterium sp. | reverse complement strand
TCTTTTTGATTCAAAATGGTATCAATACAAACAGTAGTTTTACCCGTTTGACGGTCACCAATTACCAACTCACGTTGCCCTCTTCCTACTGGAATCATCGCATCAATTGATTTGATACCTGTTTGTAAAGGTTCGGTTACTGGTTGACGGAAAATAACTCCAGGCGCTTTTCTTTCCAAAGGCATTTCGTATAATTCGCCACCGATTGGACCTTTACCGTCGATTGGGTTACCCAATGTATCAACTACACGACCTACGATTTGCTCACCCACTTTTAATGAAGCAATGCGTTGTGTTCTTTTAACAGTTGAACCTTCTTTAATTCCTGTTGAAGGGCCTAAAAGTACAACTCCAACATTGTCTTCTTCTAAGTTCAAAACGATAGCTTCCAATCCGTTGTCGAATTGAACTAACTCACCGTACTGAGCATTTGACAAACCGTAAACACGAGCGATACCGTCACCCACTTGAAGTACTGTTCCTACTTCTTCTAACGAAGCACCTGATTCAAAACCAGATAATTGTTGTTTTAATATTGCTGAAATTTCAGCTGGTTTAATTTCTGCCATTTTGATATATCTTTAATGGGATATTAATTACTAAACTCTCTTTTTAATTCACCTAATTTGCTGGCTACTGAAGCATTGTATTGCTTATCGCCAACACGTAATATAAACCCGCCGATGATAGCTGGATCTACTATGTTTTCAATTGTTATTTTTTTGTTGGAGAACGCTGCAATTTTAGCCAATACTTTGGTTTGTAAGTCGGCCGTAATTGGAAAAGCAGTCGTTACTTTGGCTACTTGAACTCCTATACTTTCATCATAAAGTTCGTTATACTGTTGCGCAATCGAACCTAAAATTTCGAATCTTTTGTTTTCAAACAACAAATGAAACAAGCCTTTAGTTTCCGCTTGAATGTCAGAAAAAATGCTAGTCAAAGCGGCTTTTTTGTCTTCCATTTTAATAACTGGATTGGCCAAAAAGTCTTTTAAATCAGCACTTTGAGACACAGCAAGAACGATTGATTTCATATCATTGTTCACTGCTTCAGCACGACCCGAAGTAGTAGCGATGTCTATAATTGCTTTGGCATATCGAATGGCTGCTCTAGACATAGTGATTAGTTTAATTTGGTATCAGCTAACATTTTCTCAACTAGTTTAGTTTGAGATTCTTTGTTAGATAATTCGTCTCTTAGTACTTTTTCAGCGATTTCCAATGATAATGAAGAAACTTGATTTTTCAAATCAGCCATAGCCGCGTTTTTCTCGCTTTCGATAGCTGCTTTGGCTTGAGCAATCATTTTCTCACCAGCAACTTGTGCTTCTGTTTTGGCGTCATTGATCATCTTTTCTTTCATTTCACGTGCTTCTTTGATCATTGTATCACGCTCTGCTCTTGCATCAGCCAACAATTTCTCGTTATCTGACTTAAGGTTTTGCATTTCTTTTTTAGCATTTTCTGCCGAAAGCAACGCATTCTTGATACCTTCTTCTCTTTCGTTTACCGCATCAAGAATAGGTTTCCAAGCATACTTTTTCAATAAGAAAACCAAAGCAAGGAATAAAACTGTTTGTAAAATAAACAAACCCAATGAAAACTGTCCTAATAATTCTTCCATTATATTTTATGTTAAATTAACTGTTTTTTAAAGTTAACAAAAGCTACAACCAACCGTTATAGCTTTTGTTGAGTTTTTAAATTACGATGCAAAGATTGCAGCGAAACCAATACCTTCTACAAGTGCAGCAGCAATAAGCATAGCGGTTTGGATTTTACCAGTAGCTTCTGGTTGACGAGCAATAGCGTCCATTGCAGATCCACCAATTCTTCCGATACCAATACCAGCTCCGATTACTACTAATCCTGCTCCGATAATTCTTGGAATTTCCATAATGTATATATATTTAATTAAACATTCAATTTTACAGCTATAAGCTTTAAGCAAAAGGCTTTAGGCTAATAGCATTTTTTAATGATGTGCTTCTTCGTGGTGGTGCTCTTCAACAGCTGAACCAAAATACAAAGCAGCCAACATTGTGAAAATATAGGCTTGTAACAACGCCACCAATACTTCTAATAACGACAATACAAAAGCCAACATAAAAGACAATGGACTTCCAATTGGACTATTAAACTTATACATCAACGAAATCAACGTCATCAATACCACGTGACCTGCTAACATATTCGCATACAAACGGATTGACAATGAAAATGGTTTAATGATAGTTCCTAACAATTCGATTGGTGCTAAAATTATCTTCATTGGAACTGGAACGCCTGGCATCCAGAAGATGTGTTTCCAGTAATCTTTTTTGGCAGTGAAAGTTGTAATGATGTAGGTTAAAATAGCCAATGATGCCGTAACAGCAATGTTTCCTGTTATGTTTACTCCTAGTGGTGTTAAACCAAACATGTTTAAAAACCAAATAAAGAAGAAAATCGTCAACAAGAAACTCATGTATTTTTTGTAGTGTTTCTCACCAATATTTGGAATGGCAATATCGTCTCTAATATAAAGAATGATTGGTTCAAAGAATCGACCCGCACCTTTAGCAATAGAACCATTTTTCTTGTATGATTTACCTAAACCAGCAAACAACAAGAATAAAATCAATCCAACTAAAAGAATCATGAAAACATTTTTTGTAATCGAAAAATCTATTGGTTGCGCATTGGTCACATGCCCATTTTCATCTTCAGAAAATGTACCTTCCGCATCTGTTTTGTATACTTTACCGTTGTGGTGGTTTATTTTGTAGTAGTTGCCGTTCGACTCTGCAACTGCTTCACCATGGTGAAATTTAGATGAGGAGAAAACATGCAAACCGTTATCCCAAAGAATTACAGGAAGAGGAAAACCAACGTGGGTTTGGTGTTCGCCTTCACCGTAAGAAAATAATGTAAAATCGTGTGAATCCAGTAAGTGGTGTTTTACGTATTCTTTTCTTTCTTGCTCTTTCTTTTCTTCTTCTGTTAGTGGTTTCGTTATTGCTTCTTCTCTATGTGCAACTGCTTCATTTTTAGGATGGTTAGCAACGCTGTCATGTGTTGGATTAGCAAAACTGAATAACGGGAGAATAGCTACTAAAGCAGCAAATATAAATTGGAGTGGTTTTCTTGAAATCACCATATCTGATAATTAACTTAAATTAACTTTTTTCAAATTTGGTGCAAAAGTACAATTTTAATTAATACTAAAAAGTAATAGTTTTATTTTTTTAAAGGAAATTGTCGATATTGAATCGATTTATTGTTTATTGTTCAATATTTTTACCGCGACAACTGTTTCTATTGCCAAAAAGATAAGAAAAATGACTAAGAAATTTTTCTTTTCTATCGCTATTTGTGTTTCAGGAGAATTGAGTATGGGTTGCAAAAAGAAAAATGCAATTCCCATCTTGGCAACAGTTAAAAAAAGAAACGTAAACCCAACATTGTTAATGTTTTTTCTGTTAACAGCAAAAAGAATTACTGAAATTAAAACGGAAGAAAAAAAGAAAAAACAGTACAACAATTCCAGTGAATAAACAAACTTTTGTTCAATATTAGTTGGCAAAAATTGAGCAAAAACCAATTTGTGGATTCCGTAAAATAGTACGGAAAAAAAGAACATTTTAAGTAAAAGTTTGAATTCTACTGCTTTCATTTTTTGGGAGGATAATTAAGAGTTCAAATCTTTGAGTTGTCTATTTAAATAATAGAAGGAAATTGCGACACCTACTAATGTCATGATTTTTAAAAAAAGTGCGTGTTGATTAGGATACTGTTCGTCTAGCCAACTTCCTCCTTTGGAAAATAGAAAAATCACTATTCCCATTTGAATTGGAATACTAATCAGCACTAACCATTTATTGGGGTTTTTCTTCGGTGTGTTGGTGCTCATTGGTCGTCGTTTTCTGCATGTTTTTCATCACACAAGTGGCGCTGAACTCTGCTCCTGGTTCAACGGAAAGTTTACCACAAACCACATCACCAATAATGACCGCTTTGGATTTGATGTTGAGCGTTTCAAGCACTTGAATTTTACCTTCAAATCGACCTTCAATATCGGCATTTTTACAAACAATGTCACCTTTTATATTTCCTGCTGGACCAATTACTAATTTTCCTTTTGATTGAAAATTACCTATCAAATGTCCATCTAATCTGAAATCGGCTGGTGAAATTATATTTCCGTTAATCGAGGTTCCTTCAACTATTCTATTGGTTTTACCCAATAAATCAGTATACGATTTTTGGCTTTTTTGAAACATTTTTTATCTTGATTTTGGCGGATTATTTCCTGATGATGGCGGCATAATGTTGAACTGTGGCTGTGAAGGATTGTTGATGTTGTTTTCTTCACCTTTTCCTCCTCTAACATTATTTTGTATTGGTTTTACTTCATTTTTCACATCTTCACCTTTCGTATCACGAGCAGGTTCTTCTTTTTGCTCTCTAACTGCTTTTGGTTTTTCTTGTTTCACTTCTTCTTTAGGAAGTTGAATAACTGGTTTTTGTTTTGGTTCAAAATTAGGTCCTTTGCCTGCAATGTATTCTTCGATGTTTTTGAATACTTGAACTACTTTATAATTTTCGCTAGAAATAACAACCGCAGGATCTGCAATTTTGTAATCTTTGAATTCTTTTAATATTTGAGCCAAACCTTTTGCGTTTTCTTCCGATTTGATACCGTGAATTACAATTAAATTACGATCTAACGTGTAAACATCGGTTGAAACGGTCAGTGTTTCGATAGTCCTTTCTTTGGCTAATTTATTGAGCTTATCTAGTAAAACTTTATTGTCTTTTTCTACCAAACTTTTGGGTTGGTAAATGATTTTCCAACTAGATGGAAGTTCTCCATTGAAATAAAGCGATTCTAAAATAGGAAGCTTTGCAGCAATGAATTTCTCTGTTTCTTTTCCAACAGGATTGTTAGGATACGTTAAAGCTACAAAATTCAATGCTTTTCTATATTCTGCAACGCCGTGTAATTTACCTATTAGATTGGCTTTTAGCAACTCGAACTTAGGCAACAATTCTTCACCCGCAAATTCAACAATAGCCATGTCTGTCTTCACCAAGGTTTCGCGGTACAACCCTGATTCGTATTCTTTGTACAAATTAGCAAAAACAACCTCCGGAGTTCCCAATTCTAAACTTACTGTATTGTCGCTTAAAATCTGAGCATAACGTGAACTCGGATATTCAGATATAATTTGAGACTTCATTTGCGCCGCTTTGGCTGGGTCAATAATTTCATAAATCTTATACAAATTGTACATTGATGGTAACACTAAACGTTCCTCCGGATTGTTTTGAAGTAAAGTTTCAAGTTTATCAGCGGCTAATTTGTATTCTTTGAATTTCTCTTTGTAAATAACACCCAACTGATAATAGGCAAAATTGCGTTCTTTTGCAATACTGTCTAATTCTTTGCTAGAAGATGGTACTGTTTTGGTATAAGTTTCCGATAAATATCTTGGATCTTCTTTGGCGGCATCGTCTTTAGCATCAGCTTGGTCTTCGTCTTCTTTTTCAACATCCACTTCTTTTGATTTTTGTAAGCTTGATAATCGCCAATTGGCCGTGTGACGTCGTTTGCCCCATTTCTTCACAAATTCATTTTTACCATAAGCTACTGTTGTTGGATTGTAAAAATAAAAATCGGTGGATGCTCCTGTTTTTGGTCCTATTTTTTCTGTTACTTTTTCTGTTTTGGAAAATGCTGCTTCTTGATTATTTTTTTCTTCTTCTAAAGATAGTTTTTCTTGAAGTTCTTTTTGCGCTTTTGCATCGGCTTCTTTCATTTTTGAAATGTAATCATTGAAGTAAGCTTCTCTGTCACTTGTTGACATTTTGGCCAATTTCAAAATACTATCGTTGCGTTGTGCAATTCCTTCGTACTTGATTACATCTTCTAAATTATCTCTTTTTTTGGTAATTAGTTTGTGCTCTCTCGAACGCGGTTCCAATACAGCTAATGTACTGTCAAAGTATTTTCCTGCTGTAACATATTTGGCTTTTTTGAAGTAAATATCAGCTAGATTACGATAATTAGATGCGATTAAATATTGGTCTTTTGGTTTCGAATTGAGTGATATATTGTAATATTTTTTTGCATCATCTAACTTATTGGATTTATCGTAAAACAACCCCATTTGATGGTTTAAAACGTCTAAAAAAGGACGGTTTTCGCGGTCTTTTAACAAGTCTTTGTATTTTTCAACAAAAGCCAATGTATCGCCTTTTTCGAAATCAAATTGAGAAGCTTGTCTGGCATGGGAATGAATTACATATTGTCGAGGCGATTTTCTTTTCATGTCAATTACCTCTTGGTAAGAAGCATAGGCGCTGTCTTTGTCTCCACGGCTTTCGTACAACTGCCCTAAAATAAATTTATACCGCGCCACTTCTTCTTTACTTTTGGTAAACTCGGTTGCGATTTTTAGTTTAGCAATTGCACTATCTTTCTCTTCAACATTTAAAAATGCTTGTGCTAAAGTAGCATTGGCGTCGGCAAAAATTTGATCTTTGAATTTAATCTCTTTTAATAATTTTCGGAGATTAGTAATGGCTTGTTCGTCGTTTTCCAAGCGCATATTGGTACGCTCGCGCCAAATTTTAACTTCGTAAATTTTATCACTTTTTGGATATTTGTAAAGTACATAATTGAAGGCTTCTAAGGCTGGAATGAAACGGTTTTCGTAATATCTTGATTTGCCCAACATTAAATGCGCTTCATCCATTTGAGGGTTTTTTTCAGAACCGTCAATATTCATCGAATGTTTTTGAATCGCTTTAACTGCCTTGGTTTCGGCTCTATCAAAATCGGGATTAGTAGTAGTTTGACCCGGAAGTGTGGCTTCATTTTTAGGTTGCATTCGTTCCACAGGAAGAATTTCCCAAAAATTATCAGAATAAGTAGTTTTTAAGTTAACAACTCCTTTGTCAAGAGCTAATCCGCCATTGTACAAGATATTATCTCTTGTACTTAGCGCATGCATATTTCTGCTTAAAAAATTATTTCGTTTCGTTGAACAAGCTACTAACAAAATAAGTACTAGTCCAACAGATAAATGTCTGAATGTAATGGTTTTCAAAGTAAAAACGTTTTTTATATTAACTCTCAAAAGTCAATTTTAGTATAACTAACTGGTAAAAATACGTTTCTTTTTGATATAGCGAAAAAAAATATGGTTTTTTTGCATTAAGCAACTTGCTTGTAATGCATCAAAAAAGAAAAATTACACTGCAAAAAAGGCCTCTAGTTCTTTTAATGTTTCTGGAGATGTTTGAATATCCTTTACAACTTCACCCAAATGCAAGGCAACAATTCGATTACAAACCTCAACAGTGTGCACTAAATCATGCGACGAAACCAAAACAGTTCGGTTCGGATCATCCGCAATTTCTTTGATGATTTTTTTCAATCGATTGACAGTCGTTGGATCTAAATTGGCAAAAGGTTCGTCTAAAATAACTACTTCAGGATTTCCTATCAAAGCAGCGATGATACCGGCTTTTTTCATGTTCCCTTTGGATAAATCGCGTAAATATTTTTTACTGTTTAAAATTTCTCCATTAAAAAATTCTTCGTGTTTTTTAAGTAGCGCATCTACATCGGCTTTGTTTTGACCACGTAAATCACCAATGAAATAAAAATATTCCTCGGCAGTTAAATAGCCAATAAGGAAACTTTCGTCAATAAAAGCAGAAGTGAAAGGTTTCCAAGCCTCACTAGTATTGACCTGAATACCATTGTTTTTGATGCTTCCTGTTGTAGGCTCAATTAAATCCAACAACAAACTGAAAAAGGTTGTTTTTCCCGCTCCGTTGTTGCCAACTAGTCCGAAACTTTGCCCTTTTGGAATTTCGAGATTGGTGATATTGAGCACTTTTACTCCGTTATTATACGTTTTGCTTAGGTTATTTGCGTGTATCATTTTTTTTAGTAGTTAGTGATTAGTGAATGGTAATTAGTCAATTAATAAAAATCTAATTTTTTTGCTTGTAAGCAGCGATTGTAGCATACTTTTCGGTTTTGTAAATCTTTTCAATTTTAGAAAACATATAATTTCTAAAAGCAAACCCTAAAATTCCAGCCAATGCCACAAATACTAATCCAACATTAGGTGAAAAAATATAATATCCTGCTGCGTATAAAATCATGGGTAAAACCATTTTGGGAATGGCTATTAACATGGTTTTCATGTTAAAGGCTTGTTTGTCGCCAAATGCTTGTTTAGATGTTGTTAAGTCGATTGGCGTTTTCACAAAAGCGCCTCCCAACATCACCAAATGCGAATTGACTCCAATATTGAAAATCGCAGCTACAACAATAATCAAATAAGTGTGTAACCCAAAAAACAAATAAAATGAAGCCAAAATAGTGGAGATAACTGTTCCAATTACCATCAACCACCATTTGGATTTGATGTATTCTTTGTATGGAATATTTTGACTCATCATCAGTTGATAATATGCACTATCCCAACTCGGAATGAATTGTCCAAAAGTGAACAAAAATCCACCAGAGACAAAGATTCCTGCAAACACTTTCATGGCAGGATTGTCATAAGCTTCTATTGATTGTGTATAAAAAAGTAAGCCGTAAAAAATAAACATCAGACTCACTAATAATGTAGTTCGTGAACGTTTATTTCTTCTCAAAAGGCGAATGTCGTTTTTCAAAAAAGTACCCAATGTTCCAAATTGATTCAACCACGTATAATTCTCTGTTTTAGCCAAGTCACTTTTTTTAGCCAAACCTTCATCTAAATTCAAGCGTTTTTTAAAATAATTAAAAGCAAAATAGTACAATCCTACCAAAGCCAAAACTGGAACCAAAAATACAACTGGCATCGAGTACATCGCTTGAAAAAATGGAGCTGTTATAGTTGTAATATCAAAAATTTGATAGTATTGCGCCACTCCTAATCCGACAACAAGAGCAAGAACACCATAAAAAATTCCGTCTTTGTTGTTGATGATGATGTTTAGAAAATTATTGCAATAAATAAGCGCAAATATTCCCAAATGCCACAATACTGCATTAAATCCGTAACCTTGCGTAAGTAAAACAATGGTAAAGGGAATAAAGAAAAAAGCATGTAGCCAATTAAAAAATGACAAGGCTGTTTTGCCTAAAGTAAAATGAACTATCGTTTGCTTTTTGATGTTTAACGTCAACAACGGTTTTATGTTCATAACAGGCATTTGTTGAAGGAAATACCTAAAAACCAAATCAACAACCAAGTAATAAATCATGAATTTATTGATTGTTGAAAGTGGTTCTAAATGCAGTTTTTCTTTGATAAGGAAGAAAGCTGCCACACCTGCACCACAAAAAATAATAATAAAATAGGCCACCAAAAATCCCATTAAGATTTTCATGGCTAAATTAGTTCCCATTGATGCTGAACGGAAAAATGATTTCCATTCTAAGCGAATAAAATGTTTGAACATATTTTGGTTGTTTAGTTGAACGATTAGTTTGTCGAATGTAAAATTTGTTACACGTTTTTCAAAGTTTTCATACAAATTAAATTAGCGCTATTTCTTACCTTTGTGAAAAATTAAATTCCATGTCATCATTTTATAAATTACATATAAAAGAAGTTAAGAAAGAAACTTCCAATGCTATTTCAGTCGTTTTTTCTGTTCCCGATGAACTAAAAACAGCGTATCAATTTGTTGCTGGACAATACGTTAATTTAAAACTTACTTTAGACGGAAAAGAAATTCGTAGAGCGTATTCGATTTGTTCTTCTCCCAATAGTGGCGAATTGCGAATTGCTATTAAGTCGGTAAAAAACGGTCATTTTTCGAAATTTGCCAATGAAAATTTAAAAACTGGCGATATTTTAGAAGTTGGTGTTCCTGAAGGAAAATTTACTTTTGAGCCTAACAATGAGCGTCAAAAAAACTATGCCGGATTTGCTGCAGGAAGTGGAATTACACCCGTAATGTCGATTTTACAATCGGTTTTGGAAAGCGAACCCAATAGTACTTTTGTTTTGGTTTACGGAAATAAATCGCCTAATGACACCATTTTTCACGAACAATTACACCAACTACAATTGAAATACGTAGGTCGCTTTTTTGTGCATTATGCTTATTCTCAAGCCAAAGTTGACGGTGAACTTTTTGGTCGAATTGACAAAGCCAATGTGAATTTTGTGTTGCACAACAAACACAAAGAAAAAGAGTTTGATAAGTTCTACTTATGCGGTCCAGAAGAAATGATTAATTTAGTGACTTCGGTTTTAAAAGAACACAACGTTGCCGATAAAAACATCAAATTTGAGTTGTTTTCTACTTCTTCCGAAGAAAATACTACTGCTAGTTCAGGAAATGGTCATACGAAAATTACCGTTTTGGTTGACGATGAAGAAACTACTTTTGAAATGAGTCAGAAGCAAACGCTGTTGGAAGCTACTTTAAAACAAGGAATTGACGCGCCTTATTCGTGTCAAGGTGGCATTTGCAGTAGTTGTTTGGCGCGCATCTCTAAAGGAACCGCCGAAATGAAAAAGAATTCGATTTTGACAGACAAAGAAGTCGCCGATGGATTGATTTTAACGTGTCAAGCGCATCCAACATCAAGTGAAATTTTTGTTGATTTTGATGATGTATAAAACAGTAATCAGTGTTCGGTTGTCAGTAATCAGTTTATAAATTTTATTTAAAAATTGATTTTGTAATTACTATTGACATTGATTTTGACATTGATTTTGACATTGTTATTGACATTGTTATTGACATTGTTATTGACATTGTTATTGACATTGTTATTGAAGTTAAATTATGAAAAATAAGCTCGATATTTTCAAAAAAGCACAAGATTTGCTTGACGAGCCAGAAGTACAAGAACTTTTGGATTATTGTGAGCGTTTGGAAGATGAGCTAGTGGATTTCAAATTTGAAAAAGACAACAACAAACAATTAATTATGCTCGACATGTTGAAAGAAGTGGTCAAAGGTTGCAATGCTATTGAAAAAGAGCAAATGGAACACGAGCGATTTGGATTTGAAGCGCCCAATTATCAAGCCACAATTGCCAATTTGAAAAACTACATTTTAGAACGTTGCCGTGATGAACGAATTTATTTGTGATTCAATAAAGACAATACTTTTTCCGCTACTTTTTCTGGCGAAATAGTTCGCATAGCCTCTTCATAACCTTCTACTTTTTTATTTCCATAAATGGAAGTCGGTAACAACGGATATTGTTCTCTATCCGAAACCAAACAATTTTCCAAAGGTTGATGGTACGGAGCAAAACCAGTATATGGATGTGTTGCGCCCCAAAGTGTAATCGTTGGAATACCAAATAATGCCGAAAGATGGGCATTACCACTGTCCATAGAAAGCATCGCATCGAGATTGGAAATGAGTTGTAATTCGTGTTCAAACGACATAATTCCAGCAAAGTTGAAGCAATTTTCGTGGTTTTTTGCCATGTTTTGCAATACTTCTGCTTCTTCTTTTCCGCCTCCCAAAAGGATGATTTTAAGTGATTCATCTTTTGCCAATTGATCAATTACTTTTTTCATCAAATCCATTGGATACGTTTTACTTTCGTAATGAGCAAACGGAGCAATTCCGAGCCATTTGTAATTCTTTTCACCTAAAATTTGTTGCGCTTTTAACGGAATTGATTCTTTTTCCAAAAAATAAGGTTGTTCCATTTCTATACGAAAACCAAGTGATTCAAATGTTGTCAAATGACGTTCAATCATCGGTTTTACGGGTTGAAAAACTTTATCTTTCAAACGCGTTAAAGCGGCTTTTTCGGCTCTTCCTTTATCGGTAAAAGCTACTTTTTTTCCGCTCAAGGCAAATAATTTCCGGATCACTTTAGAACGCAAAACGTTGTGTAAATCAGCAATGTAATCAACTTTGAGCTTTTTCAAATCGCGGTACAATCGAAATAAACCCAAAATGCCTTTGTGTTGGTGGTGAGTGTGAACTGAAAAGTAATGTACGTTGGGAATATTTTCAAAAAGAGGTTTAAAAAAAGGGCGAGAAACCACCGTAATTTTTACCTCAGGATGTTGATCGACTAGCGCCAATAAAACAGGAACCGTCATGGCAACGTCGCCCATGGCAGACAGTCGAATGACGGCTATATGTTGAATTTTGTGAGGCAAAATGACTCGAACTTACTTCTTGTTTTGGTATAAAACCGGGTTCAAATCGTCGTCGTTGTACATCTTCATTTGTTTGTACACTTTCATGAATTTGTCGCCATTTTCTATATCAGTCAACAAATCATCGATAGCTGTAGACAAATCAGTACGTTGCTCTAAAAGTATATTTAATTTGGCTTGGCATTTATCACGGTGATCTTGAGTTGCATCTGTACGAGTAGCTTCTTCATTCATGTGGTAAATTTTCAAAGCCAAAATCGACAAACGATCAATGGCCCAAGCTGGACTTTCAGAATTGATTTTAGCTGAAGATTTTACTTCAGTATGAGCATATTTTTGGAGAAAATAACTATCAATATATTCTACCATGTCAGTACGTTCCTGATTTGAAGCATCAATTCTTCTTTTCAAAACTAAAGCTGCTGCAGGATCAATATTGGGGTCGCGAATGATGTCTTCAAAATGCCATTGAACCGTATCGATCCAGTTTTTGAAGTACAATAAATGCTCGATTTGATCTTTGGGATACGGATTGCTGATGGGTTGATCAACATTGTCGTGAACGTGGTAATCTTTAATACTTTGTTCAAATATCGAGTAGGCAAATTTTGAAAACATAGTGGTAAAATTTTTTTGCAAAGATAGTTTTTATACTTTTACGTTCCTATTTAAATTTTACTTCATGATTATTCATAATATCTCCGAAAACAATAGTGTTCTAAATCATTTTTTGGCGCAAATTCGTGACATTGTCATTCAAAAAGACAGCATGCGGTTTCGAAAAAATATTGAGCGTATCGGCGAAATCATGGCGTATGAATTAAGTAAAACATTAGAATACAAAAACATTGATGTTCAAACTCCATTAGGAATCAAAAACACCACAACTGTTGCAGATAATGTGGTTTTGTGTTCGATTCTCAGAGCTGGTTTGGCGCTCCATACTGGTTTTATGAATATTTTTGACAATGCTGAAAACGGATTTGTATCAGCATATCGTCACCATCCAAATAATGATGATTATTTTGACATCTTAGTCGAATACCAAGCGGCTCCTTCTTTTGAAAACAAAAATCTAATACTAATTGATCCGATGTTGGCTACAGGACAATCAATTGTGGCTGTTTTACACAAGTTGCATTTGGAACAAAAACCCAAAGAAATTCATATTGCTGTAGTAATTGCTGCGCCAGAAGGAATTGCTTATTTAGAGCAAAATCTTCCCGAAAACTGCCATTTGTGGGTCGCTGCTATTGACGATAAACTCAACGAAAAAAACTACATTGTTCCTGGTTTAGGCGATGCTGGTGATTTGGCTTACGGAAGCAAATTATAATTGCAAAAAGAAACTACAAAAAGCCAAAATAATGGTCAATCCAATGGCTAATTCTTGATTGATTTTATTTTTAGAATACTCAATGTTGTTGGTTCCCATTACAGCCAAAGGGAAAAATGTAAACAGCAAAATATCACTACTTTTATTGGTTGAAATTAGAAAAATAATTACTCCAATTATAAAACTTATAATGATTTTTTTATACGATGCTTGTAATACTAAAGGTCGATTGGTAAGTGCTATCATTTTTGAAAAAAGAAAGAAAACGGATACAACAGCAAACATCGATAGTGCTAGGTTTTGATAATTGTTTTTGAAATAGTTCATTCTGAAATCTACGATTCCTATTGACAACAAATTCTTGTTAATATCGTGATTCAAAATGAGCGAAAAAAGAACATAAATAACTACTGTGGTAAACAAAGAAACAAAAGGAATCAACCAGTTTCTATAATCTCTTGAAACATGAAAAAAGATAGAAATGTACACTAAAATGATAAACAAAATGGCCCAAAAATGAAATAAACTCGCTACAAAAATCCATAACGAAGCGTCGAAAATTTTTTCTTTTGGCGCTTTTAGTGTTTGTAAGGAAATCAATCTTCGCAAAGCTAATAAAATAAAAAAATTGGCTACGATAAGTTTGAAATTAGTGATAACCGTAGGGAAAAACATCAAAAAAAGAACAAAAAATAAAATAGAAAAGCTACTGTCTTTCGTTAATCCGTTCTTTTTTACAATAAAATTAGTTAAAAATAATGATGCCAAAAGCACAATAAAAATAACTCCTGAAATCAACATATTTGCTAGTGAATTCAGCCAAATTCCTTCTTTTAAAGTACAGAAGAAAAATAAGCTTAGCATCATGATTACTACAATCGTGTAATTAATTGGTGAAGATTTTTTAAAAATGCTTGTAATCATTCGGATATTTTATACTTTTGTGACTGTAAATATAACACCTATTTTAAAGATGAAAGCATTTTTTGAAGCAATACAATCTCTTTTTGTTGATTTTTTATTCAAACCTTTTGATTGGTTCCGTTCTTTGGAATTGTCTACTTGGACAGGAGCTAACACAATCAATTGGATTTTAATGATTATTTGCGGATACTACATTGTTTATTGGTGCAAACAATTGACTATTCACCAAAAAAATAACGAAGAAAACCAAGATACTACGGCACATTCTTTCTTAAAGTAAGTCGAAACCGATATCTTTTCTATAATACATCTTATCAAAGTGTAGTTTTTCTATATTTTGATAAGATTTTTTTATGGCCTCTTGAAAATTATCTCCGTAGGAAGTTACCGCAAGCACTCTTCCTCCATTAGTAACCACTTTATCATCTTTGATAGTAGTTCCCGCATGAAACACTATAGAATCTTCAACTTTTTCCAAACCAGCAATTTCATACCCTTTTTCATAATCTTCAGGGTATCCTCCTGAAACAACCATTATTGTTGTGGCACTTCTTGGGTCAATTTCTAAAGAAAATTCGCCCAGTTTTTGATTCCCAACTGCCTCAAATAATGCAACCAAATCCGACTGAATTCGTGGCATTACTACCTCAGTTTCTGGATCGCCCATTCGTACATTGTACTCAATGACCATGGGTTCTCCTTTCACATTAATCAAACCAATAAAAACAAACCCTTTATACTCAATACCTTCATTTTGCAAACCTGCAATGGTTGGTTTTACAATTCGGGTTTCGATTTTTTCCATCAAAACAGCATCTACGAATGGAACTGGAGAAACAGCTCCCATTCCACCTGTATTTAAACCTGTATCGCCTTCGCCTATACGTTTGTAATCTTTTGCTGTGGGAAGTATTTTGTAGTTCTTACCATCTGTTAACACAAAACAACTCAACTCAATTCCGTCCAAGAACTCTTCAATAACAACTTTTGCACTTGCTTGACCAAACTTGGCATGAACCAACATGTTACGTAGTTCGGTCTGGGCTTCTTCCAATTCGTTTAAAATCAACACTCCTTTTCCTGCGGCTAATCCATCAGCTTTTAAAACAAATGGCGGTTGAAGAGTTGCTAAAAAGCGAACACCGTCTTCTACTGTTTTAGCTGTAAAACTATCATAAGCCGCTGTTGGTATTTTATTTCTTACCAAAAACTGTTTGGCAAACTCCTTACTTCCTTCCAATTGCGCTCCTAGTTTAGATGGTCCAATAACAGGAATATTGCTCAATTGGTTGTCATTTTTAAAAAAATCATAAATTCCTGCCACTAGTGGATCTTCTGGACCTACTACTACCATGTTTACTTTTTGCTCCAAACAGAAATTCTTAATAGTGTTAAAATCGGTTGGATTCAGATTTATATTTTGGGCTATAGCTGCTGTTCCGGCGTTTCCTGGAGCCACATAAAGAGTTTTGCATTTCGAACTTTGAAGCATTTTCCATGCTAAAGCGTGTTCTCTTCCGCCTGATCCTAGTAGTAAAATTGTCATTGTGTTGTTGTTTGCGGCAAAAGTAAAATTTTTAAAATCAAAAATATATTGTAAAAACAACTATTTTTTGTCTTTTTTCTTTATTTTTGGTAGGAATTTAAAATTTTTAGACATGAAAAAAATATTACTATTATTATCATTTGCCTCTTTTGGTGTTGCAAATGCTCAATCTTGGGTTTCTCAAGCAACTGGATTTAGTGATCCTTCAAGAGGAATCGAAGAAATCAATATTGTTAATGCTAACATAGTTTGGTGTTTGGCTTATGATGGTTTAGGACCAACCAATGTTATTCAAGAATTTACCAAAACCACCGATGGTGGTACTACTTGGACACCTGGTATCGTTGACGTTTTTGACACAGCTTTAGGAATTAACAATATAAGCCCATTAGATGCTAATACTGCATGGGTAAGTGCTGTAAATGGAACTGATGGTTCTGGAAGTGTGGTATACAAAACAACTGACGGTGGTGCTACTTGGTTTCAACAATTACCAAGTGGATTTACATCTCCAGGTTCTTTTGTTAATTATGTGCATTTTTTTGATGCAAATACCGGAATTGCAATGGGAGATCCTGTTGGCTCGCCTCTAGAATTTGAAATTTGGAGAACTACTGATGGTGGATCTAACTGGACTCAAATACCTGGCTCAGCGATTCCAAATCCTTCAGCTGCTGACGAATATGGTCTTAATGGTGGGAACGTTGCTGTTGGAAGTTCAGTTTGGTTAGTTACTACCAAAGGTCGTATCTTAAAATCTTCTGATATGGGATTGACTTGGACCGTTAGTCAAGCTCCTCTAACTAACTTTGGGGCAGCTTTGCCTGCAAATAGTGGTAGAATTGCCTTTAGCGATGCCAATAATGGTTGTCTTATTAAAACTTCAGGAACCGTTGCTGCTCCAGTTTATACTTACTATACCACTACAAATGGAGGAACAACTTGGTCTGCAGGAACCCCGTTTTCAGGTACTTACAGAACTTTAGCTTATGTTCCTGGATCTACTACAATTGTGGCTACTTCTGCTGTTACTGCGGCTCCAGGTTCTGCTTATAGTTCAAACAATGGTGCTACTTGGACAGAAATTGACGCTGGTGAACAAAGAGGTGTAGTTGCTTTCTTAAACGGAAGTACAGGTTGGTGTGCAGGATTTAGCTCAGACCCATTTACAGATGGTATTTTTAAATTTGATGGTACTTTAAGTAATGCTGACTTTAGCTCTACTAAAAATGCTTTTGTTGCTACTCCAAACCCAGCCAATAGCTTGGTTACAATTTCTTCAGAAGGAATTGATGCTTACCAATTGAATGTAACTGATTTAACTGGAAAAGTAGTTTTATCAAAATCAATGACTGGAATTGAAAATACAGTAGATGTTTCTTCTTTATCAAACGGAGCTTACTTCTTCACTATTGCTTCTGATAACAAAACAGAAACAATAAAAATTATTAAAAACTAATTCCAAATAAAATAGTATTTTTAAGGGCTGACAATTGTTGGCCCTTTTTTATTGTATATGTTTAATATTTTCAATTTATCGCTGCGTTTAAATGGTTTTCCAATCAAGGAAGCACAGTTGGAAATGGCAAAAATTTTAGCCATTTCAAATGAGAAGTTTGAAAATTATGTTACCCAGCAGAAAGCTCAAATTGTTGATTATCATCTAAAAAACAACCAATATTATAAGTCATTTGTAGGAAATACTGAAATTAAACATTGGAACGATATTCCGATTATGACCAAAAAGGAGTTTCAGAAACCTTTAGCTGAACGTTTGTCTCAATCTTTTACACCCAAAAATGTCTACGTCAACAAAACATCTGGTTCTAGCGGTGATCCTTTCATTTTTGCTAAAGACAAATGGTGTCATGCCTTGACCTGGGCCAATATCATTGAACGATTTAATTGGTTTGGAATTGATTTCAACACCTCGTTGCAAGCACGATTTTATGGAATTCCTCTTGATTTTATAGGGAACTCCAAAGAACGCATTAAAGACTTTTTAAGTCATCGTTACCGTTTTACCATTTTCAATTTATCGGATGCTGTTTTAGAAAAAACGTTGCTAAAATTCCAATCCAAAAAATTTGATTATATCAATGGATATACAAGTTCAATTGTTCTGTTTGCTAAATTCTTAAAGAAAAAAAACATCATTCTCAAAACAATCTGTCCAACATTAAAATGTTGTGTAGTCACCTCAGAAATGCTTTTTGAAGAAGATAAAATCTTACTCGAAAACCAATTCGGTGTACCCGTAATAAATGAATACGGAGCTTCTGAGTTGGATTTGATTGCTTTTCAAAACCCAAATGGCGAGTGGCAAATAAATTCTGAAACTCCAAAAAGGAGTTTCAGAAACCTTTAGCTGAACGTTTGTCTCAATCTTTTACACC
>CAYPXI010000035.1:0-19647 GCA_964414655.1 uncultured Flavobacterium sp. | reverse complement strand
ATGTTGTTGGCTGCGTGAAGTTTTGTAGAGTTACCGTCACGTTATTCCCAGGACATGGTTGGGCATAACTATGAAACGACAACATCATCAAAAACAAAGTAAACAGCGTCACTTGTAATTTTTTAATCATGGTTTTTGATTTCATAAAGTTAATATTAATTGGGTTAAAAAGTTCTAACTAAGGTATAAATCAAGTGCAAAACATTTTATTTAAAAAACATTATTTAAAGCATTGATTTATTTTTCAATAGAGCCAAATATAAAAATAAAGTTTAAAAAAATAAACAGTTTCAAAATTAAAGTAATAAGTATAATGATTTTTTTTTAGTCTATTAAGTTTCTGTTAAGATAATTATATTTTGAAACAATACTATAATTCTTGAGTTCTAATAAACTTGCTACTCAACTATGTATGCATCCCTTTGTTACTATATTCAGACAATAATCTTAAAATTATTTATCAACATTTGTTAATTTTCTTACAAATAAAGTTAATATTTTAATTAAAAATATGATGTAAACTTTGTGCAACTAATTCAATAATTGAGTTAAAAATGAATGGAATATTTTTCAATTATTTGAATTTGTTATGAGTAATTAGTAAAGTAGAAACATATAAAATAAGTTTGACTAATTTTTCTCTTTTTTAATACAATAATTTGTTAATAAAATAAGTTATTTAAAATTAATGTTACATTTGGTTTAGCTAAATTTGATATGAAATTGCCTCTAAATTAAATTTCTAGAAAAAGAAATTACCTACTTGTTATGAAAAGGAAGTTGTTTTACTCATTTTTACTGTATATAGTATCAGTTTGTGCAGTATTTGGATTTACTTTTACAGCAAATCCCACAGCAGAATCTTGTGCTGGGAATGGTGCAATTACTTTTACAAGTTTTAATGCTGATCCGAATGGAAGTATCGTATATGTTGTATACAAATTGCCAGATACAGTAACACCTTATGCAACGGTCACAAATAATGTTTTAAATGGACTTTCAGCAGGAACATACAGAATAATAGCACGTGAAACGGTAGGTTCCGTAACAACAACGCAACAACTAGACGTAGTAATTAACAGTGCTATTGTTCCTTTGATCTATACTGTTCAAAGTTTAAATCAAGCTTGTTCAAATACGAGTAATATCTTAGTGAATGTAACTTCAGGTATAGCTGTTACGTATGAAATTTTTTCGGGGCCATTGTTATTTCCTGCTCAATCAAGTAATACGTTTACTGGATTACCTGTAGGTATATATAAAATTCGGGTTTTTGATAATTGTGGGATTGGCGTTGTTCAAACTTTTACGGTTAGTCAGAATACAGCTGGAATTACGATTGGTTCACCAACTTTCACAGATACATTCCCACAAAACTGTAATCAAGTAGTGGTAACCAATACGCTTACACCATCTGCGGGAACAGTTTTAGGCTATCCTTTAAATATTAATTATACAGTTTATCCACCAAATGGAGCACCTACAATTTCATTAACTTCTTTTATCTCAAATGGAAATCCGACCTCTCAAAATGCTTCAATTACGATTCCTTATTATATAAATCAAACTTATAGTTACGATATTAGTATAATTGATGCTTGTGGTAGTGTTTATACTCAAAATTTTGTCATTGATAATAACATTGCTATAATAAACAATACCATTATTTTAGATTGTAATCAGAATTTTTTTGAATTAATCGCTGCGAATTTTACGCCACCTTATTCATTGAACTTCACTTCAGCGCCAGTTGGATTCATTCCCAATGCTTTTAACGCTAATTATCCTGGTCCATACAATCAAGGAACTTCTGTTTTTGGAAGCAACACTAATATCGTTCCATTTGGAAATTATGCTGTCGAAATTACAGATGCTTGTGGTAGAACTACTGTCAGAACATTTAGTGTTATTTTAAATCCGCCTATCCCGCAAGCAGTTTCCACAAATAATGGCTGCTTGACCAATTCAGGAACAATTGTGGTAACCATACCTTCATTTGAAATTGTTACTGCAACAGTTACAGTAGCACCTCCTAGCTATGGTTTTCCATTGCCACACGACGTATCTGCTTTGATTGATGTTAATGGAACTTTAACTTTATCGCCAGTTCCATTAGGGAATTATACAATAACTATGACTGATAATTGCAATAGTAATTTAGCACCAATAAGTACTACTGTTCCTGTTTACATTGATCAAGGTATTGACGCTAGAGCTCGACCAGGTTGTGAGTTGGGAGAAACGGCTATTAGAGTTTTTAGTAATAATGGTAAATTACAGACTATTTCAATAACTGCAGCTCCTTCTTCATTCGGGCAAACTTTGCCCTTTAGTGTTACTAATAATATTGCAACAGATGGTGTTTTATACCTTAATGAATTGCCAGGAGGTAATTATACATTTTCTGCTGTTGATGAATGTGGATTTGCTAATACAGTTTCAATTTCGGCTCCAGGCTATTCAATTACTACTGGTTCATTTTCTTTGCAACCCAATTGCGGCTCATTTGATATACCATTGAATTTTGTTAGTAATGGAACAATAAATGAATCGTTTTGGTTACAAAAACTAATTGATATTAATAGTAATACTTGGGGACATCCATTAACCAATGTTGCCTACATTGATGGTACACCACCATCTACTAATGACTCTTTGTTGTTAGCTAATAACACGACCAATTTTAATTTGTCTTTCAATGGAACTTTTAGAATAGTTAGGGCTTTTAGCTCGTATAACAATGGAATAGCAATAACCGCTGGCGCATCTATTGATAGTATGTGTTTGGAGATATTGAGCCCAACGCTTTCATTTAATCAGTCGTTGGATATTTTAGACGCAAATCGACTTCCTTGTACGCCTAACGGAAATTTAGATGTTGTTATTACAGCTGTTGGATTTCCGCCATTAACTTACTCAATAATTGAAAAAGACGGCTTACCATTTGTAATTAATAATGGAAATTCAAATATTTTTTATAATCTTGGTCCAGGTTTGTATACCTTTTTAGTTGAAGATTTATGTGGTAACCAAGTACCACGAATTTTTGATGTTTCTACCTTATCATCTTTGGTAAATATTACACAACCCAACGATATTCTTCAATGTCAAAATGTGATTACAAATAATGAAACATTTGATATAACAACTCAAAGTTCAACTATCTTAGGATCACAATCACCTTTGGATTATACCTTGACATATCATACTTCATTAGTCGATGCACAGTCTAACACAAATCCTATAGTTAATTTAACCACTTTTAATCCTACAAACAATCCACAAACCATTTATGCTCGATTAATCTATAATGCATTACCGACTTGTTATGAAGTGCGATCATTTGATTTGATTGTTGGACAAATTCCACAATTCAATTTACAACCTAATTATACCAATTGTACATCTGGACCAGTAGATTTAGATGCTTCAACACTAAACTTATCTACTACAACTTACTCTTGGTCTAATGGTGTAACAACTCCAACGATCAGTATTTCCCAATTAGGAACAACTAATTTAACCGTAACGGCAACCAATACGTATGGAGTGAATAACGATTTGACTTGTACAGCTTCAATGAATTTGAGTGTTACGATTTCAGCTTTGCCTCAGATTGACCGAATTGAAACAGTTGATTGGACTGAAAATGAAAATAGTATCACAATCGTTACTTCTAATAATAGTGCTTATGAGTTTTCATTGGATGGAGTAGTATATCAAGAAAGCAATGTTTTTACCAATTTGCTTCCGGGTTTGTATACGGTTTATGTTAGAGACTTAAATGGATGTGGCGTATTGACGCAAGAGGTTTGGTTGTTGTATTATATTAAATTCTTTACACCCAATGGAGATGGCGCTAACGATCGCTGGACCATAAAAAATGCTAAATTTGAACCCGATTTAAAAATCATTATTTACGATCGATACGGAAAAACCATGGCTTCATTTGATTCTAATAGTCGCGGTTGGGATGGAACTTACAATAATTTACCTATGTTTGCTACCGATTATTGGTTTGTGGTTTATCGGCAAGACGGAAGAATACACAAAGGTCATTTTGCTTTAAAAAGATAATTATTATTTAGTTGTAATATCACTTTTATCAGGTCCGCCAAAACCTAAATTCAATGACAGTAATGATATTAATGTTCCGCCATTTACATTAAAAGTTGGATTAAAACCGCTTCCCAACTGATAAGTAACAGCAATTTGATCGGTCAAACGATAGCTAAATGTTCCAATGTATTGAAAATCACTCGAACTTTCTTTTAGATATAAAGTGTTGCCAGTTGCATCTTGACCAGCTTTAACTAATGATTTGCTTGCTCTTCCTGTAGCTTCAAATGCGATAGTAAATTTTTTGAACTCACCCGCTATTGAAACTCCGTAGTCAATATTGTGTTCAAAAACTACTGAATCGGGAAAATACTTTTCAAAATAAGAAGTAAAATAGCGCTCATATCTTACAGTAGCAGAGGTCTTTAAAAAATTTAATTCTTTAGAAAAATTATACGATGGTGATAGCCATAAAGCGAATTTTGGTACTTCTGAAAATTCAAAATCATTATCGGGAAAATTGATGTGAGCAGCGCAAGCAAAATCAATTAACAAACCATTGCGATTTTTGATGTAGGTTTTGAACTCTTCATAATTGGTGCCTATTTTTTCTTCAATTAAATTGCTTAATGCTATTTCAAACCCATCTATTGCATCATTATCAAAAGGTAATGCGTCGGTTTCTTTGTATATATTTTCAATAATAGTTTCGACTTCTTTTTTCGATTTCGACTTTAATTCGCTCTGAATACGAAGTGTTAAAACATTTTTAAGTGCGACTAAATATTCCTCTTTTGTTGAATAAAGGTTCTTTTCTCTGTAGCCTTCTATTACTGCAATTATTTTTGAACCAACACGTTGATTAGTAGCTAAATTAGCAAGATAGCCGTCAATTTTTTTCTTATCATTTTCATTTCCAAAAAACAAAGATGTTCGGTAACCCAAAGCAATGCTTTTAGTTTCAGTGCTGTCTTGGAGTAAAAACTTTTGTGTTGTAGCTACCGAAAAAGATGAATTGCGAACAATTTGTTCAAAACCAAACTTTGGAAACAAATAATTTTCAATGCTAATGCCGTGATTTGTTGCCCAGTAGGGTGTAAATTCTAGTCCGAAATCGTTCGGAATTATGCTATTACCTTCAGAATCAGAAAAATTAGAATACATTGCGGCTTCCAGTGCTCTGTACGATTTAGGTTTTAAGATGGTACTAGGTTGCATGCCTAAAATAGAGGCAGCTGGAGAGGTTGGTGTAGATAATGTATTCAGTTTTTCCTGTGAGAAGCTAAAATTCACCAGCAGACTTAAAAAAGCAATTAGGATTTTTTTCATGACTTAGTAAATTTAATTTTTAAGATTACATAAGGTCGATCGGTTGCCGTTTTTGGGTTTTCATGTCTTACTAACAAAGTATCGTTGATGTAATATTCAACAATAATCGTTTCAACTTCGGGTGCAGGATTAGCGATGTCAGATACACTTATAGTGCGTTCCTTTGTCAATGATTTTAGTTTTCCCAAACTGCGTTCTCCAGAGTTAGCAATTTCGGGATCATTTTCGCCTGGAATATTAATAACAGTGTGACCAATATTTCCATCGGATATAAACTTAACTTTATAAATGATTTCAGAGTCAGCTGCTCCGGTGTAAGCTAGCTTTTCATATCGGTATATTTTTCTCATGATTGTGTGTTGTTGATTGTTGTTCAACAAAGATAATCAGAAGTAGCGAAAAATTGTGGGTGTTTTTCCTGAAGAAATTTCTTTAAAAAAAGTGTTTTTGAATTTACGATTCTGAGAAGATAATAAAAAGCCCTAATAATAGTATTAATGGGCTTTTTGTTAGTAAAATTAAAAATAAAGAATAAACAGTTGACTACATTTTTTAGTTAACGATAGTTTCTACTTGCAAGGTTTCATAGTCAGCAATTTTAGGTACCAAGGCATGATAGGTAAGATTTGGTGCAAACAAGGTTTCGTCTTGGTTAAAAGTCACTTTCAGCACCAATGTTTGACAGTCATTTGTAAAGTATTCGTAATCAATAGACTGATTGCCGGTTGTTAAGCTTTTCTTCCCAATAATTAGATCGTAATTGGTCAAGTCTAAATTGATTGGGCAATCGTCAGGAATGGTCACTAATTGATCAAATTGCGCTTGATTTCGGATAATAGTATAAGTATTGTTGAGGTCAATATCCATACTGTATTTCGTGTTGGGACAACCAAAATACGTTTCAATACTTGTAAAAGGGAGTTGTGTTCCATTGCATTCGATTGAGTTGTTGTCGTCTCTACTACAGGTCAATAAAAAAGAATTGCACGCTATTGCCATTGCCGAAGATAAAATTAACTTTTTCATAGTCATATAATTTTTAAGGTTATACATTTTAACGTTCGTTGAGGTTAAAGTTACAACTAATTTTTATTGAATACTCTACCCAATTGGGTAGAAAAAAGGCTGAATATTCAATTCAGCCTCAATTCAAACTACTTATAAAAAACGCTAACTATTACTCTTTTACAAGTTTGGTTTTGGCAACTCCATTTTCTGTAGTTGCCTCAATAATATAGGTTCCTGATGATAATTCTTCAATTGTATATTGGTTTGAAGGTTGAGTAAAGGATTTTACTTTTTGACCTAATAAGTTATAAATCTCAATTTTTTCAATTTGATTTTCTCCTTCAATCACAAAATAATCTTGGGCTGGATTAGGGAAAAGAGTCAAACCTAATTTTGAAAACTCATCGTTGCTTAAAAGGTTAACCGTTATGCATTGCGAAGTTACATTTTGACATAGCGAAGATCCCTGAATTAGAACCCTGTAAGTTCCGCTTGTTGTTGGTGTGTAACTTTGACTTGTTGCTCCACTCATTGTAAAGTTATTGGCACAATTTATCCAAGCATAGCTAGCACCAGGCAATGGAGTTTGTGTTGCCGTTAGTGTATTTCCATTTAAGGTTATGCCATTATCCGCCACATATTTAAAAGTAACTGTTTTAACAGAAGAACAAGCACCGTCAGCAACGCATCCGCCAGTTGCTTTGGCATAATAACTTTTTGTTGCTGTAGGAGTAATTGTTAGGTTAGCGCCAGTTCCTACAAGTGTGCCACCACAAGAATCTTCATACCAACTCCATGTGTTGTTATCATTGATGCTTCCTGACACTGTTAAAGTTACAGTTTGACCATCACACACAGAACTAGGTCCAGTTATGGTAGGAGTCGTAGCAGAATTCAAGCAAAAATTTGATCGTTGAATAAAAGCATTTGTTCCACCATTATTATTAGTTAAATTAGTTGTAACAGTACTACTTTGATTGAAGTCGGTTGTTCCGTTATAATCGCCTGCATAAAAAACATTTCCTCCCAAGAATTTTACCGAAACAGGTTTAACAAATGTAGTGGTGTTTGCAGGTACAAAGTCGCCAAAATAAGAAGTAACTACATTGTTTATGCGATTTCTTGATCCTACAAAAGGAACCGAACCACCTGATGAATTTCTCTCTATTCCACAAAAATGTATCACTGAAGAATAATCATTTAGTATACTCAAATTGGTTATTTCATCATCATTCGTTGACCCAAAACCATTGCTTCCAATAGTTGTGTACGAGTTAGTAGCGTTTATGTATGTGTAAGCAACAATAAAACCATCTTTTCCTCCACTTGAATTTATAGTTCCTCCAGTATTAAAGTTAGCTGAACCCGTGAAATAGCCGCCCGCAATCACTTGATGATTATTCGCTCCCGAGAGGAATATATCTACTATTGTGAGTACTTCATCATCTCCAGTACCTCCAACAGAATTTGTGGTAGTACCTGCTAGTGGAACCAAAGTGGTTGGATTGTATTTAAAAAAGAATCCATCTTTACCTCCTGCAGATATTCTGGTAAACGAACCAAAAACTACCGTGCCAGTAAAGCTTCCTCCTAAATAATCATCAGAAATGCAATTCACAATGTCTTCTCCTGTACTTCCAAATGATGCCGCGGCATTAAATGTATAGGCTGATGCATTGTTAGTTGTTCTGATACAAAATCCATCCGACATACCAGCACTAGTTAATGTTGTGGTTCCAACTGTAAAATCTCCAGTATATCCACCAACAATATATCCATCATTGTTAATTTCTTTGACATTAATTGTTCCTGTTGAACTACAAATTGCTGATGAGATGTCCAAATTTCCAGTTCCTCGATTGATTCTATCAAGGCGCATCGAATTAGTTCCAATTTTTACTACACAATTGAGAGTGTAGGCAACCGATTGATTAAATCCAATTGTGGCTACTTCTTCATTTCCGGCATCGTTAGTTGTGTAGACCCAATTTAAACTTCCACTGGCGTCGTAGCAAGCAACAAAACCATCAACTCCTTGCGATGTTTTGTTGTTTGTGCCTGCTGAAGTATCAAAGTCAACTGTTCCCGAAAATCTACCTGACACATAAATTTCTCCGTCTGTCCAAGCAATCATCTCGGTAACATTTACATTAAAAGAAGGGGCAAGACTGTTTGCACCTGAAATTCTTTTTGCCCAAGTATATTGCTGAGCATTTCCCATAAAAGTAAACAATCCAAAGACTAATAGTAAAGTAATTTTTTTCATAAGTTAAGTATTTAAGATTTCCTCAAAAATACCTTGCTTTATAAGCTCACTGTACTACCCAAAGGGGTAGAAAACATAGGAAATTTCTTGATTAGTTACTTTTTTTTTGGAATTGTAATAAAATACTTTTTATAGTTACAATATTCAAAGGAAATTCCAACAACACATGCAACGTACTAAAGAAAAAAAGCAACACCAATCCGTAGTTAAAATTGTACCGATACAGAAGCAATATTCCTATCCAAATGCCAATGATAAAGTAGGTTTTAGGCTTTGATAGATTTTTACTCCAACCAATGATACTGGTTTTTGAAAACCAATTCAAATAATGATAGGTGTAAGCAAAAGCAATAAAAGTTTGTATTTTGAGTGCAATTGATGAAAGTAAATTGAACCTTTCGGTAGTTTTTAAATGAAATAGTTCGGCTATTTTAAAGTTCAATTTGCCAATGCCAGAACTGTAAATTGAATCTTTGATATAGGGACTTATATCGGACTCATTCAGCGGATTTATTTTAGAAATAGCTATAATAAATGGGCTAACCAAAAGTGCAATTATAGCTATTTTGCCCCAAAGTGACTTGTGATTCAAATACCCAAAAATCATGAATAATAGCGTAAACAAATAGACATGTATTAAACTTGACAGCATGAAAGTAGCAATCATCAAAATAGTTTTATTGGCGCTCAAAATCAAAAAGCTACAAACTATCGACAGTATTAAGAATACTATTAATTTTAGTTTGGAAACCAATTGAATCAACCCAATTGAAAACAAAAGGGCGAATAACAAAAGGTAGCCAAACTGTTTGTTTAACCAAATGAGTGATGGTTTAACACCAATTTTTTCAAAGTTATCTTTGATGATTTCAAAACGCATCAAAACGGGTAACGTAATCACAAAAGCAATCACTACCAGAATCCAAATCCATTGTTGATTTTTTACAAAGTAGTTTTTCTCTTTTAACCAGTGAATTTCCGTTAGGTAATGCAATGGTCCGAGTACTATAAAAGAAAAAAAGAATAGTTCAAACGGATACTGAAAGGCAAAAAAAAGCGAAATCAAAATCAAAAAAACATTCAGTATGTCGATTTCTTTAGTATGCATAATTTAGTTGATTATTTTTCCATTGGAACTAGTGCCATCAGTAAATTTTACTTTTACAATAAAGGCTTGTTTTGCAAATTGAACGAGCTCTTTTCTGAGGCTTAATTTGTTGATGTTGTCTTCTGATGTAAGTAATCTTCCCATCAAATCATACACTTTATAGCTCTCAATTTCTTTGGTTGAACGAATGTGTAAAAACGGATTGGAATAGTAAATAACAGTAGTTGAATAGTTATTTTCTGCTAAACCTAAACTAGTGTTTATAAACTTGATTTTGAATCGATTGTTAAAAACGCCAGCTTCGGTTGAAAATGTATAAGGACTTTCTTTTAAATTATGAATAGTATTATTCAACATATCTTCTATAAATATTTCTTGTTCAAAAGAGAAGAGTCCAGTTAACGATTTAATACTCATAGTGTAATCACTTTCATATTGTGTTTTGAACCCAAGTGGCACTTCATCTGCAGCATCAAAAGGCAAACCGCGACCTTGAATAGTAAACTCTTCGCCATTAATAAGTGAGGTTAAAGCATTCGGGCTATCGTTGATATAACGCCCTTCTACAAAAGGATCAATCCCAGTAGTTGCACCGTTGAGATAACCGATCATGATATTGGATGAAAACTCAGCATTATTAGTCAAATGCAAATAAATTTTGTGGGTGTCGCTATTTTCAAGATCATTGTTGGTCGTTCTTAAAAAAGGTACATTGTTATTGGTTACTCGAATTCCGTTTTTAAAAACTATCGTATTTTTCCAATCCGTTTTTACAATAAATCCTTGACCAGGGTTGATGTAACGAGTGGGAACAATTTGATTTGGATCACCAGCATTTGCAATTCCTCCCAAATACGGTGTGTATGTCGAATACGAACTCGACTGCGAATTGTTTTCTTTTCGCCAAAAATAAATGGGTTCATAGTACAATTCATTTTCTATCATCAAGGGAAAACAGTCAATTGCAGAAGGATAAGGATTTCCAATTGCCACGTAGCTGTAGCTGGGAACAGTAATTGTAATTTCGCCATTATTAGGAACACCATTAAATTCACCCATCCAACTGGTTGGTGAGGTTGGGTGGTTGTTGGGCATTCGTATCAAATATCCTTTTCCCGTTTCAAAGCTATTGTTTGTTGGATTTAAACTGTTGTATAAATTAGTAGCGGAATTATAAATGTAGAAACGATTGGTCAATGTTTGAGGCGAAAAGGACAATAAATTTTGATTGCTAACAGGTGAACCCCACAATACATAATCCAATCGCTTCAAAGGAGCAGTTGTTCTTTGTATTTTAACATTGCCTACATTGATAGCGCTTTTTTGTTGCATTATGTTACAATCGGTTAGTAATTTTAATGTTGCCGTTGGAGCTACAGTAATACTTCCGTCGATAGTCAAATTGGTTCCTTCATTGATTGTTACTACAGCATTTCCGGTAACGTCCAATTTACAAGCGGTAAAGCCATCTCCAGAGTAATTTTCATTCATAATAGCGTGCAAGTACGTGTTTGGCATGCCATTTGACCAATTGGTACCGTCCCAAATCGTTTGTCCGGTACAGGTTGATTCTTTAATAATTACCGTATAATCTTCTACTTCTCCATTTGGGAAACCTACGTCACAAGGACCAGGAATACCTGATACTTTCATAGATATACGCATACGAGTGTTGCCTATTAGCGCAGCAGTTGGTACGATGAAGTTTCCATTTATTGACGTAGCATTAGTTGGGCTTTGAGAGAATACTAGTTCACCAACATCAGTAAAATTTCCATTTCGGTTGTAGTCAATCCAAACGGCGTATCCTCTTGATGAAGTATTCCAAATAGCAGGTTTGATATTGATTTCGGCGGTTTCTCCTTTAGCTAAAGTGGCCGAATAATCGGTGTAATCCTTGTATCCGTCTTGACTAGTTCCTTCTTTAAAATTGTACAAATTATTTAAGGTTATACTTGATATTTCTTCATCAATTACACCAGTTGAGGTAGAAGCGCAATACGTTCCAGAGGTAGTAAAAAAAGCGGATCCTGAGTAACTAGAAGCAACTCCTCCAGGACAAAAGCTATTAATTTGAACTTCATAATTGGTTAAAGGATTTAAGCCTGTAATTTTAATTTCTTTTTCAGATGAATGCAGCGTTGTCCAACTGCTAGTACCCTCAATTCGGTATCTTAAAGTATAAAAATTGTCAACGGTATTTTTCCATTTCAATGTAACTCCGTTAGGATTGATTTCGGAAGAGGTTATTTCAAAAGGTACCGATGTGATGCAGTTGGCAGATATACCCGTTACAATCAAACTATAATTTTGACTTCCAGTAAACAAACTTCCTTTGTGTGTTATTGTTATCGTGTAGTCACCAGAAGCATTATCTACTTCAATGCGTTCGAAAGGATCTACAGTATTATCTCCAAATCCATTGGTTGTGTATGAAGTTAGCTTGTATGGATAATAGGTTGTGGCGTTTTTAGTAATTCGAATGTCTAAATCATTAACCAAACGTGACAAAGGCGAGTTGTAATCGGTAGTAGGAACTCCGGGCGCATCGGTCCAAGAAATGGAAGCCATTAGTTTATTAATGCCATCCGCTGTCACATTTAAAGTATAACTTTGACCTTGCGACAGCGTTAATTCATTGAGAATAGATTTTGTATTATTTCGGGAAATGACTTGTGCGGCCGATTTTGCGTTCAACAAACCCCAACCCGAATGAGCATCTGGGCCTACTGGACCTACATTGTCGGCTGTGTGTAAAGCTAATCCTTTCAAAGTAGCCGCTTTCATAAAATTGCCATTCAAATTATTGTAATGTTGTTGCAATAATAATAGTGATCCAGTTATATTAGGAGCTGCCCATGATGTACCACCCGAATTGTAATTACTTGAATAGTCGTCTGTGATATAAGTTCCGCTTACTGAAACACCATTTCCTGCAATATCTGGTTTTATTCTTAACTCATCGGTTGGACCTGTGCTACTAGTAGAGAAGACCGTAGTGGAAATCAAATTACCAAAACTGTCAATCACAGCATCTGTTACATTGGCTACAGTTAGGTTGTTTTTGCACAGTTGTCTTCCTGTTAATAAATCATAGGTAAGTCCAGAATTTCCGTCATTACCAGCAGAAGTTATCATCAAATAATGAGGAGCATTGTACAATAAATTGTCCCAATCTGCAGTTTCCGTATTATAGCTTCCAAACAAATAGGAAGGCAATCCGGCGGTATCCCATCCATAGGAGTGATTGGATAATAGCATGCCATTGGCCGCGGCCACAGTTGCTTCTGCTAAATGATTGTTCCATTTGTAATTTTTGGTTCTACAATAAGGAGCCATACCTTTGGCGTTAGGTTCGTATAAACCTGCTGATGCAATCATTCCTGTTACCATTCCGGCATGCCATAATAAGCTTACACCACCTTCAGCAACAGCATCTTCAATTGTTACTCTATTTTCTGCAAAAGGACCATCGTATTCAAAATGAGTAACCCTTGGATGACCGCCATCCCAAATATAAGCTGTCATGTTTTGCCCCATTAAATTCAATCCTAATTTGCCTTCTTCGTAGAGATAGTCTAATCGAGTAGACAGCGCAGCATCATTACCAAAAGCATGAGATTGAAAGTAAATAGGAGTGCCGTCAGGTTCAATTCGTTGTAATTCGATAAAAGAACTGTCTTTCGTTTTTCTATAAACAGAGATCTTATTTTTTGAGGCAAATTGTAATGCTTCATTTTTGTCTCTTTGGTATTGCTCCGAAAATTGTAACTCTAGTTGTTTCAATTTTACTAGATCATACGAAGAAGTTATTTTTTGAATTTCTTCTGCGGTTTGAGCTTTAATTTCAACAGTTGTTAATACTATGAGCGCCAATCCGTAAATGGTGAAAAGTAATGATTTATTCATAAGCTTAGAGTTAACTATAATTTCGGGTGAAATTACGTTCTAAGTTTACAGGCTGTACTACCTAATGGGGTAGATGTTGGATAGGTTAAATCAAGTTTTCTTTGTTGGCTTTTTGGATGGCTTCAATGTTGGAATGCACTTGAAGTTTGAGGTAAATGTTTTTTAAGTGAAATTTAATAGTATTTCTACTGATGAACAGTTTTTCACCGATAATATCATAACTGTTACCTTCTGCAAGTAAAGTGAGTACTTCTTTTTCGCGCTGTGAGAGCACAATCGCGCTTTCTTTTCGTTGAAATGAATTGACCACCATTTTCGCAATATGTATACTCATAGGCGCTCCGCCCGATATAGCTTCATCAAGAGCGCTAATTAAGTCGTTGGGTTTTAAGTTTTTGGTCAAGTAACCTGTTGCACCAGCGCAGAGGGCGTCAAAAACCATTTCTGAATTTTCAAAAACCGTAATCATAATGATGTTGGTTTTGGGTAGTTTTTGTTTGATTTTGCGGGTTCCTTCCACACCGTTCATTCCTGGTAAATCAATATCCATCAATATAATATTTGGTGCGTCCGATTTCAGATTTTCAATGGCTTCTTCGCAATTGGAATAATGATCTACAACGGTAAAATTAGATGTACTGTTGATGATGTCCTCAAAAGCTTGACCCAAAGGAATATTATCTTCGATGATGACCACTTTGTTTTTCATAATGCAAAATTAATCATTTGCAGTTGCAGTTAAGCTACCATTTAAGGTAGTTTGTTGGCAAAATTTTACTCAATATCATTGTTTGATGAATTTGATAGTTTTGTTCAATCCATTTTGATTCAATTCTATAAAATAAAGTCCTTGTGTCAAATCAGCACAGTCAATAATAGTAGTATTATTTTTTTCGATACAAATTTGACCCAAATGATTGTATATCATAATGCTAAAATCTTGCTGGGGATCAATGTGGTTAATCGTTACAAATTGATTAACAGGATTCGGACTAACGGTGATTTCGTCTAAATTGAATTTTGTAGTTTTCAAAGCACAAATAGTGTTGGTAAATAAATTTTGAAAGTGATAAAATACATCAGGAACAGGCGTGTTGGGCAAAACATAATAACAGCCAGGTGAATTGTTGTGGCAATTGCCAACATTGGTGGTCATTATGTTCTGTTGAGTTAAATAGGCAGGCGGAATTTGTACCATATACGCTTTAAAACCATCACCTTCTAAGCCATGAATGTACAAATCATCACCACAAGCATAAATTTGATAGTAATGACTAAAAAAACATTCAAACCAATGTGTCCAAGTTTGGCCTAAATCGTCCGAATAGAATACTCTCGATTGGTAGTACTTATCAAACAAGTAAATACGTCCATTCAAAAACTGCACCTGATTAATATTGTTGGCGGTTGCATCAAAAGTGATAGGGACAGTAAAAGATTGTGGCGTTATTAAGGTCCAATTCTGTCCGGCATCAGTTGTTTTGTATAGTTCGGTTTGTGTTCCGATGTAGCGACTACCCACTAATACATACCAATTTGAGGAATCGATAAAGTCAAAATCGCGAATGTAGTCTTCTGGAATTTGACTATTGTTGATATCAAAATCATGGAGTAATGTCAAATTGTTATCAATATTTCGATACACTTTGTGTCTGCCAACCGTTATGGTGACATCTTCATAACTGTAATGCGTAGAATCGTTAATAGCGTACCAACGTTGCGCAATTGTTGGTAAACCAGTCATAATAACAAGGATAAGAAATATCTTTTTCATGGGTCATTTATTGTATCACAAAAATAAATAGTATTACTAAAATCGATGCTACCATATTAGGTAGTTTTTCCAACAAAAACGATGGATGTCCAACCATTTTCATTGGATTCAATACTAATTTTACCTCCAATTTTTGTGGCTCTTTTTTTCATATTATTCAAACCACCACTTGATTGTAAAAGCTGTTGCTCTGTTATTCCTTTACCGTTATCAAGGCATTTTATAGTGAGCGTTTTTTTGTGATGATGGCAAACAAATAGTACCGTATTGCCATCGGAATGTTTGTAAACATTTGTCAGCGCTTCCTTAAAAATAAAAATCAGTTGTTTGCTCCAATAATGAGGCAGTTTAATGTTATCGTCAATCGATTTTTCAACGACAAATTTACGGTTGGTATTCACAAACAAATCTTCACCAAAATCCGATAAGTACGTAACTAGTTCTTCCAAATAGTTACTGTTGTCTTTGAGCGAAAATATAAAATCTTTAGTGCCTTTGTACAAATAATTAGCATCGTTTTGAATTTGCTCAATTTTCAATTTGAGTTTGTCGTTTTCAGTTGAAACTTCGGTAAGTGCGATATTCGAAATTACAGAAATGCGTGCTAATTTATTGCCCAAATCATCGTGGAAATCTTGCGCAATGTTGGTGCGTACCTCGGTTAATTCTTCTTCTAATTGCTTTTGTCGGAGCAACGATTCTTTTAAGTCGCTATTGCGTTTTTTAACTTTTTGCAATTGATTTAAAATAAAGAAAATAATGATACCAGAAATCAACAAAATTAGTAATGCAATGTACTTGATATCTTTGTACCAAGGAATTGAAATTGAAAAGCTATAAACTGGACTATAACCCCAAACACCATCTTGTTTTTTGGCTCTGAATTGTAGGGTATAGGCTCCTTTTTTTTCCTTATTAAAGTCGAGTGTTCCTTTTGATGTATTGAGAGCAGTCCAACTCAAATTATTCAATTTATATTCGGTATTTAATGAGTTGGAACGGTTGTATGAAATAACCGTATAATTGAAAACCGTGTTTTTTTGCTGGCAATAAATGATAGGCGCTTTTTCTAAATGCAACGGTAGATTATTATTGATTATGGTTATTCCTTTATCGGAACCTACCAAAATCTCGTTTTTGGAATTTTCAAATAATGTATTTACAAAAGGAGATAACAATCCTCTACTGGTTGAGATGTTAATAAAATTTTTCCCGTCAAAAATAGAAATTCCACGGTTAGTTCCTAGCCATATTTTGCCATTGTGATCTACAATCATGCAGTTGATTTGGTTACTGATTAACCCTTTTTTTTGCGTAAATTGTTCCACAGTGTTTCCTTTAATAGCATTAAGTCCTTTATTGGTTGCTACCCAAAGCTTTTGATTGTGAAAAGTTAGTTTTCGAACGTGTTCGCTGAGCAGTTTTTTACCATTAAGTTGCTTTTTTACTATTTTATCAACTTTGTTATTATAATAATACATTCCAATATTACTGGCAAACCAAAGTGTATCACGGTAATAAATAGCATCATAAATGATTCCTTTATTCTTCGGAATTTTTTTGTTCAAGTATTCAATATAGATGCTATCGATAATATAAATATTCTTTTTTTCTCCCAAAGAAATCAAGTTATAACCGCCTATTTCCTTGATTTTATTTTTGACAATTCCCTTTCGAAGGTGCAACGAGTTGATGAGCAACGTATCGCTATTCAAAACAGAAATTTTCTTGCCAATGCCATTGAGTTTTATCTTTTCCAATGGCAATTGATTTTTAAATGAAACGAGGTAATTTGGAGTTAAAAAATAATTGGTTTTGTCCATTTCGTCTATGTCCAAAATCAGCGACTCGGGTAGTTGCTCTCGCGTGATGTTTTTAAACTTGGCTAGGTTTTTATTGTAGCAATACACGCCTTCGCCATTGGTGGTGATCCAAATGTTGTTTTCGTGATCAATCAAAAAATCAGAAATGGTCGATTGTATATTGAGAATTGTACTTAAATCTGTTTTTTGGGTAAAATTTGAATTGTACAAATAAGCTTTTTTGTAGCCTTTTTTGTTACTCAAAAGCAATAGAAATTGATTTTTGCCATAAGGTTGAATCTTGCTGATAAAGTTGTAGTCTGTATTCAAATTCAAATTAATTTCCCGTTCGATAGTATTGTTTCGCATAAAGAACAAACGATCATTAATGGTGGCTACATAATTGTTTGTTCCCAAAGAGGAAATGGAGTGAATTGGCTTATCGGAAAAATAGGGGAAAACGAGTTGAGGTTTTTGACTCTTGAGTTGATAGAGTCCGGGCGTATCGATAATGATGTTTTGATAAAAAGGCTTGATGTCATTCAAAAAAAAAGGAACATTATGAAGCACAGTTAGGTAATAGTTTCCGCTTGATTGTCGGTTAAAAGGCTTCAAGACTAACTTATTATTGTGTAAATCAATCATTTTTTTAGTAAAACCTTGGGCTGTTTTTACATACAACACATTGCCGATCGATTGCTTTACAACGATGTTGTTGTTCCAAATTTGAAGATTGTTAATTTTTTCGCTTTCGTCATCTGGAATTACAGTCGGAATAATTTTATCGTTTCTTATCACATGCAGTCCACCGCCCCAAGTACCCACAATTATGTCTCCATTACGCGCCTGATTAATAGCAATAACAAAGTTACTTCGCAGACCTTCATCCGTAGAAAAAAGTTTAAAATCTTGACCATCGTATTTAACCAAACCATCATCAGTACCAATCCAGATAAAACCGTTTTTGTCTTGAAAAATACCGTAGGTAATATCATGAGGTAAGCCATTGGTAGTATTAAAATGAATACTGTTCTCTTGCGCTTGTAGTATCAAATGCGCACAAAAAATCAAATATAAAAGCAGTAGTTTCTTCATTCGGGATAGGACTGCTTAAATATACAAATTTGATTTTATAAACAGCTACCCGAATGGGTAGTTCAAAATTATATAAAATTTTAGTTTTTATCCAGAATGAGCAAAAATGTAAAAACGCCGTAAAACTTGAGTTTTACAGCGTTTTAGCTTTTTTTGTGTTTCCACTGGCGGAGAAAGAGGGATTTGACTACCTATTTCAACGTATTCTATAACAGCTCGTTACAATTGAATTTTTATTTGGGTAACCGATTTTACCCCCTTTTTAATCGTAAATAATTCATTTCATTTGTGAGTTGTAAATATACTCATTTGCAATGATATAGCAAATTAAAATTCAATAAACATTACTAAAAATTGAACAAGTTATTCAAGTATTTGATTGTCTACATCTTGATTAAAACTTGTTTTTATATTTATTCAATCTTAACCAAAAATCAAGTGAGTTACTTGTTCATATTTTATGCCACTATATGTACAGAACTCTTCAATCGTTAGAAACTCATTTTCGAGCTTGTTGAGGTCTTTTTTTATCTTTTGCATCAATCTAGTACTTTGACGATAACTCTTGCCTGTTATTCGTTGTATGTCCTTCGGATAGATGCATACCCTCTGATTATTCAATTTCATACTTTATCCATACCTTTGATATAGCTATGCTATACTTCTGACGTGCAGAAAATCTTTTGCAATTTAGTTAAAAATTTTCATACTTATTTATTGGGTTTTTATGTTGATTTAAGACACTTGTGTCGATTTTGGACATATGGTACACCTGTTACTTTTTCTTTAGTGAAATGCTTTGTAAACTTTGCTTTAATCATTCAAAATATGGTTGCAACTGATTGAAAGAATGAAGGAGATTTTAGATGAATGTTTAACAAAATTTTGAAGTTATGGCTAGACAGAAAGGCATAATTAAATTGAAAGGTACTATCGGAGATATTACTTTTTACAAAACGCAAGATGGTCACTTAGCAAGAGAAAAAGGCGGAATTGACGCGAGCAGAATTGCGAGTGATCCTGCGTTTCAAAGAACTCGTGAGAATGGTTCCGAGTTTGGTAGAGCTGGTAAAGCAGGAAAAATGCTTAGAACAGCTTTAAGACCGCTTTTAATCAATTCTGCTGATGGTAGAATGGTGAGCCGTTTAACTCAAGCGATGGTTAAAGTTATCCAAGCGGATACAGTTAGTGAACGTGGTTTACGTAACGTGATTGATGGTGAAGCTGAATTGTTATTCGGTTTTGAATTCAATATTCGTGGTAAGCTTGGTACAACTTTGTTTGCTCCGTTTGTGGC
>CAYPXI010000034.1:0-20945 GCA_964414655.1 uncultured Flavobacterium sp. | reverse complement strand
TTCATTGTTCATTGTTCATTGTTCATTGTTCATTGTTCATTGTTCATTGTTCAGTAACGGAGAACTGCGCTTTTGATTAACTTATTGTATTTCAAATTTTTTTTTTAAATACGAAATTAAAAATCTGTTCTGATTCGTTGGATCTGTGTCATCTGTGTTCCATAAAATATTTTCTATATTTGTCAAAATTTACAAGCCAAAATCATTAATCTAAACTCCATTATTATGCGTTGGAATCTTACCTCTAAGCCCGAAAAATCTAAAGTTCAACAACTCCAAAACGAACTTCAAGTAAACGAAATTATTGCAACTTTATTAGTGCAACGTGGCATTGAAACCTTTGACCAAGCCCGTGTTTTTTTTCGTCCAACTCTAGCCGATTTACACGATCCGTATTTGATGAAAGACATGGACAAAGCTGTGACTCGAATCGAAAAAGCCATTCAAAACCAAGAAAACATTCTCGTTTTTGGTGATTATGATGTTGATGGAACAACTGCTGTTTCGCTTGTATCGTCCTATTTAAAAAGTTATTATCCTAATATCGATACTTATATTCCTGATCGTTATGACGAAGGTTATGGCATTTCTTATAAAGGCATTGATTATGCCGATGACAACGGAATTACCTTAATTATTGCGCTCGATTGTGGCATTAAATCTATCGATCATATCGCATACGCAAACGAACGAAACATCGATTTCATTATTTGTGATCACCATCGCCCGGGCGACGAATTACCCAATGCCGTGGCTGTACTCGACCCAAAACGTGAAGATTGTAGTTATCCTTATGATGAATTATGTGGCTGTGGCGTTGGTTTTAAACTCGTTCAAGCATTAGCGCAAAACCGCAACCAAACGATAGAAGATTTGACTCAGTATCTCGATCTGGTCGCCACGGCTATTGCTGCCGATATTGTTCCGATGACGGGAGAAAACCGTGTGTTGGCGAAGTTTGGATTGGAAGTGATTAATTCGAATCCGCGACCCGGAATTAAAGCACTGGTTCAAAATGTGAAGAAAAAAGTGCTCACCATTACTGATGTTGTTTTTATCATCGCACCGCGCATTAATGCTGCTGGGCGTATCAAACATGGTAATGAAGCTGTGCGTTTGCTTACCGAATTTGATTTGGATCAGGCCGAACAATTTGCTTCTGAAATTGAGCAACACAACTCCGAACGAAAAGATTTAGACAAACAAATTACGATTGAAGCGTTGGCTCAAATTGAAACCAACAATGAACAAGATCACTTTACAACCGTTGTTTACCAAGAAAATTGGCACAAAGGCGTGATTGGAATTGTGGCTTCTCGCCTAACCGAAACGTATTATCGCCCGACGATTGTTTTTACCAAAAGTGGCGATAAATTGGCGGCTTCGGCACGTTCGGTCAAAGGTTTTGACATTTACAATGCTTTGGAGGCTTGTTCCGAACATTTAGAACAATTTGGCGGTCACATGTACGCAGCTGGAATGACCTTGAAAGAAGAAAATTACTTGGCTTTCAAAAATGCATTTGAAAAAGTGGTTCGGGAAACCATTCCTAGTGAATTACTCATTCCAGAAATTGCCGTTGATGCCGAAATTTTGTTGACCGATATTGATTCAAAATTCATTCGGTTGGTGAATCAATTTGAGCCCTTTGGTCCGCACAATATGACGCCTGTTTTTTTATCCAAACAGTTAAAAGATACTGGTTATGCCAAAACATTAGGTCAAAATGACGAGCATTTAAAACTTTTTGTCAAGCAAAATGACTCCGAAGGATTAGCTTCGCTCGATTCGGCTTCGCCTCGGGTTGGAGCAATTGGTTTTGGTTTAGGAAAAAAATTGGAAATTGTAAAAACCCAAAAATCTTTTGACGCTGTGTATTGCATTGACGAAAACGAATTTAATGGTAATGTATCGGTTCAACTTCGGGTGAAAGACCTCAAATAAATTAACATTTGTTCATTGTAAATACGTATTTTTGACCCTTAAATTGTATTGTTTATGAAACAGATTCTCATCGTAATTTTGATTGTAATTGTATTAATTTTTGGCTACAATTGCTATAGTGATTACCAACGTTTTCATTCGCCAGGAACCGATTATGTGAGTGCCGAAAAAATCGATTTGAATTACTATGACAACGCTACTTTGCTGAATTATTACCAAGCTATTGAAGAGGTAAATGGTTTTGTACGCTTGGCTTGGTCAAACAATGGAGTTGATGTTCGCCATCCTGAGGAAGATGACGATGATACCAAAGCGCTTGTCAATGAATACACTAAAAAACTAGGAACCGTAAAATTCTATGAGGATCGTTTGACTATTTCAGCACAAATGAAAAGCAAAGGTTTGTCTGATAAAGACGTGATTGCCTTTGAACAAAGTGGTTTTTCTGGCAAACAATACGATGCCTTTCTGAAAAGTCGCTTTTTGATGGAAACCTTCCAAAGCAATCCTGAAAAATACAGTTTGAAAGTAGGCGATTACAGTTCGTTTGTTTTTGAATTGCAAAAAATGTTGGTTAAAAAAGGCTACAACATTCCAGTTGACGGTTTGTTCAGAGACATTACTATACAAGCAATACAGTCGTTTGAAACTAAAAACGGTTTATTTGCTGATGGAAAAGTGGATGCTGTGATGTTGGATTATTTATTACGTTAAATCGCCTCTTTGTGCTTTTTGTGCTTTCTCTGTAACATAATTATGGTTATTTCACAAAGTGTCTCAAAGAATTACTCAGAGTCTCACAAAGAAACAGAAAGTAACTACTCATTAAAAAAGATTAGTTGAATTTTTCAAGTTTAAACTCTTTCCCGTCAAAAACGCCGTAGGTAAAATAACCAATCCAATCGCCTAGATTGATGTATTTTGAGTTTTGACCCACTTCAATTTCCATAGGTAAATGACGGTGACCAAAAATAAAATAATCATAGTGTTGGGTTTCTAGCTTACGTTTGGCGTATTGAACCAACCATTCGTTGTCTTCCCCTAAAAACTTCACATCGGCTTCACCTGAAATGAGTTTGTTTTTTACCGAAAGGTATTGCGCTAATTTTACACCCAAATCTGGATGCAACCATCGGAAAAGCCATTTTGAAAAAGGAAATGTAAACACTTTTTTCATGCGTTTGTAGCCTTTATCGCCTGGACCTTTTCCGTCGCCGTGACCAATTAAAAACGTTTTTCCTGAAAAAGTAAATTCTTTATTATCGTGATAGACAGGAATACTAAGTTCTTTTTGAAAGTAATCGTTCATCCACAAATCGTGATTGCCCACAAAAAAGTAGATTGGAATGCCGCTGTCGCGAATTTCAGCCAACTTTCCAAACACACGAACAAATCCTTTGGGAACGACGGTTTTGTATTCAAACCAAAAATCAAACAAATCGCCTAACAAAAAAATAGCTTCGGCGTCATGTTTTACTTCATCCAACCACGCTACAAATTTTTGTTCACGTGGAAAACTAGCTTCAGGTGTTGGCGCACCTAAATGTTGATCAGAAGCAAAATAGATTTTCTTGGTTGACATGGATTACAAATTATCTGAGGCGTACCATTCGGCAAACGAACTTTCGGTTTCTTGCAATTTTAGAGAATGTAATTCAATGGATGCTGGTAATCGGTTTTTAATTTTTTGAGCGAAATCGATAACCATATTTTCGCTTGTGGGCTGGTAGTTCACCAAAATTACATGATGGCCGCGCTCTTTCAATTCGTTAGCCAATTCAATATGAGGTGTGTTTTTATTAAAAACCGTGGCGTGATCAAATTGGTCGACGATTTCTTCTTTTACAATTTTTTTTAAATCAGAAAAGTCAATTACCATTCCGAACTTCACATTATTAGTGTCTAAGATTGGTGTTCCTATAACAGTGACAGAGAGTTTGTAACTGTGTCCATGAACGTTTTTACATTTTCCATCGTAGCCATATAATGCATGACCTGTTTCGAAAGAAAATTGTTTGGTAATTCTGATTTTACTCATTGAAAACAAATTAGAGTGCAAATTTAAGAATTTAATCGAAGTCTTTTCTGTTTTTTGCTCTATAATACATGTAATAGGCAATTCCGACTAAAACAGCAAACGGCAACAAATAACCAATTACAATTCCAATTTGGTAACCACTATCAGGAGCGTTTTTTATTTTTTCTTCGATATTTATTTTTTGGAGTAAAAAAACGGCTTTAGTCATAATCTAATTTTTAACGATTCAAAGCTATAAAAAAAGGCCACTTAAAAAAGTGACCTTTATCATGGATTATTATTTTCTTATGGATTGATTTCGAAAGCTTGATTTTCGTTAATGTGTGATTCTCTAACATTAATTACTTTATTATCTTTTCCGACTAAAAAGGCAACAAAACTTACGTTATCACCATCAATTGGAGTTGGACTTGTAAAAGTAGAAAGATCATAAGAGAAACTTTTGGTAATTGTATTTCCTTCTGTTGTATCGGTAATGTCATCTCCTAATATATGAGTCAAAGGTTTACGCAATACGTGGTTATGCTCAAAAACCGGAATTGGATCGATGCCACCATAGTATTCTAAATAGTTTCGTTGAAAATACATCAAATGATTCTCCAATAAGTAAACAACTAATTTTAAATCGGAATAATCATCTAAGAATTGCACTTTAACATCCAAATCAACCACCGATCCATTACGAGTAGAACTCATTGCTAAACCTACTGTTGTATTGTTTCCAGTAAGGTCTATCAGCTCTTGAATGTTAGAAGTTTCTGGAAAAGTCCAAACATTTAATCGATTCAATCTTGATACAGGAAGTGCCAAAGGAGCATTAGGTGAAATTAAATTTTTTAAAGGTGCAATTGGTATTGCTCCAAAGTTATAAGGGTCATTACCATAGTGAATGGCAACTGAAACAACTTTATCCGATTGTTCTTTAGCCAATTCAATCGCATAAGAAACTCGGGTACAATTACCGCACCATGTTCCTGTATAATCTTCCACTAATGCTCTTTTTTTAAAGTAGCCTGGAATGGCTGGAGCAGTAGCACTTTGATCAGGTCTATTTTCAACCACAACAGTGTCGCTACAAGAGGTTAGCATTGCTAGTGATAGTAAAAATAAAACGTGAAAATAAGTCTTTTTCATTGGTAAAAAAATTTGCATGATTATTGATTACAAATAAAGCAAAAAAAACTTTAATCTTATTATTATTATTTATTTATTTGCAACTCTAATTGAACATTTTATGAAAAATTTATCACTATTATTACTTTTTGTAGGATTTAATTCATTCGCTCAGAACAACCTTCCAGACTTGAATTTAACTTCACTAGAAGGTAAATCCGTTTCCTTAAAAAACGATTTCAATGAAAAAGACAAGTTGTATGTGTTTTCATTCTGGGCTACTTGGTGTGCACCGTGTATCAATGAATTAGACGAAATGAATGATATTCAAGAAGAGTGGAAAAAAGAAGCTAATTTTGAAGTAATAGCCGTTGCTACAGATGACTCTCGCACCCAAAAAAGAGTTAAACCTTTAGTAAATGGAAAAGAGTGGACCTATAAAATTTTATTAGATACCAACCAAGATTTTAAAAGAGCACTTTCGATTGTTAACATTCCTTATACTATTGTGGTAAAAAACGGTAAAATCGTTCACATTCAAAACGGATATGTGCCCGGAAGTGAAGTAGAATTGTTTGAAAAACTGAAGTCATTATAATAATGAAACTAAACCAACTCACCCAACTTTTAGCTTTAAGCCTTTTAACTGCAACCACTTTTGCGCAAGAAAAAGAGAAAGAAAACATCAATTTTAACGGTGGTTTCGAATCCAATGCCCAATGGTATTTGAACGATACCGGAATTCGTGACGAATTTGACAATCCAACCGTACATCCTGAACAACCAGTACGTTCCAACAGTTATTTGTTTTTGAATTTAAAATACAAAAATTGGTCAGCTGGAATTCAAGGTGAATCATATCTTGACAATGCCTTGCTAAACATGAATCCTAAATATGATGGTGCGAATGTAGCCACGTATTTCTTGCAATTCAAAAACGACAAGATTGATGTTACTGCGGGTTATTTTTACGAGCAGTTTGGTAGCGGTTTATTGTATAGAAGTTGGGAAGACCGTGCATTAGGAATCAACAATGCCTTGCGTGGTGGTCGAATTATCTTTAAACCAACTAATTACTTAACTTTCAAATCGATTTACGGGCAACAACGAACTGGATTTGATGTAAGTAAAGGAAAAATCTATGGTGCAGATGCCGAAATTGGTCTTTCTTCTATTTTCAAAATGGATAAAACAGACATTGTACTCGGACTAACTTATGTAGCTCGCGATGAAAAAACGTCGATTGAAAACCCAAATTTTGATGATGTAACCCACGGATATGCAGGAAGATTAAGCGTAAATTACAATGCACTATATTTTTCTTCTGAATTTGACTATAAATCAAAAGACGCCGTAGTACAGGCTCCAGGTCAAATTGACAATCGATTGATTAAACCTGGAAGTGCTTTGTTGGTAAATCTTGGTTATTCTAAAAAAGGATTTGGTGTAGATGCTTCCTTTAGAAGATTGGAAAACATGAGTTTCTTTTCCGAAAGAGATGCCAAAGGCAACACCTTTAACGACAGAATAATGAATTTTATTCCGAGTTTGACCAAACAACATCACTACAATTTAGCTAACATTTATGTGTATCAATCGCAGCCCAACGTATTACTTTCGGATGCAAGTTTTGTGAAAGCGGGTGAAATTGGTGGGCAAATTGATGTTTTTTATGACTTCAAAAAAGGATCTGCTTTAGGTGGTAAAAACGGAATGAAAGTGGCGTTAAACGTTTCGAATTGGAATGCTTTGGGCGGAACATTTTATATTTTTAATCCACAAGATTACGACACAGATTTCTTTGGTTTTGGCAAAAGAATGTTTACTGATTACAACATAGAAATCACCAAAAAATGGAATAATAAGTGGCAATCTATATTCAGTTACATCAATCAGTATTACAACAAAAAATACATTGAAGATGCTAAAGGCGAAATAAATACCAACATTGTTGCAGCAGAAGCTACCTACAAATTTACTTCTACGCGCTCATTAAGAATTATGGGCGAACATATGTGGGCTGATTACGACAAAAAAAACTGGGCTGGCGCTACTGCTGAGTTCAACTTAAACTCTAAATTATCGTTTTATATAAATGATTTATACAATTACGGAAATGACCTAGACTATGCAAGAAACCATTATTTTAATATTGGTGGTGCTTTCCGTAAAAATTCGACTCGAGTTGCATTAAACTACGGAAGACAGCGTGGTGGTTTGGTTTGTGTAGGCGGTGTATGCCGATTTGTACCTGAAAGCTCTGGAGTTTCATTATCATTGAATACATCTTTCTAAAACAACTATCATGATAAAAATTCAAAAAATAATATTTGGTTTCATAGTCATTGTTTTTTTATCATTATGCTATGCTTGTAGTTCATCTGATGATAATGAATACATAAATATTCCAACACCACCTGTTGTAGTGGACTTAACAACAGTACCCTATCCTAAATTATCCGATTACAAGTTTTTTGATGGAGAATTAAAGAATTTGACACCTTCTTATGGCGTGATTCCTTACAAACCTGCAAGCGAGCTTTTTTCAGAATATGCGTTAAAAAAACGTTTCATTTGGATGCCTAATGGAACCAAAGCAACTTACAACGGTGACGGAAATATATTAAATTTGCCAGTTGGAGCTGCTTTAATCAAGGTGTTTTACTATAATAATGTTCAGCCGAACAACACAACTTACATAGTTGAAACCCGAGTTATGATACGAAAAGCAACGGGTTGGATTTTTGCAGAATACATTTGGAATGATCAACAAACGGAAGCTTTTTTGGAACCCAATCAAACTAACAGAGTCATTTCATGGAAAGACGAAAACAATACCATCCAAACCGTTGATTATAGAACTCCAATTGTTGATGCCGATTGTTTTAGATGTCATGGTAATGTTACCACTTTTCAAAAAGCTCCAATCGGAATTAAACCTCAAAATTTAAACAGTAATTATAACTACAGCGAAGGTTCAAAAAATCAATTGAGTAAGTTGATTGAGTTTGGTTATTTGGAAAACAATTTACCTTCAACAATAGTTTCCACTGTTGATTATAAAGACACTTCAAAATCGATTAACCTTCGAGTTCGTTCTTACTTTGATGCCAATTGTGCACATTGTCATGTAAACAATGGTGAAGCAAGCCAGTTCGCTTTGCGCTTTGCTTTTAGTGAAACTACTGACCCTGTAATGATGGGCGTTGGTGTGAATGCGGAACATTTTGTTCCAGGATATACAGGTCGAATTGTTCAACCTAATAATGTTGGTCAATCTATTTTACATTATAGAGTAAACACGCATACTGATACATTTTTCATAATGCCTCCTCTGGGCAGAACAGTCAAACATAATGAAGGTGTTCAATTGATTGAAGATTGGATCAATTCATTTTAATAAAAAAGGCTCACCAAATGTGAGCCTTTTTAATATCTATTTAAAAAAATTAAATCAAAAATTACTTTTTAATAATTTTCTTAGTTGTTGAAACGCCTTCAGCATTTGTAAAATTAATCAGATAGACTCCAGAAGTTAAATCAGAAACATTGATAGTTTGAATTCCATAGTTTAATTTGGATGCATAAACAGCTTTGCCGTTTAAGTCATAAATAACCATAGAATCACCTTTTAAAACATCTAAAACCAACTCATTTTCTACCACTGTTGATTTAACAATTACACCTGAAGCTTGTAACTGACTGATTTCATCGTTGGATAAATTTGGATCGTATCTATAGGTTACATCAATTGTGTTTCCAGACGCATTACCTGCTTGGTAAAAACGAAAAGTATAATCTTTTGGGAATGGAGCCGTACTAGATGCGACTGGAGTATTCAAAAAATGTCCATCATTACCACTTTGACCAAGCGGTGGAAGAGTTACATAAGGAAAGTTAATTGGATACGTCATTCCTTCTTCCACATCAGGAAGACATTCATTTCCAAAGCACAATTCAAAACCAAATCCATCAGTATTGACCAATGCCATACAATTAATTTTCACATTAACAGAAGCTGTAGCTGAAAGATTCTTTACATAAAAATCAAACTCTGCAGCAGTTCCTGAATTAGTATTAAAAGCAAGCACTTGTCCATTATTTACTGGAGTTCCGTTGTGTCTAGTAAGAGCAATTTGAGAAAACCCAATAGCACTTATAAAAACGGAAGTTAAAAGTAAAATTCTTTTCATTTTATTTTATTTTAAAACACAGGAAATCAGAAACCTAACTTCCTGTGTTGTTTTTTTATTATTATTTTAAAACGATTTTTTGTGTTTGTTCAACACCTTCGCTAGTAGTCATTTTAGCTAAATAAATTCCTTTTTGCAAAGAAGATAAATTCATTTGAGTGTCGTTAACAACTTCGTTCATTGTGAAAACTACTTTTCCACTGATATCAGTAATTACAACATTTACTGGATTTTCAGTAGCAATTCTTACAATTCCAGTGGATGGATTTGGCCACATTTTGATTTGAGCTGAACTTCCAAATTCATTAGTTGCTAATGCTTCAGTAGCATAAGTTGATTGCATAATGTCTTTGTTTGCATTATTTTGAATAAAAACAACCACATCTAAATCAGACATTTCTTCTATATTTAAACCAGACAAAGTGGCTTGGAAAGTGTTAGTTGTTTGAACATCGTGAGTAAAGTTTATTGTTGTTCCATTGGCATCAGGAATCATTTTCATCATAACATGTTTGAATGAAGTTTCACCATTAGTTGCGATGTTTCCTGTAGTTATTTTTTCAACTACAACTACATGCATTTTATAGGAACCTGTTAAATATGGATTTGTAGTAACATTAACCGTCATTTGATCACCAACCAATTCTTTAGTTGCTGTCAATCCAAAATAAGCAGGAACTAATAAGGCATTGTTTAAGCCTGTTTGCAATTGTGCTGTATTAAAATTAGTTCCATCTTTTGCGTCAACATACAAAGTTGGCGCTCCACTCACACCATAGTAAGCTACTCTAGTTCCAACTTCAGCAGTATAGTATGGATCCCCAGCACCAGGCCAGTTTACTTGATAGCTTATGAAAGCCATATTGTCTTGATTATTACCTGTATTGTAAAATGGTGTGTAATAATTTCCATTAAAGTTGGCACAAGGTGCACAAGTTGCGCTTGAGAACTTTTCGTAAAGAGGTAGTCTTGACGTAGAATTACTTGCTACAGCAACTGATTTTACTATTTGATCATTATTTGCATCACCATCTACAGCTCCGTTATTAATATTAGAAACCCATGTTCTAACAGAGTATAAACCTGGAGTAGCATCCCATTGATTATTGTGAGTGAAACCATACGTTTGACCCGCTGCAATACTTAAACCTGTTAAAGATTGCGTGTAAATTGCACCTGAATCAACTTGCCAGTTAATATCGGCAGAAGTAATTGTTGACAAACCTAAATTTTTAATCAACCCTTGAATTTGAGTAGTTCCAGCAGCAATAATCGGGTTAATATTGAAAGCATTCATTTCAGCATCATTAGCTTGAATTTGTTCAATTGAAATCTCATCGATAAAGATGTTATTACCATAAAATGAAGTTCCTAAAATATTAACATATCCATTTCCTGAAGGATTTCCTGGAATATCAAATGTGTAAGTATACCAACCGTCAGCACTTACAACTGGCGCTAATGATCTTGAACGATTAACGGTACCTAACAAAGTACCTCCAGCAGCACTAGTAGTATTGTAATAAACCTTGATGTTGTCTGCGTCTGTTGGATAACCATTATCTCTGTACATTTTCAATTTCACTCTGTAACTAGAACCTGCAAATGCTATCGCTGGTGAAGTTAATCTACCACTTCCTCCAGAAGGAATATTGTACGAATTAAAACGTGCCATACCAGCGCCCGCAAAAGGAGAACAAGTTGGTGTTGTTCCAGCAGTTCTTCTTGACCAAGCTGGGATAGATGTACCTGCATCACTTGTTGTATTAGTCGTAGTCCAACCTAAAGCAGTATCAAAAGTTTGTGAAGCTATTACTTGAGCCTCACTTAAGAAGGAAAGTAATAAAAACGAAAAAAGGAAAGTAATTTTTCTCATGTTTGTGGTTTAAAATTGAAGTTAATAGTTTAGTTTTTTAAAGAAGAGCAATATTAGTTGTTTTTCCTTGAGAAAAAAAATTTTTTTCACCCTTTTTTTCATTTTTAAATCATTTAAAGTGTTAATTTTTAATCCTTTAATTTTTATTTGTGTGATTTCGCTTTTTGTTTATATATTTGTTACGCTTTTGGGGATGTAGCTCAGTTGGCTAGAGTGCTTGACTGGCAGTCAAGAGGTCGTGGGTTCGAGCCCCATCTTCTCCACAACAAGACAATAATTTTATTCAAAACCTTATTAAATTGTATGATTTAGTGGGGTTTTTGTTTTTATTGCCTTCTCTGACTAAAACATTTACTGCCTTTTTCTTTTATGAAACAAGAAAACACAATACTCAAAAAACAAAAACTCAAAGTGTTTTTTGGATGGAAGAGAAACCTATTCTTATTTTTGTCCATTACAAATAAAAAATTATGACGCTAAAATTCTTCTCGGCGGTAGAAATTTTAATCAAAATGATTGTTTTATTTTGCTAGTAGAAGTTAGTTCAAAAAAATAATTTATCTTTGAAACATGTGGAGAAAATGATTGAAAGAAGACTGAAAAGTCGTTTTATGTATGAAATTATTCTTTTTAAAATATAGCTTCTTAATTCTTGCATTTTTGTTGTTTCAAAATGCCGCTTTTTCTCAATCTGAAATAAAAGAATCGCTTTTAAATCAGAATGTGAAAGAGCTAATGAATTCTAATCCTGAACAAGCTATCAACATCACAAAGCTCTTATTAAGTAAGCCTTCTATAACTGATGCCGAGAAAGCAAAAATCAATTTTCTTACTGCAAAAATTTACAAAGTCAAAGGAGATTACAGCAATTCGCTTCAGTTTTTATTTGAAGAAAAAAAATACATCAATTACTTAACAGACAAGGAAAAGTTAGTTGTTGAACTAGAAAAAATTGAAGTTTTAAGAGAATTATCGCTTGACAAGGAAGCAAAAGACATCTTAACAATTATAGAAAACAATGATGTTGGAACTAGTAAAAACGTTCGTGTATACAAGAAAGCTGCTATTTTACTTGAAAAAGTAAAGTTTTTACTCAATGAGCAAAAATTTACGGAAGGAATAACATCGTTAACGAAAGAACTTCAGAAATCAAACAATTTAAAGGATTTTCCTGAATTGGCGTTGTCTTACACACTCACTCTTGGACAATTGAATTTAGAGGATAGAAATTTTGTTGAGGCTAAAAAATATTTTGAAAACGCTTTGACAACTATCAGAAAAAGCAAATACAACAACAATTACGCAGAAGTTTTTGCTTTATCAGGATTGGCCAGTATTTGTTTTCAAGAGAAAAAACACAATGATGCTATTCAATTACTGTTAAGTGCTTACAACAATTCTATTGGATTGCAAAATATTTACTTACAAGAATCAATTATAAAAAAGTTAAGTGTCAATTATTTAGCCATAAAAGACACGTTAAACTACAAGTTAAGCAATGTTAATTTTATTAAACGTCATGCAGAAATTGACGAATTAGAACAAGAATCAATAAACACGGCTTACAACCTAATATCGCAAGAGCAATCTGAAAAATATGTTCAGCAAGAATCCAATTACTACAACATTGGATATGTTATGATTGTATTGGTTTTATTATTTGTTTTTGGGTTATTTTTCATGTGGTGGAGGTTGTATCAAAAGAAAAAAAGCTTGGCTGAAATTATTCAATACCTGAATGTGACGCGAAACAATTTTATCAACCTTATTCCGGTTAAATTAGAAGAAACTAAGAAAATCAATATCCCAAAAGAAACCGAACAAATGCTTCTAAAAAAATTAGAGCGATTTGAAAACACCACTAAGTTTACCAACAAAGACATTTCGTTAGCGGTTTTAGCCGGACAATTTGACACCAATACAAAATATCTTTCAGAGGTTATTAACTCCAATTTTAATATGAATTTTAATGCCTACATCAACAAGTTGCGCATTAATTATATCGTTGAAAAACTGAAGTCTGATCCCAATTTTATTAGTTATAAGATAAGTTATTTAGCCGAATACTGTGGTTTTTCGTCTCACAGTAGTTTTGCTACCGTATTTAAATCAGTTACAGGAATTTCGCCGGTTACTTTTATTGACTTGGTTAGAAAAGAGAAAGAAGAAGAAAATTTAGTGCTTGAAAATGAATAAAAAAAATTACATTTTAACTAGATTTTTACTGTTGATAGTTGCTTTACTATCAACATTGTTTTCTTTGGCACAAAATAGAAGTGAAAAGGATAGTTTGATTCGTTTTGCCTCATTAGAAATATATAAAAATCCGGATAATGCGATTCGAATTGCCAATCAAATTATTCAAATTTCTGATGACAATATAGATTATAAAATCAAATCCTATAAATTAATTTCTGACGCCTATTCTTCAAAAAGAGATTATGAAAAATCACTTAAGTTTGTCATTAAAGCCAATGAGCTTCTTAAATTTTCAAAAGACAATTTATTAAAAATTATTATCGTAAATAAAACGGCTATTCAATACCATCAGCTAAAAATTTATGATAAATCAATTCAATATTTAGATCAAGCTGAACAATTAATTCTGAATTATCCCGTAAAAGACTCTATTCATACCCAATTGGGTAAAAATTATATTGTTAGAGGCTTTATTTACAAAGAAAAACTAAACTGTGATATTGCCAATTACTACTTTGACAAAGGAATTGCTGAAATAGTAAAAGCAAACGACAGGACAAATAATTCGGCTTTGAGTATCGCCAAATACAACAAAGGCAACTGCTACATCTTGATGTTGAATAATCAATTGGCCAACCTAAATTTCAAAGAAGCCATTGAACATGCCAAAATTGTAAATGCGAAAAGTTTACAAGCTTTTGCCTTAAAAGGATTAGCAAAAGTCTATACTTTAGAAGGAAATTATAATGAAGCTATTAAAACATTAAATGAGGCATTAACTATTTCTGCCGATGTTAATGATTTAATTTTAAATCAAGAAATATACAACGGTTTATCTGAAAATTATCTTGCCGTAAACAATTGGGATCAATACAGAGTGTATCATGCCAAATATATTACTACTCAAAATTTAATCAAACAAAGTGAGCGAAAATCGATTAGTGTCTCTCTTCGAGAAAAAGACAAAGAGTTGAACTCAAAATTAACCAATCAAAAAAATAAATTTTTTGTTTTTATTTTCGTTTTGATTGCTATATGTGCTTCCTTTTTTATTTTATATCTTTTACTTGTGAAAAGAAAAAAAACAGAGATTGCTCAACTCAACCTACAAATTGAACAGCTTCAAAACGAAAAGCCAATTTAATAAAAAGCATTCTACATATTCTTTGTAAGTTACTGAAAAACAATTTTTTAAACACAATTCAAACCTTTCGAAATTCAGTAATATCAAAACTAAAAACTTTTGTTGTGTGTGTTTATATTATATATTCACATCAAATTAACTTTTTACTAAATCAAAGAACTATGTTTAACAATTACAAATTAAAAAGACTTTCGAGTTCAGCATCACAATTTTGTGAAAAACTCGAAAGACAGAAAACATTCTCGAATGGTTTTCATTTGGTGGTTTTCATGTTTTTGCTTGCCATAACCAGTGTGCAAGCCCAAACGCAGAGAATACCTTCGGGTGATGGTACCTTTTCAAATGGATCAACCTTTGCTGCCAATGGGTGGACTGTTGCAAACGAAGGAACTAGTCCAGTGAAATGGGCCGTTGGAACAGCTGCTTCTGGAACTACATCGGTGGGTTCGATAACCTCTGCTTCTGCAGCAGTTACATTAACAGCTGCAAATCCTAGTATTACAGTAGGTCAAATTGTTTATGGTTTGGGAATTCCTGCCAATACGTTTGTATCTGCTATTGCTGGAACAAATTTAACACTGTCTCAAACAGCAACAGCAACGGCATCTGGCGTTACATTAGGCTTCGGACAATTTAGTGGTGGTATTAGTGTCGGCACTACACAAGTAACAAGTGCTACAGCTATTACTGCAGGAACTTATTCGATTACATTACTTGCTGCAAATCCGAATATTTCAGTAGGTATGTTGATTGCTCCTAATGCTTTTATTGGAGCTAATACTTATGTGGCCAGTATAAATGGTACAGCTTTAGGATTATCGAGAGCGACAACGGCTGCGGCTGCGGCTAGTCAAACATTGACTTTTAGTGCTACATCAGCGGCTATTTCTGGAAATGCGGCCTATGTTTCAAACGATAATGGTGTTACCAATTCTTATGGTGGATATCCAACCAATAGAACTATATATTTTTACAGAGATATAACCACTATTCCTTCTTCAGAAACAGCGATGACTTTAACATTTGATGTGAAATCAGCTCCAGCTTCTGGTGGTGGATGGCAAGTGTGGGTTGCTCCAATTTCTCAAACTGTTACAGGAACTGATACTCAGGTAACGGCACCTTTTACTTATAATCCAACACCTACTTGGCAAGGCGCAACGTTGATTTCATTCAACTCTAACCCTCAAGTAGCCACAACTAAAACTACAGCATTTATTCCTAAATCATTTGCGGGTACTTCCTTCCGACTGATTTTTGTTTGGACCAATGGTACTTCAGCTGGAACACTTCCTCCAGCGGCTATTGACAATATTTCACTTACTTCAAGAATGCCTGAAGAAATCACTTGTGCGCAATCAGGTCTTTGGTCGCAACCAAGCACTTGGGATGGTGGAAAAGTTCCAACACTTGCAGATTCTGCTGTGCTTGATGGAGCTGATGAAACTGTTATAATTGACTCAAGATATTCAGGATGTGAAGATTTAATTCTTGCTGGAACTAACACATTACTACAATTTGCTATCAGTACAGTTGTAGATGAATTCACTGTAAATAATGACGTAAATATTGCAGCTGGTGGCTCACGATTTAATAATCATGATGGAACCAATGGTAAATATCTAAAAGTGGGTCACAACTTTGATGTTGGTGCTGGAGCACGATTTGATAGTCAATTAGGGTTTTCAGCTGCAAGTTCTAGATTGAATTTAAATGGAACAACACTACAAACTGTAACAATAGATCCTGCTGGTTTTATGGGTGGGTCTGCTGCTGGAGTTAACACCTCAAGTAATGTTTCAAATGTATTAGGAACATTAGAAGTAACTAATACATCAACAGCATCTCCAAACGTTATTTGGGATGCAGATGGTGTAAGAATTAAAACTGCATTAGTCTTAACCTCTGGTAGAGTAAGCATTGCTACTGGTAAACGATTAGTGCTAGGAAACTTTAGTGCTTTAAACAATATTACTTGTCCTGCAGGTTATGGTTTCACTAGCGGAAAATTGTCAAAATGGGTTTCAGGATCAAACACTAAAGCCATTAATCCTGGTACAGAATATCCAGGTACAGATGTATCGTATAAAACAACCTGGTATCCTTTCATTAGTGGCGCTAATCAAGACCGTTCATTGTATTTATTGCCTGACGCTAATCCATCAGTTGCTGGAGAAGTTGCAATAACTTATACAGACGCTACAACTCTAACGAATAGTCTTTCAATTGCTGATGGAAGTTATACAATCAACAATAGATACAATGGAAATTGGGCTTTCTCAACTCCAGAATCTTCCGCTGTTGCTCCATCAATAACTTATACAACTTCAACCAATCATAGAGTTGGTTTATATGCGAATGGTGCTTACGAAGCAACAAATGGTACTTCTCGATTAATGTATGCGTCTTCTGCTTTAGCAGGAACACATCAAGATGGAACAGCTCAACCATTTGTATTCAGAAATGGCTTATCAATCGGCGACTTAACTACTGCTCCTATTTATATTGGATTTGACAATGCATCATTTGTAAATACCGCAACAGCAATAACTTCTGCTACATCAGGAGATTGGAATAGCACTTCAACATGGGTTGGCGGAGTAGTACCTTCATGTACTTCGGTAGCTAAAATTGCTTCAGGACATACTGTTACTGTAACTACTACAGCAAATGCTACTGGTGTGGTTATTAACACTGGAGGTACTTTAGTAAATAATGGTGGTGCAACTACGATGACTGTAGGTTGTACTAATAACAATGCTGCTTTTTACAACTATGGTACTTATACAATGACATCAGGTACTTTAAAAGTAAATGGATTTATGTCTCATAAATTGAATAGTACTTTTAATCAAACCGGTGGAGATATTATTATTGACAGTAATGACAATGGAAACGCAGCTACTTCGGTTGCCTTTGGAGGTGCTTCATGTAAAATTGAAACTTCAAACTTAGGCTTAACTGGTGGTAAAATTACAATTGTTGACCCATTAGTAAATATTGGAACTCCTATTTCAGCAACTTCTATTTCAAACTACAATTTAAATACGGAAGGCGCTACGGGAACTTTTGTTAAAACGACAACAGCTGTGCTTTCTACAAACACATTTACTACAAGCAATTCAGGTGGAAATCTAATTGCAGTAGGACAAGTAGTTACTGGCCATGCTAACATCCCTCCTGGTACTACTGTATTAAGTACAACTGTTAACTTCACAGGAACAGTTAATACTGTAGTTTTATCTAGTAACGTAACTGCAAGTATTCCATCGGGAACTAATTTAAACTTCTCCTCCATGTTGAATGGAAATACCGATGTTGTATTTGAATTTTCTGCTAATAATGCAAACTTAGCTGTAGGACAAGCAGTATCTGGTACTGGAATTCAACCTGGGACTACAGTTGCAGCTATTGCATCTGAATTTGGCGGTCTACAAAGAGTTAGAGTTACATTATCATTACCCGTTTCAGGGTTAGGAACTTCACCAATTACATCGCCACAAACATTATCATTTGTTGCTGTAAATGTTGGAAGTCCAATAGTTGTATTACCTGCTGCAAATCCAAACATAATTATTGGTATGTCTGTTACTGGTACTGGTATTAAACCTGGAACCTTTGTTGCTAACATCAATGGTGCGGCATTAACCTTATCTGAGCCTGTACAACCTGGAGCTCCTTCTCCTTTGGTAATGGATTTTTCTTCATTTAATTCGCAATCAAGTGGATCGTTTATTTATGCTTCACCTAATCACTATGCGGCTGGATTAAATCACACTTTGCAAATTGGTGATGGGGTTTCAACTCAAAATACATCAGCTGTTTCAACAGGATTCAATTGCCAATTTATGGCAAATGGCGGTTTGTTATCTTTAGGGAATTTAACAGTTAATGCACCCGACGGTCAAAACAGATTCATGCAAGTTAGTAACAACAATTTGAACAACAATTTCTTCATGAATGTTCAAAATAAATTTACGGTTACTGCAGGAAGTGTTTTCAAAAAAACCTTTGCAAATAGTACGATTTATCTTGGAGGTGATATTGAAAATAATGGAACAATCAACATTCCTTGGCAAGGAACTGGTGTTTATTTTGGGAATTATATTAATGGCTTAAATGCTGCGACTAATTTACCCCAAACAATTTCTGGTTCAGGTACTTGGGAAAGCAATCAATGGGCGCTTTCTGCAGGTCCTGCAACAGGTTATGCTTTATGGAGTTTAACAGTAAATAATACAAGTTCTGCTGGCGTTACGTTGCAAGTGCCAAACTTTAGATGTTCTTCTTCAGTAACGTTAATCAATGGTATTATTCATACATCGGCGGCTTATCCATTATACTCAGGTATTTTTGATGTTACTGGTCCATTATTTGGAGGAGCCTTTGCTGGTGGTAACACAACTTCTTATATCGATGGCCCTTGTGCTCATGCTAATAAAAGTGATGCTAATATTGCTCAGTTTAGATTATTCCCAACGGGTAAAAACGGTAAATACTTACCAATATACATCTCTTCTACTGGTGGTGTAGAACTTATGGCAGAAGCTTTTGACACCAATTCTGGTTCAGTAAATAGTGCTAACGCTTCTAATTTAAGTCAAAATCGTTGGAAAGTATCAAGAGTAGGTACAGCTGGTGCTTTTACAGGTTACAATGTAAAAATTGGATCTGATCCAAATGTTACTGCTTCAAACCTTATTGTTCATTCAGCAACAGAAAATGGTGTATACGATATTGTATCCACTCCTACTTCACCTGCGATGACATTTGCTGCAAGCACTACAACAACCTCAACAACAAATGGCTTTACAGCTACAGTTTATACTCCAAACACCATTGCTTTAACTACTGCTCAAACTGGCGGTTTCATAGGAAATTTTGCGTATGCTGATGGTCCTGGCTGTTCAGGAACTCCTGCTCCAGTTGCTTCGGCTACAACTACTAGTGTATGCCTTGGTCAAACAAGTACATTAAGCTTAACTGGTTTAACTGGTGTTGGCTTAACGTACCAATGGCAAGCAGATTCTGGTGCTGGTTTTGCAAATATTCCTGCTGCAACTGCTGCCACTTATGTAGCAAGTCCTTCGGTGAATACTTCTTACCAATGTATTGTAACTTGTGCTGGAAATCCGGGTACTTCTAATGCTATCGCGATAACTGTTTCACAATCAACAGTTACAACTACTGGAGCAACTATTTGCGCTCCGGGTGTTGCCAATTTATCCGCCACTGGAAGTTCTGTATTGAATTGGTATGATGCGGCAACTGGTGGTACATTAGTAACAACTGGTACAACGTACTCTCCAACTGTATCGGCTACAACAACTTATTATGTTGCTTCTGCAAGTACATCTGCTGGATCAGTAAATACTGGAGTATGGAGCGGTACAGCTGCATCAACGGCTCTATTCAAAGGAATTGCTTTTGATGTAACTAACAAAACAGTATTAAAAACTGTAACAGTATACCCTAAAAACACAGCTTTACGTACACCAATAACGGTTGCCTTATTTGATTCAACTGGTAATCTAGTTTCAGGAACATCTCCTGTGACTTTTACTCCAACCTTAAATACGGGAACTATAGGTACGGTTTCGCAAGTGGTAACACTTAACTACACTATTCCTATTGGTACAGGTTACCGTTTAGTGGCTACTAATGGTTTAGTTGCTACTAATAACACTTTAGGAAACAATTCAGCAACCATAACTTACCCAACTGGTGGAGCAATCCGATTATTAGGAAACGTTTCTGCTCTTAATGATGCCGTTGTTACAACTGCCAATACAACCAACTGTTTCCATAATTTAACTTTTGACGAAACATGTGAATCGGTTACAAGAACTCCAGTTACAGCAACTGTGGGATGTAATTCAATCGTAAACCTAAAATTATTTGTTGAAGGTTTCTATGATTCAGGTGCTGGTGCAATGCGACCAGTTAAAAACAATCAAGACTTAGTTTCTCCAATGACCGATGTAGCTGATGTAACGGTTGAATTATATGATACTACAACATTGTCTTTAGTAACTTCAACTACTGCTGTATTGCAAACAAACGGAACTGCAGTTTGTACGTTCCCTTCCGCACCAAATGGTTCATTTTACTTATCAGTAAAAGGAGGTAACTTCATTCAAACATGGACAGCTTCACCTGTAACTGTTGGCCCTGCTCCATTAACTTATGATTTCTCAGATGCTGCTACAAAAGCTTTTGGTGATAACATGGCGTTAATCGATACTGGAGTTTACGGATTCTTCTCGGGTGAGTTGAACGCTGATGGTAATATTGACAACGCTGACTTCTCATTATGGGAAACAGACGCTAACGAGTTTGCATTCGGGGTTTATATTACTGATTTGAATGGTGATGGAAACGTAGATAATGCTGACTTCTCAATTTGGGAAGCTAATGCAAATAACTTCGTGTTCTCTG
>CAYPXI010000033.1:11328-25309 GCA_964414655.1 uncultured Flavobacterium sp. | reverse complement strand
GAGCAGGCGTAACTACTACGCTTGCTGTAGCTGTATCACAATTGGTTGGTACTGCAATCTCACAGATTTGGTACACTACTGGGTAAGTGCCCGCTGGAGTGCCTGGTGGTACGGTAATCGTTCCGTCAGGGTTTAATGTTAAGCCACCTGGTACACTTACTGGGGTTAAGGTAATATCGGTCGGATTTACTGGTACTCCATTTAAAGTATCATTTACAAGTACACTTGGTGTGTTTCCTCCGTCTAATCCATTGATTGGTGCTGGAGTATCATCTACGGCATCAATTGCTGCCACTACAACATTAGCTGTAGCGGTATCGCAATTGGTTGGGTTTAATACCTCACAGATTTGGTATACTACTGGGTATGTTCCGTTTGGTGTACCTGGCGCTACTGTTATAGTTCCGTCAGGGTTTAAGGTCAAGCCTGCTGGTACACTCACTGGTGTTAATACTACATCCGATGGTGTTAAGATTACTCCATTCAATGTGTCATTGTCTAGTACACTCGCTGTAGTTCCACCTGGTACACTTGGAATAGTAGTTGGTGTATCGTCTATTGCATCTATTGGTGCTGGAGTAACTAATACCGTAGCCGTTGTCGTATCACAATTTGTTGGATTTAAATTCTCACAAATAGTATACGTTACTACATAAGTATTAGCTGGTGTATTTGGTGCCACAGTAATGGTTCCGTCAGGGTTTAGGGTAAGTCCTGCTGGAACGGTTACTGGTGTTAGGGTAATATCTGAAGGATTAATTAGTAAGCCGTTTAATGTATCATTAGCTAATACAGTTGGCGTAGTTCCTCCATTTGATCCATTGATTGGTGTAGCTGTGTAATCATCAACCACAGCATCAATAGGAGCAGGCGTAACTACTACGCTTGCTGTAGCTGTATCACAATTGGTTGGTACTGCTATCTCACAGATTTGGTACACTACTGGGTAAGTGCCTGCTGGAGTGCCTGCTGGTACAGTGATAGTACCGTCAGGGTTTAAGGTAAGTCCGCCTGGTACAGTAACTGGTGTTAAAGTAATATCCGATGGATTTACTGGTACTCCATTTAAAGTATCATTTACAAGTACACTTGGTGTGTTTCCTCCGTCTAATCCATTGATTGGTGCTGGAGTATCATCTACGGCATCAATTGGAGCTATAACATCTACTGTTGCAGTAGCTGTATCACAGTTAGCAGGAACTGCACCTGTTTCACATAATTCGTATGTAATGGTGTAAGTTCCACTTGGTGTATTTGGAGCAACAGTTAAGTTACCATCAGCATCCACACTCAATGGTCCGTTTGAACCTAGTGTAACGTCTGTTGTAGCAATTGTTACAGGTGAGCCATTTAATGTATCATTTCCTAAAACACTTCCTGCTGGTGTTGGTGCAGGTCCTGATGCTACTATTGTAGCTGGATCATTCACTGCATCAATTGGATTAGAAACTATTACTGTAGCAGTTGCAGTATCACAATTGGCAGGAACAGCTCCAGTTTCACATAATTCGTATGTAATAGTATAAGTTCCACTTGGTGTATTTGGCGCCACTGTTAAGTTACCGTCAACATCAACACTCAATGGTCCGTTTGAACCTGGTGTTACATCTGTTGTTGCAATCGTGGCAGGATTACCATTTAAAGTATCATTCCCTAAAACACTTCCTGCTGGTGTTGGTGTGGCTCCTGATGCTACTGTAGTAGCTGGATCATCAACCGCATCAATTGGGTTAGCCACAATTACAGTTGCAATCGCTGAATCACAATTGGCTGGAACAACATTCAATCCTGAAGTAGGATCAGCCTCACACAATTGGTACGTTATAGTATACGTTCCTGATGGTGTGTTAGCTGCCAGAGTAACATCTCCATTAGCATCTATACTTAATGGACCATTTGAAGAAGGTGTTACGTTAGTATTGGTTGTTGTAACTGCAACACCACTTAAAGTATCGTTTGGCAAAACATTTAAAGCTACAACTGGAGCTACTCCTGAAGCAAGCGTAACTGGCGCATCATCTACAGCGTCAATTTGACAAGCTGTTGAAACAGCATTATTTATTGCGTTAGCATAAGCACCTGTGTACGATGCTGTGGTTACAGTTCCATCAGGGTTAACCGCTGGAGTCCCTACACCATAAGTACCATTATCATTACCATCAGCTGAAGCTGAATTGTAATATTCGTTAGCATCTGAACAGCCGTCGTTGTCTGAATCGGTGTCGAAAGAATTTGGAATACCGTCATTATCGATATCATTACAAGCGGCATCGTATTCAAAAACAAGATAAAATCTATCCAATGTTTGAGCAGTATTTGCTGGAACACCTGTATAATCCAATTGAGTAACATCAAATTGGTAATTAGAGAAATTACCATTCATTCGTAATGTACCTGAATTTTCTCCTGCACCACAATTAACCATTGCCACTCCATTATTTCCACCTAAATTTCCATGTCTGAAAGTGGTTGCAGTGGTTAAAAATTGAGGGTCGGCATTTACAGTAGTCATTGTAAATCCACCTAATGTTTGCCAAGAAGAACTAGTAACTCTATTTACTAAAGCAACAGATCTTGTTCCTCCAATACCCGACATATGCATCACTGGATTTCTCAAAACTTTTGGAGTAGTACCTGTAGCATCAAAATATTGTACTGTTAATGTTCCTGAAGTTGATGGTCCAGTATTAGCACCTGTTTGAAGTGTTAGCGCGTTTGTTCCAGGAATTGGTGAACCTGAATTAGTTGTAAAGAAAGTACAACTAGGATCAATACCTTGATTAAAACCTACACCGCTATCCCAGAAATTAGCATAATCTCCAAGCGTAACTCTCACTCTTGTATTATTAGGAACGTCTGTATACTCATAAACTCCCGCAGAAGGATTAGTCCAAACTAAAGTTCGAGCTGTATTACAAGTTTCAACCGTATCTAAAATACCATCATTATCATCATCTAAATCGACTGTATCGTTAATTCCATCACCATCGTTATCGGGTTGTGGAATTGGTGTTACTGAAGCCGTATTGTTGGTTAAGTTAGTATCGGTCTGATTACTAGTAATGGTTGCTGTATTGGTACAGCCATTTTGGCTAATAGCCGTAGCGACTATAGTTAAAGTAGCAGAAGCACCATTGTTTAAAGTTCCTACTAACCACTCGCCCGTTCCACTATTGTAAGAACCCACCGACGGTGTAGCCGAAACAAATGAATAACAAGTAGCCGATAATAAATCATTAACGATAGTATTAAGTGCATTAACTGTCCCATTATTAGTAGCTGTAATTGTAAAAGTAACATTGCTTCCTACCAATGGTGTTGCATTGCTCACTGTTTTAGTAACGCTTAAATCGGCACAACCTAAAACTACATTAAGATTGGTAGCATTTGAAGCGTAACCCCAACCCCATGTGTTGATGACACGAACGTTTCCAAAGTCATCACATTGAAGACCTGTATTTTCGTTATTTGAAGCAACCGTACCTGTAAAAGGAGCAGGAATCACTTGACCAGTATTTCCCGTACCACTCCATGCGTGAGCTGGAGATATTGTTCCTACAAAAGAATTATTTAAACCTGTACCTGTAGTATTATTTGCCGCTCCTGCTGCGGTACCATCACAAAATCCACCAACATTAACTAAACCTGAGTCATCCCAATAAATACGAGAATTAGCCAAAGGAACTGGCAATACTAAACTCACTCTTAATCCATTTTTATTCAACTCGGCATCATACAATGGTAAGTTAAAACGTCCTTTTAAAAATGTTAATGCTATATTGAAATTGGTTCCCGAAGGCACTGCAACTCCAGCTCCATTGAGTCCATCCCAAGACAAACTATTGTTTCCTGGCGCTACATCTAAAGCTTCTAATATACGGTCAGGTCCTGGTGTTTGATAACCTGGCACACCATCTAAGTTCAATAATATCTGTACATCTCCAGCAGCAGCGACATTATAATTTATACTATAATTAGGAGCACAACCCGAAATGGCTGGTGTCAGAAAAGTGGGATTGGCGGGAATAGCCGCAATAGGGAAAGCGGACGGTGATGTATCGGGCACATTGACAAACACCTTATAACCACCCGTTAACGGCGGTGTTGTTGCCGAATTTATCGATCGGCGCGTTGTGGTCCAAACTCCAGGTGTAGAAACACCATATTTATTCACCGCAATGTTAAACGCAATAGGTTGAAAACCTGTCTCGAAGTCAATTCTAACTACGGTTTGATCATCAGTATAAGCATAAAACACTGGCTCAGCACTTGCTGGATTAGTTCCTGCCGTAATTACAAAATTAACATCTGCAGCCGCAAAACTCCATTTGTCCGAATACAAACGACCGTTAATAGTTGTTGCAGTTGCTGCAGGGCCGGAAGCTACAGTAAAATCAAAAAGAGGCATATAAACTCTACTTCCTACGCCAGTTGTAATTGGAGCGCTACCATCAGGCATGCTACTTCTGTAGATTGAAATAAAATATTCTCCATCAGCAGCTGGGTCAAAAACAAATGGAATATAACCTGCGGTTACACCATTAATATTCGGACCAGCCAAAGCCTCAGCATGTGTATCAATACTTCCTGGCGCATCTGCCGCTGGATCCCAAACACCCTGCTGAATGGCAACCGTTGGTGCTGCCGTACTATAAATACGATAAAACACAACATTTGCGCCTAATCTTGGGCTTGAACCTGTATTGACATAACCACGAGCATCGAAACCAAAATATAGGTTTTCAGTTGCGTTATTAGTAATTAAGAATTTTACACGATTATCTTCTGCAGCACCCACATATGGACCAGCCGTAATATCAGGAGCAGATAATAATCCTGTAATGTTAGCTGCGTTGGGTGATAACGTTGGCGTACCTTCGGCATATCCATTAACAGCAAAAAAATTGACCAGCAATAGTAAAAAAGAGCTAATCAAAAATTTAGTAGAAGTAGTTTTATTCATAATATTGAATATTAGTAAAATAAGTATTTGTAAACTTGGGTCAAAATTATAAAATAAATTTGTAATATTATTAGAATTAATACTACAAATTTTTAGTTAAGTATACATTTTATCTGTTTTTTGTTTCATTTAATCTATGAATTCTCTTTAAAAACGTCGGCTAAAGCAATAACGCTGTTTACCTTGAGTTTTTCAAAAATTCTATTTTTGTAAGTACTTACTGTAGACATTTTTAGGTCAAGCTTGTTTGAAATCTCTAAATTTCCTTCTCCATCAACCAAAAGCTTAGCAATTTCAAACTCTCTATTAGACAAACTATCTAGCGGATTATCAAGGCTTTTCGTTTTAGAACTTGTATCTAATTTTGTTCTAATTGTCTCACTATAGTAGTATCCTTTTTCGAGAAGTTGCTTCAAAGCAATTTCCATCTTTTCTTCTGAGCAAAACTTGTTTAAATATCCATCTGCGCCATTTTGAATGTAACGCAATCCGTATTGCTTTTCTTCGTGCGATGAAAAAACCAAAATCTTAACATGAGGTTGAATCTCTTTAATCTCTTTCATCATTTTGATATTCTCAACACCATTAATATTGATATCTAAAAATATAACATCAAAAGAAATTCTGTTGATAATATCTAACGTAGCTTGATAATTTTCACTTTCGTAAACCACATACTTTTTGAACTTTTCATTCAAAAAAAGTTTAACCCCTTTTCGAACGACTAGATGATCATCTAAAATCAATATGTTAAGATAATTGCTCATTTGTTTAATAATTTGAAGCAAATATATAACATAATCAAAGAACTTAAAAAAAGCCTCATTGTAGTGAGGCTTTTGAATGATTTTATATACTTTTTATTCTTCGTTAACAATAGCCTTGTCTTTATCAACTACGTTCAATGTTGAAGCAACACCAAATTCATTAACCATTGTCATTTTGAATGTATCTTTTTCAGCTAATGTTTTTGAAACAAATCCATTAAAGTTGTTGTAAGAAACGTTCATTTCTTTCAAGTTATTTAACTTTTCTAATTCAAACGGAATCGCTCCTGCTAAGTTATTATCAAACAAAACCAAAGATTCTAATGTTTTTAAATTTGCCACAGCTGGACTTAATTTACCTGTAAACTTGTTGCTGTTCAATTGCAATACTTTGATGCTTTGTAAAGCAAACAATTCTGCTGGCAATTCTCCCGATAATTGGTTGTTGTACAAAGACAGTAATTCAAGTTTGTTTAATTTGTTTATCGTTGAAGGAATTGATCCAGATAATGTATTCATAAACAACTCAATTGAAACTAAGTTGGACGCATTGGCAATTGAAGCAGGAATTTCACCCGAAAATTGATTAAAAGACAAGTTTAACACTTGCAATGATTTCATATCACCAATTGAAGCAGGAATAGCACCAATCAATTCGTTTTTGAAGAAATTAATTACTCTTACATTTTTGAGTCCACCTATTTCTGTAGGCAAAGCGCCTTTTAAGTTGTTGTTAGATAAATCAAGTTCAATCACTTTATCGTTCTCTACTTTCACTCCGAACCACTTTGAAACGGGTTGGTTTAAGTCCCATTTAGTGTTCCAGTTTGAACCGTTTGTAGCATTGTACAAAGAAATCAATATTGATTTTTCAGAATTTGAAATTTCAGCAAAAGAAAATGATGAAATTAAAATAGCGGTTAAAAGAATAATTTTTTTCATGGTTATTTCGATTTGGTGATGTAAAATAACACACAAATCCGTTTATATGCAAATTTATTCGTTGAAATGAAAATAAAATATATTTTTTTATTTTTTTTCTTACAAATATTTTGTTGTTTTGATAAAATTTTGATTACAAAAAAAATTTGTACATTTGAATTACTAACCAATAAATAAATAAATTATGCCGTTTAACCCTATTGCCATTTTGGTAGCAGCGCTTGCTACTTTATTAGTTGGATTTGTGTGGTACAATCCAAAAGTATTCGGAACCATCTGGATGAACGAAACCGGAATGACCGAAGAAAAAGCCAAACAAGGAAACATGTTGAAAATCTTCGGGTTTACGATTTTGTTTTCGTTGATGATTTCACTTGCAGTTCCTGGTTTAGTCATCCATCAAATGGGAGCACTTGGAATGGTTGGTGGAGACGAAGCACATGCTTTACCTTCATATGCTGCCTTTTTGAAAGATTATGGCGACGCTTTTAGAACCTTTAAACACGGTGCATTGCATGGTTTTATGTCAGGACTTTTCATCGCTTTCCCAATTTTGGGTGTGAATGCTATGTTTGATCAAAAATCATGGAAATTACTTTTTGTAACTGCAGGCTATTGGATTGTAACCTTAACTATCATGGGCGCAATCATCTGCGGTTGGAAATAAAATTTAACATTTAATTATAATGCTATCGCTCTACATTTGTGGAGCGATTTTTTTTGTTTTGGAAGGAATACGATTTACTATATACAATTCGGTTGATAAACTACCACAGCAGTGGAATGATGTTGCGCACAGCAATGTTTTTCTGCAAACGCACTATTTGAATGTATTGGAGCAAGCGGCGCCAGTAAATATGCAGTGCTTTTACATTGCTATTTTCAAGTTTGATCAATTGATTGGTGTTTCTTTGGCGCAATATATTGATGCTAACAAACTGGAATCGTTTGGCGAACGCGACAAATGTTTGAAAACTGCTGTTCGTAATTTTGTTTTTAAAAATTTCGCTTCTCATGTACTTTTTTTAGGGAATAATATGATTACAGGTCAAAACGGCTATGCTTTCACTATTCCGATTGATTTTGAATACGTAAGTAAAATTTTGGTTGAAAGCGCAAAAGAAATCACCCATTACTTTAAAGAAAAAGGCATCAAAATACACTTGGTTTCGTTCAAGGATTTTTACGAAGATTGTTCCGTTGAGTTGAAGAAACATTATTTTTCATCATTTTACGAATTCAACGCACAGCCCAATATGATTTTTTACTTAAATCATGATTGGAAAAATACCGATGATTATGTGAATGCGCTTTCTAAAAAATACCGTGATCAATACAAAAGATCGCACAAAAAATTTGATAGAATTGTGGTTCGTAATTTGACATTTGAAGAAATCCTAAACCATGAAGAAACCCTTTATGATTTGTATCATTATGTGGCAAAAAACGCACCTTTTAATAGTTTTTTCTTGGCGAAGAATCATTTTTCAACAATGAAGAAACAATGCCAAAACAATTTCCTTTTGTTTGGTTATTTTTTAGATGAAAAGCTAGTTGGTTTTCATACTTTATTGCTTAACGGAACGGTTTTGGAAACGTATTTTTTGGGTTATGATGCCGAAGTTCAAAAAGAGAATATGTTGTACTTGAACATGCTATACAATATGACTGAATTCGGAATCAAAAATGGTTTTCAAAAAATCATTTTTGGTCGAACTGCTTTAGAAATCAAAAGTTCGATTGGCGCAGTTCCTGTAATGATGTCGGGATTTTTATTCCACAACAACTCACTAATAAACAAATACCTTCACAAAATTGTTCCTCGTTTAGAGCCAGTTGTGGCTTGGCAACAGCGACATCCGTTTAAGTAAATTCCAAAAACAAAAAACAAATTCCAAATGAGAACCTAAGTTCAATTTAGGGACAGTTTTTCTTTGAATTACAATTCCCTAGCCCAGATTCCTTCGGCAGTCGCTATCGCTCGTGTGTAGAGGAAAGCTTTTTAAGAAAAAACACTTACAATTTTTAGGGTTTCAAAGCGACCAAAGGAAGTTCTTGAAACCCTATTAAATTGTTGTGTTTTGAATAAAAACTTGGAACGGAAAGCTGGATTGGCTACAAATTATCAATCTCGCCTTGTACAATTTCCCACTCTTCTAGTAGTTGGTCTAATTCGGTTTTCTTTTTGTTGTAGGCGATGAAGAAATTGGCGTCTTCCACGTGCTTGTCATAGTTGGAAGCCAAGGCTTTGTCGTCGTTTTGAATGTCTTTTTCGAGTTGTTGGATTTGGCTTTCGATTTTGCTCAAGCGGTTTTGCAACGACTTGTTTTTCTTTTGGTCTTCGTAGGAAAGTTTGTTGTTGGTGTTGGTTTTAACTTCTTCTTTAACAACCTCTTTTTTCTCCACTTCACGCATGTTTTCGAGGTTACGCTGTTCGAGGAAGAAATTAATATCGCCTAAATATTCTTTGATTTTTTGGTCTTTGAATTCGTATACAATGTTCGACATGCCTTGTAAGAAATCACGGTCGTGCGATACTAAAAGCAGCGTTCCTTCGTATTTTTGGAGTGCGGCTTTGAGTACGTTTTTCGACTTAATATCGAGGTGATTCGTGGGTTCGTCCATCACCAAAACATTAATCGGTTGCAGTAATAATTTACACAGAGCCAAACGATTGCGTTCGCCACCCGAAAGTACTTTGACCTTCTTCTCCACATCGTCACCGCGAAACAGAAATGAACCCAACATGTCGCGCACTTTAGAGCGATTGGTGTCGGTTGCCGCGTGTTCCATGGTTTCGAGCAATGTGATTTCGCCATCCAAATATTCGGCTTGGTTTTGGGCAAAATAACCCACTTGTACATTGTGACCCAGTTTAATTTCGCCTTGGAATTCAAATTCGTTAACAATGGCTTTGATGAATGTAGATTTTCCTTGACCATTTTGACCCACGAAGGCGATTTTACTGCCGCGCTCCACTAGAAGTGAAATGTCTTTTAGAATCACTTTTTCGCCATAGGCTTTGGTTACATTTTCGGCTTCGATTACGACTCTTCCGGGCACTTTTGAAACAGGAAACGAGATGTTCATTACTGAATTATCGTCTTCGTCCACTTCAATGCGTTCAACTTTATCCAATTTTTTGATGAGCGACTGCGCCATGGAAGCTTTGCTAGCTTTGGCTCGGAACTTTTCGATTAACTTTTCGGTTTCCTCGATTTTCTTTTGTTGGTTTTTTTGGGTTGCGAGTTGCTTTTCGCGGATTTCGTGACGTAGTTCTAAATATTGTGAATACGGTTTGTTGAAATCGTAAGCTTTTCCGAGAGAAATTTCGATAGTTCGATTAGTGACGTTATCGAGGAACATTTTATCGTGAGAAACGATGACTACAACTCCAGGGAAGTTGCGCAAAAAACTTTCTAACCAAATGATACTTTCGATATCGAGGTGATTCGTTGGCTCATCGAGTAGCAAAATATCGTTTGATTGAAGAAGTAATTTAGCCAATTCAATACGCATGCGCCATCCGCCCGAAAACGTGTCGGTTTGGTTGTTGAATTCTTCTCTTTTGAAACCTAAACCTAAAAGGATTTTTTCGGTATCGCCGACATAATTATAGCCTCCAAGTAATTCAAATCGGTGCGTGTAATCCGACAAATCTTCGATGATTTGGTTGTAAGCTTCGCTTTCGTAATCAGTTCGAGTTACTAATTGATGGTTGATTTGTTCGAGTTTTTTCTCAACCATTTTGATTTCGGTGAAGGCTTCATAGGCTTCTTCGAGAACGGTTCGCCCTTGTTCGAAGTCGATATCTTGACGCAGGAAACCAATTTTGACTTCCTTTTCAGTGGCAATTTGCCCTGAATCGGGTTTGAAATCGCCAGCCAAAATTTTGAGCATAGTTGATTTTCCGGCTCCATTTTTTCCAACCAGACCTACTCTATCTCCAGCGCCAAGTCGAAAAGTTACTTCTTCAAAAAGATACGTACCACCAAAAGAAACCGATAAATTGTGAATATTTAGCATATAATTTGTGACAATTGTTACATTAAAAACTTTCCTAACGTTTACCTTTGTAGAAAATTTTTGCAAATGTTAAAAAAAGGAACCGTAATTAATAGTATTTTAACAGGAAGTTGTCCGAAATGTCAAGAAGAAAGTATGTATGAGGTGAAAAATCCTTATATTTTAAAGACTTTGTACAAAATGCCTGAAAAGTGTAGTCACTGTGGAACCGTTTATAAAATTGAACCTTCCTTTTTTTATGGCGCGATGTATGTAAATTATGCAGTTTCGATTGCTTTTGGAGTTGCGTTTTTTGTGATTACTCATTACTTTTTACAGACGAGTTTAACCGTTTCATTCATTACGCTAGTAGTGGGATTGATTGTTTTAATGCCTGTGATTGCACGTCTTTCAAGAAACATCTACATCAATATGTTTATTCATTTTGATAAAGACTGGAAAAAGCATTCTTAAACCGTTTGATGTTGACGTAATTGTCGAGTGGAATATCCTTTTCGATGTATTCAAAAAGCATTTTTGCCATTGCTGGTGCGAGCATAACACCTCTTGTACCTAATCCGTTTAGCACGTGAAGGTTTTTGTGAACTGGATGTGAGCCTAACATTGGTTTTCGGTCTTTCACTGTTGGACGAACACCTGCGACATGATCTACAAGTTCATAATCGCATTGGATGAGTTGATTGAGTTCGTTGAGTAGTTCTTGTTTGGCTTCTTCGGTTGGTACACAGGATTTGTCTACCCAATTGTACGTTGCTCCTACTTTGTATAAATCATTTCCCAAAGGCAAAATGAAAATAGAAGATTTGATTATTACGTCAATCTTTAAATTAGGCGCTTTAATAAGCAATAATTCACCTTTAGCTCCATCTAATGGTAGTGAGTTAAAAAACGGATTAGAAAGCATGCCAAAACCCTCAGCGAAGATGATGTTTTTTGCTTTTAAGTTTTTATATTCTAAATAATCTTCATGAATTACAATATCTTCATATAAAAATGGTTCTTCAATTAAAGAATTAATAGAATTCAAATAAGATTTATAACTTTCAATTAAAGTAAAAGTATCTACATAACCCGTTTGCATCACTTCTCCATATCCAAAAGGAGCATTTATATTTTTGTAATTAGATGGAATAAGTTGGGTTGACAGATAATTTGTAAGTCCAGGTTTATCTGACGCAGCAAACCAATTATTTTGTTCTTCTACTGAATAAAATTTTCTAAGAAGTGGTGTTTTGTGATCGAGTTTAACGCTTAACTTTTGCTCTAGCTTTGAATAGAACTCGGTCAACAAATCTAATTGTTGTTGTGATTGCCAAACTTCAGTAAAGCGTTTTAAGATAACCGGATTATATAAACCTCCAGCCACATTAGAGGAGTTTTGAGAATTATCATTAATAACAAATACTTTCTTTCCGTTTTGAATAGCAATTTCGGCGAAAGAGATGCCAGCCAAGCCAGCGCCCACAATTAAATAGTCGTATAGCATAAAATTAAGCACAAAAAAAAACTCTCACCAAAGGTAAGAGTTTTTATATTGTTTGAAAACTACTATTAGTAATTCCACATGTCTTGCTCGAAGCTACGAATCTTTTCTTTTACTCTTTCCGATTCTAACAACTGCATTTGTGCATTATCTTTCATGTACTTATCGATAGTTCTATCTCCGTATACATTTTCCTCTTTGTAAATCACACCGTTAAATCGGCGCGAATTCATTAAGTGATCGAACGATATTGGCATAGCAGAGTTTTTGTCGTTAAAAGCTTTGGCTTGGTGAAGTACATCTCTGATTGCAGGGAAATACACCCAAAACAGTTCAATAGCATCTGTGTTACCTTTAGCTTTATCTCTAGCTTCAACAGCGATTGGACAAATCGCTAACAAACGGTATTTCAATTCACTTTGACGTTTGTCAAAATACCAAAAACCTTTGATTCTGTAGCCAGAAATATCGCTAGCATCTAACTCGGTCTCATTGATATATTGAGGATCTAATACTTTAGCACCTGATTTATACCCTTCAACATCTTCGTTAAATACATCAATACCAGCTTCAGTAGTATCTCTGTATTTGAAAGTTGAAGTCATGTCTTTCAATGATTTTTTAGCATTGAAATAGTCATCACCATATACTTCCGTAATTTTACCAGCTTTGATACCATTTAAAAGAACTTGAAAAAGCGATCTTCTATCTTTACCAACAAAGGCCGTATCTACAGGATAATACAATGGAAAGTTGATTCTTTCATCCAAATCAATTTCTTCCCAAATAGTTTTACCCATTAGCACATCTCTGTCGTGAACATAACCGTATGGAAGTGGTTTATCATTATCAGACTCTAATTGAGCGGCTGTTTTTTTACCAATCTCATCTGGAGTTTTAGCGTTCAATAGGTTAGACTGTGCAGTTGAAGTAACACTTCCTGCAAGAGCTAAAACGACTAATAAAAAGTTTTTCAATTTCATTTTTTTATATTTTCTAAGTATCAATTAAAAACGGGATACTTAAATTTTTATTGTAATTCGTAAATTGCTGGGGCAGCAGTTTTAGTTTGAATTCCAGAACCTTCACCAACAATTTTAGTTTTAACATCAGAAATCGTAATCTGATCTCCTTTACTTGCTCTAGCCAAAGCAGCAATACACTGAGCATTTACTCTATCACCATTTACAACGATAGAAGCTTGACCTGGCACTTTAAACACGAACTGCGTAACTTGGAATTTCAAATCGTACAAGAAATCAGGTAATACAGCTGTTACTTGTGAAGATTGCAAACGTGTTTTAGCACCTTTTTGAGTCCCAATTGTACCACCAATTGCAGCTTGGGGTGCAGGAATACCTTTGATTCTGAATAATTTTTTATCAGAAACGGTTTTACCATCAGCCATTTTTCCCGTAGCTACAACAGTAACTTCAGTACCAGCACCTGGATTTAAATTGTATTTTCCTTTTCCACCAGCTGGTGATAAACCTGGAGCAGATGCTGTTACAGCATTATCAGGAATACCTGAGAATGAAATAGTCATTGGGTTTGGTAAACCACGATACACCACGTTCATTTTATCAGCAGAAATATTAGCTGAATTTGGACGAGGCACAACAACGTAAGTTCCTTCGAAATCAAGAGGTACAGATTTACCATCTTCTAAGAAAGTAAATTTACCTCCTAATTTGTGCTCACCTACTCCACCAGCTGTCATCGAAATAACGGCTTGACCATTTTCAAGAAACGGTTTTACCATCAGCCATTTTTCCCGTAGCTACAACAGTAACTTCAGTA
>CAYPXI010000033.1:0-11228 GCA_964414655.1 uncultured Flavobacterium sp. | reverse complement strand
TTGTGCTCACCTACTCCACCAGCTGTCATCGAAATAACGGCTTGACCATTTTCAATTTTACCTGGACCGTTGAAACTTGTTGGCACAGTATTTTTGTCGTATCTACCTAAAACAACTTTACCTGTAATAGTTTCACCTTCAAAGTAAGCGTTTTTGTCTAAAACAACAATTGCTTGGAAATTTTTCATAGAAGCTGCTTCTTTGTATGCATTTCCTAAGAAGATATTGTAAGACTCGTTTTCAAGAGTTTTTAAGTCGTTTTGCAAAGCCGTTAATTTAGCAACCGATGCAATAGCTGGGAAACCTTTGTAATGATAATCTAAATAAGATATAGAAACACCTTCTCTGTTTTTAACTTTGTCAGTATTGAACATTTTGTTGATTTTACCAATTAACGATTGGTATTTCACATCTTTACCGAACAAAGACAACATCTTATTTCTATAAGCATCAATCTTACCTACAATTTCTTTTCCACGAGCTGAATAATTATCACCTTTAAACCATTTTTCATCAATGGTACTTTTGTCCATAGCCTCATAAGGAAGAACACCGTTTTCAGGTTTAAAATCTTTTAAGATGTCGTTATTTTTAACTCCTTCTATGAAATCATAAAATTCATTAGTTGCAGCATTAACTTGTTTAGACAAAGCTAGTGATTGGGCAAAACCAGGATTTTCAGTAGCTTTTTGACCTAATAAAGTTGCTAATTTAGCATTTTGCTCTGTCTGAGAAGTATTGATTCCCGCGAACTTTTCGTTCATCAAACCAAAAGCGGAAAGTACTTCTTTTGACATATTTAATGCCAACATTGCGATGAAAACCAAATACATCAGGTTAATCATCTTCTGTCTAGGGGTTAATTTTCCTCCTGCCATTTTTTCTAATTAGTTTTTAAGTTAATTTAATTAAATTTTAGTTTAAAACTAATTATCCTTTGTTACTCATTGCAGAAAGCATTCCACCATATACATTGTTTAATGTAGATAAGTTAGAAGTTAAAGACTGCATTTGGTCTTTTAATTTTAAGTTGTTTTCAGCAACTTCATTATTGATTTGAGCGTTTCTTTCAGCACTTTGAACTTGAACAGCGTATAAACTGTTTAATGTTTCTAAATTAGAAGCAGCTTTAGACATTTCTTCAGCATATTTCTTTTGGCCAGCCATTGCGTCTACAGAAGGAGAGATTGATTTAGCAGCACCTTCAAAATTACGGATACTGTTTCCTAAACTTTCCATTAAAGCACCATCAATTTTAGCGTCTTTTAATAAGTTATCTAATTTTTGAGATAATAAACCTTGCGCTTCTGTTGGGTCTTCTTTTTTAGCAGATTTTGGTTTTGCTTCACCTCCTGCTAATTCAGGATAAACTAAAGACCAATCTAATTCTTTATCAACTGGATCAAAAGCAGACAAAGCAAAGATGAAAGCTTCTGTTAATAGTCCAATAATCAACATAGGACCAGCACCTGGCCAGTGTTGTAATTTAAACAAAGCACCTACGATTACAACTGCCGCACCCATACCGTATGCGAAATTCATTACTTTTTTTGGTAGTAAAGCCATAATTAAAAAAAATTTTAGTTAGTTAAGTTAATATAATTAAGTTAGTTAATTAAGTGATTATAGTTTTGCTTTTTTACCGTTTCCGGTAGTTTGAACACCCATGTAATCTTGAACTGTTCTGAAACCAATGTAGCTTCTTGCCGTATCTTGGTATTCAAAATCTCTAGTTCCTACTTGAAGATAATATGAAACATCTTTCCAAGAACCTCCTCTAACTACTTTACGTTTATTAGAAGTATCAGGAACATTTGGGTTCATTGTTGAAACATATTCATATGAAGCTGGGTCGTATGACGAATCTGTCCATTCTGCAACGTTACCAGCCATGTTATATAAGTTGTATCCATTAGGCTCAAATGATTTAGCCTCTACTGTGTATAAAGCTTGGTCTGCAGCGTAGTCTCCACGATTAGGTTTGAAATTGGCCATAAAACAACCTCTATCATTTTTAGTATAAGGACCTCCCCATGGATAAGTTGCTGACTCTAAACCTCCTCTAGCAGCGTATTCCCATTCTGCTTCTGTTGGCAAACGGAATGAATTGGTTAAATCTCTTCCTTTTTTCTTTGATTTAATGTATGCATTTTTATTCAATGTTCTCCATGCACAAAATGCTTTAGCTTGTTTCCAAGACACACCGACTACTGGGTAATCCCCGTAAGCTTGATGCCAGAAATAATCGTTGTGCATTGGTTCATTATATGAGTAAGCAAAATCTTTAATCCACACAGTTGTATCAGGATAGATAGGAGTTTGTTCTGTTTTGATGAACTGACTTCTTTTTCCTTTCTTAGCCTTAGCTGCTGCTTGAATATCCATCCAAGAATATCTGAACTTTAATTTGTTCACATCGATTGTTCTTAAACCATTGTAAGCTTCAGCTGCAGGTAAATACATGGTATCCATTACTTCAACATAATACTCGTCTGGGTATTTTTTTGTATCCGTAATTAATTTAACTTTTTTATTTAATCTTCTTCCAGCATAAGGATCGTCATCTGTACCAACACTATAATAGTTTTCATACATATACTTATCATAAGGTGTCATTTTAGCAGGATCTTGATCTGCAAAAGCAAAATCTCCGATACTACCCGAAACCTTCCCTTTTCCACCTTTCCCGCCAGAACCTGGCTTAACTCCAACTTCATCAGCAAGAATCGCTAAACGCACTCTGATGATAGAGTCTTTCACCCATTCCACAAATTGACGGTACTCACTGTTCGTGATTTCTGTTTCGTCCATGTAAAAGGATCTTACTGTTACCGTTTTTGTCGGCGCATCTTGTACATTAGCTAAATCATCATCTGATTTACCCATGATAAATGCTCCACCTGGAACTAGCGTCATTCCATATGGTTTTTCTGGATGCCATTTTTTTCCTTTAACTCCTACTAATTCACCTTTGTCGCTCGATTTACCGCAACTAATTAATAGAGTCAAAACAGATGCAAATGCGATGATCTTCTTCATATAATTTGGGTTAATTTTATATACTTTTTTTAAGGCCGTAAACCTATTTATAATTTTTGAAAAAAACAATTAAAAATGTTTAAAATTTAATTTTGTCGATTCAAAACTACAATTTGACGATTCAAAACTACAATTAAAAAAATTTCAGAAAAAATATTTTATCGATAAAATACATATAAAATCGACTAAATGCATTTTTTAATATTTATTGTAATCTTAAGATTACATATTAAGCCTTTTTTTGCATTTCAAAGACACTATAAAATATTCTTTCGTTGTGCTTTCCACCATCTTTCTGGAAATTCGTGATTGCATGCAGCCAAATAGTCTTCATGCGTACACGGTAATAACGTATTCTTTTTTAATTTATTGTTAACATTTGAAAAAAATGGAATTTCTATCCACCAACGCTCTGTTTTATTGCTCTTATAGAAGATAATTTCGTCTTCTTCAAAGGTAACAATGTATTTTAAATAGTCTTTTTTACTTCCAAAAGGATACTCATTCGAACGAAAATGAACACCTTCTATGAAATACCAAATAATTTGGGCTATCAAAACCGATTCTTGTGCTGTATTATTGTGATTGAAGACTCCAAAACAAGAAACTTTATCACTAATCCCTGCATAACGCGACAAAGAACAGATTTCTTTTCCATTAAATCCATTAGGAATAAATGGATTAAAACTGCCTGAATCGGATGATTTTACCGACGTCAAATCCAAGCTAACCAAATCAGCGTCTCTGAAAACGGGTTCGGATATCGTAATGTTGTTACAAACTTCTCCTAAACGATAAGCATCAAAATATAGTTTCTCAATTAAATCAATTTCTTCTTGCGAATTGTAATACGTTTGGTATCCAACATTACTGTAATTGAATAAATTATTAGGCTCTTCAACTATTATTTTCGACAAATAGGAATTACTTTGAATGCTTTGTTCTTGTTTTCCTATATCAAATTTACTGTCAATGGCAACCAAATTGACCATTTGCTCTAAATTATCGTAGGCTCGGTACAAAGCGTAAGTTAAATCTTGAGAACCTCCTATAATAATAGGTATAACTTTTTTCTTAATTAAACTAGAAACAATACTTTGTAGAGCAAAAAATGTATCATCCAATGAATTACCTGGCAAAATATCACCTAAATCGGCTATCGAACTCTCCCAATTGCCCGGAAACAGTGTATATAGTTCTTTTCTAATACAATTTAAATCTACTTCTTCTGAAAGGCTAGTGTTACCTCTATTTTCAAAAACACCAACAATCGCTATTTTGATTTTGGAAATATCTGGAAAATCGTGTTCTGTATGAAAAACAACTTTATTTCCTAAATGCTGCGACGAAAGCTCACCCACATAATCAAGAATTTCTAGCGAAACAGGTTCTAAAAAATCAAATTCCATTTACTTTTTCTTTTTAGCTGTTGCTTTTTTGGTTGGCGCTTTCTTCACAGGTGTCTTCTTCTCAATCATTTCTTTCACTTGTTCTAAAGTCATTTTGGCTGCATCAATATCTTTATTGAGTTCGATTTTGATTTTGCCTTTAGTAATCACCGATCTTCCCCAACGTGCTTTTTCCACTTTGATTCCTTCCTCTTTCCAATCGTGTATGACTTTATCTACATCTTTTTGAAGTTTATCTTGAATTAATTCATTTAAATCGGATTGCGATAAATTATCGAAGTTGTATTTTTTACTGACATTGATAAACATTCCGTTCCATTTAATAAACGGTCCAAAACGACCAACTCCTTTTTGAATTGGTAAACTTTCATACGTTCCAATTGGCGCGTCTGCCTGCGCTTTCTCATCGATTAAGCCTTGCGCAATATCCATCGTCACATCCATTGGATCCATCCCTTTTGGCAAGGAAATAAATTGTTTTCCGAAACGAACATAAGGACCAAAACGACCATTATTGACTTCAATTTCTTCTCCTTTATAAGTACCAATTGCTTTTGGAAGTAAAAATAAATTCAAGACTTCTTCTAGTGTGATGCTTCCAATATTTTGATCCTGACGCAAACTTGCAAATTGTTTGTTATCATCATCGATATCGCCAATTTGAGCCATTGGTCCGAATTTCCCTAAACGAACCGAAACCTGTTTACCCGTTTTTGGATCTTTCCCTAAAATACGCTCTCCACTTTCTCGCTCTGCATTTTTTTCCACATTCATTACATTGGGATGAAAATGATTGTAAAAATCGTTCATCATCTTTGCCCAATCTACATTTCCTTCGGCGATTTCGTCAAAATCTTGTTCTACTTTGGCAGTGAAATTGTAATCTAAAATCGTTTCAAAATTCTTAACCAAAAAATCGTTTACAATAATTCCAATATCCGTTGGAACTAATTTTCCCTTATCAGAACCCACATTTTCAGTTAAAACTTGCGACTTAACTTCTGAATTTTTTAGCGTTATTTGATTGTATTTGCGCTCTTGACCTTCAAAACTTCCTTTTTCTACATAAGTTCGAGCAATAATTGTAGAAATAGTTGGTGCATATGTTGATGGACGACCAATTCCTAATTCTTCCAATTTTTTTACTAATGATGCTTCGGTGTAACGACTTGGTGGACGCGAAAAACGTTCGGTAGCCGTTATATAATTGTTGATTAATTTTTCGTTTACGCGTAAGGCAGGCAACATTCCTTCTTGTTCTTCGTCGTCATCATCGCTTCCTTCTAAATATACTTTCAAGAAACCTTCAAATTTGATTACTTCTCCCGTTGCAGTAAAAGTTTCACTGTAATTATTGGCTTCTATTTTAACATTGGTACGCTCCAATTCGGCATCACTCATTTGAGAAGCCAATGTTCTTTTCCAGATTAACTCGTACAAACGCGCTTGATCACGTTCTACATTTACAGTATGACGCGACATATCAGTTGGGCGAATTGCTTCGTGGGCTTCTTGAGCACCTTTTGATTTGGTGTTAAAATTTCTTGGTTTGCTGAATTCTTTACCATAATAACTGGTAATCTCTGCTTGTGCGGCTGCCATTGCTTCTTGCGAAAGGTTCACGCTATCAGTTCTCATGTACGTAATAAGTCCGGCTTCGTACAATCGTTGTGCGATTTGCATGGTAATTCCAACTGGCAAGTACAATTTACGCGCCGCTTCTTGTTGTAAAGTTGAAGTAGTAAATGGTGCTGCTGGTGATTTTTTGGTTGGTTTGGTTTCTAAATCACCTACTTTATAGGTAGAACCAATATTTTTATTTAAGAAATCTTCAGCTTCTTTTTGGGTAGCGAAGTTCTTTGGTAATTTGGCTTTAAATGATTTTCCAGCTTCATTAGTAAACTCAGCTGTAATACTATACGAAGCGTCGGCGTTGAAATTTTGAATTTCTCTTTCACGTTCAACTATTAAACGAACCGATACCGATTGTACTCTTCCTGCAGACAAACCGCCTTTTACTTTTTTCCATAAAACGGGCGACAATTCATAACCCACCAATCGATCTAAAACACGACGTGCTTGTTGAGCGTTGACTAAATTATAATCGATTCCGCGTGGGTTTTCGATGGCTTTTTGAATGGCTGTTTTGGTGATTTCGTGAAAAACGATACGTTTGGTCTTTTGAGGATCGAGTTTTAATTCTTCAGAAAGATGCCAAGAGATTGCTTCTCCTTCACGGTCTTCATCGGAAGCCAACCAAACCATTTCGGCATTTTTAGCTAATCCTTTTAATTTGGTTACCAACGCTTTCTTGTCTGCAGAAACTTCGTATTTGGGTTTGAATCCGTTTTCAACATCTACTCCTATTTCTTTAGAAGGTAAATCGGCAATGTGTCCATAACTCGATTCGACTTGATAGTCAGAACCCAGAAATTTCTCAATTGTTTTTGCTTTTGCAGGTGACTCAACGATTACTAAATTCTTTGCCATTTGGGATTTTTTTGTTTTGAAGTGAAGTGATGCAAACGAATCAACTTCCGTGGCAAAAGTAGATTATTTTTTTAAATATTGAATTTTTGAGTAAAAAATAGCTTTCGTTTGATGGTTGTCGGTTGTCGGTTTGCACTATATTTTATATCCAGACTCTTGCATCTGATTTCAAAATTCTGACTTCAAATTTCTAACTTCTGACACTAGCCTCGATTGTAACGGAAAGCCCGGAACCAAAAAAGCTTGAGTTACTTGTTGTAAAAAAGCGACCAAAGGAAGCTTTTTTACAGCATTAGTAACTTTGATTTTTTGGTGAGGACTTGAAGAGAAAAGCGGGAAATAGCTTCTGACAATACATAAAAAAGCCACCGTTGCACTACAATCTTATTTATTTGTTAAACATCATCTGACATCTTGTCATATTTTGCAATTTAGTATTATCTTTGCAATCCGATTAAATCGAAATTAGTTACATGGAAAAGGAAATTGACGAAAAAAAACAAGGAACCAGCCTTGTTTTGGAAGAAAAAGCCGAGAATACGAAAAAACTTTTTATAGAAAGTTATGGTTGCGCTATGAATTTTAGTGATAGCGAAATTGTGGCTTCGATATTGACTGAGCAAGGATACAACACTACGCAAAATCTGGAAGAAGCCGATTTGGTGTTGGTGAATACGTGTTCGATTCGCGACAAAGCCGAGCAAACCATTCGCAAGCGTTTGGAGAAATATAACGCAGTGAAACGCAGTATCAATCCGAGTATGAAAGTGGGTGTTTTGGGTTGTATGGCCGAGCGTTTGAAAGACCAATTTTTAGAGCAAGAGAAAATTGTAGACATGGTGGTTGGTCCAGACGCTTATAAAGATTTACCGAATCTATTAAAAGAAGTGGAAGAAGGTCGCGATGCCATTAACGTTATTCTTTCCAAAGAAGAAACCTACGGCGATGTGGCTCCAGTTCGTTTGAATAGTAATGGTGTGAATGCTTTTGTATCGATTACGCGTGGTTGTGATAATATGTGTACATTTTGTGTAGTTCCTTTTACACGCGGACGTGAGCGTAGCCGTGAACCACAAAGCATCATGGAAGAAATTCAGGATTTGTGGAACAAAGGTTTTAAAGAAGTTTGTTTGTTAGGACAAAACGTAGACAGTTACCTTTGGTATGGTGGCGGATTGAAAAAAGACTTTGACAAAGCGACCGAAATGCAAAAAGCCACAGCCGTTGATTTTGCGCAATTACTAGAAATGTGCGCCATTCAGTTTCCGAAGATGCGTTTTCGTTTTTCTACTTCCAATCCGCAAGATATGCACGAAGAAGTATTGCATGTGATTGCCAAATACCACAATGTTTGTAATTACATACACTTACCTGTTCAAAGTGGAAGTACTCGAATTTTGAAAGAAATGAACCGTCAGCACACTAGAGAAGAATATATGGAGTTGATTGACAAAATAAAGTGTATTATTCCAGGTTGTTCGATTTCGCAAGATTTGATTGCGGGTTTCCCAACTGAAACTGAAGAAGATCATCAAGATACGTTGTCGTTGATGGAATATGTAGAATATGATTTTGGATACATGTTTGCTTATTCGGAACGACCAGGAACCTTAGCGGCACGAAAAATGGAAGACGATGTTCCCGAAGAAGTAAAGAAAAGACGTTTGCAAGAAATTGTTGATGTACAACAAAAGTTGAGTGAAAAAAGAACACGCCGATTTTTAGGTGAAACTGTAGAAGTGTTGATTGAAAAAGAATCAAAAAAATCAAACGCACATTGGAGCGGAAGAAATTCTGAAAACGTAGTAACTGTTTTCCCGAAAGGCAACTACAAAGTTGGCGATTATGTTATGGTTAGAGTAAGCGATTGTACAACAGCTACTTTGATTGGTGAAGCGGTTGGATATAGTGAGATGCAGAGTTAATCTTATTTTGCCACAAATTACACAAATTTTCACAAATTTATGGAGTTTTACAAGCAGGAAGAGAATTACAAAATAGTAGGAATTTGTATGGAAGTTCATAGAATTCTTGGGCCAGGTTTGTTGGAAATTGTATATAAAGACGCTTTAGAAATAGAATTCAGAAATAATAATATTCCGTTCGAAAGAGAAAAAGAATTTTATATTGATTACAAGGGAATAGTTCTTCCTCATAGGTTCTACGCGGACTTTATTGTTTATGATGAAATAATTTTAGAAATAAAATCAGTAAAAGAAATTAATAACGAACATATAGCACAAACACTGAATTACATGAGACTTGCAGATACGCAAATCGGAATAATTGCAAATTTTCAGAACAAATCACTTACACACAAACGATTAGTCATTTAAAAATTTGTGAAAATTTGTGTAATTTGTGGCTAATAATTAAAAAATGGAATCTGTTCAAAACATAAAACAGCGATTTGAAATCATCGGAAATGATCCGAAGCTCAATCGTGCTGTAGAAAAAGCAATTCAGGTTGCTCCTACTGATATTTCGGTGTTGGTGGTGGGTGAAAGTGGCGTGGGAAAAGAAAGTATTCCGAAAATAATTCACTCGCTTTCGCATAGAAAACACGGAAAATACATTGCCGTGAACTGTGGTGCGATTCCGGAAGGAACGATTGATAGTGAACTTTTTGGTCATGAAAAAGGTTCGTTTACCGGTGCAACTGGCGCACGTGAAGGCTATTTTGAAGTAGCTAATGGCGGAACTATTTTCTTGGATGAAGTAGGCGAATTGCCTTTAACTACTCAAGTGCGACTATTGCGTGTTTTGGAAAATGGCGAATTCATTAAAGTGGGCTCATCGCAAGTACAAAAAACCAATGTTCGTATTGTAGCTGCCACCAACGTGAATATGTTTGATGCGATTGAAAAAGGAAAATTCAGAGAGGATTTATACTATCGATTGAGCACAGTTGAAATTGCGCTTCCGCCATTGCGCGATCGTAAAGATGACATTCATTTATTGTTTCGAAAATTTGCTTCTGATTTTGCTCACAAATACAAAATGCCAGCGATTAAATTAGACGATGATGCGGTGAAATACTTATTGAGTTATCGCTGGAGCGGAAACATTCGTCAATTGCGAAATGCGGCCGAACAAATTTCAGTTTTAGAAACCAAAAGAGAGATTTCAGTACAAACACTAATGTCGTATTTACCACAAGACGGAAATCATCTGCCAAGTGTAATCAAAGACAAAAAAAATGACGATTTTTCGACTGAAAGAGACATTTTGTACAAAGTGCTTTTTGACATGAAAAGCGACTTAAACGATTTGAAAAAACTCACGTTAGAATTGATGAAAAACGGCACTAAAGTGCAGGATATCAATCCGAGTTTGATTCAAAAAGTATACGGAAAAACAGAAGAAAACGCTTTTTTTGAAGAAGAACCAAGAATGGAAGTTCTTCCAACTCACAATGTAGTAGAACAAGAAGAGTTTGACGACGATGGCGACGATTCGAACTATCTTTTTGCCGAAACTGTAGAAGAGGAAGAAGTGCTAAAACTCGAACAAAAAGAAATCGAACTCATCAAAAAAGCCCTCGACAGAAATAAAGGTAAACGAAAAGCCGCTGCGGATGAATTAGGGATTTCAGAACGCACTTTATACCGAAAAATTAAACAGTTTGATTTGTAATTTATACTTTAGCCCATTCGAATTGGAATTTTAAAATGAAACATTCAAAATACATCCTACTTTTTATCCTCGCCATTACACTTACTAGTTGCAGTGTAAAATACGGATTTACTGGAGCAGGTAAAATCGACGGCGAAACCTTTCAAGTCAACTATTTTCAAAACAACGCCGAGTTAATTGAACCTGGAATTGAGCGAACTTTTACTTTAGAATTGCAAAAAATTCTGCAAAATCAGACCAATTTGAACTTGGTTTCATCGGGTGGCGACATTATGTACGATGGTGAAATTGTTGAATATCGAATTGCACCAATGACGGCAACCTCAGATCAGTTAGCGGCACAAAACCGCCTGACAATATCTGTAAATGTGCGTTTCACCAACAAAAACAAAGAAAAAGACGATTTCGAAAAACGTTTCTCCTTTTATTATGATTATTCAGGAGATCAACAATTGACTGGCGCTCAATTAAGCACTGCTTTGTCAGTCATTTTCGAACGAATCACGCAAGATATTTTTAACGAATCATTAGCCAAATGGTAGAAAAAGTGGGCAGTATTCAGCAGCAGTTGGCAGTTAATTTATACCTTTACAAGTCACACTGAACAATGAACAATGAACAATGAACAATGAACAATGAACAATGAACAATGAA
>CAYPXI010000032.1:0-27893 GCA_964414655.1 uncultured Flavobacterium sp. | reverse complement strand
ACCTCGTTTACACCGAGGGGGTCGGGGGTTCGAACCCCTCATCGCCCACAAAAAAAACTCCAACAGAAATGTTGGAGTTTTTTATTTTTATAGATTCAACGCCATGCATTATTTTGTTTATATATTATTTAGTTCAACTAAAAATCGCTACTACATCGGATTCACTTCTAATTTAGAAGATCGAATCAAAAGACACAATCAAAAAAGCAAAGGTTTTACAGGCAATGTAAACGATTGGAAAATAGTTTATACCGAAAATTTTTCTTCTAAAGACGAAGCTCAAAATAGAGAACGCCAAATCAAATCATGGAAGAGCAGGATAAAAATAGAAGAACTCGTTCTCAGTAAAGATTAGCTCAGCTGGTTCAGAGCATTCCGATTCCATCGGAAGTGGTCGGGGGTTCGAACCCCTTTCCGATTGTATCGGAACAAGCAATCGCCCACAAAAAACTCCTTCAGAAATGTTGGAGTTTTTTTATTATAAAGAATTCCGAATAATTAATCGATTCTCATTCTCAATCTGTTCTTTTTTATTTTCTAAAATCATATTGGCGAGTAATTTTCCCATTGCTTTAAAATCAGTAGAAATGGTAGTAATGCCGTTTTCAACTACTTTTTTTAATGGTGTTTCATTGTACGAAATAATTCCAAAATCAATACCTAACCTCATCCCTTGGAGTTTGGATTGCTCAATCACTTTCACCAAATCTCTATCATTCGGAATCACATAAACCTCTCCTATTTCTAATTGTCTTTGACTAAATTCGGTTACAATTTCAAACGACATGAAATAATCAACGCAAAATTTTTCAAACCCAATTTTCATTCCCAATGGCTCTCGAAATCCTGGGAAAATTAGCACCATTTTTTGGTATTTATTCAAAAGTGGCCTTGCTTCTACAAGTGCATTATACATGTCTTTTACAAAATTTTGATGTACCGAAGGGTAAATTTTCAACTCGTCGTTGGTTTGATCCAAAATGTAAACATCATTTTCTGGAAGCGCCTTAATACACTCGGCAGCTCCAACCAAATTCGTAGGCATAACAATGTATTTTGTGTAATTACCATTGCTTTCATTGATTAATTTCTTGAACATTTCAATGTTAAAATGATGAAAGAAAATATCGATTTGTGCCTTATTATTGATGGTTTCTAAAAACGAGGTATAAATATCTTCCTTAAAGCTATTCAACTCATCAAAAAGAAGAAAAAACCGTTGCTCAAAGCTAAACTCAACACTTTTCACGTAATAGCCTTTTCCTAAAATTGCATAGATAATACCGCGCTTCTTAAGCTCGTCATAAGCCAACAAAACAGTATCTCGTGAAATAGAGAATTCTAAACTAATTTTGTTAACCGACGGCAATTTGTCGCCTTTTTTCAATCGATTTTCGGCAATCGCCACTTCAACCGAAAGTACAATTTGCTTGTATTTGGGCATCGCAGAATTCGAATCAATAGTAACAATTTTCATAAAAATCGAATTAACTGGTGGCAAGATACAATAAAACTGGTAGGTACTGGTATGGTATGAAAAAGAATATTTTTACTTTTGGTATCAGATTGACAAAAATCGCATGCAAAACAATCATTTTTCACATTTAGAAAACGATAAAATTATCAAATCATTCGGAAAGCATCCCAATGATAATGCCGTTTTTTACTATACTTTAACGAATTCTAATGGCGTTGAAATGAATGTACTGAACTACGGTGCGACGATTCAGTCGCTAAACATTCCAACTTCAGCAACTACCAAAGTCGATGTCGTACTCGGTTTTGATTCGGCAGAAGATTACATCAATTCGTTTGATTTACCAAGCGCTCCTTACTTTGGTGCAATAGTAGGCCGTTTTGCTGGAAGAATCAATGAAGCCAAATTGATTTTAAACAACCAAGAAATTCAACTCACCAAAAACCACAACCAACACCAATTACACGGCGGAAATTCAGGCTTTAGCAAAGCTTTTTGGGAAGTAATTGCACTTTCAACAAACGCTATAACTTTGCAATACATTAGCGTTGCTAACGAAGAAAATTTCCCAGGCGAAGTCACCACACAAGTCACCTACTCCATTACAAACAATGATGAAATAATAGTAGAAATGACAGCTACTTCCAATGAGGATACAATAATTAATTTGACGCAACACAGCTATTTTAACTTAGATGGTCATTCTGAAACCATCGAAAATCATGAAGTTTGTATCGATTCAAACGCTATTTTAGAAACTACTCCTGAGAACATTCCAACAGGTAAATTCATATCTTTAAAAAATCATTCATTTGACTTTTCATCGCCTAAAAAATGTCCGTTATCAATTGACAACACGTTTGTAATAGACAATTCCACCGAAGCCAAAGCACAACTTTTTAGCTTGAAAAATAAGTTAAAAATGTCTGTCTACACCAATCAACCTGCTATTCATGTGTATGTAGGAGGAAACTGTTTTGGCAAAATAAAAGGGAAAGAAAACACCGATTACCATACAACTAGCGGTATTTGTTTTGAAGCACAAAATTATCCCGATGCTCCCAATCATGCTCATTTTCCGAATGTCATTTTGAAAAAAAACGAAATGTATAGTCATCAAACTGTTTTTAAATTTGAATCCATCTAACTATGAAAAAGTCGACGCTATTACTTCTTAGCTTTTTATTGCTTTTGGCAACATTGCAACTCTCTTGTTCAAAAGAAGATGCAGCAATAATACTAGAACCAACTCCTGAAGACTCATTTATCAGAGCAGCCGATATTTCCTTTATTCCTTTAATCGAAAGCGAAGGAACCGTTTACAAATACAATGGTGTGGCGCAAAACCCTTTAACTACATTAAAAAATGCTGGGTGCAATACGATTCGTATTCGATTATGGAAAACACCAACTGTAAACCAATCTACTTTCAACGAAGTAAAAGCATTAGCACTTAGAGCACGACAATCAGGATTAAAAGTTTGGCTCTCTGTTCATTATTCAGATACTTGGGCCGATCCAGGCGCACAAACCACACCCGCTGAATGGGCTAGTTTATCATTTAACGATTTAAAAACAGCAGCTAGCAATTACACATCTACTATTTTAACCGAAATTCAACCCGATATCATTCAAATTGGCAACGAAATCAACAGCGGATTACTTTGGCCACAAGGACACTTAATCAACAACGAATCACAGTGCTTGCAATTGCTTTCTACCATTAGCAACACGATTCGAACACAATCGCCCAATACCAAAATCATGTTGCATTACGCCGGAATTGGTTCGGGAGCCACTTGGTTTTTCGATAAAGTGAGCACTATCAATTACGATTATATTGGTTTGTCATATTATCCGGTTTGGCACGGAAAAATTTTATCTGATGTCACAAACACAATTAATACATTAGGTCAAACGCACAACAAAAAAGTGTTAATTGCTGAAACAGCCTATCCATTTACTTTAAATTGGAACGATTGGACCAATAATATTGTAGGCTTACAAGACCAACTTATTCCAGGTTACCCAGCCTCAAATTCTGGTCAAAGAAGTTTTGTATTGGCCATCAAAAACATATTGAAACAATCAACTTACGGACAAGGATTTTGTTATTGGGGTGGCGAATGGGTTGCTTTTCGCGGACCGCAATCAACCAATGGCTCTTCATTTGAAAACCAAGCTTTATGGGATTTTAACAACAACTCGCTCCCTGTAATGGAAGCTTTTAGTCAAAATTAATGATGAAAAACTACTTTCTTTTAATAATTACTATTTTACTTTTCAGCTCTTGTGCTACGTCGCAGAAATCGACTAAAAATACTTTTGCCAAAGGCGCCGATATAAGTTGGCTGCCGCAAATGGAAGCTACTGGATATCAATTTTACGATTCAAATGGTGACAAAAAAGATTGCTTCCAATTACTCAAAGAACGCGGAATGAATACTATCCGTCTGCGTGTTTTTGTTAACCCAAACGACGACAAAGCTAGCGGGCATTGCAGTAAAGAAGAAACAATAACCATGGCTTTACGCGCTCAAAAAATGGGTATGCGCGTCATGATTGACTTTCACTATAGTGACTCGTGGGCCGATCCTTCCAAACAAAACAAACCCGCAGCTTGGGCAAATCATTCTTTTACTGAGTTATTGAACGATGTGTACAATCACACTTTTGACGTCATCAATAGTTTAAAAAAAGCAGGTGTTACGCCCGAATGGGTTCAAATTGGCAATGAAATTCCAGGTGGAATGCTCTGGCCTGAAGGAAGCACCACCAATTGGATACAACTTGGGCAATTACTCAATAAAGGTTATGATGCCGTAAAAGAAGTGGATCGAAACATCAAAGTGATTGTGCATGTAGATGAAGGAAACAACAATACTAAATTTCGAAATTTCTTCGATAACGCTACGGCTCAAAAAGTACGTTACGATGTAATTGGACTCTCCTATTATCCGTATTGGATTAAAAAGGATTACTCTGAAACCATTGCCAACTTACAATTCAACCTCAACGATATGGCTTCAAGATACAATAAAGAAGTGATGATTGTAGAAGTAGGTGGCGAAGACGATAAAATTCAAAATACGTACGAACTTTTAGCAGCCACAATCAAAGCAGTAAAAAACGTTCCCAACAACAAAGGTTTAGGCGTTTTGTATTGGGAACCACAAGGCGCTCGCAGCTGGAGTCATTATGCCTTGAGTGCTTGGCTACCCGACGGAAAACCTTCGCCTGCTTTAGATGCATTTAAAGAATAACAACATTGTCTATTTATGAAAAAAATAATCTGTAATACCATTTTTCTCCTTTCAATTTTCCTCGGATGGTTCGGAAATGCACAAGAAAAATTAAATCTCGATGAAGATTGGCGATTCCATTTTGGCCACGCTGCCAATCCTGAAAAAGATTTTGATTATGGTAACAAATTGCAGTTCCATAAATCCAATGTCTATGACATGACTATTGTCAATCCAAAATACATAGACACTACTTGGCGTAAAGTCAACGTACCACACGATTGGGTTGTGGAACTTCCTTTTGTAAAATCATCTACGCACGAAATGGATTCGCATGGCTACAAACCTGTTGGTGGACCGTATCCTGAGACAAGCATTGGTTGGTACCGAAAACATTTTGCTGTAGAAAAATCGAAAAACAACAAACGCTTCGAACTCCAATTCGACGGTATTTATCGTAATGCAGCCATTTGGCTGAATGGGTTTTATGTCGGAACCAATTTTAGTGGTTATGTGGGCAATTCGTATGATGTTTCAGATTATATCAATTTTGAAGGCGATAACGTAGTGGTAGTTCGCGCAGATGCTACTCAAAGCGAAGGTTGGTTTTACGAAGGCGCAGGTATCTATCGACACGTTTGGCTCAATATTACGGATAAGATTCATATTCCACAGGGCGGACTTTTTGTCCATTCAGAAGTAAACGGTAAAAACGCAACCGTCAACATTGAAACCACAGTTCAAAACAACCATCTCAAAAATGCCAATTGTACTGTTTACAGCTACATCACCGACAGAAATGGAAAAGTTCTAGCACAAACCTCAGAGCAAAAACTTGCATTGGGAATAAATAAAAATGAAACGGTTAAAAATAAATTGAACCTTGCTAATGTTCGCCTTTGGACTTTGGAAGACCCATATTTGTATCGTATAATTTCAGTAGTAAAATCAGGAAATGAAATCGTACATCAAACCAAAACCCGTTTTGGCGTACGAACCATTCGATTTGATGCCCAAGAAGGATTTTTCCTTAACGGAAAACACCTCAAAATTCAAGGCACCAACAACCATCAAGACCACGCCGGAATTGGTAGTGCGCTCCCTGATTACATGCAGTATTATCGCATTAAGTTACTCAAAAAAATGGGTTCCAACTCGTACCGAACCAGCCACAACGCTCCTACTCCCGAACTTTTGGAAGCCTGCGACAGTTTAGGAATGCTCGTTTTAGACGAACAACGATTACTCAATAGTAGTCCAGAATATGTTGACCAATTCAAACGACTAATTCTCCGAGACCGCAATCATCCTTCGGTATTTTTATGGTCGATTGGCAACGAGGAACAAAACATTCAAAGCAATGAATACGGTAAACGAATCGCGCAATCACTACTAGCTATTCAACGCGATTTAGATCCAACACGAACGAGTACTTACGCAGCCGATATGGGCAATGATTTCAAAGGCGTTAACGAAGTCATTCCGATTCGTGGCTTCAATTACCGCCAATTTGCCATTGCCGATTACCATCGTGATCATCCTAATCAACCTGTACTCGGAACTGAAATGGGAAGCACCGTAACCACTCGTGGCATTTACGAAAAAGACGAAATCAGAGCGTACGTTCCCGACCAAGATATTACGCATCCGTGGTGGGCGAGCAAAGCAGAAGATTGGTGGAAATTAGCCGCCGAAAACAAGTATTGGCTAGGAGGTTACGTTTGGACCGGATTTGATTATCGTGGCGAACCAACACCGTACAAATGGCCCAATATCAATTCACATTTTGGCATTTTAGACGTTTGCGGTTTCCCAAAAAACATTTACTATTACTACCAAAGTTGGTGGACTGATGAAGATGTTTTACACATTTCTCCGCATTGGAATTGGCCCGAAAAAATAGGAAAACCTATTGATGTTTGGGTAAATTCTAACGCCGATGAAGTAGAATTATTTTTAAACGGAAAAAGTTTGGGCAAAAAAATCATGCCGCGCAACAGCCATTTGCAATGGAATGTAACCTACGAACTTGGCACATTAGAAGCTATTGGTTATAAAAAAGGAAAGAAAATTACTTCTAAAATAGAAACAACCGGACGCGCTTTCAATGTGGAAATGACCCCCGACAAAACCACATTGTTGGCCGACGGTAAAGACGCAACAGTAGTCAATATTTCGATTACAGACGAACAAGGACGTGAAGTTCCAACAGCTGATAATTTGGTGAAATTCTACCTTTCAGGTGATGCCAAAATCATCGGAGTAGGAAATGGCGACCCCAGTTCGCACGAACCCGATAAATGTAATGATGGTGCTTGGCAACGCAGTGCATTCAACGGAAAATGTCAAGTCATTATTCAGTCTGGGAAAAAAGGCGGAACAGTGGTTTTGCAAGCCAAAGCCAACGGACTCAACACGGCACAAGTAAGTGTAAATAGTTATTAATAGAATTACGATTTGGGCGTTACCTCGTCCCAAAAGACGAGGTCGGGCTTTACGTTACAATCTTTTTTGATGCAGAAAAAGCATCAAAAAAGGATTTTCACTACAATCCCTAACGCAATTAAGTCAGTCAAGAACGTTTAGTTTTTAAAAGCAATACAGCATTCATAATGAAGAAAAAATTAATTCACGATACCCAAACCCATTTTGAACAATTGTTTCAAAAAACACCCGATGCTATTTTCCTTTCGCCAGGAAGAATCAATATCATTGGCGAACACGTTGATTACAACGATGGTTTTGTATTGCCCGCCGCCATCAACAAATACATTTGTTTTGCGATTTCCAAAAACGAAACTTCTCAATGTACTATCATCGCCAAAGATTTAAGCGACAATTACTCGTTTGATTTAAATGCCGACATAAAACCCATTGATAAAATGTGGGCCAATTATATTTTGGGGGTTTTACATCAACTCAAAGAAATTAAACCATTTTCGCAAGGAATGAATGTTGTATTCAGCAGTACTATTCCAATGGGCGCCGGATTATCTTCATCGGCGGCTTTGGAATGTGGCATCGCTTATGCAACCAATAAATTGTACAATTTGGGTTTATCCCGCAAGGAAATTGCGGTTATTGGTCAACAATCAGAACATACTTTTGCTGGCGTCAATTGTGGTATCATGGATCAATTCGCTTCGGTATTTGGCAAAAAAAACAAAGTAATTCAACTCGATTGCACTTCGTTAGAGCATCAGTATTACAAAGCCGAATTCAAAGAATATTCGTTACTTTTATTGGACAGTAATGTCAAACATACGCACTTAACGTCGGGTTATAATGATCGTAGAAGAGAAGTAGAAGAAGGTTTAGCCATCATCAAAACGCATTATCCAGAAGTTGCCAGTTTTAGAAATTGTACCGAAAAAATGGTTCTTGATTTGAAAGCTGAATTGGGCGAAATTCGTTTCAAACGCTGTCTTTTTGTTGTCAACGAAATTCAACGTGTAAATGAAGCAGTAAAAGCATTGGAACAAGCTAATTTTAGAAGTTTAGGTAAATTAATGTCGCTCACCCACAAAGGCTTATCGGAAGATTATGAAGTAAGTTGCGAAGAAATTGACTTTTTGGTAAGAACGGTTCAGTTTGAAAAATCTGTATTAGGATCTCGCATGATGGGCGGCGGATTTGGTGGTTGTTCGATCAACTTAGTCAAAAAAGGCAGTGAAAACGAATTGATTGATAAAATTTCACAATTGTACAAAAACGAGTTCAACATCGATTTGAAAGCTTACAAAATTAAAATCGCCAAAGGCACCACACAGTTTAAAAAACACCATGCAAAAATTCAATAACAACGAACATTCACACCGCCGTTACAATCCGCTTTTGGATGAATGGATATTGGTTTCGCCGCATCGCGCCAAGCGTCCGTGGCAAGGTCAAAACGAAACTGTAGTTGAAGAAGATCGTCCGCAACACGATGCCAATTGCTATTTGTGTGCTGGAAATGTTCGTGCCAATGGTGTTAAAAATGAGGATTACACCGACTGTTATGTTTTTGAAAACGATTATGCAGCTTTACTGAAAGACGACGTTTTCTATGAAAATAAAAACAATAATTTATTCCAACAAAAACCCGAACGCGGCATCAATAAAGTGGTTTGTTTTTCGCCCAATCACGCGCTAACTTTGGCCGAAATGGATGTTAATTCAATCGAAAAAGTAGTCCAAACGTGGGCCGAACAATACATCGAATTGGGTAATTATGATTTCATCAATTATGTACAAATTTTCGAAAACAAAGGCAGCATCATGGGTTGCAGTAATCCGCATCCACACGGTCAAATTTGGGCACAATCATCGTTACCTACACAAGTAGAACGCACGCAAAAAAACCTTCGCTCCTATTTTGAAAAAAACAAACGAAGTTTACTTCAAGACTATTTGGAAAAAGAAATCGAACTTCAAGAACGAATAGTTGTTGAAAACGAACATTTTGCCGCTGTAGTTCCGTTTTGGGCTACTTGGCCTTATGAAACTATGATTATTAGTAAACGCCATTTTGGAACGATAATCGCCATGTCGCAAGAAGAGAGAAGTGCTTTTGCCGAAATCATACAATCAATCACAGTTAAATACGATAATTTGTTTAAAGCTTCCTTTCCATATTCGTCGGGAATTCATCAAGCACCAACTGATCGTGTTGCGCATCCTGAATGGCATTTTCACATGCATTTTTATCCCCCTTTGTTGCGCAGTGCTTCTGTAAAAAAATTCATGGTAGGTTACGAAATGCTCGGCGAAGCCCAACGCGACATCACACCCGAGCAAAGTGCTGCTATTTTACGCAATTTACCAAACATTCATTACAAAACTAAAAACCAATAATATGCAAACATTAGCCACCAACGACTATATTGTTTTCTTTCTGTATTTTATTATCATTGTAGGTTACGGATTGTGGATTTACAACCGAAAAAAGAAAGCCGAAAGCAATAGCAACGATTATTTCTTAGCCGAAGGTTCGCTGACTTGGTGGGCAATTGGCGCTTCGTTAATAGCTAGTAATATTAGTGCCGAACAGTTTATTGGCATGAGCGGAAGCGGTTTCAAAATGGGATTAGCCATTGCAACTTACGAATGGATGGCAGCCGCAACCTTAGTTATTGTTGCTGTTTTTTTTATGCCTGTTTATTTGAAAAACAAAATTTTCACGATGCCACAGTATTTGAACAAACGCTATAACAGCAATGTAGCCATGATTATGGCTGTTTTTTGGCTGTTATTGTATGTGTTTGTAAATCTTACATCAATATTGTACTTGGGCGCTTTGGCAATTAGTAGTATATCAGGATTGAATATTACTTTGTGTATGATTTTCCTTGCCATTTTTGCTGTGATGATTACGTTGGGTGGAATGAAAGTAATTGGTTATACCGATGTAATTCAGGTGTTTTTCTTGATTTTGGGCGGATTGGTTACTACGTATTTGGCTTTGAATTTGGTTGCCACCGAATTTGGTTCTGAAGGCGTTTGGGCTGGATTTAACTTAATGCAAGATAAAGCAAGCGATCACTTTCACATGATTTTCGATCAATCGAATCCGAATTATATGGATTTACCAGGGCTTTCGGTTTTAATTGGTGGAATGTTGATTATCAACTTGAATTATTGGGGTTGTAACCAATACATTACGCAAAGAGCCTTAGGTGCCGATTTAAAAACAGCGCGTGGTGGAATTCTATTTGCCGCTTTTTTAAAACTATTGATGCCTGTAATTGTTGTCCTTCCCGGAATTGCAGCTTTTGTATTGTATCAAAATGGTTCGTTTCAAACCGAAATGTTGCAAGACGGTGCAGTAAATCCAGACCGAGCTTATCCAGTTTTACTGAATTTATTGCCTGTAGGTTTAAAAGGTCTTTCATTTGCAGCCTTGACTGCGGCAATTGTAGCTTCATTAGCAGGAAAAGCGAATAGTATCGCAACCATTTTTACTTTAGACGTATACAAAACCAAACTGAACCATGAGGCGAGCGAAAAAAAATTAGTCAACGTTGGAAAATTGACCATTGTAGTGGCTATGATTATTGCTGTTTTGGTTGCTCCATTTCTAGGAATTGACAAAAAAGGCGGATTTCAATACATACAAGAATATACTGGTTTTGTGAGTCCGGGTGTTTTTGCGATGTTTATTTTAGGTTTCTTTTGGAAAAAAACTACTTCCAATGCGGCTTTGTTTGCTACTATTGGCGGATTTATTCTTTCCATCGTATTTAAGATAATGCCTTCGTTTGTTGATTTATCGTTCTTACATTCGGTTGGTTTTTCTAATCCGAATGCTGATGGTGTTTATGAAATTCCGTTTATTGACCGAATGGGATTTGTATTTTTACTTTGTGTAATCGGAATGTATTTTATTAGTCAATACGAAACCAAAAAAGGCGTTCAAACCAATGGATTAGAAGTTGATAAATCGATGTTCAAGATGTCGCCAAGTTTTACCGTTGGTATGTTGATTATACTTTCCGTATTGGCTGCTTTATATACAATTTTTTGGTAAAAGAACTATTGATTTTCTTCATCATACGCATTCATAATTCCAATTAGCGCCACTAAATTGTCGATATTTAGTTTTTCGTAAATTCGTTTTTTAAAGGTGCTGATGGTCGTTTTTTGGAGTTTTTTCATACTCGAAATTTCCAAATTGCCATAGCCTTGTACCATTAATCTGGCTACTTCGATCTCTCTGTTAGACAGTTGATCTAATGGATTGATTGATTTATTAGACATATAATTATCTAAAATCTTGTCTTTGATTTTTTGACTAATGTACTTACCTTCATCTAAAAACGTTCGAACGGCAATTCGCATTTCATCCTCAGAGCACAGTTTGTTTAGATAGCCATTGGCTCCACTGTTGATGTAGCGCAAAGCATAAACATCTTCCTCAAGTCCAGAAAAAATGAGTATTTTGATGTTTTTATTCAGGCTTTTAATTTGACTAATTATAGCCGAGCTATTTCCATCTGGAAAACTGATATCAAGAATCATAAAGTCGATATTGGTTTTACGCAAAATGGCTAGTGTTTCCTTGAAAGTTGACGCGTGAAAAATATTGACTTCTTGAATGATTTCCTTAATCATCAAAACCATTCCATGACGAACAATACTGTGGTCGTCTGCTAATAAAATAGAAATTCTTTCTGCCTTGTACATCATCGTCACTATTTAAATTACTACTAATTCTTTACTAAGTCCAATTGGATCACAAATGAAACGTTGGTTCCTTTATTTAGTTCACTTTCAATAAAAATTTCACCATCAAAAAGCGATACAATTTCCTTACATAATTTCAAACCTAAACCAATTCCCATGGAATTTATTCCGTTTGAACCTTGAAAATAATCTTCAAAAACATTTTTCATGTCTTCTTTTGAAATCCCAGTTCCAGTATCAATAACCGCTACGTGAAAACGAATGGTTTCGCCAACAACATTCTCGGTTTTAGTTTCAACAGTAATAGTGCCATTTTTGGTATACTTCATTGCATTTCCTACCAAATTATAGAAAAGTTGATTGATTTTAATTACATCTGAAAACACTAAACTGTCATTACTAATTGTATTTTTCCAATGAAATTGATTGCCATTTTCGACACATAATTTGTGCAGAGGCTCAATCATTTTAGTCAACTCTTGCTTCAAATAGAAATTCGATTTATTTAAAATCATTTTTCTGTTTTCGTTTTTAGAATATTCTAAAATTTGATTGGTGAGCAACAACAAAGTAGAAGTTGTGTGCTGAATAGAGCCAAAAACCTCTTTCATTTCGGGATCAGTTACTTTTGAAGTAACTAATTTGCTGTAAAGCGAAATAATATTCAAAGGCGAACGCACTTCGTGACTGATCATTCCCATGATTTTGTTTTTGTATTCTAAATTTTTTAGGTTTTTCTCTTGAGAAGCCACCAATTTTTTCTCTAAATCGAAAGCAAATAATGTAAATCGGAAAACAACAATAGAAAGCAATAGCATCAATAACGTCAGGAAGAAAATGAGATAATTTCTTTGTTTGGCTTTAGTTTTAGTAATAGACTGAATTTCATCATGACTTTGTTTTTCTAAAGGTTTGATCAATGCATTGTACTCTAAAATCAAATCAGAAGTAGCATTAATTAACTTATCATTGAGTGCATATAAACTGGGATGAGTTCCGTTGGAAGTCCCAAAAGATTCTTTTAACGCTGTAATTTGGTTTTTGTAGTAGTTATCAGAATCTTTTAACATTCGTTCTAATTCCGATTTCAGCTCGCCTGATTTAACTTTATTGAGGTATTCGTAGCTAACTATAAGTTCAATACGTTCTTTTTGGATACTGTACTTGCCCGAAATGGCGTCGGCTATTCGAGAAAAAAAACTCTTTTTGGCCACATTATCTCTGGTAACGATAGAATCTAGGCTAATACTATTGAGAATTTGTTGGTAATCAAACTTTTTAATAGCAGTTTCATCAATTTTATTTTTTTCTAAAAATGATGATTCCTGAACTATCTCGCTCAATTTACCTTTTAAATCGACTATTTTTTGGGTATCATTTAAGTTTAAATTCGTATTTAACTCAGAGTTCAAATTCGTTACTGAGTTCGATAACTCCGTAATCGTTTTGAAATAATTATTCAATGCGTTTTTATCACTATTGTGAAGGAAATCTTTGTATAACATTTGCGATTTCAACAATAACTCTTGCGATTGATTCGAGTATGATTGCGCTTTATTTAAATGATCAACATCCGTATTGATTTTGGCTATTTTATCATCACTATTAGATTCTAAATACCAAAACAACAATACCAAACATTGCAAAAGTACAATTAGTACTATAAGTGATAGATGAAAAAACCTTCTGTTATTTATTTTACTCAACATGTATACTATTCGTTTACTGGTTTGAAATAGTCTGTAGGTTTTTTGCTAGTGATAAAAAAACTGCATGTTAATAGTAGAGTAACTTGGGGAGTACATTCAACTAGACAAATTTAACGCAGTAATGGATTAGTTTGTGTAGTACAAACTCAAGAACTATGTAGAATTTGTACTATAAAGCGATTTGGAATTTTATTATTAAATCAATATCGTAAATGCATCAGGAAAGTAGAAGCTTTATAACAATTCAAGTGTACGCTCTAAAGCCATTCCTCTTGACCCTTTTATTAGTATCATCTTATTGGTGAAATTAACCTCTTTCAGGAAGTCAGAAAATAATTCAAAAGTAGGATAGAAATGAAAATTTCCTTTTTCAATTTTGTTAGCATAGAAATCATTTCCTACAAAATAACAATCTACATTACTCTCACTAATCAACTGATTAACAATAGATTTATGTTCATTTACGCTTTCTTCTCCCAATTCAAACATATCACCAATGATGATTACTTTGTTTGATTTTTCAAGTTGAATAAAATTTTCCAAAGCAACTTTCATACTACTCGGATTGGCGTTGTAAGCGTCTAAAATAATTTCGTTTGAGCCTTTGGTAAGCAATTGCGAACGATTGTTCTCGGGAATATAACTCTCAATAGCTGTTTTGATTTGATCATCAGTAACACCAAAATAATGCCCGATAGTTATAGCTGCATTGATGTTGTTGGCGTTATACAAGCCTATTAAATGTGAATGAATTTGGGTCGAGTTAAATGTAATTGAAACTAATGGATTGGCTTTAACATCTTGAATAAAAACAGAAGCTTCTTTGCTTTTTTGACTAAACCTTATTCTATTAATTCCGCTTGATTTTTCATCTTGAATAGGATCATCAAGATTAACAAAAACGGATTTATGATGTTGTCTCAAGAAAGTATACATTTCACTTTTTCCTTTAATTACGCCTTCTACACCGCCAAAACCCTCCAAATGAGCCTTTCCAAAATTAGTTATGTAGCCAAAATCTGGTTGAGCGATTTCACACAAAAACTCTATTTCTTTTTGGTGATTGGCTCCCATTTCTACAATACCAATTTCTGTTTCTTTAGAAAAAGAAAGTAATGTCAGAGGAACACCAATATGATTATTCAAATTACCAAGCGTAGCCTTTGCATTGAACTTTTGCGAAAGTACACAATGGATTAATTCTTTGGTCGTTGTTTTACCATTACTGCCGGTTAATGCAATGATGGGAAGCTTTAAATAGTCGCGATGAAAACTAGCTAATTCTTGCAAAGTAGTTAAACTATCATCAACAAGAATGGTTTGTTCATTGATGTAATAGTCTTGGTTATCAATTATTACATAAGCGGCGCCTTTTTCGATTGCTTCTTTGGCAAAAGTATTAGCATCAAATCGCTCGCCTTTAATGGCAACAAAAAGCGAATTAGAGGCAATTTTTCTTGTGTCAATTGAAACTGAACTACAAGTTAAAAACAGTTGATGAATCTCAGATATCGTCATATTCAAAGTGTTTTTAAAAAATAAAAGCCCTAATTAAAGGGCTTTTAGTATTTAGATTTGAAAATTATTATTTTCTTTTTTTGTTTCTAGGTGTTTTCTTAGAATCTGATTTTGGACCTACTCTTGACATTGCACATCTAAAACCGATATAGTCTGTTGCCATATCTTGAGGGAAATATCTTCTTTGAGCAGGGTCTAACCAATACGCTCTGTCTCTCCAAGAACCCCCTTTGTATACACGAACATCATCGTTTACTAAAGTTGTTCTTTTACTAGATCTGTCGTATTTACGAACCATATTACCTAAACTATCTGTTGAAACATTATGCTTTGGTGAATCGTACATTCTTTGTTCGTCTTTTAATTTATCACCATCTTCAGAGTCAGAGCTTCCAAAATCGAAATAACGTGTAGATTGTTTGTCACCATCACGGTAGTTTCTGTGGTCACTTTTATCGAAGTTTTGTCTTAAATAGGTTTCATTTTCATCAACTGGTATACGAGCAATTTCACCTGGGAAATTTCTAGCAATAACTTTACCATTTGGAAGTGTATCGTAAGTTTGTGTTTCAGCAGTAACTAACTCAACTTTACCATCTTCACCAATTTTGTTTTTAGTGTAAACGTTACCTCTGTAGTAGTTGAAGTCATTTGCCTCATCGTCTACAATAGGTCTATAAACATCGGCAACCCATTCTGCCACATTTCCAGCCATATCATATAACCCAAAATCATTTGGAGGATATGATTTTACTTTATTCGTAATATCAGCACCATCATCAGACCAACCAGCAATTCCTCCGTAATCTCCTTTACCTTGTTTGAAATTAGCTAACTGATCTCCTTTGATAGAACGTTTGCTAGAACGAGTGTAGCCACCAGACCATGGGTATTTTTTCTGACCTTTGTAAATGTTGTACTCTCTTTGTCCTACATCAGCAGCAGCAGCATATTCCCACTCCGCTTCAGTTGGAAGTCTGTATTCTGGCAAGATAAGACCTGAAGTTCTTTGCGCATACACATTTTTAGCTTCTTGAACTTCACCTTTAGAATTCTTAGTTCCACCTTTTCCAGCAGCTTTAGAATTTCTTCTACCTTTTAATACAATTTCTTCGTTTCCTCCCAAAGTTTTGGTAGGAGCTGCCAAGTAAGTCTCAGTGCTAAAAGTAGCATCTGCTTTAACATCAGCAACTTTAGCATCTTTTTTCAAGAAGCCTTCTCTTTCTAAAACCGATTCATTAACTCTATCTGTTCTCCATTTAGCGAACTCAGTTGCTTGAATCCAGTTAACACCAACCACAGGATATTCTGCATAAGCAGGATGTCTTAAGTAGTTATTGGTCATTGTTTCGTTGTACCCTAAACGGTTTCTCCATACTAATGTATCTGGAGAAGCACCTTCATATATGTTTTTGTAATTTTCTTCATCTGGTGGGAAAACTCTTTTTAACCAATCTAAGTATTCCATATACATTAAATTAGTTACCTCAGTTTCGTCCATGTAAAAAGACTGCACGTGTTGTTGGTTTGGGGTATTATTCCAATCGTGCATTGGATCATCTGCTACTTTACCCATGGTAAAAGTTCCTCCTTCAACGAGCACTAAACCAGGGCCAGTTTCTTGTTTTTTGAAGTTAGAAGCGTACTGAAACCCTCCTTTTTTGTCATTAATCTTCCAGCCTGTTGCCTTAGAAGAATTCTTGTTGCTTGATTTCTTACTACAGCTGGACACACCTATCACTAACGCTAATGCTAGCATTAAATTGATCGACATAATTTTGTTTACTTTCATACTCTTAGTAGGTAATAAATTTGTGGCGAATATAGTAATTTCATATTAATCCACAAGAATTTTATAAAAAATATTAATCTATTGCAGGAAAACGACCACATTAACCTTTTATTGTATACTGTTTAATTTATTTTTTTTGTTATTTTGTAATATTACGCCAAAATGTACGTTTCTATATTCAATGAAAAAAATCGCAACCTTATTATTATTATTTTCAAGTTTCTTCTGTTTGTCACAACAATCAGGAACAATCATTATAGACTGGTCTGATAACAAAGAGGTGTCTTATGGTGACTTTACAATAAATTTACCTCAATTTTCAACCGACAATTTCAACTACAATACCGCGACTAAAGAATTAAGATACGTAAAGAAATTCAAAGAAAATGAATTGATAAACGAGAACTCTCTTCAAATCAGTGGTATTGTTTACGAATCGATAGATGAATCAAAATTAAACGCTGTTGCTAAAGAAAAAATCCCTTTAGAAATTAACGCTACAATCAAAAACAGTATTTCTAGAGATCAATTTTACTCTATTTTAAGCATCTGTCCTTTCGTTAAAGAAGGCAATAATTACAAAAAAATAGTTTCGTTTTCTTACTCCTACATGAGAGAGAATTCGTCAAGGCTACTCAATTCTAACAACACCACTACACTAACTAATTCTGTATTAAGCTCTGGCAATTGGTATCGTTTTTATGTAGAAAAATCAGGAGCTTACATGATTACCAAAAGTTTTTTGGCGGAATTAGGCATCAATTCTGATTTAATTAATCCAAAAAAAATAAAAATTTACGGTCAAGGTGGGCGAATGGTTCCATTGAGAAACAGCGATCCATATCCTTTTGACATCGAAGAAAATGCAATACAAGTAATTGGTGAAGAAGACAATGTTTTTAACAACGAAGATTTTGTTGTTTTCTATGCTGAAGGAGTTGACAACTGGAGCAACGAAAACTACACCCATCTAAATTTGTATAGTGATCGCTCCTACTATTATATTAACGTGGAAGGTCAAGATGGTAAACGAATGCAACTTATTCAACAACCAACAGGAAATACAACACTTAACCTTACTACATTTGACGACTATCAATTTCACGAAATAGATGCTACCAATATTGGTCGACTAGGAAGAATTTGGTTTGGCGAATCGTTTAGTGTAGATGAGGAGCAAGAATTCAACTTCGTTTTTCCGAACGCTGACACATCAAGCCAAGCAAACGTTACCATACATGTAGGCGGAAATTCTTTTGTAGAAACTAAATTTACCCCAACTATCAATGGTCAAGCACAATCTAATTTAACTTTGGCAACTGTCACGTTAAATTCATCTTCAGTAGCCAGTCATAACACGGGCAACTATACTATTCCCGCGAGTCAACTCATTAATGTGAAATTAAATTTTGACAATGGCGGAGTTCCAACCTCTAAAGGATATTTGGATTTTATCACAATCAAAACAAAAAGTAATTTGAGTGGTTTTGGAAAACAATTCCGATTTCAATACGACAACGCGGCTACATCAAGTGGTATCGCTGAATACCAAATTTCGAACGCCAGTGGAATTGAACAAATTTGGGATATAACCGACATTTATAATACAAGTAAAATTGTCAACTCGCAATCAACTATCGCTATCAAATCTACTCTAGGATCTGCTAAAAAATACATTGCGGTTGATTTTAATGACTTATATCTTCCTTTAAAAGAAGCACAACCTCGGGTTTTTAATCAAGATTTGAAAGGCACCATTTTTTTAAATAGTCAAGGCCAGTTTGAAGATATTGACTATTTGATTATTACTCCTTTTGCTTTATACAGTCAAGCTGAAAGTTTGGCAAATTTTCACAGAAACTATTCAGGCTTAAATGTAAAAGTCGTCAATTTGGACTTAATTTACCAAGAGTTTGCTTCAGGAAAACAAGACATTGGAGCCATCAGAAACTTTGTAAAATATGTGTACAACAACGCTTCTTCACCAAGTGAGCGTGTAAAATATCTGAACTTATTTGGCGATGCCTCTTTCGACTTTAAAGATCGCATTACTAACAATACCAACATTGTGCCTATATATCACGCTGTAAATAGTTATACTTCGGGAGAAATTTCATTTGCTTCCGACGATTATTTTGGTATGATGGATCCTAACGAAGGTAACGAAGACATTACAAATGGGTCAGCCGATATCGCTGTTGGCCGAATGATTGTTTCCTCAGTTCAACAAGCCAACGAAATGGTAAACAAAGTATTTGAATACCACGATTTAAAATCGTATGGTAGTTGGAGAAACAATTATGTTAGCATTTCTGATGATTCAGACAAAGGTTCAGACTCAACGTTACAAAGCAAACAAAACAACCTAACAGATGTTATTCATCAACAAAAGCCTTTTCTTAATTACAAAAAAATATTATTAGATTCGTACCAACAAGAAACTTCTGCAGGAGGGGAACGTTATCCACAAGCTAAAGAAGACATTAGAAATGCATTTGAAAAAGGAGCATTAGTCTTTAACTACTTAGGCCACGGTGGAGAAGACGGCTTGACTGGAGAGCGCATTTGGGATAAATTTGACGGATTGAGTTTTTTCAATCAGTACCGCTATCCTCTATTCATTACTATTACCTGTGAATTTTCTCGTTTTGACAATCCGTTACGACCAACAGCTGGCGAATACACCTATCTGAATCCGATTGGAGGTGCAATATCAATGATTACCACAATTCGTTCGATTAGTCAAGGTAGCGCAGAGGTTTTTAATGACAAATTATCTGAGATACTGTTTTCGTATGGGTCAGACAATTATCCATCCATTGCTGAAGCACTTCGATTAGCCAAAGCAGCCAGTAACAACAATTCGTCTACAGGTGTTGTTTTTTATTTAGGCGATCCTGCTTTGATGCTTGCCATACCAAAACCAAGAATTGTTTTGACCAAAGTAAACGACATTCCAACCAATCAACCTATTGATAATTTTGAAGCATTAGCTTTTGTGAAATTGACTGGCGAAATTCAGGACGAAGTAGGAAATACGTTAAATAATTATAATGGTGAGTTATCAGTCAACATTTTCGACAAACAATACACTAGAACCACCTTCAACAACGACGGATATAGTCCAGCGATAACTTTCAACAATTTAGGAGAAACTATTTTTAGAGGAAATGCTTCAATCAATAACGGACAATTTGAATTTGGATTTGTGGTTCCTAAAGACATCCGAATTCCTTTAGGCAATGGAAGAATTAGTTTTTATTCGAAAAGAGACCAGATTCTTTTGGATAAAACGGGCTACAATACCGATATTAAAATTGGCGGTATCAATTTGAATGCTGTAGCCGATACCACTCCACCAAGAGTGCGATTATACATGAATGACGAGTCGTTCGTAAATGGCGGAATAACCAATGAATCCCCTTTTTTCTTGGCTTTTTTGGAAGACGAACACGGCATCAACACGGCTAGCGGAATTGGTCATGATATTGTGGCTATTTTAGATGGAGATGAAACCAATCCTTACATTTTAAACGACTATTACGAAACCGAGTTAGACGATTATACCAAAGGAAAAATACGATTTCCTTTCCGAAATTTAGCTCTAGGATTACACACTATCACTTTAAAAGCTTGGGATGTTTACAACAACTTTATCACAGCAGACATCCAATTTATTGTTGTTAGTGGCGAAAGTGTTACTTTATCTAATGTGTTAAATTACCCAAATCCATTTGTTAGTCATACGCAATTTTGGTTTTCTCACAACCGCCCATTTGAACCTTTAGAAGTTCAAGTTCAAGTATTTACCATAACCGGAAAAGTGGTTAAAACAATCAATCAAAGTGTCACTACAGAAGGTTTCTTATCAAGAGACATAACTTGGGATGGAAAAGATGATTTTGGCGATAAAATTGGAAAGGGTGTTTATGTATACAAACTCACTGTCAAGTCTTCCATTACAGGAGAAAAATCAGAAAAAATAGAAAAACTTGTAATCCTATAATAAAATACTATATTTGTTCAATTATTTAATGAATTTATGAAAAAGATATTTGCTTTACTATCACTTATAACCGTATTTCAAACTTTAAATGCTCAAGAAGTTGATCGTGTAATTACAACTGGTGTACCCTTTTTATTAGTGGCCGCCGATGCGCGCGCTGCTGGTTTGGGCGACCAAGGAGTTGGAACTTCTACCGACAACTTTTCCCAACAATGGAATCCTGCTAAATATGCTTTTGCAACAGACAAATCAGGTGTTTCCGTTGGCTATACACCTTATTTAACTCAGTTAGTTAATGATATTTCATTAGCGCAATTAAACTACTACAGAAGATACACAGAAAGAAGTGCTTTTGCCTTCAGTTTGCGTTATTTCGGATTAGGAGAAATCGAATTAAGACAAAACTTTGACGACCCAGCCAATGTGGTAAAGCCAAATGAATTAGCTTTAGATGGTTCGTATGCATTAAAATTAAGTGAAAGCTTTTCAATGGCTGTAGCCGGAAGATACATTCGTTCCAATTTAAAAATTGCTGATGCAACTACCGACTCTAAACCTGCTAGTTCTTTTTGTGTTGATGTTGCTGGATTTTTTGAATCAGAAGAAAAAGCATTCAATGATTTTAATGGTAGATACCGTTTGGGTTTCAATTTTCAAAACTTAGGCCCAAAAATTAGTTATGACAACGATCAGAACGATGTGAATTCGAACTTTTTACCAGCCAATATGCGTTTAGGCGGTGGATTTGATTTCCTTTTAGATGAATACAATAAAGTAACAGCAAGTGTGGAATTTGCAAAATTATTAGTACCAACTCCACAAGACCCTGATTTGGACGGCGATGGTGTTATTACTGATACAGAAAGAGTAGAAAACAATAGTAATTACAGACAAATCAACTGGGTTTCTGGTATTTTCAAATCCTTCGGAGATGCGCCCGATGGTTTTGGTGAAGAATTAAAAGAATTCACTTACTCTGTTGGAGCAGAGTATTCTTACCAAGATTCATTTGCTTTCCGTTTGGGTTATTTTAATGAAAGCCCTATCAAAGGAGCACGTCGCTTTTTCTCTCTTGGCGCCGGATTTAGATACAATATTATAAAAATAGACGTTTCCTATTTGTTCTCCGCATCTAAAGTGAAAAACCCATTAGAAAACACGCTGCGTTTCTCCTTGAGTTTTGCTTTTGGCGATAAATACGAAAAATATTAAAAAATAAAACATTATTTAATAATCCAAATTTCTAATCGGAATTTGGATTTTTTTTCCTCTATAACCAATGAAAGAAATCACTATCAATACCAATTTTTCGGTTTTCGATTCAATTAGCGAGTTACCAACTGAAATTCAATCATTAATGCAACAGGCCATTGAAGTTAGAAAAAACGCTTATGCTCCTTATTCACATTTCAGAGTTGGAGCAGCCATTTTATTAGATAACGGAAAGGTTGTTTTAGGTTCCAATCAGGAAAACGCAGCTTACCCATCAGGATTGTGCGCAGAACGTGTAGCTATCTTCCAAGCTGGCGCCATTTATCCAAATGCCAAAATTGTTCAATTAGCAATCACAGCAGCATCGGACACTAACCCTACCAAATCACCTATTCCACCCTGTGGAGGCTGCCGTCAATCAATTGCCGAATACGAATTCAAACAAGACACTCCAATCGAGATTTATTTCATGGGAGAATCTGGCGAAGTATATAAGTCGAATTCCATTAGTAATTTACTTCCATTATCATTCGACAAAACATCGTTGTAAACTAAAACGTTATAGTTGATATTTTTGATTCAACCGTTTGTAAAAATTAGCATTTTCGTTGCCATAAATTTTTACTTCTACAATCAATATCTTACTTTTGCATTTCCGCATATCGAAAATATATCGATTGCTCAGTTTTGAACACAAATTACAAATCATAGTAATTCATTAAAAATGAAACCAATTACAAAGGAAACTTACCTTCAATGGTATGAAGAAATGCAGTTTTGGAGAAAATTTGAAGATAAATTAGCTGCTGTTTATATTCAACAAAAAGTTAGAGGATTTTTACATTTATACAATGGTCAAGAAGCAGTTCTTGCTGGCGCCATTCATGCAATGGATTTATCCAAAGATAAAATGATTACTGCTTACCGAAATCACGTTCAGCCTATCGCTATGGGAGTTGACCCTAAAAAAGTAATGGCTGAGTTATACGGAAAAGTAACTGGAACATCAAAAGGAATGGGTGGTTCAATGCATATTTTTTCGAAAGAACACGGGTTTTATGGTGGTCACGGAATTGTTGGCGCTCAAATCCCTGTTGGAGCCGGAATGGCTTTTGCCGACAAATACTTTGAAACTGGTGGAGTTACTTTGACTTATTTTGGCGATGGTGCAGCGCGTCAAGGATCGTTACACGAAGCTTTTAATATGGCTATGAACTGGAAACTTCCTGTAGTATTCATCTGTGAAAACAACGGATACGCTATGGGAACTTCGGTGGAGAGAACAGCCAATCATACTGATATTTGGAAATTAGGTTTAGGATACGAAATGCCATGCGGACCAGTAGATGGAATGAATCCTGTTAAAGTGGCTGAAGCTATGCAAGAGGCAATTGACCGAGCTCGACGCGGTGATGGACCAACATTTTTGGAAATGAAAACGTACCGTTATAGAGGTCACTCTATGTCGGATGCACAATTATACAGAACCAAAGAAGAAGTGGAAGAATACAAAAAAATCGACCCAATTACTCAAGTTCTTGATATTATCAAAGAAAAAAAATACGCTACAGAAGCCGAAATTGAAGCAATAGATGAAAGAGTAAAAAATTTAGTTGATGAATGTGAAAAATTCGCCGAAGAATCGCCTTTCCCAGAAGCTCAACAATTATACGAAGTAGTATACGAACAAGAAAATTATCCTTTTATTCCTCATAGATTATAATTATGGCAACAATAATAACAATGCCTCGGTTGAGCGATACTATGACAGAAGGAACTGTTGCAACTTGGCTCAAAAAAGTAGGTGACACAGTAAAAGAAGGTGATATTTTAGCCGAAATCGAAACCGATAAAGCAACCATGGAATTTGAATCTTTCAATTCGGGAACATTATTACATATCGGAATTGAAGCCGGAAAAACCGCGCCTGTAGATTCACTTTTAGCAATCATTGGAAAAGAAGGAGAAGATATTTCTGCTCTATTAGCAGGTGGAACTTCCGCTCCAAAAACAGAAAGCAAAGAAGAAAAAGCAGTTGAAACTCCAAAAGCTACAACAACTTCGGTTGAAATCCCAGCAGGCGTAAAAGTAATCACGATGCCTCGTTTGAGTGACACAATGACTACTGGAACAGTAGCTACATGGTTGAAAAAAGTGGGCGACACCGTAAAAGAAGGCGACATGTTGGCTGAAATTGAAACAGACAAAGCAACGATGGAATTCGAATCCTTCAACGCTGGAACTTTATTGTACATCGGAATTCAAGAAGGCCAATCGGCTCCAGTAGATAGCGTTTTAGCCATTATTGGACCAGCAGGAACAGATATTACTGGGATTGCTGAAAATTATACAAAAGGCGGAGAAGCATCAGTTGCTACTAAAACAGAGACTGCTTCAACCGCTTCATCAAAACCAGCTCCCGAAAGTCAACAACCAACAACCGACAACTCAAGAATATTCGCTTCTCCATTAGCACGTCAAATTGCTAAAGACAAAGGCATCAATTTATCACAAGTAAAAGGTTCAGGTGAAAACGGAAGAATTGTAAAAAGCGATGTAGAAAACTTTACTGCTTCTACTTCATCCGCACCAGCTCAACCAACAACTTCACAACCCGAAACTCAAGCTAGTGCTGCTGTAAAACCATTTGTTCCAGCAGGCGAAATGTACTCTGAAAAAATTCCAAATTCAACAATGCGAAAAGTTATCGCCAAACGTCTTTCGGAATCCATTTTTACAGCTCCACATTTCTACCTAACGATAGAAGTAGCCATGGACGAAGCAATGAAATCACGCGCTACAATCAACACTGTTCCTGATACTAAAGTTTCATTCAACGATATGGTTATTAAAGCGTGCGCTATGGCGTTGAAAAAACATCCAAAAGTTAATTCACAATGGGCAGACGACGCAATCACCATACACCATCATGTAAATATTGGCGTAGCAGTAGCTGTTGAAGACGGCTTAGTGGTTCCTGTACTAAAATTTGCCGACCAAATGAGTTTATCTCAAATCGGCAACAATGTAAAAGATGTAGCCGTTAGAGCGAAAAGCAAAAAACTTCAACCCGCCGAAATGGAAGGAAGCACATTTACAGTTTCTAACTTAGGAATGTTTGGCATAACCGAATTTACTTCGATTATCAACCAACCCAATTCTGCAATTCTATCAGTAGGTGCTATCGTTGAAAAACCAGTAGTAAGAAACGGTCAAATTGTAGTTGGTAACACGATGAAAGTAACTTTAGCTTGCGATCACAGAACCGTTGATGGTGCTACTGGAGCACAATTCCTTCAAACGTTAAGAACCTATTTAGAAAATCCAGTGACTATGTTAGCATAGTAACTAAAAGTATAAATCAAAAAGAACCCGTTCGAACAGAGCGGGTTTTTTATTGTGAGCAAATAGCTTGGGCTTTCTTGCAATCCATATTCCCGCTTTACATTGCAATTCCGCTGTGCTCCATTTCCATTTCAATCGGGACTAGAAAACAAACTACAGGAGCCAAAATCAATATTTTTTATTCTTTTCCTCAATCCATTTACTCATGTACTTGGTACTTGAAATGGTGTGATGCTGCAAAACAGAACCTATAAAATTATGATTACGATGCGTTTTTAAATGCTGCAAAAGGAAATTTATTTTTTCATAAAAAACAGTTTCAAAATCGCTTCTTTTGTATCTCTTTTCAAGAATCTCAAAACCATTCTTTTGACACGCTTCCCACAAAAGTTTATTGGTGTACAATTCAATTACATTTTCAGCAAATTCGGCAACATCATCAGCAATAAAACCATTCCAATCCAATTCGCCTTTCATTGATTCTGATCCAATTGTAGTAGTTACTGTTGGCGTTCCGCATTGCATAGCTTCAAGTAATTTTCCCTTTATTCCTGCTCCAAATCGCAATGGTGCAATCAAAACTTTGGCGTTTCGAATTACCTCCAAAGCATCTTCTGCTCGTCCTTTACTATAAAAATTCTTTTTGGGTTGATGCAACTCCAATACCTTTTGCGTCGGATAAGCACCATAAACCAACATTTTGGCTTGAGGCAATTTCGCATGAATCTTGGGCCAAATTTTATCTTTCATAAACCGAACTGCATCCCAATTGGGTTCGTGCAAAAAATTGCCAATAAAAACAAAATCATTTCGCTCTTCAAAAGTTGGAATAGCTGGAATAGGTTCGGCAAAAAGAGGCAAATAAAATAGCAAATCACTAGAAATTGTGAATTGACTTTGCAACAATTCAATTTCATATTCGGAAACCATCAAGGACAAATCACAGCGTAAAATACAGGCAATTTCTCTCTTTGCAACCTCTGAAAACAAATCATCAAGCACAAATTCTCTTTCCTCTTTTACAGCCATTTGACGAGCATTACGCAATAAATGCAAATCTTCGGTATCAAGTATTTTCAGCGCATTAGGACAATTTTCACTCACTCTCCAACCAAACTGCTCTTCTACCATAAATCGATCAAATACAACAACTGAAGGGTTTAGTTTTTTGACAAATTCATCAAATAATGAAGAGTTTAATTCGATTACTTCGGTTTGAATTCCTTTTAATAACAAATCCTCAGAAAACTCAAAGTTTTGCGCTGTACAAGCAAATGTCAACTCATAACCTTGTCTTTGAAACAAATCAATTAATTGCATCATTCTACTTCCTGCAGCCGAAGATTTAGGCTCAGGCCAAACAAAACCAATAATGAGTAAACGGCTTGAATTTTTCATAATTTCAATTACAATTACAAAGAAAAGATATAATTTTACATCCCAATAAAATTCCTAGAAAATGTTAGGTTTAAAATTAAAAACAGACCCAAGATGGGCCAATATAGCCGAATCCAACCTTGAAGAAATCCTTACCGATCATTGCTGGTGCGAACAAAAAGCAGCTGCCAATGCTATGTACATTATCATCAATAATTCGGAAAAGGAAGAATTAGTGACCGAAATGACCAAAATCACCATCGAAGAAATGCAGCATTTTCAAATGGTTCATGATATTATTAAAGCCAGAGGCTACGAATTCGGCCGAGAGCGTAAAGATGATTATGTAAACGAATTGGTAAAATTTACTAAAAAAGGAGGCAACAGAAACGACGCCTTAATCGAACGCTTGCTTTTTGCCGCCATGATTGAGGCTCGAAGTTGCGAAAGATTTAAAGTTTTATCCGAAAACATCAAAGACCAAGAACTTGCTAAATTTTATAGAGAATTAATGATTAGTGAAGCAGGGCATTACACCACTTTTCTCAATTTTGCCCGCAAATACTCAGAAAGAGTCGATGTAGAAAAACGCTGGAAAGAGTGGCTTGAATTTGAAGGCGAACTCATCTCCAAATATGGAAACAAAGAAACTGTTCATGGATAATTTCAAAGACCTGTTAGCGAAAGTGAGCAGGTTTTTTTATTTGTGGGCGTGCCCCCGTTGGAAGAAAATAAGTTTGAAATAGTGAATCGTCGTCCAACGGGGTCGGGCTTTCGGCACTCGCTTTTTTTATTGCACTTCGTTACATAAAAAAGAGCTCAAACACACGAGCCTTCAAGGCGAACTGAGCGAAGCTAAAGCCTCTATACCTCACGCGAGCCTCTTGTAGTTAGCAAGAACTTCAACATTCATTATTGAACATTCATTGTTTTTGAGTTTTGAACATGGAACTTCCAATTTTAAATATCGAACCGATTATAAAAACAAGAAAGCCTGTCTATCTAGACAGGCTTTACTTCGTCCGTTCGCTTTGCTCGGGTCCAAAAGAAG
>CAYPXI010000031.1:0-30164 GCA_964414655.1 uncultured Flavobacterium sp. | reverse complement strand
CATATATACGACATATATACGACATATATACGACATATATACGACATATATACGACATATATACGACATATATACGACATATATACGACATATATACGACATATATACGACATATATACGACATATATACGACATATATACGACATATATACGACATATATACGATATATATATAATTCATCAATAGATTTATGGCAAAGCAGAAAGGTATTATTCCGCTTAGTGGGACGCTTGACGGGATTAATTTTTACAGTAGAAAAGGCACTCCAGTAGCACGAAAAGCAGGCGGTGGCTTTACTGGAAAAGCGATAAAAACGAGTGCGAAAATGGTGCGAGTACGAGAGAACAACAGTGAATTTGGACATTGTTCTCGTGTGAAAAAAATTTTTAAAGACAGTTTGGCGAGTTTCTTTTTGAACTATAAGGATGTGGCATTGCATGGAAGAATGATGCAGCTTTTTACTGCCCTTAAAGATTGTGATTTGGTCTCGGAAAGAGGCAAACGGAGGGTTGATGTAGGGTTGAGTACACAAAAAGGAAAGGGATTGCTGAAGTCATTTTCGTTTACCAGTATGCCTTTTACTTTTACAACAAGTTATGATACGAACACTCATTCGTTGACTGTTGCCCCTAACTCTACTTTGTTGTTTCCGAAAGGTGCTACCCATTTGGAAATGCACTTTGGGGTTGTAGTTTTTGATTTTGACTTGCTTAAAGCTACCCTTTTTAAAAGTAATTCAGCGATGTTAGCTAAAGACGGTATTGGTAGTGGTATGCCCTTTGAATTAACGGCAAACCCTACTGGCAATGGCTTGCACTTTCCGATTTTGTTTTGTAATTATGTACAAGAAGTGAATGGTGTACCTTATTATTTGCGTGAGGGAAATTGTTGTGGGTTGTGGGTTTTGGATGTGGTGTAGTGGGGGTTTCTTTTGGTCAGGGTGTTTGGAAATATAATTTAGAATTTAAATGATCAATAGTTGGAGATAAAGACAATGCGCAGTATGGTTTTAACACAAAAGAAATTGTAGTTTATTGGAGATAGCTAAATATTAGTTTTCTGGCACATGAGCTAAAAGTTTGGAAAATTGAAGTATGGGGTATTTGGGCACGGATTACAAATCCGCGCAAACTAAGATGCTTAAATTTAAGTACCTTTACTAAATTTAACATCTATGAAATTATCATTTTTCGCTACTATTGTAGCAGCAATTGTTTTACATTATTTTGAGAAATCAACCTATCATCAGGCATTGGAATTAGTCATTAACTCTATAGAGTTTAAAGAAAATAAGTGGCGTAAAAAGAATTGCTTTGTTTCATCAGAAATAGTTTCTTTCTCAAATTTCACCCCTTTTTTTAGAGAAGAGTTAGGAAATAATTTTGAATACAAAATAGATACCGTTGAAATTGTTAAAATTCAAGATGAGTTATTGGAATTGAATAAAAAAAGCGATAGAAAGTTAAAAGTTTTCTTTTCGGAGCAAAAAAACAACCTCTTTTTTTGTGAAATTTTTGAATCTAAAAACAAAGATATATCCTATAACAAAAAACCCGTTTTTGGCTCAAGTATTGTCTATATGTTTTCAAAGCATAATGAAAAAATTACACTTACAGCAGTAAAAACTTTGAACTACAATTAACCCAACCGTGCGAAGGGATTCGTGCGCGAGCTGGGAAGTATGGGGTACGTGGGCACGGGTTACAAATCCGCGCCAGCAGGGTTGGAATTCTTTTAAAAGTGTTACGGGGTTATTACAAAAATAAAGTTATTCGCATTATTTTCCCAAATAGAATAATCCGCATTATCTACATTACCATCCCCATTGAGGTCAGCAGCATAGTCGTTATAAGAAAAATTATTAGAAGTTAATTCCCAATTAGAATAATCGAGATTATCAATGTTGCTGTCTTGATTAATATCTCCGGAATAAAAACCAAAAACACCCTCTTCTAGCGCTATCATATTGTTGCCATACGCCTTATTTTGATTATTGGAGAAATCATAAAAAGTTCCAGCTTCAGTTAAATTTATAGGTATTGCACTCCACGTTTGTATTGCGTTTCTGTGTTTTACAACCACATAATAATTTCCGTTTACGACCATTCCAAAATTACAAACAACTGTTCCGTCCGTTTGCACTGTGGTTAGTGCTGAAGCTACAAGCGCGTTATTCACATCCCTCAACTCCACAATAACATCATCCACATATAGGGTATTCGTTGCCAAACCTTGATTGTATTTTACGGGGCGCATGAAATGAGTTGCAGGATCATAATAGCCTTCAATAAATAGTTTGAGATTCACTAATGACACACAGGAAGTCACCAGGTTTAGTGTTTCGGTATGACAACCTGCTGTAGCGGTGTAAGTCCCACTTGTCGTATACGTTTGTCCGTTTACTGGCCAAATGTAGTTATCACAAATAAAGGCTTGCGATGAGTTGGTTGTGATTGGATTGATAGCGATATTTACACCATTATCTGCCCCAATAACATAAGGTGAACTAGCCACCACTCTAATTTTATAATTAGAGCCTGCACTAGTTGTAGTAGGAATAGTTGCATTTATAACACCCGATGCGTTACCTAGAGCTGTTCCGATAGTTACTGGCGAGGTAAAACTACCCGAAGCATCACTTAATTGGGCTGTGAAAGTATTTCCTCCACCAATATCTATTGCAGAATACGGAACTGCTAAAGGACTTCCTATACAACCAATTGCACCTATTGTACCCGTTTGTAATTCTTCTCCTGGCTGTTGAAAACCTTGGGTTATCATTTTGTCACCAGCGGTTATGGTAGTTGTGATGGGTTCTCCAATTGTATAGGTTAACCTGTAATTGCCATTTGCGAGTGTGCCTCCTGCTGAAGTGATAGCATTTCTACTAATGTTTTGTGCTTGGGATATTGGTATATACAAACCAATAAAAGCAAAAAGTACGATTATTTTTTTTATCATTATTGTACAGAATTAAATTAAAAGATTAAATTCGATTACTTCATGATTAGTTTAATTTCAACTTGAAGCGGAATGTTCTATGGTTATTGTGTTTCAACCAACATTTTGGATAAATAAACTACTAGATCTTTTATTCCCTACTTTAATCTCTTATTATTATTTTCCATTTATGGCTCCTACTGGAATTCCACTTATTGGTTGTATTGACCAAATAGCAGTTTCACTACTGTTCTGATAAAATGAATAAACATAACTATTATCATAAAGCATTATACTTTGATTTGTTGATGTATATCCAATATTAGTTGTTTGCCCTGTTAAATTTTGTGAAGTCCAACTCCCCGCAGTCAAAGTGCTTTTTTTTGCAAAACCATACGCAGCATTAGGAGTGTAAACAACTATTTGTGTGCCCGATGCTACTATTCCTAGGGGAGAACCTGTTAGCGATTGAGAAGTCCAAGTCCCTGAATTAGTTCCAGATTGACTAAAGCCATATGCCATTGAGTTTGTATATAAAACTATCATATCTTTAGCTGCTTTTGCACCAATTATATTTCCGGAAATACCTGTTAAACTCCAGGAACCTGTACCAATTGAATTTTGAGAAAATCCATAGGCATAACCTGATGTGTATAGAACCATTATTTTTCCGACTCCTTCATTATTAATGCTTGATATTGCTGTTGCTACCGAGTTTGCACTCACATTTTCAGCATACAAAGCATACGGTACACTCATAAACTGCGTTGTTCCCATATCAAGATAACTAGTGCCCGCATTAGTGCTTAATTCCACTTGTAAAAACTTAGCTCCATTTCCCCAGTCAACAGAGGCAAAAGTTCCCGTAATCGGTGTTCCTAAACCTATAGTTCTAGAAAACTGCCCTAACGATGATGTAATAACAGAATGCGTTTCCTTAAATACAACAGTACCAGTAGCAGTTAGGTCATGAATACTCATTCGAAGCATAATTGGCTGATTTGCGAGTATAGCACCCGAAGCATTTCGAGCTACACCTTGGTAAGGAATTGCATTAGGAGATTGTCCATTTAAATTAAAAGACAAAAGAAGAATAAGAAGTAAAGTAATTTTTTTCATATTAATTTTTTTAATCATTTAAAATGAGCGTATTGGTCTAGCACGGCCGTATGGTGTAACTCCGCTACTTACTAACCCAGTAACAAAATGTAGTAAGTAAAATCCTGAACCATTAAGATTATATTCAGAAGTCCAATAACTATAATAACCATTTCCTCCCGTAATTGGATCATTATTAAATCCACCAACAATTAATTTTTGATCATATAATAACTGAAGTTCATATAAAGAAGGTAAATACCAATCGGAATATCTTACATCTATTGTATTATTATAATTAAAACATAATCTTACTGGATTATCATCACTACCACTGCTATACAATGCTATTGTGTTTTTTAGTCCTCCTTTAACTCCACTCGCTTTTGTTGTTGGATTACCTGATGCATTCCAATAAATTAACCCATCATAAATACTTCCTACAATGCCTCGTAAGTCCTCTGGCGCTGCTATCAACCCATGCTGCCCGTTATCATAAACATAAAACACGATTCCTCCTCCATAGCTTTCACCGATGTAATGGGTTGTTACCCCATTTGCACTACTTCCTGCGTATAAAGCATACGGCACACTCATAAACTGCGTTGTTCCCATATCAAGATAACTAGTGCCTGCATTAGTGCTTAATTCTACTTGTAAAAACTTAGCTCCATTTCCCCAATTAACACTAGCAAGTGTTCCTGTAATTGTAGTACCTGATCCGATAGTTATTGAAAATTGACCTAAAGAAGTTGTAGTAATGGCGTGCGATTCGCTATACACTACTGTACCAGTTGTAGTTATATCATGAATATTCATTCTTAGTGTAATTGGCTGATTTGCAAGAATAGCGCCTGAAGCATTTCGAGCTACACCTTGGTAAGGAATGCCTTGTGGGGATTGAGAATACAAATAAGTAGTTGTAATTAAAATCAAAATCAATGTGAAATATACAGTGTAGTTTTTGCCCATAACTTATTGATTAAGTTGATTATAGACAATAAAGTTATTCAATTATATTTGATAATAGTTACTTAAATGTGTTAAATAATAATTCTTTTACACTTTTTTATCTTTTATTCAGAAACATCAAACAACGATTTTATTTTAAGAGTCGCTATTTTTTTTGAAAGTTGTATTCTCTTTTTTTTCATTAGGCAACAAATCAAAATAATTGTCGCTAAAGAAAACGCCTTCCTCAGAAGACAGGAAAACATTTTTGGCTAAAACATCGGAAGTTAATTCAATAGTTAAATCGTCAATAATATTCACTTGAATCGTTGGCTCGCTTAATTTCAAGTCTTTTGGTTTTTCAAAAAAATAAGTGGATTGCCAATACTTATTGTTTGACACGAACTTCATTGTTAAATAAACAGAATCTAATTTTATACCCATTAAGTCACCCGTTGTTAGAATCAAAGGAGTTGTATTTGAATTGGTCTCTGCATTGTGGGTTACTTTCTTATTCCACAAAACTTCTCCTTTAAAATCGACAATTTCAACCTCTACTACTCCATCATAGGCCAGAATCTCATCATTGGTAAGATGAATTTTGTAGGTTTCATTTCCTTTGTGAACACTTAGTAGCACATTTTCATAACTTCGTTTAACTTGGTAATGCAGTGCTTTCCATCTACCCAAATAATCCACCGAACTCCAAGAAGTTACAGGCCAACAGTCGTTCAATTGCCAATACAATGTTCCCATACAATAGGGCTTGGCGCGTCGATGCGCTTCGATTGCGGTTTTCATTCCGTCGGCTTGGAGCAGTTGTGACACATAGACATAATCTTCAAAATGGGTTGGGATTTTATAATCACGTGCCATATACTCGTTGATGGTTTCATAACCAGTTGGGTGTTTTTGATGGTTTTTGATGGACTCCGATTGCCAATTTAAATCCGTGGTAAAAGATTGTATTGTCTTTAAGTCTGGTATTCCTTGGAAACCGTATTCGCTCATAAAACGACCTACTTTTTTTTCGTAGACTTCAAAAGGTTCTTTTCCCCACCAAACGCCCCAATAATGGGAATCGCCTTGGAGTAAACTCTCTTTTCTTCCCCAGCCGATTGAAGGTGAAGATGGCCAATACCTATTTTCGTTTGCAGGAAGTAAACTATCCAATGTTTTTGGAATAACCTCGTGAAACAGCTTTTTATAATTGTTCCAAACCTCAGTAGAATCCGATTTTGAATACTTGTACTGTTTTTGCCAACCCCAATTGTGCCAGCCTTCATCGCTTTCATTATTGCCACACCAAAGTGCAATTGAAGGATGATTTTGCAACCGAGTAACATTGTCTACCACCTCTTCTTTTACGTTATTCAAAAAAGCTTTATCGCCCGGATACATGGCACAGGCGAACATAAAATCTTGCCAAACCAAAATGCCTTTTTCATCACATTCATTATAAAAAGCATCGTCAGCATAGACTCCGCCTCCCCAAACCCGTAGCATGTTCATATTGGCATCTACTGCATTTTGAACCACACTTGTATACGTTGAAGTTGAAACTCTGGGTAAAAAACTATCCGTTGGAATGTAATTGGCGCCTTTCATAAAAACGGGAACACCATTTAGTTTGAAGTAGAAACTAGTTCCGATATTGTCTTTTTCTTGAACTAATTCGATGGTACGCAAACCCACTTTTATCGTTCTTTCATCGAGCTTAACATTGTTCTTTTGTAACGAAAAAAGAAATTGATATTGGTGAGGAACACCTAAACCATTGCACCACCATAAAATAGGGTTTGAAATTTCAACCGGAATATCGACCTCATTACTCCCTTTTTTTAGCTGGAACCGAAAAGGCTTTTTATCCAATTGTACAATATATTCTCCAGCCTTTTGAGTAGTTATATTGCATTTGAAATTAAGTTTAGCTACTTTACTATTGAGTTCTTTTTGTTCAAAACGGACATTTTTAATTTGAGCTTCGTTCCAAAACAAGAGTTTTACCGGTTTCCAAATTCCGGCAGTGACGAACCTTGGACCCCAATCCCAACCAAAATGATATTGGGCTTTTCGAACAAACACTTTTTCATCGCCAGGTAAAGTATAAGATATTTTTTGGGCTTCTTCTTTGGCTTTATTGATTGATGACGTGAACACAATCTTCAGTTCATTTTGACCTACATTAAGTATTTTTTTGACATCCACTTTCCAAGTTCGGAACATATTATTAGCCTCAAGCACCTTAGTATTATTCAAATAAACGGTTGCATAGGTGTCTAACCCATCGAATTGCAGCAGACAGTTAGCGTTGTTTTTTTCTTTTTCAGATAGTGTAAAAGTGGTTTTGTACTCCCAATTTTCGTTATCAATCCATTGCAATTGTTTTTCATTGGTCCCGTAAAAAGGGTCAAGAATGTGTTTGTTAAAAAACAAATCCGTGTGAATTGTGCCCGGAACTTGAGCTGGATTCCAATTGTTTTCACCTTGCTTGACAAAAAACCATTTTTCGTTTGACAAATTCCGCTCAGCAGTTTGACTATAACTTACTACTGCTATCCAAATCAATAGAAATAGTAACCTGAACTTTATCTTCTGAAAAAATAGGATGGTCATTTGAGTTTGGATTTTAATGCTTGAATTTCAAAAGGATTGGGCACTTCGCCTTCGGAAGTTATGGCCGATGAATGATAAAATGCAGCATGAGTTAATTGTTGAATCTGCTCGATATTGGATGAACGCAAACCGCCACCAGGCATAATTGTAATTCGATTGTTGGCCTTTATGACTAATTCCTTCAATTGATGAACTCCTTCAACCACATTGGGTTTTTGCCCTGAAGTTAGAATAGTTTGAAAGCCGCAATCAATCACTTCTTCGAGCGATTGAAAAGCATCAGTAACCTCATCGAAAGCGCGGTGAAAAGTACACGGAATAGGATGTGCTAATTGCACCAATTCCTTGTTTTGAGTTGTATTTATAGTAGCATCTTCATTTAAAATCCCGAATACAAAACCATCAACGGGAATCTTTTTGAAAGTCAAAATATCTGATTTCATTTGTTCAAACTCACTTTCAGAATACACAAAATCACCGCCACGAGGGCGAATCATCACATACAAATCGATATGCAAAGAAGCTTTTGCTAGTTCTGTAGTGGTACTATCGGGCGTAATTCCGCCTACTAAAATTCCGTCACAAAACTCTACTCTATCGGCTCCATTTTTTTGAGCAATTAAAGCCGCTGCCAGATTAAAACATGCTATTTCTAATTTTGCTTTTGGTGCCATACAACCGTTTAAAACTTCCTATTTATTTTAAAAAATAATCCGAATCAATCAACTTGTTCCCTGAATTATCATTGACCGCATAATTGAATCCTCCTTGAATGCAATACGCGCCGTAGTTCCCTTTTTTATCTAAGGCAATAAATCCGACTTGAATATCTTTGAGGTTTTTGTTTCGATTTTGAGTCAGTTTTACAATTCTTGACACTGCTTCTTCACACGCTTTTTGGGGAGATTTTCCTTGTCGCATCAGCTCTACTACCAAATGACAACCTGCAATGCGGATGACTTCTTCGCCATGACCCGTTGCTGTTGCTGCGCCAATTTCGTTATCTACATACAAACCCGCGCCGATAATAGGTGAATCGCCTACACGACCGTGCATTTTGAAAGCCATTCCGCTAGTAGTGCAGGCGCCTGATAGATTTCCATTACTATCCAACGCAATCATTCCGATTGTGTCGTGGTTTTCTATATTGGCTTTGGGAGCATATTCGCTTTTTTTGAGCCATTCTTTCCATTCTTTTTCAGAATCTTCTACCAATAAGTTTTCTTTGACAAAACCTTGCGAAAGTGCAAATTGGAGCGCTCCATCGCCTACTAACATGACGTGTGGCGTTTTTTCCATGACGGCACGAGCTACTGAAATTGGGTGTTTGATGTGTTCCAAGCAAGCTACTGAGCCGATATTTGAAAACTCGTCCATAATGCACGCATCAAGCGTTACTCTTCCGTCGCGATCGGGTCGTCCGCCGTAACCTACGCTTCGTTCGTTGGGATCGCCTTCGGGTATTTTGACACCCGCTTCAACAGCGTCTAAGGCGCGACCGTTATTTTTGAGAATTTCCCAAGCTGCACCATTGGCTTGTACACCAAAATTCCATGTAGATAGTACAATAGGTTTGTTGACTTTTCCAGTTTCGCTAGAAGTTTGTTCTTCTGAAGATTGGAATTTATGTAATGCCAGACCAATTGATCCAACAGCAGCGGTTTTGATAAAGTTTCTACGATTTGCCATATTCCATTTCGTTACGTTATTAATCCACACTAATTTCATCTACAAAAAGCCAAGCATTGGAACCTGCTCCTGGCCTACCATCGGCAATTTTTCCAGCATTTTTAGCTATGACTTTAACAAATTGCGCTTCTGTTGATTTGAAATTGACCGACAGAATACCTTTTGCCTTTTGGATATCCGCTAATGAAAGTTTTTTAACTGATTTAAAATTCTTTCCGTCTTTTGAAATCCAAAATTCCACTTCATTGGGATAGTAAATCCAGCTTCCTTCGTTGGACAAAACGCCAACCGCTATTTGACTTACTTTTTCCTTTTTCCCTAAATCAATGGTAGACACCAAATCTTTTCCCCAGAAACCCAACCAATCGCGACCGAATTTGGTAGGATTACCTTTCATTCCGTTGATTAAGGCAAATGGCCCGCCTAGACTATAATTTTCATGCGGTGGATAAACTAATTGAATCCTTTTCCCTGTTGATTTACTCACAATAAAATCTTGAGAGATAGTAGCGCTTTTTTGGTTTTGTCCTTCAAAAAAAGCGGCTTTTACCGTAGTATTTTGCGTAATTGAAATTGGATTCGCATAACTCAAAGAAGTTGCTTTTGGATCAGTACCATCTATTGTATAGCGAATCCCATTGTTGTTATTGGCTGATTTCAATTGGAACTCGATACCATTTCCACTTTTAGAAGGATTTACCGTTGAAGTAACCTCAAAAATGGCTTTGCTGTAATTGATTCCCAATTTATCCAACGTTTGAAATTGTCCGATGACACGTTGTTGAAATCCTGTAAAATCGGTTGCATTAGACGTTCCCCAAAGCACTTCCGCCAAAGCCATCATACGTGGAAAAATCATGTACTCTACCTTTTTTTCATCGGCAATGTATTCCGTCCAAAGATTGCCTTGTGCGCCCAAGATGTATTGTGATTCTTCATTAGTCAAAACCTCAGGAATTGGGTTGAACGAATACACTTTTTCCAAATTAGTATAGCCTCCAATAGCTAGAGGTTCATTTTTAGGATCACCTTGGTAATGGTCGAAATAACAATGCGAACCCGGCGTCATTACCACGTAATGTTTTTGTTTGGCCGCTTCGATTCCGCCTTCAGTACCTCGCCAACTCATTACTGCAGCATTGGGTGCTAGACCGCCTTCCAGAATTTCGTCCCAACCGATGATTTTTTTGCCTTTACTATTGACGAATCGTTCAATGCGTTGAATGAAATAACTTTGTAGTTCGTGTTCGTCTTTGAGTCCTTTTGATTTGATTAAGTTTTGACAATTTGAGCAATTTTTCCAACGTGTTTTGGGACATTCATCGCCGCCAATGTGAATGTATTCTGATGGAAAAAGTGGAATTACTTCAGACAAAATGTTTTCTAAAAAAGTAAAGGTTTCCTCTTTTGGGCAGAAAACATCGTCTAAAACGCCCCATTGTTTGGACACTTCAAATGGACCCCCAGTACAAGAATACTCAGGATAAGAAGCCAGAGCAGCTAAGGCGTGGCCAGGCATTTCAATTTCGGGCACTATGGTGATATGGCGTTGTTGTGCATAAGCAATTATTTCTTTAATATCTTCTTGAGTGTAAAATCCGCCATGACGTTCATCATCATAAGTGTTTTCGTTATAATGACCTACCATCGAACCGTTTCGCCAGGCGCCCACTTCGGTTAGTTTAGGGTATTTTTTGATTTCGATACGCCAACCTTGATCGTCGGTCAAATGCCAATGAAAGGTGTTCATTTTGTACATAGCCAAATAGTCAATGTATTTTTTGACAAATTCTTTAGAAAAAAAATGTCGGCATACATCAAGGTGCAATCCGCGCCATTTGAATTTAGGCTGATCAACGATTTCCGCTGTGGTGAGTTTTATCTCTGATTTGGTTTCGAAAGGAAGAAGTTGAATGAGTGATTGTATTCCATAAAACAAACCCTGATTGCTTGCTGCTTGAATTTGAATGTAATTTTCGTTAATGGAAACCGTGTGCAACTCTTTATTAAAATCGGAGTTGGAAGGTACAATCAAACTCAGATTGATTATCGATGCGGCCTTTGAATTGGCTTCAATTTTCAATTCGATTCCTGTTCGCTGTAAGATGGCTTTTTGTAGAAAATCGGCTTCAAATGACTCTTTTGGAGCTTGAATTACGGTTTGATTGGAAAGTACAAAAACACCTTCTTCTACTTTGAAAATTTTGGGCTTGGGGATAATTGGAAGTTGTTGTAGTTGTGAAAATCCAAATTGACAAATTAAAATCAGCAGTAGAAATCCGTTTTTCAGCATTTGTTTTTTTGATAAAAATAAGGAAAAAAAAGAAGTTGGAAAATAGGAAGCTAAAAGTAAAGAAATGGCTTACTTCAAAGAGTTATAATTTTAAATTCATTTTGCTTTTATGATTTTTGAGAAAATAGTTCACAACCATCGATTTTGTTTGACTAATTAATATAATAAAAAAAGCAACTTGTAATAAAGTTGCTTTTAGAGTATTGTTTGAAATTAATGATTTATTGAAGACTAATCGTCACTTCATTACGCTACACAAATAAGTTTTAGTCCTTAATGAATTTAGATGTGCTTTTTTCAGAACCGTTTTCAATTTGAATAAAGTAAATGCCTTTTGGATAGGCAGAAACATCTACTCCTTTTTGATTGGTTAGTACTGTTTTTTGTAAAATTTTACCTGTGATATCCATGAGAGTTACATTAAACTCAGTGAAAGACTCATGTGAAACGTACAAAATAGAGTTGGTCGGATTTGGATATATATTATATCCATTGACACTATTATTGGTTTGAACCCCAAGCGTTTCAATAGTATATTTAGCCCAAAAGCGGTCGTTGTTGTAGGGAGAAGCAGAGGTTACAGTTTGCACTCCCGTTGTAAAATCGAAATCAACTGTTCCTCTGAAACTACCTGACAAGACTAAATCTTGATTATTATCTAGACAGGAGTTGTATAGCTCTCCAACATAATCTCCATCTAATTTATTCACATTTATTAAATCGCCTGTTGTTGTATTGTACTTAGCTATAAAAAAGCTAGAATTAAAATTACCTGACGCGTCTAAGGAAGAAGGTAAGATAGCATCATTTGCTGAAGGGTCAAAATCAAAGTTTCCAAATATTGATGAAGCAACAATTAATTCATTGTTTTTGATGTAAGTGCTACTCAACCACTCGTTTCCTTGGATTGACGTTACTGGTAAGAAACTATCTGCATCAACAGCTCTGACTTGTTTAGCCCAAACAAAACTGCCGTTTACGGTATATTTTAAAATGGCCAGATTGAAGGATGTATCATTAGGTACGGAGGTTAAATTAAACGTTCCTGTTGGTGAAGGATCAAAATCTACAGTATCAATAAAAATAGCCAACAAGTAAATATCACCATTATCATCGATAGCAAAAGAAGACCCTTTATTGATTAACCCAGCAGGGTCATTATCAAATTTAAATGCCATTTGATAATTACCATCTAAATCATATTTGGCAAAAAAGGTTTCATTAGATTGTGCAATAATTGTTGTCAGTATATTTGTTTCTGTTGCAGAAGGATTGAAATCAACAGCACCTAAAAAACGACCCGTGATGTAAAGGCTATTGTTTTTGATGTCAAATTGAGTAACAGAGACAAAATTACCAGTGTTTACTGGCACAAGACTTTTAGCCCATACTAAGTCTCCTTGTGTATTGAATTTTATAATGTACGTATTGGATAACCCGTTGGGGGTTAAATTAAACACATTCGCAGAAGGATCAACATCAATAGGGTTAGTGCCTGTAAAAGTACCTGTAAAATAAAAATTTCCAGATGTATCAAAAACAAGTTTTCTTCTGGCTCCAATCGAACCTATGATTTGTTTTGACCAAACATAATTGCCGTTAGAATCGTATTTAGCAATGTATAAATCTGTTGCTGTAGTGCTACTAGAAATCATATTTGCCGTATTTGCTGAGGGATCAAAATCAACAGTACCTGTGAAGCCACCAACAACATATGTGTTCCCATTGGAATCAGTATTTGTAACTGATATTCCTGCACTTGAACCTGCAGGTGTTGTTATCGTTTTCCCCCAAACCAAAGCTCCTGAACCAGTATATTTTGAAATAAAGAAACCAGTTCCTAGTGATGTATTTGTTACAGAAAAAACAGCAGCAGACGGATCAATATCAGAAGTTGCGGATAATTGACCCACTCTGTAGATAGCTCCCGTTTGATCGGTTGCCACGTAACTTACAATTCTGTTTGACTTTTTATTTCCAATTTGTTTTGCATAAACATAAGAGCCACTAGCATTGTATTTAGAAAGAAAAGCATTAACTGCAGGAGAAATAAGATTTGCTGTTGCGCTTGATGGGTCAAAATCTAAATTTCCTGTAAAAGTACCAGATACAACCAATTCATTATTATTAATAAGCAAAGTATTGATTGTTGCCACTATATTATTTGCATAACCAAAATTACCATTCGTATCGTATTGCGCAAAAAAGAAATTCCCGCTTGTACTATCTAAGTTAACAACTCCAGCGTTAGGATCAAAATCAGTTATTCCTGAGAAAGTTCCGTCAATGTATACATTGTTGGAAGTGTCAATTGCTATATTGCGTTTTAAAACAGTTGGGCTATTTCCTATCTTTTTTACCCATATATAGTTTCCATCAACGTCGTATTTGGCTAAAAAAATATTTGACCCAGTTGTTGTAAGATTTACAATAGCTGCCGCAGGGTTAAAATCGGATGTAAGAGAATAGATACCCGTTATTAAAATATTGTTGTTTGAGTCCTGAACTAACTTTGGGACAAATGAGCTACTGGTGGCTTGTCTTCCGCCAATATCTTTTACCCATTGTAAAACGCCCACATTTGAATATTTAGCGATAAAAGTATTTCTGTTGGTCGCTACGGTTAAATTAGATGTGCTGAATGGATCAAAATCAGTTGTACCAGAGAAAGTTCCCGTAATAACAATATTCCCAGCGTTATCAACCGAAAGTGAAGAAGCGATAACATTAGCAGTTGATGTTATATCAAAAACAGCTATACCAGTCAACAATGAGTTGTATTTGGCAATAAAAGAATCTCCTGTTGCTGTTGCGGCCAGATCAAAAGCACTTGATGAAGGATCGAAATTGATAGCTCCTGTAAAATTACCCACAATAAGTAATTGATTATTATAGGTTTTCATTTCAGCCATTTGAATTGTACCCGTTCCACCTAAACTCTTGTATTCTAACAAAGTACCTTCCAAATTATAAATTGCCAAAAAGCCAGAGCCTAAATCATTTGTTGACGTAAGGTTTGCCACATTATTGGATGGGTCAAAGTCGATTGTTTTAGTATAATTACCCGCAACATAAACAAAATCTTGATCGATAGTAATTGCCGTGGGAGTAACTGTTCCTGTACCACCTATATTGATGGCGCCAATGTATATTCCATTACTATCGTATCTAGCAAGAAACATATCTGAACTACCTATTGCTGTTAAATCAGCTGTGACTGCAGATGGATTAAAATCTGCCTTATTGGAAAATGTTCCTACAACATATATGTTTCCAAACATATCTTTGGCAGTAGCAACAGTAGTAATATCGCCGCCATAATCCTGACATTGTTCTTTGTTAGCAAACAATAAATTAGGTACATCTTGAGCAAACAAGCCTGTAGTAAAAAAGCATAAGAAGAGTATAAGTTTTTTCATATTAAAAAATTTTTTCAAAAATAGGAATTAATTTACAGTTGATTAAAAAAAAGTAATTTTTTAACTATTGGATTATTTGTTTGAAATTAGTTTCTAAGCATTAACAATTAACTATCTGTTAAAAAAAATGGAATAATCATAGGCAAAAAAAAGCCCCACTGTGAAGTGAGGCTTTGATTGAATTTGTATTTCTTATTTTATAGCGTCTACTTTCGCTTTTACTTCAGCTTCTGTTCCTTCGATAGTTTCGGTAGTTGAAACTCCGTTGGTTGATTTAGTCACTGTAGCTTTTACTTTACCATTGGCTTGTTTTTCCATGATAACTTTGGTAGAAACTTCTTGCTTTACTTCACCTTTGAATTTGCCATTTTCATCGTACATAGCCATACATTTAGCTTTGTCTTCAGCAGAACAACCGTTTTTGTCACACATAGCAGCGCACTCTTCTTTGGTCATAGTAGCACATTTACTCATGTCACATTTACCAGTTGCTTCACCTTTCATGTGTTCACATGAAACATTAGTACAACCTTTAGCTTCACATTCTTCTTTGGTCATTGAAGCACATTGCTCAGTTGCTGTACAACAAGAACCTTTAGTAGCCGCTTCAGCGTGATCACCACCTAAGATTGGAGCGATAACCAAACCAATTAAACAAGTCAATTTGATTAAGATGTTCATTGATGGTCCAGAAGTATCTTTGAATGGATCTCCAACCGTATCACCAGTTACAGCTGCCTTGTGAGCATCAGAACCTTTGTAGGTCATTTCTCCGTTAATTTCAACACCCGCTTCGAATGATTTCTTAGCATTATCCCAAGCACCACCAGCATTGTTTTGGAACACAGCCCAAAGTACACCAGAAACAGTAACTCCAGCCATATAACCGCCTAACATTTCAGCGATTAATTGGTTATTATCAGCATAAACTAATTTACCAACAAGCACAATTGCAATTGGGAAACCGATGGTTAAAACGCCTGGCAACATCATTTCTCTTAAAGCTGCTTTCGTTGAAATTTCAACACATTTTCCGTATTCTGGTTTACCAGTTCCTTCCATGATACCTGGAATTTGTTTGAACTGACGACGTACTTCATACACCATATCCATAGCTGCTTTACCCACTGAGTTCATTGCTAATGCAGAGAACACCACTGGAATCATCCCTCCAACAAACAACATCGCCAATACTGGCGCTTTGAAGATGTTGATACCATCAATTCCTGTAAAAGTTACATAAGCAGCAAATAAAGCTAACGATGTTAGAGCAGCAGAAGCGATTGCAAAACCTTTTCCTGTTGCAGCTGTTGTATTACCTACTGAATCCAAAATATCGGTTCTTGTGCGAACTTCTTTTGGTAATTCACTCATTTCAGCAATACCACCAGCGTTATCCGAAATTGGACCGAAAGCATCGATTGCTAATTGCATAGCTGTTGTAGCCATCATTGCAGAAGCTGCTAAAGCTACACCATAGAAACCAGCAAAAGCATACGAAGCCCAAATGGCACCAGCGAATAATAACACTGTTGGGAAAGTAGAAATCATACCTGTAGCTAAACCAGCGATTACGTTAGTTCCAGCTCCAGTAGATGATTTTTGTACAATCGCCAAAACTGGTTTTGTACCCAAACCTGTATAATATTCAGTAACTGAAGAAATAACTCCACCAACAATCAAACCTACAATAGTAGCATAGAATACTCGCATTGAAGAAATTTCTTTCAACCCTTCTCCGTAGAATTCCATTTGCATCATTTCGGGTAACATGTATTTAACCAAACCAAAACAAGCAATAGCGGTTAATGCGATAGAAACCCAGTTTCCAACGTTTAAGGCTCCTTGCACTTGTTTTTCTTTTGCGTCATCGCTAGTAATTTTAACTAACATCGTTCCGATGATAGAAAATAATATTCCGAAACCAGCAATAGCCATTGGTAATAAGATTGGACCAATTCCACCGAAACCTTTGTCTACGATGTTTCCGCCCATATCTTTGATTACATAGTTTCCTAATACCATTGCTGCAAGAACAGTTGCTACATACGAACCGAATAAATCGGCACCCATACCTGCAACATCACCTACGTTATCACCTACGTTATCAGCAATAGTTGCTGGGTTACGTGGATCATCTTCTGGAATACCTGCTTCAACTTTACCTACTAAGTCAGCACCAACATCGGCAGCTTTGGTATAAATACCTCCACCCACACGCGCAAATAATGCAATAGATTCAGCACCTAAAGAGAAACCAGCTAATGTTTCAAGAACTACGGTCATTGTTTCAGTATCTTTCCAAGCACCGCCAGAAAGGATATTGAAGAAAATGATAAAAAACGCAGTCAAACCCAAAACAGCTAAACCAGCAACACCTAATCCCATAACGGTTCCACCACCAAAAGATACTTTTAAAGCTTGTGGTAAGCTACTACGAGCAGCTTGTGTTGTTCTAACATTTGTTTTTGTAGCGATTTTCATACCGATATTACCAGCGTAAGCCGAAAATAACGCTCCAAAAATGAAAGCAACAACTATTAATAAGTGCGTTTTAACACCAGGAAGAAAAGTAATTCCGGCCAAAACCACACTCGCAATAATTACGAAGATTGCTAATAATCTGTACTCTGCTTTAAGGAAAGCCAATGCTCCTTCGTAGATGTAATCTGAAATTTCTTTCATTTTACCATCACCTGCATCTTGCTTTAATACCCAAGCTCTTTTGGCAGCCATAAACGCTAGCCCAATGATTGCCATAACGATTGGCACATAAATCATAAATGAATCCATAAGGTTAATTTTTGTTCTTAATTTATCGGGTGCAAAAATAACAAAATTTTAAGAACTATAACAACTTGAATGATTTTATAAAAATAAATGTGCTAAATATGTATAGTTGCGCAAACAACAATACACAAATGCCAAATTTCAAATAAGCTTTAAAGCTCCAAATTTGTAAAATCAAAACGTTGATAGAATTGCAATGGCAATAGCAATGGCAATGACAATGGCAATGACAATGGCAATGGCAATGGCAATGACAATGGCAATAGCAATAGCAATCGCAATGGCAAAAAAACAATTCATAATCTGTAAAGCTTGAAATTGATTTTTGAAATTGATATTGAATTTTAAATCTTGTTTCTCTTTTTTAGATAATAGTGCCAAATGACAAATGAGGCGAATGTGCGATACGGTTTCCAGTTGTCGGAAATCAACTTCATTTCTGCTTCGGTTTGGCAATTGTAGAGTTCTTTCAGGGTGTTTTTGATGGCGATGTCGCCTAGTGGAACAATATCGGGTGATTGCAAGCAAAACATTAGATATACTTCGACACTCCAATTTCCGACTCCTTTTATAGTAATGAGTTCATTGCGGATTTCGGTTTCGGTTTTGTACGGGTAACTTTCGAAATTGATTTGGTTGGTAAGTACTTTATGCGCTAAATCTTTTAGGTAAATGATTTTTTGACGGGAAACACCACAACTTCTAAGGCTTTCATCGGAAGTATTTAAAATGGTTTCAGGATGTATTTCGCCTAGTAAATTTTGAATTTTGACGTAACAGGCTTTGGCCGATTCTATTGAAACTTGCTGTTCTAAAATGATGTGACACATGGAAGCAAAACCTTGGTCGCGCTTTTGGATGATCGGATGACCAAATTGTTCGATGATTATTTTTAAAGTCTGATCTTTAGTTCCTAAAAAATCGATGATGTGTTTCATGTTTTGGACTTCAAATTCGTTATTCAGTGTTCGTTGTTCTGACTTCAAAAAGGTTGAATGTTGATTAACGAACAACGAATTTTGAATTGTCAACTGAAATCTGTCTTCTGACCACTGCCTTCTGATTACTGCTTACTGAAATAGCCCTGATAGCAATGGAAAGCCCGGAACTAAAAAAAGTAGTTTTTGTAGCTGTAAAAAAGCGACCGAAGGAAGCTCTTTTTATAGCGTAGAAAAACACTTATTTTGGTGAGGACTTGTAATGGATAGCAGGAATAGCTACTAGAAATAAAACCCGAACGATCCTTTAATGGTAAAATTATTGGCTTCAGGAAGGTTTCTGTAATTGCCTCTCCAACTGCAATCGAGTCGGAAAACTTTGAAAATATTTCCGATTCCGAATCCGTATTCCCAATAGGGTTTTTCGGGAGAAATATAGGTTAAACCCGAAGCATTGAGTAATCTGTTTTCTTCTGAAAAAGAGCCATAAACTCCACGAATTCCGATAATTTCACGCCAATTTAGTTTTCGCATTCCTGGGATTCGAGCAAATAATTTGCCTTGAAAATTATGTTCCCACTGCAAGGTTACGTATTCATCGGAAACAAATTCGTAAAAATTGAGGTTGCTAAAGGTATTTTCGATTTGAAAATACGATTGGTTTCCGGGAATAATACTCATGAGTCCGAGTGGCACTTCGCCGAAAGTTTTCCCCATTTCAGTGATGAAATTGGTTCGCCCGATTGGCCCAATAATTAACGGTTGTTTGTAGTACAATTGAATTTTTTGGTAATCAAAATCGCTGTTAGCCAACCCTTTAAAACCTTGGCTGTAGTTGATAAAAACGCGACTGAACGGACTATCGACCGACATGCGTTCTACACCATAACCGATTGTTTTTCGTTTGGGCATGAACTCGAGTTGCAGATTGACTTCGGCTTGTTTGACATCACTTTTGGTGGTTGTACGCGTTTCGTCGGTATAATAATCAAGTTTGAAAGTATCAGAAGCTGACTCTAAAGTTCTGTAGGAGAATCCTGTTTGAACTGTAAAATTTTTGATAGGCTCAATTTCGATGGAGAAATTAGAAAGATTGATATTGGTAAGTTTGCCATTATTTCCTGAAGCGAACAAGCTTGAAGAAGCAAAACTACGTCCGAGAATATCATTGGTTGTGGTTAAACTCGCGCCAATTTGCTCCACATCACGGCGGTTTCCTCCTGCAATAATCAGGCGATTTTTTTTGTCGATCATCCATTTTCCAGAAATACCGTATTTGAATTTGTTGTCTTTAAATCCGTAGGCTGTGTAGGCTTGAATACGCCAAGGATCATTCCGCCCGAAATACGTTCGACCACCAACTCGAAGACGAATTCCTTCTACATCATTGTACCCAAAAGTAGAATAAATCGGTCCGTAATCGAAGTTATTGAATTCGATATAGCCGCTTCCTAAAATTGAGACCAAATTATAAAGTTGCTTAAATTTTTTGACGGTTTTGAGCGTGTCGAGCATTTTATAAATTCCGGCTTCGTCTTTGTTTAGTTTTTCAAAGCGGTTTTCGTTCCAATATTCGTCGGATCTCGCATATACAGCGTTATCGATATAATTGACTTCTTCTTTGTAAAACTTATCGGGTTTTTCTTGGTTGAATTTATGATTTTTGATGAGTGTGGTTCGTTTGCCATATACTCCTTTTGATTCTTCTTTTTTGCGCAAAGCGAAATCCGACATCATGTGATCACGAGTGAGTAAAAACACTGAGTCGTTGAGTACCTCAAAGTCTTGTTCGATGTAAATTTCTTTTACCCAGTTGATATTGGCACTTTTGGTTACCGCCATACTAATGTTTTTGATGGCAAAAGTCGAATCGTTTACCCAGAAATTACCTTTGAAAGTCAGTTCGTTTTTTCGACGTGGATAAAACAAAATATTGTAGCACCATTTGTCGTCGATGTAAGCGCTATCAGACAATACGTAGTTGTATACGTCAATTCCAGTTCGTGAAAGTGGACTCGTAAACGGTTTGTCAAAAAAGACTAAATAGTTGTTGTAAATATCAAAATCGTTGTACAAATCTTTGATAAATGTGTTGACCATATCGCCATTATCTAATCCTGAATTGCGATTGGCTTTGAGGATTTCTTTGGTTTTATTTTTAACGTTATCGCCATAAACATCTGAAATAGCTTCATTAATAAAAATAGGCAAATAGGTTTTTCCTGTTACTTTTGACGTATCCACTTTATCAAAGATAAACTCCATGCCTTTGAAGACTTTACTCTTCATAAAAGCACTGTCAATGGTGTTCATATCAAACTCTACTTTTTCGTACTTTTCGTATTCGTATTGGTTGAACATTTTGAGACCGTTTTTGCGACGACGTTCCCAAATTTTGCGTAAAATATCTAAAGCTGGATTATTTTTTTTGGATGTTTTTCCGGTGTAAACGACCACTTCTTTTAGCACTTCTTCTTCGTTAAGTACGATTTTCATTTCATATGATACTTTTTTGGTCAATGTAACTTCACGCGTTACATAACCCATAAAAGACACTTCAATTGTAGTGTAATCTTTTTGTGATTCGAGGTAAAAACGCCCGTCTTCATTACTTACAATTCCTTCGCTCGATCCTTGAAAGATGACATTTGCAAAAGGAATAGGTTCGTTCTTTTTGTCTACAATGATTCCACTTACTTTGGTTTGCGATAAAGCAGTAGTTAAGGCAAATACTAAAAGTAGGATACTAAAAATAATTTTCTTCGTCATAATACTAAATAAAAAAGCCACCTACAAACGAGTAGATGGCATCAAATATAGGAGTTTATCTTATTTGTACATTACTTTTTTGACTGCTTTAACAACATCGTCAGCATTAGGCAACCATTCTTTTAATAAAGTCGGTGAATAAGGCGCTGGCGTATCAGCTGTTGTGATGCGTTGAACTGGAGCGTCAAGATAATCAAAAGCACGTTCTTGAACCATATACGTAATTTCAGAAGCTACGCTAGCAAAAGGCCAAGCTTCTTCTAGAACCACCAAACGGTTTGTTTTTTTTACCGAATTGATAATGGCATCGTAATCCATTGGGCGAACCGTTCTTAAATCGATGATTTCACATGAAATACCTTCTTTAGCTAATTCGTCAGCTGCAATGAAAGCTTCTTTGATAATTTTTCCAAACGAAACAATCGTTACATCTGAACCTTCTCTTTTCACATCGGCAACACCTATTGGCAATACATATTCGCCATCTGGCACTTCGCCTTTGTCGCCATACATTTGTTCTGATTCCATGAAAATAACAGGATCGTCATCGCGTATAGCCGCTTTCAATAATCCTTTTGCATCATAAGGTGTAGAAGGAACAATTACTTTTAGTCCTGGCGTATTGGCAAACCAATTTTCGAAGGCTTGTGAGTGCGTTGCTCCTAACTGTCCAGCGGAAGCTGTTGGCCCACGAAATACCATAGGCATTGGAAATTGTCCGGCCGACATTTGACGCATTTTAGCTGCATTGTTAATGATTTGATCAATACCAACTAACGAGAAGTTGAAGGTCATGTATTCTACAATCGGACGGCAACCGTTCATGGCCGAACCAACTGCAATTCCAGCAAAACCTAATTCGGCAATCGGCGTATCAATGACTCTCTTTGGTCCGAATTCGTCCAACATACCTTTAGATGCCTTGTAAGCACCATTGTATTCCGCTACTTCTTCACCCATCAAATAAACCGATTCGTCGCGACGCATTTCTTCACTCATCGCTTCAGCAATCGCTTCTCTAAATTGTATCGTTCTCATATAGAAATTTCTTTAAATCATTTTTTGGAATGGCAAAAATAAAAATTAAAAGTGATAAAAAAACATATTAACTCTTAAATAATCAACACTCAGACATTGACTCATATAATAAACAAAAGTTAAATTCAAGATAACAACCAATTGCAATCGCTACGAAATCGATATAATACTACACTTTTTTTAAAAAATACTATGCGTGCATATAATTATTAGAAATATATTTTATACTTTTACGCACAGAAAATTTTTAATTCAAAATACAATGAAAATATTAGTTTGCATCAGCCATGTTCCTGATACTACTTCCAAAATTAACTTTGTGAATGGTGATTCAGAATTTGACACTAATGGCGTTCAATACGTAATCAATCCAAATGACGAGTTTGGCTTAACTAGAGCGGTTTGGTTTCAAGAACAACAAGGAGCAAAAGTAACGGTTGTAAATGTAGGTGGAGCTGATACAGAACCAACCTTAAGAAAAGCATTGGCGATTGGTGCTGATGATGCGATTCGTGTGAACGCAACACCAACTGACGGATTTTATGTAGCGAAACAATTAGCTGAAGTAGTAAAAAATGGCGGTTACGATTTAGTAATTTGCGGAAAAGAATCGTTGGATTACAATGGCGGAATGGTTCCAGGAATGTTAGCTGGAATGTTGGGCTACAACTTTGTAAACTCATGTACTGAACTTACCATTGACGGCAATTCTGCCAAAGCATCACGCGAAATTGACGGTGGAAAAGAAGTTATTTCTGCTTCATTACCATTAATTGTTGGCGGCCAAAAAGGTTTGGTGGAAGAAAAAGACTTACGCATTCCAAACATGCGCGGCATCATGACAGCAAGAACTAAAGCTTTGAATGTAGTTGAACCTGTTGGTGCTGAAAATGCAACCAAAGCGGTGAAATTTGAAAAACCAGCTCCGAAGTCAGCGGTAAAATTAGTTTCTGCTGACAATTTGGATGAATTAATCAACCTATTACACAACGAAGCGAAAGTTATCTAAAATTATTATAAATTATAAATTTTGAATTTTAAATTAATTCAAAATTTATAATTCAAAATTTAAAATTAAAAAATATGTCTCTATTAATATATGCAGAATCGCAAGACGGAAAATTCAAAAAAGTAGCTTTTGAATTGGCTTCTTACGCAAAAAAAATTGCTGATTCTATGGGAACTACAGTAACTGCTGTAACTGTAAACGCAGGAAATGTTGCTGAATTAGGCAATTATGGTGTCAACAAAGTATTGAAAGTAACTAGCGATAAATTAGCCAACTTTAATGCCAAGGCTTATGCTGATGTAGTAAAACAAGCGGCGCAAAAAGAAGGTGCTAAAGTAATCGTACTTTCCTCTACAACCGACAGTTTGTACCTAGCTGGACTAGTTTCAGTTGGATTGGATGCTGGTTTTGCTTCAAATGTTGTTGGCTTACCAGTTTCAACAGCTCCATTTCAAGTAAAAAGAACAGCTTTTTCAAATAAAGCATTCAATATCACTGAAATTACAACCGATGTGAAAGTGTTATCATTAGCCAAAAACTCTTTTGGTTTGGTAGAAAGCGCTTCATCTGTTGCTGAGGAAGATTTCGCTCCAAGTTTAAACGACGCTGATTTTGCTGTAAAAGTAGAATCAGTAGAAAAAACAACTGGAAAAGTAACGATTGCCGACGCTGACATCGTAGTTTCTGGTGGTCGCGGATTGAAAGGCCCAGAAAACTGGGGAATGCTAGAAGAATTGGCCACTACGTTAGGCGCAGCAACAGCTTGTTCTAAACCTGTTTCTGATTTAGGATGGCGACCTCACAGCGAACACGTAGGTCAAACCGGAAAACCTGTCGCTACCAATTTATACATTGCAGTTGGAATTTCGGGCGCAATCCAACACATTGCCGGAATCAACTCTTCTAAAGTAAAAGTAGTCATCAATACTGATGCAGAAGCTCCTTTCTTTAAAGTAGCCGATTACGGAATTGTAGGCGACGCTTTCGATATTGTTCCGAGATTGACACAAAAGTTAAAAGAGTTCAAAGTCAACAACGGATAATAAATTCCAAATAACAAAAAACAAATCCCAAATAATTTCAAAATAATAAATTTCAAATTCTAAACTATATTCTGCTTTATATTTTGAATTTAGAATTTATTTGGTTTTTGGAAATTGTATTTTGGTATTTCATCTTTTGTTCTTTAAAATAAAACTAACTCAAACGTAAATAAGCTATCTGAATTAATTTTTAGGTAGCTTATTTTTTTATTTTTTGAAGCGAAAGTTTTTTGTTACTTTGCAATCCATATTCCTGCTATCCGCAGTAGTTCCGAAAATCGGAAGCTACTTGCTCCTATCAGGGCTAATTTGGCAGGCTGTATTGTATAAAATTCAGTTTTTCAAAAGGAATTTACACTAAAAAAAGAACTTTGCGACTTTGCATCTTAGCGAGAAACAAAATAAAATTATGAGTTTAGTAAAACTAACTATTAAAGGAATTTCATATAGCCAAACTCAAAACGGTGCGTATGCACTTATATTAAACGAAGTTGACGGTGAACGAAAATTGCCTATTGTAATTGGCGCCTTTGAAGCCCAATCAATTGCCATTGCACTAGAAAAAGAAATCAAGCCACCACGACCGCTAACACACGACTTATTCAAAAGTTTTGCTGACCGATTTGAAATTGTGGTCAAACAAGTCATTATTCACAAATTGGTGGATGGCGTGTTTTATTCCAGCATTATCTGTGAAAGAGATAAAATCGAAGAAATCATTGACGCGCGAACTTCTGATGCTATTGCTCTGGCATTGCGCTTCAACGCTCCTATTTTTACCTATAAAAACATTTTAGACAAGGCCGGGATTTACCTGAACAATCCTTCTGAAGAAAATCCAAATTCCGATGATGAAGGCGTTCTTTCAACTCCCGAAACCTTCGGATTAGACAACGACACCACCAATCCCGAGAATGCTTACACCAAATTCAGTCTCTCTGAATTACACGACTTATTAGAAAGCGCAGTTCAAGAAGAAGACTACGAAAAAGCAGCTCGAATAAGAGATGAAATTTCGAAAAGAGAATCATAAGAAGCATTTAGCCATCAGCTTTTAGCAATTAGCTAAAAGCTAAAAGCTAAAAGCTAAAAGCTAAAAAAAATGAAACAATACCACGATTTAGTAAAGCACGTTTTAGAAAACGGAACCCAAAAAGGCGACCGCACAGGAACAGGAACAAAGAGTGTTTTCGGTTACCAAATGCGATTTGATTTAGCCGAAGGTTTTCCGATGGTAACTACCAAAAAACTACATCTAAAATCAATTATTTACGAACTACTTTGGTTCTTAAAAGGCGATACTAACATCGGATATTTAAAAGAAAATGGTGTTAAAATTTGGGACGAATGGGCCGACGAGAATGGTGATTTGGGTCCGGTTTACGGTCATCAATGGCGCAATTGGAACAGCGAAGAAATTGATCAAATCAGCGAATTGATTGACACTTTAAAGAAAAATCCAAACAGTCGACGCATGTTGGTTTCGGCTTGGAATCCATCAGTTTTACCTGACACTTCCAAATCATTTGCTGAAAATGTAGCCAACGGAAAAGCCGCTTTGCCTCCATGTCATGCGTTTTTTCAATTTTATGTAGCCGATGGAAAACTATCGTGTCAACTGTACCAAAGAAGCGCTGATATTTTCTTAGGTGTTCCATTCAACATCGCTTCTTATGCTTTATTCACTATGATGATTGCCCAAGTCTGTGATTTGCAAGTAGGTGAATTCATTCATACTTTTGGCGATGCTCATATCTATAACAATCATTTTGAACAAGTAGAGTTACAATTATCTCGAGAGCCAAAACCATTACCTAAAATGATTTTAAATCCCAATGTAAAAAACATCTTCGATTTTACATTTGAGGATTTTACTTTAGAAGGTTACGAACCGCATCCACACATTAAAGGTGAAGTTGCTATTTAATGATATGAAAAAAAGTCTTCTACTACAACTGTATTTGTTACCCATTTGTTTATTTGCACAAAACGAAAACGATACCACAATTTACCTCGATTCAACATTTTCAATCACTACCAACGGGAATCACAAATACTATGCTGTCATCAAAAACTCAAAAATTAAACAAAAAGAGTATGAGGTTATTCAATACTATTTGAGTGGCAAAATAGAAAGCAAAGGGCTTTCAAAAAGTAATGAAAATTTTAATGAAATTGGCGAAATTACATCCTATTATGAAAATGGAAATGTAAAATCTTTAAAATACTACAAAGAATATTACCCTGAAGGTAAATGTACTTTTTGGCATGAAAATGGAGCCAAAAAAGCTGAGGGAGAATATGTTATTTTTGTTCCAAACAAAGAATACAAGGATTACAAAAATTCAAAAATAAAAATTGTAAATTATTGGGATAACAACGGTGTACAAAAAGTAGTGGCTGGTGAAGGAGAATTGGAAGACGATGGTTTTATTGAAACGTACGGATTTCATTCTGTCTCTTATGGAAAAATTAAAAATGGATTCAAAGATGAAATATGGACAGGAAAATCAAAAAATCCAAATATCCAATTTACAGAAACATATGAAAATGGCGAACTAGTTTCTGGCACTAGCATAGACGAATCAAATCAAAGTTACTCTTATTCAGAAATCTTGAAGAGAGCAAATCCCGCTGGGGGAATCGAAGTTTTCTACAAATACGTCCAAAATAATTTTATACAACCTGAAAGCCAAAGTTTTAAAGGTGGTAAAATCTTAACTAAATTTGATATTGATGAAAATGGCTACATTTCCAATGTAAGAAACATTAAAAGCCTTACACCAGAGGTAGATATTGCTGCCATCAAGCTATTCGAGGGTTTTAAAAAATTTATGCCCGCAGAATATAGAGGTGTAAAAATAAAATCATCCTACACTTTGCCAATAATACTGCAAGGAAATAATTAAACAGTAAAAACTCTTGTACTTTTAAAAAATAAAATTACCTTTGCACACGAATTAGGAAAATCCTATTTCATACATAATAATCATTTAAATAATATTGGAATGTATTTAAGCAAAGAAACAAAAGCTGAAATCTTCGCTAAACACGGAGGAAAAGCTGAAAACACAGGTTCTGCTGAGGGGCAAATCGCGTTGTTTACATTTAGAATTTCACACTTAACAGAACACTTGAAAAAAAATCGTCACGATTACAATACTGAGCGTTCGTTAGTACTTTTAGTAGGTAAAAGAAGAAGTCTTTTGGATTACTTGAAGAAAAAAGATATCAACAGATATCGTGAGATTATCAAAGAATTAGGTATTAGAAAATAATACATATCTAAAGAGGTGCTTGCGCGCCTCTTTTTGTTTTAAAATAAAATAAGAAAGTTTCGGTTTTTCATTGGGTTACAAACAACTACACACAACAACACAACTAACCTAATTGTTTAACAGAATTAAATTTATGATTCCAAAAGTAACCCAAGAAACAATCGATTTAGGCGATGGAAGAACCATCCTAATCGAAACAGGCAAATTAGCCAAACAAGCCGATGGTTCAGTTGTAGTTCGTTTAGGCGACTGTATGCTTTTAGCAACAGCTGTATCTGCAAGAACATCAAACCCAGGTGTTGATTTTTTACCATTGACGGTAGATTACCGTGAAAAATTTGCCGCAGCAGGTCGTTTTCCTGGTGGATTTTTCAAAAGAGAAGCACGTCCGAGTGACAGCGAAGTATTGACTATGCGTTTAGTTGACCGTGTTTTGCGTCCGCTTTTCCCAGATGATTACCACGCTGAAACTCAGGTGATGATTCAATTGATGTCGCACGACGAAAATGTAATGCCAGATGCATTAGCTGGTTTAGCTGCTTCTGCTGCTTTAGCGGTTTCAGACATTCCTTTTTACAATCTGATTTCAGAAGTACGCGTGGCACGTGTTGACGGTAAATTAGTCATCAACCCTAGTCGCGAAGAATTAGAACGCTCAGACATCGACATGATGATTGGAGCTTCTATGGATTCAGTAGCGATGGTGGAAGGTGAAATGAAAGAAATTTCAGAATCCGAAATGGTTGAAGCCATCAAATTTGCTCACGAAGCCATTAAAGTACAAATTCAAGCTCAAGAGCGATTAAGAGCTGCTGTTGGTTCTCCAGCTTACAGAGAATATGAAGGCGAAGTGGAAGACGAAGAAGTGTACAAAAAAGTAAAAGCAGCTTCGTATGATAAATACTATGCAATCGCTCAAGAAGCATCTGCAAAAAGCGAAAGAGGCGAAAAATTTGCCGAAGTAAAAGAAGAAGTAAAAGCGCTTTTCACGGAGGAAGAATATGCTGAAAATGCCGATTTAGCTGGCTTAGTTTCCAAATACAACTACAAAACACAAAAAGAAGCTGTTCGTAACGTAATTTTAGAAAAAGGAATTCGTTTGGACGGAAGAAAAACAACTGAAATCAGACCTATTTGGTGTGAAACCGATTATTTGCCTTCTGTTCACGGTTCATCATTATTTACACGTGGTGAAACACAAGCATTAGCTACTGTGACTCTTGGAACTTCAAGAGAAGCCAACCAAATTGATTCACCATCAGAACAAGGAGAAGAAAAATTCTACTTACATTATAATTTCCCACCCTTTTCAACTGGAGAAGCGAAACCTTTAAGAGGAACTTCACGAAGAGAAGTAGGCCACGGAAACTTAGCACAACGCGCGTTGAAAAACATGATTCCAGCTGATTGTCCTTATACCATTCGCGTAGTTTCTGAAGTGTTAGAATCAAACGGTTCTTCTTCGATGGCTACCGTTTGTGCGGGAACTATGGCGCTTATGGATGCTGGTGTTCAAATGACAAAACCCGTTTCTGGAATAGCCATGGGATTGATCACTGACGGCCAAAAATTTGCGGTTCTTTCTGATATTTTAGGAGACGAAGATCACTTGGGTGATATGGACTTTAAAGTAACCGGAACTGCTGACGGAATTACCGCTTGTCAAATGGACATCAAAATCGATGGATTGCGTTATGACATTATGGAGCAAGCATTAGATCAGGCTCGTGAAGGAAGAATGCATATTTTAGGAAAAATTACCGAAACTATTGCTACTCCTAGAGAAGATGTTAAGAAACACGCTCCAAAAATCATCACACGTACTATTCCTGGCAACTTTATTGGTGCTTTGATTGGACCAGGCGGAAAAGTAATTCAAGAATTGCAAAAAGCCACTGGAACAACCATTGTAATTAACGAAGTAGACGAACAAGGCGTTGTTGAAATTTTAGGAACCGATCCTGATGGAATTGCAGCAGTATTGGCCAAAATTGATTCGATCATTTTCAAACCAGAAATGGGCGAAGCTTACGAAGTAAAAGTAATTAAAATGCTCGATTTTGGTGCAGTTGTAGAATACACTAAAGCTCCAGGAAACGAAGTATTACTTCACGTATCTGAACTAGCATGGGAACGCACAGAAAACGTAGCTGACGTAGTGAAAATGGGTGACGTATTCATGGTGAAATACTTAGGTATTGATCCTAAAACCAGAAAAGAAAAAGTGTCGAAAAAAGCACTTCTTCCACGTCCTCCAAGAGATGAAAATCGTCCACCAAGAGAAGACAAAAA
>CAYPXI010000030.1:0-33424 GCA_964414655.1 uncultured Flavobacterium sp. | reverse complement strand
CACCTTTCTTTGAATTTCTTCTTTTCTTAAATAAATCAAAAAAAACCATTTTAATTTGATTTTTTTATACAAACTCTCAGTTTTAATATAAAAATTACTATTAATTATACTTTTATTTTGTTGAACATTTAGTTGTCAATAAATAAACAAATTATTGAATTTTTAGACAAACCATTAAACAAGTATGTTAAATTTTAGCAAAATTTATTTTGTTTAACTTTTTTTATAATTTGTCAAACAAAAATAAATTAATTTTGGTGAAACATTAAATAAAAAAAATATGAAACCAATGAAATTAAAACTGTTTGCCATTATTGCTTTAGTAACTTTTGCAATGACCTCTTGTAATGATGATGATGAAGCTATTGTACTTCTTGAAGACAATTCAATTACAGGAATAGCATCTAGAAATTCTAATTTATCTAGTTTAGTAGCGGCTCTTAATAGAGCTAATCTTACCAACACACTTCAATCATCAGGTCCATTCACCGTTTTTGCTCCAACCAATCAGGCATTTGTAAATTTTTTAGCAACAACTCCGTATGCCACTATCAATGATGTTCCAATTCCAGTACTAAGAGAAATATTATTGAATCACGTTGTTAATGGAGCAGCACAATCTACCGATTTAACCAACAATATGTATTTAAAAACATTAGCTAAAGGTTCAGCTTCTACAACCAACACGCTGAGTATGCACGTAAACACTTCATCAGGTGTGAAATTGAATGGTGTTTCTAATGTAATCACAACTACTCCAGGTTCTACTTTTAATATTATTGCAACAAATGGTGTAATACATGTTGTTGATGCCGTTATTGGACTACCTACAATTGTAACACATGTTCAGGCTAACCCAGCTTTTGACACGTTAGAAGCTGTAGTAACTAGTACTAGTGGAGCTTTTGGTGATCAAAGCGCTGTACTAAACGCGTTATCTACAAATTCAACACCACTGACCTTATTTGCTCCTAACAACGCTGCATTTACTGCGGCAACAACTGGAAGCGGTTTTGCAGTTGGAGCAAGTGCTTCACAGGTATCTACTGTTTTACTTTATCATGCTACAGGTGCTTTAGGTGGTAATATTTTGTCAACTAACTTAAGTAATAGTTTAGGCAATATTCCAATGGCTACAAGTCCGGCACAGAATACGACAGTAAATATAACTGGTGGAGCAAAAATTATTGATCAAGCTGGAAATAATTGCAATATCTTGTCTACTGCTGTTGATATACAATGCGCGAATGGAGTAATACACGGAATAGATAGAGTATTACAACCAGCTCTTTAAACTAATACTATTCTTATTAAAATTTGTTTATTTATTGATTAATTTGGTTTGTTTGAAACTCTCAATTTAGGTTGGGAGTTTTTTTATTTTAAAAAGAAGTTTATTTTGCCCTTTTAGACAGATTAGTACTGTTAATTTTTTTTCACTTCAATTGAGATAATTTTCTATATTTGCCTCATAATTAAGTAAAAAACAAATCTTATACATTATGAACCTACTAAAAAACAACGCATTACTTATAGTTTTTGTAAGTATTATTGTTTTTTCTTCTTGCGATAATGAAGAAAATGCAAATGCAAAAAAAGAGACATTATACGGATTAACTTCGCAAAATGATGATTTAAGTTCGTTAAAAAGAGCCATTGAATTAACAGGACTAAATACAACTTTGGAGGGAACAGATCCATTGACCGTTTTTGCTCCATCTAACACAGCGTTTTCTAATTATTTAGCCGAAAATGGATTTGCTTCTATAGAAAATGTGCCTGTGAACATTTTGAGACAAGTTATTTTAAACCATGTGGTAAATGGTAAAATAATTGAGCAAAATTTACCTGTAAACACTTACATTAAGTCGAATGCAACAGGTTATGCGTCTTCATCTAATACTTTGAGTTTATACTTTAGAAGAGTTGACGGAGTAGTAACAATTAATGGTATTGCTGATTTAACTGGAGCTACACTTACAGCATCTAACGGAATTATACACAAAATTGACCATGTTTTGAGCTTACCAACAATTATGGATCATATTGTGGCAAACCCTAATCTATCTGTATTGGCTGATGCATTGGATACCAATACTGATTTTGATTTTATAGCAGAATTGTCAAGCATTAACAATGGTCCTTACACAGTGATTGCACCATTAAATAGTGGTTTTTCGACATTATCATCCGATATACCGCAACCTGCTAGTCAAGCTACTATGGCTGAAGTTTTAAAATACCATGTTGCTTTAACGTCAAATTCTTTATCATCTTCATTAACAGATGGTATGGCAATTAACACTTTTGAAGGAAGCACATTTACAATCCAATCAACACCAGCTAATTTCAGAATTAAAGATTACAACAATCGTTTGGCAAATTTCACCACTAAAGACATTCAATGTTACAACGGTATTATTCATATTGTTGACCGTTTTTTAAAACCAAATCTGAATTAAAACGTTACTACTAGAAACAATAAAAAAGTCCCGAAATTATCGGGACTTTTTTATTGAATTTATTGAGACAATCTTACTTCTTCTTTTGTTGTGCTTTTTGCGCTTCGGCTTGTTCCATCATTTCACGCATTTTTCTTTGGAACTTACTTTCGGCTTTTGGTTTGGCTTTATTCTCTTGAATTTGAGCGTGGATTTTATCGCTATCAATGAAGTACTTTTTGATAACCAACATAATTCCAATGGTAATTAAGTTGGAAACTAAGTTGTACAAACTCAAACCAGAACCATAGTTATTGAAGAAAATTAACATCATCAATGGTGACAAATAAATCATAATTTTCATTATTTTGGCCATATCGGGCATTCCTTCTTGTTGTGGTTGTGCCATTGCCTGATCGCCAGAAGTCATTTTCATATAAAAGAAAATAGCTATAGATGCCATCAAAGCAAATAAACTCACGTGATCGCCATATAACGGAATATTGAAAGGCAATTTTAATACCGAATCAAAGGAAGATAAATCGTCAGCCCAAAGGAAACCTTTTTGTCTTAAATCTACTGAAGTTGGGAAGAACAAGAACGACGCATACATAAACGGAATTTGAATCAACGCTGGTATACAACCTGCCATCGGATTTACTCCCGCTTTACTATACAATTTCATTGTTTCTTGTTGTTTCTTCATTGGATCTTTGGCGAATTTTTCACCCAATTCCATGATTTCTGGACGCAAGACTTTCATCTTGGCTTGCGATAAAAACGATTTGAACGTAATTGGTGACATGGCCAATTTGATTAAAATCGTAAAGATGATAATGGCAATTCCTAATCCCATGAATGAACTCAAGAAACCGAAAAGTGGCACGAAAATCAATTTGTTAATCCAACCAAAAATTCCCCATCCTAAAGAAACAATTTCGTCGAGATTACGATCGTAGCTACTCAATAATTTATAATCGGCTGGACCAAAATACCAATTCATTTTGTAATCCAATTCGCCATTGGTATATGCTAATGGAGCAACCGTTTTGAATTGTTTGGTGAAAATAGTATCTTTTTTATCGTCTTTAACTAAGTCAAATGAATGGATAGATGCTTTTTCAAGAGGAGTTTTTGTCAATAAAACAGTAGTAAACAAATGTTGTTTGTAGGCAACATAAGTCACTTTTTCAGGATTTTCCTCTTTATGAGTTCCTGGACCTGTGTAATCGTCTTTACCATCTTCGTATTCAAAAACCGATTCAGTATAACGGTTTTCGTATGAAATACTTTTTTCGTTACGATACGCTTTGAAATCCCAGTTTAAATTAGCTGGTTTTGACGTGTTTAACGCTTTATTCAAACCTTGTGAACGTACATCAAAGTCAAGCATGTAATCGTTAGGTTTTAAAACGTATTTGTATTCTAAAAACTCGTTAGCGCCTGATTTCAATTTCATCGAAAGCATTTGGTTTTCGCCTACTTTAGTTAAAGTTGGTTCAAAAAACAAATCTTTGGTATTCAACACACGATTGTCGGCTGTTTGTAATTCTATATTGAAGTTGGCGTTTTTGTTTTTAATCAGTGCCACCAATTCGCCTGAATTTTTCTGAAATTTTTCGTATTTTTTTAGTTCAACTTCGGTTATAGCGCCACCTTTGTTGTTTACTGAAATTTTTACCAAATCATTTTCAAGAACTGTAACACCTTCTTTGGCTGTTGGTAATGTAGCTGAGTAAGCAAAACTGCCTAAAGTAGCTTGTAGTTTTTTGATTTTAGTAGAATCAGAAACGGTTGAATCAGCGGCAACTGCAGTGATTTCTTTGTCAGAAACAGCTACTGTTTTTTTCTGCTTTTCAATTTTCTCTTGTTTGGCTTTTTCGATTTGCTCTTTTTGAGCTGTTTTTTGGTTGTTGTACATCATCCACATTACGATACCAAAAATGAGGGCAAATCCGATGATAGAATTTAAATCAAATTTTTTATTTTCCATAGTGTTCTTCCTTTGCAGGAAATTTTTCAATTTATATAAATGTGTCGCCGTTGAGACGATTTTGTTTCTGTTTTAAAACTAAAGTTCTAAAGAACTACTATTTTAGAGCCCAAAAGCTGGCAATCTAGCCCTGATTGACGCGATGCCGTGCAAAGCGGAAAGCAGGAATATGGAAACCATAGAAGCCTACTGATTCGCTCCTGAACGGACAACTCACGAGTTGTCCTTACATTTCACAATTGCGGCTACAAAGCTAACAAAAATTGGCTGTGGATTGGCAACTGTACTTTTGTATTCGGGATGGTATTGCACGCCGATAAAAAAAGGATGGTTTTTGATTTCGACGATTTCTACCAAACCAGTATCTGGATTGACTCCAGAGCTGATCAAGCCTGCATTTTCCAATTGTTCTGCGTACTTGTTGTTGTATTCATAACGGTGGCGATGGCGTTCCTCGATTTGGGTTTTCCCATAAATTTGGTGAGCCAAAGTTCCTTCTTTAATAGTGCATTTCCATGCACCTAAACGCATTGTTCCTCCTTTGTCGGTGATGGATTTTTGACTTTCCATCAAATCGATTACTGGATTTGCTGTTTCTGGATTCATTTCGGTTGAATTGGCATCGTTCAAACCTAAAACCGTTCGTGAATACTCAATTACTGCCATTTGCATTCCGAGGCAAATTCCGAAAAACGGAATGTTATTTTCACGTGCATAACGCACCGTTTCTATTTTACCTTCTATTCCGCGTTCGCCAAATCCAGGAGCAACTAGTATGCCATCAATTCCTTCGAGCATTTTTCCTGCCGAATTGACATCTATATGTTCGGAGTGAATACTAATTACGTTCACTTTGGTTTCGTTGGCTGCACCTGCGTGAATGAAAGCTTCTAAAATCGATTTGTATGAATCTTGCAATTCGACGTATTTTCCAACCAAACCAACGTTTATAGTGTGTTTTGGGTTTTTTAATCGGTGTAAAAAATCGTTCCATTGCGTTAAATCGGGAGCTGATTTTTCGGGTAAACCTAGTTTTTTCAAAGCCACTACATCCAAACCTTCTTCTAGCATTAAATTCGGTACTTCGTAGATGGTTTTAGCATCGATGGATTGGATAACAGCTTCTCGTTTTACATTACAAAACAAAGCCAATTTTTGGCGCAAATCGTCTGACAATTCGTGTTCAGTACGACAGACCAAAATATCAGCTTTGATTCCACTTTCCATCAAAGTTTTGACCGAGTGTTGCGTTGGTTTTGTTTTTAACTCGCCTGCTGCAGATAAATACGGAACTAATGTTAAATGAATTACGATTCCGTTGTTTTCACCCAATTCCCACACCAATTGACGAACCGATTCGATATATGGAAGTGATTCAATATCACCAACAGTTCCGCCGATTTCAGTAATTACTATGTCAAAATTACCTGTGTTACCAAGCAATTGCATTCGTTCTTTTATTTCGTTGGTAATGTGAGGCACGACTTGAACGGTTTTTCCTAGGAATTCACCTCGACGTTCTTTTTCGATAACCGAAAGATAAACGCGACCAGTTGTAACATTGTTGGCTTGTGAGGTTGGAACATTCAGAAAGCGTTCGTAGTGACCCAAATCTAAGTCGGTTTCGGCGCCATCATCGGTGACAAAACATTCGCCGTGTTCGTACGGATTTAACGTTCCAGGGTCGACATTGATGTACGGATCAAATTTTTGGATAGTCGTTCGGTAACCTCGTGCTTGTAATAATTTTGCTAAAGATGCTGCTATGATTCCTTTTCCAAGAGAAGAAGTCACACCGCCAGTAACAAAAATGTATTTCGTTTGATTCATTGTGTTGGTTGTTGTTGTGTTGTTGTCTGCAAAAAACGACGCAAAAGTACGATTAATTAGTCAATTTGGCAATGTGAAAATGTGGCAATTTGGGAATTTTTCAATGTGTCAATGAGGCAATTTGTAAATGTGGCAATTTGGGAGTGTGTGAATTTGAGAATTTGTCAATTTGAACCGACCATTGACTAATTGATTAATTGGCTAATTGACCAATTGACATATTATTTAGGAAACTGCTTTTTAATATTCCGCACCAACTCTTCCAAACCGTTTAATTTGAGTTCGTAGACCAATTGTAGTTGTTCGCCTAGCAGACCTTTTGGAAGGTGATTATTTTTTAGCCAAACTAAGTAATATTCGGGCAAATCAATCAAGAAACGTCCTTCGTATTTTCCGAAAGGCATTTTGCTATGAGCTAATTGGATTAAGAGTTGTTGTTGGTCGTTCATTTTTTTTTGAGAATAAAGAACACAGAAAATAGAATATAGACATTAAACTCTCTCTATTTTCTATTCTCTTTGTTCTCTTTTCTTTTTATTTCCAATTGAAGGTTACCTCTTTTTCAATATCGGGATGCAAACTCAATAGAACTGGGCAAGTCATTGCGCTTCGTTCTAATATGGTTTTGTTTTTATCAGATGTTGCAATTGACATGTTCAATTCTACTATGATTTTGGCAATTTTTCGAGGTTCGGCTTGCATGATTTTGGTAATTGAAACGGTAGAATCTTTCAAATCAACCTCTAAATCTTTGGATTTGATGGCCATGATAGAAACCATGCAACTTCCGAGTGCAGTCGCAACCAAATCTGTTGGAGAGAAAGCTTCTCCCTTACCATGATTATCAGTCGGAGCATCGGTTAAAATTTGTGTTCCCGATTGCAAATGAATGCAAATTGTTCGTAAATCACCTACATATTCTATGCTTGAAGTAGCCATTTATTGTGCTTGTTTAATTGTTAAATCAGGTTGATACGTTAAAATATAAACGCCTTTGTTGTTGTAGCCTCCAGCTGGATTTTTTACGTAATCAAATTTGCTTTCTACTTGTTCTGATGGTTTTGTTTGAATGGTTTCCTCGAAGGATTGCTCTTGCGATAAGCGCAGCATTGTATCAAAAACCAAGTCAAAGCCTCGTGTAGCAAATTGGTTAGGCAAAACCTTGTTTATTTTACGATAAGATTTCTCAAATTCTGTAGCTTCAGGAGAGTCGTTTTCACGATATAGAGAAGGATATGTCAATTTGAGTTTGATTAAATTATTGAGTGAAATCTCTTCAAAATCAAGCATTTCATTGGCTTCAGTAATAATCAATTGGACTGAATAGTCTTTCATCGCCATAACCATTGCGGATATTGTCGTTTGAATAGTATAATATTTCTCTGACTCAAGAATCACGAAATTCGTTTTATCTTTTACAAAATGCTTTTTGATACTATCGGAAACAAAGGTGTTTTTAGCGGACACACCAACCCATTTCACGTTTTTAGCATTGTTTTTTATCAAATCAATTACAGTCGTTTTTTCGGGTTCAACTAATGCTATTATGTTTCCGTTTTTGGCATTCATATAATCAAAAATGGCTTTTTTCTGGGCAATTTCTGATGGCATTGAATTGTATAAGTTGGTATACGATGTTGCAACTTCTTTGGATAAAGGTGAAATCACAGGAACTTTTTTACCCTCTAATGATTGTGCCACTTTTTCAACATTGGACTGAAAAAAAGGACCAATCACCACACTAGCATTGGGTGCTTTTTCTTGTAATGTAGCCACTGCCGAAGTAGTTGTTTTGGTTTCTTCTGAATCAAAAATACTGACATCAACATTCAAACCTAAAACCTTGGCAGAATCAATTGCCATAATCGCTCCCGAATAAAAATCGAGTGTCATGTTTAAGAATTTATCATCTTTAAATTTGGCATTCAACGGACGCAAACTATCGGCTTCCAATTTTGCTATGTTAAATGGAATTAGCAATACAAGTTCTTTCTTTCCACTTTTCGAAATTGTAGAAGCCAAATCAGTAGTTCCTTTTGAAGGCGAACTCATTTTTGACAAATCAACTGGCACTTTCAACACCATTCCTTCCTTCAATCCATCACTCAACTCAGGATTTAGTTGTGCTAATTCATCTTGAGAAATGCTCAACATTTTAGTCAAACTGTAAAAAGTATCGCCGTCTTTTACTTTATAATCAAACAAAGGTTTTTTAGCCACTTCTTTTGGTTTTTCAGTCTCTTTTGGTGGTAAAAGTGGCGCTTGCTTCACATTTTTATTGATTTTCAATTGAAATCCAATTGGTAAATTATCAACCACTTCAGGGTTTTGTTTTTCCAACTCTTCCACTGTGATGCCGTATTTGGCAGCAATGCCGTATTTGGTTTCTTTGGGTTGCACTTCGTGTGTAATAAAGTTACCCGAATTGGAAACTGTCGTTGAAGATTTTGGAGTTGAAGTTGGCTTTGGTGAAACAGGTTGCGAAGTTGCTGCGCCTTTTTTAATCACCAACACTTGTCCGGGTTGCAATCCGCTTTCCTTTATTATTGGATTGTTTTTCTCAATATCATCAACACTCACATTGTATAATTTTGAAATCGAATACAACGTCTCTTTGGCTTTTACAGTATGTGTTTTGCCTGATGTAGGTTTAGTTGGAGGTTTGGTTTCATTAGTTTTAACAACGGATTTTACCTCAACTGGCTTTATTTCAGTAGGCGTTTCTTTGGGAGTTGCAGGCATTGTTGATTTTGGTATCGCCAAAACCATTCCTGCTTTGACACCCGATTGTGCATCAGGATTTAATCGGTAAATATCAAAAGGCGTTATCTTGTATTTTTGAGCAATTTTACTGATAGTTTCTCCTTCTTGAACAGTATGATTAACATTTTGAGCACAAAGAAATTGTGTCAAAAGCAGTAAAAATAGGGTCAAAAATGGTTTCATAACTACTCCAATTTATTTAAGTGAAATTAAAAGTATAAAATTAGTAATTAAAAAACGTTCTTTTAAGTAGATTTATTATGACAAATTATTCCCACTCAATGGTAGCAGGTGGTTTTGAACTAATGTCATACACTACTCTATTCACTCCTTTTACTTTATTGATAATTTCGTTGGATATTTTCATCAAAAATTCATACGGCAAATGCACCCAATCGGCCGTCATTCCGTCAGTAGATTCGACTGCTCTTAGCGCGACTACTTTTTCATAGGTGCGCTCATCGCCCATTACTCCAACACTATTAACAGGAAGTAAAATTGCTCCAGCTTGCCACACTTTGTCATACAAGCCATGCGTTTTCAATCCGTTGATAAAAATCGCATCAACTTCTTGTAAAATTTGGACTTTTTCTGGCGTAATATCTCCCAAAATTCGAATCGACAAACCTGGACCTGGAAACGGATGCCTTCCCAATAATTCAGGGTCAATTCCTAACGTAGCTCCTACTCTTCGCACCTCATCTTTAAACAGCATACGAAGCGGTTCCACAATTTGCAATTTCATAAAATCGGGTAAACCACCGACGTTGTGATGCGATTTGATTGTCGCACTTGGACCTTTCACCGAAACCGATTCGATTACATCAGGATAAATGGTACCTTGTGCTAACCATTTCACGTCGGTCAACTGATGCGCTTCATCATCAAAAACTTCAATGAATACACGACCTATAATTTTACGCTTGGTTTCAGGATCGTCCACACCAGCTAACTCCGACAAGAATCGATCGGAAGCATCCACGCCTTTCACATTCAATCCCATGTCTTTGTATTGGTGCAGTACGTTTTCAAACTCGTTTTTGCGTAATAATCCGTTATTTACGAAGATGCAGTACAAGTTTTTACCTATCGCTTTGTGCAATAAAACCGCTGCAACTGTTGAATCAACGCCGCCCGAAAGGCCTAAAACTACTTTATCGTCTTGTACTTTTTCTTGTAATTCTTTCACGCAATCTTCCACGAAAGCATTGGGCGTAAAATTTTGCGGAACCTCAGCAATTTTCACTAAGAAATTCTCCAACATTTGCTTACCATCAGTGGAATGATATACTTCAGGATGAAACTGAATGGCATACGTTGGTTCACCTTCAATTTTGTACGCTGCATTTTCTACATCGTGTGTAGAAGCCAATTTTACACCATTCGTAGGCAAATGTTTTATCGTATCACTGTGGCTCATCCAAACTTGCGAATTGACGCTAACATTCTCAAAAAAAACTTCATTTTCTTTGATGTACGTCAAGTTGGCTCTTCCATATTCTCTGATGTTGGAAGCCGCGACCTCACCACCCGAAAAATGCGCCAAATATTGTGCTCCATAACAAACTGCTAACAAAGGCAATTTGCCTCTAATGGCTGACAAGTCAATTTGCAAAGCATCTTCAGAGCGAACAGAATATGGACTTCCGCCTAAAATTACTGCTTTGTAAGAGGACAAATCCTCTGGAATATGGTTGTAAGGAAAAATTTCGCAGAATATATTTAATTCGCGAACGCGACGTGCAATGAGTTGTGTGTATTGCGAGCCGAAATCTAAAATAAGTACGTTGTGTTGCATGCGCAAAAGTACTACTCTCAGTTGAAAATAAAAAACTAGATGTTGGAAATTATTTTCTTTTTTTAGAAGCGACCCGAGCGAAAGCGAACTGGCGTAGCAATGGTTTGGGCTTTCTTGCCATCGTCTTTCCCGCTTTACGTTGCAATAACTTTAACAAAGTTATTTCCTCTGCAATCGGGGCTAAAAAAGCAATCGTTTTTTGCAAAATCACTACTTCTAAGACCAATTTACAAAGTAATCCACTTTCCCTTATCAAAAGATCATTAACTACAACCAGATTCCATTCTTTTCAAAAAAAATAGACTAATTCAATTGACAATTTACTTAGCTCAACAAACGTTAATAGACGATGATTTTTGTTGCAACATCTCGGCTTGAAGTTTTGACTTTTACAATATAAGTTCCTTGACTAATGTTTCGAATTGGGATTTGAATGTTTGTTTTATTTTCCACATCCCAACTAGCAATCTTTTGTCCCAATAAATTGAATAAGTAGACTTTTTCAATAGTTGTTTCAGCGTCGTTATTTTGAATATTTAAACTATTATTACTATTTGTGTAATTAATAATTAACGGATTGACAACATTTTCATCTGTTCCAAGTGATTCAATTGCAAAACGCACAGAAAATCGACCAACATATTCTCCGACAGGAAGTAAAATATTACAATTGCCGTTTTTAATGTCGTGATAGATTCCAGTTACATTATCAAAAATATAAATCTCTGTAGTACTTGGAATATTTTCAAGTGCATCAATCTTAATTGTGGTTGTACCAGAATTTGAAATTTTAATACTTAACGGAATGACACGGTCAGTATTAAAATCGGGAATTGCTTGAATGACAAATTTATTATCGCTAAATTCCCAATACATATCGTCAGAATTGACATCAATAATTGGCGCATCATAACCCAAATCAAATAAATCAGTAGCTGTTGCATCAACTCCAACTAAAAGTTGACGATGCAGTCCATTAGCGGAATCAAAACACAATCTGATTTTTGGTCTACTATCTTCTTCAGTATTCGTTGAGGTGACATAATTATTTTGTGACCTCATAAAAACTGAATTGATTGGCGATTCCACTTTGAAAACACGCTGACTATTTTTAAACACTATTGGTCCGCCAGTTATTGCCGTACTTAAATTTGGATTGTTGGCAATTAACGATGGATCTAAAGTAGTTCCAACAAAGAATCCTTGCGCAACAGGAATATATTTTCGAGGCACTAATGTTCCAGTGGCGCCATTATTATTAATTAAAGCATCATTCGAAATAGCGTTTACACCTCCCATTAATGTATAGGTGGCATAACCACCAATATAAGCTGCCAAAACATGTGTTTGACCGGCAAAATGATTCCAAAAATAAAGTGCTCCATTAATCACATTGGTTGCATTTCTTCCTGGACCATCTTTAATATTATCTTTAATAAATTCGTCGGCATCCAATGCTGATGGATAAGGATTTCCTACCAAATAGGTTTGGTTTGGAGAAATGTTTAAAGTAATGGTTCCGTTATTTGGTTTACCTGCAAACACATAGTTTTGTGTATCCGTAATATTGGCAGTTCCATCAGTACCTTTCATAGTGAAACCTTCCCCAACTTTAATTGTTCCATTACTGCCAACGTGTTGCCAATCGGCATATGCAGTGCTGATACTAGTATACTTGAACAACCAATAATCACTTATGTTAATTGGATTTGAAAGTACACCGTCCGCAAAATAAGGGCTTGCTCCAAAACTAATTGTTGTAGGGTTAAACGGAGTGGTTGTTACATCTGTACCATCTCTTAACACGTTACTAATCGTATAATTTATTCCATTACTACTTACTGGTGATGACCAATAGTTATAATTAAAACTACTTTTTGTTCCTTGTTGGTCACGGTATATTTTACCCGTTCCACTTGTAGGGTTAGTTACTAATCCCGATTGAACAATTTGAGCTTCGCCAGTTAATCGAATGTCGCCACTTTCCAATGCTAAAAGATTTGAAACGGTCAATTCATAACCATTACCTAAACTGACTCCTTTAGCTCCGTTTGAAGTATTTAGAGTTAAATTATAGAACATTTCGTTGTTCTTAATTCCTTGATTAATGGTTTGAATTTGATTGATAGTTGACCCGACAAAAGTTACTGTTCCTTGTCCGGGTGTAAATGTTCCACTATTTTTCCAATCTCTACTCACATACAAATCGGAATTAGTTGCCATAGTTAGTGAAGCAGTATTGTCAATATTCAAATCTTGAACAGTTGCAATATTGCTGTACAATGCAGCATAAATTGAATTTGCAGGGTCAATAATTGGCATATTTACCGCACCTGCAGGAATTTGTGCATTTATTGTCAATGAAGGTAAGCCACCGTCCCAGTTTTTACAATCAAACCAATCATTGCTTACAAGTCCTGTCCACAACCCTGCTATTCCATTAAGTACAGAAACTACTGCAGAACCTGTTAAATCCAATGCACTAGCTGTACAATTAGAATCACTTAATGCTGTAACAGTATAGGTTTTATTTGAAGTGATACCATTAATACTAAAAACATACGGATTGGTGTTTACATTATTTACTGTAGTTTGAGTTGTACCATCGCTATAGGTGATATTCCAAGGAGCTGAACCAGTTAAGGTTACACTAAAAGTAGCTGTTCCATTATTACAAATAGTTTGATTAGGGCCAATATTGGCTGTTGGCGGCGTACAAGTTGTCACTGAGCAAGTTGCTGATGCTGCAATAAAACAAGTTCCAGCTCCACCAGTTGGTGTTACTGTAATTATAACAGTATCACTTGTATTTAAGCCAGCTATAGAATAAGTAAGAACATTTCCTATTGCACCAATATTCACTATTGGGTTTGCATTTATTTGATAAGAAACATTGTAACCAGTTGCCCCAGCAGCTGCCGTCCAGTTAAATTCTACGGATGATGCAGTTGCTGTTCCGCAATTAATACTTGGGCTTGCTATCGGATTCACTGTTATCGTCAACGTTGTGGTTGTGGCGCACTGTCCTGCTGTTGGTGTAAAAGTGTAAGTAGTGGTTGCCGTATTGTTTAATGTTGGTGTCCAAGTTCCAGTAATACCATTTAAAGATGTGGTTGGCAATGGACTCAAAATGTCGCCTGAACAAATAGCGGATATTGGAGTAAATGTGGGCGTTACATTCGGATTAACTGTTATCGTTAATGTTGCTGTTGTACCGCATTGACCAGCATTTGGTGTAAAGGTATAAGTAGTAGTTGCAGTATTATTTAAAGCAGGCGACCAAGTACCCGTAATACCATTAAGCGATGTTGTTGGCAATGCACTTAAAATTCCACCCGAGCATATAGGACTAATAGGATTAAATGTTGGAGTTGGAGCACCTGGACTTGTAATAGTTACAACAGCTGTGCTTGTACAATTTTTTGCATCTCTTACCGTAATAGTATAAGTGCCAGCAGCTAATCCTGTAAAAATATTACTTGTTTGAAATATAACCCCATTTTTACTATACTGTAATGGAACAGTTCCTCCAGTAGCTGTTGCCGTTATGGTTCCATCGTTTAATCCACACGTTGTTGGTGTTGCAACTGCAGTTAGTGTCGGTCCTGCTAAATTGATTACAGTTACAGTAACTGATTTTTTACAAAGATTTATATCTCTTACCCAAACAGTAAATGTACCAGCACCAAATCCTGTTAGTATATTACTTGCTTGATAGGTAATATCATCTTTACTATATTGATAGGCAGGCGTACCTCCTGTTGCAGTTAGTGTTACCGTTCCATTATTTAACCCACATGATGCATTATTAACTACAGCAGTTAAGGTTTGAGGGCCTACAATATTATTTACCAAAACAATTTTGGTGGTTAAACATCCATTTCCATCTTTTACTATAACAGCATAATTACCAGGAAATAATGGTCCAGACGAATTGCTATTAGAATAGGTTAAACCGTCATCAAAACTATAGGTATAAGCTGGAGTTCCACCTGTTACAGTTGCTACTGTAATACTTCCATTTTGATTGCCACATTTTGCTGCCACAACTGTAGTAGTAAAATTTGCTGCGGTTAAATTCCCAATTGTTATTCCAGTTGTAACTACACAGCCTTTATCATCTTTCATATACACTGTATAAAAGCCAGCAGCTAAACCAGTGAAAATAGTATTACTTTGGTAAACAACTCCATCCAAACTAAATTGATAAGGCGCCACACCCAAAGTGCCTGTTGCAAAAATTGCTCCATCATTATTGTTACATGATGCAGAAGCAGTAAAAGCTGTTACTTTTGGCAAGCTACCTACAGAAATAGTTGTGGGTGTTGAACTAACACAACCTAGAGCATCTTTAATATAAACAGTATAGGCTCCCGAAGGCAAGTTGTTAAATATGTTACTCGCTTGGAAAACGGTTCCGTTGATACTATATTCATATGGAGCAGTTCCGCCAGTACCTGGCACTGCGGTAATAGTTCCATTTGCTAATCCACAAGAAGTATTTGAAGTCAAAACAGTTAGGGTTGGACCTCCACTATTTGTAATAGTTACAGATGATGTCTTGACACATCCCGCATCATCCATTACTTCAACAATATAAGTTCCGGCTGCGAGTCCTAAGAAAACACCACTTGATTGGTATCCGCCTCCGTCAATACTGTAGAAATAAGGTCCACCACTTCCACCTGACCCAGTAGCAGTAATACTACCATTTGCCTGATTACAAGTTCCATTGGTTTGAGTTGTTAATAGTGTTGGACTACCTGTGGTTGCGGGTACAACAACGGTTATAGTTGTAGTACAATTAGGTCCAGGTGGATCAGGATCAAAACCAGAATCATCAGCAATAATTATGGTATAAGTTCCTGGTGAGTATCCTGTAAGTGTTGCGGTTGTATTGAATTGCACCCAATTGACTCCACCATCAATACTGTAATAATATGGCGGACTTCCATCTCCGTTTACACCCGTTAATACAATTTGGCCTGTATTAGAACCACAAGGAGTACCTGTAACAACTGCAGTTGCTGTAGCACCGTTAGTATCGTTGACAGTAAACGGAACTATTTTGGTACAACCATTAGCATCTTGAGCGATTACATAATGCTGCCCAGGAGGAATATCAATAAAATTATTTCCTGTTTGGAAAGGACCAAAATCCAAACTAAATGTACACGAGCTACAACTAGAACCGTTTACTTTAAAATTTTGAATTTTTCCTAATGTACCATCACAGAGTAAAGCATCTTTTAATGTAAAAGTAAAAGTATTAATTCCAGTACCTGTTCCACTTGTTGTAATTACTAATCCAGATTGTGTAATAATACATCCTGTAGCATCTTTTAAATAAACGGTATAACTGCCAGGTGCTACATTAATAAATGTTCCCGATGATTGATAAGTTGAGCCATTTATACTATAAGATAGTGGAGCAGTTCCGCCGCTTCCCGTTGCAACAATAACAGCATTATTCGATGCACAGGTAGCCTGCAAAACAACTGAAGCATTCAAACTTAACCCTGTAACAGAAACAACAACTGCTTGTTTGGTGATAATACAATTATTTGCATCTTTTACATTAATGGTATATGTTCCAGGCGATAACCCACTAAAAACATTACTAGCTTGGTATGCGCCCCCATTTAAGTTATATTGCAATGGTGCAACACCGCCAGTAGCAGTAGCAGTTATTATACCATTATTTCCGCAGGATGATGAAACTGTACTTAATGCAAGCGTTAATCCAGATGCATTTCCAACAGTAATGGTAGTAGTTTTAATACAACCTAAAGCATCTTTTACATAAACTGTGTAGGTATTTGGCGCTAAATTAGTAAATACTGAACTTGAGGAATAGATTACTCCATCAATACTGTACTCTAATGGTGCACTACCTCCGCTCCCTGTGGCAGTAATCGTACCATCATTAACAGTACAGGATGCTGCAGTACTTACTGCACTTATAGTAGGCCCTGCTATCGAATTTACAACAACTATAGCAGCTCCTATACAACCAGCGGCATTTTTCACAAACACAAAATAATTGCCAGCAGCAACACTTGAAAAAAGATTACTTACTTGATAAGTGACTCCATTTATACTATAAGTAAAAGGCCCCGTACCTGTTGCTGTGATAGTTATTGTACCGTTGGATGCACCACAGTTTGCTGGAGTAGAAGTAGCTGTCGCTGTTGGACCTCCTGTACTGCCTACAACGACAGTTGTTGTAGCAATACATCCGGTGCTATCTTTTACAGTAACCGTATAACTCCCTGCTGCTAATCCACTAAAAAACGGACTTGATTGAAAAGTAGTTCCATTAATACTGAATTGCAATGGTGCAACACCACCAGCTCCATTTGCAGTTATACTTCCGTTTGTGTTTCCACAAGCTGCAGTAGTTGAAGTTGCAGTAACAGTTGGCACTGGATTACTTGCAACGTTAACAGAAACAGATGATATACATCCTATTGCATCTTTTACATATACTGTATAACTTCCAGGTGTCAAATTGTTGAATATATTGCTAGACTGAAAAATATTTCCATTAATACTGTACTCTAATGGTAAAGTTCCTCCATTACCAAATACGGTTATAGTACCATTACTTTGTCCGCAGGTAGCTGAGGCTGGTATTGCATTTAATGATACTGCCGGGCTTGTAGTTATTGTAACTAACACACTATTTGTACAATTTGTAGCATCTTTTATTGTTAAAGTGTATTGACCCGCAACTAAACCTGTAAAGAAATTTCCTGTTTGATAAGGATAACTAATACTACCAGCTATACTATATTGATAAGGTGCTGTACCACCTGTTACATTAGCAGTTACAGTACCTGTATTGTTTCCACAGGTAGCATTGGTTTGCGTAAATGTCACTACAGGACCGTTGCTATTCAGAATGTTGATAGTGACACCATTAGGACATCCACCAGCTCCTTGAACAATTAGCGTATGTATGCCTGCTGACAAACCCGTAAAGTTTCCGCTTCCCTGGAATGCTCCTCCATCTAAACTATAAGTATAAGGCCCTAGTGGACCAGAACCCGCAGCATTAATTGCACCAGTACTTGCACCGCAAGTAGTATTGGTTTGTGTATAAGTAATTGTAGGTCCTGGAAGCACAAAGTCTGTAGTTGTCTGTACACCACTACAAGCAAAATTTATTGTAGCTACAACTGTATAGGTCATATTAGGGCTCAATCCAGTAAACACACCTGTTGTATTTGTAGTAATAGGTGTAGTTCCTGTAAATAATGCATAAGTAACGGTAGAATTTGTTGGCGGAGTCGGACTAATAGTAGCTGTGGCACTCGCTGTGGCACAATTTGGCACAACATTTACAGTATAGATGGTCGTTGGGCAATAAGCAGCCACATCAATAGAAGCAACAAAACCATCACCACTAGCATATAATAATTTTTTAGATTCATCCAAAGCCAAATCATATACATTGGTAGTATGACCCGCAATGGTAATATCAGGTGCTAATGCATCATCAAAAGTGGAGCCGTTAAATTTATATACCTTTATGGAGCCGTTGGTACTTCCTATAAAGACATTATCACAAGCATCGGCAACAATACCACCTTGCATTAAAAGAACATTAGTAGCTATTGTTAAAGGAGTTCCAGCAATTGCCCCAGTAGTTTTATTAAATGCTTTTAAATGTTGTCCATCCCAATAAAATATATAAGTAGCATTTTGACCTAAAATGTTTGAAGAGTTGTCGTTATATCCAGTAGCTAGATAAGGCCTGTTTCTAATTTCCATTATTGTATTTGGATATCCAGTAAACGTACTCCAGGCAGATGATGCTGCACTATAGGGTTGATTATGTTTGAATATTTTATTTGCTGTATTCGCATCAAGGGGAGATGCATAAATAGTATATAAACTATTGGTTACAGGATCTACAATCAAATCGGTCATATCTTGCCCCGCTACTGAACTACCTGTAAGATTTACTGCTGAGCTCAGCGTTGTGGAAGGTGGTGAACAATAGGCAAAATTAGTTGGACCGGTAGTACCTCCTCCTGCACAAATGATTTGAGGTGTACCATTATTACAAACCCAATACATTTTCCATGCTTCTTGGAATGTGGGATTTCCTGTGGAAATATAATTATCATACAAACCAGTTGTACTAAGTCTGATTACTCTAAACCCTGCTGTTGCATATCCTTGACCAATGTATAAACTTCCTGTTGCTTTATCTACCACCCAGCCACCATAATAGAAATCGGCTTGCCATGATGGAATAGTAAGTGTTCCGTTAAAAGTCCATTCTAATACTCCAGCACTGTTGTATTTTGCATGCTTGTGACTTGCTCCTGCTGCAAATGTAGAAACAAGATTTCCGCCACCAGCAACATAAACATTACCTGCGTAATCAAAATCAACATCAATGGCTTTACCTGCATTTACACCAGTAAGATTGTTCGTGCTAGTTACAAAAGGATCAATTACGACTGCTTTTGTATTATCATAACCCTGTGGAAAAGAAAAAACGACTTCATTACCAGATAACTTGTAAACCGATTTTAATTCACCTGCAGATTTGTTCAACAAATGTTCACCATAATAACTAACTGGAACAGTTGTTGAAATTCCATCAATATCAGATTGAACAATCAGATTCCCTTTACGATCCGTTTTGATTTTTTTTACATCTCCTCCATATTTTAATTTTACAACATTCAAATTGGCCCCAGGACGCACCAAAAGGCTGTATTCAAAACCTAATTTATTGTTGGTAAAACTGTAAACAAGATCAATATCTGGATAAATATTTTTATAAATGATTCTCTTATAACCATAAGCCTTTTCTTGAAGCATTCCGTAGGTATGATAATCTGTTGTTTTTTCATCCGTAATTACTTCAACATTCGGATTAGCACCAACCCACTCCATTGTAATTACTCGGTCAGTAATATTTAATTTACGCTCAATTTCTTCCTCTGGAATTCCTTGCTTTTCTAGTCGTTCTTCTTCAGCATGGGAAATTTTTTCATATTTTCTTTGAAGGTGAATTAGTCCTTTTGGAGTAAACAAAACAGGCATATCGAGCCCTTCATATCCAAATTGAATGTTGCCCATCTGCTCATAACCTTTCATTTTTTCTCCGTATTGACCTACATTAGTTATAAATGAAAAGGTTGCTCGTAAAGTACTTGCTGTAGTAGGTTCTAAAGTAGTTGAGCCTGTTTTTCCATTAACATGAAGAGAAGCGCCATTTGTCCAGTTTTTGGCAATAGGTAAATTTGGTATTCCTGAACTTGTGGGTTGAGATACCAACTGACAAAAGCCAACATTTAGCATCATCAACAATAACAAAATGATGGTTTTCTTAAAACTAATAAATAAAGTAAAATTTTTATTCATGCCACTTATTGTGCTTTATTTGATAAAGTTAGTTTTTTTCTCTTCTGACTTTATATAACTGAAACACTGATAATTAAAATTAAGCAAGTTTAAGTTTATAAACTTGGCTATAATCAGTTCGAATTTCATTTAAGTCAATGTCAATTGAAAACTAAACAACTATTTCTATCAAAGAGATTATTACAATGCGTTGGACTTGGGGGAGTTCTTAACCGTAATTTTATTGTTTTAACACTTCAAAACTTTTCAGTTCATTGTATAACAGTTGTTAAAAAAAATACCCTACTTAACTTATGAAGATAAAATATAAATTTTAACAAATTGGATATAATTAACTTATTAAAATGAGAAAGTAATGAAGTAAAAAAGGATTAAAAACTAAATTTCATTACTTTTGATTCCAAATTAACAATATGTTCAAAACCATTATCTACATAGCAATCGGCGGCGCCTTGGGTAGTGTTTTACGTTACCTTACCACAATTTTGGTTTCCAAATACTGGTCGAGTAATTTTCCTTTGGCCACTTTTATTGCTAATGTTTTGGGTTGTTTTTTAATTGGAATTTTTATCGGGATTTTAGAAAAAAACAACTTAGCCAATTCCAATTTGAAATGGTTTTTAATTACTGGTTTTTGTGGCGGTTACACTACATTTTCCACTTTTGGATTAGAAAATTATTCGCTTTTTCAAAACCAAAATTCGTTGCTTGCTTTTACTTATATCGGATTGAGCATAATCTTCGGACTTGCAGCGATTTGGTTGGGTTTGTTTCTATCTAAATAATTTGCTCAAACCTTGTAGCAAAAAACTCAAAAATCTGTGTTAATCTGTACAATCTGTGCCTGATTTTTAGTATTTTCGCACCCTATGAATGACAAAGACATCCAAGCGATTCAACAACTACTGGCTACGCCCAAAAAGATCGCTATAATTCCGCACCGAAGTCCTGATGGCGATGCCATGGGTTCAACATTGGGATTGTATCATTTTTTATTAAAATTAAACCATCAACCTGTAGTGATTGCTCCCAATGATTTTCCTGAATTTTTGGCTTGGCTACCTGCTTCAGAAACGGTTTTGATTTACGAAAATGAGCGTGAAAAAAGCGCAACTACACTAGAAGAAGTTGAATTGGTTTTCACTCTCGATTTTAACGCATTGCATCGCACAGGTGAAATGGAAAATGTTCTGAATAAATTGACCGTTCCGATGATTATGATTGATCATCATGAATTGCCCGGAAATTACGCCACTTACACTTATTCTGATACTACTTTTGGATCTACCTGTGAAATGATTTACAACTTCATTGGTTTTTTGAATCAAAAAGAACTCATTGACAAAACGATTGCTACTTGTTTGTATACAGGTATCATGACCGATTCTGGTCAATTTCGTTATCCGAAAACTACTGGTACAACGCACCGAATTGTAGCTGAATTCATCGATTTAGGTATTGAAAACACTGAAATTCCAACTTTAATATTTGATAACAATTCGTTTGAACGCTTGCAATTATTAGGAAGAGCTTTACAAAACATGACTGTTTTTCCTGAAAAGAAAACGGCTTACACCAAATTATCTCAAAAAGAACTAGACGAGTTTAGTTATGTAAAAGGCGACACCGAAGGCATTGTAAATTATGGATTAACCATAAAAGGTATTATTTTTGCCGCAATATTCATCGAACATCGAGATGAAAACATCATCAAAATTTCGTTCCGTTCGCAAGGTAATTTTGATGTAAACCAATTTGCCAGAGAACATTTCAATGGTGGCGGACACATCAATGCTGCTGGCGGAAAATCGTACGATTCATTGGAAAACACTATCCGAAAATTTGAACAAATAGTTAAAAATAGCTCCATTTAAATGAAAAAAACAACCTACTTACTTTTTATCTTCATTGGCTTGCTTCAACTTACGAGTTGCAAAGAACCACAGGCCCGAAGACCTATTTCGCAATCGTCGGGAACGTTCCTTAAAGAATCAGCAGAGCGCAACAAAAAACTGATCAAAGGCGAAGAAGGAAGAATTGATTCGATTATCAAAAGTAATCCTAAAATCAAATACTTAGCTTCGCAAAAAGGCTATTGGTATCATTATGAGATTAAAAATGAAAACGACACCATTCATCCTAAAAAAGGCGATGTTGCTAGCTTTGATTACGAAGTAAAAGACTTAAACGGCAACGTAATTTACACCAAAGAAGAATTGAAACCTCAAACCTACGTAGTTGATAAACAAAATATTATGATGGGATTACGTCATGGTATTAAATTGATGAAAAAAACCGAAAAAGTAACATTCCTTTTTCCATCACATATGGCGTATGGTTACCATGGTGACAATAACAAAATTGGCACCAACGAACCACTTATTTGCACTGTAACTTTAAATAAAATCGAACCTGAAAAAAAATAATTTATGAAATCTAGAATTTTTATTTTAGTTGTATTGATTACCACTTTTTTAACTTCTTGTAAAGACAAACACCAAAATTTAGCCGATGGTTTATATGCCGAAATTGAAACCAACAAAGGTGTAATCATTGTTCAATTGGATTACAAAAAAACACCAATGACAGTAGCTAATTTTGTTTCTTTGGCTGAAGGTAAAAACAATTTGGTTATGGAACCATTCAAAGGAAAACGTTTTTTTTGACGGATTAAAATTCCATCGTGTAATTTCTAAAACCAATGGCGACATGGAGGATTTTATGATTCAAACTGGTGATCCTTTAGGAAATGGTTCGGGTGATGCTGGCTATAAATTCAACGACGAAATTACCGATTTAAAACACGACGCTCCAGGCATTTTATCGATGGCAAACTCAGGTCCAGGAACCAACAGTAGTCAATTTTTTATAACTATCGTCCCAACTCCATGGTTAGATGGAAAGCATACTGTTTTTGGAAAAGTAGTAGAAAAAGGCATGGAAGTGGTCAATAAAATTGTAGTGGATGATTTCATCAAATCTGTAAAAATCATCCGTAAAGGGAAAGATGCTGAAGCATTTGATGCAGCTAAAGTTTTTGAAGAAAAACAAAAAGAACAATCGGCAGCTATGGCTAAAATAAAAGCGCCATTTGTAGCTATGATTAACGATGCAAAAACTACTGGAACTAAATTGGCTAGTGGTTTAGTTTACAAAATAACCCAAAAAGCTTCAGGCAAAAAACCAGCTTCAGGAACAACTGTAAATATCAATTATGCTGGATTTTTAGAAGATGGAACACTATTTGATAGTAGCATCAAATCGATTGAAGAACAGTGTGGGAAATACAATGCGATGAAAGATCAGCAAAATGGATACTCGCCTATTCCGTTCAAAATTGGAACGAAAGAAGGGTTGATTCCTGGCTTTATTGAAGCTATTGAACAAATGAGTATTGGCGAAAAAGCCGTTTTTGTAATTCCACCGCATTTGGGTTATGGTGCTCAGGGTGCTGGAAATGTTATTCCGCCCAATGCAACCATTATTTTTGAACTTGAAATGACTGAAAAATAAATTACGTTAAACTATTATAAACTGAATACTTATGAAAATTAAATTAGTAGCCCTTCTTTTGTTGAGTAGCACTATGATTTTTGCGCAAAGCGGAAAGAAGAAAACCACACAAAAAGCAACTACAACTACCAAAACTGCTGCTGCACCAACCAAAGCTGCAACACCAACTATGCTTCCTGTAGTAAATGACAAAGAAGGAATTTTTGCTGAAATTGAAACATCAAAAGGAAAAATTGTAGTGCAATTGGAATACAAAAAAACGCCAATTACTGTTGCCAATTTCATTTCATTAGCAGAAGGAACTAATCCTAAAGTGAGTGATAATTACAAAGGTAAAAAATTCTACGACGGTTTGAAATTTCACCGTGTAATCAAAGATTTTATGATTCAAGGTGGTGATCCTGCTGGAAATGGTTCAGGCGGACCTGGTTACGCTTTCAAAGACGAAATTACCGATTTAAAACATTACAAAGGCGGGATTTTATCGATGGCCAATGCAGGTCCAAAAACCAATGGTTCGCAATTTTTTATTACTCATAAAGAAACAGCTTGGTTAGACGGGAAACACACTGTTTTCGGAATTGTTGTGACTGGAATGGATGTTGTAAACACGATCGCTCAAGACGATTTAATCAACAAAGTTACTATTGTTAGAAAAGGAAATGATGCCAAAAAATTCGATGCAGCTAAAGTTTTTACTGATTATTTTGCCAACAAAGATGTGGAAGAAAAAGCACAAGCTGAAAAAGAAGCTAGTGAAAGAGCTATTGCTAACGCAGGTGCTTTGAAAGAATTTGAAAACGGAAAAACAACAGCTAGTGGCCTAAAATACATTGTTTTACAAGAAGGAACTGGTGCTAAACCAACTGCAACAAGCAATGTAAAAGTACATTATACAGGAACATTAACTAGCGGAAAAGTATTTGACAGCAGTGTTCAAAGAGGTCAACCAATTGATTTTGGTTTGAATCAAGTAATTCCAGGTTGGACAGAAGGTTTGCAGTTGATGACAGAAGGTTCTAAATACAAATTCTACATTCCTTACAATTTAGCTTACGGCGAAAGAGCAATGGGCGGCGTTATCCCAGCGAAAAGCGATTTGATTTTTGAAGTCGAGTTGATAAAAATCAACAACTAATTATAACAAAAAACCCTCGAGAAATTGAGGGTTTTTTATTGCTTATTTATTTTCCTTTGAACTTCCACTCGAATTCATCGTTATCATTGATGATAGCACCTATTTCAACTCGAATAATGGTTTCGTATTCCGACTGCAACGTCAACCAATTGCTTTCGTTAAAATGATTATCAGTAGAATCAAACGATTCGATTTCCCAACTTTTAAACGGTAATTGGTTTTTTACTTCTTCAACATTTCTTCCAATGATTTTTTGATCTAATAAAGTGCAATCAGCATTTGAAGTAATCATATATCCCAAACGAAATTGCTCATCTTCATAAAAAGTCAGGCGGAGTTTTTTATTATTATAAAGAAAAATAACGTTACTATCGTCGTCTTCAAATTGCTTATTTGGATTGCCATACAACGCAATAACGTCACTCTGTTTCATTCCGAATAACAACTGATCAATGCCGTTTTTGGGGTTGATTTTCATAACTCAATTATATTTTTACAAATATTGGAAAGTTTTCTGACAGTGATTGTGCTTTAAGCAAAACTTTTTTAAAATCATCTATTTAGAATTCTTTAATCCTTCCAAAAACAAAAGTGCATTGTCTTTGTAACTAGCACCAATCGGAATTTCTACTCCATTAATTTCGATTTCATTATTGGTAAAAGCTGTAATTTTAGTACTATTAATAATGAATGAACGGTGAATTCGTAAAAAATAGTTACTATCTAATACTGCTTCAATATCGCTAATTTTGTATTTTGAAGTGATGCTTTTTCCGTCAATCGTATTAATTTTTATATAATCTTTTAAACTTTCGATATAAAGTATATCCTTGACATCAATCTTATAATTTTTGATTCCAGATTTGACGACTATAAATTCGTTTTCTTTCGGTTCTTTTATTTTTACTTCACTTTGAGAAGATTCACTTAAAAACCGATCCACTGCTTTGAAAAATCGCTCAAATGTGATGGGTTTTAACAAATAATCAACAACACCTAATTCGTAACCTTCGAGCGCATAGTCACGGTAAGCTGTTGTCAAAATGGTTTTTGGTGGATTTTTAAGGTTTTTCAAAAACTCTATACCTGTAATATTCGGTATTTTTATATCCAAAAACAGCAAATCAATTGATTGTGAATTTAATAGTTCAAAAGCTTTTAATGCCGTGTTGCAAGTTGCCACCACTTCCAAAGCATCAATTTTGGCTATGTGCTTTTCAATCAGTCGAATAGCCAATGGTTCATCGTCGACAATTAGGCATTTTACTTTCATGATTTAATTGGATTGATATTTAAAATTACTTTAAAAAAACCATTATTCAATTGAGTATCTAACTTATAATTAGCTGAATAAATCAAATCCAATTGCTTTCTGACGTTTGACAACCCAATTTTGGCCTTGTCTTTTGGAATATACTCTTTTGAAACGGTGTTTTCTATTTCAAATGCAAAATGATTTATTTTTTGAAGAATAGAAATTGAAATTTTTGGCGAACCGCTATCTTCTCCAGCTCCATGTTTGAAGGCATTTTCAACCAAAGAAAGAAGTAACAAAGGTGGAATTAAAATATCCTTTTCAATTTGAGTGTCAAAAGTGATTTCCAGTCGTTCATCATAACGCAGTTTTTCCAACTCAATGTAGTTTTTTAGCAACTCAATTTCACTAGATAATGAAACGAATTGACTGTTGCATTTGTACAAAACATGATCCAAAATATCCGATAATTTACCAATTGCTATTGGAGTTTTGGGAGAATTATCCAGCGAAAGCGAATAAATATTGTTCAACGTATTGAATAAAAAATGGGGATTTAATTGGGCTTTCAAGGTTTTCAATTCAACATCCAATCGCTCTTTGCTCAACAGAATTTCTTTTTCTTTTGATCGTTTGAAATCAACAAAAAACTTTACAAATAAGAACATAAAAGAAGTTGAATAAATCCACGGAACATAATGAAATGCTAGTTTTTCTAAATCGGTCAGTATTTCAAAAATGGATTCTTGTTCAAATGGCCTGGCTCGAACCAACTCTTCGCCAACATGAACAATTAGTATTCTTCCTAAAACAGAAAAAAGATAAGTACCTACAATAAATATGAAAATAGAATCTAGGTATTTTCGTCTAAATAATAAAATAGGAATTAGATAATAGGCCAAAAAGTAAGAAGCCATTATTTGAGGAATAAAGATGCACGCTTGCATTATTAAAATCACATATAATGGATCTCCGTTTTCTACCAACTCACCAAAATTGCCTGGAATGTTAATGATAAATATCGAAACCCAGAATATAATATGCTGCAACAACCTATTATTCTGTAATTCATTTGCTATTTGAACGCTATTATTCATAGTTGTAGTTAAGTACTCAAAGATAGGAAATAGTGTTTTATAGTATCTAACAGTCGTCAGAATTACAACTTTTGCCTCTAAATAATGGATTTTAACCTACTAAATTATATTTACAGTAACTATTTGCCTTTTTATCAAGCAAAAGCGACTGTTTGTCTATCCGTAAAAAAAGTGGCTATAAAACATACACTTTTGTATTGAAATTCAAAATTAAGTCCGCAATGAAAAAATTAATTACACTACTAATCATTTGTTTTTGCAGTGGTTTGAACGCACAAGAAACTCCAAAACCAATAACCATTTATGGAAAAGTAGTTGAAAAAAAGTCTTCAACTCCATTAGATTTTGCAACTATTACCTTTCTAAATGCATCCGACAACAAAATAATTGCCGGAACCATTACCAACGAAAAAGGAGATTTTACAGTAAAGCTAGCTCCAAAAAAATACACTATAAAGGTTGAATTTATTGGTTTAAAAAGTATTCTTCTTGAAAACATTAATTTACAAAGTAATCAAACGTTACCAACGTTCTTTTTGGAAGAAGAAATCACGCAATTAGAAAGTGTGGAAATAAAATTGGAGAAAACAACCATTGAACATAAACTCGACAAAAAAATATTCAATGTTGGAAATGATTTACTATCCAAAGGCGGAACCGCCAACGATATTTTAAATAATGTTCCGTCTGTGAGAGTTACAGCTGATGGCGCGATAACATTACGCGGGAATTCGGGTGTTCGCATTCTAATTAATGGAAAACCATCTGTTTTAACAGCCAACAATGGTTTGGAACAAATTCCATCAGAAAACATTGAAAAAGTAGAAGTAATCACCAATCCTTCCTCTAAATATGATTCAGAAGGAACAGCAGGTATAATCAATATTGTACTCAAGAAAAATAAGAATAAAGGATTTGGAAGTTCGGCGCAAATTACCACTGGAATACCAGACAATCATGCTTTGGGTTACAACGTCAACTATAAAAATAAAAAGATTAACTTCTTTTCTGATTTGCGTTATCGATACGTGAATTTTATTCGGAATGAATCAACAACAAGAACCAATTTTGCTTCTGACGCAACTTTAGATTCGTATTTGGACGGCAGCTTAAATAGAAATCGAATTAATAAAACATTTACGCTCTATTTTGGTGGTGATTATTATTTAAATGATAAAAACACCCTGACTTTAAGTTACTTCTACAGAAATAACAAGGCGAAAAACACGGTGGATTATGACTTTAATTATTGGGATGAAAACCGAACGATTGAACGAATTTTTAAAGCCTTTGAAGATTACAGAGAACCGCAAATTGCCAATCAAATAGAACTCAATTACATCAAAACATTTGACAAAGAAGGCCAAAAATTTACCATCAATTTACAATACGATTTTTGGAACGACGACGAAAATGAATCGATTGTTGAACAAGAAGTTTTTCCTTCAAATTCTGCAGTTACCAATTTAAAAAGTAGAGACATTGAAAGCAGTAAAGATTTTCTTTTCCAATCGGATTATACGATTCCTTTCAGCGAAAAATCAAAAATTGAATTGGGTATAAAAGGAGAAATCAGACGAATTAACAGCGATTATGAATCGTTTGAAAATAATTCTCAAATTGATAGTTTGACCAACTTATTGCGCTACAACGAACGCATTTTGGGTGCTTATGCTCAATACGGAAGTGCTATTAAAAAATTCAACTATTTGTTAGGTATTCGAATGGAAAATTCCAACACGGGAAGTGATGATAAAATCAATCTTTTCAATATCAAAAAAAGATATACTGATTTCTTTCCGACGGCACATTTTACTTATGAACTCAATAGCATTTTTACTTTTCAGTTGAGTTACAGTCGCCGAATCAGTCGACCTGGATTTTGGCAACTCAATCCTTTTGGTGGAATTGCCAATAGAAGAAACATCCGAATTGGAAATCCTGATTTGAATCCGGTTTACACTGATTCATATGAATTAGGAACATTACTTAAATGGAAGAAATTTACGTTCAATCCGAGTGTGTATTATCAATTTTCAAAAAACATTTTTGAAGACATTCGATTCTTAAATGCTGACGGAAATTTGGTGGAACAATCCATTAATTTTGGAACAGAAAGTAGAATTGGAGGAGAAATCAGCCTCAATTATTCGCCTATGAAATGGTTAAGTTTTTCGGGTGAAATGAACTATTATTCTTTTGAACAAAAGGGTATCTTTAATGTCTCAGGAAATGGTTTTACAGCACGACAAAACACTCGGATTAAGTATTCAACTTGGAATTTTCAAACCAACTTCAATTACCAAGGTCCAACCAAAAGTGGGCAAGTCAACTCCAAGTCAGAATACTCTTTTGATATTGGAATGGGAAAAGATATTTGGAACGAAAAAGCAACAATTACATTAAAAGCAGACAACATCTTTGACAGCTTGATTTCGAGAGGAATGGTAAACGGAACGGATTACAATTTGGATTACAACATACGATACAATACACCGAGAGTATACGCCACTTTTACGTATCGATTCAATCGAAAAAAATCCGACCGTGATCGATTACCTGATTAAAAACACTTTTTTAATTCATTTCTATTTTGAAGTTCTTAACAAAAGTATAGAGTTGTGGTTTCATAATACGCTATTTTACGTATTTCATCTGAAAATTAAGCGATTAACTTTGCCCTAAACAATTATCATATGAAAACACTTTTACTTTTTTTAGTGGAATTTATTTGATTAAAATTGAAAAAAACGGAACTGTTTTCACCAAAAAAACATTGGTAAATTAATTCAACAAACAATCAAATACTAAAAATCCCGACGTAACATCGGGATTTTTTTTTATTTACTTAGATACATTTTTCTCCTACTGTACAATTCGTAGAACGCATCGTCTTTCAAATCGTCTATAAATAAGATACTTTCTCCTGTCGATTTCATTTCAGGTCCAAGTGCTTTGTTTACATTTTGGAATTTACTGAAAGAAAAAACCGGTTGTTTAATTGCATAACCATTCAACTTTGGATTAAAAGTAAAATCAGTTACTTTATTGACACCCAACATTACTTTAGTAGCATAATTTACATAAGGTTCGCCATACGCTTTGGCGATAAATGGAACCGTTCGTGATGCTCTCGGATTGGCTTCGATGATGTAAACGATATCGTCTTTGATTGCAAATTGTATGTTGATTAAACCAACGGTTTGCAATGCCAAAGCAATTTTTTTCGTATGATCTTTGATTTGTTGCATCACAAATTCACCCAAATTAAACGGTGGTAACGTTGCATTTGAATCGCCCGAGTGCACGCCACAAGGCTCGATGTGTTCCATGATTCCGATGATATACACATTTTCTCCATCGCAAATCGCGTCAGCTTCGGCTTCAATAGCGCCATCCAAATAATGATCAAGAAGCAATTTGTTGCCTGGAATATTTTTTAATAAATCGATAACATGTTCTTCCAATTCTTGTTTGTTAATGACGATTTTCATGCCTTGTCCACCCAAAACATAAGATGGACGAACTAATAATGGAAAATCTAGCACATCGGCTAAAGCAGAAGCTTGGTCAGCATTTTCGGCTACACCAAATTTCGGAAATGGAATTTTTAAGTCGGTCAATAGTTCAGAGAATCGTCCGCGATCTTCGGCTAAATCTAAGGCATCAAAAGAAGTTCCAAGAATTTTGATTCCGTATTTGGCTAATTTTTCGGCCAATTTCAATGCGGTTTGTCCGCCAAGCTGAACAATAACTCCTTCTGGTTTTTCGTGTTGAATGATTTCATAAATATGTTCCCAAAAAACAGGTTCGAAATACAGTTTGTCAGCAGTATCAAAATCGGTCGAAACCGTTTCAGGATTACAATTGATCATGATGGTTTCGTAACCACATTCTTTAGCAGCTAAAACACCATGAACACACGAATAATCGAACTCAATTCCTTGTCCAATACGATTCGGACCTGAACCTAAAACGACTACTTTTTTCTTGTCAGAAACTTTGCTTTCATTATCTACAAAACGTTTGCCATCGGCCGTTTGAATTTCGGCTTCGAATGTCGAATAATAATACGGTGTTTGCGCTTTGAATTCGGCAGCACACGTATCTACTAATTTATACACGCGCTTGATGTTCATCTCGTCGCGTAATTTATACACCTGACTTTCCAAACAACCCAACATGTGCGCTATTTGTCGGTCGCCATAACCTTTTTGTTTGGCTTCAAGTAACAATTCTTTCGGCAAAGAATCGATTTTGTATTGTGAAATTTCTTTTTCAATGAAATACAATTCTTCGTATTGTTTGAGAAACCACATATCAATTTTGGTGATTTCGTGGATGCGACTTAGCGGAATTCCCATTTGAATCGCATCATAAATTACAAACACACGATCCCAGCTCGCAAAAGTCAGTTTCTCGATAATTTGTTCGTAATTTTTATAGCCTTTTCCATCAGCACCCAAACCATTTCGTTTGATTTCTAATGATTGCGTGGCTTTGTGCAAGGCTTCTTGGAATGAACGACCAATTCCCATGACTTCACCAACCGATTTCATTTGAAGACCCAAAGTTCGGTCAGCACCTTCAAATTTGTCAAAGTTCCAACGCGGGATTTTTACAATTACATAATCCAAAGTTGGTTCGAATAAGGCCGAAGTCGATTTGGTGATTTGATTTTGGAGTTCGTCGAGCGTATAACCTAAAGCCAATTTTGAAGCAATTTTGGCAATTGGATAACCTGTTGCTTTTGATGCTAATGCCGATGAGCGTGATACACGTGGATTGATTTCGATAGCTACGATGTCTTCTTTTTCGTCGGGAGAAACGGCAAATTGTACGTTACAACCACCAGCAAAATTCCCGATGGAACGCATCATCAAAATCGCCATGTCGCGCATTTTTTGGAATGTTGTATCCGATAAAGTCATTGCTGGCGCAACCGTGATGGAATCGCCAGTATGAATTCCCATTGGGTCCATATTTTCGATGGAACAAATAATGACTACGTTGTCGTTTTTATCGCGTAATAATTCGAGTTCATATTCTTTCCATCCGAGTAAAGCCTTGTCAATTAAGACTTCATGAATGGGTGACATTTCTAAACCGTAGGTTAGTTTTTCGTCAAAATCTTCTTTTTTGTGTACGAAAGCCGCTCCAGTTCCACCCAAAGTAAACGAAGGACGAATTACCAATGGAAAACCAAATTCTTGCGCGATTTCTTTTCCTTTTAAAAACGAGGTTGCGGTTTTGGCTGGCGCAGTGGGAACGTTTATTTTTTGAAGTAATTGTTTGAATTGCTCGCGGTCTTCGGTAATGTTGATAGCATTGATATCCACACCAATTAATCGCACACCGAAATCTTGCCAAATGCCTTTTTCATCGGCTTCCAAACACAAATTTAGAGCAGTTTGTCCGCCCATTGTTGGTAAAACCGCATCAATTTGCGGATGCGCTTTGAGTATTTCAATGATGGATTTTGTTGTCAGTGGTTTTAAATACACATGATCGGCCATGGAAGGATCGGTCATGATGGTCGCAGGATTAGAATTGATGAGAATCACTTCGATTCCTTCTTCGCGAATGGAGCGTGCCGATTGCGAGCCTGCGTAGTCAAATTCGCAGGCTTGTCCGATGACGATTGGCCCTGAACCGATGATTAAAACGGATTTGATGGAGTTGTCTTTTGGCATTGTAGTTAGTGTGTTGTTGTTTTATAATTAGACAATTTGTCGATGTGTCAATGTGTCAATGTGTCAATGTGTCGATTCGTCTATGTTCATATATTTTAATTTCATTCAACAATTCTTTTCATTGGCTAATTATCACATTCTCTAATTGTCACATTGGCTAATTGTCTTATTGGCTAATTGACTAATCCTAGCCCCGATAGCAGAGGAAATCCTTTTTATTTTTTCTTTAAAAATAAAAAGATTGGAACGGATAGCGGGAAATAGCTTCAAATAATTATTAAAATTTATGAACATGGTTTAAAAAAAAGCCGCTACTAATAAAAGTAACGGCTTGATATTGATTGAATGCGAATCATTATTTTTTGTGTCTTGGTTCGCAAGAAACTGTCAATTTATGTCTTCCTTTAGCTCTACGACGCGCAAGGACCTTTCTTCCATTTGCAGAAGCCATTCTGTCCATAAATCCGTGTTTATTTCTTCTTTTTCTTTTCGATGGTTGAAACGTTCTTTTGCTCA
>CAYPXI010000029.1:0-34808 GCA_964414655.1 uncultured Flavobacterium sp. | reverse complement strand
GTCTATGGTTACTTTCATTGTTTATATTGTTTAAAAGTTTAAAAGTTTAAAAGTTTAAGTGTTATCACTTTGTACTTTCAACTTTTAACTTTGTACTTTTAACTTATACGGTTTGCTTTGCTACTAAATGCTTTACTTTTTCAAAAGGTTCAGTTACAAAGTGATTTCTATTTTTTATTTTTTCTGGGAAACGAATGTGGTATTCAAACTCTTCTCTAAAATGACGAATGGCCGCAGCAACTGGCCATGAAGCCGCATCACCTAAAGGACAAATCGTATTTCCTTCGATTTTTGATTGAATGCTCCACAACAACTCAATGTCTTCTTCGCGACCTTGACCGTTTTCGATTCTCCACAACACTTTTTCCAACCAACCCGTTCCTTCACGGCACGGTGTACATTGTCCGCAGCTTTCGTGGTGATAGAAACGAGAGAAATTCCATGTATTTCTGACGATACAAGCGCGGTCATCGTATACGATAAATCCGCCTGAGCCTAACATTGATCCTGTTGCAAATCCGCCATCTGATAGACTTTCGTACGTCATCAAACGATCTTCACCAGCAGCAGTTTTGTATATTAAATTGGCAGGTAAAATCGGCACCGAACTTCCTCCAGGAACTAAAGCCTTTAAAGGTCTGTCGGTTTGCATTCCGCCACAATATTCGTCTGAATTCATGAATTCATATACCGAAACACCTAATTCGATTTCGAAAACACCTTGATTTTTGATGTTACCCGAAGCCGAAATTAACTTAGTTCCAGTAGAACGACCAATTCCGATTCCAGCATAATCTGCACCCGAATTATTGACAATCCAAGGTACAGCCGAAATGGTTTCTACGTTATTTACAACCGTTGGATTTTGCCACAAACCTTGTACAGCAGGGAATGGTGGTTTCAAACGAGGATTTCCACGATTTCCTTCTAAACTTTCGATAAGTGCAGTTTCTTCTCCACAGATGTAGGCTCCGCCACCAATTTGAACATATAAATCCAAATCGTAACCAGAACCTAATATATTTTTGCCTAACCAACCTGCAGCGCGTGCTTCGGCGATGGCTCTTTCTAAAATTTTGTATACCCACATGTATTCGCCACGAATGTAGATGTAGGATAAATTGGCACCAAGCGCATAACTTGAGGTAATCATTCCTTCTATTAAAAGGTGCGGAATGTATTCCATCAAGAAGCGATCCTTGAATGTTCCTGGTTCTGATTCGTCCGCATTACACACCAAATGACGTGGTTTTCCCGATTTTTTATCGATAAAACTCCATTTCATTCCTGCTGGGAAACCTGCGCCACCGCGACCTCGAAGACCAGACGTTTTTACTTCTTCGACTACTTCGTCTGGCGTCATAGTTTTCAAGGCTTTTTCTACAGATGCATAACCACCTTCACGACGGTATACTTCGTAGGTTTTGATGCCCGGAACATTAATTTTTTCTAATAATATTTTTCTTCCCATGATATTATTTATCGTGTAAAGTGATTTTTCCGTCTTTGCAATCTTGAATCAACTGATCGATTTTTTCTGAAGTCAAATGCTCCTGATAAAAATCGCCCAACTGCATCATTGGAGCATATCCGCAAGCGCCTAAACATTCAACTCCACGCACTTCAAAAAGTCCGTCAGCTGTTGGTTCACCTACTTTTACTCCCAATTTGTTACAAGTATAGTCCATCAAATCTTCCACACCGTTTTGACAACAAGGTGAAGTTTGACAAAACTCAAACATGTATTTTCCGATTGGACGTTGGTTGAACATGGTGTAAAAAGTCACAACTTCATACACTTCAATAGGTTGAATTTCGAGTATTTCGGCTACTTTGTTTTGCAAATCGATACTCAACCAATTGTCGTGAGCGTCTTGTACTTCATGCAAAACAGGCAACAAAGCCGATTTCTTTTTATCTGCAGGATAATGACTGAGCAATTCATTGATGCGAGCCATCAACGGTTCGGTAATGTTTATCTCTTGTTTGATGTGTGATCTTTCCATTTGTATTATTTTAAATTTTGAATTTTAAATTTTAAATGTTTAAGTAATTTATAATTTAAAATTCATCATTTATAATTTTTATTATGCATCTAATTCACCTGCAATTACATTTAAACTCGACAATATTACGATAGCATCCGACAGCATTGCACCTTTGATCATTTCAGGATACGCTTGGTAATAAATGTAACAAGGTCTTCTGAATTTCAAACGATAAGGCGTTCTGCTTCCGTCGGTTACTAGATAAAATCCTAATTCTCCGTTTCCACCTTCCACAGCATGATAAATTTCATCTACAGGAACTGGAACTTCTCCCATCACAATTTTGAAGTGATAAATTAAGCTTTCCATGTTGTGGTAAACGTCTTCTTTTGGTGGTAAATAATAATCGGGAACATCAGCATGAATTGGTCCTTCTGGTAATTTTGCTAATGCTTGTTTGATGATGCTGATACTTTCCCAAACTTCCGCATTACGAACACAAAAACGATCGTAGGTGTCGCCCGATTTTCCCACAGGAACGATGAATTCAAAATCATCATAAGACGAATACGGTTGTGCTACACGAACGTCGTAATCAATTCCGGCTGCACGTAAATTAGGGCCAGTAAATCCGTAAGCCATTGCTTGTTCTGCAGTGATTGCACCCACATTTACCGTTCTATCAATAAAAATTCTATTGCGTTCAAATAAATTTTCAAATTCTTTCCAAGCTACGGGGAATTCTTCTAGGAAAACGTTTAGTTTACGGAAAGCTTCTTCCGACCATTCTCTTTCGAAACCGCCAATTCTTCCCATATTAGTGGTTAAACGAGCACCACAAATTTCTTCGTAGATTTCGTAGATTTTTTCTCTGAATTGGAAAACGTATAAGAAACCAGTGTAAGCTCCAGTATCTACGCCCAAAATTGAATTACAAATTAAATGGTCAGCGATACGCGCCAATTCCATTACAATTACGCGAAGATACTGTGCTCGTTTAGGCACTTCTATTTTGAGTAATTTTTCTACGGTCATCCACCAAGCCATGTTGTTGATCGGTGAAGAACAATAGTTCATACGGTCGGTCAACACGTTGATTTGGTAAAACGGACGGTTTTCGGCAATTTTTTCGAAGGCACGATGAATGTAACCTACAGTAGGTTCGGCATCCATAATGCGTTCACCATCCATCAATAGAATGTTTTGGAAAATTCCATGTGTCGCTGGATGCGTTGGCCCAAGATTCAATATGGAAAGCTCGCTTCCGTCTTCGTTGCGTCGTTGTTCTATGATTTTAGCATATCGATGCTCTGGTGGTAATAATAAGTCTGACATTTTTTAATTGACAATTGACAATTGATAATTACTAATTAATTTTTCCGATGTCTATTAATTTTATTTTTTATTTAATATATAATTGTTAATTATTCATTATCAATTATCCATTAACTACTGTTCTTCCGAAGAAACGATCGTCTTTGTCGGTTCTTCCACTGTCTTCCATAGGAAATTCTTTTCGCATTGGATGTGACACCATTTCGTCCATATTCAAAATGCGTTTCAATTGTGGATGTCCGTTGAATTGAATTCCGTAAAAATCCCAAGCTTCTCTTTCCATCCAATTGGCGCAAAGAAACAAGTCGGTAACTGTTGGTAATTCTGGGTTTTCTGGCAAATAGGTTTTTACTCTAATACGCACGTTTTCAATCCAATTGTGCAATTGATACACTACAGCAAATTGGTGTTGATCATCATTATCTGGAAAATGTATACCAGCTAAATCAGTAAGAAAATGGAAGTTCAACTCTTGTTGTTCTTTTAGAAATTGAATCACTTCATGAATAGTACTTGGTGTAGCTTCAAAAGTGAAAATATCTCTTTTCATTTCAAAATTTAGCACATTGTTGCCAAATTGTTGAGCTAATTTTTCTTGTATAAAATTGGTTTCTAATGCCATATTACAGGTTATAAGAAGCTAATAATTCTTTGTATTCAGGAGAATTTCTGCGGCGAACCGATTCGTTTTTTACCAATTCTTGCAATTGCATTACACCTTGCACAATTTGCTCTGGTCTTGGAGGACAACCAGGAACATAAACATCAACAGGGATTACTTTATCAATACCTTGCAGTACAGAATACGTGTCGAAAACACCACCTGAACTCGCACAAGCACCCACAGCGATTACCCAACGAGGTTCTGACATTTGCTCGTATACTTGACGTAAAATGGGAGCCATTTTTTTAGAAATAGTTCCCATTACCATTAGCATATCCGCTTGACGAGGAGAAAAACTCACACGCTCAGAACCGAAACGCGCTAAATCGTAATGAGATGCCATAGTAGCCATAAACTCGATTCCGCAACAAGATGTTGCAAAAGGCAATGGCCAAAGCGAATTGGCGCGTGCTAATCCTACTACATCATTTAATTTGGTTGCGAAAAATCCTTCTCCTGTTACTCCTTCTGGTGGAGCTACCATAGTTGGTTTATTATCCATATTTTGAATTTTGAATTATAAATTTTAAATGAAACTTAATTTAAAATTTAACATTTATAATTTAAAATAATTGTTTATTCCCATTCTAATGCTTTCTTCTTGATAATGTAGAAGAAGCCAATTAAAAGCAATGCCATAAAAATGACCATTTTAATCATTCCATCCACTCCCAATTCTTTAAAATTTACTGCCCAAGGATATAAGAAAATTACTTCTACATCAAAAAGCACAAAAAGAATCGCTACTAAGAAATATTTTACTGAAAACGGAATACGTGCGTTTCCGACAGATTCGATACCACATTCGAAGTTTTTATCTTTGCTTTTAGAATGTCTTTTTGGTCCTAAAAAGCTTGATCCAATGATAGTTAAAACCACAAATCCTATGGCTAAACCAGCTTGCATTAGTATCGGTAAAAAATCAGATGGAGTTGATTGCATAGCTCTAAAAAATTAGACGTAAATAAAATAGCCACAAATATACTGCGCTTAATTTAATTCGCAAAAATCAATCGATAAACGTTTGTTATTTATAACCTAAAAACGCTTATTTAAACTAATTCTAAATAATTGATTCGATGCATAAAAAAACGCCCCGAAATAATCGAGGCGTTAAACCATTGAGGTAACCAAAAAATAATATATATTAGTCTTCGATAACAGCTACTTGAGCTGCAACTTTACCTTTTCTTCCTTCTTCTTCTTCGTAAGAAACTTTATCACCTTCATTTAGTGATTCAGCTTTAATACCTGTTGCGTGAACGAAAATGTCTTTTCCGTTTTCGTCATCTGTAATGAATCCGTAACCTTTAGACTCATTGAAAAATTTAACTGTACCTGTGCGCATTTTGTAATGTAAAAAAAATTAATAATGGTCAAAGATATACTTATTTCTGACATAGCAAACAAATCAGAGTTAAAAAGTTAAAAAAATTATAATAAATTAAAGTTATAATTAGATGATTTTCAATCTTGTATTTGAAATATTGAAAGATTTTGAATAAAAAAAGCAACTATTTGTTAAATTTTAAATAGTTGCTTCGTTAATATTTGAGGATTTGATAGTTTTTTATTTCAAATCCAATTTGATGTGCAATTCGTTCAATTGTAAGTCATCAATTACAGAAGGTGCATCAATCATGACATCTCTTCCTGAGTTGTTTTTTGGAAACGCAATAAAATCACGAATGGTTTCTTGTCCGCCCAAAATGGCAACCAAACGATCCAATCCAAAGGCTAAACCGCCGTGTGGTGGTGCGCCAAATTGGAAGGCATTCATCAAGAAACCAAATTGCGCTTCGGCTTGTTCGGGCGTGAATCCTAATAACGAAAACATTCTGCTTTGTAAGTCTTTATCGTGAATACGAATCGAACCACCGCCAATTTCATTTCCGTTCAACACCATATCGTAGGCATTAGCACGCACTTTTCCGGGTTCAGTTTCTATTAATTGCATGTCTTCGGGTTTTGGCGAGGTAAATGGATGGTGCATGGCGTGGTAACGATTGCTTTCTTCGTCCCATTCCAATAAAGGAAAATCCACAACCCAAAGTGGAGCAAATTCGTCTGGTTTTCTTAAGCCCAAACGTGTTGCTACTTCCATACGTAAGGCAGAAAGTTGCGTTCTTGTTTTATTGGCTTTTCCCGATAAAACCAAAATCAAATCGCCTGCTTTGGCATTGGTGATTTCGGCCCATTTTTTCAAATCGTCTTGATCGTAGAATTTATCTACGGATGATTTGAATGTTCCATCTTCTTCGCATTTCACATATACAAGTCCTGAAGCACCAATTTGTGGGCGTTTTACCCAGTCAATTAGTGCATCGATTTCTTTTCTTGAATAATTGCCACAACCTGGAGCCGCAATTCCGACTACTAATTCAGCCGAATTGAATACCCCAAAATCTTTGTGTTGCGCTACAGCATTCAACTCACCAAATTTCATTTCAAAACGAATATCGGGTTTGTCGTTACCATAGGTTTTCATGGCATAATCATAGGTCATTCGTGGGAATTCTGCCACATCAATTCCTTTTAATTCTTTCAGTAAATGACGTGTCAATCCTTCAAAAACATTTAAAATATCTTCTTGTTCCACAAACGCCATTTCACAGTCAATTTGAGTAAACTCAGGTTGTCTATCGGCGCGCAAATCTTCATCGCGGAAGCATTTTACAATTTGAAAGTATTTGTCCATTCCACCTACCATCAACAATTGTTTAAAGGTTTGTGGCGATTGCGGTAAAGCGTAAAATTGTCCTTCATTCATTCTACTTGGCACCACGAAATCTCTTGCACCTTCTGGAGTTGACTTGATTAAATACGGCGTTTCTACTTCGCAAAAGTCCAAATCAGATAAATATTTACGTACTTCCATTGCCACTTTATGACGGAAAAGCAAGCTGTTTTTTACAGGATTTCTACGAATATCCAGGTAACGGTATTTCATTCGAATGTCTTCGCCACCGTCGGTTTCATCTTCAATAGTAAATGGAGGAAGTAAGGCATTATTAAGAATGGTCAATTCAGAAACTAAAATTTCGATATCACCCGTAGTCATATTTGGATTTTTAGATTCACGTTCAATCACAGTTCCTTTTACTTGGATTACGAATTCTCTTCCCAGTGATTTTGCTTTTTCAAAAACGGCTTTGTCAGTGCGTTGTTCGTCAAAAATTAACTGTGTAATTCCATAACGGTCGCGCAAATCCACCCAAATCATGAATCCTTTGTCGCGCGATTTTTGAACCCAACCCGCAAGCGTTACTTCTTTATTGATATCTGAGGCGTTTAATTGGCCACAATTATGACTTCTGTACATTAGAATAAATTTTTGGCAAAAGTAAAAAACAAAAATCAATTACATAGGGTAAAGTTGAATTGAAATTTTTTGTTAAACAAAACGTTAGTACTATTAATTGTAATATATTTGGATTCAAAACTAAAAAAATAGATATGAAAAAAGTACTAATGCTGTTGTTTTTAGCAGCCAATGCAATGACTGGTTTAGCACAAGAAACAGTTTCTTTTGTTGCCGATATTGCCAATAGAAATGGTGATGTTATTTATATTAGAGACATGATGAACAAACCTTTGAAAGAAATTAAAGTAGATGAAAAAGGATTGTTTTCGGGTTCTTTTCCGGTAGCGGATAATTTTTATTTGCTTTTTGATGGTGTAGAGTATGCGCAATTGTTTTTGAAAAATGGGTACGATTTGAAATTGACAATGGATGCCAAAAACTTTGACGAATCAATCAAATTTTCGGGTAAAGGTTCGGACGAGAATAATTTTATTGCACAAACAGCTTTACTCGATCAAAAATACGATTACGAAGGTTTGTTGGCGATGAATGAGGCTGATTTTAATAAAAATTTGACAGAAAAAATCAATGCTGAAAGAACAAAACTGGAGAATTCAAAATTGGACGCTAAGTTTGTTGAGCTTCAGAAAAAGAACATCGATATGGGTGTTCAAGGTATCAAACAATATTATACGGAATCGCAAAAAAATAAAAAACTAAACAATACCAAAGCGCCTTCGTTTGATTACGAAAATCATGCTGGCGGGAAAACAAAATTGGAAGATTTAAAAGGGAAATACGTTTACATTGATGTTTGGGCTACTTGGTGTGGACCTTGTCGACAAGAAATTCCAAGTTTGAAAGCGATTGAAGAGAAATACCACGGCAAAAATATTGCTTTTGTAAGTATTTCGGTAGATGCAGAGAAAGACCATGATAAATGGAAAACATTTGTAACTGAAAAAGCGCTTGGAGGTATTCAATTGTATGCTGATAAAAGCTGGAATTCAGCGTTTACACAAGCATTTGGCATCAATTCGATTCCAAGATTTATTATTATTGATCCGAATGGAAATGTGTTGGATGCGGATGCAGCTCGACCTTCAAATCCTAAACTACAAGTTCAATTGGATAAATTACTGAAGTAACTCTTAGTATATTAAAAAAGATTCCACAGGTTTTGGTAATTCACTTTGTCAAAATCTGTGGAATTTGCTTTTTGTAATTAGTTCACAATTAATTTCTTAGTTGAACTAATGTTTTCACCATTTAATTTTAAAAGATAAACTCCAGACGAAAGATCTTTCACCGAAATTTGTTCTTCTGAAGCAAAATTAACAATGGTTTTATTGTAAATAACTCTTCCATTTAAATCAAATAATTGAACGGTCAACGAACCAGTGTAGTTGTTGATTTTGATAGTAAAATTATCTCGAGCTGGATTTGGAAATACACTAACAAGATTAGAATTACCTAAAGAATTAATGCCCAATGCAGTACAATTCGGGCCTGGAGCTGGGACTGTAAAATCTTCCGTTTGGTCGGTAGAACTATCACTATCACCTGAAGATGCGTTTACACCCAAACCTCTTCGAGCAAAAACTTCCCAAATCATACAGTAATCTTCGCCGCCAGTTGTAGCTTGGTCTGCCGCAATAATGGCATCTCTACCATCGATAAAAGACGGCAAGCAAGGTTGTAGTTTTAATGCATCGACAACCAATTGTAATACTTTGTTATTACCGCCATTGCCTGAATAAACATTAGGGTCAAAACCATATTTTTCTACATAAGCCCAACTCAAATCCCAAAGCATAGTGGCCCAAACTGAACCAACACCATGTGGTCGTGCCAACGTATTCGTGTTGGCAAAAGTAAATGGGTTTACACTCATGTCTGTAGAATAAGGATACGTTCGAATGCCATCATCATTGGTAGGTTGATTGATAACAAAAGTGCCAACTCCTCTTCGTTGGGCTCCGTTATCTCCTGCTTTCATTTGAAGCATGAGTCCAAACCAATCCGACCAACCTTCACCCATCTGTTCATCGTTAAACAAACATGAGGTGTTGTTAGCGCCGCCCGTCAATCGATTCGAGATACCGTGACCGTATTCATGTGCGATAACCAAATTATCAAAATCGCCGTCTACATTAACAAAATCAGAAAACGGTTCGCTCAAACTAACATTCAGCGTATTGCTTGCCATTGCATCGATTAAAAAATCGCCAACATCTTTCTTTACTGAAATCACTGGAATAGTAATTGTATCATCACCAAATCCTCCTAAATAAAAATTTCCTGCAGTATTGTTGCAAATTATTACGGCAATTGCACCCGCATTTTGAGCATTGAATATCTTTTCATTTGTAGTACAAACACCTCTTTTGATTACCGCAATTTTTCCGTTAACTTGACTTGGGTTTATTAAAGTTGAACAGCCATCAGCCGTTTCGCCGTCACCATCATCTACTAAAACCAAATCAGCAGTCATATTATCAGGCACTTGAGGTAAATCAACATGACCAAAAACAAAGCCGTTGTCAAAAGCGGTGTAAGTTCCTGCAATATTCAAAGGCCAATTAACCGTTATTCTATTGGCGCCACTTTTTCGATTCCAAAGGTACATTTGCATCCTACCATTTCCACCATCAGGAGGAGTACCAAAATTGGCGTTGTTTGTTCCGCCACCGTCTTGAGATTGCGCTAAAACATGATCGTTTGCTTCAGCTAAATTTGAGTAATTGGTTTCTTGAAAGTTGCCATTTTCCTCATCGAAACCATACTGATAAAACACATCGTGCATGATGTTGTTCATATAAAACAAATTAGTTGTAGCAGCATCTAAGTAATTAATAGCTGGAGTGTTGGTTCCGAAATAAGGAAAATCAAAAGTCAAAGCTGTTCCACCATCTGGACTGTAATTACCTTCGGGATCGTCGTCGTCTTCTAAATCTTCAAAAGCATATACATTGTTGCCTCGTGTGATGGAAAAATCGGCTCCAGCAATTCCGTCAATATCATGCCAACCAAAAGGAGAAGCGGTGGTGTTTTGCGGATTGGAGATGAGTTGTCTTGGTCCGTGATTGGGGCTTTCTGTTGAAAATGGAATCACGCGATACGAGCCCGATTGTGTTTCTAAAATGGAGTTTGATGGTTTGAATAGAGCTGAGTTAAAATGAAAGCCGTGTTGTTGATTGCATTTTTGCTCTTTATCAAATGAACACGAAACCATGTAATCATTTTTTTGAAGCAATTCGCCAGAAACCGCATCTATTCTTACACTCCACATATGATTTTGTCGCGGATCATCAATATAAAAATCCCATGCCAAAAGTAGATTTTTGTTGGCTGTCAAATGGTAAACCAATTTAGCTTTTATGGGATCTGCTTTTTCTTGGTTGGAAAGAATAAAAGTGCGCGTGTCTAATGCGCTGATGATTTGTGAAGTTGGCGTAGTATTGATTTCAAGTACTATTTTAGCTTTGTTCAACGCCTGTAAAACACTAAGTTGAGGTGTTGAAGTATTGGTTTTTGACGCACAATTCTTTACAAATCGATTCTCTATATGAACAACTTGGTTGTTTTTTATCCAAGCATTTGAAATTGCGTTAAATATTTCAATGCCTTGAACACGTTGCTGTATATAATAGTTGTTGATTTTTGTTGTCTTGGAAGAAGCTTTACTCGCTACAACCCAATCCGAAACATCGCTTTGCGTTAAATCTAATTTAGATAAGTTGTTATTTAGGTAACTTTGAATCTTTTCTTGCTCATTTTGTGCTAGCAAAAACAATGGCGCAAAGAGTAGAATGAAAAAATATTTCCTTTTCATAGTGTTTCATTTTTAAGCAAACTTAGCTTATTTTTTACAAATACAAAGATAAACAATGTGTAAAAAAGTATACTTTAGGTAACTATTTTGCTATAAATCAGTGCCTTTCCGTCGGTTAGCATTGAAACAAAATGGCAAATATGAAGTAAGCGTTCGTACAAACTGTCTTTTTCTAAATGGTGCTTTTCGGGTAGAATTTTAAGCAACAGTTTGTCGTAATTGGTGGCTTTCCCTTCGTAATTGTTGTTGAATGCGGTGATGAATTTATCTAGTAAGTTATTAATAATTTGGTAACCTGTAAGCTCTTTTTCGATCACTTCGTGACTTTGGTAAATATTTTTCACGCTCAGTTTGATGATGTCGTCAATTTGAGCTTTATATTGGCTTTTATCCGTCAAAGCGAATGGAAATTCGCCTTTTAAAATGGCTTCTTCGTTTTCAATAAACACATTTACAGCGTCGTTGATGAGGTTGCCAATGGCCAAAGCACGTAAATAACTGATGCGATCTTCTTTGGTGGTCAATGTTTGGTATTTGGCTGTGTCGATGGTGTTTTTGACTAATTTTATTAGGTATTCCAAAGCATAATCTTCAGAAACTAATCCTAAATTAATTCCGTCTTCAAAATCGATAATCGTATAGCAAATGTCATCGGCTGCTTCAACTAAATAGGCTAGAGGATGGCGTTCGTAACCAATATCGTCACCTGATTTATTTGGAATCAAACCCAATTCTTCGGCTACTTCTTTAAAAAAAACTTTATCCGATTGAAAGAATCCGTATTTTTTATCACAAATTTTGGAAGTTGGTTTTTTGGGTAAACTTTCTTTTGGGTATTTCATAAAGGCACCCAAAACAGCGTAAGTTAAGCGTATGCTTCCTTCAATTCCTGGTCGCGAACTTGTTAGTACTGAAAACCCATTGGCGTTGCCTTCAAAATCGATTAAATCTTGCCATTGTTTGGGTGTCAGTTGGTCTTTATATTGCAATCCTTTTCCGATGGAGAAATATTCGCCGATGGCTTTTTCGCCTGAATGTCCAAACGGCGGATTTCCAATATCGTGCGCTAATGATGCAGCCGCTACAATGGCACCAAAATCATTGGCTTGATAGCCGTGAATTTCTTGTAAATGCGGATATTTTTCTATAATCTTTTTTCCAACCAAACGACCGATAGAACGACCTACAACCGAAACTTCCAAACTATGTGTCAATCGCGTATGAACAAAATCGGTTTTGGATAATGGAATGACTTGGGTTTTGTCTTGCAAACTTCGAAATGCCGACGAAAAGATAATACGATCGTAATCGACTTCGAAGCCCAAACGCGTGTCGTCTTGTTCGATGCGCAATCGTTTGCCTTTGTCGCCTTGGCGTTTGAGTGATAAGAGTTGTTCCCAATTCATCATTATATTTTAGGTTTTAGTGTTCATTGTTTATTGTTTATTGTTTATTGTTTATTGTTCAGAAAACCTGTAAATATAATCTATTTTAATCTTTTACTCATGCAAATACTGCTTTCCACTCCAATATATTGCCCGTAATTTGGGGTAATTTGGTAACCAAATGTTGTATAAAGTGAAATGGCGTTTTCAAGTTTGTTGGCCGTTTCTAAAATGCAAGTGGTGTAACCCAATGATTGCATCCAATTTTCCAATTCAGCGATGATGCTTGTTGCTATGCCTTTTCCTCTTGATTCGGGAAGTACATACATTCTTTTTAGTTCGGCTACATTGGGTTCGTATTCTTTGAAAGCACCACAACCTAATGCTTTTTCGTTTTCGTAGCAAACTACTACATGTTCAAGGTAAATTTGGTTGTATTGTGCAAAAAAATCTTTTTCGTCGCCGTCGATATCAATTAAATAATGGTCGAATTCTTGTGTTAAAAATTTGAAATCAGTATTATCCGATGTCGTTCGTTTGATGGTTGTCATAGTTTATTCTTCAGATTTTCCGATTTCGTCCAATTCGTAAAATTGTTTTTTAGCTTCTTTTAAAAGTTTTTCTTTAACCACATAAGTATCGGGAATTGAGTCGTGCCAACCCCGAGCAATTCCTCCCAAAAATGAAAAGTGGTTAAAAGGAATCATTCTGCAAAGCGATCTTTTTAAAATAGTTCCTAAGTCTGGTTTTTCTCCATCTTCATTTACAACGATTGTATTGGTCATGAATTTGGCGATGCTCCTCGAGAAAAAGTATTCGGTTGTCGAATAATAAAGCAACATAATTACATAACCGAGTAAAAATTCTTCTAATTTTCCCATTGAGCTTACGTAATTTAGTGGCGCATGCCATTCCAGTAAGTTAGAGAGCAATCCTAAGAAAAGTCCAATGAGTAAGGCTATGATGTATTGTATAATTAAGTCTACAAAATAATGCAACAAGCGCTGTCCGTGTGTTGCTAAAATGTCGTCGGTAACCTCAAATTCTTTGGTCATAATTTTATTCTTTATCGTTGGCTAAAAAGAAATTTCTCGATTTCTCTGGATATTGGTTGTAGCTTTTGTCGCTAGGGTTGGCAATTACGCTTTTGATGTTGATTTCGTCGCCGATTTTGAAACTCGCCACAGTATATTGGTAATCCAACAAATACTTGCCGCAGAAGAAATTGCCGTTTTCGTCTTGTTCGATAATTCCGGTGTAGATGCCTTTTTTGTCTTTCATAAGTTGTTTTTTAGCCCCGATTCCTTCGGCAGTCGCTTCGCTCGTGTGCAACGGAAATCCTTTTTGCTTTTTTCTTTAAAAAGTAAAAGATTGCAGTGGAAAGCGGGAATAGCTCCAAAAATCAAAAACAGCCATCTCAATGATAACTGTTTTTCTTTATTCTATTTTCTCTGTTCTTTTCTCTTAATTAAGAACCACACATTTCACAATCGTCTGGACCAGCGTTTCGGGCTCTTTCGATCATGGCTGCAAAATCTTCGGCGGTCATTTCGCCTGTTTCATTTGGTGCTTCCACTTCTACGGCAACAGGGTCAGCAATTACTGTTGTGTTGGTTGTTGGTTCTGCTTTTTTATCGTTATTCAATGTAAACTTGATTGCATCAACTGCCGCTTTGGTTCTCAAATAGTACATTCCAGTTTTTAAGCCACTTTTCCAAGCGTAGAAATGCATTGAAGTTAGTTTGGCGTAATTCGCATCTTGCATGAACAAGTTGAGCGATTGCGATTGGTCGATGAAATAACCTCTGTGGCGCGACATGTCGATGATGTCTTTCATAGACATTTCCCAAACAGTTTTGTACAATTCTTTTAAGTCTTGCGGAATGCCTTCGATGTGTTGTACCGAACCGTTGTGACGCATGATTTCTTGCTTTAACGACTCGTTCCACAAACCTCTTTCTACTAAATCGTTCAATAAATGTTTGTTTACCACGATGAATTCGCCCGATAATACACGACGTGTATAAATATTTGAAGTATAAGGTTCGAAGGCTTCGTTGTTGCCTAAAATTTGCGAAGTAGAAGCGGTTGGCATTGGCGCTACTAACAAGGAGTTGCGTACGCCGTGTTGCATTACTTCTTTTCGTAAACTGGCCCAATCCCAACGACCAGAAAGCTCTTCGTCTTTGATGTTCCACAAGTTGTGTTGGAATTCACCTTGTGAAATTGGTGAGCCTTCAAATGATGAATACGGTCCTTCTTCTTTGGCCATTTCCATAGAAGCGGTTACGGCTGCAAAGTATAAGGTTTCGAAAATATCTTGGTTCAATTTTTTGGCTTCGTCGCTAGTGAATGGCATGCGCAACATGATGAACGCATCGGCTAAACCTTGTACACCCAATCCAACTGGACGGTGGCGCATATTCGAATTTTCCGCTTCTTTTACAGGATAGTAATTACGGTCGATTACTTTATTCAAGTTGCGAGTAACGCGTTTGGTTACGTTGAATAATAATTCGTGATTGAATTTGCCGTTTTCCACAAACATTGGTAATGAAATCGAAGCCAAGTTACACACTGCAATTTCGTCTGCCGAAGTGTATTCCATGATTTCAGTACACAAGTTTGACGAACGAATCGTACCCAAATTCTTTTGGTTGGACTTTCTGTTCGCTGCGTCTTTGTACAACATATATGGCGTTCCCGTTTCGATTTGCGATTCTAGGATTTTCTCCCACAATTCACGCGCTTTCACGGTTTTTCTTCCTTTTCCTGCGGCTTCGTATGAAGTGTATAAAGCTTCAAACTCGTCGCCATACACGTCGCATAATTTCGGACATTCATTCGGGCACATCAATGTCCAATTGGCATCTTCTTCTACGCGTTTCATGAATAAATCTGAGGTCCACATGGCGAAAAATAAGTCACGTGCACGCATTTCTTCTTTTCCTGTATTCTTTTTCAAATCTAGGAATTCGAAAATATCGGCGTGCCAAGTTTCTAAATAAATAGCGAAACTTCCTTTACGCTTTCCTCCACCTTGATCTACATAACGTGCGGTGTCGTTGAACACACGTAGCATCGGAACGATTCCGTTAGAAGTTCCGTTGGTGCCGCGAATGTACGAACCTGTAGCGCGCACATTGTGAATTGACAAACCAATTCCACCTGCTGATTGCGAAATTTTAGCGGTTTGTTTTAACGTATCGTAAATGCCGTCGATGCTGTCGTCTTTCATGGTTAAAAGGAAGCACGAAGACATTTGCGGTTTTGGAGTTCCGGCGTTGAATAAAGTTGGCGTAGCGTGCGTGAAGAATTTCTTCGACATTAAGTCGTACGTTTCAATCACCGCTTCTAGGTCGTTCAAGTGAATTCCAACCGAAACACGCATTAACATGTGTTGCGGACGTTCTACAATTTTACCGTTGATGCGTAATAAATACGAACGCTCTAAAGTTTTAAAACCGAAATAATCGTAATTGAAATCGCGGTTGTATATGATGTGAGAGTTTAAAAACTCGGCATTTTCTTGTATTACTCTGTGTACTTCTTCCGAAAGCAAAGGTGCTTCCTGATTGGTACGAGGGTTTACATAATGGTACATCTCATTCATCGTTTCAGAGAATGATTTGTTGGTGTTTTTGTGTAAGTTAGAAATCGCGATACGCGCAGCCAATTGCGCATAATCGGGATGCGTAACCGTCATAGATGCTGCGGTTTCAGCGGCTAAATTATCGAGTTCAGATGTAGTTACTCCGTCATACAATCCTTCAATGACACGCATGGCCACTTTTACAGCGTCGACCATGTCGTTTAATCCATAGCATAATTTTTTAATTCTGTCGGTGATTTTGTCAAACATTACGGGTTCTTTATGCCCGTCTCTTTTTACTACATACATAAGGTTTCGTTTTTTGTGAAATAGAAAATCCCTTCTCTATTTCGGGTTATTTGTTGATAGCTATTAGCTGTCAGGCATCAGCATTTAGCCTTTTTTTTTTGAATAAAGCCTGAGTGGATTGTTTGATTTTTTTAAGCAAGTCAAGCTAATTGCTGAATGCTAAAAGCTAAAACCTAGAAATCGGCGTCGAAACTAATTTTACTCGACTCAGAATCGCTGTTCATTACGCCTGCTTTTTGGTATTCGGCCACGCGTTTTTCAAAGAAATTGGTTTTTCCTTGTAGCGAAATCATGTCCATAAAATCAAATGGATTGGATGAGTTGTATACGCGATCACAGCCTAATTCTACCAATAAGCGATCGGTTACGAATTCTAAATATTGCGTCATCAATGTAGCGTTCATTCCAATTAAACTTACAGGAAGCGATTCGGTTATGAATTTGCGTTCAATGTTAAGTGCGTCGGTCAAGATTTCAGTAATTCTGGCTTTTGGTACTTTATTCACGATGTGATTACGGTGTAAGTGAACGGCAAAATCGCAGTGCATTCCTTCGTCGCGCGAAATTAATTCGTTTGAGAACGTGAGTCCAGGCATTAATCCGCGTTTTTTCAGCCAAAAAATAGAGCAAAACGAACCTGAAAAGAAAATACCTTCTACAGCAGCAAAAGCAATTAATCGTTCGGCAAAACTTGGTGATTCAATCCAACGTAATGCCCATTCAGCTTTTTCTTTGATGGCTGGAAATACTTCGATGGCGTGAAACAGTTCGTTTTTTTCGGCTTCATCCTTTACATAGGTATCAATCAACAACGAGTAGGTTTCGCTGTGAATGTTTTCCATCATTAATTGAAATCCATAGAAAAACTTAGCTTCTGGGTATTGTACTTCGCTTACAAAGTTTTCGGCCAAGTTTTCGTTTACAATTCCGTCAGAAGCGGCGAAAAACGCCAAAATATGCTTGATGAAGTATTTTTCATCGGCATTTAGTTTGTTGTTCCAATCATTTAAATCGGTGTGTAAGTCAATTTCTTCGGCAGTCCAAATACACGCTTCTTGTTTTTTGTACCATTCCCAGATATCTTGATGCTTGATCGGGAAAATCACGAAGCGATCTTTGTTCTCTTTCAGAATTGGTTCTATGAATGACATAATTTAGGGATTTTTTTAAGGTTTTTTTAACTCTTTTCGTCTGTTACAAAGATTGTCAATTGAAAGCAAAAAAGAAAGTCAAACTTATCCACAATTGGCTTTAGTTTTTAACAATGCGTAGGAATATGACTACTTTTGTGAATTTTTATAAATAATTGTTTATCAATGAATTAAAAACATAAAAAAACAAAAAAATCCCCAAAAACAAGGGATTTGAGAAAAATAACTTCTTGTTTTTCGTGGAATTTTCGCAACGTCAGATGAACAGTTTTGGAATAAAAAACCGTCCGATTTCAGTTTAGAAACGGACGGTCAAAAAAATCAGTTTTATTCGGGTTGATTTTTATTCTTCTTGCTCGGCATCAATATACGTTTTGTTTCCGTTTTTATTGATGTAGTATTTTCCACCTCTTGGGCCAGTATATACTTTTTTGCCTTTGTATTTTCCGGTTACTTTGTCGGCTACTTTTTTCTCAGCGGCTTTTGATGCTGCTGTTTCTTTCATGTCTTCTTTTTCCTCAGCAGCTGTTTTTTTCACTTTAGCTTTCGCTTTGTTGGTTTCGGCTTTGGCTTTTCCTTCTGCCGATTTTGCTTTTCCGGTTGCAGACGCTTTGGTTTCTTTAGCTTTGTCGTCAGCGTCTTTGAAACGTTTGTCTGGTGTGCCGTCTTTTTTCAGTTTTGAGGCTTTTTCAGTTACTTCTTTTTTTGCTTTTTTGGCTCCTTTTTCAGCTTTATCAGCCGTTTCTTTTACTTCTTTTTTGGCTTTTTTAGAAGTTTCTTTGGCTTCTTTTTTTACTTTATCAGCGGTTTCTTTTACTTCTTTCTTCGCTTTTTTTGATTTCTCTTTTACGGCTTTCTCTGTTTTAGCTTTTGCTTTTTTGGCTTTTGTAGCTACGTCTTGCGCATAAAAAGTGTTGGAGAAGATAAACACCAAGCACAATAGAATTAGTTTTTTCATTTTGATTACGAAATTTGGTTATTAAAGATTAAAATTAACAAATATTTTTCAAACAACAATCATTCCAAATCAATAAGTTGTAAAAATCATTCTACAAGTACGCCGAAAGTTTATTCTCTAGCCCTGATCTCGTTGTGTCCAACGAGACGAGAAGCAGGAATATGGATAGCTGGAAAAGCCCTCTCGTTACAAAAAAGAGATTGCTCCTAAAAATAAGCCCGCAACTGTATGCTTCCTGTGTGAATGGCTTGGCTGGTTTCGCTTTTTCGGCCTTGGTAATTGATGTTGACGTCTAAATATTGCGTGAGGTTTTTTTGGATGAGCAAGCGCCACGTTTGGTTTTTGCCAGGTTGCAATCCTTCGAGCATTTGAAATCCGACGGCGGACAATGCGTTTCCTGTAAAATTATTGTCATAAAACGAAAATTCGCCGTTGGCAGTAAACTGTTTTTTACCCGAATAGGTGAACGAAGTTCCGAAACGATTTTGAGTTAAGGTTTCTAAATTACCGATTTGATTTTTTTTGGTTTGGAATTCGTAAAATACGTCCCAACTCGCATTTTTGTTGAATAAATACGAAATTTTGGGTTGAATGTCGTAGCCTGAAATTTCATAATTCCGATTGGAAAATGTATCGGATTCGGTAGTGGATAAAATCGTTTTAGCAAACAAATTCGCCAGCCAATTGACTTTGTATAAGTGCGTATATTGTAGTTGGTGTGAAACATTGTCGCTTTTGAGCAAACCAACCGACAGCAAATTTTGTGTGCTACTATTCAAATACGTATAAGTAGTCGAATGCTTTTGTCGCCCTTTGTTGTAAAAAAGACTGTTGCGCCAAGAGGAATTGAGTCCGAGTAAATCATCAGGATTGTTGGTGTAAAACGGATTGAGGTCGAAGTTGTTGCTGTTGCGGATGATTTTTCGGTCGACATTGAACGAAGTTTGGTTGTAAAAATGGGAAAGGATTTTCAAAAAACCACTATCGTTTTGCCAACGCGATGGATTTAAAGTAAGCGATTGCGCAAATTTATTTTGGTGTGTTTTGACAAATATTTGATTGGGTAAAAATACACGAACAAATTTAGCTTGATCGGGAAAAGGAGCGACTTCAAACTCTTGTAACTCTTGAACACCATTGCCGTTGTAATCGTTCCACATGTACACGCCTTGTCCGGGTTCGACTTCCAAATAGGTGAATTCTTGTTGCGGAATGGTTCCTGAAGTCGTTTCATACGATGTTGATAATTGAATTAAATTTTTCAAATAACTATCATTGTACAAAATGCGCGAGTTGAGCGAAGGCTCGTTGGCGCGCGATGTATCTTCAAAGACCAAATTTCGGTAATTGACAAAAACCGATAAATCGCCCGTTTCTGTTTTGAGTAAACGAGATTTTATATAATAGGAATTAGATTTGTTAACGCGTTGCACGAAACCATTTTGCAAGCTATCGTTTTTGCGCAACAAATAACCCAATTCGGCGTATACTTTTAACGAATCACCGCGACCGACAAAAGCGCCGTATTCTGAAAACTTCTGACTCAATTTAGATAATTCATTCGTTGCAACAAGTTTTTCTTTATTGTCTTCCAAACGCAAACTACCACCAATCCAGTTTTTCTTAAAATGGTATTTGGTGCGGGTTTCGCTGCGAATGAATTCCGATTTCGAATAACTTCCGTCGCTGTTAAGTGCGCTTGATTGGTTTTGGAATGTCCAATGGTTGCTTTTATAAAATCCGTTAATTAGATGACGAATGCCTGAGAAATTTTCTGAAAAATCTAGTTTTTCTATTTGATAGCGCGCGTTGGCAAGACTTTCTTTTTCTTTTTTATAGTTAAAATCCAACCCTGAAACCAGCAAACTTTGGTTGCCAATTGGATTGGTAATGTTCCAATCGCGGTTGAATTCGATGGTAAAAAGTCGTTCGATGGTTTTAAAATCTTTTTGAATCAATTGGTAATTTCCAAAGGCATCGAGCGTGAATTTTTTGGAAAATAACCGTTGTTTGAAGTTGATTTTTCCGGCAATTCCTTTGTTGTTTTCATCATCGAGCGAAGAGTACAAATTGACATCGTTGTTGGAAACGCCCACTTCAAAATCGATCAATGTTTTTTCAGAAGGATTGTATTTTCCTAACAAAGTCGCAATTTGAATTTTGGTAGGCGCAATCAGTCGAATGATTGGTTCGTAATTCCCTTGAGGAACGCCAGCAATTGGTGCTACATATTCATAAATCTTACCAATAGTTTGATTATTCGCCAAAACGTAATTTCCTAAATTAGTTCCGACTAATGAAAATCGTACACTGTACAAAACGTCATCTGGATTATTAGAATATTCAAATACTTCAGTTGTGCCAACAAGGATTTTTCGATACAACACCTTGTTTTCAGAATACGCATCTTGAAAGGCAGAAGGCGCAATCATCAAGTCGGAATTATCACCAGCAGATTGTAAAATTTCTACTTGTTCTTCAGATAAATTTTGTTGTAAAGGTTGATTTTTAACGTCATTTTCAGAATAAATATAACCACCCAAACTCCATTTTTTATTGTAATGGTGCGCGCCGCCGTAAGTGACAAATCGAGTAAAATTGCGATCGGAATATTGGTATTCGACTACAATTCGCATCTCGGAAGTGATGGGGAAAAGTGAGGTAAACGTAATTTCGCCTGCGTTGTAATCGATAACGTATTGGTTGTTTTCGCCACGTTCTTGCAAAATACCGTTGACAAAAACTCGTTCTGAACCCGAAATGATGAGCACGAACAATTCGCCGTTGTTGCCTCTGAGTTTGTACGGTCCTTGATTGCCTTCTTGACCTGTAAACGAACTTTTGGCATATTGACCACGAACTACGGCGCCTGAAGCAAACACTTCGGTTTTGTTGTTTTCTTTTCCGAACGTGAATTTGGTAGACAAGCCTTGGACTTTTTTATTAAAATTCAAAAACTTCGACTGACGGTTTTCTAAAAATAAATCGCCACCACGAATGTTCCATTTGTCGGAAAAGATTTCGATGAAAATTTGATCAAATTCGTCCAATCGTTGTGAATAACCACTGTCTTGTAGCGGAATATTGCTGTCTTGAATTGAGGCGCGAAGGCTCACTTTGTCAGATATTTTACCCGTAATTTGAAGATCGAGGTTCGAATTGACCGTTGCGTTTTGGTTGTTGCCTACCGTGATGCCACGCGTTATACTACCCGATGTGGTTAATCCGTCGAAAGGTTTGAAAATGGCAGTTTTGTTGGATTTTACTGCAAACAATTGCTCGGAGTTATTTGGTACAACTACAGCGCCATCGTAAATCGAATAGGTTTTAGTAAGAAATTCGGGATAATTTAAATAGTTGACTGTTAGTGAGTCGGTTGTTGTGTAATTGGGATTGAAAACTAGCGTTCCTTTTTTGAAATCCACTTTGTAAAAAGTGGAATCAACTGCAGTTCCGTCTTTTTTCAGAATTTTAAAAAACTGATTGTTGATGCTTTTTTTTTCGATAGAAATCGTGTCGTTGGTAAAAGCGATTTTTTTGGTGATATACGATGATTTGATTTCCTGAGCTGCAACTAAGGAAAGGCAAAACAAACTCATCAATAAAAACCACTTTTTTAGCATAACACTATAACTGTAAAAAGTCAAAAGTAGTATTTATAATTGGAATGTTTTGGGTATAAATGTATTTTAAAAGTGTAAATTATAAAGCAAAAATTACTCTTTTGTAACTACTTGCATCGTTTCTCGCGAAATTTGTTTGACCAAAACCGTTTTGTCTTTTTCAACCATTTCGGCGGCTTCTTTGGTAAAATGACGAATGGTAAACAGCGACACATTTTCGTTGTATGAAACCTTGAATTTTTTGGAAAGTACCGATTTTAATTCGTTGAAATTATTGTATTTATCTTCCACACAAACCGAAAAACTGATGGCTGTATTTTGAATTAAGCTCACTTTGATTTTGAATTTGTGAAGCAACGCAAAGATTTCGCTGATGTTTTCTTCCATGATAAATGAAAAATCAATTGACGCTAACGAAATCAAAAGTTGGTTTTTCTTGACGATAAAACACGAAGTTTTCGGTTCTAAATCTTGTCCTTTTGAAACCGAAGTTCCGGGTAAAAGTGGGTTGATAAATGATTTTACAAAAAGCGGAATTTCTTTTTTCTGTAACGGTTGTAAGGTTTTTGGGTGAATGACTGAAGCGCCGTAAAATGCCAACTCGATGGCTTCACGATACGAAATTTGGTTCAATAAAACTGCATTTTCAAAATAACGTGGATCGGCATTCAGCACACCAGGAACGTCTTTCCAAATCGTTACGCTTTCGGCGCTTAGGCAATAAGCGAAAATCGCCGCGGTATAATCCGAACCTTCACGACCCAAAGTCGTAGTAAAATTATTTTCATCTGAACCAATAAAACCTTGTGTGATGTTGAGTGCTTTTTTCTTCACCCCTTTTGAGATGAGTTTTTGCGTTTGTTCCCAATCTACATTAGCATCACGATAATTAGCGTCGGTTTTGATGAAATTACGTACGTCAATCCAATTATTTTTTAACCCTTGTTCGTTGAAATAATAACTTACGATTGTGGTGGAAACAATTTCTCCAAAGCTAATTACTTGGTCGTACACAAAGTTGTAATTGGGCGATTTATTGCTGCGTAAAAAATATTCCAAATCGGCAAAATGACTATTAACTGTAAAGAATACGTCGTGGTCTTCATCGTCAAACAAATCGAGTAAAATTTGGTTGTGGTATTTGCGAACTTCTTGCAACGAAGCATGAAATTCATTCGATTTTTCAAAGTAATTTTTGATTACAACTTCTAGCGCATTCGTTGTTTTTCCCATGGCTGAAATGACAATCAGCACGTCTTCATGACCTACTTTTTGCAATACTTCGAATACATTTTTAACACCCTCAGCGTCTTTTACAGAAGCGCCACCAAATTTGAATATTCTCATGATATACTATTAAATTTCAAAGGTAGAAAAAACAAGTTCCAAAAAACAAATTCCTAATCCCAAAAAAGCACAAAAATTGAGAAATTCCAAAAAACAAAAAACAAATTCCAAAAAAGCACGAAAAGAAAGAAATTCCAAAAAGTAAAACCCAAATTCCAAGAAAATGCAAAAAAGCAAATTTCAAATCTAAAGTTTTGGAATCTAGAATTTAGTGTTTCGAATTTATTTGTTATTTGGAACTTGTCATTTGGAATTTTCACTCAAAAACCTATCGATTCCTTCTTCGTCCATTTGCGCTACACGCCAATCGTCGAGTACTTTTGCGCCTGTTTTTTTATAAAAATTAATTGCATTGATATTCCAATCGAGCACAGCCCATTCAATTCGACGCACTGCATCACGTTTGCCTTGAGCGATAATTTCACTGTACAACGCAAATCCGGCGCCAGTGCCACGTTGATCTTCTTTGACAATCAAATCTTCGAGGTGAATTGTTTTTCCTTTCCAAGTAGAATAACGGTAATAATAGAGTGCAATTCCGATGATTTTGTTATTTACTTCTGCCACAAAAGTGTGAAATAATGGATGTGCTCCAAATCCATCGCGGATTAAATCGTCTACAGTTACTACTACTGCTTCGGGTTCTTTTTCAAAAACGGCGAGTTCTTTTATCAATCCCAAAACGGCAGGCATATCGTTCGGAGTTCCTTTTCTAATAATCATAAATGTATTTTTATCAGTTGTAAATGTACTAAAATGAAAATTCCAAATCCCAACAGTGCTATTGGAATTTGGAATTTGAATTTTGAAATTTAACCGTTTATTTTTTCTTCTTAGTTGTTTTTTTGGTAGCTGGTTTTTTGGTTGTAGTTGCTGTTGCTTTATTGCTGATTGGTTTTTGAACGTAAGCTTTGTACAAACCATCAGCAGTAGCTCTGTTTTTCGCCATTTCAGCTCTGCTGCTTGGGTCAGGATGCGAGCTCATCATACGTGAAATAAAATCACTTTGACTTCCGCCACTTAAGTTAGCCAAAATAGTAAAAGCCGATTCCACTGCGTTCACATCATAACCATTTCGTTTCATAAAATCATACGAATACATATCGGCTTCCGACTCTTGTTTGCGACTGTATTTGCTGTCCAAAAGTGCTCCAGCAATTTGTCCGGCTTGACCGTCAGTTACTTTGGCTACTTTATCAGAAGTTGCTCCAACTGCATTGATTAACGCCGAATTTCTGTAAGCTGATCTTACAGCGTCTTTGGTATCTTCGTTAGCAACGTGACCAATTTCGTGACCAATTACGGCCAACAATTGATTGTCATCCATAATGTCCATCAAGCCAGAGTATACACGAACACTTCCGTCAGCGCAAGCAAAGGCATTTACTTCTTTGGTCAAATATACTTTGTAATTTAATTTTAGTCCGTTTTCCGTTGCATGTTTGCCAAAAACGCGGTTCAAACGTAAAGTATAACCATCTTTTAGACCTGCAACTACATTGGCTGAATCCATTTTTTTAACGGCTTGACTGGCAACATTGGCAGCATCTTCATTTGAAAAAGTAAAACTTGCAACACCTGTTTGAAGTGCGCCTAAAGTTCGGTCAACATTGATTTGAGCACTGGCTTCAGTAAGGCTAAAAAAGCTTATGGTGATTAGTGCCAAAAATTTAATTTTCATTGTTTTTACATTTAAAATTCATTGACAAAGATAAAATAAGTTTGCAAAAAATAATGTAGTATAATTTTTACTCGAGGACTAAAAAATTTAATAAAAAAAACGATATTTGCACAAATAACTACAACGATTTCGTAATGGAAGAACGCAACAAAACCTTAGGTGAATTTATCATAGAAAATCAGAATGCATTTCAGTATTCTTCGGGAGAATTATCTCGTATTATCAACTCGATTCGCTTGGCGGCTAAAGTGGTGAATTACAAGGTAAATAAAGCGGGGTTAGTTGATATTGTTGGTGCGGCTGGCGAACAAAATGTGCAAGGCGAAGACCAACAAAAATTAGACGTTTACGCCAACGAAGTGTTCATTCAAACCTTAATTAATCGCGAAATTGTATGCGGAATTGCTTCGGAAGAAAACGATGATTTTATTACCGTTGCCGGAAGTGACAACAGCCACAGTAATAAATATGTGGTTTTGATGGATCCTTTGGATGGTTCATCCAATATTGATGTGAACGTTTCGGTTGGAACTATTTTTTCAGTTTTTAGAAGAAAAACACCAGTAGGAACGCCTGTTACTTCCGAAGATTTTCTGCAACCCGGAACCCAACAAGTGGCCGCAGGTTATGTGATTTACGGAACGTCTACGATGTTAGTTTACACAACAGGTCATGGTGTTCATGGTTTTACGTTAAATCCGGCAATTGGAACGTTTTACCTTTCGCATCCCAATATGCAATACCCAAAAGATGGAAAAATCTACTCGATCAATGAAGGAAATTACGTGCATTTTCCGCAAGGAGTAAAAGATTATATCAAATATTGTCAGTTGGAAGAAGGCGATCGTCCTTATACTTCACGTTATATAGGAAGCTTGGTTTCCGACATGCATCGTAATATGATCAAAGGCGGAATTTATATTTATCCAACGAGTTCCAAAGCGCCCAACGGAAAATTACGCTTGTTGTACGAATGCAATCCAATGGCTTTTATTGCCGAGCAAGCTGGTGGTAAAGCTTCAGATGGTTACCGACGCATTATGGAAATTCAACCAACCGAATTGCACCAACGTGTTCCGTTTTTCTGTGGTAGTTACAACATGGTTGCCAAAGCAGAAGAATTCATGAAAAATTCGGAAAAGTAAAATCACCATTTGTTGAAGACGTCAGAAAAGTAGTATTATTTCGATAAAATTGTTAAATTTGTCGATTGAAACTAAAAAAACTACTTTACTTATATGTCTAAAAATCAATTCAAAGAATCCGAAACTCCGGCAGCGAACTCTTTAGAATCTGCCCAACGATTGGAAGCGATTAAAAACCTGATTTTTGGTGAAAATATTCAGCAAATTGATCAGGATTTCCAGTCGATCAAAAATCATATCGAAAAGCGAAAAGAAGAGCTTGAAAATTTGATAGACGACACTCGTAAAGAGCTGAACGCGACTATTGATAATTTGGCTACCGATTTGAACATCCGAATTACGGATTTAGAAAACAGTTTGAACGATAAAACCGACGAACTGAACCATAAAAAAGTGGATCGTAATTTGTTGGGAACACTACTAGTTTCCCTTGGTGAAAAGATAATGAAAGACTAATCTTTTGTTATGACAGAATCTGAAAAATTAGCAAAGCTCAAAGAACTTCTTCTTAATGAGGACAGGGATTTTGCGCAAAAAATTCTGCAAAAATTAGACGATTTAGAAGAAACTGTCAACACCCAAGAAAAACTGTCTGAAAAAGTCAATCCGATTATTGACGACAAGTTGCACACTTTTGTGGAAGAAATTCCCGAAAAACTCGGTCCAACCATCACCAAAGCGCTTTCGGAAGAAATCAAGAACTCGCAAGATAAGGTTGTAGAAGCACTTTTTCCTATCATTGGTAAAATGATTAAAAAGTACATTCAACAAGAAATCGCCATTCTATCTGATCGCATCAACAGCCAAGTGCAAAATACGTTTTCCGTGCAAAAATGGACGCGCAAAATCAAAGGAATGTTTTTTGGTTTTAGTGAAGAAGAAATGATCATGAGCGAATTGGCCAAACCAGCTATCCAACAAGTATTTGTTATTGAAAAAGGTTCGGGTTTGATTATTTCTAGTGCATCTAAAACCGAATCAGTAAACGAAGACATGATAGCTGGAATGCTTACTGCGATTAAAAGTTTTGTGGAAGACGCTTTCAAAGAACACAACCAAAGTTTACAGTCGATAGAGTACGAGTTATACGAAATTTACATCCAAAATTTTTCTGGATATTACATTGCAGTGATGCTTTCGGGAACGGTAAATGATGCTTACAAAAGCGAACTCGAAAATCAATTACTCGATTTGACCGAAAAGCACATCAATACCAATATTGGTCATAAAGAATTGATAAAAGAACATCTGGAAGCCTTTATCCAACATGAATAACACCAAAAAAATAGTATTAGTTGGGCATTTTGGTGTCGGAAAATCATCGCTCGTCAAACGATTTGTAGAGAATGTTTTTTCCGACAACTATATCGTGACTATTGGTGTGCATATTTCCAAAAAAGAACTCGAATTGAATGGCGAAAAAATCACTTTGGTCATTTGGGATATTGAAGGAAAAGACGATTTGAAAAAATTACGTCCAGCTTATCTTATTGGAACATCTGGATTTATTTATGTTATTGATCCAACTCGACCACAAACTTTTGAGCATTTTAATGATGAATATGATTTTTTGACTTCGGGTTTTCCGCAATCCAAAGTAGTCACTGTAGCCAACAAAATGGATTTGATTGATCTTGAAGAATTCCAAAATCAATTGGTTATTCAGGGTATTTCTGTCGACTTTTTTACGAGTGCCAAAAATGGTGTTGAGGTCAACAACGTTTTTATTGAATTAGGAAAACGAATGCTATCATGATTGAACACATCCGAAATAAATACCTCAATTCGCTGACCCAAATTGTCGTTTTAAACAAAAACGGGCAAGTAATTCAAACGGACAATCAGTTGTTTGCATTTCCATTGGAATCTTTGTTGGAAGACTTTCATCCTTTTTTTTATATCATTCCGAGTTTGCTGGAAGAAAATCATCAAGAAACCGTTTTTAGTGGCGTTCACATTGATTATTTAGAAACCAAACTAGTGTTGGATGTCATTGTCAATTCGGGTTCTGTTGACACCAATCCGTTTGTGATTTTGATTGATTTTTCAAGCTATTACAAAAATTTCCAAAGCATAGCTCAAGAAAAAAACGAGTCGATTTTGAGTTTTCATTTGGAAGAATTAAAAAACCAACAACTTGAAGCGGAGAAAGCGTTTAAAGACAAATTCTTGGCCAACGTAAGCCACGATTTGAAAACGCCACTTTGGGGAACTACGTTTTTTGTCAACAAATTAGAGCAAACCCAATTGACATCGATTCAAAAGGATTACGTTCAAACCATCAAAGAATCGAACGAGCATATTTATCATTTGGTACAAGATTTACTTGATTTATCCAAAATCGAATCGGGACAAATGGAGATTGTGCACGAAGCTTTCGATTTTAACCAGGCCATGTTGCATTTAGAATCGATTTTAAAACCTAAAGCCAACGATAGAAAGTTGAATTTGATGTTGAAAATAGATGCTTCTATTCCAAAACAACTTATAGGTGATAAAGTGCGACTCAATCAAATTTTAATTAATTTATTAGATAATTCCATCAAGTTTACCCACGAAGGTAGTGTTGCTCTTGAAATCAATCAACTTGAAAAAAAAGACCAAAAAATTCAGTTGCAATTCATCGTAAAAGATACAGGTTCTGGAATCGATACTTCCAATAAAGATGAAGTGTTTCTGAGTTTTAAAAAATTACATTCTTCCAAAAAAATCGAAGGATTAGGTTTAGGATTAGCTATCGTTTCCAATTTAGTTCGATTAATGAATGGCGAAATCGACTTCCAAACCGAAATCAACAAAGGAACTACTTTTGAAGTTCTACTTCCTTTTGAAACATAAAAAAACCCTCGAAAAAATCGAAGGTTTCCAATATTAATTTACAAATTGTTATTTGTTCATGTGCATCATTTCGTATGTAAAAGTGTCTAAATCAACTCCCATTACTAGCAACGACAACGCTTTGTCAACAATGTAGTTTACATTTCCTGGTGTGAAACCCAATGCTAAAGCAAATTTAGTTAAAACTTCTTTTTGTTTCGGACCTAAAACGTGATCTACGTAAACCATGCGCGACAAATCATACAAACGCTCCAAACGGTGCGCATACGAATACGGCGGATTGATTGGGTATTTCAACGGATTCTCCAAAATTTCTTCGTATTCTGCAGCAGAAATTTCTAAACGAGTCGCCAATTTATCTAAGAATAGTTTTTCTTCAGCGCTCAATTCTCCATCGGCTGTAGCCACGCGAACAATGGCTGAAAAATGACCTTTATTTCTAGTTTTGAATTCGCTATCAAATAAATCAGAAAATGACATAAGTATAAGTGTTTTATTTGGCAAATATAATTCTATTTCCGCAAAAAAGGAAATTGTTTTTCAACGATTTTACAGCTAATTAAGGTGTCAAATTCAAAATAAATTGTAAGTTTACAATCCTAAAAACTACAAATCCGAACTACTTATGCCAGATTTTTGGATTTATTTCAAAATTGGTCTGCAACACGTTTTAGATATAAACGGCTACGACCATGTACTTTTTTTAATCGCTTTAACGGTTCCCTACGCGTTCAAAGATTGGAAAAGAGTACTGCTTTTGGTGACTATTTTTACCATCGGACATACGTTTGCCTTATTGCTTTCGGTGTTTAATATTGTAACGGTTAAAGCTAGTTTAGTCGAATTTTTGATTCCCATTACGATACTAATTACGGCATTTTTTAACCTTTTTACGGCTGGAAAATCATCCAAACAAGAAAGTATCACATTTGTCGCCGCTGTTACTTTATTCTTTGGGCTCATTCACGGTTTGGGTTTTTCCAATTATTTCAAAGCCATTTTGCCCGGAAATCCAACCGACAAAGTGGTTCCATTATTTGAATTTGCACTCGGAATTGAAGCTGCACAGATTTTGGTAGTTTTAGCTGTACTCGTTTTGTCTTTTCTTGTTCAAACGCTCTTTCGGTTCAATAAACGCGATTTTACTTTGGTCATGTCGGCTTTTGTAATTGGTGTGGTTGTGCCAATGATTATACAAAATCCAATTTGGCAACGATAAAGTTGATTGGAAGCGAATCAGTAGTTATATTTGTAATCGCATTTCCTGCTTCTCGTCCCGTTGAAAAACGGGATCAGGGCTAATGGGCAATCCATTTTTGCAAAAGTCAGAATTTTAAAGAAATAGCAATTGTGCCTTGGCGCTTTTGTGGTAAAATATGAAAGAAAAAAAACAAAACAAATACGACAAAGCGTACCTCAGAATCGCTTCCGAATGGAGCAAACTTTCGTATTGTCAACGCAAGCAAGTTGGTGCCATCATTGTTCGTGATCGCATGATTATTTCTGATGGTTACAACGGAACGCCATCAGGTTTTGAAAATTGTTGTGAAGACGATGAAGGTTTGACGCATTGGTATGTTTTGCATGCCGAAGCCAACGCTATTTCTAAGGTAGCTCGTTCCACGCAATCGTGCGAAAATGCGACTTTGTATATTACACTTTCGCCTTGCAAAGAATGCAGTAAACTCATTCACCAATCAGGCATCAAAAGAGTCGTTTATCAAAACGGTTATCGCGATACTTCGGGCGTTGATTTTTTGATAAAAGCTGGAATTGAGGTGTCGCAAATTGATGATTTAGAATAAAATAAAACACTTTTTAGTACGTTTTTGTTTGGAAAAGCATGAAAGTCCAAAAACGAATTTAGTTACAATGAAAATCAACAAAATCTATCTTCCGGTATTATTTTTTTCGTGCGTAGCGTTCGGAATCCTTATTGGTGGATGGATTAATTATCCAGTAGCGCAATTTTCATTTTCCAAGAACAACTATAAATCAAAACTCAACAGTCTTATTAATTTTATTGATAACGAATATGTTGATGATGTGCAAACCGATTCGATTGTTGATTTGACAGTAACCAATATTTTGTCCAACCTCGATCCACATTCGGTGTACATTCCAAAGAGCGAACAAAAACAAGAAGCCGAAAACATGCGCGGTGATTTTGTCGGAATTGGAATCAATTTTTACATGTACAAAGATTCGGTTGCGGTTGTAAAACCAATTGCGAATGGTCCAGCCGAGAAAGCCGGAATTAAAGCAGGTGACCGATTATTGTATGCCGATAATTACAAATTGTTTGGTAAAAAAATTCACAATGATACGTTGTTCAAAAAATTGCGTGGCGAAGAGGGTTCTAAAGTTACCTTGACCGTTTATCGCAAATCAGAAAACCGAAAATTTAAAGTCCAATTAGAACGTGGGCATGTTCCTATAAAAAGTGTCGATACCTATGTGATGCTCAATAAAAATGTAGGCTACATCAAGATCAATCGTTTTGCAGAAACCACTGGGAACGAATTTCATAATGCTTTGCTTAATTTGAAACAAAAAGGCGCTAGCGAATTAGTGATTGACGTGCGAGACAATGGCGGCGGATTTTTGGAAATGGCGGTTCAAGTAGCAGATGAATTGTTGAAAGACGACCAACTAATTGTTTTCACCAAAAATAAAAAAGGCAATATCGACAAAACGTATTCAACTGAAGGAGGCGATTTTGAAACCGGAAAAGTGTATGTTTTAATCAATGAAAATTCGGCTTCCGCCAGCGAAATTTTGGCAGGAGCCATTCAAGATAACGATCGCGGCATTGTGGTGGGAAGACGTTCGTTCGGAAAAGGTTTGGTGCAACGCGAAATTGGTTTTGACGATGGTTCAGCCGTGCGATTAACCACTTCCCGCTATTACACACCTAGTGGTCGTTCGATTCAAAAACCTTATGTGAAAGGGCAAAAAGAAAAATACTACAGCGAGTTCGAGAATCGTTTTGAAAGTGGAGAATTATATGAAAAAGACAAAATCAAAATTGCCGATTCGTTAAAATTCAAAACCAAAAACGGAAGAATCGTGTACGGCGGCGGCGGAATTGTGCCTGATGTTTTTGTAGGTTTAGAAGCCAATCACGGTCAAGAAAGTGTAGAGTATATATTGAATACTGGCGTTTTGGGACATTTTGTTTTTGAACAATTAGATAAAGAACGTAATCTTTTCAAAGGATTTAATGTACAGCAATTGATGACAAAAGTGGGTTCAAATCCGAATTACATCAAAGAATTTACTTCGTATTTGGCTAACCTTGGCTTAGAAGTGAATTTAGAGAAAAACGCAGTATTGGTCAATCGTTACTTGTCGGCGGAATTTGCCCGACAATTATTTGGGGAAAGCTATTATTATCAAATTGTTTTGAAAGAAGACAAGATGATCAAAGCCGTTTTGAAGTGATTATTTCTTGATGCTGTCGTGTATTTGTACGTGAATTCCATCATTCCACAAAGTTAAAATATCAGTTGCAACCGCAGCGCCACTTCCTGCGGCAATAGCCAATTGACTACGCCAACCAGCAAGAGTTCCTGTTACATAAATGCCTTCGGTTACTTTATGATCGACGTTTCTGAGTTGAATGCGGTTTTTTTCTGGAATTACTTTTTGATGCGGCATCACATATTCCTCCAAACCGTCAATGGTAAACGGATTTCCAGCGCCAATTCCGATGACAACCATTTTAGTTTGGTAGCTGTTTTTGTTAGTTGTGATTGTAAAATTCCCAGCTGAACCTTCAATTTTTAGTGCTTTTTCTCCTTCTATTATGTTAATGTGTGGATAGGTTTTTTTCAAATGCTGAATACTTTCCACCAAAATTTCTGAACCTAATTTACCAGCCGAAATTCCGTAAGCATTATTAAACAGAGCGTCTTGTAGAGAAGAAGCTTTTTGGTGTGCTACAATTCCGATTTTCTTGTCTTGTACAAAAGGTTTATTTTGAGCAGAACCCAAAATGAGTGCGCAAGAAACACCTGAAACGCCACCGCCAATAATCAGAACATCAAACATGGTAAGTTCTTTGAAAGTTGTTAAGAAGTGTTTTTTTAATTTTTTGTTTGCTCAACAATTTTTTTAGACATTCTAAAAATCAATAGAATAAAAACAGCGCAAAAAGAAGCAACAATGCCAATCAAAGCTACTAGGCTATTGCCTTCAAACGGTTTTTCGAAATCCAATAAAGTCAAATTGAAAATGATTAAACCAACAGCTATAAGGATTAATACAGTAGTAAAAACTTTCATGATAATAATTTGAAGCAAAAATAGTAATTTTTACTGCTAAACAAATAAGCCTTTAACATTCGAAGCGAATAATTTAACAGCGATTGCCAAAAGTACAACGCCAAATGTTTTTCGGATAACTCCCAAACCATTTTTGCCAAGTAAATTTTCAATTTTAGCAGAAGATTTTAAAACTAAGTACACTAAAATAATGTTTAAAACAATTGCAATAATAATGTTAATAGTGGCAAATTGTGAGCGCAGCGAAAGTAATGTAGTCATTGTTCCAGCACCAGCAATTAAAGGAAATGCTAGCGGAACAATGGAAGCTGACGAATTGGCTTCTTCTTTATAAATTCGGATGCCTAAAATCATTTCGAGCGCCAAAAAGAAAAGCACGAACGAACCTGCTACGGCAAACGAATGTACATCGATGCCAATAAGTTTCAATAGTTCTTCTCCCACAAAAAGAAAAACAATCATAATAATTCCAGCCACAATGGAAGCTTTTTCCGATTCGATATGACCAAATTTTTGGCGTAATTCGACAATAATTGGAATGGTTCCTACAATGTCGATAACGGCAAAAAGTACCATTCCAATCGTTACTATTTCTTTAAAATCGATAAGCATATTTATTTTTTTCTGCAAAATTATGTTTTTAATTGTGTTCTTCGGTATTTATTCAAATTTGATTTTACCTTTGTCAGATAATAAACAAATCGTAAATCAAAATGTTTCAATTGGGAAAAACCATAGTTTCGGAAGATATATTAGAAAAGGATTTTGTATGTAATCTTTCTGCATGTCACGGTGCTTGCTGTGTAGATGGTGATGCTGGCGCTCCGTTGAATACGGAAGAAACCAAAATTTTAGAGGCGATTTATCCGCAGGTAAAACCTTTTTTGCGCAAAGAAGGAATCGAAGCTATTGAGCGTTTGGGAACTTGGGTAAAAGGAACCGATCAAGATTTGGAAACACCACTTATTGACAACAAAGATTGTGCTTATGTAATTTTTGACGGCAAAACAGCTTTGTGTGGAATTGAACAAGCCTATAATCAAGGCATTGTAAGTTGGAAAAAGCCAGTTTCCTGTCATTTGTATCCGATTCGTGTGAAAGATTTTACTGAGTTTGCCGCAGTGAATTATGATCGTTGGGATATTTGTGATGATGCTTGTACACTTGGAAAAGAATTGCAAGTGCCAGTATATAAATTTGTTAAAGAAGCTCTAGTTAGAAGGTTTGGCGAGGATTGGTATTTAGAACTCGAAAAAGTCGCAGAAGATTTAAAGAATGGAAGATAAAAAAAACACCTTGATATTCAAGGCGTTTTTTTGTTTTATCGTTTTAATGAAAAGTGGGCTCTAAATTGTTTTACTGCATTT
>CAYPXI010000028.1:0-36124 GCA_964414655.1 uncultured Flavobacterium sp. | reverse complement strand
GATTTGATTGCTTTTCAAAACCCAAATGGCGAGTGGCAAATAAATTCTGAAACTCTGTATATTGAAATTGTTGATGACGCCAATACTGTTTTGCCTTACGGAAAAGAAGGTCGTGTTGTAATAACGTCTTTTTACAATAAAGCACATCCTTTTATTCGCTATGACATAGGCGATATAGGAGTTTTAGACGAAAAAAGTACGCCCAAAAAACCCATCCTAAAAAAATTAATTGGTCGAACCAACGATATTGCCATTTTACCAAGTGGGAAAAAATCACCCGGTTTGACTTTTTATTATGTAACCAAAAGTATAATTGAAGACGACGGAAACGTAAAAGAATTTGTTATCAAACAAACCAAAATTGATACTTTTGACATTGAATATGTTAGTGAAGTCGAATTAACTCAAATCCAGATTAAACAAATTGAAAAGGCCATAACAACTTATTTAGAAAGTGGTTTGACTTTTACTTTCTTACGAAAAGAAAAACTCGAACGCAGCAAAAGTGGAAAATTAAAACAATTTGTTTCATTAGTAAAACAATCATGAAAATCACAATAATCGCGGGTGCTCGCCCCAATTTTATCAAAATCGCTCCCATTATCAAGGCAATTGAAAAAAAACAAACTGAAGGCAATAATATTTCTTATCGCCTTGTGCATACTGGTCAGCATTACGACAAAAACCTCAGCGATACTTTTTTTGAAGAACTCAATATTCCGCATCCCGATGTGAACTTGGAGGTAAAAAGCGGTTCTCAAGCGGAACAAACAGCTGCCATTATGATTGCTTTTGAAAAAGAGTTACTACAAAACCCTTGTGATTTGGTGTTGGTGGTTGGCGATGTCAATTCAACTATGGCTTGTGCTATTGTTGCTAAAAAATTAAACACCAAAGTAGCTCACGTTGAAGCCGGAATTCGTTCGGGTGATTGGTCGATGCCTGAGGAAATCAACCGAATTGTGACGGATAGTATTACCGATTATTTTTTTACAACATCAACTTGGGCGAGTGAAAATTTGATGAAATACGGTGCAAATGAGAATCAAATTAGCTTTGTTGGTAATGTAATGATTGATACTTTATACCAAAATATTGATAGGATTACAAAACCCTTTTTTTGGGATGAATTCCAATTATCAAAAGAAAATTATATTATCCTTACACTCCATCGCCCTTCCAATGTTGATGAGGAGAATTCGTTAGTTCAACTATTACTTGGTATAGACGAAATGGTCAATGATAAAAAAGTGATTTTCCCGATTCATCCTAGAACAAAAGCAATATTAGGTGAACAAAATTTAAACTTAAAAAATATTCTTTTTGTTGATCCTCAAGGCTATTTAAACTTTATGTATTTGATTAAAAATAGTTTTGCTGTAATTACAGATAGCGGAGGAATTTCAGAAGAAACTACTGTTTTGGGAATTCCTTGTTTTACCCTGCGCAACAACACCGAAAGACCCGAAACAATTTCGGTTGGAACTAATCATTTGGTTGGAACTTCTATTGAAAATTTGAAAAAAACATATGCTAGTTTTCTTCAAAATGAAACAAAAAAAGCAGGTATTCCTGAGCTTTGGGATGGAAAAGCGTCGGAGAGAATAATCGATATTCTTTTCCAAAAATTATAATTTCAAAAGTCGATCTTTTGTATGGAAGAGATTACTATTATTTCAAATTATTATCCGCCAGAAAAAGGCGCTGCTGCCAATAGAATTGAGCAGTTGGCCTTGAAATTGAATAAAAACAATTACCAGGTTACGGTAATTTGTCCGCTTGGAAATTATCCTAAAGGAAAACTGTTTCCCGAATACCAAAGTAAATTTTCTGTAACTGAAACCCGAGATAACATTACGGTTAAACGCCTTTGGATTTATCCTAGTGTAAGTAAAAATATTTTGGTTAGAATAGTTTCTATTTTGTCGTTTTCGACCTGTTTATTTTTTTATTTATTATTCAAAAAAACATCCAAAAAAGTAGTTGTTCAATCGCCTCCGTTATTGTTGTCGTTTATTGCAGTTTTTGTTCTTTCGTTTAAAAATAAAAAAATAATTCTTAATGTTTCCGATTTGTGGCCGCTGGCTGCGATTGAATTAAATGCGTTGAAAAAAGATTCATTATCGCACAAATTTTCGTTGTTTTTGGAGCGGTTTATTTACAAAAAAAGCTCCTTGATTTTAGGCCAATCCAACGAAATTATCACACACATAAAATCGATTTTGCCTGATAAAAAATGCTTTTTGTATCGAAACTACCCAGACCATAATGTTAGTGAAATGGAATTGGTTACAGAAGAGAATAAACCAATAAAAATTTTCTACGCCGGATTATTGGGTGTAGCTCAAGGAGTGCTTGATTTATGTAAAAACATTGATTTAAAAGGGTTAAATGTTGAGTTACATCTGTTTGGTGATGGCGCAGAAAAAAACCAATTAGAGAGCTTTATATTAGCCAATAATGACAGCAAAATATATTTTCACGGAATGTTGGAGCGAACTGAATTACACCATCAAATAAAGACATTTGACGTTGCTATTGTTCCGTTGACTGCAAGAATTTATGGTTCTGTGCCATCCAAAATTTTTGAATACGCTGCGTTGGGTTTTCCAATACTTTACTTTGGCGGAGGCGAAGGTGAAGTTATAGTTGAAGGAAACAACTTGGGTTGGGTTGCGCCAGTTGGTGATTTTAAAAAACTAAATCAAATTTTGGCAGAAATTGCGTTGCTTTCAAAAACGGATTTAGCCTCAAAAAAGAAAGCGATTTTCTTTATAGCACAAACTCATTTCGACCTCGACAAACAAATTGCTGATTTAATCAAAAAAGAAGTTTATTAATACGCTTTCTCTTCCCCTTTGAAAATGTTGATTATGGTTTGAAAAATTATTTTTACATCCATAAACAACGACCAATTTTCGATATAAAAAACGTCCAAATTAATTCGGTTAATCATGTCTTCATCGGTTTCGATTTCACCACGAAAACCTTTTACCTGTGCTAAACCAGTAATTCCAGGTTTCACGTAATGACGCACCATGTATCTTTTAATTTTATTGGCATACGATTTATTTTGTGACCAAAGGTGTGGTCTTGGTCCAACAACCGACATTTCACCTTTCAAAACATTCAAAAATTGAGGCAATTCATCCATACTTGTTTTTCGGATAAAACGACCTGTTTTAGTTACCCTTGGATCACCCTTTGACGCTTCCTTTTCAGTAGTATTATTAATTCGCATCGAACGAAATTTGTAGCAGAAAAATTCATTCTCATTATAGCCCGGACGACCTTGTTTGAAAAAAACTGGTCCTTCTGACTCCAATTTAATCAACAATGCCATGATAGGTACTAACCATGACAACAAAAAAATAATAATTAAAATTGAAAAAATAATATCAAATGATCGCTTAACTACTTTATTGAGCCAAATTTCTTGTGGTATATTTCGTAAAGAAATTATCGGAATGTATCCGTAATAATCATATTTCAAATTTCGAGATGTTGGTTCTTTTTTGTTGGGTAAAAATTTTAACTTTTTTAAATTGTTGTCTGAAAAATCTATCAAATCATTGACTTCTGAGTTGGATAAATCTTCTATTGCACAATAAATTTCGTCAATTTTGTTTTCCAACACAAACTGATAACATTCTTGAATTTTAGATTTCTTTTCAGTTTCAAGATCAAACGTCTTCTGCAATCGATAGCCGTAGTCAGGATTGTCATGAAAAAAATGAGCCAATTGGTTGGTGTTTTTCTGCTCACCAATTAAAACAACATTGCGGTAATTCCCTCCAAAAATAACCCTGAAACGCTTGAGAAAATAGTAGAAGAATAATTTCTCAGCAGAGATAAGTAAAACTACTGTAGTTGTAAACTTAAATACTTCTGTAGGAGCAGATAGCTTTGAAAAAAAACCAATAAAAGCAAAATTAACAATTACAAATGCAATGTATTGCTTGAGGATTTTTTCATAAATTTCATGCAAATTAGTATACCTGTATATTTCATAAAATCCAATGTTCCAAGAAATAACTAACCAAGTAAAAGAAACATAGACGTGGAAATATAAGGTTGTAATGGATTGATTAAGAATAAATTCTGCCAACAAATTAATAATAATCAAGTCTAGACCATAGGAAAATGGTCTGATGTAACCTGAAAATCTACCTGTATTTCGTCTCACTTAAAATATGTATTTCGAAAAATCTTTGTGCTCTTCTTTTAATAGCTCTTCTGAAGAAAGTGATTTGAAATAATCATACGTCAACTTCATTCCTTCAGCTCTTGAAACTTTGGCTTCCCAGCCCAAAATTTCCTTAGCTTTGGTAATATTAGGTTGACGTTGTAAAGGATCATTAATAGGAAGTGGATGGTAGACTACTTTTTGATTGGTTCCAGTTAATTTAATTATTTCTTCAGCAAAATCTTTTATGGTAATTTCATCTGGATTACCAATGTTTACTGGATATACATAATCGGAATGTAACAATCTGAAAATACCTTCAACCTGATCGTCAACATAGCAAAACGAACGTGTTTGTGAACCATCTCCAAAAATGGTTAAGTCTTCACCTCTGAGTGCTTGTCCGATGAAAGCAGGAATTACTCTACCATCATTTAATCGCATCCTTGGACCATACGTGTTGAAAATTCTAACTATTCTAGTTTCAACACCATGAAACGTGTGATAAGCCATGGTGATAGACTCTTGAAAACGCTTGGCTTCGTCATAAACACCTCTTGGACCAATTGTATTTACATTTCCGTAATATTCTTCGGTTTGCGGATGCACTAAAGGATCTCCATATACTTCCGAAGTTGATGCAATCAATATTCTTGCCTTCTTAACTCTGGCCAACCCTAATAAATTGTGTGTTCCAAGAGAACCTACTTTGAGTGTTTGTATTGGAATTTTTAAATAGTCAATTGGGCTTGCAGGTGATGCAAAATGGAGTATATAGTCTAAATTACCTGGAACGTGAACAAATTTTGTAACATCATGATGGTAAAACTCAAAGTTTTCTAATTTAAAAAGATGTTCAATGTTTTTTAAATCTCCCGTAATTAAATTATCCATTCCTATTACGTGGTATCCTTCTTTAATAAATCGATCACATAAATGAGAGCCTAAAAATCCTGCCGCGCCAGTAATGAGTATTCTTTTCATAATACATTTTTTTATTTTCTATTAGAATAGGACATATTAAACAAACAATAGAGAAAAATAAAAAAAACAATTCCTCTTTGTCTGCAAAAAAATGACTCCGACAAAAATAATATTATCATTGTGATTGCGAAAGCAATATGAAGAAAATCTTTTTGAATCCAAGCATTTTTAAAATTAAACACCAGCATAGTAATCAAAATTAAAAAACCAAAAACACCTAACTCGGCAAAAGTTTGAATGTATTGATTATGAAAATTATAGACCCCAAAGTATGGAAACAAGTTGTGCTCATCTGCTTTTTTTTGTATTTGTTTTTGGGATGCTTCGATACCAAATCCTGTAAAAAAAATATTTTGTTCTTTGAGCATTTCTAAAAAAATTCTTGTTTGATATACTCTTAATGCGGTTCCTGGGAAAAAATTATTACGCTCAAATTGATCTTTATTCCAAGCTTGACTCAAGCTTACATTGTATACTTTATTAATGTTGTCGCCCATTTTGATATTGACTGTATTGTCTATAAAAGCAGTTTCATATTCCAATAAGAACCGTTCTCGAGCTTCTTTAACATATAAAACAGAAAGAACTAAGAAACAAAATACCGATAAAACTGTGAGGGTTTTTGTTGATTTTGGAATCTCAACGAAGTAATAATAATAACAAATTATTACGATAATATCAATAGTAATAACACTCTTTGAAGACATCATTATCAATAAAAGTACTAATATTAAGATGCAAACTTTTTCGTATAGTTTTTTTCCTTTTATCGAAATAAAGTAAAATAATGCAAATGAGACTAAAACTGAAAAGTAAATTACATTTAGGTCTTTATTGACTAATTCGTGATTAAAAAAAACCGCTGTTTTGCTGGTTTGATAATATCTAATTATAGCTCCAAAAATATAGAAAAAAGCATATACAACCATTGAGTAGCTGAAAAGTTGGGCGATTTTGACAATTTTATTTTTAGGGATTTTTGGAATTAATACAAAGGCAAGTGGTACAAAGAAAAAGCTCAAGAGTTTTTGCAATCCAAATAAACTTTGCTGTAAGTCTTGTGTCCAAATTAATGATGTAATCATTAACAAATAAAATAATATAGGAAAAACTTGAACTTTAGAAAAGTTACTAAAGTCTCTTTTTACATAAAGTATAGAGGTTAACACAAACAAAAATATTAGAATTGTGCTAAAAATATTTTTTAGAGGAATGGCTACTAAAATGGCTGAAATTAAATAAACAAAAAAATCAGATTCATTAATTTTTTCTCTGATTTTCAATACATTATTTACTAAATACTTCCGTGAGTTTTTCATTTTCAATACTTCTATTAAACAAGTGTTTTTTCTGTTTTGGGTTTATTTTAGAAAACTACAATTTATAGCTTTTTAACTAAAACTATATTTCTGATTTCTTTTCTAGCAGAAACACATTGTTAAAATAGGCTGTCTTTTCTTTTGGTAATAAAAAGCTTAAAACCACTCCCAAAAAATTAAACAGAAAAATAATTGGTAACATTAAAACTTGTTTGATGATTTTATTTTCAGGGAAAATGTTTTTAAAATAATTAATATTGAACTGACAAATTACTTCAATATAGTTACCTGTTTTAAAACTATCTACTACATTGAAGCCATGTTTAGAATATAAATGTTGTAATGCTGGTGTGGTATATCTGGCAAAGTCATAAGGCATTTCATGCTCTTCCCACATAAATGGAGTTGTAATGATTGCTTTTCCATTTATTTTAAGAACCCTATTAAATTCGGCTAATAACTCATCAATATTAAACACATGTTCTAGAACTTCTGTACATAAAATAGAATCGAATTTTTGGTTATCAAAGGGTATTCTTTTTCCATCATAAAAAATATCTACCTCTTTTTGCCTTTCTTCTCTTCCTTCTATTTTATAGTCAACACCTATGTAATCTTCACTATTTACAAAAAAAATCTTGTATGGTTTTGTGCCACAACCAAAATCAAGTAGAGAGCCTTCTAATAAATGTGCGTTTTTTTTGATGGCTCTTCGGATTGATCTTCTAATTAAAAAATTGTGATTGATAAAAAAACCTATCAATGTTGGATGAAATGTTTCTTTTTTAATTATTCTTTTTAGGCGATTGATCATTGAATTAAGTCTTTTTAATATAATGTGATTATTGGCTTTTTGAATATTCCAAATATATATTTTCTAATTGTACTATGTTTTTATTAATGTCAAAATTTTCATTAAAGGTGGTCAACGCGTTCTTTGAAAATTTCTCCCTTAAATCTTCATCGGATAACAAGTTTACTATTTTGTTTTTAAATATTTCTATATCCCAATTGTCTACAACAAATCCATTATACCCATCAACAATTAAATCTCTATTTCCATCACAATCTGAAACTACACAGGGTTTTGACAACGCTAAACTCTCAATAATTGAGTAAGGTAATCCTTCGTATCGTGCAGTTGATATATATAACTTCGAATTATTTATGATTGTGAGAACGTCCTCTCTAGATGTCCATTTTAAGAGTGTGACATTCTTTTCAAGATTTAATTCTGCAATTAAATTTTCAACTAATTCTAACTGACCCACATGATGACCAACTCCCATAATGACCAAATGCGTTTGTTTTTCTTTAAGGACTTCATTAAACACTTTTATCATCAAATCGATGTTTTTTTGATAACAAGGTCTTCCTACTGTGCAAATGTATTCGTCTGGCCACGTTTTTTGAATGGAAAGAAGCTTCAAACTAGAAATTGGGTTGATGGAATTATTAAATAAAGCTGTTTTTTCTTTTTTATAACCCACTTCTGTTATAGCACGTACTCTTTCAGATTCGGAAGAAGCTAAAAGAATACTATTACCATTGGAAAAAAATTGTTCAATTTTGAGAAATAATGTTCTTTTAAATCCTTTTTCCTCACTCAAAAAGGAGAAAGCTTGGGGTGTAAAAAGAACTTTGGTTTTAAAAAACTTACCGACCAATCTACCTATAATTCCTCCTTTAGCACTGTGCACATGAATTATATCGGGTTGCTCTTTTTTAAGAATTCGATACGAAAGATAAATTGATTTCAAATCATTAATTAACGAGATTTCACGGAAAATGGGTGTCCGATATGATTTAATTTCGGTATTTTTTGAGTCGTAAAAAGGTTGTTCAGTATCCTTTAACCCATGGACAATGATGTTCTCAAATTTATCAGGGTTTGTGTTTTTTATTATTAACCTTAATGACACCTCTACTCCACCTACACAGTGTAAAATATGTGCAATTTTAATTCTTTTCATTTTTCAAAGTTGTTTTTAAGGTATAAGCGCAAAAGTATTGTTTTTTTGATAAAGTTTAAATTTATTTCGCATTTTTATAAAGCAAAAACTTTTCTTTTAGGTTGTTTTTTTTGTCAAAATTATAGGGTCTTTTGTTTAAAAAATAATACTAATTATTCTTATTTAAAAAGAAAATAACGATATTTGTCGAGTCTAACCCTTAGGGGTTGGTATTATATTAATAGAGATAAATTGTTTAATTAAAAGATTAAAAATGAAAAAAGCATTAATACTTGCTGGATTAGCCTTGTTTTTAAGCATTTCATGTGGTAAAAAAGAAAGCGAAGTTGAAGAACAACCAATTGCTGAAGTTGCTAAGGACACACTAACTGATTTGGACCGTTATGAGGGTAAAATCCTTAAGGGAAGCAATAATCAATGGTATCTTATAAAAAACGGACAACGTTGGAGAACCAATTCAATCCCAGCTTCTGTAGATTATTTGAAAACACTGCCTACAGGTGTGAATGGACAAATAGATGAAGTTATTCCTATTGAAAAACTGCAACAATTTCCAGAAGTTGGAGAGCTTTTTCCGAATGTTATCTTCAAAAAAGACGAACCTAAAGCCGCTAATTAAGCGGTTTTTTTATTTAAATTACACCTTTATTGTAGTTCGCTTTGGGTTATTGTTATTAACGTTTAAAGTTAAATCACTTTTTTTGGAGCCACACTGCCGAAAAAACAGAAATCCAAAACGCACTAAAAGCAATTCCGTCAAAGCGAATCAAGTAGTCATCCGTTAAATTTGAAGTGAAGAAGAGAAAAAAGAAACTCAAGACAATTGGATTTCTTAATTTGAAACCAAGGCGCGCAATATTCCATACATAACCTATTACAACGATTAGTCCGAGAATTCCAAATTTGAGTAAAAAGTCAAGATACTGATTATGAACTGGAAATTCATATTTCGCCAAAAAACGTTGATTGGTGTCTTTATAGTACTTGAATAACTCAGGTTTTCCGTCTGAAGAACCAACACCAAAGGGTAATTTTTTGAGCGCTAACTCCCACGTCGTTTTCCAAATAGTTAATCGAGTAACCAATGAACTATATACCACAATTTCAGGGTGATCAATCTCATCTAATTTCCCTATTTTATCAATGTGAGAAAACATTTCAGTTGTATATTTTTCTTTCATAAAAGTATTTTTAGTAATAAACAAATAAAGCACCGAGCTAATTAAAACTACTGCTATTACCATAGCTGTTTTCAATTTGTTTAATGAAATTTTGTTAGAAATCTGAAAGAAAATTACAACTAAAAAACCTACCAATGTGTTCATCAAAGCCATTCGGGTGTTGACGAGAAGAACAAAAAAGAAAGACAACAAAAAAAGAAGCGACATACCTAGCTTAATTAGTAAGATCTTATTAGAAGCAAAGGATTGGAATAAAAGAAACATACAGCTGATTGAAACAAAAGCCAAATGCATATTAAGGGCAGGAGCATGGATACCAATTGAATTTGAAAACTCATATCCCATTTCCCATAAATCAACTCCATTATAATAATTAAAGAAAAGATAATCGTATACTATTCGGAACCGAATAAAGAAAACGACCATAAAAACGATCGTCATTAGGCAGTACCATTGAAGCAATTTATAAAATTCAATTTTTTTATAATTTCCAAGTATAAACAGAGGAAAAACAATCATTGTTATTGTTTTCTCTAGTGATTTTAAACCTAGTTTAAGCGAGTCATTTGAAAAAAAGAAAAATATTTCCAATAAAAATGGAGCCGCAATGATTAAACTCATACTCCACATTTTTTTTGAAAAAATGAGGTTTTTATAAAAACACAAACCGAACAGAGCAAATGCTACAATTATATTCGTGCAGGGTTTCCTAAAAATCATGGTTACTGCAATCAAAAAAAGAAATCCATTAAGTATTTTTTGAAACTTTTCCTCTGAAATCTTCATAATATAATGCAAAATAAATTAAAGGTAAAAATCCTATTTTATGTCGAATTGAAGTTCCTAAATCTGGTTCAAATACTCCTTGTACCAAAAAATAAGCCATCAAGATTAGTAATGTCCATAACTCGATCTGGTTTGCTTTCTTGTCTTTTAAACACCTTGAAAAACGGACAAATAAAATGTAAAAAAACAATAATTCCCATATTACAAAAGCAATGATTTGGGGAGAAAGAATATGCTTAATTAATTCTGATATGGGAACGTTAACAGCCATAAATCCATAAAATATTCCAAACGCTTCACCATACCATGTGTCTTGAGGTAATGGTGATTGTATGGCAGAATTAATGTTCAACCTATTGATGTTATCAACTATATAGTTTTCTCGCGTTAATTTAGACAAAAACTCTCCTTTGATGACTCCGTGGCTAAATGATAAAAAAACAACTATCATTATTCCAGAAAAAATGGTAGAAAGCGCTTTTTTTCTAAATTTGATATATGAGGCAAGATACATTCCAACAGCAAAAATAGGAATGAGAGCATAATAAGTTCTAAAAAAAGAAAAAATCAAAAAGAGAAGTAAAGAGGAAATAACTTTGAATATAGTTGATTTTTGAGAACGATAAATGAATGGAATAGGAACAAACATTAAAAATGTAATAAATTCTTTAGTTGGCATCGACATATAAATTCCTAAAAGTAAAATAGCAACATAAACTAATACGTTTTTGACCGTAATAACATGAAACTTCTTAGGAATCCCTATTTTGTACAATAAATAGATTGTTATTGGAAATTGAATCAGTGCGATTAGAAAAAAAGGCAAATGTTTTAACCCAGTAGTTTTATAAAATAAAATGGCAAAAGGATAGCTTCCTACCCAGCCTATCTCTTTGTATTTGTCATAAACAATTATCTTAGTATCATTAAAATAACGATCAGGTAAAATATAAATAGTAAGAGTTGAAATGATCAAACTAACCAAAAAAAGCACTAAAAACCACAATGTGTTTTTATTTATTCTGAACATTTTGTATACTGTTTAAGTTAAAAAAACAGGAATTTTGTCTTTTTTGTAAATAACAATAGTCGCAATTAAATTCCAAAAAAACATACTAACAACATAAGAAATTGCACCTCCATTCATTCCGTACAAAGGAATAAGGGTTTGGTTTAAAAAAAAATTTAAAAGTACTGCAAAAATGAGAATAACTTGAAAAATATTTTGTCTTCCTGTCATGTTTAAATACACTTGTACTCCACCAAAATAGGAGCAGATTCCTTGGCCAATCATTAAAATAAGTAACGGCTCCTCAGCCACAAGATATTGACTTCCGAAAAAACTTAATATCGTTGTTGAAAAAAGGCAAAAAAATAATACTGTTGGAATCGAAATCATAAAAATCATTCTTGCGCTGTGTTGCATCGTTTTTTTTAGTTCAGCTTTCTTTTCGGAAAAAAACTGTTCAGCAATTTTTGGAGAAATAGTAATATTGACCGAATTCATAACAACTAAAAGTAGAGTCATCAACTTGACAGCCAAAGCATAAAAAGCTACTTCTTCATTTCCTTTGTATTTTTTTAAAAACATAACGTCAAAACTCATCATTAAAAAAATAGCCATGGTACTGATCGCAATTGGATATGATTTTAAAAAAATAAAGCCATATGATGTGGATTGTTGTTCTTTTTGTGGTAAATAATGGATGTTTTTTTTGAAAATGGAAAGTATCATCAACGTCGAAATGATTGACAAAACGACAAATCCAATCAAAAAAGTTTCTACCAAATAATATTCTTTATGTATGTAAAACAGCAATATTGACCCAATTATAACTGAAAGATATTTGAATGTATTTCTAAACAATTCGGCAATATAAATCACTTCTAAAGCCCGAAGTGTTTCTGTATTAAAAACAGTTATACAATAAAAAAACAATAATAAAGTTGCTTTTAAAATGATGTTGAATATTTTGTCATCATTTAAAAAATAGCTGATTGTATTTTGACCCACCAAAAACAAAATTACCAGTGTTAACAAGCACATTGCTAAAATTAAAACGACCATTTTAATGTAAATACTCTTTAAAGTTCCCAATTGATTGTTGCTTTTCAGCATTCCCGTAAAATAAAAGATGGATTGATCCATGCCTAATATGCAAATACTACTAACAATCAAAAGATAACTTCTAATAAAATCGTATTGCCCAATGATTTTTGGATCGTAGGTATTGGTAAGGAAAAGGGTAAACCCGAAAAGGGTCACTACGCCTAAAATTCGCAACAACATGGTTTTTACACTCTGCTGAAGAACTTTGTTGGAGGCAATTTTTTTTACTTTTTCTTTCATTAAGAAGTTCGAGACAAGGGTATGTTTATTTGTTCATTAGATTTAGAGCATAATGATACAAGTACTAGTAAAAAAATTAAAAAAAGGTTATGTAATACTTTGTCATTATTTTTTTAGTAAAGATAAAATAATAATAGATGTCTGCTAATACAAGTGCTAAAATAATTGTTGCTCCAAGCGATCCTTCCAGTTTTTTATTATAACTTCAAAGGTTTTTTTTATTTTAGATTTATCCATCACACTATATTTAGGTCGTTTGGCTGGTGTTGGATAACTAGATGTTGGTATTGGCTTTAAATCAATTGAAATTATGTTGGCGTCAAAAATCTTTTTAGCAAAATCATACCAACTGCATTGTCCTTCACCAGAAAAGTGGTACACTCCATTGTTGTTGGCTGTTGGTTGTTGGTTGTCTTTTTGGATAATTTTAATTAAAACTTCGGCCAAGTCTACTGCATGTGTTGGTGTTCCTATTTGGTCATTTACTACTGAAATTGTATCTCTTTCTGATGCTAGGCGTAACATGGTTTTCATAAAGTTGCTGCCGAATTGTGAATACACCCATGATGTTCTAATGATATAATAGTTTTTTAATATATCTTGAATAGCTCGTTCTCCATCTAATTTAGTTTGCCCATAAACACCAGTAGGATTGGGAACATCTTCTTCTGTGTAGGGTATATTGTGATTTCCATCAAAGACAAAATCGGTTGAAATGTGTAGTAAAACACAATTTGTTTCCTTACAAACCGTTGCTATATTTTGTGCTCCAATTACGTTAATCAAATGAGCTTTTTCGGGTTCACTTTCGGCCTTATCTACAGCTGTGTAGGCTGCTGCATTAATACAATATTTTGGTTGGTATTGTTGAAATACCAACAAACATGAAGTTTTATCGGTAACATCCAATTGAGCTGACGAACAAAAAACAAACTGAATTTCAGGATAATTATGCGCTACAAATTGCAGCGATTGACCCAGTTGTCCATTAGCGCCAGTTACTAGTACTACCATGCCTTTTTAGCGTTTTTAAAGTTGGGTAATTCTTTGTCCTTATCAGAAATAAGCAATGCTTCCAAATCAAAATTCCAATCAATATTTAATTCTGTATCATTATATAAAATTCCGCCTTCACTTTCTTTATTGTAAAAATTATCACATTTGTAAAAAAAGGTAGCTGTATCGCTCAAAACTAAAAAACCGTGAGCAAAACCGCGTGGAATAAAAAACTGCTTTTTATTTTCTTCTGACAATACAATTGAATAATGTTCACCATAAGTAGGAGAATTAGGTCGAATATCAACGGCCACATCCAATACTTCGCCCTGTAAAACCCTTACTAACTTTGCTTGAGCATAACTACCGGTTTGGTAATGTAAGCCTCTTAAAACGCCTTTAGTTGAGTACGATTGATTGTCTTGAACAAAATGAACTTCCTGATGAATTCCTTTTTGGAAATTGGTCTCATTGAAACTTTCCATAAAATAACCTCTGGCGTCTTCAATTACTTTGGGTTCAATTATAAAACAACCTTTAAGATTGGTTTCGATAAAATTCATACTATTGATTTAAAAGGCTTATCAAATGAGTTCCATAACCACTTTTAAGTAAGGGTTGGGCAATAACTTTCAATTCATCGGCTGAAATAAAGCCCATTTTATAGGCTGCTTCCTCAATAGCGCCTATTTTAAGTCCTTGTCGTTCCTCAATAACTTGAACAAACTGTCCGGCTTGCATCAACGATTGAAACGTTCCTGTGTCTAGCCAAGCCGTTCCACGATCTAGAATGCTAACTTTTAGGTTTCCTCTTCTTAAATATTCTTTATTGACATCTGTAATTTCCAATTCACCTCGATGACTCGGCTGTATATTGGCTGCAATTTCTACAACTGAATTGTCATAAAAATAAATTCCAGGAACAGCATAATTCGATTTGGGTTGAGCTGGTTTTTCTTCAATAGACAACACTTTTCCATTGGTGTCAAAATCAACTACTCCATAACGCTCAGGGTCATGAACGTGATACGCATAAATAATTCCTCCATCCGGATTATTGTTTTGTTGAAGTAATTCGGCCAAACCTGTTCCGTAGAAAATATTGTCACCCAAAATTAAGGCTACTTTATCATTACCAATAAATTCTTTTCCAATAATAAAAGCCTCTGCCAATCCATTGGGATGTTCCTGCACGGCATATTCAAATCGACATCCTAATTTCTTTCCGTCGCCCAATAACTGTTGAAACAATGGCAAATCGTGCGGAGTAGAAATAATCAAAATTTCATTGATTCCTGCCCACATCAAAGTAGATAACGGGTAATAAATCATTGGTTTGTCGTAAATTGGCATTAGTTGTTTACTTACAGCTAATGTAAGTGGGTGAAGTCGAGTGCCTGATCCCCCAGCTAATATGATTCCTTTCATTTTATTTTTGAGTTAATTTTTTCTTTTGAGATTGATAAAATACCTTTAATATTTGGAAAAAAAGAAAAGAAAAAATTAAAAGAACTGGGAGAATTAACTTCACTTTTCCGCTCATTCCTTTTCTATCTAAATTATTCAAAATTAAAGCAGTATCTTTAATAGTTTTACTATAATTGATTCTAAAAATTTCTTGAGAAGCAGTCTCTTCTACTAATCTATTTTTAGATAAGATGATATCATTTAGTTGTGTGTTTTCGTTGTAGTATACTAATTTATCATTTTTTGTACTATTACTAGAAGTTGCTGAAAACTCATTCAACAAAACATCTATTTGTTGGATAGTTTCTCTGTTTTTTTTAATTTTCTCTTCCGTGTTTTTAAAAAAGGTTTTTTGAACTACATTGAAGTAGGCATTGTTATTTAGGAATTTTAAAATTGGCTCAACTACATCTTTGTTGTTGATTGTTTTATTAGTAATTATTTTGATGGTATGAAAAGGATAATTTCTACTTGTGATTTTATCTTCAATTACTTTGTTAATATCGCTGCTTTCAGCCAACAACTTCATCATCTCAAAATTTTGAGTATTTTGAGCATTCGTAGCAATTTGGGTGTTGTGATTAATTAAACTATAAATATCAATAACTGGAGTGACTTCAATAGAAATTATCTTTTCGGGAGTCTTGACACCAATTGATTGCAAAAATTCTTGATTTTTATCTTTTAGTTTAGTAGAAAGTAAATCAACTTTTGAATACATGTATTCAGTACTTCCAAAATTTGGACAAACAATAATTTCAGAATAGTACTTTTTACTATTCTGATCAATCAAATAACCAAAAGTAATTCCTATTACTAGCAACAAGACGAGAGTTATAATATTCTTTCTTAAAAAAAGAAAGAATTTAAAAAGGGAAAAGGCAAGATTGCTAATCGATTTATTAATTCGCTGCAACAACACACCTAAATCTATTTCTTGATCCTGATTTGTCTCTGTACTCATTATTATTTATTTTACGTTAAAAATTTGTTCAATTATTTTTATTGTGATTAAATACGTTGGCTTTACTCCTGTTGTTCCTAATCCGCCAGAAGCAAGAGTGCTTCCTGTTTCCAAAGGATTATCAGATGCATAGTAAGCGTATCGTACTTTTACATTTGGGTTAATGCTTTTACGGATTCTCGATGCTGATTGTATTGCTTTTTGATAATAAGCTCCTTCCATTTCCAATCCGATGGCTTCCCAAGTAGATTCGTGGAAAAACTTCAATAAATCACGGTTTTGTAGTGATGTTCCCAAAACGGTAATCATCGGTCCAGCATAAACCGGAATATCATTTCCTTCAAACATTGAAGCGGTCAATTCATTTTCAAACGGATAATTATCGGCCGTTCCTTCGTTGACGTGGGCATTCGGAATCATAATATCGCCTTTTCCGCCTTCTAAAATTCCGGCTTTTCCCATAATAGAAACCGATTCTACATTGAGAAAATGCTTCGTTTTTTCAACTTTATACGGTTTTAACAATTCGTCTATGGTTTCAAAAGCTTGCTCACCAAAAGCATAATCCATTACAATTAAAACGGGTGATTGTTTTCCTGTTTTTGCTTTTGGAAATGCCGACTTTGCCCAGTCAATTTTGGCAGTATCAAAAATTTGAACGTCAATATTGGTTCCTGATTGATCGGGCAACGAAATCATTCCGTGTTTTAAAGCAAATTCTTCCACTTTGTCGCGCAACGCATTGGCACCTGACTTGCTTAACTCTTCGTAAATAAAAAAATCAGACTTGTCTTTGAACTTCGTTTTTAAAACATGAGTAGCAAAAAGCGAATTCATTACACTGTGCATATTGGCACTAATAATGTGAATTGGGCGTTCAAGTAAGTTGTTTTCTTTTAAAACTTGTTTGATACTATTGGCCCAAATTTCGCCGTGAATATGATGTCCAAGGCGCTCACGTAATATCGGACTAAACGTAATAGTTCTTTTATTATTATCAACAACCTCTTCTATGGCAATTTTTCCTAACCAATAAATAACGTGCAAAAAACGATCGGGTTTGTCTGTCGTAGCAAATGAATCGTAAATATCTAAAACCTCAACAAATGTTCTTCCTAAAATATTGGCTGCATGTGAAATGGCTTTTTCTTTTTCAACTTGCGATAATTTTTTGGATTGCAAAGCCGCTATTTCCAGTTTTTGCCAATCACGCGAAATTTTACCCTCTTCATCAATCAACACTCGGTCTTTGATTTTGTGGGATTCGATAAAAATAAAGGTCAAATGCGTTAAAATATCGTAAATATCCGATCGACCACGTGTGATTTCCACGTTCATTTGCTCGTCGTCAATACGATAACAATTTCTTCTTCTTTTGGGTGGAACGATAGGTTGAAAATGCGATTTGGAATAACCTTCGTCAGAAGTTAGGTTGATGTAACGACATTCTTCAATTCCTACTGGAAGTCGCTCTATTACATACAACAATCCATTTAATTCTACTTTTTCTTCGGCAATCGAGCCGTAAATTTCGGGGCGAAGTTCCAATAAAGCTTCTCTTAAAGTTTCTCCTGAAACACCCATGGGTTTGTAAAAACCTCTGTTAAATAAGTGTCGCATGGTAATGTACAATCGTTCGATAGCTGCCGACGATTCTTGCGCCCTTGAGCGCGAAATGTTTTTAATTTCCTTCATTAAATTTTGTTTTCTAACCCGCAAAGATAAGGTTTTTATGGTTTAGTTGGTAAGAATCAAGTGGATTGCTGGTTCGTAAATCATCATTCGTCCAGAAGCGTCCAAATTACCTTGCTTATCAATTCGATTCCATTTCCCGCCTGAAAAAGTGTAAAAGAAATCGCGATCAACTCTATTGTACAACACCAAAGGATAATAGGTAGTTTTGATTTCTGTGGTTTTAGAATTGATGTTTGTTACCTCTTTTTCCAACTTATTACTATCAATAATAAGCTTTTCAACACCAACAAAAATCCCGTTTTTTGGCATTTTTAATTGGTATTTGGTTAAATCTAGTGTGGTAGTAGTCGTTCCTTTTTTAACAGTAATAAAAAACACTTTCCGAATCAATTCTTCACCAGGAAAACCTTTTTCATCTACACTGTAAAAATGGATTTTAAAGGTTGCTTTTTCCAAGGCATTGTCGGTTTTAATGACTGCTTTTTGGATGTATTTTGTTTTTTTATACGCTGTTTGATAAGGAAAAAATTTAGTGTCGATGCGCGGACCATTGTCAAATGCTTGTAAAATAGCGGTTTCCGATTTTCCTATTTCACGCTGTTTGGTTCCGAAACTACGAATAACTATAACTTCGTCTAATTGATAGTCTATTGGATTAAGAACAACTTCGGATGCAAGTAACGCTTTTACTTTTTTGGTTTCAAAACCCAAAGCCGAAAAAATAAGGTTTTTCTCTTTTATACTTTCAGGAAGTTTGAATGCTCCATTTTCTTCCGAAGTAGTTCCAATGTTTTCATTTTCAACTGAGATATTTACATACGGAATGGGTTGGCCCGAAAGACTGTCTTTTACAATGCCTTTGATTTGGGCGAAAGTTGAAATCGAAACAAAAAATAGGATTTGTAAGTAAATTTTCATTTGGTTATAAATACTTAACAGGATTAAAAACCTGTTAGGAGAGTTGATCGGCAATTTTTCGGTCATTAGACAATCGTGGTAATTTATTTTGTCCACCCAATTTTCCAATGGATTTCATGTACTCTTGAAAGCCATTTTTACTGACTTTAGTTATTACAACCGTACGCAATACGTTTCCGACTATCAAGTCATCGTAATACACATTTTGCTTTCGCATGGCGTTGTCAATTTGTAAAGCAAAGGCTTCCATGTTTTCAGGCTCGTTTTCAAATTCGATGAACCATTCATGATAGGGTAAACCGTTTTTCGGATTGATTTGTGGTGCTACAGTAAATTCGTTCACTCGTACATTGGTGTTTTCCATAGCTTGCTGTAAGGCGGTTTCTACTTCTTTTCCGATAACGTGTTCGCCAAAAGCTGAAATGTAATGCTTGATTCGACCCGAAACAATAACACGATACGGTTTCAATGAGGTAAACTGAACCGTGTCGCCAATATTATAAGCCCAAAGTCCGGCGTTGGAGGACAAAATCAACACATAATTTATACCCAATTCGACTTCTCCAATAGTACATCTTCTGGGATTTTCGGTAAAAAATTCATCGGCTTTTACAAACTCGTAGAAAATTCCCGAATTCAAGAGCAACAACATTCCTTTTTCCTTTTGCGAATCTTGGTAAGCAAAAAATCCTTCCGAAGCCGGAAAAAGTTCAATCGAATCGACTTTTCGTCCGATTAGGTTTTCAAATTTGGCGCGGTACGGCTCGTAATTCACACCGCCGTAAATAAACAAATTGAAGTTTTTAAATAATTCGCCTACTGGTTTATTGGCTTTTTGTTGTAATTTTTCAAAATACATTTGTACCCAAGAGGGAATTCCAGAAATCACCGACATGTTTTGGTTGTAAGTTTCCTCTACAATGGCGTCAACTTTGGTTTCCCAATCTTCAATGCAATTGGTTTCCCAAGAAGGCATGCGGTTTTTTTGCAGATATTTGGGTACAAAATGTGCTACAATTCCGGAAAGTCGTCCTAGTTTGATGCCGTTTTTTTCTTCCAAAATTGGGCTTCCTTGCAGGAAAATCATTTTACCATTTACAAAATCAGACTTGCCTGTTTCGTGAATATAACTCAAAATGGCATTTCGCGCTGCTTGAATGTGAAAAGGCATTGATTCTTTGGTAAGCGGAATGTATTTCGCGCCCGAAGTCGTTCCGGATGTTTTAGCAAAATAAATAGGTTTTCCTTTCCAAAGAATGTTTTCTTCTCCTTTGACTACGCGGTCAACATACGGTTTGAGTTCTTCGTAATCGCGAATGGGAACGTTTTTGGCAAAATCAGTAAATGTTTTGATTGAGGCAAAATCGTGGTCTTTGCCAAACTGTGTCTCTTTCGCTTGACGGATCAAATCGGTAAACACTTTTTGTTGGGTTTCAACAGGATTAGAGCTCCATTGTACCGTTTTTTTATGGATTCGGGCAGCAAATAACTTGGCTGCAAACGATTTTATCGACATAGATTACAATTTTGGAAATTGTTTTTTTATAGCGTTTTCCGTAAGATAAAACATCCCAAGTATGTGAATGAGCAATGTAGCTATACCAATAATAACTTGCTGATTGGGTGTAAAAGAAATCCACAATCCTAAACTACTTACTGCTAAAAGAAACAAACTTCCTTGGATCATTTTGATAGCAGAATGTTTTTGTGCAAAATTCCATTTTTCTTGATTATCCATCGAAGAGCTTGTTCGGTAACCGTAAATATAGTTGATTTTTTTGGGTGGAAAAAAGTAAAATACAATTCCTATTATCAAGAAAATTATACCTAAAACAAAAGGAATTTCTATGAACGGCAAATTAAAATTGGAATACATACTATTTTTTTTTCTTTAATTCTAACGCTTTTTCTTCGGCTTCTACTTTTTGGCGTAACTCTAATTCTTCTTCAGATGGTTCTAATGCTTTCGGATCCACTTCAATTACTTCAGAAGCCATAATGGAATCTTTATTTACTTTTTGGTATTCTAAATCGCCATTGAGCACTTTAACAACAGATTGCAAATACGCTTCATTTTTTTTCAACGCTGTCGCAAGTGAATCAGATTTGAGCGCTAATTCGGTAGCGTCTCTTCGTAATTTTGATGAAGAATAGCCTGGAATGTACTCGCGTAATGGTGTAAAAGCAATAATAAATGTAGTAACTGTAATAATAACGATAGCACCCAAAGTAGCCACAACAAATACATTCATTAAGGTCAATCGCAAGGAAAAAATTTCTTCAAATGAGTCTTCGTTGAGCACCACTAAACGGTTTTTGGTGAACAGCTGTTTTTTGATTTTTTTTCGTTTTTGACCTTTTTCTGCCATGATTTTTATTTATACCACAAATATAGCAAAATAAGTAGTTTTGAAGCGTTGCGACTAATTTTAACGAACTTTAACGGTAAATATTTGGTTGAAAATGATTTTGGTGTTTTTTTCTTTTTACCTTTGTGGTTATTAATACTAATTCGCGAAAGCATAAAATTTTATATATCATGGGAAGAATGGGTCCAACCGAATGGATAGTAATCTTAATCGTAGTTTTATTACTTTTTGGAGGTAAAAAAATTCCGGAATTGATGAAAGGACTTGGCGCTGGCGTTAAAGAATTCAAAGACGCTTCTAAAACCGAGAACCAAGCTAATTCTAAAAAAGAGGAAGAAACTAAGTAGTTCTTTTATTCAAAAAAATAAATCAAATCCCAAACATTAATTAATGACTAATGTTTGGGATTTTTTTTAGCCTTGATGGTAATGGAAAGCCTTGTGAACAGAACGGCTTATTTTTTCTTGGTTAAAAACCGCGACCAGCGGAAGCGCGTTTTTGACCTTAGAAAAATAGCCGAAATGGAACAAGCTTGGAATGGACAGCGAGAATAGCTTCTAAAAAACCATCGTCAACTGAATTCTCTTGCGCTCTTCATCGACCTCAATCACTTTAACCTGAACGTGTTGGTGTAATTTGACTACTTCATTCACATCAGCAACATAACCTTCTTTGAGCTGGGAAATGTGGACCAAACCGCTTTCTTTGATGCCAATATCAACAAAGCAACCAAAAGCGGTGATGTTGTTGACAATTCCGGGCAAAATCATTCCTGTTCGAACGTCTTTTATGGTTTTGACATTCGGGTCGAATTCGAATACTTTGGCGGCTTTTCGTGGGTCGAGACCAGGTTTTTCGAGTTCCTTTAAAATGTCTTTAATACCCAAAATTCCGACCGTTTCGTTGGTGTATTTTTCGGGTTTGATGGATGCAATTTTTTCTTTGTTAGCAATTAATTCGTTGGTTTTCAACCCCAAATCTTTGGCCATTTTTTCGACTATCGGATAAGCTTCTGGATGCACAGCCGAGTTGTCGAGCGGATTTTTCCCTTCTTTAATTCGGATGAACGCGGCTGCTTGTTGGTAGGCTTTGTCACCCAAACGCGGCACTTTTTTGAGCTGTTTTCGGTCGTCAAATGGTCCGTTTTCACTGCGAAAAGCCACAATATTTTCGGCCATCTTCTCTCCTATTCCCGACACGTAACTCAATAACGATTTGCTCGCCGTATTGATGTTGATTCCAACCGAATTCACGCAACGCATCACCACTGTATCGAGCTCTTCTTTGAGTTTAGTTTGATCTACATCGTGCTGGTATTGTCCAACTCCGATTGATTTTGGATCGATTTTGACCAATTCAGCCAACGGATCGGAAAGTCGTCTTCCAATTGAAACTGAACCGCGAACAGTTACGTCGAAATTTGGAAATTCTTCGCGCGCAATTTTACTCGCCGAATACACCGACGCTCCAGCTTCTGAAACTACAAAAACTTGCACAGGCTTATCAAAAGCTATTTTCTTGATGAAAAACTCGGTTTCGCGCGAAGCAGTTCCGTTTCCGATGGAAATCGCTTCGATGTTATAAGCGTTGACCATCGATTTTACTTTTTTCATCGCCATAGCCGTTTCGTTTTGAGGCTGGTGCGGATAAATGGTTTCGTTGTATAATAAATCGCCTTTTTCGTCCAAACACACTACTTTGCAACCGCTTCGGTAACCAGGATCGATGGCCAAAATTCGTTTTTCGCCCAATGGTGGCGCGAGTAACAACTGCGACAAATTGCCTGCAAAAACGTCTATCGCTTTGATGTCTGCTTTTGCTTTGGCTTCTTGAAGAGTTTCATTAGAAATGGCAGGTTCTAACAATCGTTTGTAGCTGTCTTTGATGGCTAATCGCAGATGTTCGGCCGTTTCGCGGTTATTTTTAATTGTATTATTTTCGATGAATTCGATGGCTTCTTCGTTCTCAATTTCTACATTCAACTTCACAAAACCTTCGGCTTCGGCGCGCAACATGGCCAATAATCGGTGCGATGGCGCTTTGGAAATCGGTTCGGACCAATCGAAATACTGGTTGAATTTTTGAGCGGCTTCGTCGTCTTTTTTGGTTTTAACAACTTTGGTTGCAATCACGGCTTTTCGTTGAAAAATGCGTCGCAAATTTTTACGAATGTAGACGTTTTCGTTGATCCACTCTGCCACTATGTCGCGAGCGCCTTGCAACGCTTCGTCTTCGTTGGCTACTTTATCATTCAAATATTTGGAAGCGATAAACTCAATGTCGTCGGCGTTTTGTGCCATCAAAATTTTGGCTAAAGGTTCTAATCCGTTTTCACGAGCCACATCGGCTTTGGTTTTTTTCTTCTTTTTATACGGTAAATACAGGTCTTCAATTTCTTGTAAATCGAAACTGTCTTGGATTTTCTTGGCTAATTCTGGAGTCAATTGACCTTGTTCTTCTATCGATTTGATGACACTTTCTTTGCGTTTTACGATTTCGTCGTATTGTTTGGAAAGTTTAGCTATTTGTTCAATAATTACCTCATCTAAATTTCCGGTTTGGTCTTTTCGGTAACGAGAAATAAACGGAATCGTGCAATCTTCGGATAATAATTGCAAAGTGGCTTCGATGTTTTTGGCCGAAGTATTGACTTGGTTTTGAATGAATTGAATGTTGGTCATTTTTTTGGTTTTACCGCAAAGACGCAAAGGATTGCGCTAAGTTCGCAAGGTTTTTTAAAAATTTATTCTAATCTTGAACAATAAAATCCTTTGGATCTTGTTTTTTAAATTCGGGTTGAATGTTGATGTGGTTGATGTGGAATTTTTCAAAAAGAACAATTTCTACTTTTCCCAACAACTCGTTGAACTCACTCATTTTGATGTCTTCCGAGCAATCGAGATGTGCTTCGAGATGTAATTCTTCGTCGTTAAGATGCCATACGTGAATGTGGTGGAGTTTATTCACACCTGAAATTTTGTGCACTTCACGAACGACTTCTTTAATATCAATATGATCAGGAGTAAACAACATGAGCATTTTGGTCGATGTTTTCAATAAATCAATTCCAACTACGATTAAATAAATCGCAATGGCAATCGTCATCACACTATCGACCCAAAACCAGCCGAAAAATTTCATTAATAATCCGCCGACTAAAACAGCTACAGACGCCAACATATCGGTCAATAGGTGCAAATAAGCCGATTTCATATTGATGTTGTGATCTGCATCTTTTTTGAGCAGTAAAACTGAAAAGCCATTCACAGCAATTCCTAAAACCGCAAGCCAAATGACTAAATTCGATTCAATTGGATGCGGATTGAAAAAGCGTTCTACCGCTCCATAAATCAGAATAAGCGCTACAATAACTAAGGTGGAAGCATTGACAAAAGCGGCAATTAATTCGGCTCGTTTATAACCAAAAGTATGATCTATGGAAGCTTTTCGGCGCGATAATTTGTGTGCAATTAAACTAAATCCGAGCGAAAGCACATCCGAAAAATTGTGTAGCGCATCTGAAATCAAAGCCAAACTTCCCGAAACGATTCCGCCTACCACTTGGGCAACTGTGATGAGTAAATTCAACAGTATAGAATATACTAAATTTTGGCCTTTTACCTCGTGTTTGTGAATATGAACGTGACTCATTTTTAATTGGGAGTAACCGATGAATAAATGTGAAATCCTATTTCAAAATAACCAACTCCGATAGGAATATTGACCAACATGAGTAGCAATGTTTGCAGAATTTTATTTTTAAAAACGCTTTTCTTAAACAGTTCGATAGTGAGTTGAATGAAAAAAAATCCGTTCATAATGAAAGCTGCCATACAAAAGAATAAGGCAAAGTAGATGATGCCATTGTAATTGGAAAAATAATAAATTAAAAGGATTAACGAACCCAACAAGAAACTAGCTAAAGCGGTTTTTTTTCCGTTAGCAATCGTTTTTTCAATTGTATTTGGTGATTCACTATGCAACTTACGAACAACTTATTTTATTGACTCTATTGGCGTGACGTCCACCTTCAAAATCAGTGTTTAAAAAGGTATCTACAATATCCACGGCTTGCTGTATTGATGTAAATCGCGCAGGAATACTAACCACATTCGCATCGTTATGCTGACGTGCTAAAGCCGAAATTTCTTTGGTCCAACATAATGCGCAACGAATACCTTGATGTTTGTTGGCCGTCATGGCAATTCCGTTTCCTGAACCACAAATCACTATTCCTATTTCAGCTTTTCCTGATTCAACATCTAAAGCAACAGGATGACCAAAATCGGGATAATCGACACTATCAAACGTATCGGTTCCATGATTCAATACTTCATGACCTTGTTTTACTAAATAGTCAACAATGGCCCTTTTATAATCTGGCCCAGCATGGTCATTTCCAATGGAGATTTTCATAGTTGTGGTAGTTAGTTTATCTTTACAAAAGTAGCAATTAAAAAAGAGATTTGCACCGAATTTTAAATTAAAAAACCAATGAAATTTACTGCTTTTTTAAGTGTTTTTGAAGAGAATTCCCTATCGTGGGAAAAACACATTCCGATTCCGGATGCTATTTTTACCGAAATGTTGAAAATAGCGCCCGATAAGCGCATCATTTGTGCCCTAAATAACTCGCTTTCGTTTCATTGTGCGATGATGCCTAAAGGAACATTTCATTATATTTTGGTAAACAACGAAATCTGTAAAAAACTTAATTTGAATGTTAATGATGAAATAAAAGTTGAAATTGTAAAAGACGATTCGAAATACGGTATCAACATTTCGGAAGAATTGGAAGAAGTGCTTTTTTCCGATCCAGAAGGAAGTTTGCTTTTTCACAGATTAACTTCGGGAAAACAACGCAGTTTGATTCACATTATTAATAAAGTTAAAAATTCACAGACTAAAATTGAGAAATCGTTTGTGATTTTGGAACATTTAAAAAGGCAAAAAGGAACGTTAGACTTTAAGGCGTTACAAGCCGATTTTAAAGAATTCGCTCAAAAAAACAAATTATAGTTCATTGTTTTTTTTAAGTTTATTAATTGTGATTCTTTCCAAACATTGGTACAATTAGTAAAAATCTCCTTTTCTAGCCTGTTTTTATACTAATTTTCTTAATTTTACGTTTTATAAATCGTAGGTTACGATAATTTTTTAATTTATAAACTCTTCAAAAACAGTACTGTGAAAAAAAAATTACTTTTATTCTTCGTTATAATTGGCTTCAGTTTTGGTTATTCGCAAAATTTTACTGTGAATGGAATTAATTATTCGGTGATTCCATCAACTACAACGGTAAAAGTTGTGGGTGGTGATTCAGTTTCAATCGTAATACCGCCCACTGTTATTAATAATTCAACTACTTACACTGTTACATCAATTGGAGCTTTTGCTTTTTATTATCACACAGGTACTGTCTCAGTAATCATGCCTAATACGATAACAAATATTGAGGGTAGTTCTTTTGCAAATTGCTTTTCATTAACTTCAATAACAATTCCAGATTCAGTTATTTCAATAGGGTATGGCGCATTTCAAGGATGTGTTACACTAAATTCGGTTATTATTCCGGAATCGGTTACTTCATTAGGAGAATATTCTTTTGCAAATTGTTTAGCTTTAACTTCACTAACTTTAAAAAATCCATCAGCATATACTAATCCTCAGACTTTTTCTGGTAGTATAAGTAATCTAACAACCTTAACCATTGGTAATTCTAATGCGCCAAATGCTATAATGGGTATCAATGATTTTGCATTCAATGGATTACCTGTTTTGAATACATTAAATATTGGAAATTCTGTGAGTTCAATTGGCAATTATTCTTTTGCAAATTGTACTGCTTTAACCAACATAAATCTTGGTAACTCCATTACCACTGTGGGTGATTATGCTTTTGCTGATTGTAATTCTTTAAATTCTTTAACAATACCTAATTCAGTTACCTCAATAGGAGGCTCTGCTTTTTATAATTGCAATTCTTTAACTTCTTTAACTTTAGGAAATTCCCTTTCAACTATAAGCGATGCCGCTTTTGGAAATTGTAATTCGTTAACTTCTCTGACGATACCTAATTCGGTTACCTCAATAGGAAGTTCAGCCTTTGCTGGTTGTCAAGCATTAAGTTCTTTAACCCTACCTAATTCATTAACTTCCATTCAAGACTATACTTTCTCCGATTGTTATGTGTTGACTTCACTTAGCATTCCGAATTCGGTTACTTCGATAGGTAATTATGCTTTTTCGGGTTGTTATGGTTTAAATTCATTAAATTTAGGTAATTCGGTTACTACAATTGGCGATTATGCTTTTACCCAATGTACTTCATTGCCGTCGTTGACCATTCCAAATGCTACAACAACAATTGGAAATAGTGCTTTTGAAAATTGTCCTTCATTAAGTTCTTTAAATTTAGGCAATTCGGTTACTACAATTGGCAGCACTGCTTTTTATGGTTGTACTTCGCTAAGTTCCTTAAATTTAGGTAGTTCGGTTGCCACAATAGGAAATCATGCCTTTTACAATTGCAATGCTTTACCTTCTTTAACAATTCCAAATTCGGTCACCACAATTGGTAATTCTGCTTTTTATAATTGTACTTCATTAAGCTCATTGAATCTTGGTAATTCTATAACTTCGATTAAAGATTCTACTTTTTATAATTGTTATTCATTGACTTCGTTAGTGATTCCAAATTCAGTTACAACCATAGAAAATGCTGCTTTTTATGCGCCTACTTCTTTAACTTCTTTAACGATAGGAAATGCTGTTACAACTATAGGAGATAGTGCTTTTGGATTTTGTGAGATGTTGCCTTCTTTAGTTATTCCAGATTCGGTTATCTCAATCGGGGCATTGGCTTTTTCTCAAGCTTATTTATTAACATCTTTAACGCTTGGAAACTCATTAGCAACAATAGGGGTTGCTGCTTTTCAACAAAATTTTGGATTGACTTCTGTAATTATTCCTGATTCTGTGTTTACAATAGAAAGTAATGCGTTTCAAGAATGTTTGAGTTTAACTTCGGTTGTAGTTGGGCATGGAGTAAATTCAATAGGAAGTTATGCGTTTCAAAACTGTGAAGAGTTGGCTACTGTTAGCTTAGGTTACTCCATCAGTTCTATCGGCATTTATGCGTTTCAAAATTGTACTTCTTTAACTTCATTAACGTGTTACAAAGCAACTCCATTTGTTATCAATGCTAGTGTTTTTAATAATGTTAATAAAAGCAACTGTTGTTTGATTGTTCAGTCGGCCAGTTTGAGTGCCTATCAAACAGCGCCTATTTGGCAAACCTTCAAATTTGAAGGCTGTGGTACTTTGGGTTCAGAGAATTTTAATCTTGATGATGCGGTTGATTTTTACCCTAATCCAACCCAAAACGAATTATATATTGAGGTTAAAAATCTTAACAATCCAAAACTTGAAATCATGGATATTTATGGTAAAATGCAAATGAATGTAGCTCTATCTTCAACAACCAACACAATCAATACAAGTAATTTATCCAATGGGATGTATATAGCTAAACTTACTTCAGATGAAGGGGTAGTGACCAAAAAGATATTGAAAAACTAAAAAATTAATTCATTTATATCAAGAAAGGTTTGCTGTAGAGTGAACCTTTTTTTTATATCGATAAATTCTTTAAAACAAACAAAAATAACCTTGGAATCGTTTGAGATATAGAGCTTTTAAAAAAGGCAAAAAGGCGTGTTGAATTTCAAGAAGTTAAACGAAGGTTTTAGAGAATTTGCAAAAAAAAGCTATTTAATTATTTTTATAAGATATTGAAAATAATTGTTATTTCTTCCTTTTAAATGTTAAAAATCTACACTGTTAATTCTATTTTGCAATTCGTTGATATTCAGGTAACTTTAAATTAACATTAATTGTTGATAAGTTTGGATAGAAAATCAGAAGTTTTTCTTGGTTGTATTTTGAAATTTTGTAATCAAAAATTGCATTCGAAAAAACAAATTTAGTTTCGTCAATTTTTAGAAAAGTTATCAATAAAGAAAAACACGTTTTCAACAGAAATCTACATCAAAAGTTATTTACAAAAGGATGTGTTTTTTAGTTGTGAACAACTGTTAATTATTTCTAAAAAACACTTCAAAATGAGCGTTTTATTTTTCGATAAACCTGTTGATAAATTGGTATAAAAAAGTATAACTTCAAAATCAAAACAACTCTAAAAAAGTTATGCTAACAATTAACACGCTATAATAACCATCATAAATAAAATTAAAAATTAAAATTGATTTTGTTGTTTTTAAAAGGTGTTGAAAACTTTGATTTTTTAGAGAAAAGAAAATAGAATATAAAAAAGATATTATACTATTTTTAAATGGTTATCGAGATTATCTAAAATTTCTTTCACTAGATGAACATCGTTTGGATGCACTTTTAAGTGAATGCCACCGTAAGCAAATGTTGCTAAAGGATCAACCGAAATTAAATTCTCGTTTTGAAATAAATACCGAATACCTTCATGATCTAAAATTGATTTTAAAACGGAAATTTCATGAGCAAAATTGAAAGTAGCAACTGTGATGAATTCGTTCATTTTTTTATTTTTTATAAAAGTACAAAAGTTATAATTTCTTTAATTCTATTCTCTATCATCTATTTTCTATTTTCTTCTTCGTAATTTTACCCCAATTAGAAATGAATTATGAGTAAGAAACCAAAAAAATTCGGAAAAAAAGACAAATCATTCTCCGAAAAAATTTTAAAAATCCTTTCCAAAGAAGCCAATAAACCGTTCAACTATAAGCAAATTTCAGCCAAGTTAGAACTCAACGATACCAAGAGTCGCAACGAAATTATTAAAGATTTAAAAATCCTCGCTGCTCAAAAGAAAATCATCGAAACCGAACCTGGAAAATATTTAGTAAAAGCCACAAGTCAAGAATATTATGAAGGAACGATCGACATGACGTCGCGCAAAACAGCGTATTTTGTTTGTGAAGATTTAGAGCATGACGTATTTATTCCATTTCCGAATTTACATCATGCTTTGGATAATGATAGAGTAAAAGTCTACGTTTACAACCGAAGAACTTCTCGCAAACCCGAAGCCGAAGTTATCGAAATTTTAGAACGTGCAAAAACCGAATTCGTTGGTGTAATTGACATTCAGAAGAATTTCGGATTCGTAACTACGGCCAATGCTAAAATGTACACCGATATTTTTATTCCAAAAAATAAACTCAATGATGCCGAACATGGCGATGTAGTTTTGGTTACACTAGAAGATTGGCCAGCTAAAGCCGATTCTCCTTTTGGTTCAGTTATTAAAGTACTCGGAAAACCAGGTGAACACAATACCGAAATTCACGCCATTTTAGCCGAATATGGTTTACCTTATGATTTTCCGATTGAAGTAGATGCGTTTGCTAATAAAATCGACACTTCTATTACGGCTGAAGAAATTGCCAAACGCCGCGACATGCGAAATGTATTGACTTTCACCATTGATCCGAAAGATGCTAAAGATTTTGATGACGCTTTATCGTTTCAAGTTCTAGAAAATGGAAACTATGAAATTGGTGTTCACATTGCCGATGTTTCCCATTATTTACAAGAAGGAACCATTTTAGATGAAGAAGCTTACAATAGAGCAACTTCGGTTTATTTAGTGGATAGAGTAGTGCCAATGTTGCCCGAAGTATTATCAAATTTTGCTTGTTCGTTGCGTCCACACGAAGAAAAATATACGTTTTCGGCTATTTTTCAATTGAATCCAAAAGCGGAAGTAATTGATTCGTGGTTTGGAAGAACCGTGATTTATTCGGATCAACGTTTTGCTTACGAAGAAGCACAGCATATTATCGAAACTAAAAATGATACGATTCCGGCTGAAATTTCATTAACTGGAAAAGAATATAAAGTGGATGCTAACATTGTGGAAGCAACATTAAAATTAGATGAATTAGCCAAAATTCTTCGTAAGAAAAGAATGAATGCTGGCGCGATTTCGTTTGATAAAGTCGAAGTGAAATTTAATTTAAATGAAGAAGCTGAGCCGGTTGGTGTGTTTTTCAAAATTTCCAAAGATGCTAATCATTTGATTGAAGAATTTATGTTGTTGGCCAACAAAAAAGTAGCCGAATTCATTGGTAAACAGAAGAAAACCTTTGTGTATCGTATTCACGACGAGCCGAATGAAGACAAGTTGATCAATCTTCAAACCGTGATTTCAAAATTTGGCTATTCCATTAATATGAAATCGAAGAACGATATTTCGAAATCGTTGAATAATTTATTGAATGAAGTTAATGGTAGAAAAGAGCAAAATTTAGTTGATACGCTGACAATTAGAAGTATGAGTAAAGCCAAATATTCTACTGAAAATATTGGTCATTATGGATTGGCTTTTGAGTATTACAGTCATTTTACATCGCCCATTCGCCGTTATCCTGATGTCATGGCGCACCGATTGTTGCAATATTATTTGGATGGAGGAAAATCGGTTTCAGCCGAAATTTACGAGGAAAAATGTGAACATTCGAGTAATATGGAAGCTTTGGCAGCGCAAGCCGAACGCGATTCGGTCAAATACATGCAAGTCAAATACATGCAAGACCATAAAGATCAAGAGTTTTTAGGTGTAATTTCAGGTGTTACAGAATGGGGAATTTATGTTGAAATCATCGAAAACAAATGCGAAGGAATGGTTCGAATTCGTGAAATCAAAGACGATTATTATACGTTTGATGAAAAACAATATGCTTTGGTAGGCGAAATTTCGAAAGATCTTTTACAATTAGGCGACGAAGTTTACGTTAAGGTAAAAAATGCTGATTTAGTGAAAAAACAATTGGACTTTCACTTCATCCGAAGAAAAGAATAACTATGAAAAAAATTGCTTTTGTAATACTATTGTTCATCAGCCAATTAGCTCTATCTCAACGTACTGAACAACTTGGAAATTTTACTAAAGTAACGGCTTTTGATCAAATTGATGTTTGGTTAATTCCAAGTACAGAAAGTAAAATTATTTTGGCTGGAGAAGGAGCTGAAGAAGTAGAAATCATCAATAAAAATGGCGAACTCAAAATCAGAATGCCTTTAACTAAATTAATGAAAGGCGATAATGTTTCGGTTACGGTTTATTATCAAAACATTGATGCTGTTGAAGCCAATGAAGGTTCTCGAATTGCTTCTGAAGCTAGTATAAAAGGAACTTTATTAAATGTAATTGCAAAAGAAGGAGCTGAAATTCAACTCATTACTGAAGTGACTTCGTTGAAGGTAAAAGCTGCAAATGGTTCGAGTGTCACTATCGATGGAAAAGCGACTAACCAAGATATTATTCTCAACTCAGGAGCAATGTATTTTGGTAGTAAATTAACAACATCAATTACAACAATTACTGTAAATGCTGGTGGTGACGCTGATGTGAATGCCACTGATTTGGTAGATGCTAAAGTTCGCGCTGGCGGATTAATTACGGTTTTTGGTAAACCAAAACAAATCAATCAAAAGATCATTGCTGGCGGACGAATTGAGCAAGCCAAGTAGATTTATTTTAAATTTTAAATTTTAAATTATATCTTGCTGTAGAATTCAGAACCAAAACTTTCATGATCAACGACATTTTAGCTGCTATTCCATGGGGAATTTTATTAGCATTCACTATTGGACCTGTATTTTTTGTATTACTTGAAACGAGTATTACCAAAGGATTTAGAGCAGCAATGGTGTTTGATGCTGGTGTTGTGTTTGGCGATTTTGTGTTTATTCTGATTGCTTATTTCAGTACCAATCAAATTTTAGAACGACTCAAAGACGATCCTGGACTTTTTATTTTTGGTGGTGCGATTATGCTCACTTATGGAATTATGTCGTTTGTGAAAGAAAAAAAGAACTACAAAAAACAGTTAGACGAAGAAATAGAAGAAGATAATATTCAGAAAAACAATTATTTAGGTTTATTTTTTAAAGGATTTTTACTCAATTTTATCAACATTGGAGTTTTAGGTTTTTGGATGGGAATTATCATTGTTTTCGGACCCAAACTCAATATGGAAACCAATCGAATAAGTGTTTTTATAGCAGCTATTATTATTACTTATTTGCTAGTTGATATTATAAAAATAATGGTAGCCAAACAATTAAAAACGCGAATGACTCCGCATATTATTTATAAAATCAAAAGAGTAATCAGTATTGTTTTGATGATTTTTGGTGTTTTTCTTATCGCACAAGGCATTTTCCCAAAAGAAAAAGAAATGATCCAAGAGAAGTTGGAGATGTTGAAAGATTAAAGTATTTATAATGAAAAAGTTACAGCTCTTTTTTTTGTTATTTTTTTCATTTTCATTTTATGGACAGCAAGATACTTTATCTGTAATTAGACATACTGAAAATGATTTAGTTATTCCTAAAGAAAAGAAGGTTTTTTTTAGAGGAATTCCAAATGAATTAGTTATCAACGTTCCTAATTGTAAGAGTTTTACAGCTACAGGAGATGGATTGAAGCTAATCAAAGATAATATCTATAGCTTTAATCCAAGAGGTGGAACATCTACAGAGATTACAATTGATATTGTTTTAAAAAACAATAAGAAAATTACTGAAAAACATAATTTTGAAATTAGAACCATTAAAAGAGCTATAACTTGTTTTAACCACAACAAGGCAGATTCAATTTTAAGATTTCCTAAAAAATCTTTTAAAAACGGTAAGGTAACAGTAATTTCGCCAGATATTAACTTAGACTTACGTGTTAAAGTAGTTGGTTTTTGTCTCAAAATTCCAGGTTATAAAGCAATAGCTGTTGATGGAGATACCATTGATGATAAAACATATCAAGAAATAATTAAAAACAGTTCAAAAGGTGATCAAATAGCTATTTCAGATATAAAAGTAAAAGTAATAACAATATCAAACGTTAGTTGTTTTTTAGTTAATCCAATGTTAATTGAAGTTTATTAATTTTTAGATTCTTCTTCGTCAGAATGACAAATAAAAAAACCTCTCATTTCTTGAGATTTCTTTTCAGCAATGCATCGTCCAGATTCAATAAAACTTCAATTAATTTTTTCTAAAAATTTGCAATAAAAAAACTTCAAGGAAACTTGGAGGTTATAGAGGCATCTTCGTCCCGATAGCAATCAGGAGAACCGAGATAGACGGTTTTGCATAATATTTAATTAATTTTTTCTAAAAATTTACACATAAAAAAACCTCTCACTAGGAGAGGTAATTTCAGAGGCATCGTCCGGATTCGAACCGGAGTAGACGGTTTTGCAGACCGGTGCCTAGCCGCTCGGCCACGACGCCAAGTATTTATTGGATTGCAAATATAGTAAAAAAGTATAAAGTACAAAGTTTTAAGTCAAAAGTTAACTTTACACTTTGTACTTTGTATTTTATACTTAACTTCGGTATTCTTCCATTTCTACTGTAACTGCCTCAACATCACCACCAATAGGCGGATTTAATTTAGAAACAGCCAATACAATTCGGGAAACTTCCGGAATTTCTCTGAATATTCTTGTGATGATACGATTTGCCACATGTTCTAATAATTTAGAACGAATGTCCATTTCTTCCACCACAATTCGATTCAAAAGCACGTAATCAACTGTATCGCTCAATTCATCCGACAAAGCTGATTTACGCAAATCGCATTTTACTTCCAAATCTACTCGGTAACCCGAACCTATTTTGGCTTCTTCTTCCAAACATCCGTGAAACGAAAACGTACGAATGTTGTGTAATTTAATTGTTCCCATTTTTATGTTTATTGTTTGTAGTTGTTAGTTTATGGTTAACGAACTTAAAACCATAAACGATAAACTACAAACTTTTTATATCTTTGCTAAAATTACAAAAAATCTATGTCAACAGAAGAAAAGTCGCTGAATTTTATTGAGCAAATTATCGAAGACGATTTGAAAAATGGTTTGTCCAAAGACAAGCTTCGTTTTCGTTTTCCGCCTGAGCCGAACGGTTATTTACACGTAGGTCATGCGAGTGCTATTTGTTTAAATTTTGGATTAGGAATTGATTATCAAGCGCCTGTGAATTTGCGTTTTGATGACACCAATCCGGCCAAAGAAGAGCAGGAGTACGTTGATGCGATTAAAAGAGATGTAGAATGGCTTGGATATAAATGGGCGAACGAATGTTATGCTTCTGATTATTTTCAAGATTTATACGATTGGGCGATAGAGTTCATCAAAAAAGGTAAAGCTTATGTTGATAGCCAAACTTCGGAAGAAATGGCCAAGCAAAAAGGAACACCAACCACTCCTGGCAGCGATTCTCCGTACCGAAATCGTTCAGTAGAAGAAAATTTAGACCTTTTTGAACGCATGAAAGATGGCGAGTTTGAAGAAGGAACACATATTTTGCGTGCTAAAATAGATATGGCTTCAAACAACATGTTGATGCGCGATCCGATTATGTACCGAATTTTGAAAAAACACCATCATAGAACAGGTGACAATTGGTGCATTTACCCAATGTACGATTGGGCGCACGGAGAAAGTGATTATTTAGAACAAATTTCGCATTCGTTTTGTACGCTCGAATTTTTGCCACACCGTGAATTGTACGATTGGTTTTTGGATCAAGTTTATGATAGTTCGAAAGTCCGTCCGAAACAACGCGAATTTGCTCGTAGAAATTTATCGCACACGGTGGTTTCTAAACGAAAATTGTTGCAATTAGTGCAAGAAGGTCATGTTACGGCTTGGGATGATCCGCGAATGAGTACCATTTCAGGAATGCGTCGTCGTGGTTATACGCCAGCTTCGATTCGTAATTTTGCCAAAACGATTGGAATTGCGAAGCGTACCAACCTAATCGATGTTTCGTTGTTGGAATTTTGCGTTCGCGAAGATTTGAATAAAACCGCACCTCGTGTCATGGCCGTGTTGAATCCAGTGAAGTTGGTAATTACCAATTATCCGGAA
>CAYPXI010000027.1:0-36581 GCA_964414655.1 uncultured Flavobacterium sp. | reverse complement strand
AAAAAAACCAATCGTGGTGGAATTGCTCCAACTTCACCAACAACAAAATTAAATCTTTGGGTTTGTACTATTGGTGGTGGAATTTTGGGTTATGCTCAATTCCCTGGTGGATCATCGGCAACAGATGGTGTGGTTATTGATTCGAGATATTTAGGAACTACTGGAACAGCAACCGCTCCTTTCAATTTAGGAAGAACTGCTACTCACGAAGTAGGTCACTGGATGAATCTTCGTCATATTTGGGGTGATACAACATGTGGAAGCGATTTAGTTGCTGATACTCCAACACATAATACTGCAAATTACGGAATCCCAGCTTACCCGCATTACAGTACTTGTGCAGGAACTCCAGTAGAAATGACTATGAACTACATGGACTACACTGACGATGCAGGAATGTATATGTTTACATTAGGGCAAAAAGCTAGAATGGCCGCGGTATTTGCAACTGGTGGGGCTAGAAATTCTTTTGCACAGCCATAAAAATTTCAATAATTTATTTGTAAAAACTCATCATTTATTGGTGAGTTTTTTTTATTTTTAAGAAATTTTAAGCCCAATGCTCACTTCTAAAACTATAGCTAACGGAATCCTTAGAGCCATAGGAATACTAACACTGATAGTACTTCTACTCTACTTTATTTATCAAATACAAACGGTTTTGGTATATCTTGTAGTAGCCATTATATTCTCAATGATAGCCAACCCAATTATTGAATTTTTTCGTCGTAAGCTCAAGTTTTCCAACACATTAGCAGTAGTTACAACTTTGGTGATTTTCATTATCTTATTCATAGGATTATTGTTTCTTTTTGTTCCATTGATTACTTCGCAAGGCAACAATTTATCGCTTTTAGACACTAAATCCATCGAAATACGTTTGGTTGATTTATATGGACAAGTTAACACTTATTTAGATAGTCACAATATTGACATTGAACAAGTTATCAAAGAAGCTGATTTAACTTCCAAACTAAGATTCAATTACTTTACCGATTTCTTCAACTCAGTCATTGGCACTATTAGTAGCTTCGGAATTGGCTTGGTTTCGGTACTCTTTATTAGTTTTTTTCTACTAAAAGATAAAGTGCTATTTATTGTAGGCTTTAAACGAATTATTCCCGACAGTCAGGAAGAAAAAATTTTAAACTCTATCGAAAAAATCCGCGAACTTCTTACTCGCTATTTCATTGGATTAATTGTTCAATTAACTGTCATTTGTATTCTATACTTAATTGTTCTCCTTATTTTTGGAGTCGAAAATGCTTTTGTTATTGCTTTTTTGTGTGCTTTATTAAATATTGTTCCTTATGTTGGCCCGCTTATTGGATCGGTTTTAGCTGGCGTTTTGACTATGCTAAGCAACATTAACAACGATTTTCAAACGGTCACTTTACCCACTACAATTTATGTTATGATTGGTTTTTTTATCGTTCAAATGATTGACAATAATGTATCATCTCCAATTATTTTTTCAAAAAGTGTCAATTCGCATCCACTCGAAATTTTCCTAGTAGTGCTAATTGCTGGGATTCTTTTTGGCATTGTGGGAATGATTATTGCGGTTCCTGTCTTCACAATTTTAAAGGTAATTGGAAAGGAATTCTTTCCCGATATTAAAATTGTAAAAGCCTTAACTCGTAATATTTAATAATGTTTTTTAATGCAGTTGGATGAATTTGTCAGTTCTTTTATCGTCTGAAGTCCAAACTTACATTCATCAAAGCATGGGAATGGACGTAAATAAATTGGCGTTGCAAAAGAATCCGTTTCCTGATATTGATTTTAAAATTATCCTCAACCAAATTGAAGCCCGAACAAAAAGTAAGGACAAACTCCCAACTTGGTTCAACGCTCAAGATATAATTTTTCCGAGTAAAATTTCTATTGAACAAACCTCCTCTGAAGTAACGGCGCAATTCAAATCGCAACTGATTTCAGGTACTAATTTAATTGATCTTACAGGTGGATTTGGAGTGGATGATTACTATTTTTCCAAGAAAGTCAAACAGCTTATTCATTGTGAAATCAATACCGAATTATCGGAAATTGTTCAGCATAATTTTGAGCAGTTAAATTGTGACAATATCTCTTGTGTCGCACTAGATAGTACCGATTTTTTATCGCAAAGCACTACAAAATATGATTGGATATACATTGATCCATCGCGTCGCAATGATGCTAAAGGCAAAGTATTTATGCTCAAAGATTGTTTACCCAATGTGCCTGATTTGCTCGATTTTTACTTTAATTATTCGGATAAAATTTTGATAAAAACTGCGCCCATATTGGATATTGCTGCTGGTTTATCTGAACTAAAAAATGTCAAAGAAATTCATGTTGTAGCTGTCGAAAATGAAGTCAAAGAATTGCTTTGGATTATTGAAAAAGGATTTGATAAAACTATTGAAATAAAAACCGCTAACATTGTCAAATCAAAACATTATTCGTTTAATTTTCAATACAATAACGAAATTGAATCCAATTACAGTTTGCCTCAAAAATATTTGTACGAACCTAATAGCGCCATCATGAAATCGGGTGGATTTGATGCTATTTGCGGTCAATTTCCATTGTATAAACTCCATAAAAATTCGCATTTGTACACGTCCAATGAGCGTATTGATTTTCCTGGCAGAATTTTTGAGATTCAGCAATCATTTGATTACAACAAAAAATCAATGAAAGAATTTTTTGAACAGAAAAAAGCCAACATTACAACACGGAATTTCCCTGAAACGGTTGAAAACATACGTAAAAAATGGAAAATAAAAGACGGAGGAGACTGTTATTGTTTCTTTACCACTAATCAAAATAACGATAAAATTGTGTTACTTTGCGCCAAATTAAATTAAACCATGAAAAAGATTTTTTTATTCATTGCATTTTTACAAATAACAGCACTTTTCGGTCAAAAAGATTGTGAATATTCGACTAATGTTACTGATAGTTTAGGAACCTACAAATCAACAAAAGAACTTCTAATACATCAACGTTTTTTTGGTTCTGCCGAAAAATCAGTTTTCTTTTCATTAATTAATAGTGGTGAATTTCCTTCCTTAAAAATTCAATTGATTCAAAAAAGTACCGATTTTGTGCCTGCTATTTGTTTTGATGAAAATTCGAAAGTATTTATACAATTGGAAAATGGTAAAATAATCACTTTAATAAGCATCAATCAAACCGATTGTGGAAGTTCGGTTACTATTGATGGTAAAAATTGCAGAATACTTACTGGCTATTTCCTTTTTATGAAAGACAGTATTGAAGAACTAAAAAGTTCACCCTTCAACCTCTTGCGCATCAAATATGCTTCAGAAACTATTGATTACATTATAAAAGAAGAACTAATTTCTGAAATTGATAAAGCAGTTTCAAATCCATCAACCTATTTTATGGATTTTTTAAAGTGTGTTGATTAGTTATAATTAATCACATCTCCACTTGAAGTTAGATAAGCCTAGTTTACTTCCATCTATACTATTGTAATGCCACCATTCGGAGTCAAAAGAAGTAAATCCATTTTTTAACATTATGTTTTTCAATAATTTCCTATTGTTTATCACATCAGTGGAAAGATTTGTATAGTTATGACTTGCTTCAATTCCAAAATGATCAAATTCTGTTCCCATATTGACTCCAATACCTTCTAAATTTACCAATGTAATATCTACAGCTCCTCCTCTATTATGAATGGAACCTTTTTGGGGGTCAGCAACATATTCTGGATTGGAAACAATTTGCCACATTTTTTTTTGAACATCCAAAGGTCGGTAACAGTCGTACAATTTAATACGGTAACCCAAAGTGAGAAACTCTTGATTAGCTTGAATTAATTTTCTAACCGTACTCATTCTCAGATAACATTCCCCACAGTCATAAACAGCTTGATGCAAAAAATTATCCTCAGTGGCGTATTTCATGTCATAAACAAACTCATCGCTGTAATTTTTTAGTGCAACAAAAGTTGAATCAGCAACAAAAACATCGTTTTTAGGAACCAACTTTTCATCATGCAACGATTGAGCACTAAGCGGTTTGGGCTTACATGAAATGAATAACACTAGACCTATGAGTACTGAAAACCGCAATTGAAAAAATTTTAGTTAGTGTAAAGATATAAAATTGACGAAACAAACAGAAACAAAAAAACCACCCGAAAATCGAATGGTTTAAATGTGATCCCATTAGGATTCGAACCTAAGACCTACTGCTTAGAAGGCAGTTGCTCTATCCAGCTGAGCTATGAGACCTTTTCCTAATACGTCGGGGTGGCAGGATTCGAACCTGCGGCCTCCTGCTCCCAAAGCAGGCGCGATAACCGGGCTACGCTACACCCCGAAAAGCGGAGAGACAGGGACTCGAACCCTGGCGACGGTTACCCGTCGACAGATTAGCAATCTGCTCCGTTACCACTCCGGCACCTCTCCTAATTCAGTATAGTATAATAAAGAACTTTCGCTTAAAGCGGTTGCAAATGTAATGCTTCATTATAATATTTACAACATTTTAAGTCCTTTTTTTTGAGAAGAACTTTAAATTTGAATGAAATAGTTAATAATCAAACGCATAGCTTAAAAATATTTTGATACACTCAAATAAGAATGCAATATATCAAGTCATAAAACCAATTTAAAACAAAATTCAGTAAATTTGCACTACTAAAAAACAAACCACAATTTCAATACATACCAATTATGAATAAAAAGATTGTAATCGTATCAGCCGTTAGAACTCCGATTGGAAGTTTTATGGGTTCGCTATCAACCGTTTCCGCTCCACATTTAGGAGCAGCTGCTATCAAAGGCGCCTTGTCTAAAATCAATTTAGATCCCAATTTAGTAGACGAAGTATTTATGGGCAACGTTGTTCAAGCCGGAGTTGGTCAAGCTCCAGCACGACAAGCTGCTTTACACGCTGGCTTATCAACCAATGTAGCTTGTACTACAGTGAATAAAGTTTGTGCTTCTGGAATGAAATCGATTATGATGGGAGCCCAAGCCATTATAGCTGGTGATGCCGAAATTGTAGTAGCTGGTGGAATGGAAAACATGAGTATGATTCCTCATTATTTACACTTGCGTAATGGGGTGAAATTCGGACCAACCTCAATGGTTGATGGTATGCAAAAAGACGGTTTACAAGATGCCTACGACGGCAATGCAATGGGTGTTTCGGCTGATCTTTGTGCTGCAGAATACAATATTTCGCGTGAAGCACAAGATAACTTTGCTATTCAATCTTACGAGCGCTCAGCTAAAGCTTGGGAAGCAGGTAAATTTGATGCTGAAATTGTTCCTGTAGCGGTACCTCAACGCAAAGGCGATCCGATTATGGTGACTAAAGACGAAGAATACACGAATGTTCGTTTGGATAAAATCCCTACTTTAAACGCCGTTTTCACTAAAGACGGAACTGTAACTGCTGCCAACGCTTCAACTATCAACGATGGTGCAGCAGCTGTAATTCTGATGAGTGAAGAAAAAGCAAATGCAATGGGATTGAAACCGTTAGCTTATATAAAATCTTACGCTGATGCGGCACAAGAACCAAAATGGTTTACTACAGCGCCAGCTAAAGCCTTACCAAAAGCGCTGGATAAAGCAGGAATTGCGTTATCTGATGTAGACTACTTTGAGTTCAATGAAGCATTCTCTGTAGTTGGATTAGCTAACTGTCAAATTTTAGGATTGACCGACGAGAAAGTAAATGTAAACGGTGGAGCGGTTTCATTAGGACATCCACTAGGTTGTTCTGGTGCTCGAATTGTGGTTACTTTAATCAATGTTCTGCAACAAAACAATGCCAAAGTTGGTGCTGCAGCCATTTGTAATGGTGGTGGTGGAGCTTCTGCGATTGTGATTGAAAGAGTATAAAAAATTTATTATGAATTATAAATTTTGAATTTTAAATGTGGGGTTACTTTTTTAATCGGATGCTCTAGCCCCGATTGAAGAGGAAATCCTTTTTGTTTCGATTTTTTTCGGAACAAAAAGATTGGAACGGAAAGCGGGAAATAGCTTCAAAAAATAATTTAAAATTTATAATTGGAAATTTAAAATAATTAAATGTTTGGTATTTGTAATTTATCGGTAATTCCGTTGCGGTTTGAGCCTAGTGATCGAAGCGAGATTGTTTCGCAGGTATTGTTTGGCGAGCATTTTGAAATTATTGATACACACAATCAGTGGTCGAAAATTAAACTGCAATTTGACGATTACGAAGGTTGGGTAGATAGTAAGCAATACCAAATTATCTCAGAAGAAAACTATAAATTGCTGTCGAAAGAAGCGATTATACTAAATGCCGACTTGGTAGAATACATCTCTACTCCTACGCATGTTTTGATTCCGATTTCGTTGGGCGCATCGTTATCCTTTTTGAATCATAATGATATTAATGTACAAAATTATGAATTTGAAGGATTGCGCATAAGTGGAATCAAACCCAAATCTGATTTAGTTTCAACTGCATATATGTATTTGAATTCGCCTTATTTGTGGGGCGGAAAAACACCGTTTGGAATCGATTGTTCAGGATTCACTCAAATGGTATATAAGTTAAACGGCTACAAATTGTTTCGTGACGCCTCACAGCAAGCCACACAAGGCGAAGTATTGAGTTTTATTGAAGAAAGTGAGCCAGGTGATTTGGCGTTTTTTGACAATGAAGAAGGCAATATTATTCACGTTGGCATCATTTTAGAAAACAATTACATTATTCACGCTAGCGGAAAAGTGCGCATTGATCGTTTGGATCATTTGGGAATTTACAATGCCGAAACCAATCGACATACACACCGACTTAGAGTTATTAAAAAAGTGATATAAAAAATCCTCTCGTTATGAGAGGATTTTTTGTTTAATAGCTATTGTACAAATCATTCACAAGGTATATTGTTGAAAGTTTAATCAGTTGAATTAACAAATCTAATTGAAAAACAATCAATAGAGTTTGTTAATTGAGTCTAAAGATTGTCATTATCAAAATATTTTATTTAGATTTGAAATAAAAAGAAGCTATGAAACAAATTAAATTTTTATTCTCACTCGTTTTAGTCACATTACTTTTCACTTGTTGTGAAACTAATGAAAGTGATGATGACACTGACACTTCTCAAAACGATATTACATTCGCAGAAAACTTTGGGCCTCAAGTCTCTAGAGATTTTGTAGGTCAAGTTGTTGATGAAGATGATGTAGCATTACAAAATGTCACTATTAAAATTGGATCTTCTACTGTTCAAACCGATGTGAATGGTTTTTTTATTATCAATGGAGCTTCAGTAAATGAACGTTTTGCCTACATCACTGCTAAGAAAGCTGGATATATTGATGGTTCAAGATCGATGGTACCCACAAATGGAAAGAACAACTTGAAAATCATGTTATTACATAATACTCCTTTACAAACCATTCAATCTGGAGTAGCTAGCGAAGTTGCTATCAATTCAGAAACAAAAGTTGTTTTTGATGGTGCTTTTCAAAATGAAAATGGTACAGCTTACAATGGTCCAGTGCAAGTTTCTATTTTTCATTTAACATCTTCGGATGAAAATGTTGAAAATCTTATGCCTGGGATGTTGTATGCACAAACAAAAAACAATCAAGAAGCCTTTTTAGAAACTTATGGAATGTTAAACGTAGAACTTAAAGGAAGCGCTGGACAAAAACTTGAAATTGCCTCTGGTCATAAAGCCGAAATTAATTTATCTATTGATGCTAATCAAATAACAACAGCACCAAGTACAATACCGCTTTGGCACTTTGATGAAGAAAAAGGCTATTGGAAAGAAGACGGTGTTGCTACAAAAGTTGGAAATAAGTATGTGGGTAATGTGTCACATTTTAGTTGGTGGAATTGCGATGTGTTTTTTTCAACAGCTAATTTGAACGTTACCGTTGTTGATGTAAGCGGAAATCCTATTTCGGGTGTTGAAGTAAGCTTGAATTATCAAGGAAGTCCTTACCCTGCAACAAGTATTACAAATAGTAATGGTCAAATCGCTGGACCTATTCCAACGAACATGCCTTTATCTCTAAACATCCACGATATTTGTGGCAATATTATATATACTTCACAAGTAGGTCCATTCACTCAAGATACCGATTTAGCACAAATACAGTTACAAGGTTCAAATGTTCAGGCAACTAAAATTTCGGGTTCTATTGTCAAATGTGATAATACAATTGTTACAAATGGATATGTTTTACTAAGACAAGGCAATAAGACATTTGCATCCGTTTTAAACCAGGGAAATTATAGCTTCAGAACTTTGTCATGTTCCAATTCAAATAATTTTTCTATTGAAGGATTTGATTTTGATAATCTTCAAACTACAGGAGAATTAAGTTATAATTTTGAATTTCCTGAAACCCGAGTTAATGCATTGAAAGCTTGTAATGCTATAACCGAATATATTACTTTCAGCATAAATGGAGAAAATACTATAGTGACTACTAATCTTAAGTCGCAAGTTTTTTTAGGAATACCAACTTATGGAAATAATATATTTGCTAATCAGATGACAATTTATGCAAATTATGGAACAGTTCCAGGTGGTGGGGCTATACAATTACCTGGTGTTGCTATCGAATGTGGAAGCGCAATTCCAGGCGATTATACAACTTCAAACTCTAGTGTTAGAATATCTGTAAATGGTTCACCAAATTCATATTTTTTCGTTAATGGAATTTCTGATATATCCAATTATCATTTTAGGATTAATAAATTTGGGATTATTGGCGATTATATTGACGTTACATTTTCTGGTACAATAACACAACAACTAAACACTTATATTGTTAGTGGCTCGGCTCATGTACTACGTGATTTTTAGATTACAGCAATAAACTTTTCACCTTAAGCTACTTATTGGTAATCAAAAACATTAAAATAATTTTACTAATAGCGGTTAATTCTCATAGTGAAATTAATCCAAAAAAAATCCTCTCGTTGCGAGAGGATTTTTTTTATTGTTTGACAAACTTTCCAACCGAACTTCCTTTATCAGAAATTACTTTTATAAAATAGGTACCTGACTTTAAATTAGAAACATCGACTGTATTGCCTGGTTTTGTATTTACTTGAACCAATTGCCCTAACGAATTGTAAATGCTAATCGATGAAACGGCAATACTTTGATTGGTTGCAAAATGCAAAACATCTTTTGTGGGAACTGGAGATAAGGTGAAGTAATCATTGAATTCAAAATCAGAAGTACCCAACGCTTGAATAGTAGTTGTCGCAGTATTGGTTACAATTGGGAAATTGTAATCAAAATAAATATTGGCTGTATTACTAAAAGACGAACCCACAGTCAAATTAGGCTTAGTTTTGATTTTGAACGCTACATAACCATCGTTATTGGCGTCGTCAAATGGCAATTGAATATTTTCAAAGATGAATTCGACTTGATTGGTGTTGTTAATTCTGGTGTAAAAATCATGACTTCCATCAATTGGGATTAAAGTTGAAATGTCATATTTTGTAGTATCGATGATATCTTTCACCACAACGTTTTGTGCGCTGGCCGTTCCTGTGTTTTCAAAACGAATGATATAATGCACGTAATCACCTACTTTATCAGGTGTAATTGTTGTGCCTTCGAGACACGTTTTATTGTTTGGATCGTATGAACCTACAACTGTTTGTACTAAAACTGAATGATTATCTTGTAGAACTTCATCATAAACATCAGGATAAATATGTGCTTGAAAAAGCAAATTGTCACCTACAGAAACTGGTAATGACTGTGTTGGAGTGTTAATATTAAATGTAAAATTGATAATTCGATATTCATTGGGAAGAAGGTTGGTAAAATTCCATGTATATTGATCAACTCCACCATTGTTAGGAAAAGGTGAGGATTGCACCAAATCCATTTTTGATTCAGCAAAATTCAAAACAATTTGCCCATTTCTTATCGTATTTCCTTTATTTCTATAATAAATTTTATAGGTTGCGTCAAATCCTGGAGCAGCAGAATAAGTTGGAAAAAGAAAAATACATAAATCCTCATGAATTGGAACAACTGCATTTACACAAAAATTCTGAATTTGTGGACTACTTTGAGCAGGAAAACTAAAGTTGGTTGAGGTTGGATTTATAGTAAAATCTGATGGAGAATCTAAAATTGGTGTCAATGTATAATTTCCTTGTTGCACTGGTATACTAAAGTTACCTTGTTGGTTTGGAAATATAATAGTATTGGTATTGTTTGTTATATTATTGAGATTAAATTTCAAATCTCTAAATCCAGAGTCAGTACTTTCACAACCATTGTTAGTTTGATCTAACTTTGTTGTACCTTGAATCACATAATAAGTTCCGCCTGGAGTAAATGTACAATAAGTGTTTACAAAACAATTTGTATATCCATATTGAGAAATTTTGTTTTGAATCATAGTAATTTCACCTTCATCAGAACAAATAAACTTTAATGCTGGACAAGAAGAAAAATTAATTTGATTGGTAGCTATTATGTTTCCATTTTTTATAAAAACATTTTCAAGTAAAGGATTTAATTCACAATACAAACTAGTTAAAATTTGTAAATTATTGGTATTTAACTCTGTGATTTGGGTTTGTTTTACGTTCAAATATGTCAGATTGATAAGATTAGTTAAATTTATGCTGGTTATAGGATTATTTCCACACGTAAAATAGTCTAAATTGGTGAGATTTTCTGAAAAACTTACAGACGTCAATAGATTATTGTTACAGCTAACTGCATTAATTAAATTACAATTTTCAATGGTTATGTTACTTATTTGATTATTAGAGCATTCAAGATCCAATAAATAAACTAAGTTGGCTATGTTTAGATTAGTAATCAAATTATAACCTGCAGTAATCTCTTTTAAATTTGGTAAACTATTAACAAAATTAATAGATGCTAATTGATTATGATGACAAGATAAGTATTCAATCCCTGTTAAAGTTGATAACAAATCTAATGATTCGATAGCGTTATTTGCGCAATCCAATCGATTCATGTTAGTAAATGCCTCAATTCCAACTATTGAAGTAATCTTTAAATTTGCAGCACAGCCAACACATTGTACAGCTAATCTCTTTACTTGTGCAGCTTCAGCTACTTCAATTTCATTATTATTATTAGCATCAATTTTGAATGGTTGATTATTTAAGTTAAATGCTATAGTATTTGTTGCCGAAGAGGATAACAACTTTGCCTTAAAATTCGCATCTGGAATATTGACTATCTGAGCGTTTGCAAACAACCCAAAACAAAAAACTAATAAAAAGTAGAGATTCTTCATAATTTGATTTTGATTTTCAAATATATAACTTTCTGAATAACAATTAAAAAAAGCCTTACAGAATTTGTAAGACTTCTTTATATGTATAGTTGAAAGGAAATTTACTGTTTGACAAACTTTCCAACCGAACTTCCTTTATCAGAAATTACTTTTATAAAATAGGTACCTGACTTTAAATTAGAAACATCGACTGTATTGCCTGGTTTTGTATTTACTTGAACCAATTGCCCTAACGAATTGTAAATGCTAATCGATGAAACGGCAATACTTTGATTGGTTGCAAAATGCAAAACATCTTTTGTGGGAACTGGAGATAAGGTGAAGTAATCATTGAATTCAAAATCAGAAGTACCCAACGCTTGAATAGTAGTTGTCGCAGTATTGGTTACAATTGGGAAATTGTAATCAAAATAAATATTGGCTGTATTACTAAAAGACGAACCCACAGTCAAATTAGGCTTAGTTTTGATTTTGAACGCTACATAACCATCGTTATTGGCGTCGTCAAATGGCAATTGGATATTTTCAAAGATGAACTCGACTTGATTGGTGTTGGTAATTCGAGTGTAAAATTCATGGCTTCCATTAAGTGGAATTAAAGTCGCAATATCATATTTTGCAGTATCTATGATGTCTTTTACCACAATATTTTGTGCATTGGCTGTACCATTATTTTCAAAACGAATGAGGTAATGCACGTACTCGCCTATTTTATCGGGAGTTATTGTTGTGCCTTCAAGACACGTTTTGTCGTTTGGATCGTAAGCATTTACTACGGTTTGATTGTAAACAAAAGTATTGTTATTTGGAGTTAAATCTGTAAATGAACTTGAAACAGAAGCTGTAAAACTAATAACATCTCCTCCATTTACCGCTGGTACTTCGGTTGGGGAATTTAAGTTTAATTTAATAGTAATTTCTCTACTCTCAAATGGTAACAAATTTGTAAAACTCCAGTTTAAGTTGTTGGTTGATTGTGATGTAACAATAGGAATTGATTCTACTAAATCATTAATTGCATCATTAAACGTAAAATTTACCGAACCATTAACTGGAATCCCTCCAACATTTTTATAAATAATCTTGTATTTATTATCAAATCCTGGACGCGCAACTGTAATGGGTAAAAGTGTCACTTCTAAATCTGCGCCAACATTAGATGTCAAACAAAAATTTTGAGTAAACGGACTTGCTGTTGTTGGAAAAGTTACATTTACAGTAGCAGGAGAAACCGTATAATAACTAGGATTTTCGAATACTGGAGTAACAGTATAAGTTCCTACCGGAACATCATAATGATATGAACCATCATTTCCAGAAATTAAAGTTGTTGTATTGGTTCCACTAGTGATATCGAATTTCATATTTGAAAATAGATAATCATTAGCATCACATCCATTATTATCAATATCAAACTGATGATTCCCTTGAATGGTATAAAATGTTCCGCCTGGTTCAAAAGTACAATAGGTATTTACGTGGCAGATCGAATAAGCGTAGGATGTAATTTTGGTTTGAAACACATTTACTTCATCATCATCAGAACAAATATATTGCAAATTTGGACAATTTGAAAAAGTTGAATTTGTACTACTAATACTATTTCCGTTTTTTACATTCAAATATTGTAGTTGCTGCCAACCATCTAAATAAAATACCTGAAAATTTGGAAAAGAACTAAAATCTAGGCTTGTAATAGTTGGCGTAATGTTTAATGTAGGATTAATATAGCAATAAAATTCTTGAAGCGGTGCGTCATAATTAAAGATTATGGATTCCCAAGCTACATGATGCCCCGCAAATGACTCTAAATTTGGCAAATTAGTTAAGTCAATAGATGTCATTGGATTTTGAGTTACATTTAACGATTTTAATGTTGGTATGTCTAAGCTAATTTCTGTTAAATCACAAAATCTGAAACTTAAAAATTGCAATGCTGGAAATAATCCAAAATCAAAATTAAGTTGCCCTAAAAAATTCATTCGTTCAAAAACTAAATTCTCCAAATGAATAAAATTGCCCGCATTAGTGTATCCACTAGTAAAAGGGAAAACATTTAGTGGAAATGAACTCATATCCAAAGTTCTCAAATTTACTAGACTATCAATATTGAAAGAAACGTAGGGATTGGAACCACAAGTTAATAACTCAAGAGAAGGAAAATCATTAAAATTAAAATTGGTTAGATCATTAAACTTTATATCTAATTCAACCAAATTTGGGTTAGGAAAAAATAATTCTAATGCTGTAATATTGTTACCTGAACAATCTAATTTTTCAAGATTTTGTTGCGCTAACAAATTTAAAGATGTTAAGCTGGTTGATATATTTGTATTAAAGCACAAAATAGTTTTTAAACTTGGTACATTTGATAAATCAACACTTGTCATTTCATTGAAAGAAAAATCTAAGTAGATTAGATTTGGTAAATTTGATAAGTTTAAAGTAGTAATATCATTTGATCCACAATTTAAATTATTAAAAGTACTTAAATTTGAAATATTTAAATTTGTTAATGAATTGAGATAACAATTTAATTCTTGCAGATTGATTAAAGGATTAATATTCAAGTTAGTCAACTGATTGTATGAACAATTCAATTTTTTAAGATTAGTAAAACTTTCGATACCAGTTAAATCTGTAATGTTACTACTACTAACTTCTAATCGATACACTAATAATGCCTCATTTGCTTGGATACTGCCATTATTGTTAGTATCAATTTTAATTCGGACTCCTGCTGCATTATAAGCAATATTAGTAGTAGTGCTTGCAGCCAACAATTTGTTTTTAAAATTAATATCTGGTATAGTAATAGTTTGTGCTTGTAGACAAAACCCCAAACAAAAAACTAATAAAAAGTAGAGATTCTTCATAATTTGATTTTGATTTTCAAATATATAACTTTCTGTATTACAATTAAAAAAAGCCTTACAAAATTGCAAGGCTTTGGAATTTGTTATTTTGATCTTGGAATTTAACCAAGTACTTCTTTTACTTTTTCACCAATCTTAGCCGGAGAATCCACCACATGAATGCCGTTTTCTCTCATGATACGTTTTTTAGCTTCTGCTGTATCGTCTGCTCCGCCCACAATCGCACCTGCGTGACCCATGGTTCTTCCTTTTGGAGCGGTTTCACCGGCAATAAAACCAACTACTGGCTTACGGTTTCCATCTGCTTTGATCCATTTGGCAGCGTCGGCTTCCAATTGACCTCCGATTTCTCCAATCATTACAATACAATGTGTTTCTGGGTCGTTCATCAATAATTCAACGGCTTCTTTAGTAGTAGTTCCAATAATTGGATCACCACCAATTCCGATGGCAGTTGTGATTCCCAATCCTTGTTTTACTACTTGATCAGCTGCTTCATAAGTCAATGTTCCTGATTTTGAAACAATTCCCACATTACCTTTTTTGAAAACGAAACCAGGCATAATACCAACTTTAGCTTCTTCTGGCGTAATGACACCTGGACAGTTTGGTCCGATTAAACGGCAATCTCTATCTTTAATATAAGCATACGCTTTAATCATATCTGCAACCGGAATTCCTTCTGTAATGCAAATGATTACTTTGATTCCTGCATCTGCAGCTTCCATAATAGCATCAGCAGCAAAGGCTGGCGGTACAAAAATAATAGTAGTATCAGCTCCTGCTGTATCAACAGCTTCTTTTACTGTATTGAAAACAGGACGGTTTAAGTGTGTTGAACCTCCTTTTCCTGGTGTAACTCCACCTACCACGTTGGTTCCGTACTCAATCATTTGTTCAGCGTGAAAAGTTCCTTCACTTCCTGTAAAACCTTGTACAATTATTTTTGAATTTTTATTGACTAAAACGCTCATAAGTTAATTTTTATATAGTTGTTTTGGATTGTGTTGCAAAAGTATAAAATAGTGTTCAGTATTCAGTGCTCAGTGCTTAGTTTTTTTGCTAAATTACTATCGTTTTATGAAAATTGACTCATTTGATAGCCACGGTACAATTTATTATCTTTTACTTCCCAGATAATGGCAAAATGAGCTAACAACATTTCTTCTCTAGGGTTTTCGATGGTTTTTACAAAATGAGAAAATCGTAACGCTACTGTATTACCCTCGCTAACCACATGACTAATACGCATTTTCGAACGCACATAAGCGCGACTTAATTCTTCTGTCAAAGCGATAATATCGTCGTAATTCATTTGAATAAAACCTTTACTACTGTTCCAGTCAATCGTAACTTCTGGATGCAATAATTGGGCAACCGCTTCTTTGTCTAATAAAACATCCGACTTGTATAATTCAAGTACTATATCTTTTGGACTCATTTTTTATTTAATTTATTGATAATGTCGGGAATTTGCTTAACATTAGCCAATTGTTTTAATTTCTCTCTTGATTCTTCTACAGGCGTTCCAAAATAACTTTTACCTCCTTCAATCGATTTGGTTACGCCAGTTTGCCCTAAAACTACTGCTTTGGCTCCAATAGTGATGCCGCTAGTGGTTCCAACTTGTCCCCAAAGGGTCACTTCATCTTCAATAATAACACAACCTGCGATTCCGGTTTGTGATGCAATCAGGCATTTTTTTCCAATTACAGTATCGTGCCCTACATGCACTTGGTTATCAATTTTAGTTCCTTCACCAATGGTAGTATCGCCTGTAACGCCTTTATCAATGGTACAAAGTGCACCAATTCCAACATTGTCTTCAATTACTACTCTTCCTCCTGAAATTAATTGATCAAAACCTTCTGGACGTTTTTTATAATAAAAGGCATCGGCTCCTAAAATGGTGCCAGCGTGAATGATTACGTTATCACCAATAATGGTATTGTCATAAATGGAAACATTAGAATGAATCAAACAATTTTCACCAATAACTACATTATGACCCACAAAACAATTGGGTTGAATAACCGTTCCTGCTCCTATCTTTGCCGATTCAGCAATTGCTATCGAAGCACTTTGAAAGGGTCTGAAATGATGAGTCAATTTGTTGAAATCGCGAAAAGGATCGTCAGAAATCAATAATGCTTTTCCGTCAGGACAATCCACTTCTTTGTTAATCAAAACTATGGTTGCCGCCGATTGTAACGCTTTGTCGTAGTACTTTGGATGATCTACAAATACGATATCACCTGATTCCACTACGTGAATTTCATTCATACCTAAAACTGGAAAATCATCGCTACCAACGTATTGGCAATCGATGATTTTTGCTATTTCTTGTAATGAATGTGGTTTGTGAAACTTCATTTTTTGAATTTGAAAATTTGAAAATGTGTCAATTTGAAAATTATCAAATCTTCAAATTGACACATTCTCAAATTGATTGATTATACTCTTTCGATGTATTTACCGGTTGCGGTGTCAATTTTGATTTTATCACCTTCATTGATAAACAAAGGCACATTTACTGATGCACCTGTTTCCACTTTTGCAGGTTTGGTTGCATTGGTAGCTGTGTTTCCTTTTACTCCTGGTTCTGCATAAGTTACTTCTAAAACAATCGAAGCAGGCATATCAACAGAAAGTGGTAAATCAGTTTCTGTATTGATTTGTACCATTACATTAGTTCCTTCTTTCAACAAATCAGGATTGTCCAATACATCTTTGTTCAATGTAATTTGTTCGTACGATTCAGTATTCATAAAGTGAAAATCATTTCCTTCTGCATATAAATATTGGTAGGTATGCGTTTCAACACGAACTACATCAATTTTGTGTCCCGCAGAAAAGGTATTATCCAACACTTTCCCGTTGGTTAATGATTTTAATTTGGTTCTAACGAAAGCTGGACCTTTTCCTGGTTTTACGTGTAAGAATTCGATAATTTTATAAATGTCGTGATTGTGTTTGATGCATAATCCGTTTCTGATATCTGCTGTACTTGCCATTCGATTTTTATTTATTTATTGATTTTTATTAAACTGTTCCTGTGTAACCTTTCATGATTCCTCTTGAAGAATTTCGGATGAAAAGTAGAATTTCATCACGCTCTGGAGTGGCTTCCATCTCAGCCTCAATGATAGCTACTGCTTGTGATGTATTGTAATTTTTTTGGTATAAAATACGATAAATATCTTGAATTTCTCTGATTTTATCGGTTGAAAAACCTCGCCTTCTCAATCCAACTGAGTTGATACCTACGTAAGACAATGGTTCTTTTGCAGCCTTGGTAAATGGCGGAACATCTTTACGAACCAGTGAACCACCCGAAATCATGGCGTGATCTCCAATATGAATAAATTGATGAATCGCTGCCAAACCACCAATAATGGCATAATCACCAACTATAACGTGTCCGGCCAAAGCAACACCGTTAACTATAATCGCGTTATCTCCAATATGACAATCGTGAGCGATATGCGCTGTTGCCATGATCAAACAATTATTTCCAATTTTTGTTTGACCTGACGCTATTGTTCCTCTATTAATTGTAACACACTCTCTAATAGTAACATTATCACCAATTACCGCAAGCGATTCTTCACCTCCAAATTTTAAATCTTGGGGAACAGCTGCTATAACTGCGCCTGGAAAAATATTACAATTTTTACCGATACGAGCGCCTTCCATAATGGTTACATTTGATCCAATCCAAGTACCGTCGCCAATTACTACATTATTGTGAATGGTTGTAAATGGTTCAATCACCACATTTTTGGCAATTTTTGCTCCTGGATGAACATAAGCTAAAGGTTGATTCATTCTTTCTGAGTTTATGGTTTATTGTTTATCGTTTGTAGTTAAAGCCAACCACAAACTACAAACTATGAACATTTTTTTATTGTTTTTTTGCTATTTGTGCCATTAATTCAGCTTCAGCGACTAACTTTCCATTGGCGTAAGCATTCGCTTGCATGTGGCAAATTCCACGACGAATTGGCGAAATTAAATCACATTTAAATACTAATGTGTCGCCTGGTAATACTTTATGTTTGAATTTCACATTGTCAATTTTCATGAAATAGGTCAAGTAGTTTTCAGGATCAGGAACCGAACTCAAAATTAATATTCCTCCCGTTTGCGCCATCGCTTCAATAATCAAAACACCTGGCATTACTGGCGCACCTGGAAAATGACCTACGAAGAAATCTTCGTTCATCGTCACATTTTTCAATCCAACTACATAACTATCCGTCATTTCTAAAATTTTATCTACCAATAAAAATGGCGGACGATGTGGCAACATAGCCATAATTTTAGTAATATCCATCAAAGGTTCTTTGTGCAAATCAAACGTTGGTATTTGATTTCTTTGATCAATTTTGATGATTTTAGACAGTTTTTTGGCAAATTGTGTATTCACAAAATGCCCTGGTTTATTCGCGATTACTTTTCCTTTGATACGAGTTCCAATTAAAGCCAAATCACCAACAACATCGAGCAATTTGTGACGAGCTGCTTCGTTTGGATAATGCAATGTCAAGTTATCCAAAATCCCATTAGGTTTGACTGAAATAGAATCTTTACCAAAAGCCACTTTTAAATTTTCAATCGTTTTAGGAGAAATCTCTTTATCTACATAAACGATGGCGTTATTCAAATCGCCTCCTTTGATTAAACCATTATCCAATAAGGTTTCTAATTCATGTAAAAAGCTAAACGTTCTAGAGTTGGCTATTTCCGATTTAAATTCGGCAATATTCTTCATCGTGGCATTTTGGGTTCCTAACACTTTAGTACCAAAATCAACCATGGCAGTCACTTGATAATCATCAGCTGGCATCACTATAATCTCACTTCCAGTAGCTTCATCCAAAAATGAAATGACTTCTTTTACCACATAGTATTTGCGTTCCGCTTCTTGTTCAACAACACCCGCTTTTTCGATAGCTTCCACAAAATATTTGGAAGAACCATCCATAATTGGCGGCTCTGATTCATTCAACTCAATAATAACATTATCAATATCACAACCCACAAAGGCAGCCAACACATGTTCTGAAGTTTGAATTTTAACGCCTAACTTTTCCAAATTAGTCCCACGTTGTGTGTTCACTACATAATTAGCATCGGCTTCAATAACGGGACTACCTTCTAAATCAACTCTTACAAAAGTATAGCCATTATTGACTGGCGCAGGTTTAAACGTCATTTTGACTTCTTTTCCTGTGTGCAACCCAACTCCAGTTAGTGAAATCTCACTAGCGATGGTTTTTTGTTTAACCATAATATTTAATCTATTTTGTATTATTCTAATTTTTTCTTTAAATCGTCAAGGTCAGCCACAATTTTAGGTAAGTTTCTGAAATGTACGTAAGACTTGTTCCAATCACCATAATTAAATGCTGGCGAGCCTTGAATCGTTTCGCCGTCTTTCACATTTTTACCAATCCCCGACTGCGCTTGAATGCGAACATTATCACCAATTACAATATGACCCGCAAAACCAACCTGCCCGCCAATTTGGCAATTTTTACCAATTTTGGTCGAACCTGCAATTCCGGTTTGAGCAGCAATCACCGTGTTTTCTCCAATTTCTACATTATGGGCTATTTGAATTTGATTGTCCAACTTCACTCCTTTTCGAATTACAGTGGAACCCAAAGTAGCTCTGTCAATCGTTGTACAAGAACCAACTTCAACATTGTCTTCTAAAATGACATTGCCAATTTGTGGTATTTTACTGTAAGTTCCATCTTCTGAAGGCGCAAAACCAAAACCGTCAGAACCAATAATCGTCCCGGAATGTATAGTACAATGGTTGCCTATCTCGGTTTCTGAATAAATTCGAACTCCAGCAAAAAAGACACAATTGTCGCCAATAGTAACATTGTCGCCAATAAAAGTGTTAGGATAAATCTTTACATTATTCCCAATTTTTACGTTTTTACCGATGTAACTAAAACTCCCCAAATACAAGTTTTCACCGTAAGTTACATTTTCAGAAATCACTGAGGGTTGCTCGATTCCCGATTTCATTAACTTCACTTGATTGTAGTATTCTAGCAGCTTTGAAAACGATTTGTAGGCATCTTCCACTTTAATCAAGGTCGTTTTTAAAGCTTGTTCTGGCTCAAATGACTGATTAACTATCGTAATTGAAGCTTCAGTGGTATAGATAAAATTTTGGTATTTTGGATTGGCTAAAAAAGTAAGTGAACCTATTGTTCCTTCTTCAATTTTAGCTAATTTATAGACTTCAGCATTAGGATTACCTACTACTTCACCCTCAAGAATTCCTGCTATTTGTTCGGCTGTGAATTTCATCTTATAAAACAGGGTTTAAATGGTATAAGATGGAACGCAATTGAGCTGGAATTGCAATTATTGAAATATATAATTTGGTTCGTTTCATCTTGGCAAAAATATAAAATTTAATTAAATTGCTATGTATCGAGCAGGACTTTTGGAAAACAAATAAAATATTTGGTCACAGGCTTAGACAATGCCTTTAAATGCAGTTGGTCGGAAGCCTCAACCACATCTTCAATAGTTTTGTCTTTTTTAACGATACTAATAGGCCCGCTATTCTTGTTATAGGCCTGATTTTTAAGCTTCCCTTTGAAAACAAAATAATCAACATCCTTCGCTTCAATGGGATGCAATTGTAGAAATTTATCTTTTAAATGTTGTAATCGAACTTTATCAGGCTTATCTTCTGACATTTGAATTTTGAGTAAATCGCGATTAATTATCATTTTACACAACGAACTCAACACAAAATCGTCATTGAATTGCCAGTTTTTTATAGCACTCATAATATCAACATCGTCCAATTGCGCAAATGTATCCAGCACTTTTTCATTAAAATCTGGAAAATTGACTTTATTGTTTAAAAAGTAATTCAGTGGTTTACTGCTTTCCAATTGAATCCCTTTTTCAGACAACTCTTTGGCTCTTTTCAAGATTTTGGTCAAAATAATTTCGGCAACAACACTCGTTTTATGCAAATAGGCTTGCCAATACATCAAGCGCCGGGCTACCAAAAATTTTTCAACAGAGTAAATGCCTTTTTCTTCAATGACCAATTGTTCGTCTTGTACGTTCATCATTTGAATCAAACGGTCACTATTGATATTTCCCTCAGCAACGCCACTGTAAAAACTATCGCGTTTTAAATAATCCATTCGATCCATATCCAATTGACTAGATATCAATTGGTAAAAAAACTTACGTGGATATTCACCTTTGAAAATTTGAATAGCCAACGACAATTTACCGTCAAACGCAGTATTGAGATGATGCATAAAAAGCAACGAAATTTCCTCATGATGTACATCTTCAACTATACTGTTTTCCATAGCATGCGAAAACGGACCGTGACCAATATCGTGCAACAAAATAGCGATCAAAAGTCCGTTGGCCTCGTCTTCAGCTATTGAAACACCCTTAAAGCGCAAAGTTTCAATTGCTTTTTGCATGATATGCATGCAACCAATGGCGTGGTGAAACCGTGTATGATGCGCTCCTGGATAAACCAAATACGACATGCCCATTTGTGAAATGCGACGCAAACGCTGAAAGTAAGGATGCTGAATTAAATCGTAAATTAAGGTATTCGGAATGGTGATAAAACCATAAATCGGATCGTTGAATATTTTAAGCTTGTTGGTTGGATTCAAAACAAAATATTTATAATAACAAATATAGGCAAATTTATACGCAAAAAAAATCCCGAATTCATCGGGACTTTATTTCTTTTACCAAATAACAACTCGCTCGTTTTCAGGAATAAACATTTTGTTAGTAGGTTGCACATTAAAGGTTTTGTAAAACTCAGGAATATTGCTCAACGGTCCGTTTATTCTGAATTTGGCTGGCGAATGCACATCAGTCATTACTTGTTGTGCCAAAGCTTCTTTATTGGTGTTGACCATCCAAGCATATCCATATGCTAAGAAATAGCGCTGATTTGGAGTCAAACCGCTAATCTTCTCATTGTTCTTGAACTGCTTGGTTTTTTTAAACGCTTCATAACCCATAACAACTCCACCTAAATCAGCAATATTTTCGCCTTGTGTAGCATCTCCATTTACGTATTTGTCGTCTACAACATTATATTTATTGAATTGCTCAACAATCTTTTTGGTTTTCGCTTTAAATTTTGTCAAATCCTCAGCGGTCCACCAATTCTTTAAATTTCCTTTATCGTCATATTGACTACCTTGATCATCAAATCCGTGAGTGATTTCGTGTCCAAAAGTCGAACCACCAATGATGCCATACAAAACAGCATCGTCAGGCATTCTTCCTTCAAAACCTGGGACTATTATGTTACAAGCAGGCACACAAATTTCGTTGTTACTCGGATTGTAGTAGGCGTTGTAAGTTTGCGGAAACATGCCCCATTCGGTTCTATCCACTGGTTTTCCATATTTTTCAATCATGTCTTTGTAATACCATTGGTTGACTGCCATTACGTTTTTACAATACGAATTGCGTTCTATTACCACCGAACTCATGTCTTTCCACTTGTCAGGATACCCTACTTTCATCACCACTTTGCTCAATTTGTGCAACGCTTTAGTTTTGGTTGCTTCACTCATCCAATCAAGCTTTTTGATGTGCTCTGCGTATACATCACGAATGTTATTGCCTATTTCAAGTAGTTTTTCTTTCGATCCTTTTGGTAAATACTCATCCACATACACTTGCCCAATTAACTCACCTAGCGAGCCATTGGTTTGCTCCACTACTCTCTTCCATCGCGGGCGTTGTTGTTTAACACCACTCATTACAGTTGAATAGAACTTAAAGTTTTGGTCTTCAATATTGTTATCCAAATAGCTTGCATACGTATTCACTATGTCCCATTTCAAATAGGCTTTCCAATCTTCCACTGAGTACGATTTTAACATTCCGTCCAAGGCCTTAAAAAATTCAGGTTGTCCTACAATTACGGAGTCTGCATTTTTAACACCTAGCGCAACCAACATTTTATCCCAAGGAATTGATGGTGTTGTCGCTGAAAACTGACTCACACTCATTTTATTGTAATTCTTCATCGGATCACGAAGGGCTTCAATTTTACGTGAAGCTTTGGCTAAATCGGTTTCTAATTTCATGATAGAAGCCGCCTTCTTCACTGCTACATCTGATTTCTCTCCTGTCAAAATCAACATTTTTTGCAAATGCTTAATGTATTCATTTCGAATCACAACTGTAGGTTCATCAGTATTAAAATAGTAATCACGCTCACCCAACCCTAATCCACCTTGCGAAAAGAATAACGCATTTTTGGCACTGTTTTTATCGTCTTGACCGACATAAAAACCAAATCCTGGCCCAGCACCTACAGTATGCATATGAGCCATTGTAGCTAAAATTCCAGGAATATCTTTTACCGCATTAATACGAGCCAACTCATTTTTCAACGGCGTAATTCCTGCTTTATTGATGGCTAACGAATCCATTCCTGAGGCATAAAAATCACCAATTTTTTGCTTATTACTCCCTTTCAAAGCATCGTCATCTTTGGCTGCTTCTTCACAAATGGTTTTGATTTGTTTGTTGATGGTATCTTGAATCATACGAAAAATCCCATTACTGCGCTCAGAAGCCGGAATCGGATTGCGTTTAAACCATCCACCATTAGCATATTGAAAAAAATCGTCTGCCGGATTCACTGTAGTGTCTCTATTGGTCAGCAAAGGATCAACAAAAGCAGTTTCTTTTTTAGAACAACTCGCCAAAACCAGCGACAATACTACTACAATTGAAAGTTTTTGAATAAATCTCATAATGGTTATTTTGATGAATGAGTAGCTTTTTGATTGAATTTGTTACCAAAAGTATAAAAAAAATGTGAGTATTTTTTTCAGAAGCCAATCCAGCTATCCATTACAAGTCCTCAGTCTATAAAGTGTTTTTGTAAGTCATACAACAGCTTCCTCTGGTCGCAGCTGTAAGTCAACAAAAACTACTTTCTAGTCTTCCGGGCTTTCCTCTTCTATCTGGGCTAGGGCTAAAGCAGTTTTTAAGAACTTCACTATTCAAAATTCCAAGTTGAATATTCAAAATTTTTTATCTTAACACGTTGCTCAAAGTCTCCAGATAGCGCGGATTTGCACCCGAGCGAAGCGAACTGACAAAGTAATCCGTGCTAAAACAAACAATGGACGAGTCATTTAAAGCTACCCCATATCAAAGCCATACTTAACTTATACCTTCAACACCCTCAAAGGGTTTTATACCCTTCGAGGGTTAAAAACCCAATGGCGCGGATTTATACCCGATAGATAGTTATTTTGAGAACGAGTCATATTGTCTATTAAGCCTACTATGAGCCATAGTTACTCCATAGTTACTCCATAGTATCGTCGTATTTACTTCGTAGTTGTGGTACCCTTTGCGTTAATCTATTCCCTCAAAATACAATCAATTAGGAACAAAGTACAAACAAAACCCAAAACAACGGGACACAAAAAAATAACGACTGTAGTACACCAAATATACTAAAAATGGGTAAACAATGCCATCAAGTCGTTTTTTATTTTTTTAACCCACAGCTACCTCGCGAATCCCAGAGCAAAACCGATGGTCCGGATTTATACCCGATCCAAGCGAACTGAAGAAGTAATTTACCTTCCACACCCTCAAAGGTTTTATACCCTTCGAGGGTTAAAACGATGGCGAAACTAACTTAGTACTTCCAACCTATCAACTCTAGAACCTATTCAGGTGCTCGTGTCAACCACTGAATTTTGAACTTATAATGGATACCATAGCGATGAGGCTAGAAAAATGATGAGATAAATTTATCATTTATTTTACTTTTCATTTTACAATAATTTTAATACAACCTTCGTTCTATTAATTGTAAATTGCACCAAATTTTAACACACATGAGTAACATCAAAATACTTTGGGTTGACGACGAAATCGATTTGTTAAAGCCGCACATCTTATTCTTAGAGAAAAAAAACTACGACGTAACCACTTGCAACAACGGTCGTGACGCCATTGACATTTTTACTGATAACAATTTTGATATAGTATTTCTAGACGAAAACATGCCCGGAATGAGCGGTTTAGAGACACTTCAAGAAATGAAAGAGAAAAAGTCGTCCACACCCGTAATTATGATTACCAAAAGTGAGGAAGAATACATCATGGAAGAGGCTATTGGTTCAAAAATTGCCGATTACTTAATCAAACCCGTAAATCCAAACCAAATTTTACTTAGCCTCAAGAAAAACCTTGATCACTCTCGTTTAGTTACCGAAAAAACAACATTAGACTACCAAAAAGAGTTCCGAAAAATAGCTATGGATTTGGCTATGGTCAATTCCTACGAAGATTGGATTGAGTTATACAAAAAACTATTGTTTTGGGAACTCGAACTCGAAAACATCAATGACACTGGCTTAATCGATATTTTAGAATCGCAAAAAGTAGAAGCCAACTCGCAATTTGGTAAATTCATCGAACGCAATTACGAAGATTGGTTCGAACCAAAAGCAGACAAACCTATTCAATCACACAATTTGTTCCGCGAATTAGTGGTTCCTGAATTGGTTAAAAAAGAAAAACCTATTCTTTTTGTTGTAGTCGATAATTTGCGCTACGACCAATGGAAAGCCATGGAAAATGTGGTAGGCAATTACTATAAATTAGAAAAAGAAGTACCGTATTACGCCATTTTACCAACGGCAACACAATATGCTCGAAACGCTATTTTCTCGGGCTTAACACCTCTTGAAATGGAAAAACAATTTCCACAATACTGGAAAAATGATGTGGATGATGGAGGCAAAAACTTGTACGAAGGCGAATTCCTAGAAGCACATCTGAAACGTTTAGGTTTAAACATCAAACAAGATTACTTTAAAATCACCAATTTGTCGAGCGGCAAAAAATTAGCCGACAACTTCAAAGGACTAAAAGACAACAACTTAGTTACTGTTGTTTACAATTTCGTTGATATGCTATCGCATGCTAAAACCGAAATGGATGTAGTGAAAGAATTAGCTTCTGATGACAAAGCCTATCGCTCGTTGACCTTAAGTTGGTTCAAAAACTCGCCTTTGTTAGAAATCATCCAACAAGCGCAAAAACTAGGCTTTAAATTAATCATCACCACAGACCACGGAACTATCAATGTAAAAAACCCTTCGAAAGTGATTGGTGACAAGCAAACCAGTTTAAATTTACGCTACAAAACAGGCCGCAGTTTAACCTACGAAGACAAAGATGTGTACGCTGTAAAAGATCCTAAGAAGATTGGTTTACCTGCTATTAACATGAGTAGTTCCTACATTTTTGCAAAGAATGATCTGTTCTTGGCCTATGTAAACAATTACAATCATTACGTAAGTTATTACCGAAACACGTACCAACACGGCGGCATTTCTCTCGAAGAAATGATCGTTCCTTTTTTAGTCTTCAACCCAAAATAGGGTCGAGCTTTAAAAGACAGTCTGGTAGACTGTTTTAGCGAAGGAGCCAGCAGGTGCATTGGTCTTTTATTTAGTAACAAAAAGCATAGTAATGGAAATCATCTTTTCAATAGCCGAAATACAGGAAGTTGCCCAAAAAATAATAGCTGAAAACCCACAAAAAGTCATTCTTTTTAACGGAGAAATGGGCGTTGGTAAAACAACTTTAATCAAAGTTTTAGCTAAATTATTAGGCGTAAGCGACGCCACAAGTAGTCCAACTTTTTCTTTAGTTAACGAGTACCAAGCTACTGATAATCAAAAAGTATATCATTTTGATGTTTACCGCTTAAAGTCAGAAAGTGAGGCGTTAGACATGGGAATCGATGAATACTTGTATTCGGGTCATTGGTGCTTTATTGAATGGGCAGAAAAAATTCCGAATCTAATTCCCAATGAGCATTCGGTTATTTCCATTGAAATGCTACCTAACGGAAAAAGGCAATTGACTTTAATTTGATTTTTGTTTTTTGCTTTTTGTTTTTTGTAATTTGATTTTTTTGTACCTTGTGGCATTATTATCATAATCATGTCGTTAACACCTTTTACCAAACAGCAACTACTACCTCAAGAAGAAAAACTTGAAATTGCACGTCACAAAAGCGAGTTATTTATCGGAATTCCGAAAGAAACTAGTTACCAAGAGCGACGCATTTGTTTGACTCCAGACGCCGTAAATTCACTTACTTCACATGGTCATCGCGTACTATTAGAAGCTGGAGCTGGATTGAGTTCGAGTTATTCTGACAAAGAGTATAGCGATGCTGGTGCTGAAATAACTAACGACACTAAAAAAGTTTTCGGTTGCCCGATGTTACTCAAAGTGGAACCACCCACGCTGAATGAAATTGAAATGATCCAACCGAACTCGATACTGATTTCGGCCATTCAATTGAAAACCCAAAAGAAAGAGTATTTTGAAGCACTAATCAAAAAGAAGATTACAGCTTTAGCATTCGAATATATCAAAGACGAAGATGGCTCCTATCCTGCTGTAAAATCACTGAGCGAAATTGCTGGTACTGCCTCGATATTAGTAGCCGCCGAATTAATGATCAATAACCAATTCGGAAAAGGCTTATTATTCGGAAACATTACTGGTGTTCCTCCTACAGAAGTTGTTATTATTGGCGCTGGAACTGTAGGTGAGTTTGCCGCCAAAACCGCTGTAGGTTTAGGAGCTAGCGTAAAAGTATTCGACAATTCGATTACCAAATTGCGTCGTTTACAAAACAATTTAAACCAACGTGTTTTTACTTCAACGATACAACCCAAAGCATTATTGAAAGCATTACGTCGTTGCGATGTTGCCATTGGTGCCATGCGCGGCAAAGACCGTTGTCCAGTTGTAGTTACTGAAACGATGGTCGAGCACATGAAAAAAGGCGCTGTAATTGTTGATGTAAGTATCGATACTGGAGGATGTTTTGAAACTTCAGAAATCACTACTCACGAAAAACCAACATTCATCAAAAATGACGTAATTCATTATTGTGTACCCAATATTCCTTCACGTTACTCTAAAACGGCTTCACTTTCCATTAGTAACATCATAACACCATCACTAATCCATATTGCTGAAGATGGCGGAATTGAAATGGCACTTCGACTCAACAAAGGATTAAAAAACGGTGTTTATGTCTATCACGGAATCTTAACCAATAAAGCCATCGGCGATTGGTTTAATTTACCTGACAGTGATATTAATTTGATTGTTTTTTAATTTTATATTTTCTGTTTTTACCTTAGTTTTGCAAAAAAATTAGAAGATGAAATTCTATCAGCGTCTAGCTTACTATTTAGTGGGATTTGTAATGGGTTTATTTGTAGTTGCATTAGTTTGGTCAGGAAAAGACACTCGATGCAATTATTTCCCAAATTCACGTGTGTTGAGCAACTTAAGAAACAAGCCTTTTCATTACAGTTTAGAAGCTTCAGAGCGTTTGAAAGAAGATTGGATTGATACGTTAGACATCAAAAACACCTTAACATATGGCGATGTGGATTTTGATAAAAGTAATATAAAAAAAGATGGCGGAAAACTCTATGTCATCGAAGGCAAAACCACCACTGGCGAACCCATTGAGTTGCGCGTAATTAACTACGAAACCAAAGCCGTGTTGGATAACATCATAAAAAAATAGCATAAAAAAACTCCGATGAACTCGGAGTTTTTTGTTACTTTATTTTTCTACGTTCACGTTCGGTTTTCAACAAATTCAATTCCCTACTCGTTTGTCCTGCTACCGAAGTATTTTCCTCGGCACGTCGAATCAAATAAGGCATAACATCTCGCACTGGTCCAAAAGGCAAGTATTTAGCTACATTGTATCCGTGCGCTGCCAAGTTATAACTAATATTATCACTCATTCCGTACAATTGCCCGAACCACAAACGCTGATCGTTTTTGTCAATTCCATTAGCATTCATCATTTCCATTAATTTATACGAACTTTCCTCATTGTGTGTTCCTGCAAAAATAGCCATACGATCAATGTGTTTCATCATATAATCTACCGCGGTATTGTAATTGTCATCTGTGGCTTGTTTGGAAGCACAAATAGGTGTTGGATAACCGTTTTCTTCGGCTCTTTTATGTTCTTTTTCCATGTAAGCACCACGAACCAGTTTCATTCCGATGTAAAATCCGTCTGCTTTAGCTCTTTCATGCAACCTTTTCAAATAATCCATTCGATCCCAACGGTACATTTGCAAGGTATTGAAAACAATAACTTTTTCTTTGTTGTATTGACGCATCATTTCTTCCACCAAATCATCAGCGGCATCTTGCATCCAACTTTCTTCAGCATCAATTAACAACGCTACATCTTTTTGGTGAGCTGTTTTACAGATGATATCAAAGCGTTCCTTAACTCTATTCCATTCAAGCTCTTCTTCTGCTGACAGGGCTTGCTTTGCTCCTACTTTTTCATACAAATCCAAACGCCCCAAGCCTGTTGGTTTAAACACAGCAAACGGAATCGCTTGACGTTCTTTGGCAAATTCAACTGTTTTTAAAGTCATTTCCAAAGCGGCATCAAATTGGGTTTCTTCTTCTTTTCCTTCCACCGAATAATCCAACACAGAAGAAACACCTTTGGTAAACATTTTATCTACCACTGTCAAACAATCATTTTCATTGACACCACCACAAAAATGGTCAAAGACTGTAGCGCGAATTAATCCATCCACAGGCAAATGCGCTTTTAAGGCAAAGTTGGTCACGGCTGTTCCAATTCGAACTAAGGGTTCACTAGCAATCATTTTGAAAAGGAAATAGGCTCTATCGAGTTCGGTGTCGCTTTTTAAAGAGAAAGCAACTTGGGTATTATTGAAGATTTTGTCCATTATTGATAAAAATTAAGCAAATATAATGAGAGTTTGTCAATTTCTCAACAAAATAAAAAGGTGTTTTTAACAAATTACGACTATATACCTACAACCACAAATTGCGAAATACTTTCGATTTATCGTAATCATTAGCCTGCTTTTCGATGTTAAAATAACGGTTGGTTCTTGGATCATTTCCTACTCCAGCTAAATACGCCCAATTGCCCCAATTACTCGTGACATCATAATCAATGAGTTGTTCTTCAAAATACGCTGCACCCAAACGCCAATCTAGTTTGAGGTCATTAATTAAATAACTAGCCACATTTTGTCGACCGCGGTTACTCATAAAACCTGTCAACTTCAATTCAATCATATTGGCATCGACAAAATCTGAACCTGTTGTGCCGTTAATCCATTTCTCTAACAGCTTTTGATTAAACGAATTTGATTTTATTTCACCTGAAATTCCGTTGGTTTTGAACAATTTGTTCTTGTGTTTTTTAAACATGAATCGGAAGAAATCACGCCACAACAATTCAAATTCCAACCAATAAGTCGAATCATTGGCACCAAATTGTTTTTCGTATTTCTTGATTTCATTGTGAATATATCTCGCAGAAATGCAACCCAAAGCCAACCAAGCTGAGAATTTAGATGAATAATCTGCTCCAACCATTTCATTTCGCGTTTCTTTGTATTTCGATAAGCATTTGGTTTCAAAAAAATAATGATTCAGTCGTTGTAATGCTTCCGATTCACCACCTTTGAATTGAAGTACGGCACGCTGATCAATTGGTTGTTGTTCAATTCCTAACTCTTTCAATGAAGGAATAAGTACTGGCAGCAATTTGGGTGAAGCAATGGTTTTTGGTGCTTCAAATGGAGAACGAATGTTCGAATCTTTCTCTGTTTTTTTTCTGAAAACACTAAACACATCAGGAATATCTTTAATCGAAAAAGGCAAATCTTCTGCGTGATACAATGTACTTGTACTTATGGTTTCAAACTGACAACCTAATTTGAACAATTCGTTTTGCACTTTTTCTTCAGTGAGTTTCTCTTCAGAAGCGACTTCCCGCTTAGCATACACTTTTTTGGCGTTATAAAGTTGTACAATCTTGGGTAACTCTACTTCTGGCTTTCCTTTGACCAAAACCAAGCCTGAACCCAATTGACGTAAATTCGCATCCAAATTGGCCAACGATTCTAACAAAAATTGAGTTCTAAAGCTTCCCATTTTTTTGAATCCAAATTTAGTAGTTGCAAAATGTGCTTCGTCCAAACAGTATACTGGAATCACATAATCATTTTGGGCAATGGCTTTGACTAAAGTTTCATTGTCGGTCAATCTCAAATCGGTTTTGAACCAAACTACGGCTGTTCTCATAACTCATTAATATTTTTTAAATAAGCATCGGCTTGTTCTAATAAAGCTATTTTATCTTCTGATTTCATTTTGTTCCACACATTGTACATCATACCAATACGCGGATTTTTACTCAATTTATCTTGATGCTTGTCGTAAAAATTCCAATACAAACTATTGAACGGACACGCTTTTTCTCCGGTTTTGATAGCTTTTTTATAAAAACAGGAACCGCAATAATGACTCATTTTATCAATGTAAGAAGCCGAACTCACATAAGGTTTTGTACCCACAATTCCGCCATCTGCAAACTGACTCATACCGCGAGTATTGGTAATTTCCACCCATTCGATGGCATCGATGTAAATGCCTAAATACCATTGATCCACTTCATCAGGATGAATTCCAGCTAACAGTGCAAAATTTCCCGTAATCATTAAGCGTTGAATATGATGTGCGTAAGCATACTCTAGCGATTGTTTGATGGAATGTTTGAGGCAATTCATTTTAGTATTTCCTGTCCAAAACCAATCGGGTAATTTGTTCTGATGATTGAAATAATTGAGTTGAGCAAACTCAGGCATTTTGTTCCAATAAATTCCTCTCATGTATTCGCGCCAGCCAATAATTTGTCGAACAAAACCTTCCAATTGATTGTACTGAATGGCTTCGGGACGATTTTGCCACTCTTCAATAGCACGATCAATGACTTCTTTAGGAGAAATTAATTTGACATTCATTGAAAAAGACAATCTTGAATGATAAATCGACCATTCTTCGGGAGACATGGCATCTTGAAAGGTTCCGAAAAAAGGCAAACATTCGGTCACAAAAAAATCGAGTAATTCTAGCGATTGCTTTCTGTTGGTTGGCCAAAGGAACGCTTTAGAATTGATGGTTCCAATGGTTTTGCAATTGGCTTTTTGAATCATGTTTACCAAATCTGTAACATCCGTTTCAAAAACCAAAGGAGCAATTGGTTTGTGTTGATTGGGTAGCTTTTTACGGTTTTCTTCGTCGTAATTCCATTTACCAGTCAAAGGCTGATTACCTTCCATTAATACATTGTGTTTCTTTCGCATATAACGGTAAAAACTCTCCATTAGAAATGTTTTTTTACCCGAAAAAAAATCACCCAATTCATGTCGAGTAGACAAGAAATGCTCCGAATCGCTAACCGAAAATGAAATAGTCAATGATTCGCACAATTGCGTCAATTCTTGATCCAATCGAAATTCGTCAGGATATTGGCATTCGAAATGAGTAAACTGATGTTGTTCAATAAGATGAATTATATTTTCTTTAAAAGATTGACGATTATCACTTGCAACCAAAGTGATGTAAATGACTGAATGATGTTTGCTTAATTCAGTAGCAAAGGATCGCATAGCCGCAAAAAAACCTACCACTTTTTGAATGTGATGTACGGCATAATCGGTTTCAGAACGCACTTCCATTAACACATACGTAACCGAATCATCCACAGTTGAAAACCAAGAATGATGAACATTGAGTTGGTCTCCGAGAATTAAACGTAGGGTTTTTGACATAATACCACTTACTTTAGACTTTCGACTTTCGACTTCTACAACTATCACTACAATATTTGACTTCATCCCATACTTTTTCCCACTTTTTTCGCCATGAAAAAGGTCGACTACAAACAAGGCATAGTTTACTAGGTAAGTTTTGTTTTTTTACTCCGCGCATTGGTTCTTGAATTTGGATTTGAAACGTGTTTTTTCAATATTCGTTTCCCTTCTTCTTTTACTTCGTCTTTTTTTCGGAAACTCCACACAATATCGCTGGCATATTTTCGGGTTTCTTCCACATCTACAATCGGAAAAGGATAATCTTTACCGATTTCGCATTCGTACAATTGCTGATCAATTAAGCTCAGTTTCCAAGGTTCGTGGATTAAATGAGGCGGAATCTTCGCTAATTCGGGCAACCATTTTTTGATAAACAAACCTTCAGAATCGTGATCTTCCGAGTTTTTGATTGGGTTATAAATTCGAATGGTATTGATTCCGGTTACGCCAGCTTGCATTTGAATTTGTGGATAATGAATTCCGGGTTCATAATCTAAAAACTGCCGTGCTAAAAAGTGTAAATCACGCCAATCTTGCCATAAATTGAATACAAAAAACGAAACAACCATAGCGCGCATTCTGAAATTGATGTAACCCGTTTCAACCAAACAACGCAAGCAGGCGTCTATTATCGGAATTCCGGTTTTACCCTCTTGCCAAGCTTTGATATAAGTTTCATTTCTTGGTTTTGTTAAAGCATCATACGCTTTATTAACGTTTTCAAATTCCATTCGGCATTCGTCTTCAAATTTTTGCATAAAATGACAATGCCAGTGCAAACGTGAGATGAAATTGGATAATGCACGTTTGTTAGGCGAACGATCGTAATGTTGCATCGTGTATTGATAGACCATTCGCATACTGATGTTTCCGTAAGCCAAATAAGGTGACAAACGGCTACAGCCTGTTCGACTCAATAAGGGTTTTGAAATGTGTTTGCTATAATTAACGTGCCGTTCTTTGATGAAATTATCCAAGTATCGCCATGCCCAATATTCGCCACCGTGTTGAAAGTTTTTATTGTGATGTCTTATTTCTTCGGCTAAGTCTACACCTTTAATTTCATTGTAAAAATCGTTTTCCAAGCGGACAAAATTCCATTGTGATTCGCTTATCATTTCAGGCATGGAAATCATTTCTTGATTCCATCTTTTATCCCAATCTTTTCGCGATTTGAGTTTTCTAACGACACCATGAAGTTGAAATTCTTTCCAAATAATGCCTTTTTTATGAAAGAAATCTTGCATTTGAATGTCGCGATCAAAAGTCAATTTATTTCCCACTTCTTGATGTGAAAAAACCGATTGAATATCGAATTTATTAAGAAGTTTTAAAAAAACACTTTCCGCTTCATCATGAAAGAAATACAATTGATAGTCTTTGATTTTCAGACGATTATTAATATCTTGTATGGATTCGGATACAAATCGCCAATGCCGAACATCCGAATCATCGTAAGCCATAACGGAAGGTTCAAAAACGTACAACAGCAAGACAGGTAAAGGTTCTTGCAAAGCACGAGAAAGCGGCTTGTGGTCGGTAAGCCTCAAATCTCTTTTAAACCAAACAATATTGATTGACGTTTTACTCATTGTAAATGATTGGAATTGACGTCAACTCTTTATCTGGCTTGGCATAACTCAATCGATCCAAGCGAATAGTTTTGTGGTAACTATCCAAACCCGAACATGTAATTGTATTTGCTTTTTCAATATCCAAAAAACCATCTTGACATTGACAGTCTTTTGGGAAATAAACTTGATGAATCTCGGCAATAACCAAAATCGTATTATTGATTTCTAAATCGATGCGTTGTTTAAATTGCATGCCGACTTGAATATTGCTTTCTTTTACATAAGGCGCAAAAAAATCATTTTTATATTCGGGAGTCAAACCACTTTTGTCAAATTCAGAAATTGTTCTATCGTATCGAGCTGAAGTTTGATGCGCTTGTTTGAATATCCTTTCATTCAAATGATTAATGGTAAAAAAATCAGTTTCGATGATGTTTTCTAATGTATGACGTTCAACAACTCCAGGTCGAAAAATAATTCCCATCAACGGTGGATTCGCACCAATGTGCATAATCGAGCTGAAAACTGCCAAGTTTAATTGTTCACTTTTACTTTTTGTACCGATAAGGCAAACACTTTTGAATCCGCCGAGGCTATTGACCAAGTTGACTCTTTCTTGCTTTTCCATTTCCATCAATTGATGGTAATCTAACGATTTTTGCATGGCTACAATTGAATTATTGATTGATATAAACCCATTTTTTATCACTATTGAGTTGAAAAGTTCCAATGTGTTCTTTGTTCCATTCTTGTGGAGAAATCAATGAAAGAAAATTTTCTCCATTCGTATTGCGGTACAAATGGTAAATTTCGCCCACTACAGGTTCGAAACTGATTCTGGCATTGTACACCAATTGGTTCCATTCGTATTCACGCATCAAATTCTCGTATTGAATTTTGAGTTCATTAAATTTATTTTCAAACTCTTTATTTACATTATTGATTCCACGTCTTTTCCATGTAACTACATCGTCCATTTGGATTACAGGCGCACCAACATTGGTAGAATATGACAATACATTCGCATTGTAACCTTCGACTTCAGAAAAAACTACATTATCAGGTTTTTTACTTTCCATATATCAGCGTTTTGAAATTTTATTATTCGAAATGGCACGTTGCAAATTGCACTTGAATCGATCAATGCCTTCTATCCTTTTGGCTTTGTGCTTGGTTTTACAACTTTCAACTCGTTCACGCCATAGTTTATAACTACTGAATTTGAGTTCTTTCTTCATCAAAGCTTTAACATCGGCTTCTGATAAACCAAACTGGAATTTTATGGCATCAAAAGGTGTTCGGTCTTCCCAAGCCATTTCGATGATTCGGTCAATTTGCAAATCATTTAATTGATTGTTGTCGATGGCTGAAATAATCGGTTTCACAAAATTGTTTAACTTTTTTAAAAAATAATTAAACAAAAGTAACTAAATTAAAATCGATGTATCTTAAAAAAAACCAAAAAAAGCATTTATTTTGCGAACACATTTAGAACAAACACATGCAATCAATTTCTGCCAACGGCTACGCGATACATTTCAACGAAAAAGGATATGTAATTTTGAATGATTTATTACAGCAAAAAAATTATTCCTCCTTGTTTATTTTAGTTGATAGTCATACGAATGAAGTTTGTCTTCCTCTTTTTTTGCCCTATTTAGCAACTGAAATTCCAATTGAAATTATCGAAATTGAGGCAGGCGAAAGTTTGAAAAACATTACAACCTGTTCTGAAATTTGGACCACTTTGACCGAATTGGGAGCCGATAGAAAAAGTTTAATTATCAATGTTGGTGGTGGCGTAATTACTGATATTGGCGGATTTGTTGCCTCTACTTTCAAACGAGGAATTGATTTTATCAATGTACCAACTACATTGCTTGGTATGGTAGATGCATCCGTTGGTGGAAAAAACGGAGTTGATTTAGGCCATTTAAAAAATCAGATTGGTACAATTACAGTTCCTCAACTATTACTAATTGATACTCGTTTTTTAGAAACTTTACCACAGAAAGAAATGCGTTCGGGTTTGGCCGAAATGTTGAAACATGGCTT
>CAYPXI010000026.1:0-45913 GCA_964414655.1 uncultured Flavobacterium sp. | reverse complement strand
CTGAACACTGAACACTGAACACTGAACACTGAACACTGAACACTGAACACTGAACTTGAGACACTTCATCGAACTCGCATACAAAGGAACGAATTACCACGGCTGGCAATCCCAACCCGATGCAGCTTCTGTACAAGAGACTTTGGAAAAAGCACTTTCTGTTTTGTTGCGAACTCCAATTGAAATTGTTGGCGCTGGCCGAACTGACGCGGGTGTTCATGCCAAACAAATGTTTGCTCATTTTGATAGTGAAGTCGTTTTTGAAATTCCAGTTTTAGTCCACAAACTCAACTCGTATTTACCCAAAGACATTGCCATTTTCAACATATATAAGGTTCATGATGAGGCACATGCTCGATTCGATGCTACCAAACGCACCTACGAATACCACATCCACATGTTTAAAAATGCTTTTGAATCGGACGATTCGTGGTATTATGGTTTGCCTTTGAACGTTGAAAAAATGAATGAAGCGTGTAAAATACTATTCGAACACACTGATTTCGAGTGTTTTTCAAAAGTCAATACGGATGTCAATACTTTTAATTGTAAGATTTTCGAAGCGCATTGGCAACAGAACAATGACAAATTAATGTTTACCATTTCGGCCGATCGTTTTCTACGGAATATGGTTCGTGCGATCGTCGGCACCATGATTAATATTGGTTTAGAAAAAATAACTGTAGACGATTTCATTCAAATCATTGAAAGCAAAGACCGCAATAAAGCTGGTTTTTCGGTTCCCGCACACGGATTGTATTTGACGAAAGTGGAATATGAGTATATTTGAGAAGTACAAAGTACAAAGTATAAAGTACAAAGTATAAAGTACGAAATACAAAGTTAAAGATAGAAGGTAGAAAGCAGAGAATAGAACATAGAGAATAGATTTTTAAAATTTTTCCAATTTCTTAAATCTGTGTCCCAAAATAATAATTAAGCTAATTATATTTAAAAAACTTTGCGCACTTTGCGACTAACTTCGCGTCATTGCGGTAAAATAATGAGTACAGCAGATTAAAATGAAAGCCAAAGCATTCGACACCAAACTATTCAGTAAAATTTTACGCTATACCAAGCCTTACAAAAAAAGGTTTTATGGTGTCATTGTTTTTGCCGTATTGTTAGCCATTTTTGCAGCGCTTCGCCCATTATTGTTGGCCGATGTTGTAGATGAATACATTAAACCAAAAAAACATCTCGGTTTGGTGCAATACATCATCATCATGGGTTTGACATTGCTTTTTGAAGTACTTTCACAATTTTATTTTGTGTATTGGGCCAATTGGCTCGGACAAGACATCATCAAAGACATTCGCATCAAGCTATTCCAACACTTGCTCAACTTTCGCATGAAGTATTTTGATAACGCTCCAGTTGGTCAACTCGTCACGCGTTCGGTTTCCGACATCGAGCAAATCGCTAAAATCTTCAGCCAAGGTTTATTTATGATTATCAGCGATTTAATGAAAATGGTCGCCTGCCTCATCATTATGTTTTATATGAATTGGAAGTTGTCGCTAATCGTAGTCGCAGCCATGCCAATTCTTATATACATCACACGCGTTTTCCAGAAAAAAATGCAAGTTGCTTTCGAAGAAGTGCGCAGCCAAGTGGCCAACCTCAACACTTTTGTGCAAGAACGACTCACCGGAATGAAAATCGTGCAACTCTTCAACCGCGAACAAATCGAACACCAAAAGTTCATCGACATCAACGAAAAACACAACAAAGCGTGGCTCAAAACCATATTGTACAACTCGATTTTCTTCCCTATTGCCGATATTATTTCGTCGATAACATTAGGATTGGTCATTTTTAACGGCGGCATTCAAATCATCAATGGAAGTGATTTTACCACTCAAGGTCAAATGACCGCTTACATTATGTTTATTGGTTTTTTGTTCAGTCCATTGCGTCAAATTGCTGATAAATTCAACGAAATGCAAATGGGAATGATTTCAGCCAATCGCGTATTCGACATTTTAGAAACTCAAGAAGAAGTACAAGTCAACGGAACCATTCCTGCACATCATATTAAAGGTGAAATTCAATTCAAAGACGTACGTTTTAGCTACATCAAAGGCGAAGAAGTACTCAAAGGCATTAATTTGGATGTAAAACCCGGACAAACCATTGCAATTGTGGGTTCAACAGGTGCTGGAAAATCAACGATTATCAATTTACTGAATCGTTTTTACGAAATTGATTCGGGAGAAATTTACATCGATAACCAAAACATTAACGCATTTAAATTGCAAAGCTTACGCCAACAAATTGCAGTGGTTTTGCAAGATGTTTTCTTGTTTGCAGATACTATTTTTCACAACATTACATTGCACAATCCAAATATTTCTCGCGAAAACGTCATCACCGCAGCCAAAAAAATCGGTGTACACAATTTCATCATGAGTTTGCCCGACGGTTACGAATATGACGTAAAAGAACGAGGTGTCATGCTTTCATCTGGCCAACGCCAACTCATTGCTTTTTTACGCGCTTATGTTTGCAATCCAAGTATTTTAATTCTGGATGAAGCCACATCTTCCATCGACACATACAGCGAAGAACTCATTCAAAATGCTACAGAAACCATTACCAAAGAACGAACTTCAATTGTCATCGCACATCGATTGGCAACTATTGTCAATGCCGATAAAATCATCGTAATGGACAAAGGTCAAATTGTCGAACAAGGCAATCATACCGAATTACTTGCAAAGCCAGAAGGCTACTACAAAAATTTATACGAATCGCAGTTTTCAGTTGATACCGAAGGTAGTTTTAATTAAAGGTAACAACTTCATAATTGAAACACAGATCAAAGAAATTTCTAAAATTTTTAAAATTTCTCTAATCTGTGTTCCCTTTTATAAAAAAACAATGTATCTATGTAGTTCAAAAAACAAATCCTATGACATTCACTCTCGCAATTTCCAACCATCGCACACCACTAAAAACCAATACTTGGCTCAAAATTTTCATTGGTGCTTTTCTCATCTGTTGGATCAATTCCTACATCGGCAACACAGATACAGCCAACTGGTTTCTTGAAAACACATTGGTTTTTCTCTTCCTTGGATTTATGATTTTCACTTACAAAAAATTCCAATTCAGCGACTTGAGTTACTTGCTCATTTGCGTATATTTATGTCTACACGTTTACGGTTCGAAATACACTTACGCCGAAAATCCATTTGGCTATTGGCTCAAAGATTATTTAGGTTTGGCGCGCAATCACTACGACCGAATCGTGCATTTTAGTTTTGGTTTTCTACTTGCTTATCCTATGCGTGAAATGTTTCTCAAATGGCTCAAATTTCCAGCTTGGGTGGCGTGGACATTGCCAATCGAAATCACACTTTCCATCAGCGGATTTTACGAACTTATCGAATGGGCAGTCGCCGATATTTTCTTCAAAGCTCAAGGCGATGCGTATCTCGGAACTCAAGGTGACATTTGGGATGCTCAAAAAGACATTTTCTTAGCCTTTTCAGGAGCTATTATTGCCACAACAATTGTAAGTAGTATCAAAAAAATCGCTCATCTCAAAGAGTCTTAATTTCAGAAGCTAATCCTGCTTTACACTCCAAGTTTTGGTACTCCAAACTATTTTATTGGCACCAAAAAGCGCTTCCGTTGGTCGCGTTTTTAGCACCATAAAATGACGTTTTCCGTTACCAAAAGCTTTGCGCTGCAATCAGGGCTATTAAAACCTAACAGGTTTTTGAAACCTGTTAGGAAACTAAAATAAAGAAATAGTTTCAAACATCTATTTTCAAAATATTTCCGTAAATTTGCCACTTCAAATTAATCTAGAAATATATTTTATATGAAATACGATATTATTGTTTTAGGAAGTGGTCCAGGCGGTTATGTAACTGCCATTCGTGCCTCACAATTGGGCTTTAAGGTAGCCGTTATTGAAAAAGAAAACTTAGGCGGAATTTGCTTAAACTGGGGTTGTATTCCTACCAAAGCATTGCTCAAATCAGCTCAAGTTTTTGATTACCTAAAACACGCGTCCGATTATGGCTTGACTGTAAAAGAATTTGACAAAGACTTTAGCGCCGTTGTAAAACGCTCTCGCGATGTAGCCGACGGAATGAGCAAAGGTGTTCAATTCTTAATGAAGAAAAATAAAATCGATGTGATTGATGGTTTTGGTAAAATCAAACCAGGCAAAAAAGTAGACGTAACAGCAGCCGACGGAAAAGTAACCGAATATTCAGCTGATCACATTATTATAGCCACTGGTGCTCGTTCTCGCGAATTACCTAATCTTCCACAAGATGGTGTAAAAGTAATTGGTTACCGCCAAGCAATGACGTTGCCTTCACAACCTAAAAAAATGATTGTAGTTGGCTCTGGCGCCATTGGTATTGAGTTTGCTCATTTTTACAACTCAATGGGAACGGAAGTAACCATCGTAGAATTCATGCCTAATATTGTTCCTGTAGAAGACGAAGATATTTCGAAACAAATGGAACGTTCGATGAAAAAAGCAGGTGTGAACATTATGACGAATTCGTCAGTAGAAAAAATTGACACTTCTGGAAATGGCGTAAAAGCGTATGTAAAAACGTCAAAAGGAGAAGAAATTTTAGAAGCCGACATTTTATTATCTGCCGTTGGAATCAAAACTAACATCGAAAACATCGGTTTAGAAGAAGTTGGCATTGCTACAGATAAAGACAAAATTTTGGTAAATGCTTACAACCAAACTAATGTTCCTGGTTATTACGCAATTGGTGATGTAACTCCAGGTCAAGCTTTGGCTCACGTAGCTTCTGCAGAAGGTATCAACTGTGTGGAAAAAATTGCAGGTTTACACGTTGAACCTATCGATTACGGAAATATTCCAGGTTGTACGTATGCAACTCCTGAAATTGCTTCTGTTGGTTTAACCGAAAAAGCCGCTAAAGAAAAAGGATACGAATTAAAAATCGGTAAATTCCCTTTCACAGCATCTGGAAAAGCAAAAGCAGCTGGAACGCCAGACGGATTTGTAAAAGTAATTTTCGATGCCAAATACGGCGAATGGTTAGGTTGCCACATGATTGGTGCTGGCGTAACCGATATGATTGCCGAAGCAGTTGTAGCTCGTAAACTAGAAACAACCGGTCACGAAATTCTAAAAGCTGTTCATCCACACCCAACGATGAGTGAGGCGGTAATGGAAGCCGTGGCTGATGCTTATGGTGAAGTGATTCATTTATAAGTACGAAGTTTGAAGTACAAAGTTTGAAGTATATATTTAAATCCGTTTGGTTTCCAAGCGGATTTTTTTTGCTTTAACACTTGTTTATTTTATTATTAATCAACACTTTATCAAGATTCCATTTTTACCATTACTACTAAAACAACTGCTAAATTTTTCATAAAAATCATTATTTTGTTTAATAAAAAATAAAAAATGTTAAACAAATAATTATTTTTGTATGTCAATCAAAATCAAAATTTTATGAAAAAGAGAATTCAAAAAACAGTTGTGAAATGTTGTCTATTAGTAACCTCTTGCTTTGCCACAGCGCAAGATGACATTAAATTAATTGGATTCACTAGCAATGGTCAAAACATAAATAATTTGGTCAAATGGAAGGCTGGTGAGACTAATTACCTCGAAGCGAATGCAGTAAATTATGTTGGTGTATTGGTAGGTTCATCAGTATACAATTCCAATATAGGAGAATATTACTCAAGAGTTTTAATTTCTGAGAACGACAATTATGTAAGTAAAATGCTAAAATACCAAAGTCAAAATAGTTCCTTTTTACTGACTGATGTAACAAGTGTTTACAATGGTTCTGCTGAAGTAGATATGCAAACAGGTCTGTTGTATTCATACGACGGTGATTTGGACAACAATATTTACTTAAATCGTTACAATCCAATTACACAAACTTCCACAAATTTAGGGTATTATAATTTTAATGAAGAAGTTTTCTTCTTTCCCGATTCGAGCTGTTACGATTCAGATGCAGGAATTTACTACTTTATAGTGCAAGGTAATGACGGAAAAAAATTAGTTAAATCAACCATAACAGGTGATAGTTATACTTATACAATTATTCCGCTAATTGGTGATGATATCATTGGAAATATTGGTTTAGAATACAGCAATGAAGAAAACACTATCCATCTGATTTATCCCGAATACAATTTTGAAACTGGTACTTCAACCATGAATGTAGGAAAACTGAACCCAGAAACTGGTGAAATAACCGATGTTTTGAATATTGCCGAAATTTCAGCTCTTCAATTATTCAATAGAACCTATGATCAAAACACCGAAAAACTTCTTTTTATAGGAGTTGATTTGAATAATGAACAACGTTTGTACTCCTTCAATACATTAACTTCAACTTTAGAAAACCTTCCTCTTCCTCAATCGTTGTTACTGGAAATTGAAGCTGATAATTACGAATATGCTCAATCACGATATAATGTGCTTAGCATCAATCAAAATACTACAAACCCTTTTTCCGTTAGTCCGAATCCAGCTAAAGATTATTTAAATGTAAACTTTGAAGGGCAAAATTGTGACTATGAAATAGTAGATGTAATGGGTAAAACAATCCAAAAAGGCACAATACAAAATGGCCAACAAATTGCTGTAAACAATTTAAATGCTGGAATGTATTTTTTAAGTCTCAGATCAGACAAAAATGCTCAAAATTCAAAATTTTTCATTCACTAATTTGGTTTATAGTTTTTAAAAATCCGTCTATAATTAGGCGGATTTTTTTTATTCCAAACATTAGTTTACTTTTATATGCCCAAAAAAACTTTTATGAAAAAGATACACTTCTTTCTATTTTTACTATTTATAACAAGTTCAATCTTCGCACAAACCTTTTCAGGCGCCATTGGACCAATCGCTGACGATGGCTCTACAAATGAATATCCGTTAACTGTAGAAGGTTCTCAATATTCTAATTTGAACACTTCTTTCGGTGTAGTACAAATTTGTTTGAACATTACGCATACTTGGAATTCTGATTTGAATGTTTTTTTGGTTTCTCCCAACGGAACTGCTGTCAATTTGTTTTCAGGAATCGGCGGAGATTCTGATAATTTTACCAATACTTGTTTGAATCAATCGGCTACTGCGTCAATCAATACAGGTGTTGCGCCCTATACAGGAACCTTCAAACCTCAAGAAACCATTGGCAATTTCAATAATGGTCAAAACGGAGTGGGTATTTGGAAATTACGCATTATTGATACTTATCCATTCGCAGATACAGGTTCTGTATTAGGTTGGAGCATTACTTTTGGCAATAACGCTTCAAGTCCATTTGTATTTACTTCTTCTAATTTGCCCATTGTTGTTATCAATACTAATGGTGCGCCAATTCAAGACGAACCTTCCATCAATGCTACTATGGGGATTATTTTTAATGGTGAAGGCAATTTGAACCAAGTTACCAATACGCCCAATAATTACAATGGAAACATTCTAATTGAATACCGTGGCAATTATTCGCAATCGTTACCACAAAAACCTTATAAAATTGAAACTATTGACGCCACTAATGCCGAGTTAGATGTTTCATTATTAGGAATGCCAGCCGAACACGATTGGGTGTTGATTGCCAATTACAACGACAAAGTCTTTATGCGAAATACGTTGGCCTATTCACTTTTTACGCAAATGGGACATTATGCTGCACGTCACAAATTTTGTGAAGTAATCCTCAACGGAAGCTACCAAGGCGTTTACATTTTGATGGAAAGTTTAAAAAGAGATAATAATCGAATTGATATTGCCCGACTGAATCCAGATGAAAATTCAGGTATTGATTTAACAGGCGGTTATATCATCAAAAACGATTATTGGAACGCAAATGACAGTTGGCTATCGAACTTCTCTCCTATTGATCACCCAGGATTGGATATACATTTAGTGTACGATTATCCAAAGCCCGAAGACATTTCTCCACAACAAAAAACCTATATCCAAGGTTTTATTGACGAATTTGAAACGGCTTTGTACAGCATTGATTTTGACTCGCCTGAAACTGGTTTTCGACAGTATATTGACACCGAATCGTTTATAGATTATTTCATTATCAACGAACTATCGCGCAATAACGACGGATTTAAAAAAAGTAGTTATTTCCACAAAGACAAAGACAGCACAACTGGAATTGCCAAACTCAAAGCGGGTCCTGTTTGGGATTTCGATTGGGCTTGGAAAAACATCAACGAGTGTTTCTTGACAACTGTAACCGATGGTTCGGGCTGGATTCATTTGATTAATGATTGTAATCCAGATAGCAATTCAACAGGATGGTTTGTTCGACTTTTACAAGACCCAACTTTTCAATCAGAATTGCATTGCCGATGGATTGAACTACGAAGCACTATTTTGAGTGAAACAGCGCTCAACAATTACATCGACCAAACGGCTTTGTATTTACAACAAGCACAAGCCAGACACTTTGAGCGTTGGGGAAATCTTGGCATAAGTACAGGAACGCCAGAAATTGATCCAGACCCAAACACTTTTGAAGGTCAAATAGCAAAATTCAAAAACTGGATTACCACTCGAATTGCTTGGTTAGATACTAATATGTCTGGCGATATTTCCAATTGTGCTCTTGCCGTTTCAGAAAATGCTAATCACTCATTACGACTTTTCCCCAATCCAACTCATGATTATTTCTTTCTTGAATCAGCAACAACCCCAATAACTACAAATGCTAAAGTTCAAATTGTAGATGTTTTAGGAAGAATCATTTCCCAAACAACTATCAAAAGTTGGAACGAACCCATTTCAGTAGCAGGCTATTATTCAGGAACTTATTTAGTGAAAGTTGTGGTTGATACTACCAATTTTACAACTAAATTAGTCATTGAATAACAAAATTTGGAAGTGTATTTTCTGTTTTAATTAACATCTTACGCTTACCCAAAAAATCGCTTTTTACTATATTTGCTCAAATTTAAATATCACCAAATGATGGCGCTAAAAATAAAATCCTATTCCCTTACCGTTATAAGTCTTGTTTTTACTATAACTTTCTCTTTCGCCCAAGAGCGCAACCTCAAAAACATCAAAAAACTCACTTTTGGTGGTGATAATGCCGAAGCCTATTTTAGTCCGAATGGTCAAAGTTTGACTCTACAAGTGACCAACACTGCTTTTGGAGTTCCTTGTGATCAAATTTTCATGCTCGATTTGCAAGAAAAAGAAATCAATCAGCAAAGTTTAAAATTAATTTCAACAGGCCAAGGAAGAACAACTTGCTCCTATTATATGCCAGATGGAAAACACATTTTGTATGCTTCCACTCATGAAGGAAATATAGCTTGTCCGGCTCCACCAAAACCACGCGATGGAAAATACCTTTGGGCTGTATATCCTGAATTTGACATTTACATAGCTGATTTAAAAGGAACTATCGTCAAAAAACTTACTGATTCTCCGGGTTACGATGCCGAAGCTGTAGTTTCACCCGACGGAAAAAAAATTGCTTTTACCAGTACACGTAGTGGCGATTTAGAATTGTGGACGATGGATATTGATGGTTCCAATTTGAAACAAATTACTAATGGATTAGGTTATGATGGTGGAAGCTTCTTTTCACCCGATAGCAAAAAATTAGTATTTCGTTCATCAAGACCAAAAACAGAACAAGCCATTGCCGAATACAAACAATTATTAAGCGAAAATGTAGTCGCTCCAACCGAAATGGAAATCTACACTTGCAATATTGACGGAACCGATTTAAAACAAATTACCCATTTAGGAAAAGCCAATTGGGCGCCGTATTTCCATCCATCTGGCAAAAAAATCATCTTTTCATCCAATCATCATTCCACTCGTGGTTACGATTTTCAATTGTACATGATTGATACTACTGGCGAAAATTTAAAACAAATTACGTACGAAAGTGAGTTCAATGCGTTTCCAATGTTTTCACCTGATGGAAAAAAGTTAGTGTTTTCGAGCAATCGCCAACAAGAAAAAGCGCGTGAAACCAATGTTTTTATTGCAGATTGGCTAGATTCAGACGAAACAGAATACGCTAATTCTACTGAACTCAAAAAACACATTTCGTATTTGGCTTCTGATGATTTAAAAGGACGTTTAACAGGTTCGAAAGAAGAAAAAATCGCTTCTGAGTATTTATCCAAACAATTAAAATCATTAGGATTAAAGCCGTTTGAAAAAGAGAGTTACATACAAAATTTTGAGTATAAAGTACGTTTGAATCCACACGATTCATTAGACACAAAAGCCAATTCAGGCCGAAACGTTATTGGTTATTTAGACAATAAAGCCTCTAAAACAATTGTAATTGGCGCACATTACGATCACTTAGGATTGAACGAACACAACAATTCTACCAAACCCAATTCGAAAGGCGAAATCCACAATGGCGCTGACGACAATGCTTCGGGTGTAGCCGCTGTTTTGGAATTAGCTCGCATGTATGCCAAAAACAAAACGGTTGAAAATGCCAATTATGTTTTTGCTTTATTTTCGGGTGAAGAAGACGGATTGATTGGTTCAAAAAAACTAGCAGAAACCATCAAAACCAAATATCCAAATGTGGTAGCGATGCTCAATATGGATATGGTTGGACGATTGAATGACAAAAAAGAAATGACGATTGGTGGTGTAGGTTCAAGTCCGATTTTCACCAAATTAGTAGAAAAAAACAAACCAGCTGGATTTAATATTACCTTAGACCAAAGTGGCGTTGGACCATCCGACCATACATCGTTTTATTTAAAAGATATTCCTGTTTTATTTTTCTTTACAGGAACACATGCGGATTACCACAAGCCTTCGGATGATGAAGATAAAATCAACTATTATGGCGTAAAAAACATTACAGATTATGCTTTTAGAATGGTTAGCGATTTGAGTAATGAAACGGCTATCGAATTCACCAAAACCAAAATGAACGCCGAAAAAACTCGCCCGAAATACAAAGTAACTTTGGGAGTAATGCCCGATTACACCGATCATGGCGATGGTTTGCATATTGATGGCGTAACCGATGGACGACCTGCGCAAATAGCTGGAATTATGGAAGGCGACATCATTACCAAAATTGGAACTTGCGATATCAAAGAAGTATACAGCTATATGGAATGTTTAGCCAAAATAACCGCTGGTGAAGAATTACCAGTTACTTTCAAACGCAATGGCGAAGTGAAAACCGTGACCGTGAAGTTCTAACCATTACATTATAAAATAGAAAATCCGCTCTACAAACTAGAGCGGATTTTTTTTCTTATGAACGCACTCTTTGGTTCTGCAAAACAATCATCTGAATTTGAATTAAATCGTTCAACGCCAAATTCATTTTGGTATTTCCATTCGATAAAATAGAATTGGTTAAAGGAATTTTTTGCTGATTGGGTGTCAATTTCGAATTGTATACTTCTACTCTGTTTTTCAATTCAGATAAATTAGACGATTCAACATGTTGAACAAAACTAGTCTCGCCAATTACAAAGTCAACATTATCTTGGCTAACAGAAAAATTTGCCGTCCCAGTTTCCTTTTGCAATGCTTTCTCTTTTAACTTCTGGCAAAATGAATAAACTAAATCGCTACTTTCTTTCAAATCTTGCGAAAGCGATTCTTCTTGTAAATTCAATAGTTGTCGCTCATTTTCTAAAATCTGCTCATTAATCAAATATGTTCTTGTGTTTTCAGCATACAGTTTTTGGGTTCCGTACGGACTTCTAACTAAAGTCAAAATCAAAGCACTTCCTGCTACAATAAGAACAGATGAAACAATCGTGTTTACTTTCGTAGCTGGATTTTTAATGCCTGAAAAATAATAAATCGGCAAAAACAAAAACACCATAATAAACAATGCAGCCAAACATAGCATATTAGCCATAGGCCAATGCATGATTTTGAACAACACGCCCAAACTAAGTGAAATCGCAGACAACGCTCCTAAACCCAGTACAATTTTGTCTTTTACAGCGCTCTTTTCTTTGGCTTTTAGCACAAATAATAACGGCAAAAACACAAAACTGAAAGAAAACACCCCCAAAAGAATCGTTATAGAAGCTCCAGGCCAATGCATGAACTTGAACAGTATTCCCAAACTCAACAACGAAGCAGCAATACTACCGCTAACTAACATTATTTTTTTCATTGTGTAATAATTTTTATGGATTAATAAATGAATGGTTTCCTCCTCTATTTCAGCTAATTGCTTCTCATAAAATTTAGCAATTTCAGTAAAATAAAAGCCCTCGAAATCACCATCTTCATCGAGGTTATGCTCAATAACACAACAAATATGATCCAATAGGTCTTGCTGCAGGCTGACCATCTTGACGCCACGTGCACTGATGTCATCAAGAATAAAATCGATTTGTTGATCACTGATGCAATACATTTATACCGCTTGTGGATTAATGTCTAACAAAAATTTCATCGTGTTCATAAAATCAGTCAATTCGCTTACTTTTTCATCAATTTTTGATTTTCCAGCCGAACTCAAACTGTAGTATTTACGAACTCTCTTACCAATATATTCGGTTTCAACCGTAACCAAACCTTCGGCTTCTAATGAATGTAAAGTAGGATACAAAGCGCCTTCTGTAATTTGAATTTTATCCAACGATAACTCTTTTACCCGCTGCGTAATCTCGTAACCGTACATTCGTTTGTTATTTTCCAATTGTTTCAAAACAATCGTTTTTAAGGTTCCTTTTATTAATTCGGACGAATACAACATAATTATTTATTTAAATGGATAACGCAAATATACATAAGAATATTATGTATCTAACAATTATGTATGCATTATTTTATTTTTTTTTCTATTTTTATAAAAAAGAATTTGATGAAATTAAGTGATATTTTAATAGAACTCGAAGGTTATTCCGATCCACAAACTAAGAAAACCCTGATGACCCACGGTGCAAGAGAACCTTTATTTGGTGTGAAAGTTGCCGATTTGAAAAAAATACTAAAAAGAACTAAAAAGAACCACAACCTTTCATTAGAATTATACAAAACAGGGAATTCTGATGCGATGTATTTGGCTGCTTTGATGGCCGACGAAACCAAAATAACCGAAAGTGATTTAAACGAATGGGTAGAAAATGCCTATTGGTTGTACTTAAACGAATATGCTGTGCCTTGGGTTGCCTCGGAAACGCCTTTCGGATTTGAACTTGGTTTACAATGGATTCAAGCTCAAAAAGAAACAACTATTATCGCAGGTTGGGCAACTTTGTCCAGTCATGCTAGTATAACAAGTGATGATAAACTCGACTTAAAAAAATACAGCGAGTTGTTGGATTATGTAGAAAAAAACATCCATACTGCTCCCAATTTTGTGAAACGAGCCATGAATTCATTTGTCATTACAATTGGTTCAACTATAGAAGAATTAAGCAAAAAAGCACTTGAAATTGGGCAACGAATTGGGAAAGTGGTAGTCATTATGGAAGGAACAGCTTGTAAAACACCATTTGCACCCGAATACATTCAAAAAGTGATTGATAAAGGAAATTTAGGCAAAAAAAGAAAAAGTGCTCGTTGTTAAACGCCTTTCAATCCGTCAATCAAATCATCAATATCTTCTTTAGTATTATAATGGCTGAAGGAAACGCGAAGGCTTGGTTTTTTTAAATCGGCTTCTTCTAAAATTTCAGTCAAAACATGTGATGGCTTGACACTGCCGCTTTGGCAAGCACTTCCGCGGGAAACGGCGATTCCTTTCATATCCAAATTAAACAAAATCATAGCGGTTTTTTCTTCTGAAAAAGGCAACAATACATTCAAAATATTGTAAAAAGTGTTTTCTCCATTGATTTTAATCTCAGGAAAATGGGACTTCAGTTGTTCAATACAATAGTTTTTTAAATTGGTGATGTACGAGCGCTCTTCGTTTAGATTTTCATACGATAATTCCAGTGCTTTGGCCATGCCTACTATTTGATGCACCGCTTCAGTTCCAGCACGTAAACCTTTTTCTTGCTCACCTCCATAAAACATCGGCTGCAAAACAATTCCTTTTCGAACAAAGGCAAATCCAGCACCTTTTGGTCCATGGAATTTATGCGCACTCGCAACTAGAAAATCAACTGGAATTTCAGTTAAATTAAACTCCGTTTTACCAATTGACTGCACCGTATCACAATGAAATAATGCGTTGTATTGATGGCAAATTGAGTTGGTTTTAGCAATATCCAAAACAGTTCCTATTTCGTTATTGACGTGCATTAAAGTAACTAAGGTTTTATCAGGATTACTTGACAATAAACTAACTAAATATGAATAATCAACAGAACCATCTGGCAGAATAGCCACATAATCTACAGCAACACCAAATTCTTTTTGCAATTGCTGAACCGTGTACAAAGTAGCATGATGCTCAATTTTGCTAGTAATAATTCGTTTTACGCCCAAATCTTTCACCGCACTTCTGACAATCCAATTGGTAGCTTCTGTTGCGTTGGCAGTAAAAATAATTTCTTGCGAAGTACAACCCAAGTGCTTGGCAATACTTTTACGTGAAGTTTCAATACAACTTTTGGCACTTCGACCAAAACTATGTGTTGACGAAGCGTTGCCAAAATCATTTTGCAACACGTCCATCATCGCATCGATGACTTCTTTTCGCAATGGAGTTGTTGCGGCATTATCTAAATATATTTTCTTCATTGCTAAAATTTGGTAACTATATACTTCAAATGATTGGTTAATTATTTTACAAAAATAGGAAAAACCTATCGGACATTTTGCTTGAAAAAAACCTCAGTTGCACCCAAACCGTACTTTTGATAATTGGCATCTTGAAACGAAATTTGCTCATAACGTTTCAACATAAAATCCAATTCCGACTTCAAAACACCTTCGCCAACGCCATGAATAAAAACAATTTTTGGAATACGGTTTTTTATCGAAAATTCGATGTGTCTTTTGGCTGTTTCCAACTGAATAGTAAGGATGTCAAAATTGGTTAAACCATTTTTATTTTTGACTAATTTTTCAATATGCAAATCAAATTCTGGAACACCTCGTTCTACTTTTTCAAGCTTTTTTTGTAGCTCAACTTGCTTTCGAGTAGGTGTTTCGTCATTTTTTATCTTAACTAAAGCTTCACTTTTGTTAAAATTATTTAACTCATTGGAATTGTTAATTTTAATTAATTCGTTGACAAAATATGTCATCATGAAATTATCACTAGTTTCTATAGTAACTTCGTTATTTTTAACGCTCACCACTACTCCATCAATTGCATCATCGAGCACCGAAACCTTATCGCCGATATTAAATGTCTTCATCTTCTTCTTCGTTATTTTTACTTGGTGTTTTTGCACTCAACTTTATCATTCCAAAAATAAAAACCACTATAGCCAAAGCCGTGATTATTTGACTGGGTTTTTCTTCATTTTGTTCGTAAAAAGCGATAAAAATACAAACCGCCATCAAGAGAAGTAACAACTTATTCATACACTAAATTTAGGTCCAAAAATAGAAAACTAAAATGATATGAACGGATTTAAAATTTTATTTGTAAAATTGTATAACAATAAAGTTGCTTCTATGGAAGAATACATGGTACCGTGTATGCACAAAAAAATGTTTGGAGTCGAATGTATGGGTTGTGGAACTCAACGTTCGTTCTGGCTTTTATTGCAAGGTGATTTTGTTGGCGCGTTCAAAATGTTTCCTGCTATTTACACCTTAATAGCCTTCTTCGTTGTACTATTGCTTCATTTTTTTCACAAAAAAAGAAACTACAACAAAGCCATTATCATATTAGGTATTACTAATGGCATTATAATGACTGCAAATTATATTTATAAAATTTTATTTATTTACTAATCAATTCAACCCAAAACAATGGAAAAACAAAAACTGCCCAACGAACAAGCCGTAATGATTTTAGCCCTGGTATCCTTTGTAGGATGCTGTTGCACTAGCGGTCTTTTAGGTGTTATCTTGTCTGGAATAGGAATTTACCTTGCCAACAAAGACGAAAAACTTTACCTAGCCAATCCTGAAACCTACAACTTAGGCGCTTTAAACACTTGGAAAATTATCAACTATGTAAGTATGGCCATCAGTGTTCTAACGCTAATTTATGCTATCTATATGAAAGTTACCGGAAAAGACGCCGAACAAGAGCAACAACTAATGGAAATGCTCAAACAGTTTCAAAAATAGAGTAAAAAAAATCCGTCTGTAATAAGACGGATTTTTTATTTATAAGAAACTTAATATTATCGTTCAAACTCTTTTAAAGTCGAAATGATTATCGACACACAATCTAACAACTGCTCTTCATTCATTACCAAAGGCGGCGCAAAACGAATAATGTTTCCATGCGTAGGTTTTGCCAACAAGCCATTTTCAGCCAATTTAAGACAGATATTCCAAGCCGTATCACTTTCTTCTGTGTCATTGATCACAACAGCATTTAAAAGCCCTTTTCCGCGCACCAAAGTCGCAATATTCGATGTTTTGATATATTCGCCGATTTGATCTCTAAATAGCTTGCCTAAACGACGGGCGTTTTGAATTAACTTCTCATCATACACTACATCCAAAGCAGCTATAGCTACGGCGCCTGCAATTGGATTTCCGCCAAAAGTAGAACCGTGTTGTCCTGGCTTAATAACATTCATAATCGAATCATTAGCCAAAACAGCCGAAACCGGATACGCGCCTCCCGACAAAGCTTTTCCCAAAATCAAAATATCTGGTGCTACATAGGTTGCTTGCTTCTCACATTTATTTTCACAACTACAATTTCCACACACCGCTAATATTGATCCCGTACGAGCAATCCCTGTTTGCACTTCATCTGCAATAAACAAGGCATTGTATTTTTCACATAATGCTTTCGCTTTAGCTAAATAACTATCGTTAGGCACATAAACTCCAGCTTCACCTTGAATAGGCTCAACCAAGAAGCCCGCAATATTGGCAGACGATTTAAATGCATTTTCCAATGCTTCGATGTCATCGTAAGGAATTCGTATAAATCCCTCTGTATAAGGTCCAAAATTCTTTCTGGCATTGGCGTCGTTTGAAAACGAAATAATAGTAGTGGTTCTTCCGTGAAAATTGCCCTCACACACAATAATTTGCGCTTGATTTTCAGCAATTCCTTTTTTCTCATAAGCCCATTTTCTACAAATCTTTAATGCCGTTTCAACAGCTTCAGCGCCTGTATTCATTGGCAACACTTTATCAAAACCAAAATAATTGGTGATGTATTGCTCGTAAATCCCTAGTTTATCATTATAAAATGCGCGAGAAGTTAAGGTAAGTGTTTGTGCTTGCTGCACCATTGCGCCAATAATTTTTGGATGGCAATGACCTTGGTTTACGGCAGAATAAGCCGAAAGGAAGTCGTAGTACTTTTTTCCTTCCACATCCCAAACATAAACACCTTCTCCTCTATTGAGCACCACAGGCAGCGGATGGTAATTGTGCGCACCGTACTTGTCTTCTAAGGCAATGGCTTCTGCCGAACTCATTTTTTCTAAAACTGACATAATTTTTTCTTATTGATTTTGAAAATCGCAATTCCTTCTTTCGGAGAGAAATCATCCGTATAATTTAGCAAAAGTAAAGAAAATTCCAAATCCTAAACCCCAAATCCCAAATAAATTATAAATTCCAAAAAGCAAATTCCAAATTCCAAATAAATTAGAAATCCGAATTCTGAAACTCAAAACAGTACCCTTTTGAAATTTAGCATTTGAAGATTGGAACTTATTTGTGTTTTGTTATTTGTTATTTGTTATTTGTTATTTGTTATTTGTTATTTGTTATTTGTTATTTGGGATTTGTTTTTTGGAATTTGTTATTTGGAATTGATTCGCTCTAAAATATCATTCATCATCTCAATTTGGACTTTCTGAATTTCGATTAACTCTTGTTGTTGATGCATAATTAAATGATCTAGTTTTTCATCGAGCATTCTGATTTCTAGTTCTGACTTCAAATTAATCATGTAATCCTTCTTGGCTCGCTCACGGTCTTTTTCTTCTTGACGATTTTGACTCATCATGATAACTGGCGCTTGAAGAGCCGCAATACACGATAAAATTAGATTCAATAAAATAAACGGATACGGATCAAATCCTTTGTTCATTTAGTATAAAAACGTTCGAACCAATCCAAACACTTATAAAGACAAAAAATGAAATTATAAACGTCCAACTTCCTCCAAAAGCCGCCACTTTATCCGCAATAACCTGTCCAAAAGTACGATTATCTACTTCGTCTTCTACTTTAGATACAAACGATTTATCATCATTTAAAGAGTTAATTACACTTTTATGCAAATCATTCAACTCGCCTACCTCAGATTGTAAAAACTTAGAGATGTATTTTTCGCGGTAAATATTCAATTCGCTCTCAGCAATAAACTGATTCCATTCGAAATCAGGATGATCTTCTTTGATTAATGCGTAAATAGTCGCACGGATGGTTCGCCCTGACACTCTTTCTTTCACTGAAAATTCTTGCCCAGAAATTGCGCTCTTAAAAGTCGATTGTGTATTCATAAAGGAAGTTTTGGCTAAGATACCATTTTAAAAATTCCAAAAAGCAAATTCCAAATTCCAAATAAATTAGAAATCCGAATTCTGAAACTCAAAACAGTACCCTTTTGAAATTTAGCATTTGAAGATTGGAGCTTATTTGTTATTTGGAATTTGGAATTTTCTCAGTTATCCAAACAATTCCAACAACTTATTCACCGTGTTCCAATTGCGAGTCGTAGAAACCACATTCATGCTTTTTTCAATCCATTTGTTATCTAATTTGGTTTTGGCTGGTGAAGTATCGTATTTGAGGTAAATGCGTCGACCATCGAGTTGGAGTTCGTCGGGTTTGATAAAATTGAGGTTGAGTTGGGTAATCATATTCTCAGGCAATTCAGCAGAAACGAACGAAACGTACAACTTCTTCAAATCAACACCTTCTTCGTTTAAAAACAAATTGCGGTCTAAACACGCCTGCAAATCTTCTTTGCCAATCACCAAAACGGGCACGTCGTGACCAAAGGTTTTAAAGATTTCATTGCGAATAAGCAGCCCGACTTTTCCAGGGTTTTCTTCTGGCGTACTGACAAACACATTGCCCGATTGTATGTACGTGTGAACGTTTTGAAAACCAATATTTTCAAGTGCTTTTTTTAAAGCATCCATTTTAATCATTTTATGACCAGATACGTTGATGCCGCGAAGGAGTGCGAGATGTTTTGTCATACTTACCAAAATACAATCCTTATGGGATTTCTTAATTATACAAATATAAGTAATTAAAACTTTTATCTAATCCCGTTAGGGGATATATTGGCATAAGTAACAAGTTCATAAAAAAATCCCGTTAGGGATGACATATCGGTAACCAAGCGATAACCTTGTAAAAAATCCCGTAGGGATGACATATCGGTAACCAAGCGATAAGCTTATAAAAAATCCCATAGGGATGCTATATCGGTGTCAAAAGCTAGGATGGCTCCTTAAAAATATAACGTTCATCATACTCTATATCAAACTTCTTAAGAAACTCTAAATATTCGTCTCTGAAAGTTTGCTTTGCGTGGTGCTTTTCTTGGTTATGAATGTAATTTATCACGTTTTGAACATGCGATTTAGAGTACGAAAAAGCACCATAACCTTCTTGCCATTCAAATTTTACTTTAAGAAACTTCTTTTCATTAATCCATTTAGATGAACTTCCTTTTACATCTTGCATTAAATCGGACATAGATTGTGTTGGTCTCATACCAATAAAAATATGAATGTGGTCTGACACGCCATTTATAGCCAACATCTTATGACCATAATTTTGTACAATTCCTGTAATGTATTGATACAATTCTTGTTTGTACGAGTCTTCTATTAATGCTCTCCTGAATTTTACGACGAATACAAATTGGATGTGGATTTGAGTGTAGGTGTTTGGCATATAAACGATATTAAATCCCTATAGGATTTTGATTTTGGTGAATAACAAACAAATTTAGTAAAATCTTCTATGCCAGAACTAAATCCCTGGGGATTTTACTAATTAACAATCCCGTTAGGGATGATATATCGGTAATTAAACAAAAGACTCACAAAAATCCCGTTAGGGATAATATATCGGTAATTAAACAAAACGCTCACAAAATCCCGCTAGGGATGATATAAACGAATAGACAGATATCGAATCGCTGAGAGATTATGCAACTATCATGATTTGTTTTTAATTCTATGACAGATATAATCATTTTTTAAATAAAGACTAAATTTATTATTTTATGCTTTCCTACTTAATTCATTATCTATTTGTCTTTTTAGTAGTTCATTTATATCGGAAGGCAAATCTGTAATTGAATCAAAGTAACCTTCTTCATTGGGTTGCTCGTTCTTCTTGATTACTTCTTCCAAATACCAATTCATAACATACCATGCATCATTCCAATTACTAAAATCTGACACTGGTTTACCTCGATAAGGAAAACCAGCAAACTTACCCAAATTAATTTCTTGATTATCTGAAACCCATTTACATCTATCAATTATAATTGGTAAAATGAGTTGCTTTCCTCCTTCCATCTTTCGCTTTAAAGTTGGTTTTAATTCATTTTCAATAATGTATTTAGTAGCGTAAAAGTTATTTGAACACATAAAACAAACGATATCGGCATTTTCCATTTTTGTTTTAATCTTCTCATGCACTTCTTCACCGGGGCTCAAATAAGTACAATACCAAACGTCACTCAGAGTCCCTTCTAAAAGTAAAGGTTGTAAACTTTTTATGTATGAGTTTACCAATTCTAAATCGTCCTTGGAGTAACTTATGAATATCTTTTTCATCCCATGTTTATTTTTTAAAGATAAGTACCTGCTGTAGTTAAATAATGAAACTTTCTTCTCTACTGTTTCTTTATTTTGTTCTAATATAGAAAAAATACCTTTTTTTAAATGTTCATTAAGATCGTTCCATTTTACAAAATAGTTACCATCATTACTTACAAAAACAGACAAATAATCACTTTCAAAATTTAGTTCATTAGCTAAATTATACTTTCTAAATCGTTCAGTAGTTTTATCAAGATATTCCTTCGACTTTTGTCTTCTTTCAGGTAAGTCTTTAGTTTTTTCTATATTACTTTTTAAATATTCTAAAACAGGATATGCTTCTTTAAATTTACTCTTTTTTTCGTCTTCGTGAGGAATATTTAAAACAAACTCTACTATTTCCAATTGCAAATCAAAGTTCGAAAAAGAGGTATCCGTATAAAGTTCTATTGTTTGCTCTTCCCTTTTGAATTTTAGCATAACAATAACACTATCTTTTTCTATTACAATACCATCTTTCCAAAATAAATATTCTTTGGTTTCTTTTCCTTTGACATCCTTGCCATAACGTGAGAAAATCTTTAGCATAATCAAACTCATCAAATAATTATCTCCAAAAATTTTCATATTAACAATTGAAAACTGATGCTTCTCAAAAAAATCAATTAACGCAGGTGGAGAATTTAAATATTGTGGAATAAAATAGGTGTTCTTTTCTGTTGGAATAGTAAAAATCAAATCAAAATAGAGCAACAAACTTAAAACATCATTTGAGTTCAGTTTAAGTACATTTCCTTTTATTGCATTTTCAATTGCTATTAAAGTCAGCCTGTCTTTTTTGTCTTTCGCTAGTACTTTTTCATACAACAAATCCAATAAAAGCTGTGGTTTTGGAAAAACTATATAAGGCAAAATGGTTTCAAAATACAAAACCATTCCCATATTATGTAATACTTGAAATGCCGAACTTACATCACTATTGGTAACTTTTGGAATTTTTACACTTGAAACAGTTGCTATGTCTTTATCTTTTATCTGATCAAGTATTTGCTTGTAGTAACTTGGATAATCATTGGTTAAAGTATTTGCCCTTTCCAAAAGTAGCTCTTTAAAACCCTCGGTTCGTTTTAATTCTTGCAAGCTTATATTGGTATAATTGAGTTGTAGTGTAGGATATTTAACCGAAAGGTTTTTAAAATCAATTGGTGAAGCGATATAATCATTCAAATCAATTTTATTTTCAAGCAATATAGTTTCAGTATTGCTTTGCTTATTCAGTTGTTCTATAGTTCGAAGCCAATACTCAATGTTAAAGCAAGCCTCAGGGTTAGTGTCATCTCGTTGAATGTCTTCTTTACTCCATAAAACCAGATTTAAAGCACTTGGACTAAAAAAAAGTTTGTGAGTAGCATGAAAATATTCTTGACCACCAAAATCCCAAACATGTAGGTTGAGTTTGCCTTTTTCAATTTTTTTATAACAAATTCCTTGGGTAGCTTCTTGCTTTTTTGGCACTTTATTGGTTTCCAAATAGCTTAATAAATGTGATTTTCCTACGTTTGGATTTCCCAGTAACAATACTTTAACATCATTAAATTGAAGTAAACTTTTTGCTTTTTCATTAATTAAATATTCTTTAATTGCATTCCAATCTGATTCTATAACTTCCTTCGGAATACTATCATCTAGAACTGGGTTACCGCTTAAACTTAAAATGTCTAAGTTTTTTAATTCAATTATCGGTGAAATATCAGTAATTTGATTGTTATTTAAATAAACATAAACTAATTCATGTAAATTCGCTAAAGAAGAAACATCTATTATCTGATTTTTTTCTAAATATAAATTTTTTAATTCAGTCAAATCTTTAAGGGCAGATATATCAACTATAATATTACCCGCTAAATCTAAATAAGTTATTTTTTTTAACTCCCTCAGAGAATCAATAGTTGTTATTAAATTATTACTTAAATCTAAACTAATCAATTGTGTTAACTCCACTAAAGCCGAAACATCTGCTATTTTATTATAGCCTAAATACAACTCTTTCAATTGCGACAAGCCCGCTAAAGACGAAACTTCCTCTATATGATTATTAGTTAAGTTCAATTCAGTCAATTGAGTCAATCCCACTAAAGGCGAAACTTCCTCTATTTGATTATTAGCTAAGTTCAATACAGTCAATTGAGTCAATTCTTTTAAAACCGAAATATCGCTTATTTCATTATACGACAAATCTAAATATTGTACTTGCTTAAATTTAATCATAAAGGAAATACTTTGAAGTTCATTTTCTTTAAGAATCAAACTTATTAATTCGTCATTCTCATTACAATAAAATTGGTTTTTTTTTGTATTGATATCAGCGTAATTTGGATTTAAATTAGAAACCATTGGAGTCAGATTAATTCCCAACTCTCGCTCTAATTTTAAAATACTCTTTGGTTTCATAAAAAAACTTATTTCTCCAAATATACTCATTTTCAAAATACTATTTTGCAAAAAGCCCTGTTTTATTAGCAACGTTACAGCACTATGAAGCCAACAGGTTTTAAAAACCAGTTACAAATAGTACAAACTACTAGTAATAAAAAATGTGATTAATTATCAAAATGTGTATTGTTCTACCTGACTAGTTTCAACAACTATCTAGGTTTTCTTCGTACATACTCCATACTTACTTCATACTTACTCCATGCTTACTCCATACATACTTTATAGTTGTGGTACCCCTATGGGTAAAAAATGATGCCTTTTATTAAAATGAAGTTTTTTCCGAATCAATGCAAAACAAAACCAGAACAGAATCAATTGCAATAGTAAACTACTTTTATGCTATTTCTAGTTCCCTAAAATGAGAGCTTTGCAGGAATGATAGTAGTGTAGATTGCAAATATAAACAAAATTTTTCTTCCGTTAGAGTCCTGCAAGTTTTTCTATACCTATCAAGGGTAGCTGCTGCAAGAAAGTTTAGTTATATTTTTTACAAATTTTTCCTAAACGCAATCCAAAAAACATTTCAATCCCTTATTTTTGCGCCATGAGTAGAAAAAAGACCGACCGAATTGTATTTGAACACGTCACTGTTTTAGACGCTGGTGCCAAAGGGGTTTCAGTAGCCAAAGCGCCCGATGGAAAAGTAATTTTTATTCCAAATGTGGTTCCTGGTGACGTAATCGACGTGCAAACTTTTAAAAAACGTAAAGCCTATTACGAGGGAAAAGCGATTCACTTTCATTCGTTTTCCGAAAACCGTATTGAACCTGTTTGCCAGCATTTTGGTGCTTGTGGCGGTTGCAAATGGCAAAACATGAAGTACGAGCAACAATTGACCTACAAAAACAATGAGGTTTTTAATAATTTGAAACGCATTGGCAAAATAGAATTACCCGATTTTGAACCAATTTTAGGCTCTGAAAAGCAATTCTTCTACCGTAATAAAATGGAATTCGGGTTTTCGGATACGCGTTGGATGACCGATGAGGAAATTCGTTCTGGTGTTGAATTCGACTCTAAAAACGCACTCGGTTTTCACATTCCGAAAATGTGGGACAAAATTCTGGATATCGAGAAATGCCATTTGCAAGAAGATCCTTCCAATGCGATTCGCAATGCTATCAAAGAATTTGCTACAGCTAAAGGCATGACGTTTTTCAATGCGCGCAATCACGAAGGTTTGTTGCGTACGTTGATGATTCGCACGGCTTCTACAGGCGAAATCATGGTGTTGATTCAGTTTTTTGAAGATGACAAAGACCAACGCGAAATGTTGTTGGATTATGTGTTGGAACAATTCCCACAAATCACTTCGTTGCAATACGTCATCAACAGCAAAGCCAACGATACGTTGTACGACCAAAACATTAAATTATATAAAGGACGCGATTACATTTTGGAAGAAATGGAAGGTTTGCAGTTTAGCATCAACGCCAAATCGTTTTACCAAACCAATTCTGACCAAGCCTACGAATTATATAAAATCACCCGTGAATTTGCTGGTTTAACCGGAAATGAAGTTGTATATGATTTGTACACTGGAACCGGAACCATTGCGCAATTCGTTTCCAAACAAGCCAAAAAAGTCATAGGAGTTGAAGCCGTTCCTGAAGCGATTGCTGATGCGAAAGAAAATGCCAAACGCAATAACATTACCAATTGTGCCTTTTATGTTGGTGATATGAAAAACGTGTTTAACGAAGCCTTTATCGCACAACACGGCCAACCCGATGTGATCATCACCGATCCACCACGCGACGGAATGCACAAAGATGTCGTAGAACAAATCATGAAAATTGCACCGAAGAAAGTGGTTTATGTAAGTTGCAATTCGGCCACACAAGCACGCGATTTGGCTTTGATGGACGAGAAATACAAAGTCACACGCGTTCGACCCGTAGACATGTTCCCACAAACGCATCATGTAGAAAATGTTGTACTTTTGGAAGTTAGAAGTTAGAAGTTAGAAGGCAGAAGGCAAAGAAAAGAATATAGAACATAGAAAAGAGAAAATAGATTTTAAAGATTTTTTTTAGCTGTGTTGAAAATAAAAAATATGAAACAAATACTATTACTTATTCTATTCACATTAACACTTTCGGGTTGTGAGAAAGACGACATTTGCGATGAAAACACGTCTACTACTCCCGACGTGGTGATTGAGTTTTATGATGCTGCGAGTCCGAATACATTGAAAAATGTGACCAATTTAAAGGTAGTCGCTAATGGTTATACAGAAGCGTTATCAGGAACTTCAGCAGTTAGTAAAATAAAAGTGCCGCTACAAACCAATTTAGATGCCACTACATGGAAATTCATTCAAAATGGTTTGGATACAGATGCGACAAATGATAATGAAGATGTTTTAAACTTTACTTATTTGCGAGAAACCGTTTTTGTTTCGAGAGCTTGTGGTTATAAAATAGTGTACGATTTAACCAATTCAAATACCAATTTAGTGGCTACTGATGCCGACAACTGGATTGATCATATTACCATTATTCAACCTAATATTGATACCGAAGATGAGACACACATTAAAATTTATTTTTAGTCTACTTTTTGTTTGTGTTTCGTTGTTAGGACATGCACAAGAAAAAAAGAAAGATTCGGTAGTTCCAAAAACCGAACGTTTTGGAGTGCGCTTTGGTGTTGATTTATTCAAATTGACGCGTTCGTTTTACGAAAAAGATTACCGCGGATTGGAATTAGTGGGCGATTACCGATTGACCAAACGTTTTTACATTGCAGCCGAATTGGGTAATGAAAAGAAAACTGTAGACGACGCACAAGTTAATTTTACGACACAAGGAACCTATTTGAAAGCCGGTTTTGACTACAATGCCTATGAAAATTGGCTCAATATGGAAAACATGATTTACATTGGATTGCGTTATGGTGTGAGTTCGTTTAGTCAAACATTGAACAATTACGAAGTGTACAATACACAACCCTATTTTGGAGAATCACCAACTATTGATGTTGGAACGGAATTTAATGGATTGTCAGCACAATGGGCAGAAGTCGTTTCGGGTGTGAAAGTTGAAGTAATCAATAACATTTATGTTGGATTCAGCGTACGTTTGCACTATTTATTTTCCAACAAAAAACCAGAAAACTTCGATAATTTATACATTCCAGGTTTCAACAGAACGTACGAAGGCAACTTTGGTGTAGGATTCAACTACACCGTTTCGTACTTCTTACCGTTGTACAAATCGACTGTAAAAGCAAAAGAAACTAAGCAAAAAGGAAAATAAACTTTGAGTAACTCAATGCCTACTTTGTGATACTCTGTGAAACTAAAAATTACACAAAGACACACTGAGTTTTATGAGTTTCACAAAGAGAAAAAAATAAACGCTACCCTACTTCTTTTGCGTCTTTAAGGAATAGCCAACGCATGTAGATTTTCTCCTGACCATTCACCATTCCAGCTTGGAATTTCGGAGCTAATAGCGTTGCCACTACAAAGGAAGCAAGCGGTCGCATAAAACCTGTTAGTGAGGTATAATCAATTAAAATGTAACGAATAAACACGTACAGTATTCCGAAACTGAATAAGTTATATAAAAGGGCTTTGGTTTTTTTGGACATGGTATTGGGTTATTTTTGCAAATTTATCTAAATTTGAGAACAATTAAAGACTGAACTCCCATTTAATTAAAAAATTTGTTTATGAAAAAATTTTACCACTTACCATTTACCCTACTATTAGTTTGTTTTGCTACTTTGTATACATATTCACAAAATCCTGGGGAAATTGACCCTTCATTTACTATTGGAGATTCAATGATAAAAAATGGGGTTGTATTATGTACTGCAACTCAAACTGATGGAAAGATTGTTGTTGGGGGAGATTTCACTGAATTAGGAGGAGTTGAAGCAAACAGAATTGTTCGAATAAATGTTGATGGAACAAAGGATGATAGTTTTAATATTGGGACCGGGTTTAACAATCAAGTGAATTGTTTGTCAATTCAGACCGATGGAAAATTATTGGTTGGTGGAAGTTTTACTAGTTACAATGGAACAGTTTCAAAGTACTTAATCCGTTTGAACACTGACGGATCAATTGACAACACATTCATTACTGGTTCGGGATTCACTCAAAGAGTAAATACTTTAGCTATACAAAATGATGGTAAAATAATAGTTGGAGGAAACTTTATTTCTTATAACAGTGTTTCGACAAAATACATTACGCGTCTCAACAATGACGGGTCAATTGATAGTTCGTTCAATATTGGGACTGGGTTTGGAAATATAGTTACATCAGTTGCAATTCAAGTTGATGGAAAAATTATTGTAGGTGGTTCTTTTACAGCATTTAACACTACTTCAAACAATCGTATTATCAGATTAAACACTAATGGCAGTGTGGATACCACATTTAACATCTCTGCTGGTTTTGATAGTAAGGTGAATACAATCAAAATACAGCCAGACGGCAAAATTATTGCGGGAGGAGATTTTGCATATTATCGAAATATTTTATCAAAAAGATTAGTAAGAATTAATGCTAATGGAACTAGAGATAATAGTTTTGATGTTGGTTCAGGATTTGAAGGAAATGTTATTTCAATATACATCCAAAATGATGGTAAAACAATTGTCGGAGGAGATTTTTACTTATATAAAGGTTTATACACCGGAAAAATAATACGATTAAACAATGATGCATCAGCAGATATAAATTTTGATTCAGGAACCGGATATAACAGCGTTGTAAATTGCATTGAACCTTATCTAAATAATCAAATAATTACTGGTGGTGAATTTAATTTTTACAAAACTACTAATATTCCATGTGTATCTCGTCTAAGCGAAAGTGGGATTTTAGATTCTTCGTTTGATTGTGAAAGTTTCAAAACCAATATTACTGGATTGTCGTATTCTTTAGCTAAGCATAATGATGGCAAAATAATATCTGTTGGAGATTTCACATCAAGTTTTGGTACTCCATCGAGTAGAATTGTACGATTTAATCAAGATGGTACAGTTGACAGTACATTTAATACTGGAACTGGATTTAATCTTAATCCAGAAACTGTAACAATACAATCAGACAACAAAATACTTGTAGGTGGTGGATTTAATAGTTATAATGGCAATGAAGCAAAAAGTTTAGTTCGATTGAACTATGATGGCAGTATTGATAATACCTTTGATCTTGATTCTACCTTTAGTGGTTATGTTTACAGCATAAAAATTCAAACGGATGGAAAAATATTGGTCGGAGGCACTTTCAAAAATTATTTAAATCGCGATAGTTTAGTTCGGTTAAACCCTGATGGCTCATTGGATACAACTTTTAACGCTGGAAACACAGGTTTTACGTCATTAGTAGGTGATACATCAGGGGTAAGAACAATGACAATCCAACCTGATGGTAAAATATTAATTACTGGGCTTTTATACTATTATAATGGTATTGTTCTAAATAAATCCATTGTACGTATTAATAGTGATGGCGTTTATGATAGTACATTTATTGCTTTCAATGGCTTCAATATTGGAACAACGGAATCTATCTATAAAATGGAAGTTTTATCCAATAATCAAATTTTAATTTGTGGTAGTTTACCTAGTACTCCAAGTATGTCAGGCCTTTTTTTATTGAATGAAAATGGCTCTTTAGATACTTCATTTAACTCAAGTGCCTCTGTTATAGGTTTCACTGTTCAAAATGATGGAAAAATTATTGCAGTTGGAAACTTTCCTTCCTACAATAATTTAAACTATAACAGAATCATCAGATTAAATCCTGATAGTTCAATTGACTCTACTTTTAATCCAGGAACTGGTTTTAACACGCTAGTAAGATCAGTTTTAATTGATAATGATTCAATAATTGTTGGAGGTGTTTTTACTAGCTATAACAATACTTATGCAAGCGGTATAATTAAACTTGATGCAAGTAGTAGCTTGCAATCATCTGATTACGAGATAGAAAAACTCATTTTAAGCCCAAACCCTGTCAAGAATATATTAAACCTAAATTTATCAATAAAAAATTCTTCTGAGGTTAATTCCATTAGAATTATTGATTTAACAGGTAAGACGTTATTAAATGTGAATACTTTTCAGAAAGATATTAATGTAGAAAATTTAGAATCAGGCGTCTATATCATTAAAGTGTTAATAGATAATGAAGAATTTAGTTCAAAATTCATTAAAGAATAATTCGTTTTTTTAAGAATAAAAGAATTATTCTTTTTGAAACTTCGTACGCTTACTTCCTTCGTACATTTCGTATTTAACGAAGCGTGCTTCCAAGCTTCCGTTGAAGAGTTTTATTTTTCTGGATGGTTTTAAACCAACGAATTTCAGTGCTTCTAAATTGGCTGTGATGAACCAAGCATTAGTTCCTGGGTAGTTTTGTTTCATGGTATCACCCATTTCACGGTAAAAACGTTCCAAATCAATATCCAAACGTTCGCCATACGGCGGATTGAACACCATGTGTAAGAGTCCAGACGTTTCTTTTTTGGTGTCGAAGAAGTTTTTTTGTTCGATGGTTACAAACTCATCGAGATTGGCGTTTCGGATGTTGTCAATTGCTTTAGAAACGGCGCTTGGTGCTTTGTCGTAGCCTTTTATGGTGTAACGAAATTCGCGTGTGCGTTTCATTAAAGAATCAATAATTTGGTCAAACAAATCGTTGTCCCAATCGTTCCATTTTTCAAAAGCGAATTCTTTGCGGTTGATGTTGGCGGGAATATTACACGCAATCATAGCTGCTTCGGCCAAAATGGTTCCTGAGCCACACATTGGGTCTAGAAAATCCGATTCGCCATTCCAACCCGAAAGCAACAGCATTCCTGCGGCTAAAACTTCGTTGATTGGCGCAATATTAGTCAACACACGATAGCCTCGTTGGTGCAAAGAAGCTCCAGATGTATCTAATGAAACCGAACATTGATCGCGATCGATGTGAATATTGATACGCAAATCGGGGAAATCTTTATCAATGCTTGGTCGTTGGCCTGTCTTTTCACGAAATTGATCAACAATAGCGTCTTTGGCTTTCTGAGAAACGAATTGCGAATGTTTGAAATGTTCCGAATGTATTGTCGAATCGATGACAAACGTTTGATTCGCTTCCAAATACTTCGACCAATCGATGCCTTGAATGCCTTTGTACAAACTTTGGTCGTTAAACACTCTGAAATGGTAAATTGGCTTTAGGATTTTAAGTGCCGTGCGCAAGGACAAATTGGCTTTATACATAAATCCTTTGTCGCCTTTGAAACTCACAGCACGTGTTCCTATTTCAACCTCTTGAGCGCCTAATTGTTGTAGCTCTTTGGCGAGTATTTCTTCAAAACCAAAAAAGGTTTTGGCAATCATTTTAAAGTTTTCCATTGGTAAAAATTCCAAAAATCAAATAACAAATTCCAAATAAATCTCAAATTCAAATTTTCAATTTTCAAACTTGGGAATTCTTCGGCAAAAATACACTAAATTTGCAGGATTAGAATTCATTTGAAAAGAATAAATGTCAGCACTTACAAATTCGAAAACCGACAACTGGTTTGCCTCGTGGTTTGATACACCGTATTATCATATATTATATAAAGAACGAAATTACCGTGAAGCACAGCTATTCATGGACAATTTGACACATTATTTGAACTTGCCAGAGAAAGCAAAAGTACTGGATTTGGCCTGTGGAAAAGGAAGACACGCAATTTATTTGAATAAATTAGGATTTGATGTTTTGGGCGTAGATTTGTCGGAAAACAGCATTGCTGAAGCCAATAAAAACGCCAATGAATCGCTGCATTTTGAGGTTCATGATATGCGAGAACCTTTTGAAAATAAGTTTGATGCGATATTCAACTTGTTCACTAGTTTTGGTTATTTCGAACACGATGAAGACCATTTGAAAACGTTGGTAGCAATCAAAGAAAGTCTTTCGGAATACGGTTTTGCTGTGATTGACTTTATGAATGTACATCAAGTTATTGCTAATTTGGTTGCTGATGAAGTGAAACACGTTGATGGTATTGATTTTCATATTCAGCGTTATGTTGCCGATGGTCATATTGTTAAAGAAATTGAATTTAAAGACAAAGGTGAATCGCATCATTTTGTTGAAAAAGTGCGTGCTTTTACTTTGGAAGATTTTCAGCAGTTGATGAACAAAGCAGGCATTTATTTGTTGGATGTTTTTGGTGATTATAAGTTGAAGAAATTCCACAAAAAAGACAGCGAGCGGTTGATTATGATTTTTAAATAGAAGCGGGAAAATAGAAGGCAGACAGCAGAAAGCAGAAGGCAGAAAGCAGAAAGCAGAAAAAAGAACATAGAAAATAGAGAATAGACTTAATGAATTATATACTTCCATTATTATCAGTGCTTTTGGGTTACGGAATTGCACTTTTACTCAAACCTAAAGCCAAGCAGAACCTGAAGCTTTTGTTAGCGTTTAGTGGTTCGTTTTTGCTTTCGCTCACGGTAATGCATTTGTTGCCCGAAGTGTATGAAAGTCACAATCACAGTATTGGAGTCTTCATTATGGTTGGTATTTTATTTCAAATTGTATTGGAATTTTTCTCGAAAGGTGCTGAGCATGGTCACGTTCATGGTCATGATAAAATTACCCAAATGCCTTGGTTGTTGTTTCTTAGTTTGTGTTTGCACGCCCTTTTAGAAGGTTTTCCGGTTGGACATCACCATGATTTGGCTATTGGAATTGCCATTCACCACTTGCCTATTGCCATCATTTTGACAACCTTTTTCTTAAATGCCGAATTGAATAAAGTAGCGCTGTTCTTTTTTATGCTAGCTTTTGCCATAATGACGCCTTTGGGAACATTTTTATCCGATGGTTTTCCAATGTTAAATGACTATTACACCGAAATTACGGCTGTAGTTATTGGTATATTATTTCATATTTCTTCCACTATTATTTTTGAAAGTAGCGAAGGCCATAAATTCAATATTGCTAAGATATCAATGATTATTTTGGGGATATTCTTGGCGTATTTTTTATAAAGCAAAAAGCCATAAGCTGTAAGAAAAAAACTCCGTAACTTAGCTACTCAGAAACTCAGTCACTCTAAAAAAATGAACTTCACCAAAACCACTGAACAATCCTCAAAATACGAACATTTAGAAAAAATGTCGATTTCTGATTTGCTAACCAACATCAATAACGAAGACAAAACCGTTCCGCTTGCCGTTGAAAAAGCCTTGCCAAAAATTGAAGCTTTGGTTACTCAAGTGGTCGAAAAAATGAAACTTGGCGGACGATTGTTTTACATTGGCGCTGGAACTTCAGGCCGATTGGGAATTGTAGATGCTTCCGAATGTCCGCCTACTTTTGGTGTTCCATTTGATTTGGTCAACGGAATTATTGCTGGTGGCGATAAAGCCATTCGCAAAGCCGTTGAAAATGCCGAAGACAGCACTACTCAAGCTTGGATTGATTTACAAGAACACAACATTAACGAAAAGGATGTTGTGATCGGAATTGCCGCTTCAGGAACTACGCCGTATGTGATTTCAGGGTTGGAAAAATGCCATGAAAACAACATCATTACAGGTTGTATTACTTGTAATGAAGGAAGTCCGTTGGCATTGACCGCACAATTTCCGGTTGTGGTTGTGGTTGGACCTGAGTTTGTTACAGGAAGTTCACGTATGAAAGCTGGAACAGCACAAAAATTGGTTTTGAATATGATTTCTACGGCAACTATGATACAGTTAGGAAGAGTCAAAGGCAACAAAATGGTGGATATGCAATTGAGCAATAATAAATTAGTTGATCGCGGCGTTAAAATGATTATGAGTGAAATTAATGTTGATTATGAAAAAGCCGCAGCGCTATTGAACCAATATGGTAGCGTTCGAAAAGCGGTGGATAATTACCAAAAATAATCGGTTCTTTAAAAAATATTGCTATTTTTATACCTTTATAAAAGTTAAAAACTACTACTTATGAAAAAACTAATTGTTTTACTTACCTTATTTGCTTGTTCGTTTATCAATGCTCAGGAAATTACGATGCAAGGCAGAAGATATTATGTCAATGGACAACAACTTTCTACACGTGAAGTAAAAGAGAAATTAGCCTCTAATGCGGAAGCGTTGCGTTTGTTCAAAAAAGGAAAAAGTAAAGCCTCAACTGGAGGATTGTTTATTGGATTGGGTGTTGCTTTTTGTACAGCAGATTTGGTAAAAGGATTAGTTTCTGACGAAGAATATCCTGGACCAGCCACTTATATTGGTGCCGGTTTTTTAGCGATTTCTGTTCCGATTTTGATTGGAAAAAACGGACGAATGAGAGAAGGCATTGAGATGTACAATAATGGTTTGAAAAATTCGGGTGATGCTGAAGATGTTGAACTCAACGTGATTTCAAATCAAAATGGTTGTGGTATTCAATTCCGATTTTAATGAGCGCTAAAAAGGAACAATTAGGCAAAGGAATTCGATTATTGTTCGGATCATTACCATTAATGTTTATTGGGCCAAGTGTAATTTACAACGCTTTTATGAACAAACACACCAATTGGCATTACTTGGTTTTAGCCATTGGTTGTATCCTTTGTATACTGGCCGTTTTCTTGGCTTTTAAAGGAATCAAAACACTTACAGATGCACTTTTCGATGGAAATCAATAACGCGTATTTAGAAAGCGTCAAAAAACAATTTTTGTATTACAAAATGTTGGGCGAAAAAGCGATGGATCAGTTGGAACCTGAGCAATTGTTTGTTTCGGTTAATGACGATACTAATTCTATTGCAGTAATTGTGCAACACCTTTCGGGCAATATGTTGTCGCGTTGGACTGATTTTTTGACTAGTGATGGTGAAAAAGAATGGCGCAACCGCGATGGTGAATTTAATGCAACAATTCAAACGAAAGAAGCACTTTTAACAGTTTGGAACCAAGGTTGGAATTGCTTTATGGATGCGTTACAATCGTTAACTTCCGATCAACTTACTCAGATTATTTACATTCGCAACGAAGGTCATACAGTAGTGGAAGCGATCAATAGACAATTGGCGCATTATCCGTATCATATTGGTCAGATGGTGTTTTATGCTAAAATGCTCAAAAAAGGAGAATGGAACAGTTTGTCGATTCCGAAAAATAAGTCGAATAGTTACAATGCGGATAAATTTTCAAAAGAAAAAAGTATTAAAAACTTTACGGATGACGAACTTAATAAACTACAATAGCAATTACAATGTCAATTACAATATCAATAACAATACCAAAAAAAATAGTTCTTTTTATACTTATGCTTTCTTTGGTGGCTTGTTACCAACAAGAGCGGAATTGTAAGGACTTTAAAACAGGTAAGTTCGCTTCGGAAACTACTATTGAAGGAAAGAAGTTCACGACCGAGTTTGAACGCAATTCCGACAGGCAAATCGAAACGTATGAAGGTAAGATTGATACTTTTAAAGTGCGTTGGATTAACGATTGTGAGTACATTATGCAAAATGCGAATCCGAAAAATAGGGATGAAAAAAAAGCTATTTCGGTTAGAATACTGAATACCAATGGCAAAGGTTATACTTTTGAATATTCCTACGTTGGTGATGCAAAAAAACAAAAGGGAACTGTAACAAAACTAGATTAATTCACGTACAACTCATTTTAACTAAACTATCCTAAATGGACGCAATTTTTACTACTGACGGCTTGATTGCCCTTTTGACCTTAACTTTTTTAGAAATCATTCTTGGAATTGACAACATTGTATTTTTGTCGATTGTGTCGGGAAAATTAGAAGCCAAAGACCAACCCAAAGCGCGTCGCATTGGACTTTTATTAGCGATGGTTTTCCGTATCATCTTGTTGTTTGGAATTACTTGGGTGATGAGCTTGAAAGAGTCGTTTTACGACTTCGATTTGGGCTTTTTCTCAGGTGGCATTTCAGGTCAGAGTTTGATTATTTTTGGTGGAGGATTGTTTTTGTTGTACAAATCGGTTTCTGAGATTCACCATAAATTAGAGGGTGAAGAAGATGCAACTAGTGGAAAAGCGAGTAATAGTTTATCGGCTGCTGTGATTCAAATCGCCTTACTCAACATCGTTTTCTCGTTTGACAGTATTTTAACTGCGATTGGATTGGTAAGTTCGGCTGAACCACCAAAGGGTTTTGGTCCGGCTGGCGCGATTGAAATTATGATTTTGGCGATTGTACTTTCGATTGTAGTGATGTTGGCTTTTGCGGGTCCGGTGAGTAAATTTGTCAACGAACACCCAACGATTCAAATTTTGGGTTTATCGTTCCTAATTTTAATTGGCGTAATGCTTTTGGCCGAAGGTTCGCACTTAGCGCATTTTAGATTTGGTAATGACGTTGAAGTACACAGTATTCCGAAAGGATACTTATATTTTGCTATTTTCTTCTCGCTATTTGTAGAATTCTTGAATTTAAAAATGAAGAAGAACAGCAAAAAACCAGTACAATTGCACAACAACAAGATTGTAGATAAGAAATTGACTGATGATGATTTGATGAACTAAGACTAAGTTATTTTCTATAAAAAAGTAAAACCTGACAGATTTTGAATACCTGTCAGGTTTTTTTTAATCTAACGACAACGTAATTTGTCCGTCGTCATCGGTTTCGGTTTGGATGTCTTCGGAAATGTTTTCATCGCCTGAAACTTCTATTTCTTCTGGCGCTTCTTCTTCGGGTTCTTCGTAAGGCAAAGGTTCAAGCAAATTGACTTGTTTTAATTTATCAGTGGTCAATTGATTTCCGAGAGCCTTGATTCCTTTTACAGCAATAAACTGCTCTAAATCGATAATCTGATTGTCTTTTTGAACACCTTTTACTTTCGCGAAAATAATCTCAGCTACAGGTCGCCAATCGGTGGAAACGATTTCCAATTGAGACTTTTCGTGTTCGGTGATGAAGATTTCTTCTTTGTTTTCGTTTTCAACTAAGAAGCGTTTGACAAAATAGCGTTCTTTTTCGCCGTCGTAATAAATGGTCGAAATCGGTTTTTTTGGATTCCATTTTTCTAACACAATCATATCTTCGTCAAAATGTGTAGACAACTCGGGAATAATCGTCTTTAATTTCCCCGTTTGACTGATGATTAGTAAACGGTCATTCGGACGGAATTCGCCCAACAACTCACCTCTTCCATCTACATTCAAACGTTGCACGGTATCATCGAACCACACTTTTCGTGGTCGTAAAGTTGAAATTCCTTTCTCCTTCAACTCGATTTTTTTGATTGGATATTTGGTTACGGTATTTCCACGTGAAGCTCTTCCTTTGATGGCGATATCCGAAAAATCGACATCCCATTTCAACTTTTTGATGCTTCCTACTTGGCGCAATAAAATCGTAACGACTTCGGCTTCACCATTTGGATTAGCTGAGAAGTACGACACTTGTGAACCTGGTTTTTCTTGTGTTAAATCGTAAAATTTATCACGAGTTACACCCGAAACATTGAAGCGTTTTATAAAAGTAGAACCGTTTTTACCATCACGGTAAATCATGTTGTAAATGGTACGTTTATCGTTTTTGTCGAAAACTGCAATGTGAATAATGTCTTTACCAACAAATTTCTTTTCATCTACTTTAGAAATCATCATTTTTCCATCACGCAAAAACACAATTACGTCGTCAATATCCGAGCAATCGGCAACGTATTCGTCTTTTTTCAATCCGGTTCCGATGAAACCTTCTTCCCTATTGACATACAATTTGGTGTTGCGCAGAACTACTTTGGTAGCTTCAATCGTGTCAAAACTGCGCAATTCAGTTTGGCGTTCGCGACCTTTTCCGTATTTGTCTTTCAATGTTTGGAAGAAATTGATGGCAAAATCCACAATATGATCCAAGTCGTATTTCACTTGTTCCATTTCGGCTTCCAATTTGGCAATCGCATCGTCGGCTTTGTCAGAGTCGAAACGTGTAATACGAATCATCGGAATTTGCGTTAGTTTTTGCAAATCGTCGTCGTTGATTTCGCGCACTAGAGATTTTTCAAAAGGTTTGAATCGCTTGTACATATATTCATAGAGCGATTCTCTATCCGAATACAATTTGAAATCGATGTACATTTCTTCACGAATGAAGATTTTTTCTAAAGTAGAAAAATGCCATTTATTTTCGAGTTCGTCGAGCTGAATTTCCAACTCGCGTTTGAGTAAATCTACCGTGCGATGTGTTGAAATTTTCAACATCTCAGTTACACCAATAAACAACGGTTTGTGGTTTTCGATAACACATCCCAAAGGCGCTACAGAGGTTTCACAAGCGGTAAACGCATACAACGCATCGATGGTTTTATCAGGAGAAACACCCGGCGGAAGGTGAATCAATATTTCAACCTCAGCGGCGGTGTTGTCTTCTATTTTTTTGATTTTGATTTTACCTTTTTCGTTGGCTTTTAAGATGCTGTCAATCAACGTTCCAGTATTGGTTGAAAACGGAATTTGCGTAATTACCAACGTTTGCTTATCCAACTGATTGATTTTGGCACGAACGCGAACGCGACCGCCGCGCATACCGTCATTGTAATTCGAGACATCAGCGATTCCAGCTGTTGGAAAATCAGGAAATAAAGTAAATGGTTTATTTTTTAATATTTTAATCGAACAATCGATGAGTTCGTTGAAGTTGTGAGGCAAAATTTTGGTGGAAAGTCCTACCGCAATTCCTTCAGCACCTTGAGCCAAAAGCAGTGGAAATTTTACCGGAAGATTCACTGGCTCGTTGCGGCGACCATCGTAAGAAGCTTGCCAAGTCGTAATTTTAGGCGAATACAAAATATCATGACCCAACTTAGAAATACGCGCTTCGATATAACGTGAAGCTGCCGCGCCATCGCCAGTGAGGATATTTCCCCAGTTTCCTTGCATGTCGATGATTAAGTCTTTTTGCCCAATTTGCACCATGGCATCACCAATACTCGCATCACCGTGTGGATGGTATTGCATTGTATGTCCCACGATATTCGCTACTTTGTTGTAACGACCATCATCGAGTTCTTTCATCGAGTGCATGATACGACGTTGAACCGGTTTGAAACCATCTTCAATCGCAGGAACGGCGCGTTCTAGAATTACATACGAAGCGTAATCGAGAAACCAATCCTTGTACATTCCGGTTACTTTGGTAATGGTGTCTTCGGGATTTTCGTCGTTTTCGTAAAAATGGCTTCCTGTTGATAGGCGAACAATATCGTCAAAACCTTCGTCTTCGGACAATTCGTTTTGCTCGTCGTTGGTTTCTTCGTTATTTTCCTCTTCAGGAATGATGTTGTCTTCTTCTTCGTCTTTCATTACGATGAATTATAATGTTTCTTTTAAAAATTTTCTATACTTTAATCCAAACTCTTCTTGCCTTATTTGTTCTAAATCAGAGCTTAAAGGGAAAATTTCAATTTTCAAATTCTCATTTTTTGATTTTAAAAATTTATAAAATTGAATAAATTTATCATGATCTACTACTCTATTAAATACAAAATGAGTATATTTTGTTCTAAATGAATTATTACTATTCTTAGCTGTATCCACAAAAGTGTATTCTATCAAATCTGTATAATTTACAATTTGTATTTTCTTTCCATAAACATATTTGATTTCTATTTCATCCTCTTTAAAATAAATATCAAACATTTCATTGTTTATCCATTTAAAACTGTAAACAAAAAGTCCAATTCCAAAACCAATTACCATCCAAGAAAACCATTTTGCAAAAAAAGCAACTGCAATAAAATAAAAAAATACAGACAGCAAAAGATACATAAATGGAATTCCAATTCCTGAATATATATGTGATTTATATTTCACCATTGTTAACTCTTCTCCACCACATCTAATTCTACTTTCAAATTATTGATGATAAACTCTTGTCTGTCGGGTGTGTTTTTGCCCATGTAAAACTCTAGTAAGGTTTCGATTGACGTGGCTTTATCCAACATTACAGGGTCGAGGCGAATGTCTTGTCCGATAAAATGTTTGAACTCGTCAGGTGAAATTTCTCCCAATCCTTTGAATCGCGTGATTTCGGGTTTTGGCTTTAACTTTTCTATGGCGTTGACACGTTCATCTTCGCTGTAACAGTAAATGGTTTCTTTTTTATTTCTGACACGAAACAAAGGCGTTTGTAGAATATACAAATGGCCGTCTTTGATTAGTTCTGGAAAAAATTGCAAGAAAAACGTAATCAACAACAGTCGAATGTGCATACCATCAACGTCGGCATCGGTCGCGATTACGATGTTGTTGTAACGCAAATCTTCCATTGATTCTTCGATATCTAACGCCGCTTGAAGCAAATTGAATTCTTCGTTTTCATACACAATTTTTTTTGTCATTCCGTAAGAATTCAATGGCTTTCCGCGCAAACTAAAAACCGCTTGTGTGTTCACATCACGGCTTTTGGTAATCGAACCCGAAGCCGAATCTCCCTCGGTGATGAACAGCGTGCTTTCTAAATATCTTGGGTTTTTAATATCGGTTAAATGTACTCGGCAATCGCGTAATTTTTTGTTGTGTAAACTCGCTTTTTTTTGCACGGTCTTTGGCCAATTTTCGGATACCTGATAACTCTTTGCGTTCGCGTTCGGCTTGTAAAATTTTGCGCAATAAAGCATCGGCGGTTTCTGGATTTTTATGTAAAAAATTATCGAGTTTGGTGGTAATGAAATCGTGAATAAATGTACGCACAGTTGGGCCATTCGGACCAATATCAGTCGAACCCAATTTAGTTTTAGTCTGCGATTCGAAAACGGGCTCTTCCACTTTTACAGAAACTGCTGAAACGATGGATTTACGAATATCTGACGCTTCAAAACCTTTGTTATAGTATTCGCGAATGGTTTTTACGATTGCTTCGCGGAAAGCGTTTAAATGCGTTCCTCCTTGCGTGGTATTTTGACCGTTGACGAACGAGTGGTATTCTTCCGAATATTGCGATTTACTGTGCGTGAGTGCTATTTCGATATCGTCGCCAGTAAGGTGAATGATTGGATATACTGAATCTTCTTCTGTAATCGTTTCTTCGAGTAAATCTTTTAAACCGTTGTCCGAATAGTACTTTTCGCCGTTATAATAAATGGTCAAACCAGTATTGAGATAACAATAGTTTTTGAGCATTTTAACTACGTACTCATTTCGGTATTTGTAGTTTTTAAATATGGTATCGTCGGCTACGAAAGCCACTTTGGTTCCTTTGCGTTTGGTAGTTTCGGTTACATCTTCCTCTAGCGTTAGATTTCCGGCTGAGAACTCGGCTGCTTTTTGTTGGTTATCGCGTACCGATTCTACACGGAAATAATTGGACAAGGCGTTGACTGCTTTGGTTCCGACGCCATTCAAACCTACCGATTTTTTGAAAGCTTTCGAATCGTATTTTCCTCCTGTATTCATTTTGGAAACTACGTCGACTACTTTTCCGAGAGGAATTCCACGGCCGTAATCACGTACTGTTACCATTTTGTCTTTGATGGTGACTTCAATGGTTTTGCCAGCGCCCATCACGAACTCGTCGATACAGTTATCGAGGACTTCTTTGAGTAGAATGTAAATTCCGTCGTCGGGAGAAGAACCGTCGCCGAGTTTTCCGATGTACATACCTGGACGCATTCGGATGTGTTCTTTCCAATCGAGTGAGCGTATATTGTCTTCGTTGTACTGATTTTCTAGTTCCATTGTAAATAATCGAATTTCCGCTAATATAGTGAAACTGCAAGGGTTTTGAAAATGCTATTCATCAAAGTTATTAAGAATGTTTTTGACAAAAAAAGTGGGTTTCAAGTTTCAGGTTTCAAGTTTCAAGTTTAAATCGAGTTTTGTGTAAACTGAATACTGAGACTGAACACTGAGCACTATTTCTGCCCCTGATTGCAGTGGAAAGCATTTGGCAGGGCAACGCTATTTTTTGTTGCTGTAAAGAAGCGACCAAAGGAAGCTTATTTACGGCTTACAAAAAAAGGGTTGACCAAGAAATCTTGGAACGGAAAGCGGGATTAGGCCCTAATACTGAGTAGTCAGCGGTCAGTCGTATTCACAAAAAAAGACTTCTTTATCGGAAGTCTCTTTTCTATATTCTATGCTCTATTTTCTTAATTATACATTGAATCGGAAATGCATTACATCACCATCTTTAACGATGTATTCTTTTCCTTCTACGCGGAGTTTTCCGGCTTCTTTGACTTTGGCTTCTGAACCGTATTGTGAGAAATCTTCGAATGAAATCACTTCGGCGCGTATGAATCCTTTTTCGAAATCGGTGTGAATCACGCCAGCGGCTTTTGGAGCTGTATCGCCCACGTTAATTGTCCAAGCACGAACTTCTTTAACTCCAGCGGTGAAATAGGTTTGCAATTTCAATAACTTATATGCAGCACGAATCAAAACGGCAGAACCTGGTTCGGTTAAACCCATATCTTCTAGGAAAACTTGACGCTCTTCGTAGCTTTCTAACTCGGTAATATCGGCTTCGGCGCCAACTGAAAGAATAATCACTTCGGCGTCTTCGTCTTTTACTAATTCGCGAACTTGATCTACGTATTTGTTTCCGTTTACGGCCGAACCTTCATCTACATTACACACATACAAAACAGGTTTATTGGTAATAAGTTGAAAGTCTTTCATTAATTCTTCCTCATCTTGATTTTGAGGAGCAACTGTTCTGGCAGATTTGGCTTGCAATAAAGCTTCACGAATGCGGTCTAAAAGTGCTTTTTCAGCCTGCGCTTCTTTGTTGCCTGTTTTAGCAGCGCGATTAACTTTTTCAAGGCGTTTTTCAACGGTTTCTAAGTCTTTTAACTGCAACTCAATATCAATAGTTTCTTTGTCGCGAATGGGATTTACGCTACCGTCAACGTGAACAATATTATCATTATCAAAACAACGCAAAACGTGTATAATCGCGTTACATTCTCTTATATTTCCAAGAAATTGATTTCCTAAACCTTCGCCTTTGCTTGCTCCTTTTACCAAACCTGCAATATCCACGATATCAACTGTTGCCATTTGCACACGCTCTGGTTTTACTAATTCTTCCAAACGCACAATTCGTGGATCGGGAACGTTTACTACGCCGATATTAGGTTCGATGGTACAAAACGGAAAGTTGGCACTTTGCGCTTTGGCATTGGATAAACAATTAAATAAAGTTGATTTTCCTACGTTAGGTAATCCTACAATTCCTGCTTTCATTACTCGTTTTATTTTTAAAAGTGTGCAAATATAGCGTAATAAAAGCAAGTAACAAAAGCATGGTGAAAACGAATACTATTTTGTTATTCGCCGTACAAACCATCTTCGATTGATTCGATGATATTTTTCTCTTCCTCAGTAGTACTCAAGCCTGATGTGTTCCAATAATTGGACAAAATGACATTGCTTTTATTGAAGAGTGTTTTGTCTTTAAAAACTTCGCTGTCTTTGTAAATGTAATTTTGATTGCTAAAATTGGTGGTTACAAAATAGTTTCTGACTTCGATGCTTTTGGATTTGTTTTTTTCGACTTTATCAAAACCTATTTCTTCTTTAGAACTTACCAAATAGTAATAGCTTCCTTCCAATCGATACATCGCTTTGAAAATTGATTTGTAGATGTTTTTAGAACCAATTGATTTTTTTTCTTCTACTTTCGACAATGTAATAGGCGAAACGACCGAACTAACTTCGACAATTAGTTTTTTCTTGGGATCGTAAATGACGGTAAAATCGTCTAGCAATTCTTTGTTACCATCAACAGGAATGGCGGTGAGGCAATACAATTCTTTGTTGGCGGAATACACTTTTATCAAAAACTCGAAATCCTTTTTGGCTCTTGGTTCCAACAAAAGATTCAAATATTTAAAATTGTAGTAATTCTCCATGATATCATTAAGATTGTAGCCCAACAAATCTGCCGAAACATCTTCATCAATCAAACCAATTGATCGATTTTGCTCGACCAATATATTAGAATTGATTTTTTTGGTTTTATCAAACAACTGGAAGTTCATAATTCCGTCGTTATAGTAAGAGTAAATTCCGTTCATTTTAAAAAATTCGCGGCAATACACTTTTAATCTTGCGGGAACTGTCAATTGTTTTCTGGAATTTTGTATCAAGTTGGCTAAAATTTTCTGAGGATGTTGCTTAGTCAAAATGATTTCCTCTAGGTTATTGACATTGTTTTTTAGCAAGATTACGTTTACGTCTTCTTTCAAGGTTGAAGATCGAACTGAAGTGCTTATATAGGAAGTGTGCGAAATTTGAATATTGGAAGCGCCTTTCAACACAAAGGTTACTTTTCCTTCTGCATTGCTTAGAACAACTTGTTTGGTTTTAACTACCAAAACGGTTGCGTCTTCGATAGGTTGATTGGTTTCAGCGTCTTTAAGAATAATGACTTTTTCTACATTTTGAGCCTTTGCTGCCAAAACTGTAATTAAAAAAAGTACAACAAAAAAACTCCTCATATCAGCTTTTGTTTTAACAAATCTAACAAAACTTATTTGTATAATTTAACAAAAATGATAAGAATTTTTAAATGAAATAAAAAAATACACTAATTATCTTAAAAAATCAGATTTTTTTATTTCCATTCACGTGGCTTTTTTCCGAAACGCTCTGCAAGAAAAATAGCAGCTAAAACTGTCCCAAAATAAGTAAGTAAAAAAAAGGAAAGTAAGTTGTAATAGGTAAACCAAAATTGTGAAACAGAAGTTAACTCAACGGTTTTGGTATTCCTTTCCAGCAAAATTGTTGTTGTATTTCCAACTCTAAGAAAATTTAGGTATTTCCAACGTTCAAAACTAACTACACAAATCTCATTATCAAGCTTGAATTCGATTGATGGCGCTTTGAAATAATCACTTTTCCCATTCAGATACTCATCTACTGTTTGGTAAACTCCCGACACTGAACCATCATAACCCACAACTTTCGCCTCAATTTTCTCATAGGTGAAATAGATATACGATTTGTAAACCAAATTTAAAATGACCAGAATTCCTAAGATTCTAAAAAAGTAATATGCCATAAGCTAAAAAAACCTCAAGTTGTCTTGAGGTTAGTTTATTATTCGTTGTGTAAAAACGATTGTCGATTCAACAAGGTTTCTTCGCTTTCCACGTGATTATCATCGGGAACACAACAATCAACTGGACAAACGGCGGCACACTGAGGTTCTTCATGAAATCCTTTACATTCGGTACATTTTCCAGGTACAATATAGTAAATATCATCCGAAATAGGCGTTTGAGCAGCATCTGCATCCACTTCGGAGCCATCAGGCAAAATCACTTTTCCTTTCAGTTTCGTTCCGTCTTTGTACCTCCAATCGTCTGCTCCTTCATAAATTGCGTTGTTTGGACATTCAGGTTCGCAAGCGCCGCAATTGATACATTCATCTGTTATTATTATTGCCATTTTTTTATGCTTTATGCTTTAAGCGCTAGGCTCTAAGCTATTATATTTTAAATTAAATTAATGCTTACTGCTTAAAGCGTATTGCCTAAAGCCAAAAAACCTTAATTTTGCGCAAAATTACAATCAAAACCTTTCATAAACAAGTTACTTATGTTACAAATCGACAAAAAAATATGTTTTATTCAATTAGGACGTTTTTTGAGCCAGTTTTCACTCAACAACAACATCAAAAAAGATGCGGTTGAAAACAACGATTTGTTTTATGATGATTTTCTGAATTTGATCGAGCTATCCCAATCACACAATGGTTGGTTTACGCCAGAACAAGTGTATTTTGCTATCCAATCGTGGGCAGAAGCATTGACCGAAAGTAACTTGAATCATTGGTTATCCAACTATGATTTTTCAACTGTACAACCCAAAACAGTCGGTTTGATTTTAGCAGGAAATATTCCTTTAGTTGGATTTCACGACTTTTTATCTGTACTTATTTCAGGACACAAGGTAATCGTTAAAACGTCTTCTAATGATCAAAAATTATTGCCTTTTTTAGCCAAATATCTTATTGCTTGTGATGCTCGTTTAGCAAATTACATAACTTTTACTGAAGGAAAACTTGAAAATTTTGATGCAGTAATCGCTACTGGAAGCAACAATACAGCCCGTTATTTTGAATATTATTTTAAAGACAAACCTTCAATCATTCGTAAAAACAGAAATTCAGTTGCTGTTCTAAACGGACAAGAATCGCACGAAGATTTGGTTAATTTGGGAGAAGATATTTTCCGCTACTTTGGTTTGGGATGTCGAAATGTTTCTAAACTTTTTATTCCTGAGAACTATGATTTTCAATCGTTTTTCCAAGCTATTTACGAATACAAAGATGTTATTTTTTATGAGAAATACTCCAACAATTACGACTACAACAAAGCCGTTTTCTTGATGAGTAATTTCAAAATCTACGACAACGAATTTCTTACCTTAAAAGAAGATTCTAGTTACTCCTCGCCTATTTCTTCGGTTTTTTATGAATATTATTCAGATTTAAACGAAGTTCAAAATCGCTTACATCATGACGATGACCAAATTCAATGCATCGTTTCTAATGATTTAGTTGCGAATAGTATTCCATTTGGTCAAACTCAAAAACCAAAACTTTGGGATTACGCGGATAATGTGGATACTTTGGCTTTTTTGATTGAAATTTAGAAATTTACCTTTCATTATTCG
>CAYPXI010000025.1:0-46510 GCA_964414655.1 uncultured Flavobacterium sp. | reverse complement strand
TTGGGTTTTAGAGTGGTAACTCTTGATTTTTCACTCAAAAAAACACTAGCGTCAAGTATTTGGCCGATATGAACCCAGTAGAAGCGATGGATTTTATCAACGACCGTTTCAAGAAAACCCGAAACAACGAAGAATTTTTGATTTCAATGAATGATTAATTTTTTTAAATAAATTATAAAAACCGAGCAGCAATGTTCGGTTTTTTTTTGAAGCAGAAATATAGTATTTCGATACAACACTTGTCCCGCTTTACGTCGCACACGGTTGCTCCTCCAATCGGGGCTAGTCAAGAAGTTCTGTGTTTTTTATGCGTTTAAACGATTCTCTAAAAACTCAATCCGCCTGTTTTTTTCGTTTACAATCATTTTGTATTCTTCAATCCGTTCTTTGAGTTGGAGAATCAATTCTTCAGATAAAAATGTAATTGTATTCTTTTTAGGATTTTCGCTATTGGGTTTTAGAGTGGTAACTCTTGATTTTTCACTCAAAAAAACACTAGCGTCAATTTGATATTCGTGAATCACTTTTAACAATCGCTCCACCGAAATGGGCGATTTATTATTTTCAATATTGGAATAGGTTTTTTGCGAAACTTCTAACAGCTCTGCCATATACTCTTGAGAATAACCTTTGTCCAAGCGCAATTGTCTGAGCTTGTTGCCAAAATCATTTCCTATCATAGTGGAATTAGTGTTAAAATAGTATTAAAAGCTAACGATTAATCTTTGATATTATTTTGTGAATTGTAGTAGTTTTTCATGTTAAATAACCTGAGTTCGATTTAAAAATTTACTTTTCAACCACGAATTATCGAATTTATAGTTTAAAATATTTGATTTTATTCGAATGTTCATCTAGGATGAACTAATTTTAATTCTAGTATTTTATTTTAATTTGTGAATTCGTGGTAAAAAAATAGCAAGCTATTGATGTACAGTAATTAATTTATTTTTTTGTTTAAAAGATACGTCGAACCCATCTTAAATAAGTAATAAGTTACTAAAAAAATCCCCTTTTTTACTAATAACAATTACAGTTTTTTATCAATTTTATGGTTTTAATTTAAAAACAACCTAATCATGAAATCACAACTACTTAACCTTAAAACCAATCAAAATGAAAGTAGTAGTTCTAGTAGTGTTGGTGCTCTTGCAGTGCCAAAGTTATGCACAATCCGACCTCGATCGTGTAATCAAAGGTGGTGAAATTCTCTTAGGTGGTTTGGCTTTCGTAAAAACAGCTTATACTGATCCCGAAGCCAATTCAAAAACAGTCAAAAAAACGACGTTCAAAAACAAATTAGGTCAAAAAATTGTTTTGCGGTTGTATAGCCAAGACGAAGAAGAAAACGAATTAGTGGAGGAAATCATTATTCCAGACAACGGAAAAGAATCGGTGTACGAATTGCTCAAAGGTGTTTGGCGTTACGAAATCGAAATTTGTGATGGAGAAATTTTCAAAAAAGGCCAATTCAAATTCGAGAAAACAGCTGTGATTACATTGAAAGAAGATTAATTTTTCTAAGAAGCACAAGTATTTTGTTTCAGTCGAACACTTGTCCCGCTTTCCGTCGCACACGGTTGCTCCTTCAATCGGGGCTAGATTAGAAAATTCTGTCATTCAAAGAGCATAAAAAAAGCCGTTCATTGAATTGAACGGCTTTTACTAGTAAAGTATATTTAACTTTTCACTTTGTACTTCACACTTTGTACTTTGCAATTACTCTTTGCTCGCCAAATAGCGTTCTGCATCCAAAGCCGCCATACAACCCGTTCCAGCAGCCGTAATCGCTTGTCGGTACACATGATCGGCAGCATCGCCACCTACAAATACGCCAGCAATATTGGTTTTAGCTGTTCCAGGAACATTCACAATGTAACCCGTTTCGTCTAGTGTTAAATAGTCTTTGAAAATATCAGTATTCGGTTTGTGACCAATTGCCACGAAGAAACCTGTAGCCGGAATTTCTTTTAATTCGCCAGTGATTCTGTTCTTCACACGAACTGCTGTTACGACTTGTCCGTCACCTAAAACTTCATCGGTTTCAGTATTCAATAATATTTCAATATTTTCAGTTTTTCGAACACGTTCAGCCATAATTTTCGACGCTCTGAATTGCTCACTACGCACCAACATAGTTACTTTTTTACATAATTTGGATAAGTAATGTGCTTCTTCACAAGCCGAATCTCCTGCGCCAACAATGACTACTTCTTGGTTGCGGTAGAAAAATCCGTCGCAAACCGCACATGCCGAAACGCCACCGCCCATGTTCAAATAATGTTGCTCTGATGGTAATCCCAAATACTTAGCCGAAGCTCCAGTAGAAATAATCACGGTTTCGCAATGCATTTCTTTGGTATCGTTAATCCATACCTTGTGAATTTCGCCCGAAAAATCAACTTTGGTTACCCAACCATCACGAACGTCAGTACCAAAACGTTCAGCTTGTTCTTGCAAGTTCATCATCATTTGCGGTCCAGTAATTCCTTCAGGATTTCCAGGAAAGTTTTCCACTTCGTTGGTCGTCGTTAATTGTCCACCGGGTTGTGTTCCTTGGTATAAAACCGGATTCATATTGGCTCTAGCAGCATAAATAGCTGCAGTATAACCTGCAGGACCAGAACCTATTATAAGGCATTTTACTTTTTCTATCGTATCAGACATAGTTCGTTTATTTTTTAGTGATGCAAAGGTATATTTTTATTAAAATAAAAAGCCATGAAACAGATTAGAAAAAACTATTTGTTAATAAATATGAATTATTAGTTCAAAACATTTTGAGAACTAATTTTTAGTTTTATATTTGCACTCGCTTTCGGGGTGTAGCGTAGCCCGGTTATCGCGCCTGCTTTGGGAGCAGGAGGCCGCAGGTTCGAATCCTGCCACCCCGACCGATAAAAGCCGAACATTTGTTCGGCTTTTTTTTATGCCTTTAATTTTCCGAAAGTTTACTTTCAAGGAAAATTAAAGGCAAAAAAAAAGACAACACAGCGAAGCGAAGTTGCTTTTGTCGAGCAACATCCCCAAATCAGGATATGCAATCCTGCCAATACGATATGAAAGTTTACTTTCAAGGAAAATTAAAGGCATAAAAAAAAGGCAACACAACGAAGCGAAGTTGCTTTTGTCGAGCAACATCCCCAAATCAGGATATGCAATCCTGCCAATACGATATGAAAGTTTACTTTCAAGGAAAATTAAAGGCATAAAAAAAAGACAACACAGCGAAGCGAAGTTGCTTTTGTCGAGCAACATCCCAAATCAGGATATGCGATCCTGTCAATACTTTAAAGGTTAATGAATCAAAATAAAAAATCCCGACTACAAATCGGGATTTTCATTTTTTATTTCAAAGGTTTCTTTCTCAAAACCGCGCTGTCTTCAAAACTGTTGATGGTGATTTTTTGTTCGCCATACAATTCTACTTCCGATTTGCCTGTGGCTGTTAGCGTCAAGCTATCAATTACTTGTATAGAAGCACTTGTATACAATTCGGTGGTAACGTCGGCTATTTTTGCGCTTAGGTTTTTTCCAGTAAATTTGGTGTCATTGTCTAAACGCAACTTAAGGTTTTCTACTTCACCTTCTATTTCGGCACTGCTTTTTTGGTACAAATCGAAAACCAAATCGGTAGAAGTAATTAAAGCTTTTACTTCGCAATTTTTGGATAAACTAATTGTGGTTTGGGTTGATTTCAAATTCAAATCGACTTTGGCTTTGTCATCGCATTGCATCTCAAAATTAGTTGTTTTTGCATTGAGATAGGCTTTGGCATGTCCCAAACATTTGATTGAAAAATTTTCCAAATTTAAGTCGGTTATCGCGGTAACCTGAGCGTCGTCTTTGAGAATAAGGCTTTTTAAGGCATCAGTATAAATTACTCGGATTTTAAGTGTTTTGAACGACGAAATGTCTTTTAAAGTTGAGAGACGCAAGGTGCTTCCAGTTAAAGCGATATCAATGGCTTGGTGCAAATTATCGTCGGCTTCAATTTCGAGTTCGTTGTCGTCGCCTTTGATTAAAAAAATTTCTAGATTATCTGAAATTTCAATTGCATCGAAACTTTCAATTTGTTTTTTTTCGGTAGTGACGATTTTAGAGCCTTTTACTTTTTCTTTTTTTTGGGAATAGGAGAGTGTAGAGATAAGAATTAAGGTAAGTATAAAAAGCGTTTTTTTCATTTTCAATGTTGAATTAGATGCACAAATTTAATAATTATTGTTTAGAACGACTAACTCTTATCAAATAGTTTGCCAACTAACCCCGATTGGAGGAAATGCCACGCATGACGGAAAGCGGGAATTACGAAACCATCAAAGCCCAAACCATTCGTTTCTAAAAAAAAACATCCCAATTGAAATTGAGATGTTTGGTGTTTTTAATTTTTTGAGACACTTCCGCCCGATGATTCTTCTTCGGTGACTGTTTTGGGAGTTCCGTTATAGTCGATAGACGCGCCGCTGGAAGCTTTTCCGTTGAGTAAAACTAAAGGATGCACTTCGGTTGAACTTCCGCTTGTAGCTTCTGAAACCACTGCATTTGCCATTAAATTTCCTGCATCTAAAGTACTGCCGCTAGATGAAGACGAAGTGAATTTCAGCGCTTTTCCAGAAACGGTTAAATTGCTTCCACTGGTCGATTCTGAAACTACATTGTCGTATTCTAAAACCGCTTTGATTTCGCTTCCGCTACTGGTTTTTACAGAGATAGAAGTTCCTTTGATAACGGCTGAGGTTGCTATACTTGAACCACTAGTTGATTCCAAGCCAGTTATTTCGGGCATTTTTACACGAACTACCATTTTTTCGGCAGAGTCAATGTTTTCGTCAGAAGAAACAACTAAAGTACCGTTTTCTACTTTGGTGGTGATGTGTTTGAGTAAATTTTCGTCGGCTTCCACCTGAATTTCAGTGGTTGATGCTTGTTCGATAATTACTTCCATTCCACGATTGGAAGAAACTTTAGTAAAGTTTTCGTTTACGGTTCGGTTTTCAGTTTTTACTTTTCCGTTGCCGTCAATTCCGTCACCCAAATCGATGTCATATTTGCATGAAGTGAATAATAAAGCTGCAACTATAGTAACAACAAACATTATTATTTTGCTAAAAAGAACGATTAATTTTTCCATGATTATTTGGTTTTAACGATTATACCTTCTTTATTAATTTCCAATCCAGGTTTTCCTTTTTTGGTTTGAATGACTTCTTTTCCGTTAATTTTTACCGAAACAGTTTCAATCGAATCATTTTCTTCAATAACGTTGATGTCTTCGGTTTCTATATCATTGTACTCGTTCTCATAGTCAGGGCAATTTAAGCATTTTATTTGAGAATCTTCCACACGATAGGTATATTCATCACTAAAATGGAGATTAAATATAGTGTTGTCCGATTCATCATAGTATTCTAAACTACTGTCAGGTTTAAAGATTTGACCTTTAGGTAAGTATACAAAAATGGCCACTTTTTGTTCTCTAAAGCGATGTCTCACTTCGGTTAAAATATAGTTATCAAAGATGAGCTGATTGCCTTCTATTTTGTAATTGTATTTGATTTTTTCAGCACGTTTTTTGGCGTCTTCAGGCGATTTTCCATACGCTAATTTTTCAATTTGAATGTATGGTTTAGGCTCGTCTGTAGTTAAAAACTCAATGTCGACATCGTTAGAGTAAATTACCTGATTATTGCTTTCATCTTGAGTTAAACGGAACTCGGTAAAATCATTTACATTTTTAGAATAATAATCGTTGTTTTTAAACTTAATAAACAAAGTGTCGGTTGGATTGATGTTGATGATTTCTTTTTTGACTTCTTTTCCATCGTACGCAATTTGACTGGCTTCTTTGATACCTAACGAAATCAATATTCCTACCGCCACAACCCAAATGGCTAATAACCCATATTTTAATATACTACCAATTGATTTTAGATTGGTTATTAAAAGCTTCAAACCAAGATATAGAATAAAGAACATCGGAATTCCAAAAGCTAATAAAAAGAGAATACCTTGTACCCACATTGGTGTTTCAAAACCGATTGGCGTGTAAAAATGATTGAAAAGCGTGTTCTCAGGTAATGATGATGAAAAGATTAGAATAACACCGCCTACACAAATACCCAACAATGATAGTCCGGCAAAAACCATAATCAAAGCACCTAATACTTTAGCAAAAGCTCCAAAAATGCTTGTTAATACATCGCCCAAACGGTTGCCCGCATTCTGCGTAGAGGTTTTAATTTCGTTTCCCATTTTGTCATAGTCAGCGTTTTTGATTTTGTTGGAAACGCTTTCAAACTCTTCTCTCACTTTTTTTTCAATATTCGAAATGTTTACAGGTTCGCCTGTCATTTCCAATTTTTCAGATGTAGTTAAAGCTGCTGGAGTCACGATCCATAAAATTAAATACGCTAAAACTCCTGTTCCGAAACCAGCAAGGACTAGTACAACAAAAAGAATTTTAATCCACACAGCGTCTACACCAAAATAGTGACCTAAACCTGTACATACACCACCAACCAAACCTTTGTCTTTGTCTCGGTATAATTTTTTTCTACCCGTTGTTGACGAAAATTGATTTTGAGTGTTTTCGTTGCTATCGTCGTCAATACGGTAGTCTTCGGGTTGTCCCATTACAGCAACAACTTCATCCACATCTTTTAAGTTGATTACGTGTTTGTCGGTTTTTTGACGATCGGTAAACAACTCGGCTACACGCATTTCAATATCTTTCATAATCTCGTCTTTTCCAGATGAATTAGAAAGCGAACGTTTTATTGCATCAAAGTATCTTGATAATTTTTGGAAAGCATCTTCATCAATATGAAAGAATAATCCACCTATATTAATATTTACTGTTTTGTTCATGATTGTTATTTTTGATTGGTTATGATGTTCACGGCGTCTGACAATTCGGTCCATGTGCCGTTCAATTCAGTTAAAAATGTTTTGCCTAATTCGGTCAACCCGTAGTATTTACGTGGCGGTCCCGATGTTGATTCTTCCCAACGGTAGTTGAGTAATCCGTCATTTTTAAGTCTTGTCAGTAGCGGATAAACGGTTCCTTCTACTACAAGCAATTTTGCGTTTTTCAAGGTGTCTAATATCTCAGAAGTATAGGCTTCGTTATCTCGTAAGACTGATAAGATACAGAACTCTAAAACACCTTTACGCATTTGGGCTTTTGTGTTTTCAATGTTCATAATTCGATTTTGATTTTTTGATTAAACTGTTCATTTTTTGATGATGATTGATTGATTGATTGATGATTTTTATTTAAAGAATGAAATCGTCAGTGGATATTTATATTGTTCGCCATTTGAAGCTTTTACTGAGGCATAAATGATTAAAATGAATTCCATGATTTTCATAAATCCGAAGATAACTACAGCGCTGATTAGTAATACTGCAAATCCAGAAAAATTACCTAAATGCATTTCGTTAAAAACATGATGATTTTCATTAATAATGTCATCGATGGTTAAGTTTTGTAAAACGGTATATATAATAATTGGCACAGCAATTAGTCCTAATATAAGAGAGTACAATAACATACTCAATTGAAAGTTCAACACTTGTTTACCATTGTAGTCAATAAATTCTGAGTCATTCTTTTTGGCACTCCAAAGTATAATTGGAAAAATGTAATTCCCAAGCGGAATAAAATATTGAGTCAACGTACTCAAGTGGACTAAGGTTGAAATGTTTCTTTCGTTTGATGCTTCCATTTTGATTTGATTTAGCTTTTTGACTGATGATTAAAACTCGAAATTAATAATACTTTCCATAAGCTATTAATTTCTTATACAAAGATAAGGCTAAAAACAGATACTGTGCAATACAAAGTACTGAATATTAACATTTATTTAACATTTTGTTGAATGGTAATTATTGTGTGTTTTTAGTTATATTTACAACAAAATCAACACTTCATGGTTATTTCACCATCTAAATTAAACCTTTTTTTGTTTTTCAAATTGCCTTCTGCTTTTTGGTGTGGCGTTCGTGTGCAATCCATTTCAAACGAACAATGTGTGGTTAAAGTCAAACACAAATGGTTCAACCAAAATCCATTCAACTCGATGTATTTTGCCGTACAAGCCATGGCTGCCGAACTTTCGACAGGCGCGTTAGTGGTTTCTCAAATAAAAGCTTCGGGAAAGAATGTTTCGATGCTCGTAGCCAACAACAAAGCTACTTTTACCAAAAAAGCAACAGGAAAAATCACTTTTACTTGCAACGACGGGCAATTATCAGCCCAAGCTATTCAAAAAACAATCGATTCTGGCGAAGGTCAAACCGTTTGGATGCAATCGATAGGAATAGACGAGAAAGGTGACCAAGTTTCGGTTTTCGACTTCGAATGGACGGTCAAAGTAAAATCTTGAACAAAAGTTAAACCCATTACAATTAACAATAACTTATAAGTATTGGATTTTATCTTTGTTCTAAAGTTATTTACAATATGAAAATCTTAATTACGGGCGCAACAGGTTTAATTGGTCAAGAATTGGTCGAATTGCTTTTGCAAAACAACCATATTGTACATTATTTGACTACTTCGCCTCATAAAATAAAGAATACAACCAATTGCTACGGTTTTTTCTGGAACCCAGCCGAAGGGAAAATCGACGAAAACTGCCTCGATGGCGTAGATACAATAGTCCATCTAGCTGGAGCTTCTATTTCAAAACGTTGGACCAAAGCCTACAAACAAGAACTTATCGAAAGCCGCATTTTATCCGCCAATTTGCTCTTCAACTTGCTTAAAAAAGGGCAACACCAAGTACAACATTTCATCTCCGCTTCGGGAACAGCCATTTATCCAGATAGCAATTCAACTATTTACGATGAAAGTTCAACTCAAAAAGACGATTCGTTTCTGGGAAACGTAGTCATTAAATGGGAGGAAAGCGCCGATCAATTCCAATTGCTAAATATAAAGGTAACTAAAATGCGAACTGGAGTGGTTTTTTCAAGCAAAGGTGGCGCATTACTCGAAATGATCAAACCAATCAAAATGTTCGTAGGTTCAGGTTTCGGCTCAGGCAAACAAATGCAATCGTGGATTCACCTCACTGATTTGGCCAATTTGTATTACTGGGTCATTCAAAACCAAATCGAAGGCATCATCAACGCCGTTGCTCCCAATGCAATTAGTAATCAAGAGTTAACCAAAGCAATAGCGCAACAACTAAAACGTCCACTTTTTTTACCCAATGTGCCACAATTTGTCATGAAATTAATTCTAGGCGAAATGCATATTTTATTGTTCAATAATAAAAAAATAATCCCACAACGCGCGCTATCACTCGGATTTCACTTCCAATTCGACACAATTCAAAAAGCACTTCAAGCCGAGATAAAATAAGAAAAGTTCCAGTATTGCTACTCGAACTTTTCCTCTATCTGATTGTGAATTAATACTTTTTTGCGCTTTTCAGCTCAACCCCCGAACCTTTTATATTTCCAAATATAGCAAATAGAAAAACGTAACAGTCTTAAATTTTTATTAAATTTTTAAGGAGCAGGCATATTGTTTTTCAAATCAACAATTGTCCCGCTTTCCGTTCCAATAAGCTTTGTCAAAGTTCAAAACTTTAACAAAGCTTATTTCCTCTACAATCGGGGCTAGATTAGAAAGTTCCGTTTTCAAAACCCGTATAGTCAATCTCGTTGCAAATAAAAAATAGGTGACAATTTGACATTTTCCAACATTTGGCAGTACTTTTGCAATCCAAAATCACTATGAATATCAAAAATATATTTAAAAATAAAAGCACAATGAATACTGAAAATTCTGAAAAAGAAGTAATGGATAATGAAAATGAAACGCTAAATCAATCTATGGAAAGTACTGCAGAGCAAGCTGTTCCAGAGGTTGAGCCAGCCGAAGAGTTAACCGTTGAGCAAAAACTAGAAGAAGAATTAGCCAAAGAAAAGGATAAGTTTTTACGTCTTTTTGCTGAGTTTGAAAATTATAAAAAACGCACTGCCAAAGAGCGAATTGATTTATTCAAAACAGCCAATCAAGAAGTTTTACAAGCCATGTTGCCTGTTTTAGACGATTTTGACAGAGCCATGACACAAATTTCAAAAACCGAAGATGAAGTGTTACTCAAAGGTGTCGAATTAATCCACGAAAAACTAAAATCAACTTTAGTTGCCAAAGGATTAGAGCAAGTAGAAGTAAATTCAGGCGATAATTTCAATGCCGATTTTGCTGAAGCCATCACACAAATTCCAGCACCAACAGAAGATTTAAAAGGAAAAATTGTTGACGTAATCGAAAAAGGTTACAAACTAGGAGACAAAATCATCCGTTTCCCAAAAGTTGTAATCGGACAATAAACGTGTAGTGACAAGTAGCAACTTGTCTCACTAATATATAAGGTATAATGAAAAAAGATTTTTACGAAATATTAGGCATCAGCAAAAACGCTTCTCCAGAAGAAATCAAGAAAGCGTATCGCAAAAAAGCTATTGAATTCCACCCTGACAAAAACCCAGGTAATAAGGAAGCCGAAGAAAATTTCAAATTGGCCGCTGAAGCCTACGAAGTATTGAGTGATCCAAACAAAAAAGCGCGTTACGACCAATACGGTCACCAAGCGTTTGATGGCGCTGGAGGATTTGGTGGCGGTCACATGAATATGGACGATATTTTCAGCCAATTTGGTGATATTTTTGGAAGTGCGTTTGGCGGCGGCGGTTTCGGTGGATTTGGCGGTAGTTCAGGTGGTCAACGCCGAGTAAAAGGCAGCAACCTTCGTATTAAAGTGAAACTTACTTTAGAAGAAGTAGCCAATGGTGTGGAGAAGAAAGTAAAAGTGAAGCGCAAAATTCAAGCGCCCGGTGTTCGCTATAAAACATGTTCAACGTGTAATGGACAAGGTCAAGTTTTAAGAGTTACCAATACCATTTTAGGCCGTATGCAAACCGCAACAACTTGTAATGTTTGTGGTGGTTCAGGTCAAACAATCGAAAGTAAACCCAGCAATGCTGATGCACACGGAATGATCATGGAAGACGAAACGGTATCCATCAAAATTCCAGCAGGTGTAACCGACGGAATGCAATTAAAGGTAGCTGGTAAAGGAAACGACGCTCCAGGAAACGGAATTGCAGGCGATTTAATCGTTGCCATAGAAGAGCAAGAACACGAATTTTTGAAACGCGAAGGCGAAAATTTACACTACGATTTATACATCAGTTTTGCTGAAGCAGCTCTTGGTGTTTCCAAAGATATTGATGCTGTAAATGGTAAAGTTCGTATAAAATTAGAAGAAGGAATTCAATCTGGGAAGATTTTACGTCTAAAAGGTAAGGGAATTCCGAGTCTAAATAGCTACGGAAATGGTGATTTATTGGTTCATGTGAACGTTTGGACACCCAAAACACTCACGAAAGAGCAACGTCATTTCTTCGAGAAATCCTTGACTGACGCGAACTTTATACCACATCCAGAGAAAACAGATAAATCTTTTTTTGAAAAAGTTAAAGATATGTTTTCATAGTAAAAAAATTATTTCTACATTTGAATATTACTTGGAAACAGGTAATTTCTTTTTCATAGCAATTTTTCCCATCCTTGTGTAAAAACTTGGATGGGTTTTTTGTAACAAATCGTTTGAATCCATTACTAATTCTGTACTTTTGTCAACTTCAACATCAGTGATATGACCAAAAATCAATTCCAATTGTTGTTTTTTGACATTGCTATTGATTTTTGCCATTGCTATTGATTTTTGCCATTGCTATTAATTTTTGCCATTGCTATTTAACAATAATATGAATAACATTCTCGAAGTAAACAAAGTAGTAAAACAATACGGAGACTATACCGCACTTAATGAAGTTTCGCTATCCGTTCCCAAAGGCAGTATTTACGGACTTCTTGGTCCGAATGGCGCCGGAAAAACCTCTTTAATTCGCATCATCAATCAAATTACAATGCCTGATAATGGCGAAGTGATTCTCGATGGCGAGCGTTTAAAACCCGAACATGTCGCTGTAATTGGTTATATGCCCGAAGAACGCGGCTTGTACAAAACCATGAAAGTAGGTGAGCAATGTTTGTATTTAGCGCAACTAAAAGGATTGAGCAAACAACAAGCCAAAACGCAACTCGATTATTGGTTCAATCGTTTAGAAATTCAAGGTTGGTGGAACAAAAAAATCCAAGAGCTTTCCAAAGGAATGGCGCAAAAAATTCAGTTTGTGGTGACTGTTTTACATCAACCCAAATTGCTCATTCTCGACGAACCTTTCTCTGGTTTTGATCCTGTAAATGCCAATTTGATTAAAGACGAAATCATCGAACTCAACAAACAAGGAACGTCTGTAATTTTTTCTACTCATCGTATGGAAAGTGTCGAAGAAATGTGTGATCATATAGCGCTAATTCACAAATCCAATAAGTTGATTGAAGGAAAGTTAACCGATGTAAAAAAACAATTCCGAACCAATAGTTATGATGTCGGAATTCTAACCAACAATGTCGAAGGTTTAATGTACGATTTATCGCAAAAATTTACCTTGTCGCAAACTGATTTTAAATCGCTCAACGACGAACTAAAACTCGAAATCAACCTAGGAAACGCTGCACCAAATGAATTGTTGAATACTTTGGTTCAACGCGGACAAGTAACTCATTTCGTTGAGAAAATTCCGAGCGTGAATGATATTTTTATTAAAACAGTAACAGAATAAATTACAATTAACAATCACCAAATAACAAATAAATCAAAAACTCAAAAAAATCAAACTACATTATTGTTTTTAATTTAGAATTTTAACATTGAGAATTATTTGTTTTTTGTTATTTGTTTTTTTGAAATTTTAAAAAATATGAGCAAACTACTCCTAATCATAAAAAGAGAATTTATCGCCAAAGTGCGCAACAAATCGTTCATCGTAATGACGTTTCTGAGCCCGCTACTTTTTGTCGGAATTGGCGTTTTTGTTGGATATTTAAGCCAAATGAAAGCCGATCAAAAGACCATCGCTATTCACGATGAAACGGGCAAATTTGTCAACGATTTTAAAAGTGACGAAGAATACAAATACATCAATTTTTCGAATATCGATATCAAAACATTAAAAGACAGTATTGTTAGCGAGAGTTACGAAGGTTTGTTAATCATTCCGAAAACAACCAATAATGCAACACTTCAAAAGGGAATTCAATACGTTTCCAACGATAGTCCTGGCGTTATGTTTGTTGAAGATTTGGAAAGTATTATTGCCAAACGAATCACAGCCGAAAACTACCAAGCACAAGGCTTAGATACTTTAAAAATTAATAAAGCCAAAGCGGATGTCGCTATCAATTTGACTAAGGCTTCTGGCGAAGAATCGCTCAAAGGATTAAACGAAATCAAAATCGGAATTGGAGGCGCTTTTGGTTACTTAATTATGATGTTTATCGTTATTTACGGAAACATGGTGATGCGAAGCGTAATCGAAGAAAAAACTTCGCGCATTATTGAAGTCATCATTTCTTCTGTCAAACCTTTCCAATTGATGATGGGAAAAATCATCGGAACTTCATTGGCTGGCGTTTTACAATTTTTAATTTGGGCTTTACTCGGACTCACAGCTATGCTCATTTTGTCATCCATTTTTGGCGTACAAATGGGTGCAGCTTCAAGCCCGCAAGCGCAACAAGCATTAGAATTAGCACAGAAAGAAGCGGGCGGAACAATCCAAATGTACATGAAAGAATTATGGAATCTTCCCATTGCAACCATTACCATTAGTTTCATTATCTATTTTATTGGCGGCTATTTCTTATACAGTTCATTCTACGCATCTATAGGTGCAGCTGTCGATAACGAAACCGATTCGCAACAATTCCTTCTTCCTATTATAATGCCTTTAATTTTGGGAGTTTACATCGGATTTTTTACCGTAATCAACGATCCACACGGAACAGTTGCAACCGTTTTTTCAATGATTCCACTAACTTCGCCCATCGTGATGATGATGCGCATTCCGTTTGGTGTGCCTTGGTGGCAAATCGCTCTTTCAATGACGATTTTATTTGCAACCTTTTTTGGAGTCGTATGGTTTGCAAGCAAAATTTACCGCGTCGGCATTTTAATGTACGGCAAAAAACCATCGTGGAAAGAATTGTACAAATGGTTAAAGTATTAGGAGCGAAAGGCTTGGTTTGTGTCAGCAATCCCTATTCCCGCTTTCCGTCATGCGCGGCATTTCCTCCAATCGGGGCTAAAAAATAAACTATATTGAATTTTTGCGAACTTTGCGAAAAACTTTGCGAACTTTGCGGTTAAACAAGAACTATGTCAAAAATATTAATAATTGAAGACGAAGCCTCCATTAGACGAGTGCTTACCAAAATACTTTCGGAAGAAAACGATACCTACCAAGTAGAAGAAGCTGAAGACGGAATTCAAGGTTTTGAAAAAATCAAATCCACCGATTATGATTTGGTGTTGTGCGATATCAAAATGCCCAAAATGGACGGCGAAGAGTTGTTAGAAGCCGTAAAAAAAATAAAACCCGAAATCCCAATCGTAATGATTTCAGGTCATGGCGACATGGAAACTGCTATCAATACCATGCGTTTGGGCGCCTTTGATTACATCTCAAAACCGCCCGATTTGAATCGGTTATTGAACACAGTTCGCAATGCTTTAGACAAAAAACAACTCGTAGTTGAAAACAAAATTCTCAAAAAGAAAGTCAGTAAAAACTATGAAATGATTGGCGATTCAGAACCTATCAATCACATCAAACAAATGATTGAAAAAGTAGCCCAAACTGACGCTAGAGTTTTAATTACTGGTCCAAACGGAACAGGTAAAGAGTTAGTCGCGCATCAATTACACGAAAAAAGTGAACGTTCTCAGTTTCCATTAATAGAAGTGAATTGTGCTGCCATTCCATCCGAATTAATTGAAAGCGAATTGTTTGGTCACGTTAAAGGAGCATTTACTTCAGCCGTAAAAGATCGTGCTGGAAAGTTTGAAGCAGCAGATGGTGGAACGATTTTTCTTGACGAAATTGGTGATATGAGTTTAGCTGCTCAAGCCAAAGTATTACGTGCGTTACAAGAAAATTTGATTCAACGAGTTGGTGCGGATAAAGATATTAAAGTCAATGTTCGCGTAGTCGCTGCGACCAACAAAGATTTGAAAAAAGAAATCGAAGAAGGTCGTTTCCGCGAAGATTTGTACCATCGATTGGCCGTTATTTTAATCAAAGTTCCGGCATTGAATGACCGACGCGATGACATCCCGCTACTAATAGAACATTTTGCAGCCAAAATTGCGGAAGAGCAAGGCAATGCGCAAAAGTCATTCTCAAAAGACGCTATCAAATTATTGCAAGAATACGATTGGACTGGAAATATTCGTGAGCTACGCAATGTAGTGGAACGCTTAATTATTTTAGGAGGAAACGAAATTTCAGAAACTGACGTGAAGTTATTTGCGAGTAAGTAAGAATGTTGTAGGTTTTAGGTTGTAAGTTTTGACTCTCAACCTACGACCTATAACTTACAACCAAAAAATAATGCAACTAAAAAAAATAAATCCCAATTTACAACAAGCGCTTATCGAAAACGGTTTGACCGAAGCCAATGAGATGCAACAAGAAACCTTTTCTACCATCAAAAGTGGAGCAGACGCTGTTATTCAATCACCAATAAATTCGGGGAAAACATCTACTATTGTACTGAATGTTATTCAACGTATGGAAAAAGCAGTAGGCGAAAGTACACGAGCACTTGTGATTGCTTTAGATAAAGAAAAAGTACTCGAAATAGTTGGTCTTTTTGAAGCCTTCGGGAAATACACTGATTTAAGAGTCATTGGTTGCCACGACAAAGGTGATATCGATTACGATAAAAATGTAATTTCAGCCGGAATGGATATCATTGTAGGGACGCCAACCCGAATCAATGCTATGTTTTCGTCAGCAGGTTTTAATATGACTACCATCAAAATGTTTGTCGTAGACGATGCCGATTTGATTTTCAGATTGCGTCATGATGCAATTATTCAACGTCTTTCAATGAGTGTCGAAAAAACACAACGCTTGTTCTTTTGCTCTGAAATCACCGAAAGAGTAGAGGTTTTAGCCGACAAAATCATGATAGAACCGCTTTTCTTCGAAATGGAATAAATCAATTGATAATTAACAATTGATAATTAACAATTGTGAAAAGAGTAATAAAAAATAAGCATAAAAAAGTAGGATATATTTATCATCAATAATTATCAATTAAAAATGGGATTAATCAAATTATTTTCGGGAGACGCAATTTTAGCGAAAGCGTTACAACAAAAAATTGAAGCAATTGGTGTAAATACTGTTATTCGCGACAACAACCAAGCCAACGTTTTTCCGAGTATTCAATCCAAAAAAGCAGTCGAATTATTCATTCAAGAAACCGATTTTTCAAAAGCAAATCCTATAGTAGAAGCTTTTCGTTTGAGTTTGTAAATTTTATTTATAGATTCTTTATTTCGATTATCTTTGCAACTTTTCAAATCTTAGATTTAATTAATCTAAGTAGTGTAACGGTCTAAAAATCTTATAATCTAACAATCCAAAATGATAACTGTAAACGATATTGCTGTTGAATTTGGTGGAACAACGTTATTTAGTGACATCACTTTTGCAATTAACGAAACCGATAAAATTGCCTTAATGGGCAAAAATGGAGCGGGAAAATCAACACTTTTAAAAATAGTTGCAGGCGCAAACAAACCAACTCGAGGTAGTATTTCTGCGCCAAGCGATGCCGTTATTGCTTATTTGCCACAGCACCTCCTTACTTCCGATAATTGTAGTGTAATGGAAGAAACATCCAAAGCTTTTGCTGATGTTTTGAACATGAAAAAGGAAATAGATGAAATCAATGAACAATTGACGATTCGCACCGATTACGAAAGCGACGATTACATGAAGTTGATTGAACGCGTATCGGAACTTTCGGAAAAATACTATTCGATTGAAGAGGTAAATTATGAAGCTGAAGTCGAAAAAGTATTGAAAGGATTGGGTTTTGAGCGCGAAGATTTTATCCGAAATACATCTGAATTTTCTGGCGGTTGGCGCATGCGAATCGAATTGGCTAAAATTCTTTTGAAAAAACCTGATTTGATTTTATTAGATGAGCCGACGAATCATTTGGATATGGAAAGTATTCAATGGTTGGAAGAATTTTTGATCAATCAGGCTAAAGCGGTCATGGTGATTTCGCACGATAGAGCGTTTGTCGATACTATTACCAATCGTACCATCGAAGTGACAATGGGAAGAATTTACGATTACAAAGCCAAATATTCCCATTATTTAGAGTTGCGTAAAGACCGAAGAGTTCACCAGCAAAAAGCCTATGATGAACAACAAAAGTTTATAGCCGAAAACCAAGCTTTTATTGAACGTTTTAGAGGAACATTTTCTAAAACAGAGCAAGTACAATCGCGTGTGCGAATGTTGGAAAAATTAGAATTGGTTGAGGTTGATGAAGTTGACACATCGGCATTGCGATTGAAATTTCCACCTTCGCCACGGAGCGGTCAATATCCAGTTATAGTAGAACATTTGACCAAAAAATACGAGGAGCATGTGGTTTTTAACGACGCTAATTTGGTGATTGAACGCGGACAAAAAGTAGCTTTTGTAGGTAAAAATGGAGAAGGAAAATCAACAATGGTCAAGGCTATTATGGGAGAAATTGAATATGAAGGCGGAAAAGTAGTTATTGGTCACAATGCTCAAATTGGATATTTTGCGCAAAACCAAGCATCACTTTTAGATGGCGAAGCAACTGTTTTCGAAACTATTGATCAAATTGCGGTAGGCGATATTCGTACGCAAATAAAAAACATTTTGGGTGCTTTTATGTTTCAAGGAGATGATATTCAAAAGAAAGTAAAAGTGCTTTCAGGTGGCGAAAAAACACGTTTGGCGATGATTAAACTATTACTAGAACCTGTTAATTTGTTGATTTTGGATGAGCCAACCAATCATTTGGATATGAAAACCAAAGACATTATTAAAGATGCCTTAAAAGATTTTGACGGTACTTTAATATTGGTTTCACACGATAGGGATTTCTTAGATGGTTTGGCCGAAAAAGTATTCGAGTTTGGCCATAAGCGCGTAAAAGAACATTTTGAAGACATCAAAGGCTTCTTAGCTTACAAAAAAATGGAAAGTTTGCGCGAGATTGAGAAATAAGTTTGAGTAGGTAATTGTTTTTTGTTATTTTTGGATTCTTCTATAACTAACAGACTTAAAACCAATTACCATGTTGAAAAAACTACTTTTTCTCTTCACTTTATTTTCGCTTACTATCGTAACCGCACAAAGTGTTGGCGATACTTTACGTGTCCAAGCTTTTAATTATAACAGCACTACTCGTGATACGCTAATTAGTTTTCCAAATAATCCGAGTTTGACTTTTGAGAAAATCATTCTCAAATACAATATGCGTTGTAAAAATGCTTTAATCTCAACTCAAACCGACCGAAATTTGGGTTGTGGAGAATGGGATTATTCTTGTAATACTTTTGTTGCCGATAGTACAAAAATAGAGAAAGTACTCTTCCAACAACCAGACTATACTGTTTCCAATTTCACAGGCAGTTCATTTAATTATACTTCTCAGCAAACCTACGATCATTACGATTTTACGCAAAAAAATGTAGTAATCAACAGTGTAACTTCCGAAAGCGCTTATGCATTGGGAAGTGGAACAAACATTCTATCTCACTTGGTGAAAACTAGTCAAAAAAGTGGTCGCTCGCAATTTTTAATCAAGGCTTCCGATTTATTGGCTAGCGGATTTTCTGCGGGTTCTATTGACGCGCTTCAACTTAATGTGGCCAATTCGGGTGGTTTAGCTAAATTTTTAAAAATCAAAATTAAAAATACAACTTTGACTGCTCTGCAAGCTCAAACTATTGATTTTACTGGTTTTACAGAAGTGTATTTTAGTGATTTCAATTTTGTTAATGGAGCCAATCGAGTGCAGTTTTATACTCCTTTTGCTTGGGATGGAACGAGTAATTTAGTGGTAGAAATTTCATTTTCAAATACTGCAAACGGCGCAAATATTGAATTCTTAGGTTTGAATAAACCTGAAATAAGTTCATTATCAGCAAGTAATATCGCTTCAATTGACGTTTCGGCTTCGGGTTTTGTTGATATCAACACGCAGTTTTTTAATTCAATCAACAACCAACTTACGGTAAGTTTTTGGACCAAAGGCGATGCTAATCTGTTGCCAACAGATAATAGTATTGTGTATGCTTATTCCGACAATATTACGCAACGTCAGCTTAATCTGCATTTGCCTTGGGGCGGAAGTATTTATTTTGATTGTGGGTATGTGAATAACGGTTTTGATCGCATCGAAAAGCCTTATGGAACTGACAATGTTATTGAAGGCGTTTGGAACCATTGGACGTATACCAAAAATGCCACAACAGGTGTAATGAACATTTATTTGAATGGTGTATTATGGCATACTGGAACCAATAAAACAAAGGTGATTAGTATTATGAACCTTGTTTTAGGAAAATTTGATGATGGAACAGCTTATGGATACAAAGGCAAAATCAAAGAGTTTTTGGTTTGGGATAAAGAATTGAGCGCGGCTACTATTTTGAGTTGGAAAAACAAAACCATTGACGCATCGCATCCTGATTACGCTAATTTGGTCGCTTATTACAAGTTGGATGAAGGAACAGGACAATTGGTTTATGACACGAAACACGGTTTAACTTCTAATGGAACTAATTTGCTTTGGGATTACGAAAGAGGCGATCAATTGACTACTACTTTTACAGAATCTACTTTGGTTCCGAATGTTACTTTTTTCAGAGGAACATACAATCTTTCAATTACAGACAATGTTGTACGTTATTCATATCCAAGAAATGCTAAAGTAGTTCGTAATTATTCGGTGACTTCTAATGAAGGAATTACACCGATGTTACACGATACAATCAATTTGTTATCAACTACCAGTTCTTTTGAGACAACTCCTGAAAATGTGTATGATGGCACTACAGGTAATGTAATTTCTACAATTCCAGTTACTACCGAAGGAACAATAAACATTGTTCAATTGGATTATTACAAACGCTTCCCTTTTTACAACGAGTTGGTTTCATTTGTAACACCTTACGGAATCGGACTTGATTTGGGTCAGAATGGTAAGTCGTGGTATTTTGACATGTCTGATTATGCAACCATTTTGAAAGGCAACAAACGCTTGGTAATGTCAGGTGGAGTTTGGCAGGAAGAACTCGACTTAGAATTTTTATTTATCGTAGGAACTCCACCACGAAATATTGTGCAATACGATCAATTATGGCAAGGTGAATACCGTTTGGGTAGCCCAAATATCAGCGAGATCATCAACGGAACCAAATTGCCTACAGTAGCTTATCCATTTAGTGCTGCTGCCACTTCCTTTAAACTAAAATCATCGATTACTGGTCACGGTTCGGAAGGAGAATTTTCTCAAAACGGTGGAACAATAAGCCACAGAATTTTTGTGAATAATGTACAGAAGTTGAATTGGACAATTACGCAAAACTGTTCGGAAAATCCTATTTTCCCGCAAGGTGGAACATGGGTTTACAATCGTCAAGGTTGGTGTCCTGGGCAACGAACACTCTTAAAAGAGCAAGATTTAACGCCTCATGTAACCGCAGGAACAACAATGAATTTGAATTACAGAACGAGTAACCCAAGTGTTGCTACTGGTGATTATAGATACATTATAGCACATCAAGTTATTGGATATGGAGCACCCAATTTTTCAGTAGATGCGGCTATCGAAGAGGTAAAAATGCCTAATAGTTCAAATGCCGAGTTTTCACGAATCAATCCGATGTGTGAACGACCAAAAATTACCGTAAGAAATACTGGTGCTACTGCTATAACAACTATCGAATTTGACTATTGGTTGAACGATGCCAGTACACACCAATCGTATACTTGGACAGGAAATTTAGCTTCAATGGCTGCGACCGATATTTTGCTGCCTACAAATGGTTTATGGTCAACCAGTGTGGCCAGCGCCAATAATAGGTTTCATGCTCGAATTTTATCCGTAAACAGTAGCGCTGATATGTATGCCAATAATAATCATTACATTTCAAAATTCAATTTACCAGACGTAATGCCGACGGTTTTCAAAATTCAATTAAAAACCAATAATGTGCCAGGGCAAAACAATTATTCTTTATACGATTCAAATGGTACGTTAATTGAAACCAAAACATTTGCAACAGCCAATACAGTGTACACATATACTTATCAAGCACCTCAATTTGTAGATGGCTGTTACCGTCTTCGCGTGAATGATTCAGGAAAAGATGGATTGCAATGGTGGGCAAACCCTTCACAAGGAGCAGGTTATATTCGTTTTTTAGATGCTAATGATGTAATTATAAAAACCTTTACACCCGATTTTGGTGGCGGATTTGATTATAGTTTTTCAGTCAACACTTTGTTATCTAATCCTATTTTTGAAGGTGAAGATGCCATTAAAGTATATCCAAATCCTTCGTATGGTTATTTCAGTGTTGAAGGTGAACTTTTGGAAGGTTCAACGATTAGTTTGATAGATGTTTTGGGAAATTTAATCACACAAAAAGAAGCGCAATCAATGCTAGTTGATTTTGATGCAACCAATTTGAGCACTGGAATTTACTTAGTCAAAATTGAAAAAGAAAAACAAGTTGTTACTAAGAAGTTAATCATCAACTAAATCATAAAAAACGCCCAAATCAAAACAACGATTTGGGCGTTTTCACTTAACCAAAATTAACCTAACTATTTATTTTTAGCCTTCCATTTGGAAAAACCCAAAGTGGTCGGTTTGATGTCTTCTTGCCATTTGAAACCAAATTGAATATTAAGTAAATCAAATGTTTTGCCGTTCAATTCTTCATAAGCTTCTAAATTGGTAGGAGCGAGGCAACCAAAATCATGGAATGCAACATTGTATTTTTTGGCAAAGGCCATTTCTTTCTCGCCAACTGAGGAAACTATTCCGCCAAGTAAATAAATGATGGGTTTTACTTTGACTTCAACAGTTTTAGCATTGTCAATCGACTTGGCTTTGTTCTGCGCCACGCTAATTCCACTCAATGAAATGATGATTATCAAAAAATGAATTCTATTTTTCATAAGCAACTAATTGATTGCCACCTTCAATCAAACGGATGAACTCGGCTTTGTATCCTTCAGTATCATCGTTTAAACCTTCTTTGGCGAGTTTTTTAATATCGATTAATGATTTATTTTTTACCAATTTGGAATCTCTTAAATTCAGTCCAAACCAAGCCACAGCTGTGCAAAATTTGAAATCAGCACTTGCATTAGCCAAAACCGTTCCATTAGTATTAATAGTGCTCACCATTTCGATACTTTTGTCGCCAGTAGGCTTTTTGTATCGAAATTTGATGGTTGCCAATTCAGAAGAATTACTACTTGCAGTAGTTTGATCGGTTGAGGTGTATTTTAAATCGCCAATTTCTTCAAAAAACTCACATTTTACGCCACGAGGCACAATTTCGTATAAAGCAGTTACAGTATGACCGCTTCCTAATTCGCCGGCATCGATGGCGTCGTTTTTGAAATCTTCTGGACGTAATTTTCGATTTTCATAGCCAATCAAACGATAGGCTTGAACGTGTGCTGGATTGAATTCGATTTGGATTTTTACATCTTTAGCAATGGCAAACATCGAACCTTTGAATTCTTTTCCTAAAAAGCGATTGGCCTCTTGAATGTTGTCTATGTAAGCATAATTTCCGTTGCCTTTGTTGGCTAAAACTTCCATTTTACTGTCTTTATAATTCCCCATTCCGTAACCCAAACACGTCAAGAAAACACCTGATTTTCTTTTTTCTTCAATCAATCGTTGCATATCGTTATCAGATGAAGCGCCTACGTTAAAATCGCCATCAGTAGCCAAAATCACGCGGTTATTTCCATTAGCGATAAAGTTTTCTTGTGCTGTTTTGTACGCCAACATTATACCTTGTCCACCAGCCGTACTTCCGCCAGCTTCTAATTTATCTAAAGCATCCATAATGGTCATTTTTTTGTCACCCGAAGTTGGAGGCAAAACCAATCCCGCTGCACCAGCATACACTACAATCGACACTTTGTCTTCTTGGCGCAATTGATTGACCAATACTTTCAATGATTGTTTAAGCAAAGGCAATTTGTTTTCGTCACTCATAGAGCCAGATACATCAATCAAAAAAACTAAGTTCGATGCAGGTAATTTTTCACTATCTATGTTTTTTCCTTGTAAACCTATGCGAACGATTTTATTATTAGTGTTCCATGGACAATCGCTGTACTCGCTATTGATAGAAAACGGATGTTCATTTTGAGGCTGTGGATATTGGTATTTGAAAAAGTTGACCATTTCTTCGATACGAACCGCGTCCTTAGGTACTTTTTGACCATTGTTGATAAAACGGCGAATGTTGGTATAAGAAGCATTGTCAACATCAATTGAAAAGGTAGATAATGGTGATGTTCTTGGACTTTCAAATACATTTTCAACAAAAGCTTCATAATCTTCGTGTTCGTCAACAACTGGAACTGTATCCGTAGGAAGTCCGTTATTTGTTTGAACAACAACAACGCCATTTGAACCCTTAACACCGTATAAAGCAGTTGCTTTACTGTCTTTTAAAACATCAATTTTAGCAATGTTTTTTGGATTTAATTGTTTCAACTCTTTTTCTGTAACTGGATTGCCATCAACTATATAAAGCACATTGTTGTTGTAGGGAATTGTTATATTTCCTCTGATGCTCAAGGTTTTAGTACTTGAAATTGAACTGTTTGTAATATGGTTTTTTCTTCCTGAAGGACTCAATGGTTTAGCTTTTTTATCTACAACAGACCTACCACGATAACCATCGTCTTCGTATTCGGCATCATAAGCCGTAACAACTACTTCCTCTAATTTTAACGAGCCTGATCGCATTACAACATTGATTACGTTGGATTTCTTAACTACTCTTTCCGCATCCTCCATTCCAACAAAACTGTAAACCAAAGTTTCACCTTCTTTTGCTCTAATACTGTATTTTCCATCCATATCAGTTTGAACTCCGCGGGTTGTGCCTTTTACAAATACACTGGCTCCAGGAAGTGTTCCGTGACTATCAGAAACGGTTCCGGTAATTGTTTTCTCTTGTGCCATTGTTACGAAACAAATGAGCATAGAAAGGGCTAATGAAAATGTTTTAATCTTTTTCATGATGTTGATTATTAAAATGTTAGTATTGTTATTCTTTCTTCTTTGGCGAAGGTTTTCCGCCTTTTGTGGTGATAATTACAACTCCTTTTTTACCTTTTTCGCCATAAATGGAAACCGCTTTCTCGTCCTGCAGTATCGAGATGGTTTCTATTTCTTGCTGGTTCAAAGGCGTGTAGGGACTTGTCGGATTGGGACCAAAAACTTCTTGTTCGGTATAATACACTCCATTAATGATGTACAAAGGATCAGGTAAATGAACGATGGATTCAAATTCTTCGTCATCAACGTCTTTTACCACGTTTAAATCTGCTTTTTTGTCATCAACGACATAAAGAGGTTCTTCTTTTTTCTTGGTATTTTGCGCTGGTTTTGAAGCTGATTTTTCTTCTGCTTTAGCCTCTTTGTAAGTAACACCTCTCGATTGAAAGTTACGGTCTACCAGCCAACCGTTGTTTGCATTAGTAGAAGCAGAATTGTACATGTTTTTTTCAGCAATTGGTGATGGTGCTTGCATTGAAGAGCCCATTATCGCATCAGATTCGGGAGCGCTTACAGATTCACTTGATGCAACAACTGGAGCCGAATTAATTTGTTTTTGTAATACTATATCTGCATCCGCTTTTAGGTTAGATTTCTTCCCTTCAAGATTGGTAACAACATTTTTTTCTTTAACAGAATCGAATAGCGTTTTATTCGTGTCAATTTTAGTTACCGTTATTGGATTTTGTGGTGAAATAATTGTTTTGTCGTCTTTAAAAAACTGATAACCAATTGAAAACACTAACAAAATCGAGGCTGCTACTGCTATTTTTTTCCAAAGTGTGTTTTGTTTGGTTAATACTTTATGATCGAGTTTATCTTCTACGCGATTCCAAACCTTATCCATGGCGGGGAATTCTTTGGATTCGGCATTTTGTGCAGCCGATTTGATTTGATTAAATAATGTATCTTGATTGTCCATGACTTATTTTACTTTTTGATAATAATGATTGTTGACCAATTCTTTTAATTTGGTTTTGGCCACATTCAACTGTGATTTTGAAGTTCCTTCCGAAATTTGAAGCATGTTGGCTATTTCTTTGTGACCGTAACCTTCAATAACAAATAGGTTAAAAATAGTTTTGCATCCTTCTGGAATCAGGTTGAGTAGGTTCAATAAATCTTCTTCTTCCAACTGCGTATCAGGTAAACTCTCTGGTTGTAGATGAAGTTTAGTATCTTCCAAATAAAGATTAAAGTTTACATTGCGTTTGAGTTGGTGAAGACAATTATTTACTGCTATTCGTCGAGCCCAGGCCTCAAAAGCACCAAGTTCTTTTAATTGATCCATTTTGGTAAAAATAGTGTAGAACGCATCGGCCAATACTTCCTCTATTTCCTCTTCTTTTTTTAAATAACGTTTGCAGGTACGGTATAACTTCGGACTCATGTACTCGTACACTTGCCGTTGTGCATCTCGCTGCATTTTTTTACACGCTATTAAAATACTTTCGTTTATCACAATTGATGTCTTTATTACTAAAGAGGATTATTTTTATAAAAAGGTTGGGACGGAGTGAAAAAAAATTAGAAATTAGAATTCAGAAATCAGAAGGTTGTATATTTCTAATTTCTGAATTCTAATTTCTAACTTCTAACTTCAAACTATAAATACTCGATTCCAAAAGTTCGGTATCATTGTCTTCGCAAAGTAAAAACTCAATTTGGTTTCCGTTGCGTTTGTACAATGTTAAGCCTTCAAATTTGTGCGTATTTGTAATTTTTTTGGTAAAATCAATTTTCATTGTTGTCGTGTCAATACGACCAATCCAACTGCCGAGCACTTCACCATCATGGTAAGTGGATTCTGTATTTTCGGCTGTGGCTAAGAAATAGATTTTGTCATCGACGGCAATCGCGTCAGTGAAGCTAGCGCGAACGCCTTTGATTTTGGGTAATTTGTATTCGTTGGCCATGATTCGGAAATCGTCTTCCAAGTTTTCGCCAGAGATGGTAAAAATGATGTTCTTTTTGTTTTTTCCGTTGCCACGATTGAATAAAAACCATTCGTCGTCTTTGTAAATTGCGCCTTCAATATTGAAATCTTCGGCTTCCATTTGCGCGAATGATTGCATACTTGCGTAGAGTAGTGCCAAATCAAATGTTTTGACTACTTTTTGTGTTTTGGTATCAACCTGAACCATTTTGTTGCGGTTTTCGGTAGAACCCGATCCAAACAAAAAGTAATAACTCGCATTGTGAGCGATGGCTTCAAAATCGGGTTTGAGTTTTTTTTCGATGTTTTCGCTCGCATTTTCTGCCAAAGCAATTTTATTCAACTGAGTGGAATCGATTTGGTATTCGTACAAATAATTGCTGTTATCTGAGATTAAATACAAGTTATTGTGATTGTACACCAATCCGGAGGCCGAGCCAATTCCGATGATTTTAAAGAGTAGTGAAAGATGCAATTTTTCCATAGGTTTATGCAAGAGCCTAGCCCGGATAGCAGTGTAAATCCTTTTTATTGTTTTAATCAAAAATATCTAGACTGGGCTCGATGTGATAAACAATAAAAAGATTGCAACGTATAGCCGGAAACAGCTTCAAATTATTATTTTTACAAATATAAATTAAAACGTATGAAGTCGATAAACATTGCCAATTTTAAAGTTACCGAAAAAGTAGATTTATCGAAATGGCCAACAAAGCTTTCGATTGACACCGATAAAGATCAGGAAGAAGAAGCTTTAGATAAAGTGCAAATTAAGTTGAGTAAGAAACAAGATGCGATGTATGCGCACAATCGTCATGCCTTTTTGATTTGTTTGCAAGGCATGGACACAAGTGGAAAAGACAGTTTGATTCGTGAGGTTTTTAAAGAATTTAATCCGCGTGGAGTAGTGGTTCACAGTTTTAAAACACCTAATTCGACCGAGTTGGAGCACGATTATTTGTGGCGTCATTATTTGGCGCTGCCTGAGAAAGGGAAATTTGCTGTTTTCAATCGCACCCATTATGAAAATGTATTGGTTACGCGCGTTCACCCTGAATATATTTTGTTTGAGAATTTGCCTGGCATTGAAAAAGTAGAAGACATTACGCCTGAGTTTTGGGAAAATCGGTTTGAGCAAATCAATAATTTTGAGAAGCATATTGCTCAGAACGGAACTACTATTTTGAAGTTTTATTTTCATATGAGTAAAGAAGAGCAACGACTACGACTACTAAAGCGTTTGGAAAACCCTGAAGACAATTGGAAGTTTTCGGCGGGCGATTTGAATGAACGCGAACGTTGGGACGATTATATGAAATGCTACGAAGAAGCTATAAATAAAACCGCTACAGATTATGCACCATGGTACATTGTTCCTGCGGATGATAAAGGCGTGGCGCGCTATATTGTGGCGCAAACCATTTGGGAAGAAATGCAAAAACTGACCGATATAACCGAACCCGAATTGGATCCAAAAGTGAAGGCAAATATTGAAGTTTATAGAGAGCAGTTGAAGGGATAGCAATATCAATATCAAAAATCAATATCAAAAATCAATATCAAAAATCAATATCAAAAATCTAATTTAATAGATTAACGTTATTGTCATTGCCATTGATATTGTCATTGCTATTGTCATTGCTATTGTCATTGACATTGTCATTGATATTGCCATTGTCATTGTCATTGCCATTGTCATTCTTTCATCTATCTTTGCGCCTCATAAAAAAACGCTATGAATTTTTCACAATACACCAAAGAATTTCGATACAACTTGCAATTGGCCTATCCAGTTATTTTGGGAATGTTGGGTCATACGTTGATTGGAATTGTCGATAATATTATGGTTGGAAAATTAGGTTCGACTGAATTAGCGGCGGTTTCGTTGGGCAATAGTATGATTTTTATTGCGATGTCGTTGGGAATTGGTTTTTCTACAGCCATCACGCCAATTGTAGGTGAAGCCGATGCCGAGAAAGACACATCAAAAATTCGTTCAGCGTTTCATCACGGATTGTTTTTGTGTACGATTTTAGGAATTCTGCTTTTTGGTTTGGTGGTTTTGGCTGCACCTATAATGGAATTATTACACCAACCCAAAGAAGTAATTGTATTGGCTAAACCTTATTTGAGTTGGGTGGCCTTTTCGTTGGTTCCGTTGATTATTTATCAAGGTTACAAACAATTTGCCGATGGTTTATCAATGACCAAATACTCCATGTATGCGATTGTCATGGCCAATATTATTCACGTTATCATCAACTATTGGTTGATTTATGGAATATGGATTTTTCCGAAAATGGGAATCATTGGTGCCGCATTGGGAACGGTAATTTCGCGTATTGCTATGGTTACTTTTATGCATGTTATTTTGGCTAAGCAAAAGCAGCTCAAAGCTTATTTTCAAGGATTTAGTTTTGACGAACTCAAAAAAGAAACCATCAGAAAAATAGTCAACTTAGGTTTGCCTTCAGCGATGCAAATGTTGTTTGAAGTGGTTTTATTTACGGCTGCCATTTGGTTGTGCGGCAACATTGGAAAAACCAGTCAGGCGGCGAATCAAATTGCGTTGAGTTTGGCTTCGATGACCTTTATGTTTGCTATGGGATTGAGCGTGGTTTCGATGATTCGTGTGAGCAACCAGAAAGGAAGTCAAGATTACAAAAGTTTGATTGTAATTGCCCGTTCGATATTTATTTTGGCTATTTTGATAGAAATAGTTTTTGCGATTTTGTTCGTTGCTTTTCATCAAATTTTGCCACCCTTATTTTTGGATATGAACGACGAGATGCAATTGCTCGATAATCAAGAAGTGGTTGCTATTGCAGCTAAATTGTTGTTAGTAGCAGCGGTTTTTCAAATTTCTGATGGTATTCAAGTAGTTGTTTTGGGCGCTTTACGCGGATTGCAAGATGTAAAAATACCTATGTACATTACTTTTGTAGCGTATTGGATTGTTGGTTTTCCAATATCGTATTATTTAGGAGAATATACTGAGCTGAAAGCGGTTGGTGTATGGATAGGATTGTTGGCAGGATTGACTTTTGCTGCTTTGTTTTTGTATATTCGATTTCATTTTTTGACCAAAAAACTAGTGCAATCAATTTCTGAAAAGTAAGTAGATTAAATAAGTTGTAGGTCGTATGTTTTAAGTTCGTTAACTTGCGACTCAAAACATACAACATATAACATACAACATATAACATACAACATATAACATACAGCATTATAGTTATGGAATTACCAAAATTCGTTTTAGCAGACAACTCCGATTTTCCGGATGATATTTTCATCATTCACTTGGATTATCCTCGATTTTTAATCAATTTGAAAGACGATTCAGTTGAATTTTTGGAAGAATTAGAAGAAGAAGACGAGCACGAACTCGAATCAGAAATGGAGCATTTAATTACATTGGCAGGCGAGTTTTATGATCGCGAAATGGAGCGTTACGAGGAATAATTACGGAACAAATATTTTGTGTTTCACGGCATAAAGTACCAATCCAATTCGGTTTTTTACGTCGAGTTTAATAAACAAACTATCACGGTAGCCATCGATGGTTTTAGGACTCAATTTCATCAATTCTGCAATTTCGCGGTAGGTAAATTCGGTACACAGTAATTTCAAAAATTCTACTTCTTGTTCTTTTAAGTTGGCAGCTGTATTGAAACTTCTTCCTGTAAATGAATTCATTAGTACGTCGGCCACTGTATTGGAGTGAAAAAAACCAGTTTCGATGATTCTGTGGAGTGCTTTTTCGAGTGTTTTTTTGTCTACATCTTTTAATAAATAACCTTTAGCTCCAGCTCGAATCATTCGTAAAATGGTGTTTTCATCTTCTTCCACAGTCAGTGCCAAAACATTGATGTCAGGATAATTATCATTCAGCCATTTGGTAGTTTCAATCCCATTCATCACGGGCATATTGACATCCATTAAAACAACTTCAGGTTTTCTATTTTCAATTGTGAGTTTTTCAATTAATTCAGCTCCATTTTTACATAAATACAAGACTTCAAAGTTTTCGAAACTCTCTACTATTCCTGCTATTGCTTGTGATAATAGCGTGTGGTCTTCGCAAATTACAACCGTGTGTTTATTCATGACTTGTTTTTTGATAGTTGATGGATAATTTTGTTCCGACATTAATTTGAGATTCAATATTAACATCGGCGTTGATGAGTAATCCTCTTTTTTTCATAGTATTCAAACCAATTCCATTTTTAGAAATCGATTGAATTTCAAAACCTTTTCCGTTGTCTGCAGCTTGAATACTAATGGTATTGTCTTCATAGCGTAGCAATACAGTTAATTCGGTTGCTCTTGAGTGTTTTACTGTATTGGAGAAAAATTCTTGTAAAATTCTGAAGATTACTATTTCTGCTTTAGGGTCGATATCAAAAGGTTCACCTTCAATAATTAAATTTGATTTAATATAGTTTAGTCGATTGAATCGATTAATCTCTAATTGAACTGCATCGCCCAAATTAATATTGGTAATAAAATCGGGATTAATTACTTTAGATAGTGATCGAACTTCGTTTAAAATATTAGTCAAATTATCTCTAACTTCACTAATGTTTTCTGGGTTTTCAGCAACATTTTGCAATTGAATTTTGGCTAGCGTAAGCAATTGTCCAATATTGTCATGCAATTCCCAACTAATATTACGCAAGATTTGCTCTCTGATTTCAACTTGCGATTCGTTAATTTCTTTTTCAAATTGCTTTTTGTCTTCGGCTTGTTTGAGTAAAAGTACGTTTTTCTTTTTTTGGAAAATGATGAATAAGAAAACGATAATCACACAAAGACTTGCGATACCTAAAATTGCTAATATTAATGCTTCTGTTCCTTTTCGCTCCATACAAATCCAAAAATTAGTAGTAGATTATAAGTTATAACTAACAAAAAAGTGACTATGTAAATATAAGGAATTGTTGGTGATTTTTCATAATACCTGCGAATAACATCAAAAGGAATGTCAGGTAGTAAAGTAATGAGCAGACCAATGCTTATCCAAAACATTAGCATTTTGTTGATTCGTATTATTTTATCGGAATTTAAAATTTCTGAAAAATAAAGAATGATACTAGTTACAATTAATATTGATCCTGTGATATAGGATAATGATAAATGAAATTTAAAGAAATCATCAAAAATTAATGCAATAATAAATGATAGGATATAAATAAGAATAAAGTAAGAGATTATTTTTTTATATCTTAAACTTTCAATAACTGAATTATAAAGGCTTAAATAATAAACAGTAAAAATAATTTGAAAAACATTAAAAAAAGGTGCATTGTAAATAGAAATTTTAGCACTGTAAACACCAGCAACAACATCATTGATAGCTACGTACCATAGGAAAGGTAAAAGATACTTTATTTGAGAATTTTTGTATTTTGGATAATAAATTGAAGCAATTATAGCGGTAATAATTTGTAGAATTAAACCGCTATATTTTATATCAATAATTGTTATGCTTAATCCCATTATATTTAGTTAGGTGGTGGTGTTATAGACATTCTGTCCAATATTAAACTTGTTTTATTACTGTAATTGGCTGTTCTGTTACTTGCATTATCTTCATCGTTTAAAAGGTCACTAATTGCCTCAAAACTACCTTTGTTAGGGTCACTTCCGCCATTGGTGTTGATGCAAAATGGAACGTGATTTAAATTGGGATATTCTGAAGCTGTTGCTGAAGACAATTCAACTGTTGGTACCAAAAATACACTTTCTCTCTCTGAATACATTTCTGTTGTTCTAGTGTCAGACGTTGTAACTTCAGGATGCGCTCCAAAATAAATGCGAACTCCAGAAATTTGGTCAGCATTTTTAGAGTTTATATCCTCTAATAATTTGATGTAATTTTTGAGTGAATCAATATCAATCCACGCAAATTCTGTGGCTTTATAATTGCCGCCTCTGTAACTTTCAATCAAGGGTTTAATACGAGCTTTGTACTCATTTTTCATCTCAATTGCTTGTTCGATAGAAATAATTTTTGCACACATAAGTTTTAGTTTTTAAATTTAGTTATGAATTGTTTTATTACAAAATTATCTTTTAAATCTTACAAAAAGCACAGGAAAAACACCCTTTTTTTATGCAATAGTTAAATGGTTGTGTTTTTGATTTAAGAGTTTGAAAATCATTTAAATATTATTTTTATGGGTCAATTTTTTAAGAATAAATTAAAAGTAAATATAAGAAAAAACATACGGAAATTTCTTTTGTTGGTTTTTTTGTTGTTGATACCTTTTTTTTAAAAGTAGAAAATAAACCATTCTGCTTAAATATTTTTTTTCTTATGTAAAATTGAATAGATTTGATAACAAATAAGCTTTTTTAGTCTAATTTAAAATATTTTATTATTAGAAAACAATACAACCTATTATTTGAGAGCCTATGCTACCAACATAGCAGGAACTGGTTACGGAAATCAAGTTAGTTTTACTACTAGTCCAAATTTAACAATTGGAAGTTATCATCAAGGTGGAGTTATTGCTTATTTCTTGCAACCAAGCGATCCAGGTTATGTAGCTCCTAATCAAAACGGAATTATAATTTCACAATACGATTTAGCGAGTTACGAAGTAAATACTCCTGAATTTCCTTATACTGGTACTTTCGGTATAAATATTGGAGATGGTGTGGCAAATACAAGTTTGATGGTGTCGCAAAATGCAAGTCCAACGGCAGCACATAATATCTGTAATAATCTTACGCTAAATTCTTACTCTGATTGGTTTCTTCCTTCGGAAGGCGAGTGGTTAGCAATTCATGGCAATAGAATTACTATTGGAGGTATAGTTCCAAAAAGCTTTTTTGCATCCAATCCTGTAAATTATTTTCTGAGATTTTATGATTCAAATTTTGGAATGAATACTGGTAGTGGTCAGTTTACTTTTACTGTTAGAGCCATTCGAATGTTCTAACCTTCATCAAAATATTCTTTCAACAAACTCATAGCCGCTGCAAAAGGTGATATTTCATTGTTTTGCACGGCTTTTTTGTTTTCTTCCAATAATTCAATAATGGCTGGATGATGGTAAAAATTCGACTTTAATTGCTCGTTAATGGTTTCCAACATCCAATATTGGCTTTGCTCTTGGCGTTTTTCTTCGAAGTAATGATTGGATTTGACTAAGGTAAAATAATCTGAAATCGTATTCCAAACATCAGCAATTCCTTCTTTAGTATACGAACTACAAGTACTTGCGGTAGGTGTCCAACCCGAATTTTTAGCCGGAAACAAATGCAACGCTCTATTGAATTCGGTCTTGGCTAATTTGGCTTTGGCAATATTATCACCATCGGCTTTGTTAATCACAATTGCATCGGCCATTTCCATAATGCCTCTTTTAATGCCTTGCAATTCATCGCCTGCTCCTGCTATTTTTAATAACAAAAAGAAATCCACCATACTATGGACTGCTGTTTCGCTTTGTCCAACACCAACGGTTTCAATGATGATGGTATCAAATCCGCACGCTTCACACAATATAATAGTTTCACGCGTTTTTCTTGCAACGCCACCCAAACTCTCACCCGAAGCACTCGGTCTGATAAACGCATTTTCATCTTTCACCAATTCTTCCATTCGGGTTTTATCACCCAAAATGCTTCCATGCGAAATCGTACTACTTGGGTCAACAGCCAAAACTGCCACTTTTTTCCCAATCGAAGTCAAATGTTTTCCAAAAGCTTCAATAAATGTACTTTTCCCAACTCCAGGAACACCGGTAATTCCAATGCGAACCGATTGATTAGCATGCGGTAAACACGCATTGATAACCAAATTGGCTTTTTCTAAATGATCAGGATGAGTACTTTCTACCAAAGTTATCGCTCGACTCAAAGCGGTTTTGTCGCCTTTCAAAATGCCATCAATCAATTCGCCGGCAGAAGGTTGTTGCTTGCGTTTTTGTTTAATCACCTGCATCGAACTGGCGCTGAACGTTTGGGGTTGTTCTACGCCTTCTTTTTCTGTTAAAGCCGATTTTTTGGAAGGTTGCTTCAAGGTAAAATGGGTTTTCTATCACAAATTTAAAATAAATGAACGAGCCATGCATCAAATCGCCCGTTGTTTTTTATTATTTCAACACAGAAAAATTCCTTTTCCATCAATTTTAACTATTTCCAAAACGACAAAATGAATACGAATTGACTAAAATCTCAATCAAAAAAACTATTTTTGTCCCATCAAATTCATCACAGTGGCGCACGATAGTTCAATTTCAGCATCCAACCAGCAACTCGCACAAAAAACGGTTTTTTCGATTCTATTTTCCATCAGCTTTGCGCACTTAATCAACGATTTAATTCAAGCCATCATTCCGTCAATTTATCCTATTTTGAAAGAAAACTATCATCTTTCATTCTCGCAAATCGGATTAATTACGTTTGCTTTTCAATTCTCGGCTTCCATTTTTCAACCTATTGTTGGCTATTATACCGACAAACATCCCAAACCGTTTTCTCAAATCTACGGTATGCTATTTTCTATGGCAGGAATAGTTTCCATATCGTTTGCTAATAATTTCTACTGGATAGTAATTTCAGTGATTTTTATCGGAATAGGCTCGTCAATCTTTCACCCTGAATCGGCTCGAATATCTAATTTAGCATCAGGTGGGAAACGTGGTTTAGCGCAATCCATTTTTCAAGTGGGTGGCAATTTCGGAACCGCACTCGGACCTTTATTAGTAGCTTTAATCGTTGTTCCTAATTCGCAAAAATACATTCTTTGGTTCTTAATCGCCGCTACTGTCGGACTCGCTATTTTAAGCAAAATCGCCTTTTGGTACCGCGATCATTTGGTGCTCCGTAATCACAAAGCGCAACCGTTCATCAATTTACATAATTTGCCCAAACGCAAAGTGCAAATCTCAATTGCAATTTTACTTATTGTTATCTTCTCCAAATTTTTCTATTCGGCTAGTTTGTCGAGTTACTACCAGTTTTACATCATCGATAAGTTTCACTTAACCATCCAACAAGCGCAATACCACATGTTTATTTATTTGATTGCGTATGCGATTGGAACCATTCTCGGCGGACCTTTGGGCGACAAAATCGGGCGGAAATACGTGATTTGGCTCTCGGTTTTTGGTGCAACTCCATTCGCTTTAATGTTGCCGTACGTGAACTTGTTTTGGACCGACGTTTTAATGGTTGTCATCGGCATTATTATCTCATCAGCTTTCCCAGCCATTTTGGTGTACGCGCAAGAATTAGTTCCCAAAAAACTCGGAATGGTTTCGGGTTTGTTCTATGGTTTTGCCTTCGGAATGGGTGCTTTGGGTTCCGCTATGTTGGGGAAACTAGCCGATTATAGATCCATTCAATACGTTTATCATGTGTGTTCGTACTTACCAATTATAGGCATCATTTGTTACTTTTTGCCCAATTTGAAAAAGAAGGAGCGAAAGTTCTGAGCTTCTTTGTAATCCATTTTCCCGCTTTACGTCATGCGCGGCATTTCCTTCAATCGGGGCTAGAGTGTAAGCGTCTTTTGTAAAAGTAGTAGTTCTAAGCCGTTTAAAAATTACTTAAAAAAACAAATTCCTTTTGTGCCTTTTGTCTTAAAAAAGGAAACATCCAACAATTCCAATTTTACCAAAAATCACTATCTTTACCTTTCAATTCTAAGTTATGTCCATTTCACCTGAAATCCATCAAAAATTAGTCAATATACTCGGCGAAGCTTATGTATTCACCGATCAAGAAACCCGCAATCACTACGGTCACGACGAGACCGAAGATTATGTTTTTCCACCCAGTGTAGTCGTAAAACCCGCTAATGCACAAGAAATTTCCAAAATTCTGCAATTAGCCAATGAACACAAAATTCCAACTACACCAATCGGAGCAAGAACAGGTTTAAGTGGAGGCGCTTTGAGCATTTACCAAGGCATCGGATTGTCGTTAGAGCGCTTGAATAAAATCATCGAAATCGACGAACAAAATCTACAAGTAATTGCCGAACCAGCTGTAATTACGCAAGTTTTGCGTGAAGCAGTAGCCGAAAAAGGCTTATTTTATCCCGTAGATCCAAGTAGTCAAGGCAGTTGCTGGATAGGAGGAAACGTAGCCGAAAATTCGGGTGGCGCTCGTGCAGTGAAATACGGTGTGACCAAAGATTATGTGCTGAATTTAGAAGTCGTGCTGCCCAATGGTGAAATTATCTGGACTGGCGCGAATACTTTGAAAAATTCCACAGGTTACAATCTCACACAATTAATGGTAGGAAGCGAAGGAACACTCGGAGTGATTACCAAAATTGTTCTAAAATTATTACCCAAAAACAATTTTAATGTACTAATGTTAGTGCCGTTTTACCAAGCCAGTCAAGCTTGTGAAGCGGTTTCGGCTATTTTTAGAGATGGAATCGTACCAAGTGCTTTAGAATTCATGGAACGCGACGCTATCGATTGGACATTGAAATTCAATGACAATATCAATATCAATGTCAATGATCAAGTGCAAGCACATTTACTCATTGAAGTTGACGGAAATTATCCTGAAATTTTGATGCAAGAAGCAGAAAAAATTCTAGGAGTTGTCGAGCAATTTGAAATCGATGAGGTATTATTTGCCGACACTGAAGACCAAAAAAATGCTTTATGGAAAATGCGTCGTTCGGTTGCTGAAGCTGTCAAATCCAATTCCATTTACAAAGAAGAAGATACAGTGGTTCCTCGCTATGTTTTACCGGAATTGCTAATGGGAATCAAACGCATTGGTAAAAAATACGGTTTTCAATCCGTATGTTACGGTCATGCGGGCGATGGTAATTTGCACGTCAACATCATCAAAGGCGATATGACCGACGACAATTGGAAAACAGAAGTTCCCAAAGGAATACGTGAAATATTTGAATTGACCGTGGCTTTAAAAGGAACGCTTTCAGGTGAGCATGGTATTGGTTATGTCCAAAAAAACTTTATGGATATTGCATTTACCAAAACACACATCGAGTTGATGGAACGCATTAAATACGTTTTTGACCCAAATAACATTTTGAATCCTGGTAAGATTTTCCCTGACGAAACTAATTAGCTAGTTCCAAACCTAATTTTGCTATTACATTTTCGCCTAAAATTAAATAGGCCAATTGCGCTTGTGAACGAGAGCAGTCAATAAATTTCCATTCGTTATTGGATTTTGAATCTGTTACCGCAACTAAAGTAGCTTTACCTTCAACCAAGAAACTATTTCTACTTTTTTCGTAAATCACCTTCTCATATTCTTTGATGGATTGCATTCCTTTTTTTATCGTTTTTGCTTCTTCTAAGGGCAATTGTTTTTCAAAAGTCATACGTAACGCATTATGGTATTGAATCACACAGTAGGTTTTGCCATCAATAACTTGAAATTCTCCAAATGTAAAATCAACTTTTGGATACACTAAACGCGTCCGCATCAGCGTATTTTCATAAAATTGATTCAATACAATAACCATTTGTTCTCTTGTAACAGTTTCAAATAATTTGGGATCGCTATAATTGAGTACAGTATCGAAATCAAGGTTATACATGGCTTCGTACATTTTTTCAGTATCAATTTTTAATTGCTCAATGTTTTGAGAATAATTTATTGATGTGATCAATAAAAAAAATGATATTATTTTAATTTTCATAGGAGTAGTATTTCTAGCAAAGTTACACCAAATTTATAAAAAAAAGTCACTCGAATTAACGAGCGACTTTTTTAGCAACAATTAACATAACTAAAATTAAAAACAGTAACTATTTTCAGCCACTAACTTTGCTGTTATAGTTTCTCGTAAACCAACAATGTTAGGCATGTTGGTATATTTTGTAAAACGGCGTAATCCCATGAGCATCATGCGTTGTTCATCGCCTTCTGCAAACGAAACGATACTTTCTTTTCCTTTTTGCGTAATGATGTCAACCGCTTTGTATAAGTATAATTTTGCCATTGCAATTTGCTCTTTCACAGCTGATTCGCCTTGTTTTTTAGCCATTTTTTCAGTGCGAAGAATAGTGCTTTCGGCCATGTAAATTTCAATTAGCATATCAGCAGCAGCCGTCAATAATTGTTGATGACCTTCTAAATCTGGACCGTATTTTTGAACTGCTCCACCTGCTACCATCAAAAAGGCCTTTTTCAATTTGCCAATCATTTCTTTTTCCTCAGAAAATAATTCAGAGTAATCAGGCGTATCGAAAGACGGAATTCCCATTAATTCTTCTTGTACTTTTGTAGCTGGACCCAATAAATCAACATGACCTTTAAAGGCTTTTTTGATTAACATTCCCACTGAAAGCATACGATTGATTTCATTCGTACCTTCGTATATACGAGCAATACGAGCATCACGCCAAGCACTTTCCATCGGAGTATCTTCAGAGAATCCCATTCCACCATAAATTTGAATTCCTTCATCGGCACAATTTTGAACGTCTTCCGAAACGGCTACTTTCAAAATCGAACATTCAATAGCAAATTCTTCCACACCTTTCAATTCCGCTTCTTGATGTGATGTTCCTTCTGCTTCACGGATTTTGATTCTATTTTCAATATCTTTCGCTGCACGATACGTTGCACTTTCACCCGCATAAGTAGAAGTTGCCATTTCTGCTAATTTGTAACGAATGGCACCAAAACTTGAAATAGGCACATCAAATTGAATTCGTTCATTAGCATAATTAATAGCATTGGAAGTTACTCTGCGTTGTGCATCCAAACAAGCTGCTGCTAATTTGATACGACCTACATTCAAGGCATTCATGGCAATTTTAAAACCATTTCCTCTTTCAGAAAGCATATTTTCTACGGGAACTTTAGTATCGTTAAAAAATACCTGACGCGTAGAAGAAGCTCGAATTCCGAGTTTGTGCTCTTCTTCGTTCATTGTAATTCCGTTGCTAGGATCATTTTCTACAATGAAACCTGTAATGTTTTTATCGTCTTCAATTCGGGCAAAAACGATAAATAGCGAACAAAAACCAGCATTAGAAATCCACATTTTTTGTCCTGTGATTTTGTAATGTGTTCCATCTTCAGATAAAACGGCTTTTGTTTTTCCAGAATTTGCATCCGATCCTGCTCCAGGTTCTGTCAAGCAATACGCACCAAACCATTCGCCAGAAGCGAGTTTTGGAACGTATTTTTGTTTTTGCTCTTCAGTTCCGTATAGCGTAATTGGCATTGTTCCGATTCCGGTATGCGCGCCAAAAGCTGTTGAGAATGAACCTGTGGCACCCGAAATGTAATCGCATACCAAGCACGTATCTACAAATCCCATTCCCATTCCACCGTATGCTTCAGGAACGGCTACGCTCAAAAAGCCCATTTCGCCCGCTTTGCGCATCATTTCTTCGGTAAATTTATAGTCTTTGTGTTCAAAGCGATCTTTGTTGGGCCAAATTTCTTTATCCACAAATTCTTTCACCGAATCGCGCATCATGATTTGCTCTTCCGAGAAATCTTCGGGTGTAAAGATGTTTTCACATTTAGTTTCTTTTACCAAAAACTGTCCACCCCTTGTTATATCTTCCATAGTTTACTTATTTTAAATTTTGAATTATAAATTTTAAATTATTTTGCTTCTTTTGAAGTTTTGATTATTTTAATAATTATGTTTATTATGTGTTCAATTTCAATTAAATAAGAGTCAACTTTTATTTGAGTTAATTCTGATTTATTTAATAATCGTAACCAATATTTTGTCTCACGAGCTTCTTTTGATGCAATCGATAATTTGTTAATAAAATCTTTCTTTGATTGAGCTGCAATTGCTTCTTCTACATTGGCTCCAATACTTGTTCCAGATCTAATTATTTGTTTTGAAATGATAAATTCATTTTCTTTTTTCAGTTGAATAAACAATTCAATCATGGTTAATGCAAAATCGAATGTTTTGATGGCGATTAAATTTTCTTTCATGGCTAATAATAATTTTGAATGTTAAATTTTGAATTTTAAATTAATTGCCTCGTGGGAAGCCATTTAAAATTTATAATTCAAAATTTATAATAGTTCGAAGACACCCGCACTTCCTTGACCAGTTCCCACACACATACTCACAATTCCGTATTTGCTTTTTCTTAATCGCATTTCGTCAAACAATTGAACCGATAGTTTAGCACCAGTACAACCCAGTGGATGTCCTAAGGCAATTGCGCCACCGTTTACATTTACGATATCGGGATTTAATCCTAATTCGCGCACAACTGCCAACGATTGTGAGGCAAATGCTTCGTTCAATTCAATTAAGTCGATGTCGTTTAAAGTTAATCCAGCTTGTTGTAAGGCTTTCGGAATGGCTTTTACCGGACCAATTCCCATGATTCTTGGTTCAACACCAGCCGATGCAAAGTTTACTAGTCGTGCAATAGGAGTGATGTTTAATTCTTTTACCAATTCTTCGCTCATAATTAATACAAAAGCGGCACCATCACTCATTTGAGATGAATTTCCGGCGGTCACACTTCCGTCTGCTGCGAAAACTGGTTTTAATTTGGCCAATGCTTCTTTGTTGGTATCGGCTCTTGGACCTTCGTCTTTATTGACAACGTACGACTTGGTTTCTTTTTTACCATTTTCGTTCAAGAACGTTTGTTCAACTGTAATAGGAACTATTTGTTTGTCAAATTTGCCTTCTGCTTGCGCTTTTAACGCTTTTTGATGCGAGTTGAAAGCGAATTCATCCTGATCTTCACGAGAAACATTGAATTGTTTGGCTACCGCTTCGGCAGTTAATCCCATTCCCCAATAATAATCTTCGTTTCCAGCTGCGGCTACTGAATAATCTGGAGTTGGTTTGTATCCGCCCATTGGAATATAACTCATGCTTTCGGCACCACCCGCAATGATGCAATGCGCCATTCCGCTTTGGATTTTGGCTGTTGCCATTCCGATGGTTTCCAATCCAGAGGCGCAATAACGGTTGACGGTTACACCCGGAACATCAGTTACTTTTAATCCCATTAAGGAAATTAAACGACCTACGTTCAAACCTTGTTCGGCTTCGGGCATGGCGTTACCCACCATTACGTCGTCGATTCTTGTTTTATCAAAATCGGGAAGTTGAGCCATCAAATGCTCAATCGTTTCTGCCGCTAATTCGTCAGGTCGTTTGAAACGAAAAACCCCTTTAGGCGCTTTACCAACTGCGGTTCTGAATCCTTGTACTATGTATGCTGTTTTCATTTTATCTATTTTAAATTTTGAATTATAAATTTTAAATTGATAGTAGAATTTTGTCGATGTAAATCATTTAAAATTCAACATTTATAATTTAAAATTATTAATTGCGAAGCGGTTTCCCTTTGGTTAACATAAACTGAATCCGTTCCAGTGTTTTTCGTTCTGTACACAAACTCAAAAACGCTTCTCGTTCAATATCTAATAAGTATTGTTCGCTTACTAGTGTAGGTTCAGATAAATCGCCACCAGCCATGACATAAGCTAGTTTGTTAGCGATTTTTTTATCGTGTTCCGAGATGTATTTTCCGGCTTCCATTTGGTCGGTTCCTACAAGGAACATTCCTAGAGCTTGTTTACCCAACACTTTTACGTCTTTGCGTTGAATTGGTTTCGTATAACCTTGTTCTGCCATTTGTAGTGCAATTTGTTTGGCTACAGCAATTTGACGGTCTTTGTTTACCACCACAATGTCTTTTCCTTTTTGTAAAACACCCATATCAAAAGCTTCGTAGGCCGATGTGGCTACTTTTGCCATTCCGATAGTAAGGAAGTATTCTTGTAGGACATTCAACTCTACATCATTTTTATGGAACAAATCGGCAGCACGCAATGCCATTTCTTTTGATCCACCGCCACCTGGAATTACTCCAACTCCAAATTCAACCAAACCAATATACGTTTCTGCTGCAGCAACTACACGGTCAGCGTGCATAGTCATTTCACAACCACCACCCAAGGTCATTCCGTGTGGAGCCACAATTACTGGAGTAGAAGAGTAGCGCACACGCATCATTGTGTCTTGGAAGTATTTGATGGCCATGTTCAATTCTTCGTATTCTTGTTCGACTGCCATCATGAAAATCATTCCGATGTTGGCTCCGACTGAGAAATTGGTCGCTTGATTTCCTATGACTAATCCGTTGTATTCTTTTTCAGCTAAATCAATTCCTTTGTTAATAGCGGCTAAAACATCGCCACCAATAGTATTCATTTTAGATTGAAACTCTAGATTCAAAATTCCATCACCTAAATCGTGTATCACGGCACCACTATTGCTCCATACTTTTTTGCTTTCTCGAATGTTGTTCAAAATGATGAATGCATCATGACCAGGCACTTTTTCTTGTGATTTAGAAGGAATGTTGTAGAAATGAGTTGCGCCTTCTTTTACCGAGTAGAAACTCGAATTTCCTGCAGCAAGCATTTCAGTCACCCAAGTTGCTGGTTCGTAACCTTCGGCTTTCATCAATTCAATTCCTTTTTCAACGCCAATCGCATCCCAAATTTCAAACGGACCATTTTCCCAGCCAAAACCCGCTTTCATAGCGTCGTCAATTTTATAGAATTCGTCAGTGATTTCTGGAACTCTATTCGAGCAATACGCAAACATCGCCGAAAAATTCTTACGGTAAAAATCGCCTGCTTTGTCTTTTCCTTTTACCAAAACTTTGAAACGATCAATAGGTTTGTCGATGGTTTTGGTCAATTCTAAAGTAGCAAATGAAGCTTTTTTGGCTGCTCTGTATTCTAATGTATCTAAATCTAATGATAAAATGTCTTTTCCTTCTTTTTTATAAAAACCTTGTCCTGTTTTGCTTCCAAGCCATTTGTTTTCCATCATTTTAGAGATGAAATCAGGTAGTTTGAACAATTCGTGCGCTTCGTCATTCGGACAATTTTCATACAAACCATTGGCCACATGAACCAACGTATCCAAACCAACTACATCAACCGTTCTGAAAGTAGCCGATTTAGGTCGACCAATAACTGGACCAGTCAATTTGTCTACTTCTTCAATAGTCAATCCCATTTCTTTTACCAAATGGAACAAACTTTGAATTCCGAAAATTCCGATTCTATTCCCAATGAACGCTGGTGTATCTTTAGCAACCACAGAAGTTTTTCCTAAGAAACGCGAACCATAATCGGTCAAGAAATCTAAAACTTCTTTACTTGTTTGTGGTCCTGGAATGATTTCGAATAACTTCAAATAACGCGCCGGATTAAAGAAATGCGTTCCGCAGAAATGCTTCTGGAAATCGTCACTTCTTCCTTCGCTCATGAATTTAATTGGAATTCCAGAAGTATTTGAAGTTACCAGAGTTCCTGGTGTTCGGAATTTGTCAATTTGTTCGAAAACCAATTTTTTGATGTCCAAGCGTTCTACAACTACTTCAATAATCCAATCGCATGAGGCAATTTTTGACATATCATCCGTTGTATTTCCTGTTGTAATTCGGTTGGCGAATTTCTGACTGTAAATAGGCGACGGATTCGACTTTAAGGCATTGGACAAATGGTCGTTTACCAAACGATTTCTAACCGCTTTACTTTCGAGCGTCAAGCCTTTCTTTTCTTCGGCTTCAGTCAACGCATTCGGAATAATATCCAAAAGCAATACTTCTAATCCAATGTTGGCAAAATGACACGCAATTCCCGAACCCATGATTCCAGAACCTACAACGGCCACTTTTTTAATTGTTCGTTTCATTTATATTATTTTAAATTATAAATTTTGAATTTTAAATTGAGCTTTTTGCATCTTAAGACATAGATTGTTTTTTTTGAATTATTTATTTATAGATGAAAATCATTTAAAGTTTTTAATTCAAAATTTAAAATAAATCATTTTAAAAAATCTTCTTCTCCGCAATCAAATCATTAATCACATCAGCCACTTCCATAAAATGTTTGAGTTTTTCTTCCGATATGTTTTGTTTGATTACTTCATTAAATTTGAGTACTGTGTTACGTGATTGTTCACGCATTTGTTTACCTAAATCGGTCAAATAAATTAATACTCCACGTCCATCATCCGGATTTTTTTGACGGGTAATTAGTCCTTTTTCTTCCAATGTTTTTAATGTTCGAGTCAAACTCGTTGGTTCCATTCCCATGCGGTTGCTGATGTAAGTAGACGGTGTTCCTTCTTCTTTATCAATACTCAATAAAGCAAAACCAATAGCCATCGAACCATCAAATTTGGATGCTTCTTCGTTGTACATCCTTGAAACGGCTTGCCATGTGGCGCGTAACGTATAATCTATAGTTTTTTCCTTCATATATTTTGGTAATCGAAAGTCAAAGATATAAAAATTTTATTATGCACGCATACTATTTTGATTTTTTTTATGCGTGCATAGTATTTTTTTTTAATTATGACCAAAAAACATGATTTTACAGGCTATCTACAATTTTTATACATTTGTAAAAAAAGCAAAGAATATGAAATTACTACTCAATCGTTCCATCATTGTTAAATCGCTCATTGCAGCATTGACTATTTTGAGTTTAAAGAATTTTATATTCAAAAACTTGTCAATATATGGGCAAGATTTTCATGATTTGATTGAGTTATCCGATATTACCATCATTTTTACAGGTGCTTTTTTTGTATTCGGATTATTGTTGGCAGCCACGATGTCTGATTTCAAGGAAAGCGAAAAGATTCCGGGTGAAGTGGCTTCAAATCTCGAAGCTATCAAAGATTGGATTTATTTAGCATTTAAAGCACCACGAACAGGAACAAGCGACTTGTGTAAAGAAGAACTAAACAGCCATTTTTTTGCGCGAAGAATTGATTACCATAACGGATGGAATTATTGCTTGGATTTACAGTAAAGCCAAAGACTCGAGTGTCATTTTTCCACTCATTCGAAAATCAAACGAAATTGCCTACTATTTTGCCGAGCGTGGTGTAGATAAAGAAGCCATCAAAGGCATTCAAGAAAACACCAACGCCATGCGCAAACAACTCACACGCGCATATTCTATATCGCGCAACAATTTTGTAAAACCAGCTTATGTGTTGCTGCAAAGTATTTTATTTATAGTAATGTCATTATTACTTATTACCAAATTCAAAACCACAGCAGCCGATTATTTTGTTACTTCGTCAATCACTTTTTTGTTCTGCTATTTGTACCTTTTAATTGTAGGTTTGGATGATCCATTTGATATTAATTCAGGTGACATCGATGTAGATTTAAAACCCATCGATCGTTTTCGTCAACGTTTGGTATCGGATTTTTTGGTGTGATTATGGGCTTTATAAAATAGTAAAGACGCACTGCAGTGCGTCTCAACTTATAAACGATTTATCATTAGTTTAATTTTATAGTCAATTTTTCTACTATAAAATTATGGATACTTTTCGATACTTTTTTCCAAAATATACTTCATCCGTTTTCGTAATTTTTCAGGTTGCAACCCAAAACTCTAGCTCAAATGCTTTCGGATGGTTTTCAAACTTTTTTAACACAAAAAGCAAAAAGCAAATTAACAAGTCCTACAATCCTACAGTCTTACAGTCCTAAGGTCTCAAACCCCACTATTTCATCGAATGAAACCCAATCGTATTGCCTTCCGTATCCATAGCAATACCACAAAACCCATGTGGACCAATTGGAAACTTATCTTGTAAAACCGTTCCGCCAGCATTGGCAACACGTGAAAGTTCAACCGAGCAATCGTCACTAGCAAAATACACTAAAGTACCGCCACTTCCGGGTTGCATTTCTTTGGTTTTGCACAAAGCACCACTTATATTAGCTCCATTTTCAACCCAAGGAAAACTCACCATTTCTAAGTCGCCAAAATCGCCAGGCGTTTGCATCGGAATCATACTAATTTGTAAAACAGACTCATAGAATTTTTGGGCGCGCGCCATATCCGACACATAAATTTCTACCCAAGTAAACGGATTTTTCATAATGCTGATGATTAAATTATTTAAAGATTTAAAGATTGAATCTCAAAGATAAGAATTTATAGTAAAAGCAAAAAACCACGAGTTTAAACGTGGTTTAGTCTATTTTCTGTGTTCTATTTTCTCTTTTCTTAAGGAGAAACTAATTCAACGTGTATTCCACACCGCTCCAGCGCGAATCCTTTCGCGTGGTTTTCTCTAAATAAAGCCTAATTCCAAATGCTACTACTCCATATCAAAGCCATACTAAAGCCATAGATAACTTATACATTAGTTATGCGTTAACTTTAACATACAAAAAAAACCACGAGTTTAAACGTGGTTTAGTCTATTTTCTGTGTTCTATTTTCTC
>CAYPXI010000024.1:0-48136 GCA_964414655.1 uncultured Flavobacterium sp. | reverse complement strand
TATGGTTCTTTTACATATTGAGGCAAATTGGCAAAAAACACAAACTGCGGCGTTGGCGTTGGCAATTGCATACAATATTTAATTTTGATGTATTTTCCTTTCAAAGCTGGTGGCGGATAGGCTTCAATTAGTTTCAACATATAATCGTTGAACTTGGATGTGGCAATACGTTGCGAACGGTTTTCGTGCACTTTTACCGTAGCTTCTAAGGCTTTTAATAAACGTTGTTTGGTTAAAGCCGAGGTAAAAATAATCGGCACATCGGTAAATGGTTCGATTTCTTTACGGATTTTGTTTTCGTAATCGCGTGTTGACATGGTGTCTTTTTCTACCAAATCCCATTTGTTTACTAAAATCACGATGCCTTTGCGGTTTTTTTCGGCCAACCAGAAGATATTTTGATCTTGACTTTCAAAGCCGCGTGTAGCATCAATGAGCAAAATACACACATCCGAATGCTCAATGGCGCGTACCGAACGCATTACCGAGTAAAACTCTAAATCTTCTTTTACTTTGGCTTTTCTACGAATTCCAGCTGTATCTACCAAATTGAATTCGAAACCAAATCGGTTGTAACGTGTGTCGATGGCATCACGAGTCGTTCCAGCAATATCAGTAACTATATAACGATCTTCACCAATCAAAGCATTGATGAAGGACGATTTTCCAGCATTCGGTCGACCTACTACACAGAAACGCGGTAATGTTACTTCTTCTTCACTTGTCTCGGGTAAATCGGGTAAAACTTTTACTAATTCGTCTAACAATTCGCCTGTTCCACTGCCGTTCATTCCTGCAATGGTAAAATATTCGCCCAAACCTAAATTATAGAATTCGACCGCATCTTTTTCGCGCATCGAATTATCTACTTTATTCACGGCCAACAAAACAGGTTTGGTGACTTTTCGCAATAACTTGGCTACTTCTGAATCCATAGGTGTAATTCCTTCTTCTACATCTACCAAAAAAATAATAGCATCGGCTTCGTCTATGGCTAATTCCACTTGTTTGCGAATTTCGCCTTCAAAAATATCGTCCGAACCTTTGATGTATCCACCCGTATCGATAACGGAGAATTCTTTTCCATTCCATTCACTTTTCCCGTAATTACGGTCGCGCGTTACTCCACTTACCGAGTCGACAATTGCTTCTCTGCGTTGGATTAATCGGTTGAAAAAAGTGGATTTCCCTACATTTGGTCTTCCTACTATGGCTACAATGTTATTCATAATGATTTTAAAATAAGGTGCAAAGGTAATAAAGTTGACTGTGGATGCAGGATGTAAAGTGATATTTTTTAATTTAGTAGTAGCAAACCAAACCAACTTTAGATCATGAATACCGAAAACTCCATTCGTTTACGTCTTCGATTTTACAAAGACATTGACGAGAATATCGAAGTTGTCAGACAAAAATTTGTAAATTATTCAAAAGAAATTTCGCCTGATTTTTTGATGAAAATACGCAATAATCATGTACAGTTTACTATCAAAGGTGAAAAGCAAAGGTATTGGTCACCGCATTTATCAGTTGAATTGGAGGAAAAAGAAGGCAATGAAAAAAATGCTACTCACGTCAGAGGATTATTTGGACCAGCTCAAACGATGTGGACATTTTTCATTTTTCTACATTTTATTATAGCTGGAATATTTCTGACTTTTTTGATGTTTGCTTTTTCCGACTACGCACTCAAACAATCGATTGTAAACGACGTAATTGTAATGGTATCCATGGTGATTTGTTGGATTTTATTGTACGTCATTGCCCGACAAACGCGTGAAAACGGTTATGGTCAAATGGAAGAATTGGAACGCGAATGTCAGAAAATAATTGGTTAATTAACGTGAGTTCGACATATTATTCAGTAAATAAATAAATTATTGAAAATCAATGTGTTAAATGTTTTTTTTGCCACGAATGCACAAATTAAATAAAAATAATAGATTAAATTAGTTCATCTTTGATGAACATTCGAATAAAATCAAATGTTTTTAAGCTGCAAATTCGGTAATTACTTCGTCTGTTCGCTACGCTCGAGTCGTGGTTAAAAAATAAAAATTTATATCGAACTCACGTTAATTATTTCTGATTGTAACCAAAACGACGCAATTGATAGGCACTGTTTCGCCAATCTTTGTTGACTTTGACAAACATTTCGATATGAATTTGTTTACCGAAAAACTTTTCTAAATCCTCACGTGCTTGCATACCTACTTTTTTGAGTGCAGCGCCTTTGTGACCAATGATGATTCCTTTTTGCGTATCGCGTTCGACCATGATTACTGAGCGAATTCGGATGATTTTTTCGTCTTCAAGAAATTCTTCGGTTTCAATTTCAACGGCGTACGGAATTTCTTTATCGTAGTTCAACAGGATTTTTTCGCGGATAGTTTCATTAACGAAGAAACGTTCAGGCTTATCAGTTAAAGCATCTTTAGGATAGTAAGGCGGCGATTCGGGGAGCAATTCTAAAATACGCGCAAAGACTTCTTTTACATTGAAATTTTCCAGTGCTGAAATCGGGTAAATTTCGGCATTGGGCACTTTTTCTTTCCACAGATCAATTTGTTCTTCGAGTTGTTCTTGATTGGATTTGTCGATTTTGTTCAACAGCAACAATACTGGAATTTTGGCGTGAATGATTTTATTGAAAAACGCTTCGTCTTTGAGTTCTTTTTCACCGATTTCAACCATATAAATGAGCACATCAGCATCTTCAAAAGCTGATTTTACAAAATCCATCATTGATTTTTGCATTTCGTAAGCAGGTTTGATAATTCCTGGAGTATCGGAAATCACGACTTGAAAATCATCACCATTTACAATTCCAAGAATACGATGACGCGTAGTTTGTGCTTTAGAAGTAATAATGGACAAACGTTCGCCAATAAAGGCGTTCATTAGTGTTGATTTCCCTACGTTAGGGTTGCCAATAATATTTACAAATCCGGCTTTGTGCATGAAAAAACTGTATTAAAAAAAGCCACTCTTTTCAGAATGGCTTTTACTTTAGTAGCGGGAACAGGACTCGAACCTGTGACACTTCTGGGCTTATAATCAGAGAGTTAAAACAACATTCTTTTTATGTATGCCTAAAAGTATGCCTTGACCAATATTTCAATACCACTTAAATTGACATTTTCAATTCTTTTGCAAAAGTAGTAAATGTTTTTGGATAAATCTAACTTTGCAATAAATTAGATAAGTTTCAATACTTTTGGGGTTAGTATAAATACAGTATAATCTCCTATGAAATAAATAACAGTTACAATTATGTAATATAGATTTGAAACTAAAACCAAATTTATCAAATAGGATTTCTAATTCCTCAGAAGTTGTATTTTTATTGAAAATTATTATTACTCCTGTTAGAATATCTCCATTAAAAATGAGTTCAGTTTTATATGTAGAAATATTAAGAAAAGTATTTAATTTCTTTCCAATATAACTGTAACTATGATAACCATTAAATCTGTCCTCCAAAGCATCTAATTCAAATTGCCAATTTTCATATTGTTTATCAATCTTAAATGGGATGTTTAATTTTCTCATTATTTGGTATAAAAAAACCACCTAATTGGTGGTAAAAATTATTGATTTTGATTTTGTATTGCTTTTTCCATTTCTTCCTCCAATTCTTTGAGTTTTTCAGGGTAAAGTTTCCTTTCATAAAAAAGCACATTACACAAGTGTGTAAATTCTTCAATCTTATTGAAGTTTATTCTACTCAAAGAAATACTAAAATCTATTGTTGAGCTTAATCTAATGTCTATTTCATTGCTATCTGTATCAAGATAATCAACACAAAACATAAATAAAATATCATTCCAAGTTGTATAGTGGCTTATTAACCAAGTTTTCATTTCATCTTCTTGCTTTAGATGAGAGTAGTTATTTATTGCTGTATCACAATAAGTTTCATACTTGAAAATAGAAGTTAAATTATCTAATTCCTCATACAGATAAATAAACTTAGATAAATCAGAAATTTTCACACAATAACTTGGCTTTAAAATACAATCATAAGGTAAACCTTGTTGTTCTGCTTTTACACATTTTTCACATAATTCAGAGTTCTTTTTTATACACATCTTGTAAAAATCAGTGTATTTCAACAACCACCAATTTAGATAGTCTGTTGAATATACTTTTGAACTATATTCTTTGATTTCTGTTATAGCAGCTAAGGCTTTATCCTCCATAGATGTTTTAGTAGTTTGATTTCTCTTTTACTTCATATTTACCATTTTTGAAAATGGTCAAAATTAATACTTTTGAACTCCAAAACATTTCATCTTTTACTTCAAAGCCATCATAATTTTTTTTATAACAGGTATCTTTACCTCCATTACAATATTTTACAGAAACGTGAAAAACATTTTTTGAGATTTTTCTTGCTACCGCATCTGTATAAATCTCATCAGCATTATAAAATGAGTAATAATCAGCTATGTAATCTATTGCTTGTTGCTCTGTATAATTAATTTGAGGAATTGTTTTTTTAGTAGCTTTTTTCTGTGAATAAGCACTTATGCTAACTATAAAGCATAATAGAATAGTGTGTATTAGTTTCATTTTTGGTTATTTTTATTGTTAATTCTTCTTTTCCAACCTATTAATATTACTCCACCCCAAAAGATAACAAATAATATTAATCCATTATCTTCTATGAAGTTGCCTAATGTTCCAAGTAATTTTGTGATTAATGATAAGCATAAGATAATTGCTGTTATAATACCCACAGTAATCAATATCTTTAAAATTTTACTTTCCATTATCTATTCTTGTTAATGTTATGTATCCGTCATTAATACTTTTTATTTTTGCTCTAATATTTTTGAATTCAAATTCCTTATAATCTTCTTTTGAGAAGTGACTTTTGGAATTATTAAAGAACTCTTTTACAGGAATATCAGCTTTAATGTAGTAATCTTCCATATACTCATTTTGAGGCAATTGGAATTCTTTGGGTAAAATAATAAATGCAGTTGCGTTATTATCTTCTATATCAAAAACACAGGCTTCTATCTCCTCTTGATTTTCAAAAGCATCCTTAATGCATTGATTTCTCCAATCTGTAAATTCAATAGCTCCAATTGATAACATCATTTCTTTATTTGAATTTTCTACTTCCTCTCTATTAGTTTGGTCAAAATAAGTAGAAAAACCTACTTCATTTTCATCTAATAAATATTGCTCCATTTCAGTATAATAATAATGTCTATTATCTGAAAAATACTTTTCAAAAACCTTGTTGTAATTCTCATCAAGATAATTGTTTGCTATCCATCCTTGTTTTAAAGCTTGGAATAAATACTCTGCTATTGAGTTGCCTTTTAACTGAATACAGTCTTTAACCAAGTCTTCAAAAGTTGGTTTAGTACTAAGATGTATATTGTAGTCTTCATATAGTGAAGCTACCCATCTTTTAAATTTTTCATTTTCCATATAATAAAACTCAAACCACAAATATACAATGTTATCAAAATTGATAGCAATATTTTTATCAAATATGACAACTTTTGGCTATTAATATAAAAAGAGGTTGAATAAAAAGGAATTTCAAATTGCATTAGGCAAGAGAATAAGGCAGTTGAGAGAAGAAAAAAATATCTCTCAAACTGAACTAGGCAATATGTGTGATATTGAAAGGTCTAATATGAATAGAATTGAGGTTGGAAATACTAATCCATCAAGCTATTTATTATACCAAATTGCTGAAAAATTAAATATTGAAGCTTCTGAACTTCTTAATTTTAAAGCTACTAAATAATTCAAAAAAAGCTATTTATTTAATCTATAAAAGTTTGCAATAACTCAGATGACATATAAATTGTATTGATGTTATCACTCATACATTTTTAAAACTCTAAAAAGTTTGCACATTCTCAGCTCTCATTTCTATTATTCTAAGATTACCCTAAATTGAACAGATTTTCCAATTCTCTATATAGAATTTCAGAAAAAATGTTCAAATTATCCAAATCTTACCATTTACTATATATAATGAAACAGTAAAATTTGGATATTTTTGATTTTAGTGGCTATGCTCTAAAACTCCATTTTTAGAAAAATTCTCTACATTAGAAGCAAAACTTTGATACTCTTTTGAAACCATTATAGCAGTTTCATCATCTTGGGCATACACATATCTGTGTTGCAATTCAATGATTTCCCCTGTTTCTTTGATGGTGTAGTCATAAGGTTCACATTCTACTTTTACAATTTTACCTTCCATTTGAGTACCTACAAGTGCTTGGCAAGTTAGTTCATCAAAAGTTGAAGGAATATTTGCTTTTTTAGCAGTAGCATAAAAATTATTAGTTTGTCTGCTTTTAACCATTTCTATTCCACCTTGTACCTCTAAAACAAAGAATTCTTTTCCTTGTTCTGTAATTCTTTTTTTGTAATTGATAATTGTTACCATTTTATTGATTTTTTGAGTTAAATTATACAGTATCAATAATACTTTACTTGTAAAGCTACAACTATCACCTTGAGCTTAAATAAATACAAAATACTATATATACTCTGTATTTGTGGGGGTTTTGACAAGGGTTAGATAATTAAAAAAGTGAGCTAATTACAAATCAACAGTAGCAGATTTGAATCTATAAGAAATGCTTTAGTTGTGATAAGATTTAGATTAAATTATACACTGACAGGAAATATTTGATATTGAATAGTTACTTTACATATCCTTTTACTACATTCCAAGAGTAGAAAAAAGCATTGTAGATTTTCAAAAATTATTTAGTCCTGCAAAAATTAATTTTATAGCAGAAACTGGGGAGGGGTATTTGAAATCCTAAAGATGGGTGGGGGTTTATATTGTGGTGATTTGTGCTTGAATTTATTTTATGAAAAAAATTTAGAAAAAATAATTTATCAAACATAAAACTGTTTGTTTACTTTTGTTAAATTCAAAGTTTATATCTAAATAAAATTCTTAATGTACAATAATTTACTCTATTATCCATACATAGATATTCCAAATAATAGTTGGACAGTTAAAGGAATCTTATATTGGGACAAAGTAGGAATCATTGTTCCTCCAGATTTTATAGAAAATCCAAATCAATATAAAAAAAGTACCATACAATTGCTACAAACAGATTTAGTTGAACAAGTATTTCCTTATGAGTACACTTATGGAAAAAAAAAGTTTGACAAAGGATTTATAAACTTAATTGAAAATCCAAATTTTCAATTAGATAGAAGACAAAAGAAATTTCAAGAACAAAAAATTTCAAGAATACATGTTCAAAAATTTGGGGAAGAGTTAATGGATGTTTTGGTTAAACTTAAATTAGCAAGTAGGTATGACTGGAGCTGGTATTTTGTAGAAAGTAATACTGCTAACTTAATAATGTCTTATTTAGCTTTTTATATAGGTAAAAAAGGTAATTTTTTACCTTCAACTGATAACATAAAAAAATTAGATATTAGTTTAAACCAAAATGGTAATATTCTCAAAACAAATAAAATAAGACAAAATTTATTAGAGGATATAATGCCATATCCTTTAAATCCTGATTTAACAAAATTGAGAAAATTTAAAGATAAGTATCATTCAGAATTAAATTCATTTAGAATAATTTTAGAACAAACTGCCTTTGAAATTTCAAATTACAAAAATTCATCAAAAAGACAAATTGCTATAGATTTAAAAATTGCTGAAATAAAAGATAAGAGAGAAAAAATATTAAGCGAATTAAATCAAATTAATTTAGGGCAGATTGTATTTGGTTCTGTTTTTGGTATAGTAGCATCAGTTTTTGAATTTGCTAAAGGGAATAGTCTTTTGGGGGCATTTGCATTGGGGAATGGAATTTATAGTGCAACACAAGGTTATGATAAATCAGCTTCTTTAGCTAAAGACTTCTCATATTTAGCGTTAGTTGATAAGAATTTTAATAATTTATAAACTATCAATACCTAAAGCTCTAAAAAAAGTGTGATGTCTTTTTTCTGAAAAATCTAGCATCTGCTCATAAGTCATTATTTCTATATGTAAATTTAAGTCAGGATTAATTTTGTATAAATGTCCATGTGCTGTTTTTTTAAAACCATTCCACTTGGTGTTATACTCTATCATGTCTTTATTTAGTTCACAAATTACATAGCCAAATTTTGGGGTATTATCTTCTATATTTAACAGTGTGCCTTTTTTACTTCTTGCTTTACTCTGCATTAAATCTTGAAAATATTTCATTACTAAATCATCTAATTTAGTAGTGTTAGTAAATTCTTTTCCAGGCTTTTTAAATTCAAAAACAACAAGAGAATTAATTTTATCTACATTATCAGAATATGCCCAAGGTACATCATAAATTAGAACATCAGGTTCTTTATTTCCTTCACTTTCAAAATTTTTATTGGTTTTAGTTTTTATATCTGATGATGTGTAAGTATGGAATGTAAATCTTTCATCCAATAGCCAAAGATTATGATACTCTATTGGCATATTATCTGTTTCAGCTCCCATAGTAAATATAATATTATGCAAATCTTCTTCAAGCATAAAATTACCATCTTCTCTCCACTCTAAATATTTCTGAAATAATTTAATGACGGATTTTCTCTTAATCATTAAATCTGCCAATTTGTCCTTTGAAAAAGCAGCTTCCTCCTTTAAAATATTATTTACAATATTTCCAAACTCTTCTTTATCATATTCTTTTTTCTTGAATACTTTTTCAAAAACCTTTTCCCTTTTTTGTTCCAATTTGAACTCTTTTTCATGTAATCTTGCCTCTAATGTTTCATCAGAAGCATTAATAGGAATATCAGAAAAAGCATCTTTTACACTTAGCAAATGCCTGTATCTTAATCTAGGTTTAATTGGGTTTAGGATGTATTTTTCTATTCTTTCACTTTTTTCTTTCTCTGCTTCTTCAATATATTGAGAATAATTATTTCTGACATTTTCAGAGATATGTTTAAATAGCTCATCTAAAGAAACTACATCAAAATCATTCTTCTTTCCTGAATTTTCAGGTAACATAAACTTATTTCTTTGAGGATGATTTTTTTCATTTAGAAATTCACTTTCAACATAAATTGATAAATGGTATTTTTTATCATCATTGTAAAGTTCTTTAAATGAAGGCAAATAATTGGTCAAAGATTGTTTCTTACCTACTTCCCTTTTATTGGCACATAAATGTATAGAATGAGAGTGAACTCCGTCATAATTTCTAATGTAGTTTAAATGGAAAGGTTTATCAATATTTTCTATATTTATATTTCTCTCTGTTTTCTCAATCTCAATAACAGATTTATAAATGTCATTTAAAACTATTGCATCCTCAATATTATCTTCATCATGTAAAATCCTTATAGTTGGATAATTTTCTGAACCAATAAAAAACAGTAAACAATGTTGAATAATACTATCTGCTATGTTCTTAATATTAATTTTAGATTTTTTTGCAAACTCATAATATTCTTGCAGAAAATTATTCATTTTTATAACTGTACTGTTTTTAAAACCACTTCTGATTTCTTCTATTTGTTCAGGGTATTTTTGAAGCCCTGTAATAGTATCAAATCTGTATTGTCTTTTATATGCTTTATTATCATCAATAAAACTACTATCAATGTCCATACTACCAAAACAAGCTAAAACAGTATACCTACCCATACCTTTTCCGCCTTTTTCATAATTAAAATTAGTAAAAGGTGTACTAAATGCTGTCTCTCTTTTGTTAGTAAAACCAACTCCATTATCTATTACTGTAAATCCTGATATTGGATGATAATCTTCTTCACCTTCTTCTAAATTAAGTTTGACTTGAAAATTTCTATGAACTTTTATTATAATAGAACCATTATCAATTGGATTTACTCTATCTTCTATACTTTGAATTGAATTTACTACTACTTCATGTAAAGGCAATAAAAATTCATCAGGTTTTATATCTATACTGTTAATAAGTCCTTTATAATTAACCTTTTGTTCTAATATTTCTAAGCCATTCATATTTGAAAAATTTTAACAAATGTAGATAAACTATCTTAATAAATTGATAAACCCAACCCCTAATTAAAGAGGTTGGATTCTGCTTAACTCAAAAACCAATGATAATTACTATTACCAATTAGTGCTTTCTGAATCCCTTTTGTAAAATCAAAGGCATTCACATTTCTATCAAGGAAAGTATCAATATAACTGCTCTTGTTGGCTTGAGTAAACAAATTATACACATTCCAAAGGTTTATATCTCCTTGCTCATTTCTGCTAAAACTCTCATCTTCATAATAATCTTTAGCCATTGTGTTAATATGACCATCATTAAAATGTAATACAGGAATTTGTAATTTTTCCTTCTTGGGTAAATGCTGATATAATCTTGTTCTACCTAAGATTTGAGCAAACTGCTTTTCTGTAATGGAATAATTAGATAATTCTTTCATTTCCAATAAGTGTTTTTCTGCATTGTAATTTTGGATGATTTCCAATATTTTACTTTGTAGTTCTTGGTAAGATGTAACCCTCATTTCATCTACATAACCATCACTCCATACACACAAATTACAGCATACTTTTACTTGAAATCCTATAAAGAACTTGAATTTCTCAAAAGATTTCTTGTTATATAAGTTCTCCAAATTATAGCTTCTTACTCCACCTATTGTAAGAGCAATTTCATTACCATTTACAGTATCTACAATACTTGGAATTCTAATAATAAATGCCATTCTTTCAAAATATTGTGTTCTTTGATAGTCTTGTAATTCATTAACTGGCAAATGTATAGCATCTGGAGTTCTGCCTTTAATTTGGTGGCTAACTCTAATCTCAGGTTTATCCAAAATGTGATGAGGAAATACTTTTGAAACACAATCTTGAGCAATTTGTATAAATTCTTGATGGCTTATAGTTCTTTCATTGTCCTTGCTAAAGACTGGTATAATGCAGTCATTTGTTAATTGATGTAGCTTTATTTCTTGTGTATTGGCTTCAATAAATGGCTTGACAGGGAACTTTTCAATAGCTCTTAGGCTTATGTTTGTTTCAATAATTTGTGTGTTCTCTGTGTTTACTGAAGTAGGATTTTGGTTTATTTTACTGGGTAAAAGCAAACCAACTTCATCAATATTTTCACTATTGGGATAGTTTAAAATTGTTCTACTTCCATCAGGGTTTATTCTTTTAAGGATTAAAGAATTATCTTCTATTACATCAGCTTCTTTAATGTTTTCCATTTGATGAGAAATTTTGAGGGTTAGACAAATTGATTAGCATTGATTTTTTAACTTCAAAGTCAGGTTTAAGGGTTTCTTGGTACTCTGGGTAGCTTTTGTAAAGTTCTAATAGTTCTGAGAATGAATTACAGGTTTGTATCTCATTATATACTTCTGCTTCTGAGAGCTTTTTTACTTGTGAGGTACTTTTTATTTCAGAACCATTATTACACCATTCTAAAATCTTTTTACCTGTTTGAGAAGATATTTTAAACTCATTTTTACCCATAAAAATTTCAGTCCTATCCTTGCTTGCCACAGCAAAATGTTTAATATCAATATCAAATACCAAAGTAAATTCATAATCTAATCCATCTCTCTGAACTGCTTTTAATCCTACTTTTTCAGGTATGAATTTTCCATCTTTTTGGTTTAAAACATAATCTTGTTTAGTTCTCATAGTAGCTATAATGTGGCAACTTGATTGTAGAATTTTGTCAATAAATAGCTTCTCTAATGGTTTGATTTTTGCCCAATTTGTAAATGAATTACCTGCTAAAGAAGAATGGTAATCTAATAGGTAATCCCAGCAATGGCTTATACTATCTAATATTATAACTTTCATTCCTGCTTTTTCACAAACTTCAATAGCATCTACATACTTCTGAGGTGTATATGGTGGTGCTAAGGTCAAAACATTATAGCTTCCAATATGTGCATATAAATCAGCACTACCATTTTCACTATCAATAATAGCTACTTTCTCCAAGTTATTATTGGTTAAACCTTGTGCTATTAGTAAACTTGAATAAGTTTTGCCACTTCCTGCACTTCCTTGTAAAGCCATTTTTATCTTGGCTCTTTTTCTTTCTGATTGTCTTAATTGCATAATTTTAAATTTAAAGATTATTAATTTTTAGTTGAAATATTTTAAAGTTGATTTTTTAAGCATAAAAAAACCAACCCTTTTGAGGTTGGTGGTGAAAAATATCCAAAATCTACTGTTTACTTATATAATAGTAATAGTTATTTTTAGATATTTAAGGCAAAATAGTATATGAAGGACTACTTAACCATGAGGTTTCATAGTTGTAAATTAGATTAACAAAATCCTCTGAATTTGGCAAAGGATTTTCTTTTATAATTTTTTCTAATTTCAATTTTCCTTTATCAATAGTTGTAAGCTTGGTTTCAAAAAACACATTTTTCAGTATTCCATAAATTGAGTTAATGTTATTAGATTTCTTTTGTAGAAAACTAAAAGATTTTAAAGGTTCATCATATTTTACAATATCTTCTATAGCCAATTGTAGTGGTATAATATGTTCCTCCTTTAGCTCAATTTTACTATTTGTTGGCAAACATATACTCCCATTTTTTAGAGTAGTTGAATAGTGCTTTAAAAGAATGTCTTTAAATTCATACAACTTTGTGTAAGCATTAATCAATCTATTTTCTGCTTCTTCTGTATTTTGATTTTTGTCAAAAAGAGATGTTGCATTAGCCATATTAATTCTAATATATTCTTCAACATCAAAAGTATAATCTATTGACTTATTTATTTTTCCATCTGTGCTAAACATTCCTTTTGGATATAATTTTTCTAAAAAGTTAATATTTGCCTGTTTTTTAATTTTCTGAATGTATGTAATTATGCTTTTTTCAAAAGTTGAATTTCTATAAGGTAATATTTTTTTCAAATCTTTGTCTTTCTCTTTCAGGTAGATAATACTAGAAAATAATGAACCTCTAAATGTAAAATAACTATCTCTGTCAGACAAGAAGTTAAAATATGAATCATCAAAATATGTTGAGATATAATGCTTTTGTAATGCTGATTGTAGTTTCCCTTCCTCAAAAAAGAGTGCAGATGTTTTAATAATACCTTGAAGTTTACAATTTACAAATTGATTATTCCATGCAGCCCAGTAAACATAGTTGGATAAATTTTTACCAAAAATGTCATAATATGTTCTATAGTACCTTTCACTTTCTTGTAGTTTGTAAACATCATACTCATCAAACATAGGAGTAATAACCATATCACTTGATTCTATATGTTTAATTTCTTCCTGTACATTTCTTTTTTCTTCACTGTAAAACCTTTGAAATAAACTATCTTGAACATTTATATCAATAAATGGTGCTTGAAAATCCTTCAAATTAAATGGGAAATATCCTAAACTTGTTTTCTTAATAAAATCTTCATTGTTGTTTTTAGCATTTAAAATCAATCTATCAGGACTTGAAGTAATGATAAATATTTTTGCTTTTTTTCTTGGTCTTGCAAATGCTTGAATAATAGTAAAAATGCCATCTATGAATATCCCAAATTTATTAAGTTTTTGAATGTATGTTGATTTGGGAGGTAGAATAATAAAAAAGCTGGTATTTTCATCATCAATATTAATCCCTGTCTTGAAATTAGTACCAATATTACACTGGTTTTCTTCATAAGGAATACCTGTATCTCCTGTACATAAGTTAACATTCCCAAATTTCTGTTTTAAGGCATCTCCTATTTCAGAGTTATAAATTTGTTTAGCTAATTTTTTAGAATATGAAAGTATATTAATACTATCACTTTCATTAATTTGATTTAAAAATAACTCTTTGAAATATTGGTTATTAACATCATAATTATACCTATCATAAAAGCATAAAAATAAATCACTTACTTTTTTTGGTACTTGTTTACGTTTACTTTCCAATATATGAATCTTCTTATTTGTCAGTTCTCCGAAGTATTTAATTACAACTTTAGAAGCCTCATTAAAGGTGGCACTTGATACTATAATTTTGTGTGTAACATTTCTCCATTTAAAAAGGTTAAAGATTAAATTTTGCTTAAAAACGTGTATTGCATCATGGATTTCATCAAATACAAAAACCATCTTTTTATTTTTAGTTTCACAATAAGAAATAAGTTGAGAGATATAATTTCTCTTAATGTTCTTAGGAATCATTGCTATTTGACCTGGATTTCCCAAAATTACATGAACAGAGAGTAAGTGTATTGGTTTCTTTATATCTTCATCATAAAAATAGTCAGTTTCTAAATTTTCATAGTTGTATATTTCATCTTCTTTAATCCCTGCTTTTGTCAGTAGTTTATCATATTGTTTTAGTAGTGCTTTATATGGTGCAACAAGCACAACTACATAATCTTGATTACCTTGTAATTGGGAAATAAGTTTAATAATTGCTGTACTTTTCCCTTGACCAACACATGCATTAATTATTGTAGTATTGGATTTTTCTATATCAATATTTTTGATAATTTCATCAGTAACATAACCATCTTTATTGGGGGTTAAAATTGTTTTCTTATTTCCATCAGATTTAAATCCTATAAAATCAGAATAATTTATTTCTTTAAACTGAATAGGTAAATCTGTAAATGGTTTAACTTCGATTAATTCCATAATAAAAAACTGTGCTGTAAATATACAACACAGTTACTTTAATTTTTCACTCAATTTTACAATTTGTTCACTCACTTTTTTCTGTACCACTTTAGCATAATGGTCTTGAGTTGTTGAAATTTTGGAGTGTCCTAAAAGTTCACTCACTATTTCCATAGGAACATCATTATAAAGTAATACTGTGGTAGCAAAAGTTTTTCTCCCAATATGGTGTGTTAAATTCTTTTCAATACCTACAATTTCAGCTATTTCTTTGAGATAAGAATTGAATTTCTGATTTGTAATTATTGGTAACAGCCTATTCTCATTTTGGTATTTAGCTATTATTTCTATAGCTTTTGGGAGTAATGGTAAAGAAAGTTGTTTTTTTGTTTTCTGCCTGTACATATCAATCCAAAGTTTATCATCAAACTTTTTTACAATGTTCTTTTTAGTCAAGGTAGCCATTTCTTGATAGGGTAAACCTGTGTAACAGCAGAATACAAACATATCTCTCACTTGGTCTAATCTTGGCTGTGAGAATATATGATTTTCTAACTCAAATAATTCTTCTGTTGTTAGATAGGTTACATTATTAATCACTTTTTTTGGCTTATAAAGTAAGAATGGGTCTGTAAATAAAAATCCTTCTGCAATAGCTAATTTGATTATTTTTCTAACTCTTTGAATACTCTTGTTGATTGTAATCTGCTTAAATGATTTCTTGGTTTTTAGGTAATAATCAAAATCTTGTAAAAACTTTAATGTAATATCTTCAAGCAAAATATTTTTCTTCTTATTCTGGTACATTAGAAAATCTTCAATATGCTGTTTGGCTTCTGTAAACTTGGAATAAGTAGATTTAGTGTACTCAATACCTACAAGTGCATTCATTTTAGTATTGTGTAATGTAAACACTTCCATTAGTGTTTTAGCTTGTTTAACATTTTCTCCCTTGTATTTAAGGTAAATGTCATCAACATCAAACTGCTCTTTCTGAACTTGTAGAAATAAAAAAGCCTGATTAATTTCTTGTTTAATCAGGCTCAATTGAGTATTTATTTGTTGATGTTCAGTATCTGGTGGAATTGCTTTTTGGAGTGTGTTATTCCAATTATTAGGATTTATAAATAATCCTGTTGAGAAAACTTTTCTCTTACTCAAATAAGTTAATCTGCATCTTAAAGGAGCTATGCCTTTTGTATTTGTATTGATTTTATCTAATACAAATAAAATATGTAATTTATTGTTATTCATATTGATATGGATTTAAGAGGGTATGCCTTTTAGAATAAAGGGTATGCCTTATTGTATGCCTTTTTTCTTGGTATTTTGAAGTAGAATAGAAAAGTAGAAAATAGGAAGTATTGATTTTACTGACTTTATCCCAACAAAAAAGCCACTCATTGCTGAATGGCTTCTCTTTGTAGCGGGAACAGGACTCGAACCTGTGACCTTCGGGTTATGAGCCCGACGAGCTGCCTACTGCTCTATCCCGCGCTGTTTCGAGTGCAAATATACAACGAATATCTGAAATGTCAAGAAAAAAGTTGAAAAATAAAAAATAGTTTGCAAAGTGCCGCAGGTGTGCAATTTATTGATTATTGTTTTTTGGTCAAATTTTCTAAGAAAGAAACAAAGTTTTCTTCGTGAGCCACATTGAGTTTTTTTCTTACTTTATAACGAGCACTTTCTACACCACGAATAGAAATATTGAGTAGTGGTGAAATTTCTTTATTGGTTAAATCCATTTTAATAAATGCACACAAACGTAACTCTCTTTTGGTTATAGAAGCATCTATTTGTTTGAGTTTTTCAAAAAATTCATGATTGATTTTCTCAAAATTAACATCAAATATTTCCATGTATTCTTCACCTATTTTGTGCTGGTTTAACTTTTGGAAAATTTCGGTTATCTTTTTCCTTGATTCGTCACTTTTGAGCAGTTCTCGCAATTGTTTTAAATCGTTTTGGAGTTCGTTGAAAATGTTTTTTTTCTGACTTAGCAACAGTGTATAATTGGCGAGTTCTTTACTTTTATCAATAATATTTTCCTCAAGCATCAACTTGTCTTTATGTATAATTTCTTTGTCTTGTTTAAGTTTTAACTTTTCAATTTCAAGTTCGAGTAGTTGCTGTGTTTTTCTTGCCTCAATTTTAGATTTTGTTTGTTCTAATAAAATGATTCGTTTTACATATTTCACCAAAGAATAAAGCAGAAAAATGGCAGCAATAAAGTAAATAAAGTAAGCCAAATTAGTTTGATACCATTTAGGAAGAATTCTGAATTCAACCGAAATTTCTTCACCTACCAAACCTGATAAATTTCGGCTTCTTACCACAAAAGTATAATTTCCAGGGCGAAGATGAGTATACTCTTTATAAGCATTTTTTTGCCAAGGCGACCAATCTTCGTCAATATTATCAAGCTTATAGCTGTAGTTAACTTCGGTGCTAGAAATCATTTTTGGAGAAGAAAATTCAAAGCGTAACAAATCGGTTTGATTGGGCAATTGAATAGCTTCACCTTTTGTGTCGATTGCTGCCAGGATGATTTTTTTGTTTTGTGAATAGGTAATTCGACTAATAATAGTAGGTAATTTGGTTTTAGATTGTCCTCCATTAATTCGATACAAATACAAACCAGAATTAGTACCAAAAATCACTCTATCACTGCTTAATGGATATATACTCTCCATCCCTCGATTGAATGTTCCCTTAAGATTTAAAAAAATATTTTTATTGATTTTTTTGCTTTGATTATCGAAATAGCCTGCTTCATCATCTTGAATAAACCAAGTTTTATCTTTAGTTTGAATGACTTTTCTAATGTTTAACTTTGTTCCTAAAATAGCATTTAACTCTTGGAATGGTTCAAACTTGTTGTTTGCATTATTGTATGTATAAATACCCGTATTGGTTGTGAAAATGATTTTAGAGTTCCAATAAAATGCGTTTATATTATAAGGTGATTTAAAACCGTTTTTATTTGTAAAATGATCAACTGCATCAACACGTGTGTAATCATTATTAATATGAATTTTATAAACACCCTTGTAACCATGGCAAATCCAGTAAGTATTAGACTCGTAGTCGGCAATGATATCTCGCGTTGACTCATCAAAACCTTTAATTTTGTGCTTAATCAACCAACTCGTATTTCCTTTTTCAACTAGATACAAACCGTTATAATTAGAAGCCAAAAAAAGACCTTTTTTATTTTTAATTTTGGTTAGCTTCCAAAAACCATTTTGATTACCTATTTTTTGTAAAGTTCCATCATTTACCTCATAAATACCAATATCGTGTGAAACTATTATATCTCCATCCAAATCTTGAATAGCCCAGGTTTGTCCTTGAAGATTCTCTATTTTGTTGAAATTAAATGAAACAGAAGGGTTAGTAGTGTTAAAATCAGCATAGTAAACACCATTATTTGTCGCTGTATAAATTCGATTATTTTTAACCAAAATATCATAAACAGAGGCTTGATCAAAAATAGAGATAAATGAAGATTTAAAATCAAAAAGACTTAATCCATTGTTTTGCAACACCCATAGATTTTTATTTTGGGTTTGATAAATTGAATGAATAGAAGCATTTGACAATTCAGACAATGCTTGATATTCTTTACTAATCACACCTGACTGATTGAGTTTAATGATTTTAGAACTTAAAGTTCCAAATAAGTAGTCGTTGTTTTGATTAACAATTCCGTATGTAATTTGATCACTCTTGGCGCCTTCAAAAAGATTAATTTTCTTAGTTGTCGATTTTAACAATAAGTTACCTAAATACACTATTCCAGATTTGGTGATAACTGAGACTACCATAGGATTAGTGGTAGGCAAAATGGAAGCAATCTCTTGGTTATGAATTAAATTAGCATCAAAAACAAGTTCCAAACTCATGGTCTTAGTGTTGAGTTTGTAAATTCCATAATCGGCATCTTGAACTAAATAATTGTCATTGATTTGAGCAGCATAAGTAAACGATTTACTTGCAGGTATTTGAGTTACTCTGTTACCGTTGATTACAATTAACTCAAGAAAAGAACGGTAAATAATTAAATTCTTAAATTGATGAATTTGCCAAAGATTTTCAAGATTTTTATCTTCTAAATGAAATTCTGATATGAGTGATTTGTAAAAATAACTTCCATACTTATCTTTTTCTAAAACTCCCATTTCATTATAACCACCGACATAAACTTTACCTTCATTAGTTTTAAGAATACTGCGAACTGAAGAGTTGTTTGGTAAATATTTTTTCTGCCAATGAGCACCATCGTAAATAAGAGCACCATCATTATTACCAAAAATTAAAGTTCCATCATTATTTTCACACATTGCCCAAAATTGGGGATCAGCTTTAAAATCGGCTCTTGAGAAGCGAACAACTTTTGGCACTACTGCATTATTCTTAATTGGCAATTGAGCAAAAGACTGCACAAACCCCAACACTAAATGAGATAAAACCAATAACATTGAGATATAACACTTCTTCTTAATCATATGCTTTTAAAAAAACAATCTAGTTTTTTAATTATTTCATTAAATAAACAATAGACAATTAAAACAAAAATACACTTTTATTTAAATAAATGCACAAAATATTTTTTTATCTATATAACTGTAAAATAATTAGTTGAAAAAAATAAAGTACTAATTAAGTATATTACATGAGTAGAAACGTAATGTTAGCGTAACACAAAAATTCAATTAAGATTAAACAATACTTAATATTGTGTTGGAATATGTACAAACAACTTTTCCACTAATCATAAACTATTTAAACTTTTAACGTATGAAAACAAAATTACTTTTAATTATTGCTTTTGCATTTAGCTATTTCTTAAATGCTCAAGTTACTATTACTGGAACAGGAACAGGTGGATGGAACCAACCTGGAAACTTAGCTCTATCATCTTCTGATGGTGGAATAACTTGGACCGCTTCAAATTTTGAAATTGTTGGAGATGGCAACATGAAATTTTCTGAAGGGGGCACTTGGGCTACAACAGGTGGATATTCTGCTGGAACAACAGCTCCTGGTTTTCCAAGCGGAACAGTAACAATAAATGGAGGAACAAACATTGTTGGAACTTTAGGCTTTTGGAACGTTACTTACAACATTAATACTAAAGAGTATTTATTTACACCAGGTGTTAATCCAAACCCAGTTATAAAAGTAAGCGGTGGTGGATTGAGTGCTGATGTACAAATGACAACATCAAACGGTACTGCCTATTCTAAAAAGAGTATTTTCTTTCCAGGTGGAACTGGAAGTTTCATTCAAACTTCTCCCTCATCGGCTCAATGGGGTGGTGCATTTCCAGACGGACCAGCAGTTAGCAATTCAACAATTACAATACCAACAGGGGCATTCAACACTTATTTCGTTTTAGGGTCGCCTGTTGAATATATTTTTGAACCTGTTGTAGTAAGTATGATCGGTAATTTTGCCGGATCAGCTTGGAGTACTGACTTAGATTTAGAAACAACAGATAATATTCACTACACAATCAGCAATTGGGCTCCTGTTATTAATGGAACTTGGACAGATCCTGAATTACATTTGAAATTTAGAGACAACCACGACTGGACAAGTCAATTTGGATGCAATGGTGGTAATGGTGCAAATAATTTAGCCTTAACCGGAACTGCTCAAAATGGAGTAAATGGCGGTGGTGGCGATATTTTTATTCCATGGGGAATAACCTATAACGTTGATTTTAATAGATCTACTGGGCAATGGACTTTTACTAATGCATTAGCAACTTCAAGTTTCTCGGCTTCAAAATTCTCAGTTTCTCCTAACCCAACAACAGCTAATTGGAATATAATTTCCAAAGAAGGAACTTCAATTTCTTCAATTCAAATTGTAGACGTATTAGGTAAAATTGTTATATCTTCAAATATCAATTCCAACGAAGCTACTATTGATGCTTCAAGCTTAAATTCTGGCATTTACTTTGCCAAAATCAAAACTGAAAACGCAATTGAAACAGTAAAATTAGTTAGAAACTAATTAAAAAAAGTATATTAAACACCCTTTTACTAAATGTAATAAGGGTGTTTAACTATATTCTGTGTTGGTTAAAACACACTATTTATTAATAAAAATAAAAGCCTTATGAATTTTAAAAACTTTTTAGGATTATTATTCTTTATCTCTCTTGTAAGCAATGCACAAATAGTTGAAATAAAAGGTAAAATAACCGATGAGAAAAACAAATTTCCTCTTTCGGGCGTAAATATTACCATTAAAAATTCAACCAAAGGAACATCATCAGATTTAGAAGGAAATTATACTATTAAAGTTAACGCCAATTCAACATTGGTGTTTTCTATTGTGGGATATGCTACTAAAGAAATCCAAGTAATTGAATCAAAAACAATAAATGTTACCCTACAAGAAGAAGCTAATAAATTGGAGGAAGTTGTTGTAAATGTAGGTTACGGAACACAAAAAAAGAAAAATTTAACAAGCGCAATATCAAGTATAAAGTCAGACACTTTTGACGACAGACCTTTGTACAATATTGGTCAAGCAATTCAGGGAAATGCTGCAGGAGTTAGTGCGACTCAACCCTCAGGAAAACCTGGAGTTGGTTTAAACATCAGTATAAGAGGCTTGAATTCTATTCAATCTGGAAATAACCCATTATATGTGATTGATGGAATCCAAACCTATTCGACCGACGGGTTAAACACCAACGACATTGTAGATTTGCAAATTTTAAAAGATGCTACAGCTACTGCAATTTATGGTATAAGCGGTAGTTCTGGCGTAGTCATTATTACAACAAAAAAAGGAAAATCAAACAAGCATCAATTTAATTTCAATTCTTACATTGGTACTTCTAAAATTGTAAAAAATATTGACGTTCTCGATTTGAATCAATACAAATCACTCATGAGCGAGATTAGTTCTGCCTATGTGAACGACGCCAACAACTCATTATACACAGGCATTAACACCAATTGGAGAGACGAAGTATTTCAAACAGGTGTTGATAGAAACGCGGACTTTTCTTATGCTGGTGGTTCTGAACAAGTTAGAGCTTATGCCTCATTAGGCTATCAAGACATTGACGGAATTGTAAAGCCTTCAAATTTCACTCGAATATCAGGAAAATTGAATTTAGACATCGATGCAACATCTTGGCTAAAAGGACACGCCAATATGAATTTATTACACACTAATTTAAATAACACAAACGATAACAACAATGCTAATCAAGGTGGTGTAATTTTAAGTACTCTAACTACACCCGCATTTTTACCCATTTATGCCGAACAACTTAACGGTAGAGTTCCTGATCCAATTACTGGCGAATATCCTGATGGATATAAAGATGGTCAATTTGCAGCAAACCCAGTTGCTTCTTTAGAAAACCCAGTTGCTTTTCAAAGTCGTCAAGAGGAAAATAACACTATGCGTTATTTAGGCAATTTAGGTTTAGACATTACTTTGGCAAAAAATTTAATTTGGAAACCTATTTCAACAGTTGATATGTGGCGAAGTGTTTATGAGTTTTTTGTCGACAGTTATCGTTCTAATTATGGTCGAGGAAACAGCGGTGCTCCAGCGGAACAAAAAGGAGTTGGTCGCCAACACACCTCAAGATATTACAATTGGAATATCGAAAACACAGTTGAATATACTATCAAAAAAGACAACCACACTATAAATCTGTTGGCAGGAAATGGTGTTCAAAAACAACGTTACGATCAAGAAAAAATAGAAGGAACTGGATTTAGAGTTGATTTAAGAGAACTTGATTTAAGCGAAATGATGTCTGTAAACCGTTTTGCTTCTGACACCATTGCTAAAGAGAAAAACTATGTTTCTTATTTTGGAAGAGCTACTTATAATTTTAAAGGTAAATACATCCTAAATGGTGTTTTTAGAGCTAGCGGTTCATCACAATTAGCACCTGGGAAAAAATGGGGTTACTTTCCAGGAGTTTCTGCTGCATGGATTGTTTCTAACGAAAATTTTATGAAAAATATCTCTACTTTTTCTGAATTAAAACTTAGAGGTGGATGGGGTCAAACTGGAAATATTTCGGGAGTTAGTGAATATTCTTCCTTTGTTTTGATGAATGATGATGGAGCAACAACACTGCAAAACTATGAAAATACCGATTTGACTTGGGAAACAACAACTGACTTAAATATTGGCTTAGATATTGGCTTAGTAAAAAATAGAGTTCGATTAACTGTAGATGCTTACAAAAAAACAACGGTAGATTTAATAAACAACATCAACTTTCCGGGTGTAACTACAATATTAACTTACAACGCTGGTAAATTGGAAAACAAAGGCATTGAACTATCATTAAACACTTTGAATTTTAAAGGTGATTTTACTTGGAATACCAATTTCAACATTTCTTTTAATAAAAATAAAATACTTGAAATGGGTTATGAAAAAATAAAATACGCTGGTTATCAAGGTGTAAATCGTTACGAAGAAGGACAGTCGCTTGGCAATTTTTATGGATATGTTGTCAATCAAGTGAATCCAACTACTGGTTTATTAGAATACAAAGATCTTAATGGTGATGGTGTAATAACGCCTCAAGACCGAACTATAATTGGCAATGCTATGCCTGATTATACATTTGGTTTCACAAACAACTTTGCTTACAAAGGATTTTTCTTAGATACTTTGTTTACGGGAACTCAAGGTAATGATATTTTTAATGCTTCTCGTATCGATTTGGAAGGAATGCGTGATAGCAAAAATCAATCTGTAACTGTTTTAGATCGTTGGCAACAACCTGGCGATATTACAAGCATACCAAAAGCTGGCGATCCAACAGCTAATTTAGTTTCTGACCGATGGATTGAAGATGGATCATATGTAAGATTAAAAGCAGTTACCTTTGGCTATAATTTTAAAAGCAAATTTCTTGGACTTGATTCATTGAAAATCTATGCCACTGGACAAAATTTAGTAACTTGGACCAACTATTCTGGCTTTGACCCTGAAGTAAATGCATATTCAAGCAACACAGGGACTTCTCATGGAATTGATTATGGTACTTATCCGCAAGTTCGAACTTTTGTATTTGGTTTAAAAGCAGGTTTCTAACGATAAAAAAATAAGAATTATGAAAAAAATTATCCCTTTAAAAAAAATACTATTACTTAGCACTAGTATTTTATTATTGGTTTCATGCAGCGACATACTTGAAACTGAACCTATCACCGATAGAACTTTTGAGTTTTCTGGCGTCCCTTTACCAGATGCAACTGCCGCTGAAGATGCAATGAAATCATGTAATAATTCATTTGGAATTGAATATTGGCAATTTGACTACTTCTTCTTGGGAGATGCTGGTTCAGATGTAGCCTATGCAGGCGGTGACGGAGAAGATTTCTTCCAAATTGACGAATACCGAATTATTGCAACAGATTATGTCGTGGCTAGAGATTGGAATTGGCTTAATGACTTTGTTAAACGATGTAATTTAGTACTAAATCATGTTGATGGAGTTCCTGATTTACCTCAAGCAAGAAAAGAAGAAATGAAAGGTGAAGCTTCTCTAATAAGAGCTCTCACTCGCTTTCAAGGTGTTCAAACTTGGGGCGATTTTCCATTAGTTACTGAATACGTTTTTACAATCAACAACGAAAACTTCAACACTGTTTATCCGTCATTATATCCTTCTAGAAAACCAATTACTGAAGTTTATGATGCAATTATAGCAGATTGCGAAGTTGCATTAGCAAAAGCCCCTAATGCTTCTTTTAAATATAGAGCCAACAAAGGAGCTGCCAATGCTTTATTAGCAAAAGTGTATGCTACAAAACCAAATCCTGACTGGAACAAAGTAATTCAATATTGTGATGCCGTAATAGCTGGTGGATATACATTATTACCCACTTATGATCATCTTTTTGATGGCAACCACGAAGGAAATGCCGAGTCAATTTGGGAAGTTAACGGAGAAGGTCAAGGAAGCAACATCAACTCTTGGTGTACCAATGTTTTCTTGGGACAAAATTGGAAAAAATTCAATACTCCATCACATACCTTGAACAACGCATTTTTGGCAAATAACGACACCAAAAGAAGACTAGCCACTATCAAACGTTTCCCAACTACGTTTGCTGACCCATACTGGACTTCTTATATTCAATTCCCATATCCTTGGAAGATGAGAAAAACAGACGGAACTCAGAACTTTTATATTTTCCGTTTAGCAGACATCATCCTTTTGAAGGCAGAAGCATTAGCTCATAATGGTGATTTAACAGGAGCCATGGCTTTGGTAAACCAAATTAGAACAAGAGTTACTTTACCAAATGTAGCTCCTGCAACTTCAGAAAATGATGCAATCAACAAAATACTTAACGAACGCTTTTTGGAGTTAGCTCATGAAGGTCACCGTTGGTTTGATCTGAAAAGAGAAGGAAAATCTATTGAAGTTTTATCGCAACAAACCTATACTAGTAACGGAAATGAAGTTCCGCTACCTTATGCTGCCACAATTGATACTAAAGATTTAGTGTGGCCAATTCCTCAAGGTGTTTTGGACAATAATCCAAATCTAACCCAAAACCCTGGATATTAAACATGTGTGTTTTTTTCTTATTGAATTTAGTTAGTTAATTTAATGAGAGTTAGTAGTTTTTTTCATAATCTGTAGTTTCCATTTTTGCTTCTATTTCACATGAGTAGAAGCATTGATGGAAAAATTTAAAAAAGATGAATTACATTTCAAAAATAATTTCCTTCATAGTTCTAACCACTATTTTTAATTCATCTGCTCAAAATCTTAAGCTGATGACTTACAATATCCGCTTAGACGTTGACTCTGATGGCGAAAACAGTTGGACGAATAGGAAAGATTATTTTTGCTCACAAATCCAGTTTTATGAACCCGATATTTTTGGAATTCAAGAAGCCAAACCCAATCAAGTAATCGACCTTAATTTGTGCCTAAGTCAATATGATAACATTGGTGTTGGGAGAGATGAAAATGGACAAGGAGAATCTTCCAATATTTATTATAAAAAAGAACAATTTATAGTAAAAGAATCAAATACTTTTTGGCTATCTGAAACCCCAAATGTTGTGTCGAGAGGTTGGGACGCTGCATGCAACAGGGTTTGTACTTATGCTTTATTTAAAGATAAAAAAACGAATACTTCATTTTGGGTTTTTAATACGCACCTAGACCACATGGGTGAAGAAGCTAGAACCAAAGGAATTCAGCTTATCCTTTCAAAAATTGAAGACTTAAACAACAAAAATTTACCTGTTTTTTTTATGGGAGACTTCAATTCAGAGCCAAACTCGCAACGAATTATCGAATTAAAAAAAGTGATGCGTGATTCTCGCGAAGTTTCGTTATCAAAACCCTTTGGACCCTCAGGTAGCTTCAATAATTTCAAACATAATGAACCCGTAACTAAACTAATTGATTACATTTTTTTATCTAAAAAAACTAATTTCAAAGTTGTTAAATATGCCATTTTAAGTGACTCTAAAGATTTAAAATATCCCTCCGACCATTTTCCAATATATGTCGAAATAAATATCAAATAACAAATGAACATTCCCAACAAAATGATAAAGCTATTATTTTTTTTGACATTATCAGCATTAACCGTTACTTGTTCCTCACCAAGTGATGATGCTCCACCCATTTTAAAACCAACAATAGCAATCGCAACAAATCCAGTAACTGAAGGAAATGATGTTGTTTTCACAATTTCATTGAGTAGCTCTAGCAATAGCACAACAACTTTAGATATTACAACTATTCCAAACACAGCAACCACCGATGATTTTACGGCCATTTCAACAACACTAACTATTCCGGCTGGACAAACAAGCACAACTGTAAATGTGATAACCAACGGTGATTCTGTAGCAGAAGGAACTGAAACATTTACACTCTCAGCAACTATAACCTCAACCAACACCGCTTCAAATTCGCCAATAACAGCAATTGGAACGCTACTTGACAACGGTTTAATTGCAAGTGAAATGGATATTTGGATTTCTAAAGGCGATCAATCTGTTTTACTCCAAAAACAAAGCACAATTCAACAATTTGGAACAATTGCTAATAGCTTTCAAAATATTGATGTAGATGACACTCAAAGCTTCCAAACCATTGACGGTTTTGGTTATACACTAACTGGCGGAAGTGTTGATGTAATCAATTCGTTAAATCCAACCAAAAAACAAGAGTTATTACAAGAACTTTTTAGCAATTCTGAAAACGCAATTTCAATTAGCTATCTCCGAATTAGTATTGGTGCGTCCGATTTAAATTCGTCCGTTTTTAGTTACAATGACCTTCCAAATGGACAAACAGACATTCCACAAAATAATTTCAGCTTAAATCCTGATAATGCATTGATATTATTATTAAAAGAAATTCTACTAATTAATCCTAATATTAAAATCATGGCTGTGCCTTGGTCTGCACCACTTTGGATGAAAGCCAATTACACTTCAATCGGTAGCAGTTTATTGCCCACTTATTACACTTCCTACGCCACGTATTTTGTAAAATACATTCAAGGAATGCAAGCACAAGGCATTACAATAGACGCGGTTTGCCCTCAAAACGAACCTTTACATGGAGGCAATAATCCAAGTTTAGTAATGACCGCAGCTCAGCAAATTAGCTTTATCAAAAAACTTGGTTTAGCTTTTCAAAACAATGGAATAACAACAAAAATAGTCTGTTACGACCACAATTGCGACAATCCACAATATCCAATTCAAGTTTTAGATGATGCAATTGCAAATCCATACATTGATGGATCGGCATTTCACTTGTACGCTGGCGATGTTAGTGCGCTAACAACCGTTCATAATGCTCATCCTACAAAAAAAATCTATTTTACAGAACAATGGACTTCATCTGTTGGTGATTTTTCTGGTGATTTAAAATGGCATGTCAAAAATGTGATTATTGGTACAACTCGCAACTGGAGCGTTAATGCTCTTGAGTGGAATTTAGCCAACGATGCTTCATTTGGACCTCACACTCCAGGTGGCTGTACACAATGTAAAGGAGCAATTACAGTCAACAGTAGCTCAAGTTATACTCGAAATGTAGCGTATTATAATGTTGCTCATGCTTCAAAATTTGTGCCTAATGGTTCCGTACGAATCGCATCCAATATCAGTGGAAATTTACATAATGTTGCTTTCAAAACACCCAATGGCAAAAAAGTGCTAATTGTTGAAAACGACGGAAACACTACTCAAACATTCAATATTCGACACAACGGAGAATGGGTTACTGCAACCTTAGAAGCTGGATCCGTTGGAACCTACATTTGGTAAAAATCATGAAATATTTCGCAACTCTTCTCATAGTAATCGTTTCTTTTACCGCATTTTCACAAGGGAAAGGAAAACCTAAAACACGATCATTTTCTACTTTAAATAGAAAAATTACCGTTTACACATCGGCAGACAGCACTAATTTAAGATTAAGTCAAACTGACAATCTTATTTTCAAAGAACTCAAACAACCTTTGGAAACCCAAATTTGTGTTTTTGTAAATCCAATGAAAACCTATCAAACTTTTTTAGGAATTGGTGGTGCGATAACTGATGCAAGCGCCGAAGTCTTTGCTAAATTACCAACAGAAAAACAAACCGAATTTCTTAATGCTTACTATTCTTCTGACAAAGGAATTGGCTATTCAATAATTCGAACCAACATGAACAGTTGCGATTTTAGCTCTGATATGTATACTTATGTAAATGAAGGCGATAAAAGTCTACAGTCCTTTTCTATTGAACACGACAAAAAGTACAAACTTCCATTAATCAAAAAAGCAATGGAAAAAATTGGGAACAAAGCCTCTTTTTATATCAGTCCGTGGTCGCCTCCAGCTTTTATGAAAAGTAACCAAAATATGCTACAAGGCGGAAAATTATTACCCGAATTCTATCAATCTTGGGCCAATTATTACGTCAAATACATCAACGCACTTCAAAAAGAAAAAATTTCCGTTTGGGGTTTGACCGTTCAAAATGAACCTATGGCAACACAGCGTTGGGAATCATGCATTTTTACTGCTGAAGAAGAACGCGATTTTTTAAAAAATCACCTTGGCCCTACGTTACAAAAATCGGGTTTAGGTGATAAAAAGATTACGGTTTGGGATCACAATCGCGACTTAATTTCTCAACGAGCCTCTACTATTCTTGACGACGCTCAAGCTGCCAAATACGTTTGGGGAATTGGTTTTCATTGGTACGAAAACTGGAGTGGAGGTGATATGATGTATCAAAATATTGCGCAGGTAAATGAGATGTATCCATCCAAAAATTTATTGTTTACAGAAGGTTGTGTTGAGTCGTATAAAACCGAAAGATTACAGTTGTGGAAAAACGGTGAACGCTACGGAAAATCAATGATTAACGACTTCAACAACGGAACAGTGGGTTGGACCGATTGGAACGTACTTCTGGATGAAAATGGCGGGCCAAATCACGTAGGAAATTTTTGCTTCTCACCTATTCATGCTGACACCAAAACAGGTGAACTGATTTATACTCCGTCGTACTATTTTATTGGTCATTTCTCTAAATTTATTTCTAAAAATGCCAAAAGAATAAGTTCTGTAGCTAGTCGAAGTCAATTACTTACAACTTCTTTTCTGAATACCAATGGAGAAGTAGTAACTGTAGTTCTAAATACGAGTGACAAGAAAATTGTTTATAATTTGTGTATCGGAACCAACGCTTCCGAAATCACAATTTTGCCTCACGCAATTCAAACTTTAGTATACTAACTAACCTTAAGCAAGGTTTTTTCAAGACAATTTTAATATGAAGGTTTTATTAAAATTATTATCTCTTTTATTTATTTCATTTGCCTTTTCGCAACAAAAAAATAGTGCCCAAAAAGTAGATTCTTTACTTTTAAAAATGACTTTGGAAGAAAAAATCGGGCAACTCAATCAATACAGTGGCGACAATACTGCAACGGGTCCAATAACCATCAATCCTAATAAACAAAACGAAATAAAAAGTGGAATTTTAGGTTCTATGCTAAACATTCTCGGAACCCAATACACAAGACAGTACCAAGAATTAGCTATGCAATCTCGACTAAAAATCCCATTGTTATTTGGTCAAGACGTGATTCATGGTTACAAAACAACTTTTCCAATTCCATTAGCAGAAGCCGCTAGTTGGGATTTAAATGCAATTGAACGCTCTGCTCGAATTTCAGCAACAGAAGCCTCGGCAAGTGGTATTCATTGGACATTTGCTCCAATGGTAGATATCAGTCGCGATCCTCGTTGGGGAAGAGTTATGGAAGGTGCTGGCGAAGACACTTATCTAGGATCAAAAATAGCTTATTCCAGAGTTAAAGGTTTTCAAGGTAATTTGGGCGATGTAAATGCTGTTATGGCTTGCGTAAAACACTTTGCTGCTTATGGAGCTGCGGTTGGTGGAAGAGATTATAATTCAGTTGACTTAAGCGACAGAATGCTCTGGGAAACGTACCTTCCTCCTTTCAAGGCGGCACTTGATGCTGGAGCTGCAACATTTATGAATTCTTTTAACGACATTAACGGAATTCCAGCTACAGGAAATAAATACTTACAACGCGACATTTTAAAAGGAAAATGGAAATTCAAAGGTTTTGTAGTTTCCGATTGGGGTTCAATTGGTGAAATGATTCCGCATGGTTATTGCAAAAATGGTAAAGAGGCTGCATTATCAGCAATTACAGCAGGCAGCGATATGGACATGGAAAGTAATAGTTACCGAAATAATTTGGCCCAATTAGTTAAAGAAAAAAAAATTGACATCAAACTCATTGACGATGCTGTTCGAAGAATTCTTACCAAAAAATTTGAGTTGGGATTATTCAAAGATCCATTCAAGTTTTGCAACGCTGAGAGGGAAACCAAAGAACTAAACAATCCCGAACACACCAAAATAGCCAGAGAAGTTGCAGCAAAAAGTATTGTTTTACTAAAAAACGACAACCAAACTTTACCTCTTTCAAAAGAAACAAAAACTATTGCGTTTATTGGTCCAATGGTTAAACCTAAACGAGCAAATCATGGTTTTTGGGCCATCGATTTGAAAGAAATTGACTCAACTTATATCGTTTCTCAATGGGAAGGTTTGGAAAATAAAGTAGGTAAAAAAACCAAACTTCTCTATGCAAAAGGATGCGGATTTGAAGACAAAAGTAAAGAAGGTTTTCAAGAAGCCATCGAAATTGCCAATCAAGCCGATGTTGTTATTTTAAGCATTGGTGAACGTTGGAATATGAGTGGTGAAGCCAAAAGCCGAAGCAATATACAACTGCCTGGCGTTCAAGAAGATTTAATCAAAGAACTTCAAAAAACAGGGAAACCAATAGTGATTTTAATTAATGCGGGAAGACCATTGGTTTTCAATTGGACCGCCGAAAATATGCCAACAATCGTATATACTTGGTGGTTGGGTTCAGAAGCTGGGAATGCAATTGCCGACGTACTTTTTGGCGACTACAATCCTTCGGGTAAATTGCCTATGTCGTTTCCACGAAATGAAGGTCAAATTCCGATTTACTATAATCATTTTAATACTGGAAGACCATCCATAAACGAAAATAAAAACTACAAATCAGCGTATATTGATTTGCCCAATTCACCTCAGTTTCCTTTCGGATTTGGACTAAGCTACACGACTTTCTCCTATTCCGATTTAAAGTTATCGAAACAAAAAATGAAGAAAAATGAAACTATTGAAATCACGCTGAACATAACCAATACTGGAAAAGTAGAAGGTGAAGAAGTTGTGCAATTGTACCTTCATGATCAATTTGGCTCTGTGATTCGGCCTGTTAAAGAATTAAAAGATTTTCAAAAAATAAAATTGACTGCTGGAGAAACAAAAACAATCACATTTACCATTGATAACCCAAAATTGTGCTTTTACAATTCCAAATTAGAATTCCAATCTGAGCCAGGTGAATTTGAAGTTATGATTGGTTCATCTTCGGAAGATATTCGAGTAAAAAGCAACTTTGAATTGACCAATTAAATGAAAAAACGCTATTTTATCTTTATTCTTTTACTAGTCGGATGCTTTTCAGTAAAAGCTAAAGTTACTATTGCCTCTATTTTTTCTGACAATATGGTCTTGCAACGAAACACCAAAATTCCTATTTGGGGTTGGGCTTCGCCAAATGAAAAAATTACAGTTCAATTCCACAATCAAACAAAATCAACTCATACAAATAATGATGGAAAATGGATGCTTCGTTTGGATAATGAAAAGGCTGGCGGACCATTTGTTTTAACTGTAAAAGGAGAAAACACAATCAAACTGAACAACATTTTGGTTGGCGAAGTTTGGCTTTGCAGCGGACAATCTAACATGGAATGGACAGTTGGGCAATCTGAAAAAGCAACAATTGAAATTGCAAATGCTTTACATTTTTCAACCATTCGACATATAAAAATTCCGAAAACCATCAACTCAACTCCAAACTCAGATTATAAAAAAACCAGTTGGGAAATTTGCTCTTCTGCAACCGTAACTAATTTTACTGGAATTGGTTATTTTTATGCTAAAGAATTGAGTCAAAAACTTAATATACCTGTCGGATTAATCAATGCATCTTGGGGCGGAACCAATATTGAAACATGGATTAGTCGTGAAGGCTTTGAAAACAGTGAAGGTTTCAAAGAACTTATAGCCGAAATGCCAAAAATAAACCTCGATTCGCTTTTATCACTAAAAATGAAAACCGCACAAAATCGAATTGAAAAATTACAAAATGCCAAATTCACCACTCAAAATGTTCCTTTTTACAAAGAACAAACTTTTGATGATAACCATTGGTTAGAACTACAACAACCAACTATTTGGGAAGATCAACTTTTAGGCAATTTCGATGGAGTTGTATGGTTACGAAAGCACTTTTATCTCACTAAAGAACAAACGAATCATTCCATTTTACTACAAATTCCAGCTATTGATGACAATGATATCACTTATGTAAACGGAGTCAAAATTGGTGAAACGAATGGCTGGGATATTCTTCGCAATTACGAAATTCCGAGTTCCATTTTGAAAGAAGGTGATAATGTTATTGCAATTCAAGTAGTTGACAATGGTGGCGGTGGTGGAATTCACGGAAAACCTGAGTTATTAAAACTAATTGTTGGAACAAACGAAATCACCTTAAACGGAACATGGAAATTTCAAGTCGAGAGCATCAAAAATAGTGTCAATGAAAACGAATTTCCTTCGCTTTGCTACAATGCTATGATTGCACCTTTGTTACCGTTTGCCATAAAAGGCGTGCTGTGGTATCAAGGCGAAAGCAATGCTTCAAGAGCATATCAATACCAAACCTCTTTTCCATTGCTAATTAAGGATTGGCGTACAAAATTCAATGCTGATTTACCTTTTTATTTTGTCCAACTTGCTACTTTCAATACCAAAGGTAACAGTAATGAAGGCTGTCCGTGGGCCGAACTTCGAGAAGCGCAAACCAAAACCGCAAGCCTCAAAAACACAGCGATGGTAGTAACAACTGATATTGGAAATCCGAATGACATTCATCCAGAAAACAAAGAAACTGTTGGACAACGTTTGGCGGCAATTGCTTTCAATAATTTGTATAGTATTCCGATGGTTTGTAGCGGACCAACATTTCAGTCATTTGAAATAAAAAACAACCAAATCATAGTATCATTTGATAGTATCGGAACAGGATTAATTGCAACTAACAATGGTGTAAATGGCTTAGAAATTGCCGGAGAAAATCAGATCTTTTATCCTGCAAAAGCATTTATTCAAGAAAACAAAGTCGTTGTTGTTAGCGATGACGTTCAGAACCCAATTGCTGTACGTTATGGTTGGATTGGCGATGCTTCTGTTTGCAATTTATTCAACAAAGAAAAATTTCCTGCTGTTCCTTTTCGAACAGATGAATGGAAAACAATTACAAAAGACGTAAAATATTCAATAAAATTACAGTAACAACTGAATTCATCAAAATTGATTAATTTGGACACAAAATCAACAATCAAAAAAGGTCTATTATTGATAATCCAATTATTGGGTATAATGCCATACTGTATTTTACATCTAGCAGTATTTACCAAATTAGAGATTGGTTTACTGATTCGATTGTTTTCACCAGAAACACTGACATTTGGAATGATGGCGCAACACCTACGAAAAATGGTTGTAAAGTTGGGAATTTCGACTTTTTATCTGTAACAGTTTACAGATTAAACAAACAGACAAGTTGTTAATAAACAGTAATTTACACATTCACTTTGCATAATTAAAAAATTACCCTAAGTAAACAAATTATACAATGAAAAATATTCTTTTAATTTCAACTTTAATCGCAAGTCAATTTGGATATTGCCAAACTGAAACTCGAGGAAATATATCATCTGCGGTTGTGGCCAAATTTGAATTAAACTATATTTTACATCAACCACAAAACACCAAAGAACAAAAACCTTTAATTGTTTTTTTGCATGGTTCGGGTGAAAAAGGCAACGATTTGGAAAAAGTTAAGTCCGTTGGCCCATTAAAATATTTGAAAAATCATACTATTGATGCTTATGTTTTGCCGCCACAATGCCCTGAAAATGTGTATTGGGAATCCGAACAATTGTATCAATTGATTCAAAAAATCATTTCAGAAAATAACATTGACAAATCTCGAATTTATTTAACTGGATTGAGCATGGGCGCATGGGGAAGTTGGAATTTGGCTTACGCTCATCCTGAATTATTTGCAGCATTGGTACCAATAGCAGGTTATGTTGATCGAATTCCGATGAAGGAAAATTGCAAAATTGCTACTATTCCTATTCGGATGTTTCATGGTTTGCAGGACAAAGTTGTTGACATTTACTATTCAATCACGATGTACAATTTATTGAAAGATTGTTGTAAGGATATCAAACTCGAAATTTTTAACGACGCCAATCACGATAGTTGGACGCGTGTTTATGATAATCCCGACATTTATAATTGGATGTTAACACAAAAGAAAACGCCTTAATTTTTTTAATGCTAAATAATCCAATTTAGAAGACTATCTTTGCCGAAATTTTAAGAATGCCATTCAATGTAGGATGGCTTTATTTTTATCGTTATGAACATGAAAAAAATTGTCGAGTACCGCGCGTTACTTGGCGTTACTAAAGAGGCAACTCTCAAAGAATTGAAAACCATTTACCGTAACAGCATGAAGGAAACTCATCCTGATTTGATTGCTGATGCAGATGAACGAGCTGTAGCCGAAGCCAAAAGTACCTTGACCATTGAAGCGTATCATTTTTTGGTAAGCATCGCTCCTGAAACGATAGAAAAAACCAAATCTGAATATTTAAAAACCACTACAACTTCTAATATTGCTGATTTTTACCTAGAAAATGGTGTACTTTACGTTCACTTTTTAGATGGTAATTCGTTTGAATATTTTGGTGTTCCGAAACAAACGTACATCAAAATGATCAACGCCGAATCGCCTAGTCGTTTTGCAAGAAGACACATTTACAACGAATTTTTATACCGAAGCGCCAGCAAATTGGTAGCTGCCGAATAAATTCTACATCTATTTTTGCAATTTTGGACTTATCTTTGCTAACATCAAACAGCTTGATTTTAAACAACTTACTTTTGATTTTTAAAGTAAGATACAAGTAGTTATTTTTTTAAATAAAAACAGACTATTTCAAATAGCGTTTGTTTTTAACTAAAAAATGTATATTTACTTTTGAATCAAAAGGTTAACGATGCTTCTATTCCTTTCGAATAGAGGTCAAAATGAAGTGAAAATGAGGTTAGTTACGATTTGTTTTGTAGTGCTTGCTTTGCTATCCAACTCAGCGGTTTATTCTTCTAAAATTGAAGAAAAAAATCCTGTAACTACTCTTGCCCCTTTGTCAGGCACTTACTTTATTCCTGGCGATTTTGCGACCATCAATGATGCTGCCATTAGTTTAAATGCCAACGGAATATCAGGCACTGTAATTTTTAACGTAGCTGCGAATCATACTGAAACTGCACCAGCTGGAACCTCCGCAGTAATTACCGGCGGAATTATTTTTGGAAACATTACTGGAACAAGTGCAACCAATACTATTGTTTTTCAAAAAAATGGTGTGGGAGCAAATCCCATGGTAACTGCTGGCGCCAATCATTTTGCGGGTGGCATTATGGATGCCGTTATCAAAATAATTGGAACAGACTATTTAACCTTCAATGGAATAGATGTTAGCGAAAACCCTTCAAATACAACTTCAGCTATAGCCACCAACAACATGACTGAGTTTGGCTATGGTTTTTTCTACGCCAATCCTGCTGCCTCAGCCAACGGAGCGCAAAACAATACGATTCAAAACTGTGCCATCACATTGAATACGGGAGGAACAAACTATCAAAATACGTTTGGAATTTTTTCCACTACTGTTAGTTCAGCTACCAATGGAACTGGATCTAGCCCAATTACTAATAGTACAGGATCAAATTCAGGCAATAAACTCTACGGCAACATTATTACCAATGCTAACTTTGGGATTGTAGCGATTGGTTCAAATACTCCAGCTGCTATGGATACTGGTTGGGATATTGGTGGGATTAGCAGTGCAACTGGAAATACGATTTTAAATTTTGGCATTGGGAACGGAGTTGCGGCTTCAGCTTATGTAAAATTGGGAATTACTGTTCAGGGAATTTTAGTCAATCAAATTGCGAATCATAACATTTCCTATAACACTATTACTAGCACAACAGGTACAGCAACAACAGCCATTGTTTTTTCGGGAATTTTGTTGGGTTGGAGCGGAACAATGGTACAACCACCAACTCATACTTCAACTTGCAATAATAACACGATAAACATTACTAACATATTATCTGAAAACACCAATGGTATTTGGTCAAGAATAGGAAATGCTACTTCGAGTAAGACTTTTAATTTTAACACTATTACCATCGTTAACACTTCTACAGTTGCTGTTGCTAGTAAATTTTTACGTGGGATTTTCCAAGATGTTTTGATTGGTGAATTGATTACATCCAACAACATCATTACGATGAATTATGAAAATGTTGACCATGCACATGCAGTTTATTTTATTCAACAAGATGTGGCAACTTCCATCAACAGAGAAGTAAACGACAATATACTTCGAACACCAATAGGCAAAAATTTGAGAACAACTGGCGCAGTAACTGGTATTTCGCACAATGCTACATCATCGGGAATTTTAAGCATCAAGCGAAATACGATTTCAATTGATAAAGGAAATGGATGTTCGACTTCGCTTTTCGCTGGAATTAATGCCGCAAATTTGAACTCTACCTACTCTACTTTCGAGATTACGGAAAACAACATTACTTTGAATAGTTTGTGTACCACAAATGTTAACACAACAATTGTGGGCATCAACAATACTGACGGAACTGCAACGACCAATAAAATTATTTCTTCTAACAATGTTACCATTACCGGATTGAATACTGGCGGAACTTCGATTGGTATAAATATTGGAAGAACTGGAATTCTTGGCGCTAATTTGAACACCATTACAATTTCTAATTTCAATACCAACATTTACGGATTATTGCTCACAACAGGCTGTACAACAAATACGGCGAATGGAAATATCATTACTATTTCTCCTATTGGAATGCCTGTTACATCAAACATTTTAGGAATCAGTAATATTGTAGGAGTTTCATCTATTTCGGGAAATGAGATTACTATTTCGCCCACAATTACACCATTAGCTACTACTACAATAACTTCGTATGGGATCAACAATGCAGTAGCTAATAGTTCGATTACAAATAATCCTAAAATTCATATTACACCAACTACCACCGAAAATACCATTGTAGTCAATTTGACTTCGACTGCAATTCTAAACTCAGGAAATACAACTACAATTTCGGGTAATAACAATATTCAAATTACTTCTACAACACTAACTGGAGCTGCAACTTCTAACGGAATTAATAACTCAGGCTCTACTTGCACTCTATCCAACAATTCTAATATCCAACTTACAGTTTCAGCCTTTACTTCAACCACTATTCAAGGCATTACCAATTCGGCAACATCAGTATTGATTGAAAACAACAACAGCATGAACTTACAACTCAGTTTGGTTGGTAATGGAATCATCAATGCAATAAACAATATTGGGACAACAACCACAATAAATAGCAACCTAAATATTGTAGCAAATTGTAGCTCAACTACTAATGCTGCTCGTATTTATGCAATTAACAATTCGGCAGCTACAACCCCAATTACCAACAATACTGGAATTTCAATCACAACTAACTCCGTATCAGGCAGCACCAATAACAGAGGAATTAACAGTACCGTAAGCACAACCATTTCGGGAAACACTATTGCCAGTCAAGCTACCGCAGGTGCTACATGTGCAACATTTGGTGTGTTTGGCATTGGAACCATTACTAACAACCTAGTTACTGCTTCGGCTACCGCACAACTTGGAATTGCAAATTCGGCTGGTATTTTTTCTGATGGTTTTTCAACAGTATCAAATAATACTATAACTACTAATTTTCAAACCGCGACTGGTGATGTTATTGGCTATGGCATCAACAGCAACAACCTGAATTCGAGTGTTATTGGGAATACCATCGACCATACTGCCATTCAAAACAGTAACGACGCAGTTTTAACTTGGACAGGCCTTATTGCTGGCATTAGAACTTATGGTGCAACAAACACGATTGACAACAACCGAATTACCAAAGTATATGGTTCAATGGGAAAAGGAACTACGTATTTCGAAATAGCAGGAATCGTGCTAGATACTGCTCCCGATACCTTAATTTCCAACAATGTAATTAGTAATGTTTCCAGCAATGGAACGGCTGATAACCGCACTTATTTGTCAGGTATTTACGCCTTGACGGATTCTTTTAATGCTACAATAAAAAACAATCGTATTTTCAACATTTCGTTTAACAACAGCATCACAGGTTTGCATCCCGGACCTGGTTTTGCAGCTGGTCAACCTGTTCCGGCTAATACCAATGGTATTTGGATTAGAATGTCGTTTAACGCAACTGTAAACACTTATAAAATTTACAACAATCATATTTCAAAATTATACAATAATGGCGCTTCTAGTTTAGGTGGAATTTTCGGACTAGCATTGTCATCACGTGAAGTCAATCACACTATTTACCACAACACCATTTTGATTGGTGACAATACGAATCAAGTAACAAGTAACATTACTGGCGATTTTGGCGCTGCTGCCGTAGGCTATTTGAACCGTGTTGGAACAGGCTTAACCGATTTGCGCAATAATATTTTATATGTCAATGTCATGCCAAAAGGTTCGGGTTATGTTTCGGCCTTGGCAGCTATCAAAAACCATGACGTTGATTTGAGCACGTTTTTTACTAATCCAGGTCAAACCGGTGTACGTCCACCAAATTATCATACTTCATCTAATAATAATATTTTTTATGCGCCTTCTGTTCATGGTAGACGCTCGTATTTGTATTGTGAAGGAAGCGGAACAGGTACTGAGTTCAATCGTTTCAACATCGACCATAATACAACAGCAATCAACGACCCTAATTTTAATGTGATTCCGTTTGCAGGTTGTACAAGCAAATACAAAACGTTGATGGATGGTTTTAGTAGTTTTGGTTCAGATGCTGATAGTTTCTGTGACAACCTTATTTTAACAGAAGGAGTTGGCTTAGATGAAGGTTACTGGACACCATCTGGCGAAACCTACGCCGAATTGGGCGCACAAGTATTGCCTGTTGAATATGATTTAGATAGTAAAAACATAAGCCGAGGAAGCTCTCCAGACATTGGTGCTTTGCAATTTTCTGCTCAAATCGAAACAGTTCCTACTATTACGTACGGACCGATTTCTATTCCAGGAAGTTGCGGTGCTATTGTAAATACTTTAACATTGGATAATGTACATATTGAAGATGTCGCAGGTGTTCCAACCACTGGTTCTTTAGTGCCTCGATTGTATTATAAAGTCAATGCTGGCGCTTATACAAGTGTGGCAGGAACATTAATTTCTGGTACAGGACACGATGGATATTGGAGTTTTACCATGACTGGATTAGTAGCAGGAACTATTAGTTACTACGTAATTGCACAAGACCGTCTCACAATGATTACTTCCAACCCCGCTCCAGGATTAGTAGCTTGTAATGTCAATAGTGTTTCAACACATCCAACCACTCCAAGTACTATAACAATTGGAGGAGGAAGTACTGCAATTTATTCACTCGGGGCATGGAACATAGCACCAACATTGACAACAGCGGTAATTTTTGATGATGATTTTACTTCAACTGTGTCTATAGAAGCTTGCTCTGTATTGGTTAAAGCAGGAAGAACTGTAGTTTTTAACTCGGCGCATCATTTATTAGTACAAAATGAAGTGACCGTAGAACCTGGTGGCACATTGATTTTTGAAAACAATTCACAGTTAGTGCAAATTGCCAATAGTGTAAATTCTGGCGCTATTAATTACAAAAGAATTGCTACCATCAAAAAATTGGACTACGTATATTGGTCTTCACCTGTGAGCAGTTTCAATATTAACAATCTCAACACTTTAGTACCAACTGGCCCTAAATACAAATGGCAACCCACTATTGCCAATGCCAATGGCGGAATTGGTGGTTGGACAAGTGCTGCAGGAAACGCAATGACTACTGCAAAAGGTTATATTGTGCGTGGACCAGAAAGTTTTAGCACTTCAACAACTGCGCCTTTTTTAAGCACTTTTATTGGAGTTCCAAACAATGGCGATTTGAGCATTACAATAGAACGCGGTCCAATGACAACAGCTACTTTAAGCAGTTACACTAGTGCGAATGGAATTCCGTTTACAGAATTTGATGACAATTGGAATCTGATTGGAAATCCATATCCTTCAGCAATAAGCGCGAATCATTTTTTGTATGAAAATAGGCAAGCCAATGGCGGTTCTTTAGCTGGTTTTGTAAACATTTGGCGTCATGGAATTGATTTACAACTAGGCGCTACCAATCCGTATTATGGCAGTTACCAGTACAACTACAACACTAGTGATTACCTTACATATAATTTAGTTGGCGCATCGTGTTGTCCAGCTGTTGGCGATTATAAAATTGGCGCTGGACAAAGTTTTATGACACAAATGATTGAAGGAAATGCTGCCACGGGAACTGTAAATTTTACCAATGCAATGCGTCGCGATTTGAGTAGCATTCCGCATGACAATACTCTATTTTACAGAAGTAATTCGGATGTAGTTACTGCTTTCGATCTCGAAAAACACCGAATCTGGCTCGATTTAGTAGATAAAAACTATCATTCAGAACGCATTTTAATTGGTTATATCGAAGGGGCGACATACGGATTTGATTCCTTTTTTGACGTACCAACTGGTTACAAAAATGCATTAGACATATATAGTCTAACAGAAAACAAACACTGTAAAATTCAAGGTAGAACATTACCATTTGATACAGAAGACAAAGTGAATATTGGTTATAATGCGCCCGAAAATGGTTTATACACCTTTGCAATTGCGGCTGTTGATGGACTTTTCACAACGCAAAATATTTACCTAAAGGACTTACTTTTGAATAGTATTCACGACTTAAAAGCCAATCCTTACGAATTTTACTCCGAAAGTGGCTATCATAACGAACGATTTGTTTTGGTATATCAAAATAACCTCTTAAGTTTACCTAATTATTCTGTTGAAAATTCTATCACAGTGGCTTCTTCAGATAAAGAAATAAAAATTCAATCAAGCAGATTATTGCTATCCAGAGTTAAAATGTATGACATTCGCGGTAGCTTATTACTTGAAAAAAACAATATCAATTCAACAGAAATAACTTTTTTAGATTGTACAAAGAGTGATCAACTTTTATTGATTGAAATTGAAACAGAAGACGGAATTACCGTTGTGAAAAAAATTACCAATTGATTATTAATCATTACATTATGAAGAAAAATTTAGTAATTATTGCAGGATTATTTTTATCGATGAATGCTTATTCGCAAGTTAGTATCGGAGCGGCAACACCCAATGCTTCAGCCAATTTAGATGTAACAGCCATCGACATCAATGGAAATAGTAGAGGAATGTTGATTCCGAGAGTGAATTTAGTAAATACAACTGATGCCACAACCATCACCAATGGAAATGTGAATAGCTTATTGGTTTTTAACGAAGCTACTCAAGCTGATGTTACTCCAGGTTATTACTATTGGTACATCAATAAATGGGAAAGAATAGCCAATAATTCAAACTTGGCGCAAACCAATACTACATTAACATTTGATCCAAATGCTGGAATTTTAAATTACGCCAATGAATTAGGAAATAATCCCGCTATTAACTTGAGTTCGTTACGAATAGAACCCTGGCAAGTGGAGCAAACTGCTTTTCAAGCCACAACAAATACTCAAAATATTTATCAGCTTGGTAATGTAGGTATCGGAACCAATGATATGCTTGCCGATGTTGCCTTGGATGTTCGAGGAGCCGTGCGTGGTGGAACTGGTAATACTGGAGCTATTGGAAGTAACTCGGCCACTTTTGGAACCAATAATAGAGCCAGTGGAAGTAATTCATCGGCAACAGGTTTGAATAATATTGTTTTAGGAAATGTTTCGGGAGCCATTGGTAATAACAATTTGGTAAATTCGGACAACTCTATGGCAATTGGAATCAATAATGTAATGAATGCGCAAAAAAGTTTTGTTGTCGGTGAAGGCAATTCGTTGAGTGGAATCTTTGCTTCAGCAATGGGTCGCGAAAACATTGTTGATGGCGAAAATGCAGTAGCACATGGTGTTAACAACCAGGCTTTGGCCGACTACACTTATACTTTGGGAGTTGGGAATATTAGTGGTGCAATGGGAAGTATGGTTTTTGGTCGTTACAATGTACTAACCGGTGGAAATCCTAGTAGTTTTTTAGTGCCTAACGACCCTTATTTTCAATTGGCAAATGGAACTAGTGATGTAAATCGTTCCAACATAATTACGGTTTTAAAAAACGGAAAAACTGGGTTTGGTAATATGAACGCTCCTCAAGCAACCATTCATGTTTTAAAAACAGGAACCGACATTACTCCTGCCATTATTGAAGGTTGTCCTATTTATGATGACAATGCTGCAGCAACTTTAGCTGGAGTTCCAGTAGGTGGTTTGTACCGAACAGCTACAGGTGTTTTAATGGTTCGTTATTAATTTGAAATCATGAAATTAAATAGTATACAAGTTCGGTTTTTGAGTGTGCTTCTGCTTTGCTATGCAAGTGGAAATAGTCAAACTAAAACCCACAACGAAGGGCAATTAACCAATATTGGTCTTGCTGGATCTGTTTCTGAAATCAATAATTTGGCTACTGGAACTTTAATTAATGATGGCGATTTGCATGTTTATAATCATTACAACAACAACGGCACAGTAACTTTTACTACTGGAGCAACAACGGGAATTACCCGAATGAAAGGATTATTTAGTAGTCAAAACATTTCAGGTTCTAACGTATTACGTTGGTATAATTGTGAATTTGACAACAATTTAGTTCAGCCCGCTTTTCACCTATCCAATCAAATAAGTATTGCTGGGAATGCCGATTTTTTTCAAGGTATTGTTGACGATGATAATTTTGGTGGTTTGATGATTTTTGAAGATGGTGCGAGCCATTCCAATGTTGATGACAATAGCCATGTTGATGGTTTTGTTCGTAAAAATGGCAATCAACAATTCCGATTTCCTATAGGCGACAATCAGCAATATCGTTATGCGGCTATTTCAAATCCCGCCAATGCAACCGACGCTTTTTCTGGAAAATATTTTTGGCAAAATTCTAATCCGTTATATCCTCATATCAATAGAGATAATACGATTACATTGATTGATGATGCTGAATATTGGACGATTGAGAAAACCCAAGGAAACAGCAATATTTTCTTGACGTTAACTTGGGATGTTGACACAACACCAACAGCAATTTATGCTACTCCAATTGATGAAATACATATTGTTCGTTGGGATGTTGCACAAAACAAATGGATTGATGAAGGCGGCGTTGCAGATGCTACACTCAAAGAAGTTACTACGGTTATCAACCCATTAACGCAATATGGCATTTTTACATTAGCTAGAGTGAAAACAATACTTCCTTGTTCAGGTTCAAATTTGATTGTTCACAATTTGGTTTCCTCTTCTTACAATGATTCTAAAAATGACTTTTTTAGTATTGACGGTATTGAAAATTGTCCTAATAATAAAGTTGCTATTTTTAATCGTTGGGGCGTAAAAGTATTTGAAACTACAGCATACAATTCGACCGGAAATGTTTTTACTGGATATTCGCAAGCCAGAGCGACTCTTAAGAACAGTGAAAAATTACCCGACGGAACTTATTTTTATTTTGTAGAAGTAACCGATGAAGAAAGTGGTTCAACTAATAAATTTTCTGGCTATTTATTTCTGAATTAAAATTTACATCATAAAAAAAGAGCCTCAATTGAGGCTCTTTTTTTTATTTCAAGTTCTTTCGAATTACAATTTCGTAATAATAAATTCTGATCTTCTGTTGGCTTGGTGTTGCGCTTCTGTACAAGAAGATTCGTTGGTTGGTTCACAACCACAATCGTTTACCAATTGTGATTCTCCGTAACCTTTACCTGTCAATCTTGATTTGGCAATTCCTTTGGATACTAACCAAGCCATAGTTGATTTGGCTCTTCTGTCTGACAACGCCATGTTGTATTTGGCAGTTTGACGACAGTCAGTATGTGAACGAATATCAATTTCCATGGTTGGATTTTGCTCCATTACGTCTAAGATTTTAGCTAACTCTGCAGCTGCATCAGGACGAATATTGGATTTATCCAAATCGAAGTAAATCATTTTGATTCCGAATGCTTTGGCTAAGTCGTCACCTTCTTTAACCGGTTTAACTGCTTTTTCAAGTTCAATTGGTACAAACGTTTTACCTGATTCTTCTGCAGTAATGGTTGGTGTTTCGATAGTGGTGTAGTCTGGTTTTTCGGTTTTCAAGATGTATTTGGTTCCACAATCTACTACACCAAAATCAAATTTACCTTCGCTATCAGTGATTTTCTCAGCAATTACTTTGAAGTTTCTGTCTTGAAGTACCACTTTCGCATTGGCTAGTGGCGCTCCTGTTTCCTTGTCGGTTACCACACCTGATAGCAATTGCTCGCATTGGTATTCTAATTTTTTGTTTTCTTTAAAACGATAGATATCGTCGTTTCCTTGTCCACCTTCTCTGTTAGAAGTCACATAACCAATATGGGTTTTGTTGTTGATAAGGTACGAGAAATCGTCTTTTGGACTGTTTAATGGTTCACCCACGTTAAGTACATTTTTGAAGCTACCGTCTTTTTCAAACTTAGCTGCAAATACATCCAATCCTCCAAGACCTGGATGACCGTCAGAAGCAAAGAACAATTCGCCTTCTGGAGTGATGAATGGAAAAGTTTCTCTACCTTCCGTATTAATTACATTGCCTAAGTTTTCAACCGCTCCATACGTATCGCCATTGATGGCTACTTTGAACAAATCCGATTGACCTAAAGTTCCAGGCATGTTCGAGGCGAAGTACAAGGTTTTCTCATCCGCACTAAGGGCTGGATGCGCTACACTGTATTCGTTGCTATTGAAAGGAAGTTCGGTAATGTTTTCCCATTTATCGCCGTTTAAAGTGGCTTTGTACAATTTTAAAAGCACCGCACCATCTTTGTCTTTTCCTTTTTTGGTCAAGAAGTTGTTACGGGTAAAATAAACCGTTTTACCATCTTTAGTAAAAACAGGAGTTGATTCGTGGAATTTAGAGTTCAAACTTTTTGAGAAACGCTCCGCTGATGTAAGTACACCTTGATCGCCCATTTCAGCACCGTACAGATTGGTGAAGTTCTCACCCGTCCAAGAGTGTCTGCTTTTTCTAAAACTTCCCGTATCTCTAGCCGAAGCAAAGATGACTTTGTTGTTGTAAAATGCACTACCATAATCGGAATATTCCGAGTTGATACCTGCATTTTCAAGGGTATATCTACCTGAGTTTTTCTTAATCACCGCCAAATAATCCTTTTGAGAAGAAGCTAACTTAGCTCTGATATCCGTACCATTTTTCTGGTTGAATTTCTCGAGCATCTGATCGGCTTTTTTGTAGTCTTTGATGCTTTTTAGCGATTGTGCATAACGGTAGTAATACTCTGGTTCTACATCTTGAGTCAAGGCAAAAAGTTCACCATAATATTTAGCCGCGTTATCTAAATCAGCTTTAAAGTAATAAGCATTACCTAACTTTTGGAGCATCTCAGGGGTTTTGTATCCTTTCTCAAACAAACGTTCGTAGGTTTTGATAGCATCCACATAAGCAAACTTGTCGTAGGCTTTATCGGCTTTGGCTTCTTTTACTTTTTGTGAAAACATACTCATCGATACGACAAGCAATACAGTGGTGGTATATAAAATTCTATTTCTCATGATAACAGCGTATTAGAAGAATCGAGGTGAAACGATCTTTTCTTGTTTTTTAAATAATTCAAATCGTAAAAATATCTCGTGCGAACCCGAATTATAGTTGGCTAATTTGGTGGTTTCTAAATCGTAACCATACCCAATATACAATCCGTCTGTGATTTGAAAACCAGCCATGGCACTCACCGCAGCATCCCATCGCCAAGCCGCACCCAAAACAAATTTCTCGTTAATCAAAAAGTTAGCCGATACATCCAATTGCAACGGCGCACCTTCAACAATTTTGGTTAAGAATGCAGGTTTGAATTTTAAACTCGGTGATAAATCAAAGACATAACCACCGATAAAATACATGTTCATGCGCTCTTTGTATACAGCCACATCATTGTCATCGTAGCGTTTGGTCTCAAAAAAGTTCGGAACCGAAGCACCTAAATACAACTTGTCAGAGTGCAAATAAACACCAGCACCAAGGTTAGGAGAAAAATCGTTGTTTAAGTCTTTTAACATAGGATCGTCGCTGTCTTGCGGATTTAATTTAGAAACATCCAAATTGAACAAATTAGCGGTTCCTTTGATACCAAATGATAATTTGTAGGTTTCTGAGGTACGTATAGTATACGAAATATCAGCCGAGATGGTATTCTCATTAGTAGGACCAATTCGGTCATTGACAAAAGACAATCCTACTCCTAAATTACTATTGGCTATGGGTGAGTTAACCGAAACGGCTCCAGTCTCTGGTGCTCCGTCCAATCCAACCCATTGTGTTCGATAAAGTCCAAAGACACTCAAAACTCCTCGCGATCCTGCATAAGCCGGATTCACGTTGATTGTGTTGTACATGTATTGGGTATACTGAGCATCTTGTTGGGCATAACTCACTAATCCAATTAACATCAAAGCGAAATATAAAATTTTTGTTCTCATTTATTTTGGTGTTAATTCCGAGAGTATTGCTACTCTCGGAAGTTTATTTATTGTCTATTAATATACAAATATCCTGCTTTTTCTTTCACAACACCACTTGTTTTGGTGTATTTAACAACATAGAAGTAAGTTCCTTCAGGTAATTCAGATGATTGTTTGATAGTTGATCTACCTTCAGAAATACCTTTGAATGATCTTGAATCATTGTCATAACCTTCTACTTCGTAAACTTTAACACCCCATCTGTTGAAAATACAAACAGAGTTGTTAGGGAATCTTTCTATTCCTTCAATAATGAAATAATCATTTAATCCGTCGTTATTACTTGTAATCGCATTGTGAATAATAACATCACAAGAGTCTGGAGCATCATCAAAATCACATGGATCTTTTACAACAATTATTATCTCCGCTGTATCACATACACCTGGGTTCAATACTTGACAAATTTGATATGTTAAGGTATAAGTTCCTGGAGGTGTTCCTGCTGGAATTTGAATAGTACCATCAGGGTTAACTCCTAATCCATCAATACCACCATTATTTACTATTGTTAAAACTACTTGTGTAAAAATAATTGGATCATTATTAAGAGTATCATTATTAAATATCGAAACAGAACCTCCTGTTGCAGAATTTATTGGTGTTGATGAGAAATCATTATCAACCGCATCAATTACAGGCGCTTCAACAACAATAGTAATAACTGCAGGATCACAATTGGATGGATTTAATACATCACAAATAGTGTAAGACACATTATATGTTCCTGCTGGAGTTCCTGCTGGCACAATGATATCTCCATTTGGATCGATAACAATACCTGTTAAACCACCATCACTTGTAATAGTTATTGTAACTTCTGCAGCAAGTACAGGTAATGAGTTTAATGTATCCTCTCCGTTTCCATTATTATCAAATATATTACCTGGAATACCTCCATCATAACCATTAATTGGTGTAGCTGTTAAATCATCATTTTCAGCAATGATTGGAGGAGCTGTAACTACGATTGTTATTATTGCTGTATCACAGTTACTTGGGTTCAACACCTCACAGATTTGGTACGTAATTG
>CAYPXI010000023.1:0-48856 GCA_964414655.1 uncultured Flavobacterium sp. | reverse complement strand
TCATGAAGTGGCGTCGGGTCTACTGCTATTGGCTTGGGATGAATAATTAGTTGAAGTGGAACAACTTCAAAACAAGATGTAGTTAAAGACTCAACTCTAATGTAAATGGTTTGTGTCCATTGATTAATATTTGGGTAAGCGTTTGGCGTAGGAATTGTAGTTCCATCAACTTGAGCATCAGTCAACGTTTCGTGAAATGTAACATTATAAGAAACCCCACCAGTTATAAAAGGTATGACTTGAGTCAAATCAAAAGTACTTATACCATCGTTATCATCTGAATCACAATTTTCTAATGGTAATGGACTAAACACAACTACATCATTAACAGAAGCATTGATAATAAAATTAGCTGCACTTGTGAAACAATTTGTACTAGTTTGATGAGCTATAATAGTGTGATTACCAGGAATTATATTGGAAAAAGTTGGATTAGTTTGATAAGCACCTCCATCTAATGAATACTCATAATTTGTGCCAACAGGATTAGTAACTATAACTGTATTTGAGCTACAATTTTGTTGAATAGTAAGTGTCGGAGCAACTACTGGGAAAACAACAATTTGCATTGTCGTACTAATGGCACATTGCCCAGCAGTTGGAGTAAAAGTATAAGTTGTAGTAGCGCTATTATTTAACGCTGGCAACCAAGTTCCAGAAACACCATTATTGGATATTATTGGCAAAGGAGATAGTGTGGCTCCTGAACATATAGCTCCCACTTGAGTAAAAGTAGGTGTTATATTCGGATTTACAACTATTGTCATTGTTGCTGAATTTGCACATAAACCAGTAGTTGGTGTAAAAGTATAAGTTGTAGTTGCTGAATTATTTAAAACTGGTGACCAAGTACCTGTTATTCCATTGTTGGACGTTGTTGGTAAGGAAGACAAAGTTCCTCCTGAACAAATAGCTCCCACTTGAGTAAACGTAGGTGTTATATTAGGATTAACTGTTATAACTAAAGTTGTTGAAGAAGCGCATTGCCCTACATTTGGGGTGAATGTATAAGTTGTAGTTGTTGTATTATTTAATGCTGGCGACCAAGTTCCCGTTATTCCATTAATAGAAGTTGTTGGCAAAGCAGTCAAAGTTGTCCCTGAGCATATAGCTGGAATAGAAGAGAATGTTGGAGTCACAATTGGATTAACTGTAATAATCATTGTTGCTGTAGAAGCACATTGCCCTGTAGTTGGAGTAAAAGTATAGGTTGTGGTTGTCGTATTGTTTAATGCTGGCGACCATGAACCTGTGATACCATTATTTGATGTCGTAGGTAATGGCGATAATGTTCCACCAGCACAAATAGCCGCTACTTGAGTAAAAGTTGGTGTAACTGTAGAATTGACGGTAATTGTCATAGTCGTTGTAGTAGCACATTCTCCAGTATTTGGTGTAAAAGTATAAGTAGTTGTCGCCGTATTATTTAATGTCGGAGCCCAAGTACCAACAACTCCATTGTTTGATGTGGTTGGTAAAGGAGACAGAACACCTCCAATACATATTGGTGCGACTTGATTGAAAGAAGGGGTTACAGGAGAAGAACATGGCAACGAACAAGTAATTGTTTGGCTTGGTGTACAAACTCCGTTCCATGTTAATGTGAAAGACACTTGCTGCCCTGGACTTACACCAGTTACATCAAAGTGTGATGGTGCAGTAAATGTTCCTGTTACTGGAGCCCCTCCATCGATAGTATAACTGTAGGTAAAACTAGTTTGTCCTACATTATTAAAATCAAATGAAACAGGCGAGGGAGTGACAGCTGGGTTGGGCACATCGCAAAACAAAAAGGGTGCTGCAGTTGGATTAACAGGCACCGCATTTACCACTAAAGTTATTGCGTTTGACACACAGCCAGAAACTAAATCTCTAACAGTTACACTATATGTATTAGGAGCTAATCCTGTGAAAGTTGGGCTAGATTGATAATTCACACCATTGACACTATATTCATAAATAGCAGTTTGGTACAAATAAGAACCTACTTCTGTGTAATCTTGCGGATCAAGAGCTGTCCAATCAGCTGGATTCCAAACTAATGAAGGATGGGGTGCCGTAGTTAATCTTCGATAAGTGTAACCTGCCGCATTTGCTGGAGTAAAATCTACACCATCGGTTCTTCCCCAAAGATCTATTTCAACATCGGTACTTGAAGTCAATCTAATATTATCATTTGTATTGACTCCAGCACAAGTAGACACAACTAAATCGGGTGTTACTCCTCCTTGATTGGTCACGCTTCCTACAGAAACAACATAAACAGAATTGTTGTTTAGTGTTCCTGCTAAAGGAAATTCACATGATGTAAAAGCATTTCCGTTGTTATATATTTTCAATTTATAATTGGCTAAATTTTTAGGTGCGCCAGTACCATTAAATATTTCAACATAGGTCAAAGCTCCAATGTCTTCATCTGTAACTTCAGAAATAAATAAATCTGTAGGAATTGGCAGTGAAGATCCATTTAAGGGACTCGTCACTACTATAGTCCCAGTTGGAACAGTACAAGTTGGTTGAGCTGTAACACTTGCAATAGGCAAAGGACATGTAGTTATATTATTACACAACTGACTATCTGAGCCAAAACATCCATTACCAACTGGAGTAACCGTAATATTGACGTTACTAGTTCCTGATAATCCTGTTACAGTAAAATTAGTAGTAGTAACTACGCCACCGCTTATTGGTGCACCTCCATTTACAGTATAACTTATGTTGTAGCCAGTAGCTCCAACAACTGGATTCCAAGTATAATTTATTGATGTAGCCGTAGCTGTTCCACAACTTACAACTGGTCTTTTTATTGGACTTATAAAAACAGTAACATTACTTGATAACGTACAAGTTGTTGGTGTTGAAAACGATATATCATCTATAGCAAAATCATTTCCTGAAGCCACTATGTTTCTATCATACAAGCAAATCTGAGCAGAAGTACTTGTCCCCGAATTCCAAACATATGTTCTTTGAACCCAACCACAATTAGTAGCTGGAGCAAAAGAAGAGCCAACAGAAACACCGTTAATCAATACTTCAATATTGGCTGGATTTGGAGTTGCAACTGTTTGAATCCAATAACTAAATGTATAATTTTGTCCTGGTAAAACTGATATCGTTTGGCACCAAACCTTATCATTTCCTGAATTAAACACTGAACCATCAGCCACAAGCATATTTCCTCCACCAGTATGATCCAGACAAGGTGAAAATGGTCCAAACCAAGAACTAGCATTGGGAGTTATTCCATAAGTAGCTTGAGTTCCAGAAGGTGTTGTTGTTGTTAAATACTGATAATCTGAATCAAATCCAGCATTTCCAAGGGAAAAGTCTCCGTTGTAAACCAAATTTGGAGTAGATGTTACCGTAGATGTAACAGAATAAGTTGTAGTAAAACTTGGGCTAACGGTCGGATTTGCACTATTTGGTGAGGTTAATGAAGGATCGGTTGGTGATGAAATCCAATTGTAATTTGTTCCGCCACTTACATTTAAAGTTGTTGAGCCTCCTGAACATAATGTTACAGACGAATTAACAACCAAATTGGGAGCTGGCGAAATAACAATTCCATTCAATGTAAATGTGTTTGCAGGCGAATCACTATCCGTAACCAAAATTGTGTATGTTCCAGCAGCCAAACCAGTAAAAACACCAGTCGTGTTGGTTTGGCTTGCAGTTCCAGATAAACTATATGAAACATAAGGCTCAACACCACCAACTCCATAAGCAACTATCGAACCATCATTGGTATTTGGACAGGTAATATTTTTTATTGAATAGGTTGCTGACAAAGGTGCTATTGGTGGAATCACAGCAAAATCATCAACCGCAAAATCATTCCCAACAGGATTCGTATTATCGTTCCAAATTTCGATATTGACACATGAATTTGAAGGAACAAAAGTATACGTTACTTGCTGCCATCCTGATGCAGGCATTGGTGCTAAAGCATTTCCAGAAGCCAAAGCAAATGTACTTACATTATTGAATTGAATACCAATCAAGGCTCTTGTTGAAGGATCAACAACTGTATTTGATACTGACTTGATCCAATAGCTAAAAGTATAGGTAGCACCTACAGTCAACCCACAAACTCCACCTCCGGTACTTCCCGCTCTCCAAAACCGTTGAGAACCACCAGTTGTATTCCCATCAATTACCATCATTAAGCCCGTGCCAGTAGTATGATCACCACCATTAATAAAATTAGCGGTATTCATTGGTTGTGCATTAGTTGTAAAAGCATAATTTCCAGGTGATGTTGTACCAGAAAATGGAGCTGTTATTAAATTATACCCTGCGCCATTTAAACTAAAACCCACACCATTTCCACCACTTTCAAAATTCCCGTTAACTAATAAATTTTGACCTAATAAGGAATCATTTATCAGAAATAAAACGAAAACATACAAACAAGTAATTATCTTTCTCTTAACCATTGCCTTTTCAAATACAATTAGGGCGCCAAATTACTATTTATTAGTAAAATCTCATAGTAAAAAACGATAAAATGTAAAAATTATTCTACTAGTAAAAAAGCGTTTTTATCTTCTGTTTTTAGTGTTTTTTTTATTAATTTTATAACAACATATAAAAAACACTATATCATGGCAGTATTAAAAGTAATCGAAGTGCTTTCTAGCTCAGAGGTAAGTTGGGAAGATGCTACTCAAAAAGCAGTAGCACAAGCAGCAAAATCATTAAAAAACATTCGTTCGGTTTATGTGCAAGAGCATAGCGCGCAAGTGACAGATGGCAAAGTAAGCGAATACAGGGTAAACTTGAAATTGACTTTTGAAATTGAATAAACTACTTAATTTGGATAGGTCACTATTTATTTACATTTAAATGCGTATAATTGCATCTTAATTAACTAAAAACTAAAATTATGGGATTAGGAAGTTTTTTTAAAGGATTATTTGGCAAAGCAAGCGCTAGTGTTGATGCTGTTGCTGATAAAGCTGAAGATTTAGCAGGAGATGCTATTGAAAAAGCAAAAGAAGTTGCTGCTCCAATTATGGATAAAGTTGAAGATTTCGCTGAATCTGCAAAAGAAAAAGTGAGCGAATATGTTCCACAAGCAGGTGAAGCAATTGAAAACGCAGTTGAAACAGTAAAAGAAAAAGTAAGCGAATTTGCTGACAAAGCTGAAGATATGGCAAGCAACGCTATTCACACTGTAAAAGACAAAGTAAATGACTTAACTGATGGTGAGCCAGAAAAACCAGCTGACGAAAACGCAGATTAATTCAAATTTTTTTAATTTTACAAAAAATAAATCACGCTAGTTAAGCGTGATTTTTTATTATCATGAAAAAGACAATAGAAATTAGCTCATTAAACGATTACATCACTGGTTTTGTTCGACTATTAATTGATTATTCCCCTAAGCTAATTTCGGCCTTCATCATTTTATTTGTTGGCCTCTATGCCATTCGATTCATTAATCGTTTGGCCAAAAGAATAATGATTAAACGCGAACTTGACCCAACACTTTCCAAATTTTTAGCTGATAGTTTACTCTGGGCTTTGCGTGTTTTGCTTTTTGTAACTTTCATCTCTAAACTCGGTATTGAAACCTCCTCATTTGTGGCCATTTTGGGTGCTGCAGGTTTAGCGATTGGTTTGTCCTTACAAGGCTCGTTATCTAATTTTGCTGGTGGAATGTTGATTATTCTTTTCAAACCGTTTAGGGTAGAAGACACTATTGAAGCGCAAGGAGTAATTGGAACTGTCAAAGAAATTCAAATATTTGTCACCAAATTAATCACAGCCAACAATCAGACTATATTTATTCCAAATGGAATTTTATCCAATGGTGTTATCACAAATTATTCGGTTGAAGGTATGCGGAGAGCCGATTTAGTTTTTGCCTTATCGTACGATACAAACTTACAACAAGCAAAGGAAATTGTGACTAATGTCATGGAAGCACATCCTAAAATACTAAAAAACCCTGTAGCAACTGTAAGTGTAAAAAGTTTAACCGATAATGCCATTCAATTGGCGATTCGCCCTTGGGCTAAAAATGAAGATTTTGCAATAGTTTCGTCGGATATATTGGAAAATTGTAAAACGGCTTTTGATCAAGCAGGGATCACTGTTCAACCTTTTGTTAGAGATAATCCGAAGTAGTTTTTTATTTGGTCATGATGAAATCTTTCAAGTAATAAGGCTCAAAATAGGCTACATCTTCAAAATCTTTACATAGCAATTTTTCATACGATAATTGGCTCATTTCCTTAGCAGATGGATACACACAATTATCATGAAACAAAAAATTAGGTTGTTGCAAAACTGTTTTTGCTTTTTCGTTACAATCGCCAATAAAATTTATTGTTTCTGTGTAATTCAAGAAACTTTCATGAGTTAAAATTTCAGCCTGAACTTCTCTTATTTTAATATTTTTAGAATTGAAAACTGCTGAATAAACTTCCATCCTTCTGGCATCAATCATCGGAACAATTAAACCATCTTCAATTTGAATTTGATGTGCTAAAATCGAAAGCGTGTCAATTGATATTAATGGAATATTTAACGCGTAGCAAAGTCCTTTTGCTGCCGAAACTCCTATTCGCAAACCAGTATAAGACCCTGGTCCTTTACTTACAGCAACAGCATTTAAATCATGAAAATTAAGCTCCGTTTCCTTCAGTAATTCTTCAATAAAAACATGTAACTTTTCAGCATGAGAATAACCTTGCTCAGCAATTTCTCTCCAAGCAATAGTGACTCCATCTTTCGATAAGGCTACCGAACAATTTTTGGTGGCCGTTTCAATATTTAAAATAATCATTATTTTTTGTTTGAGTCTTCACTCTCTTTTTTCATCAATGTTACTTTATCTCCCGAATTCAATCCTTTACTAACTGTTTTATAAGGTCCAGTAATCACTACATCTCCTTTTCTTAATCCCGAAATTACCTCAATATTGGAGTCGTCTTGAATGCCTGTTTTTACAATTCGAATTTTAGCTTTATCGCCTACTTTTACAAAAACACATTCAAATTTTTTATCTGTATTGGATTTCACTTTGTTTTCTTCACCTTCTTCTTCAACTTCATACTTTTTTGTTGCAGTTGTATCCGATTTCATCACCACAGCACTAATTGGTATTCCGATAACTTTTTCTTTTCTCTTGGTTATAATATCAACAGTAGCTGTCATACCTGGGCGAAAAGGTGAATAAGTGGCTGGTTTTCCTTCCAACAAATCCAAATACGATTCTTTTACAATACGTACTTTCACCTTAAAATTAGTTACTTGATCTGCTGACACAGCCGCACTAGCCGAATTGGAAATACTAGTCACAATTCCTTTAAACTCTTTTTTCAAGTACGCATCAACCTCAACATTGGCCGAATCTCCCACATTAATTTTTACGATATCATTTTCATTCACATCTACTTCAACTTCCATGTTATTCAAATTAGCTACTCGTAAAATTTCGGTTCCTGTCATTTGTTGCGTTCCTAAAACACGTTCGCCCAACTCAACATTCAACATCGAAATTGTTCCATCAGCAGGAGCATAAATGGTTGTTCTGCCCAAATTATCTTTGGCTTCTCTAACGGTTGCATCGGCACTTTTAACCTGATAATACGCTGATTGTTTATTGGCAACAGCTACTTCGTAAGACGCGATGGCTTTGTCCCATTCCGATCTTGAAATAATTCCTTTATCGTACAAGGTTTTGCTTCTATCATAGCTGGCTTTGGCTTCTTTAAAAGACGCATCAGCTTGACTCAAAGCCGCTTTGGTTCCCGATAAATTCGACACTGTTCGGTTGTAGCCTGATGTATATAAATCGGGATTAATTTTTACCAATAACTCTCCTTTTTTAACAACTTGTCCTTCTTTTACTGGCAAAGCTATAATTTCACCTGAAACTTCAGAAGATATTTTTACTTCCACTTCGGGTTGAATTTTTCCAGTCGCTGAGACTGTTTCAACAATAGTAATTTCATCAACTTTGGTGGTTTCAATCTCAATGCCTTTGTCTCTATTCCCAATTTTACCTGTCTTTGACAAATAAACAAGTCCTGCAATCACTGCAATAAAAGCGCCTAAAATAATGAGTTTGTTTTTTCTTGACATGGTCTTAATTTTTTGGCTTGATTGGAATTCCGAAATAAAACTCAACCAATTTAATTTTAAATATATAATCGTATTTGGTTCTTAAAACTTCGGATTGTGCATTCAAATACAAAGTTTGTGCCTGATTAAAATCAAATGAATTCATCATACCAACAGCTTGTTTTTCCTTTGCATAATTATATGCTTCCGTTCGAGCCTCTAGCGCCGTTTGAGCCGATTGATAACTATTAAAAGCTCCTTTAGCATCTGTTATAGCGTTGTAAACATTTCGTTCTAAATCAAGTTCGGCTTGTTGCTTGGCAATTTTTGTTCTTTCTAAAGCTACTTTAGAACGCTCGATATTATTTTTGGCTGAAAATCCGTTAAAAATTGGGACGGTTAATTGCACACCAAAATTATGACCTTTATTGTCGCTGAATTGATTGAACAACGAGTCGGGTTTGCCTAAAACTGGCGAAAAGTTGGGTTGCAACACATTTTGACCTGTACCTTCCACTTGACCAATTATCGATGTTGGATTGGCTAAATCTAGCTCAGCACCTACTACTCTATCCGAATAACTCGCTCTTGTACTAAAATTATAAAATCCTGAAAGACTTGGCTGTAGTGCTCCTTTGGCAATTTTAATATCTTTTTCAGCAACTTCCAGATTAGCGTTGGCCAATTTTAATTCGACACGTGATTGCTTTGCTTTCTCGATAATATCTTCGGGTTTTTGAAGCATTACTGTACTTGTTGGAACTGCTACATTTTCTTCTGAAATATCAAACTCTTTGTAATCGTCTAATTGTAAAATTTGCACCAAACTCAATTTTGACAAAAACAAAGCATTTTCGGCAGCAACCAATCTTTGTTTATCGGCTTCAACCGTAGCTTTCACGTCTAGTAAATCACCTCGAGGCGTTACACCTGCATTAACCAATTCGGTCGTTCTTATCAATTGCTTTTCATTATTAGACAACTGTTCCTTTTGTACTTTTATCGCTTCTTTGTTAAAAAGAATTTGTAAATAGGCGTTGGCAATATTCAACGAAATATCATCTTTCATTTTATCCAATTGATATTGCGCAGCCATTTTTGAAAGTGTTGCTCTACGGTAACGATTTTGATTCTGTAAACCGTTGTAAATATCAATATTGGAATTGATTCCCGCTGCTGTAAATTGAGTAGTTTGATTTTCTAACAAACCTGTTGTAATATTCTGATTCAACCCAATGTTCCACGAGTGAGAAGCATTGGCGTTTAAGTTGGGCAAAAAACTTCCAAAAGCCACTTTTTTATCAATATCAGCTGTCTTTAACTCGAGTTCGGTTTGTTTGATTGTAATGTTGTTTTTCAAAGCATAATCAACACATTCTTCTAGCGACCACTTTTTAGTTTGTGCAACTGTAGTCAAGCTAATAAAAAAAAGAAAGAATAAATAAAAGTGAGTTTTCTTCATAAAAAAATGATTATAACTTTGAGACAGAAAAAGTATTGCAAATTTAACCCATTTAATTGAGATAAACAGAAATTAACTTTTCCTTATCAGACGTGAAATTGTTTTTTTTGTTACATTCACAACGAAAAAATTAGATTTTAGAAGTCAGAATTCAGAAGTTTTGCTTACAAATAATTAAATATGAAGAAAACCCTTTACCTACTTATGTTGTCATTCTTATTTGGTTGTTCGACCTCAAAAAAAATAGAAGCTTTAAAACCCGAGCCTTCACTTAATGCTCCTGTGGTTTACAACACCACAACTTCTTTTATCAATATGCCAATGGAAGTGACTTTGAAAGAAGTAGAGCATCAATTAAACAAGTCGTTAAATGGTTTGATTTACGATGATTATAATATGGAAGACGACAAATCGGAAATGAAAATTTGGAAAACTGCTTCGATAAAATTAGTAGAAAAAAACGGGAAAATTCAGTCAATACTTCCCTTAAAAATTTGGGCAAAATTCAAATACGGAACCGAATTTATGGGTTTGAATGACACGCGCGAAATTGAAGCCAATGGAACTATTACTCTATTGAGCAATGTTTCGCTATCCAACTTCAAAATGACAGCCAATTCGGTCATTGAAGACTTCGAATGGTCAGAAAGTCCAACGATTTTGGTAGCCGGAAAAAAAGTGCCAATTACGTATATTTTAACACCAACTTTATCCATTTTCAAAGATAAAATTGCCAAAAAAATTGATGAAGCAATTGATAAAACTTGTGATTTCAAACCTTATGTTTTAGATGTTTTAGAAACTATTAGTTCTCCAATTGAAACTAGCAAAGAGTACGAAACTTGGTTCAAAATGGTTCCTATAGAAGTTTACAATACGGATGCTGTTTTGAAAAACGGAAAAGTGTCTTTGGATTTGGGCTTGAAATGCAATATGCAAACTTTAGTAGGTCAAATGCCAAAATCAGGTTTCAAAAGCGAATCAATAACCTTTAAGCCTGTGAGCAAAATGCCTAATAAAACTACGGCAACTATTGCTGCTGTTTCTACATACGAAAGTGCGTCTCGCATTATGACTAAGAATTTTCAAGGACAAGAATTTGCCAATGGAAGTCGAAAAATTACTGTAAACAAAGTCGATTTGTGGCACAAAGACGGCAAAATGATTATTGCTTTAGATATGTCGGGAAGTATTGATGGTACAATTTACTTATCAGGAATTCCAAACTACAATCCGATTACTAAAGAGATTTACTTTGAAAATTTGGATTATGTTTTAAACTCCAAAGGCTTACTGACCAAAACGGCTAATTGGCTTTTGCAAGGGATGATTTTGAAAAAAATTCAAGAAAATTGCCGTTATTCTATCAAAGAAAATTTAGATGAAGCCAAGAAAAACATGTTGCCTTATTTGAATAACTTTTCACCCATGAAAGGCGTTTTTGTCAACGGCACTTTAGACGATTTTGAATTTGAAAAAGTAGAACTCAACAACCAAGCGATTATTGCATTCATTAAAGCTTCAGGCAAAATGAATTTGAGTATAGACGGAATGGAATGATGAGAATTAGCTCGTTTTCTTCTTCGCAAACATTCGATACACCACAAAACCAATCACTGCAACTAAAATATACGGAATTGCCATAAGATATACAATGCCATCGTTTACAGCTTCACCTTTGGCTATATCGCCTTCGCTTTCTAAAGCTGCACGACACATCGCACATTGGGCGCTCGAAGTTAGAGAATAGAAAATAGAAAATAGAACAAAGAAAGTTTTCTTTGTAAATTCGTTTACTCTATATTCTATTTTCTCTGTTCTATTTTCTTTACTAAGCATAATACGGTGAAATCATTACATACACAATTACTCCTGTTAGCGCTACATACAACCAAATTGGAAAGGTGATTTTGGCTAATTTTTTGTGACGGTCAAAACGTTCAGACAACGCTCGAACATAAGTAAAAAGAACTAAAGGAATGATTGCAATCGACAATGCAATATGAGAAATCAAAATAAAGAAATACAGCATTCGCAAACCACCAATTGTACTTAATTCGGTTGCATCTAGAATTCCATCGTGGTTGCTATCACCAAATTTGGTTGACACTGATGTTAAATGATAAGCCACATACATAACCAAAAAAGCTACTGAACAAGCAATTGCAAACTTCATTAATCGTTCGTGTAACACTCGATTTCCGTTTTGAATAGCCTTAACAGCAACTACTAACAAGACAGCAGTAATTCCGTTGATAGTTGCATAAATTGGCGGAAGAAAAGTCAATGGCTTCACATCAAAACCAAAATCTTTTAATTTGAAACTAAAAAGTAAAGCTACTACAACAGGAATCAAAATTGAAACTGCTATAATCAATCCGTTGTATTTATTAGTATTGGTAGTATTTTCCATATTATTCAGCAAGTAATAATTTAATGTCTTCTTTGATGGCGTTTATGCCTTTTTGTTCCAATCCGTCGTAATACATAATTGGGTTATTGTAATCGTCTTTTCGGCAACGAATGTTTCCTTTTTTGTCAATTAAAGCAAACAGACCTGAGTGTTCAAATCCGCCCGAAACTTTCGAATTTTTGCCTGCATAAATATTAAATCCTTTGTTGGAAAGGTTCATTATGTAATCGATATCACCTGTTAAGAAATTCCAATTTTCAGAGGTAATTCCTAAGCTTTTGGCATGTTCTTTTAATACTTCTGGAGTATCATTTTCGGGATTAATGGTAATAGATACTATACCAAAATTAGGTTCGTTAGCAAACTCTTTTTCAATCGTCAGCATATTTTTATTCATAATCGGACAAATAGAAGGGCAAGTTGAAAAGAAAAATTCCAATACGTATACTTTCCCGTCGTAATCTTTGTTACTGATTTTTTTCCCGTTCTGATTGGTCAATTCAAATTGTGGAACTGGACCAATTTTATACAACGAAGATTCTTTTTCTTTTTCGTTAGCAACACTCATTCGGTCGTTTTGAACGGTTGTTCCTCCTTTGATTCTATCAATGATTTTTGGGATAAAAATAATTCCGAAAATCAAGATGATGAATGAAATTCCGATATATGATTTGTTTTTCATTATAATCCGTATTTTTTTCTGTTTGCACTATTTTTTTTCAACGCCAAACGGTATTCTGCCAATACAATTTTTACATCATCGTTCAATTCATTATGCAATTCTGACACTAATGAAGTGTTGTAACCTTCGCGGTATTCGTCGTCGTCTTTATCCACCTGGCCTTTTCTTCCTCTTACATTCCGTTCTTTATCAATAATAAAAACATTAGTGGTTCCGCTGCTTGTGTTGACTTTTTCTTGCAATTTCATGTTATTATAAAATGCCTGAATTTCATCATTTGAAGCCATGACAAAATACCAATTATTGATGTCATTCAAAGTGGCTAATTTGGCAGTCATTATTTTCACTTGTTCTTCTGAACCCAATGGCACTAACATGACTATTTGGAAATCTTTGAACTCGCTGTATTTTTTAAATATCTTTTGATTCAAGTTAAAAAAATTACCTTTTCTTGATTCCACATTTTCACCTGGAAAACCCAAAATGGTTATTTTAGTTTCGAGCTGAATCTCTTTACCATCGATCGTTTTCCAATGATTGAATTCGGGAACTTTTGGAGTTAAAACGGGCAATTTAATGAATCCGTTTACGCCAGAGGCAAAGAATAAATAGGCAACGATAGGAAGAATAAACAAAACAAAAAGAACCAGATTCTTTTTCATAATTCGAAAGTGATTTAACACAGACAAAAATAAAAAAATCCCGACGAAAATCGGGATTTTTGGTGAATTAATATTGTGTTAAAAATTCCATTTTATAGTAGAATCTCTGTAAACCCCATATATATAATTGGCTTCAACTAATAATATAAATACTAAATAAAGTACTAAGAAAATTACAGTCCAAACTACCGATCTTCTTAATGCCTTGGTTTCACCTTCCATGTGCATGAAAGCCCAAACAATATAATAAGCTTTAAATAATGTTAGGATGATAAATATCCAATTTAAAAGGTTCATTCCAAGAAAATTGGTCATGTATAATGAAGCTGGTTTTACCATACCCAAAGCTACCTCAACAGTTGTAACTACAGATAATAAACCAAAAACAAACCAAATTCTTTTTGTATTAGACTCGTGTGCGTGTGCCATGATTTCTTTATTCTTTTAAAATTAAACCAAATAGAAGAAGGTAAATACGAATACCCAAACTAAATCTACAAAGTGCCAATAAAGACCGACTTTTTCAACCATTTCGTAAGTTCGTCTTTTTTCGTAAGTACCAATTAATATATTGATAAATATGATAATATTGATAATTACTCCCGAAAATACGTGGAATCCGTGGAAACCAGTAATGAAGAAGAAGAAATCAGCAAACAATTTGCTTCCATACTCGTTGCGTTTTAGGTTGGCACCTTCTACTACTAAAGCTCCTTTGGCTAACATTTTTTCAGATTCTTCTCTGCTTAAAATGGTTTTGTGTTTTGGTTTATTCAAGCCTTCTGCTTTTCCTTGGTGAATTAATTCTGTACGAACTAAAATGTCTTTATTGGCAGCAAAACCAGCTTGGACTTCTGCTAAAGAAACTGATGGCAAATCAGAACTATCATCAAACCAAATTGAGTTACTTTTGGTATCTTCAATTCTTTCAGCAGGTAAAGAAGCTGCAAAATCAGCTAATTTTACACGTTCACCTTTTGAATTAACAAATTGTAAAATACTTCCTCCTTTTGTTTCCACAGCGCCATATTCACCACTGATGAAGTTTTTCCACTCCCAAGCTTGAGAGCCAACGAAAATCAAACCTCCAATGATGGTTAAAAACATGTAGAAAGCTACTTTTCCTTGCTGCATTTTGTGACCTGCATCAACCGCCAACACCATGGTTACGGATGAAAAGATAAGAATAAAGGTCATTAATGCCACATAGTACAATGGTGCAGACACACCATGTAAAAACGGAAAGTGAGTAAACACTTCATCGGCAATTGGCCAAGTTTCAATAAATTTAAATCTAGAAAAACCGTAAGCTGCTAAAAATCCTGAAAAGGTCAATGCATCCGAAACGATGAAGAACCACATCATTAATTTACCATAACTTGCTCCTAGTGGTTCATTACCACCACCCCAAGTATTTCCTACAGTATTTGCAGTTGTAACTGTCGATCCCATAAAAATTATTCGTTAAAAAGTTCCCAAATTTACGCTTTTTTCTTATTTAAAGAAATATAAAAATAAAAACAAGTAAATCCACAAGAAATCGAGGAAGTGCCAATACATCGCACCAAGCTCAATTCCAAGGAATTGACTCGAATTGTACTTTTGTTTAAAATGATTATAAATTATAACTAAGAGTGAAATAAATCCTCCTGCTACGTGTGCTAAATGCGTTACAACTACCACATAAAGAAAAGTGGAAGTAATATTACTTTGTGGTCCTGTGAAAAAATTGCCTTCCGAAACCATCACATCAAAACCTTGAAATTGAAAATACACAAAGGCAATTCCCAAAACCAATGCCGCTATCAAGAACAAACTTGTCGAATTCTTATCGTCTTTTTTTATGGCTCTTTTGGCTAAGAAAAAAGCTAAACTCACAAACAACAAACAAGCGGTACTAATAAAAAATGGAGTTGGCATCACAAAATCTTTCATCCAATCCACGCGTGATTTGCTTACAAAAAAGGCACTTGTGATTCCAGCAAACATCATAGTCATACTCACCATTGCAACAATTAAAAGTAATTTTGCAGAGCGGCTTTTTTGTGCTTTTTGTTCTTCTAAAGTCATTATCTTAAAAATTTATCCACTATATAAGTGATTTGCAATAACGTAATGTATGAAACACTAGCAAGCATTAATGCTTTGGCTGATTTTGCTGAACGATCTTTATACAATTTAAAAGCAAAATACAACATCCAAATACCAAGCAAAAATACAACAATTGCGGCAATTGGTGAAATAAATAATTGCCCTGTTCTCCCTAAACTTGGCAACAATGAAGCTACAATCAACCAAAAAGTATACAAAATGGTTTGCACCGCAGTCGACTTGTCTTTTTTTCCTGTTGGAAGCATAAAAAATCCCGCTTTTTCATAATCTTCATACAAAAACCAACCTATGGACCAAAAGTGTGGAAATTGCCAAAAAAACTGAATTAAAAACAAGGTTCCAGCTTCGATGCCAAAATTGCCTGTAGCCGCAACCCAACCCAACATAAATGGAATTGCACCAGGAAAAGCACCTACAAAAACTGACAAAGGTGTTTTGGTTTTTAATGGTGTATACAAACTGGTGTAAAGAAAAATCGAAATAGCGCCAAACATAGCCGTTTTCGGATTAATCATGTATAGTAAAACCAAGCCAATTAATGTGAGTAGTGAAGCAATTATTAAAGCTGTATTGACTGACATTCTTCCCGAAGGAACAGGACGATTTTTGGTTCGATCCATCAAAGCATCCAAATCTTTTTCGATGACTTGATTAAATGCATTGGAAGCGCCAACCATACAATATCCGCCAATTGAAAGCATGATTAATGTAGACCATGAAAACGGAAAATCGGCATCAAAACCTAACAAATAACCCGCAATAGATGAAAACAAAACACTTACAGCCAATCCAGCCTTAGTGATTTCTTTAAAATCTTTGAAAATACTTTGAAAAGAAAATGTTGTTATCAAACGTTGGTTATTCAAATTTTCTGCAAAAGTAGTTTATCGAAAAGGATTTGACAAAAAACAATTGATAAAAAATAAACTGTATTTTTAATATCTACTAATAATCAAAATACCAATTGAAAATATCGCAACGCAATCCGAGGGAAAACCATGTTGTTGTGTTTTTAACTTCGGTTAAAGTGGTTGCCGTTGGATCAAAATTTCGATAAATCACACTTCCAAATAATTTTAAATTGGTTTGTGGGTTGATTAAATAACCTGCTTGAAAATCGGCAATCATTACATTGGTTTTGTTACCTTGACCAATAGTAACGCCAGTATCAGCAAATCGATCCTCGTCATAGTCTCGGTAAATATTGCTTCCGTAATTGGAATTTGCACCCGTACTATCCAAATCAAAACCGCGTTGACCCACAGTCATTTTTAAATCGGCAAAATACCTACCATGGTGATAACGTGCAATAGCAACAAATTCTCTAAAATTGGCTCCCCATTGATGACCTAAACTTTGATTGTTATGACCATAATTGGTAACTATTTCGCTATGAGCATACACATACGGACGAACATGGTTGTACTCCAATTGTAGCAATAAGTTTTTTACACCAAATGCATGGAAATACTTCGCTCCAATTTGATAGGCAAACTTGTTTTTCCAGCTTTTTTCTCCAGCTTTCACTTCGCCCAATGAAAATTCATCCAATAAAAATTGTCCGTACACATTGACTTGATTAGTTACTTTGTATTTGGCTGTGATTCCCAACAAAGCATTTCCACTTCGCGAGGAAGAAGCAAATTCAACTGAACGGTAAAATATAATTGGGTTGATAAAATTGGCGTCAAACGCACGGTTGTTTTGGTTGGACCAAATTACCGACTCAAAGAAACCAATATTCAATCGCTTACTGGCATTCCAACTCAAATAATGGGTTGCCATATACTTGGTCGCATAGGTTCTGTCGACGGTAACATCATCACGAACGTCTTTCATCCAAGCGTAAATATTGGTGTATTTAATTTTCCAAAACTTGGTGTTAATTTTAAAATAGGGATACGGGCTCGCACCATCTGACAAAATTAAAGATCGATAACCATCGCCTAAAAAATTACGCCCGTGACCCAATTGCAAATCAAAGAATTTACTCGGTGCGTAAGTTAAGTTAGCTTCGGCAAGAGGAAAATCAAAAGCATCCGTTTTGAATTCTTTAGCAATACCAATTGCAGGAATAATAGCTGGATTTCCTCCTGCTGGCTTGATTGAAGTTGCATAATTATTAAAATAATCGGCAAATCGACCTTGGCTTTCAAAAATGGTGGTGGTAAAATTGATTTGTTTACCTAAACCTCCGCGAATATTGATTCCACGAGTATTTATGTAAGTGTATTTTGCCACACTTGGATCACTTTTTCCTAATTGCAAATCGAAGATTGGATTGACCGTAAACCAATAGTCTTCCCCTTGAATAGCAACCGTATTTTCGTTCCATAATTTTCTACCAAAATAGGATGTTTTATTTTTTAAAATCTTGGTATTGGCATCCGTCAAATTATAGTACTTATTGACTTCTTCATAGGTGTAAGGTTTTGAAGCTGTATGATTGTTAGTTCCAACCTGATTCATTTCGTCATCAAACTGAGCATAATAACTGTGGGATAGCGGAATACTCAAATGACTTTCTAATTGTGGATTTCTAAATTTTGAGTATTGAATACTAGCATATTCTGGATTTTCTTTTGACGAAATTTTCTCTGAATTATTTTTCGGATTACCACTAGTTGTAGTAACATCTGGCTGAATTACTTGAGTTTCCGTAGGGTTTTGCAACGGAATCGGCACACGGATGGAATATTTAGAATAGGTTGCCTCACCATTGTAAGTTGATGGTTTTACTTTTGGTAAAAGGCCGAAAACACGTTTACCTTCATTAATCAATTCATCATTAACTGCATCAACATACTGTACTTTGAATTTTCCTTCTTTATCTACTTCAAAAAGAATGTTGACAGCTGTTTTCAAGCTTTGCGAATCAGCTGGGACTTTGAAATTCTGGTAAACAAAGTTTTGTACTTCAAAGTAAAAGCAGGCTTCTAATTCGGCAGCTTGTTTTCCATCACAATTGGGGAAAACTGGAAAATTCTCGCTGTTTTTTTTGAGAAAACCCTATGGATACTAGAAGTAAAAAACAAAAGGTAGTTATTTTATTTAACATGTTTGATGGTTGGTTTTAGTAATCACTTTTCGATTCTTCTCCATTAGCAATAGCTTTAGCAGAAGAAGTTCCTATTCTTTTCACTCCTAAATTGATCATTTCAACAGCTTCTTGATACGTTCTAACGCCTCCAGCAGCTTTTACAGGAAGAGGCGAACTGTTTTCGAGCATCATGATTATTGCTGAAACTGTTGCTCCGTTGGGTAATCCGTTTTCTGTTTTATAAAAACCTGTGGATGATTTAACGAATACATTTGGATAGCAATCTTCTTTAAAATTAGCAATTACTGTATTCTTAATTAAGGTAGACAATTGAATTATTTGTGTTTCATTTAAAGCCGCTACCTCAATAATCCATTTCACAATTTTATGGTGATGCAATCCGAGTTGAGTACCTTCTAAAATTTCTTTTTTCACCAATTCAATTTCTCCTTTTTTGAAAGCTTCATAGTTGCAAACAAAGTCTAAATCATCGACTCCATCTTCAATTGCTTTTTGCGCCTCAGTTAGTTTTTCATCTAATGAATATGTTCCTTCATGAAAACCAATTACAGTTCCTATAGTAACTTTAGAATTGGCATCAGTTATCATTTTTTTTGCTAAAGAAACCATGTCTGGGCGAATCATTATCAACTTAAATCCTTCATCGATGGCCTCTTGAATGAAATTTTTGACTACTTTGGTATTCTCTTCAACTGTCAAACCTGCTTGTTCAGGCGTTTTTAAATAGGTTGAATCAAGATATTGCTTAATATTCATTATTTGTAATATTTATGTAAAAGTAAAAAAATCCCACCAAAATGAGATTTAAATATGCTTTTTATTCGGAAGAAGATATGTAGTATAAGCATAACCTACGAATGCACCTATGGAATTAGCAATGACATCATAAAAGTCAGACGAGCGATGATTATGCATCACAGCTTGCAAAATTTCCATCAATATCCCGTATAAAATCGCAGTAATTAAAACTTTAATTTTATGATTTGAGGCAATTGTATTGTAAGTTAAATATCTTATCCAGAGAAAACAAAACAAAAAATAAAAGACAAAATGAGCCATTTTGTCTTTGTGAGGTATCTTGATTGCAATTCCTAATCCACTTAAATCGGACAAACTTAAATAGGTTATAATAAGAGTCCATATTAGCGCTAAGAAAAGGTATTTCTTATGCACCAATCATATTTTTATAAGCATCGCTATCCAACAAGTCGTTTACTTCAGAAGCATCAGACATTTTAACTTTAATCATCCAGCCATCTCCATAAGGATCAGTGTTTACACTTTCTGGTTTTCTTTCAAGTTCATCATTGAATTCAATAATTTCGCCTGAAACGGGTAAAAATAAATCGGAAACTGTTTTTACTGCCTCAACCGTTCCAAAAACGGCATCTTTATCTAAAGTTTGATCTAAGGTTTCAACTTCAACGTATACAATATCTCCCAATTCTTTTTGAGCAAAATCAGTAATACCAACGGTTGCAATATCGCCTTCAATTGAAACCCATTCGTGGTCTTTTGTATATTTTAAATTAGATGGAATGTTCATTTTCTATTATTTTATATTAATGTTTTATTTTCGGTTCAAAAGTATTATTTCTTCTGTACAATTCAAATGATTTTTATCAACATTTTAGTTTCCAAAATTATATCGCAATGTAATTCCGCTTCTAATATTTGTTAATGGGAAAGATGTTGAAATAACCGCTTTTGAGAAGGAATGATCGTAGAAGAAAATCGCTGTTAAGCTTTTTGTAAACGAATAATCCATCGTTAATTTTCCTGACCAAATATTTTGACCTCCAGCGATTTGGTTATTGTCATAATCTAAATAACGAACAATTGTTTCGTTGTTTCTAAAAGAGAAGTCAATTTTGAAATTAAGATCACTTTTGATTACACCCGTTGCAGTATCAGCAAATCTACTAGTAAAAATCACATCTTTGATACGGTATCCAAAACCTACAACGTATTCCATTCCTTTTACTTCTGTCAATAAATTATTATCAAAACTCAATGAGATTGAACGGTCTTTTTTCACTTCGGCTAAAACCTTGAAAGCGTTTTTAGTTTCAAAATCGATACGCGCTAAAGGACTAAATTGCTCTACTAAGTTTATGTTTCCAATAATAGTTTCACTATTGAAATTTCCTCCTTGGTCAACACCGTTTGGATTTTGATTGTATTCAAAGTTGGAACGGAATGAATTGATAGTATAGGAAGCTTTATAACTATGTTGCAAAGAAAAACGTTTGAATTTATCTTTGAAATAAGCCAGTTTCATAAGTCCAGTATATTTAATATTCCAGTTAGGTAAAGGAATATCCCTGAAGGCAGAAAAAGATATTTTACCAGCAGCTTCACCACTTTTGTGGTTTACGATACCAAAACCTGTATAGGCGGCCAAAAGCGAGGGAATTAATACCGCTTGACTGTTTTTACCATACCCAATTGGATAACCATCAGGACCGACATTTAATGGATTATTCAAATCGATACCTCTTTCGGTAGCTAAACGTCTGGCAACAATTAATCGGTTACTTCTAAAATCTTCAAAAGCAGAAGAGTCGTCTTGACTACTAGCTTTGAAAGAATTTTTAATCATTACTGTAGAAATAGCGTAGTTACCTGTATTAAAAGGCGAACGTGAATTATATTGCCCATCATCACTAACATCATATTGTTCTGAGAAATTGTCTGCATAAGTACGATTCCCATTCAAATCAATTTTCAAATCTGGAATTGGTTCCAAATTGGCTGTAAAATTTAATTTTTTGTTGGTTACTTGCGTAAAACTTTGATTAAATTCAGGATAGTTGGTTAACCATCCGTTTTTAGCTGCTTCAAAACGCACTTCATCTTGCATACCAAAAGCAAAACCTAAAGTAGGTTTAGACGAACCAAAGAAACCAATAGATGGTAAATAACCTGGTAGCACTGTTCCTCTATTTTCGGTATAATCGACTTGGAAAGTTTTTAAACTTGTTAGTAATCCGATAAAGAATTTCTTTGTTTTACTTTCTTCATCTTGAACTTCGGCTTTTGCAGCAACTTTTTCACCTGGTTTTGGAGCAGCTGCAGGTTTTGTTGTTGTTTTTTTGGTTTTTTTAACTAAACCAATATATTTATAAAACGTATCCATGCTTAAGGCAGTATTCAAACGATGTGAAGCTGCATTTTGAATAGTGTTTCCTAAATTATAATCGATTCCGTTAAGATTAATTTCAGAAAATGCCAAAGAAGCACGTTGCCAACTATAATCACCTGTATAAGTATAATCTGATTTAATAAAGCTTAAAAAAGGAATTTTACTTATTGGCAAAGCATAATTTACAGTTAATTGCTGATTGTGTTGATTAGGCGTACCAATATTCCAGTAATCTGTCCAAATATTGTATGAATTATCGGGCACATTATCTTCGTTTAAGTAATTTCTAACAATATTGTTAGACGCTGCTGTGAAGTTCAATTTCAATGCCTTAGTCAAATTATAATTAAATCCGTATTGGTAATTGAACAGGAAATTTCTGCGGTAAAGCTCACCCAAGCCGATTCCTTCAACATCCACAAGGCGGAATTGCTGCTTATTAAATTGACGATTAATATTAGAGCTAAAAGACACATTAGAAGGTAAAAAGTTAAAATTAAAGTCTTTCAACAGGTTCCAATAATCGCTTTTGGAGAATGCTTTAGTTTTCTTAAACGGTTCAATTGACTTTGATTTGAATGCATAATTATAATCTACAGCAGTATTCACCATTTGATCCGTATACTGTTCTAACTCATAATTATGTTTTTCAACTTCATTATAAGAATAGGATAAGGTTAAATTTTCAGGATCATAAAAATGTGATTTTTGCTTTTCACCACGTTCTTTTTTTACCCCAATAAAGTTGATACTTTTTCTCTTGGTATAATCAATTGCTCTATTTTTAATGTTGCTTTTTTCAGCTTCGTCTATAGTATTATCTAATAATAAATCCAATCGAATATCTTGATTATAAGGATCGTATTCCGGTGTAATAGTCTCTTCTCCTACCGAATAGTTAAATGGTAAATTAATACCCCATTTTTTTGGAAGTAATTTTCCTAAACTTAAATTTGTTACAACGTTGTACTGAAAAACATCTTCTCTGCTTCGTTCGTTAGGACCTTCTTCAAGACCTCCAAAACCAATTGTGCTCTTTTTACCAGAAGCAGAAACGGTAGCAAAATCGGCCAAATTGGTATCCATACTTGCCACAGCAGCATAACCACCTTTGTTGTCCATGTCTGCAATTCGAAGTTCATTGAACCAAACTTCCCCTTTTATTCCTCTTGGATTCAGTGGATGTTCAACGGTTGCTAAAGTATTCGTCTGATTTTTAACACCAACCATTAATGTTCTTACCAATCCAAAATTTGGATTACCTTTTACTCCTAATCGAAGTTTGTTGGGTTTATTTATTAATGATTCGTCCAGCTGTGCTTCGTCGTAATACAATACACCTTCAGGCGAATTGGGTGCTTCATGCATTGCTCTGATTTTGAGCGTTGTCAAAAGTTCCATTGATAAGTCTATTTCATTTACTTCAGGCCAAATTTCAAAAGGAGAAGTAGCCGTAAGTGATGAAAGTTTCAATGGAATTTCAACTTGATAATAATTATCGGTAAAGTCGTTACCAAAACGAATGAATCCAACCATTTCATCGTTTTCTAATTTGCTTGGTTCGTCTTGTAAGGCTTCAGCATGTAAAAACATTTTAAGTTTTTTGAACTGGCGCATATCCACACTTACATTTTTAAACACGGCTCTTGAATCACCTGGTCGTAAACCATTATCTCCTGAAACTCTTAACGAAAGTGATTGCTCATTTTGATTGATAGCCGTATTTTGTTGGTAAAATACTTCTCTTTCAACCCCAGGAGGTGAAACATAAGGAATTGGAGATCTTGAACCATTGTCTTGAAGATTTACCGTTGTTACTTCAAATTCTGTTCCGTCATCTTCGGGGTTGTCAGCTGGAAACTCTAGCGAGTTAACATAGCGTCTCCATTCACCACGAACTAAATCCAAAGAACCAAAACGCAAGGTAATTGGTTGAGTAAATCCAGTCAAAAACATTCTTATGAATCGGATAGATCGGAAATCAGTAATTCCGCCAGCTGCTCTTTGAGGATTGGCAATTGGAACTTTAAATTGCACCCATTTTGCTTTAACTGGAGGCTCGGTATTGGGCACATCAATAATTCTAATATCGGTAATGAAATTGGCAGGACCAATACTTGAAGGATTGGAAATACTTGGATTGATATTAACAAAGTATTCAAAGTAAGCATTGGTTGTGCTCATAGTGTAATCTCTATTAATATCTTCCACGTCTGGCAAAGTTGTTGAACCTCTGTTGTTATCGGTTACCTCAACTGGAGAGTTGGCTTGAACATTGTTGTAATTTTTGTAACGATTTACAACATCATTCCCTCCTGCTTGAAGAAAATATTGGTAATTGTCTCCCGCAGGATCCGGATTACCAGCAAACTGTGGATATAATGCTGCTTCTTCAACATCGCTTAATCCATCATATCCTACATCTTGAACTGAACGGTTTGCTGCATCAGAATCGAATGCATAAATCAATGCAGTTGAGGCTGGTTGTTTACCCCAAACGGAATTGTTTACTGGTTGCGTCCCTGTGATATCTGGCAAACCATTTTCGTATTGTTTTGCCCCATCTCTAAGAATATCTTCAGAGATTTCACCTAAATCGAAATACAATCGCCCTTGATTAGATAAATTAGCTTCAGCCTCAGGGTGAAGAGGGTCATAATATGGATCTAACATCCAAAATTGAATATACTCAACGTTAGCTTGCTCAAAATTAGTTGAATTTAAAGCTCTGGTAATTCCACCAAAATTGTCATTAGGATTAGGCAATAAATTATTAGCTACTGCAGCTGGGTTGAAATTGTATGGCCCTCTCTCTTGAGGGTAGTACGTTAAATCAAAAGTATTGATAACTGTTGATTGTCCTTGCGCTAATTCTAAACTAGGAAACAACTCCGCATTGAAAATTCTTCTTGATTTATTTAATTCTAAATCTTCTTGTGAAATTCCAGATTGTGCTTCAGTGTAAAATGTTGGATCAATTGTATACCAAGACAATTTTGCTCTTTTGTTATTGTAGGTAAGATTAGAATTTATTGAACCTCCAAAATCAGAATACAAAGGCAAAATATTTCCAGAATCGGCTAAAACTGGCACTGACGACAAAAACCATGACTGTGGTGAACGCAAATCCAAATTACTTTGTGATCCTTCAAAATCGTCAATATAAACCGTTGCTTCACCTTCAAATTGATCCGCTTTAGGAGTATCAGGTTTTAGATAAGCAATTTCTCCTCTAATAGAAAAGTTGGAAGGCACATCGGTATCTAAATTAGGCAACTTATTGACCATTCTAGTTAAGAAAGGTACTTCGGTAGAATAGTTAGCATTGAAACCGATAATAGTATTGTTAACCGATTCTTGTCCGTAATTGGATTTTTGTGTAAATGGCCTTTCTGTCATTTTGAGGTAAGTACCTCCTATTATAAATTTTTCAGAAAATTTATGTTCCACATTTACACCAAAGAAACGACGAGTTTGTTGACCGAAGACTGAATTATTTTCAACCGAAACTTCAATTGGAGTATTAGATGCCTGTAGTGAAGGATCAAGAATTTGAACTCTTCCTGCTTGATAATTTACACTATAATCTACACCTTCTACCAAAACTCTACCACCAGCAGTTACGACAACTGATCCTCTCGGCACATTATAAGCACCAATCGGAATTCCGTCGCCACCAGCCGATTTGAATTTACCTCGAAGTTGAAACTTATTTTTCTGCGCTTGTTGCAATGCAAATGCCTGAGTGCTTCTGTAGAGACTTGTGTAAACATATTTCTTTTGGTTGTCATTGTAGTCTAAAGTAGCTTCATCTCCATAATAATTCTCACCCGGATTTGTTCGTAATTTTTCAAACAACATTTTACCAAATGGTTCCACTGATGTAAATATCAAACGCCCATTCTGTTGATCAACTGTTAAGCCTGGAATAAAATCGAAGAAACCATCACCGCCGTCTTGAGGGTCATTATTGTAATTCAATTTATCTACATTGAATACTTTCAATAACGGTGTATTGGTAATTTGATCGGTTGTATATCCTGGTGTCGGATTTGGGAATGGCAAACTAGCCACTGGATTTATATAGTTTACAGGCGAGGGATCTGTATATAAGATATTGAATCTAAAATCTTCTTGTTGCAATTGAAATCCACCTGGAATTTGATAAATATTTTTCATCATCAAGTTCCAAATTGGTTTTTCAACGGTAGTCAAATTACTTTTCAATAATTTTAACAACAATGTTTGAGTTTGTGGCACTCCAGTTCCTGTAACTACAGTTGCCTCAGAACCATCTGTCCCAAATTCACCTACTTGAAACACTTGATCACCTATGGTATACTCGTAAGCTACTGCAAGTACTTCATCATTGGCTAATCGTTGTTGCAATGAAATGTAACCCAATTGTGGGTGATAGGTAAATTCATTTGCAGTTAATTTTCGGGCATTTTCTAGTTTTGAATAATCGATTCCTTCTGAAACCGTATTATTAAAACCAGCACTCGAAGTAATAATTTCACGAATATTACTATTAAGCAAACCTGTTGTGCCAATTAATTCAGGGTCATACAAGTTATTACCGTTATCCGTTGGTGTATCAAATGGAGCAACGAAAAAAGTACCCGGAATAGGATCTATGGCTACAATTTGATTATCTGGAATTGGCGTCAATGAACCACCTTCATTCAATCGGGATTCACCTAAATCTTGAATTCCAATTACGTTTCTTAAGTTATTTCCAGTGGTACTGACTCTGTTTTGTCTGTTGGTAACCCAAACATCTATACGAGTGATTTGTACACGACTGTTGATGAAAGGATAATTTTTTAAAGCTTCGTCGTATTTATTTCTAAAATACTGGGATAAGAAAAAGTGGCGATCTGAATCGTAATCCAACGCGAATATTTCAAAATCCTGAACGGTGCCACCACCTTGAGCCGTTACACTTTTGGTTTGCGATTTCTGTTCAGAAAATACTCCAGTAACCGTTGTTTTACCAAATTGAAGTTGCGCTTTCACACCAAATAAACTTTGGGCTCCACGTATCAAAGTACTATTCAATGGCATACTAACATTTCCGACTTCAATTTTTTGAATTATATCATCTTCCGTTGGGCTGTAATCTAGTTTGATTAAATTTTGAAAAGAGAAAGTAGATTCGGTATCATAATTGGCATTAACATTCAAACGAGTTCCCACTTTTCCAGTTAAACTCATGCTAATGCGTTGATCAAAGTCGAAAGTTGTGGTGCTTCTATTTCTTGGTGAAAATGATGGATTGTCTTGTTTGGTATACCGAACGCCTAAATCCATTTCAACCGAACCCGTTGGTTTTATATCGATTGTATTGGATCCGAAAAGGGTTTCAAAGAAACTTGAATTGACATAATATCGTGGTAGTAAGTCTTTTTTTGCTTCTTCAGTCCCTTCTTTTTTACCATCAATTGCATCCGTTTTCTTTTGGAAATACTCACGCATTGATTCGCGTAAAACGAGTTCTTGGTATTCTTTGGGTGTCAGAATAATGGGATAATTAATATTAAAACCTTCAAATGTACTCGTATAAATGTAACGATCCGTTTTGGGGTCATACGTATAGGCATCTACTATACTTCTTGGATTGGCCAACTGAATGGTTCCTAAATCAGTCCCAGTTTTAACGCTGTCTTGTGGCTCTTCAACTTGAGAATAAACGTGCATTCCAAATAACAAGAATAAAACGAAAAATCCGTTTTTAAAATGAGTCAGAATGCTTTTGTAATATTGTGTTTCCAAAAACTATAAATTTTTTAAAGCTTGTTTAATAATTAATTCTACTGAGGCGTTTGGATGCTCTTTTAGCACTTTTTCCACTACCTTTTCGGATGCTTTTCTTACAAATCCTAAAACCTCCAAAGCTGATAACGCTTCATCTCGATTTGTATTGTTTGAAACAACAGAAACTTCATCCAAATCATATATTTTTAACACTTTATCCTTCAAATCCAATATAGCGCGTTGGGCTGTTTTACCTCCAATTCCTTTAATGGATTGAATAGTTCCCACATCGCCACTGGCCAAAGCTTGAATAATTTGCTTTGGTTCTAATGAAGAAAGCATGGTTCTTGCAATTCCTGCTCCGATTCCTGAAACAGTCAGAAGCATTTTAAAAATTTCCCTTTCCGATTTTTCAACAAAACCAAAAAGCGAATGTGAATCCTCCTTGATTATCAAATGAGTAAATAGTTTTACAAAATCAGCAGTAGGCAACAACGAGTAGGTATGCAAAGAAATATTAATATGGTAACCCACACCATTACAATCAATTACAACTTCTGTAGGTGTTTTTTCTACTAATTTTCCTTGAATATGTGCTATCATACTGTTTGTAAAGTCATTCCAAATGTAACAAAATTTTTTAATTGGGCTAATGAATGCCTAATTTCTGCTACATTTTAACATCAAAGTTTTTCAAACGTTTGCTTTTTTCTTGTGCATCAACAACTGCAACTGCCGACATGTTAACCATTTCTTCAACGCTCGCACCCAACTGAAATACGTGGACTGGTTTATCCATTCCCATAACAATTGGACCGATGGAATCGACCTTATACAACTCTTTAAGCAATTTGTAGGTAATGTTCGCCGACTCTAAATTCGGAAAAATCAACGTATTCACCTTTTTTCCTGCTAATTTAGAAAACGGGAATTTTTTCTGTAACATCTCTGGATTGAGTGCAAAATCAGTTTGAATTTCGCCATCTACAATCAAATTCGGATAATAACTATGCAAATAAGCAACCGCTTCTCGCACTTTATTTGCACTTTCGTAATTGGAAGAACCAAAATTAGAAAATGAAACCATCGCGATTACAGGTTCCATTCCAAACATACGAACGGTTTTTTCAGTCATTAAAGCAATTTTTGCCAAATCATCTGCCGATGGATTCGGGTTGATTGCTGTATCCGACAAAAACATCGGTCCACGATTGGTCATCATCATATTGGTTGACGCAATTAATGAAATTCCTGGCGCCTTTCCAACCAACTGAATCAACGGTTTTACTACCGAAGGATAACTTCGTGAATAGCCAGAAACCATCGCATCTGCATCGCCATGGTTGACCATCATTGCGGCAAAATAATTGCGTTCGCGCATCCATTTTTGGGCATCCAACAACGAAATTCCTTTGCGTTGACGGGCTTTCCAATAAATTTCGGCATACTCCATTCGACGCTCGTCTTCTTCTTTGGTTTTAGGGTCAAAAATTGGAACTTCAGCATCAAAACCAATTTCTTCTTTTAACTCTAAAATATCTTCTTTTCTTCCCAATAAAATAGGATGACCGATTCCTTCTTCATGCACAATTTGCGCCGCTTTCAACACGTCTAACTGATCGGCTTCGGCAAATACAATGCGCTTTGGATCGGTTTTGGCTCGATTGGTCAACAAACGCACCATTTTGTTATCAGAACCCATTCGTTCCAACAACTCCTCTTCGTATTTCTCCCAATCGGTAATCGGATTCAACGCCACACCCGATTCCATCGCTGCTTTGGCAACTGCTGGTGGAACTTTTGCTATCAATCTTGGATCAAATGGTTTCGGAATAATATAATCGGTTCCAAAAACCAACTTGGTTTCACCATAAGCAATATTCACTTGCTCGGGCACTGATTCTTTGGCTAATTCGGCTAAAGCAACAACCGCTGCCTTTTTCATTTCTTCATTAATCTTTGTTGCACGAACGTCTAAAGCTCCACGGAAAATATAAGGAAAACCAAGTACATTATTGACTTGATTCGGATGATCCGAACGCCCAGTTGCCATAATAATATCTTTACGCGTTTTAATCGCTAAATCGTATTTAATCTCTGGATTCGGATTGGCCATAGCAAATACAATCGGATTATCGGCCATGCTTTTTAACATCTCTGGCTTCACAATATCGCCTGTAGACAATCCAACAAAAACGTCAGCTCCAACCATAGCATCTGCTAGTGAAGCAAAATTTTTATCTGTAGCATAACGCCGTTGGTTTTCAGAAATATTCGGATCATCTTTTCGTAAAGCGCCTTTACTATTGAACATCACCACATTTTCCTCTTTCACTCCAAAAGAAACATACAAATTCGCACAAGCAATCGCTGCCGAACCTGCTCCTGAAATGACCATTTTCACTTCTTCCATCTTTTTTCCAGCCAATTCAACTGCATTCAGTAAAGCGGCTGAAGAAATAATTGCTGTTCCGTGCTGATCGTCGTGCATCACTGGAATATTCAATTCTTCCACCAATCTTCGTTCAATTTCAAACGATTCGGGCGCCTTGATATCTTCCAAATTGATTCCACCAAAAGTTGGCGCAATATTTTTTACAGTTTCGATAAAAGCATCCACATCTTTGGTATCTACTTCAATATCGAACACATCAATGTCAGCAAAAATCTTAAACAACAAGCCTTTTCCTTCCATCACGGGTTTTGAGGCTTCCGGACCAATATCACCAAGTCCTAAAACCGCCGTTCCGTTGGATATTACAGCTACTAAATTTCCTTTGGCAGTGTATTTGTAAACATTGTTAATGTCTTTAGCAATTTCCAAACAAGGCTCAGCAACACCCGGTGAATAGGCCAATGACAAATCACGTTGGGTGGCGTATTTTTTGGTAGGAACGACCTTGATTTTTCCCGGAGTCGGTTTGGCGTGGTATAAAAGCGCTTCTCTGCGTTTAGTATCTTTGTGCATTGTAGTTTGTTTTATTCTGACCTACAAAGGTAATAGTCTCGGGCGAAAAAGGAAATTTTTAATGATTTTCTTTTTGGTTTATTTGAAGCGAATGGCTTGGGCTTCTTTGCCATCCTTATTCCCGCTTTTCGCTTTACAAGGTAACGCTACAATCGGGGCTAAAGAGTAAAGTGTCTTTTGTAAAATAAGTCTTTTTACAGAAAAAAAGCTGTAGCGACGAACTACAGCTTTCCAAATGGCTAACTAACTCAAACCATTTTCCTAATGAATTAAATCTTTAATATTGATATTATCGGGTAATCGACCCACATTTTGGAGTTTAATTGTGGCTAATTTTTGAGCAATTGAAATGCTTTCATTCAAACTTCTTTTCTCAATTTGAGCATACAAAAAACCCGTCCAAAAGGCATCGCCAGCACCCGTTGTATCTTTCACTTCATCCAAATGAAACGCTTTTTGAAAAAACAAACCTTCATTGACATCCGAAAGTGCAACACCGTTTTTCCCTTTGGTCAAACAAATGGTAGAAGCACCCAAATTGTGGAAATACTCAAAAATGTAATCTTCCGTTTTGTATTCGGCAAACAAACGATAACAATCGTCTTCACTCAATTTGACCAAAGGATTAGTAGCTAAATATTCTTTTATAACTTGTTTGGCTTCTTCTCTATTGGGCCAAATGCGTTCCGAAAAATTAATATCAATGCTCAATTGCAAACCCAATTCTTTTGCTTTTTGCGCCCGATTCAAAATGGTTTCACGTGCTGGATTTTTACTCAGAGCGAAACATGTTGTGTGAAAAATTTTAGCTTCAGCAATAATTTCGTCAGGCAATTGTTCTACAAAAATTTCACAATCGGCTTGTCGATACGGAATAAAATCGGGTGTTTCGGTTGACTTTGAGACAAAAATAACTGATGTTGGTAGCGCATCCAACTTACGCACACAACTGGTGTCAACATGATTGGCTTTTAGCTTTCGCACCACATAATCGCCCAAACCATCTTGCCCGCAAGAAGCCACCAAAACCGAATTCAATCCCAAACGCGAGGCATTAACAGCCACATTAGTAGGTGAACCACCTAAAAAACGATGGTAATCTTTGGTTCTATTGATAGAAGTGTTGACTTCGTGTCCAATAAAATCAATTAATACTTCTCCTATGCAAATGATATCTATCGATTTCAAACTATATTAAAATTTTAAAATTATTATATAATGATTGATGCACTAAAACAGTCGCTGCTGCACTCCAAGCACAAAATGAAACACCATTGACTTCGGTAGTTTCTGTGTTGAAATTTTCATAGAACGAATAGTTCATTTTTGCATTAGCTTGATTTATTTTTTCCAACAATTCGGTTGCTTTTTGGGTTTCATTTTTTGCCAATAAAGCCAAACCAAAAAAACCATTCACCATTGGCCAACTACCGCCATTGTGGAATTCATACGGATAATTTCGGAATTCGTATTTGCAATTGTTTTTGAGTAAATTCCAATCCAAATCCTCTTGAAAAACGGGTGGCCAAAACGCGGGAAGCAACCCTAGTTTGGTTTCTTTAGCCAAATTATCAGCAAATAAAAGGGTTTGTTTCTGAAATTCTTCCGTACCGATATTCAACAACAAAGCTAATGAATTTGCAAAGGCATCAAACTGAGTTTTGTAACCACAAGGCGAAAACGAGCATGGCATAAAATCTGCAAAATGCAACTCATTATAAACTCGCTCATGGTATTTTTCTCCAATCGAATTAGGCAAAAAATTGATTTCGACTTGTTGAACAATAGCATTTATTTTAGTGGCAATGGTGTCGCTTTTCACAAAAGAATTATAGCTTTTCAAAGCCCAAATGCGCAATAATTGATCATACAAAACATAACCATCAGTAATATATTCGTCAGCCCAATTGCCTGAAAGCGGAACGTATAACAAATGCTTGTTATTGAATTCCCATGCCTCTAAAAGCAAGAAACATTTTTCAATATTGGGTTGCATTTGTTGCACGAAGTTTTCATCTTTTGTATAAAAACCATACTGACAAACGCCAATTACAAACCAAGTTACCGCATCGACTCTTCCGGCCAAACCGCCATAACTGACTTCGTTTTTTTCTGCAGAAATTAGAACATTAGAAGGAATGGTTCCATTAGAATGTTGGTGTTTTGCCAAGGTTTCTAATGTTTTTCTGAAAGTCAGAATAAGTTGTTCATCACCCGAAGCCAAAGCAGCTAAACCACAGATTACACCGTCACGCGCCCAAACCCTTTGGTAGTTGGTCGTGTTTTCAGCACTGGCTAAAAAACCATTTGGCGTGCTAACTTTGTATAATAAATCGATGGCTTTATCGTACATCATGGCATTAAGAAACTACTTGGTTTTTATTTTTTGTTGAAATAAAAAGTGTACAAATGGCACTAAATATGAGTAAAATACCAGCAAAAGTGATAGCACTTCGCGGATCGTTGTTTAAAAAATGTTTTAAAATATATCCGAATGACAGTGTTTGAATGAACATTGGAATTACAATCATCATATTGATAATACCCATATAAACACCATAACGTTCTTTGGGAATATTGGTTACAACCATCAGATACGGAATTCCCATCATACTGGCCCAGCCAATTCCGAAACCTGTAATTGCGGGAAATAACATGTATTTGTTTTCGATATGTGGGAAAATTAAAAATCCAACTGCAGCTAGAATCAAACACACAAAATGAACGTATTTGGGTGAATATTTTCGAGCGAAATACGCTAAAGCAAAAGCCGTTAAAAAAGTTACAATATTGTACCAACCGTTGACTAAACCCGTCCAACCAACTGCTTCTTCATATAACTTACTGTTTTGTTGTGGCGTTGTATTCCACACGGAAAGCGCGATACTTTTAGACGAATTTTGCCAATAACAAAACAACGCATACCATTGAAACAAATATACCAAAGCCAGTTGCCACATTACTTTAGGCATATCGACTACTGCTTTTGCTATATCTATAAATGGTGTAAAAATACTAATGCGTTCTTGTTTCATTTGTTGCAATTCTTCGGCTGAAGGCGGAATTTCTTTGGTGGTATGTGAACTCCACCACACGGATGCTATTGAACAAACGGCTCCTAAAAAGAATGAAGCAAAAACCCATGTGGGTAATTTACCTGTAGTTCCCACAAAAATCATCGGGAAAATAAATAAAGAAACGTTGGCCAATGTTTGTCCTAAACCTGTAAAAAAACTTTGCGCTTGAAATCCGATTGGTTGCTGAGTATCATCTAACTTGTCGGCAATAAAAGCACGATAAGGTTCCATTGCTGTGTTGTTTCCTGCATCTAAAATCCATAATAAACCAGCGGCCATCCAAAGAGAACTGCTAAACGGAAAGAGAAACAAAGCGATACTACATATTAACGCTCCAATAAAAAAATACGGTTTACGTCTACCGCCCAATTTTGGCAACCATGTTTTATCGCTCATCGCTCCTATAATTGGTTGAATCAATAATCCGGTTAACGGTCCCGCCAAATTAAGCAATGGCAATTCATCAGGACTTGCGCCTAAAAAATCGTAAATTGGATTAACGGCACTTTGTTGCAAACCAAAACTGTATTGGATACCAAAAAACCCAACATTCATATTGATGATTTGCAAAAAACTCAGCGTAGGTCTTTTCATGTTACTTCAATTTTTTGAGAAACTCTTCAAAAATTCCGTTGTTAGTAAAAATGATTCCTTGCTTGTCAACAACAGGAATTCCGAGATTAGAAGTACTTATGCCAGCGTTTCGCAATTTACCTAACATTTCTTGGAGTGCTTCTGGGTTTTTGTCGATATCATAAAACACAAATTCAATTTTATGCTCTTTCAAAAATGCTTTTGTATCGGTACAATGATGGCATTCGTCACTTCCGTAAATAATCATCACGTTCTTATCTGACGGCTTTTTTTGAATATCCTGACTAAAACCTATTGGTGCTATACTTACAACTAAAAGAAGTGCAAAAAAGAATTTTTTCATCTTAGATTATTTAAAAATGGTAGTAGTAAATATAATTAATTTTAAAAACAATTCCCATATCAGCACTAACTGATATAGGAATTGCACAAATTAAACATGAAACGTTTGTTAGAATCTATAAGCAAGAGTCAACGATGTTGTTCTTCCATTGATAGATCTAGCTCTTAAAATATTATCTTGGTTTTCCGTAATACTTCCTTCTTCTACTTCGGTAATTCCGATGGTATCAAAAACATTGTTTACGTTCAATGAAGCCGAAAGACCTTTAGTCAATTCAACATTAATGAATGGATTGAAGTAAGCATAACCTGGCATTACCAATTTGTTATCGTCTTGCGCATACGAATCAGTTGTTCCAATGGCAGAGAAACCTACATTGTGTTGTTTTTTTCCACCAAATTTATATGATGGAATGACAGCGAAAATAAAATCTGCTTGACGACGAGGACGATTTCCGTTAAGGGTTGGAGTGATAACATCATCAGCAATTTCGGCTTTGGTATATGTTACATTTCCATTCAAATAGAAATCTTTTAGTTTTAAGCTTCCTTCCAATTCCAATCCCATCGAATTGTATTTTCTTTGAATTTGTCTGATTCCGCCACCAACACCACCGAAATCCCAGTTTTGTTCAGCCACATTTGCATAAAAAGCAGTAGCAAAAATTGAAGCCATTTTTCCACTTCTTTTGTAACCAAATTCTACTTGATTCACCATATCGGCACTCAAACCTGGTGCAGCTTCACCCGATGCCAAAATATTAGCTCCAAATAATAAACGATCCGCATTGGCTCTTCCACCACGACTGAAACGTCCAAAAACGGATTGGATATTCGAAAGTGAATAACTGGCTCCTAATGAAAATGACACATAATCATAATCATAATTGATTGGTTTTCTATTGGCATTATCCACTACAGAAACACTTGCTTCTGGACCTTCAATAGTACCATTGTTATCAACGTCTAAATTTAACGATTGTGTTGAACCTGCATAAGTGCCACGAGCTTTTCCTGCATCATAACGCACACTCGCATCGATGAATAATTTCTCTTCCACTTTAACTTGAACCGCAGCATAAGGAGCCGCAATATTGTAGTTAGCATCGTAATTTCTTTGACAGCAATTGCCCCAAGCAGGAACACCATAAGCATACAATCCATTTACAGAATTAGCTCCAGCGTTTAATAAAGCTGCATTTTCACCTTTTACTTCAAGCAAATAAGAATTCCACAACCACGACATGTTAATGTTTTGGTGTGCTGTGTAATATCCTGCCGTTAAGTCGATCATTCCATCTAAAAATGATTTAGACAATTTAATATCATTAGTAAAGTTGTTGAAATTGTTGATTTCAGTGTCAAACGTATGAATACGCATTGCTAAAGCATTATTATCAAAACTTAAACCAGCGTATGGACCATTCGCATAGGTTAAATTGGCTTCTCCAAAACTAGTGGCAAGTGTTCCTCCAGTAGCCACTTCTGCCGGGAAAGCCGAAACAAATCGACCATTGTGGTAGTTTTGTCTGAAACGTTCTTCAATTTTCCAATTTTCACCCAAATCAAATTTCAATTCACCACCAAAAGAAGTTGCCACAGGACGCATTCCATCTGATAAATTGCTTCTTCTTCTTTCGCCATCAGCACCGATAGTTAAGTTGTCTTGGAAATAAGCACTGTGAGGTGTATCGTGAAGAATATCAAAATTAGGAAGTGAACTCCAAGTTGGATTATCATTCGTTCCCGATACTTTTACTGGCATTGGCAAATAACCAATAGAACGATCATTTAAGTATTTAAAATACAAACGCACATGTCCATTTTTGAACTCTTTGGTCATGTTGGCTTTGAATTGACCACCTAAATTAGCTGTGTAACCTGCGTTTCTTGGTCCTTCTCCTTGACGGTAGAAACCACCTACATGAAAACGTAAAGTTTCAGAAATTGGTGTTCCGTATTCAAAATCAGTACGGTTGTTTCCGTAATCAACCCCAATTGAATGCATCAATGAACCACCTTCTCTTTTACCATCTTTACTGATAAAGTTGATAATTCCTGCAGGTGAATTACTAGCCAATGTTGAAGCGGAACCACCACGAATAGCTTCTACTCTACTGATGGTTTGGTCGTTTCTTACAAAGATATCGGCATTACCAAAGGCTACATCGCCAAATTGCATTACAGGCATTCCGTCTTCGTGCAATTGTAAAAACTTAGCTCCTCCAGAAGCAATTGGAATTCCGCGAACTGTGATATTCGCATTTCCTTCACCACCAGTTGATTCCGATTTGATACCTGGTAAAATTCGGAACAACTCAGCGGTTGATCTTGGAGCCGCTTGGTCAATTTGAGTAGTAGAAACTGAACTGATGGAAACACTCGATTTTAGCTTTGAGCGAGGTTTTAAAACCCCAGTAACAACTACTTCTTCGAGTTTGCCTCCTTTAATAGAATCGGTTGCAGCTTCTTTCTCGTTTTGTGAAAAAGAGAGATTAAATAGCATTAAAGCTAGTATAACCAACAATCTTTTCAAAAATAAAGTACTTTTTTTCATTTTTTAGAATTTGTTTGATTAGTAAAATTAGTTCTTAATAATTCCGAAATTAGAATTTTACTTCACAAGAATTTATGAATTTGACATCGAAAACGTTTTCGAAATTAACGAAAACGTTTTCGATTTGAGATTCAATTTTTTTTATCATATTTGTTAAATGAAAGAGACTACTTTAAAACAAATAGCTGAAACATTAGGAATCTCTATCACTACGGTTTCAAAAGCACTAAAAAACTATTCCGACGTGAGCGAAAAAACGAAAAAAGCCGTTTTAGACTTAGCTCGGGAATTACAGTATACGCCCAATAGTTTTGCTGTTAACCTTCGTACTAAAGAATCCAAAACCATTGGTTTAATCATTCCAGAAGTAGTGCATCATTTCTTCTCCAATGTTATTAACGGAATTATTGCTGAAGCAGAAAAAAACGGTTATTTAGTTATCATTTTGCAATCGAATGAATCGGTTGAATTGGAAAAAAAACAAGTAGAATTATTGATCAACAAACGTGTTGATGGCATTATCATGTCACTTTCCAACGAATCCAACGACGACGAACACATTAAAGAAATCATTCGTCGTGAAATTCCTTTTGTGCTTTTTGACAAGATTTCAAAACTGATTAATTGTTCCAAAGTCATCATCAACGATCAAAAAGCAGCGCACAATGCCGTAGCGCATTTGATTAGTAAAGGTTGCAGCAAAATTGCACACATTCGCGGACCTGTGAATCCACAAAATTCGATTGACCGTTTTTTTGGGTTATAAAAAAGCCGTAGAAAAATACAATATCCCATACGACTCAAAGTTAGTGTATACTTGCAAAAACGTAACGTTTGAAGAAGGAAAAGAGTTTGCCAAACAAATCATTAACGACCATCCCGATGTAGATGGTATTTTTGCAATAACTGATTTAGTTGCTGTGGGCGTTTTGGCTTACTTCAACGAAATCAATGTGAAAGTTCCCGAGCAAATCAAAGTAATTGGTTTTAGCAATTGGTTCATGTCACAAGTTATCACACCCAAATTGAGCACTGTTGATCAACCAAGTTATGAGATGGGCGTGGAATCGTTTAATTTGTTGTTGGAAGAAATCAACCAACGCAAAGAAATGGTCGATTTTAAACCTAGAACCATCGAATTGGTAACCAATATCATCGAACGCGAATCTACTTTGTGATTTTTAGAAGCGGATGGTTTGCGTATTTTTGCAATCCTTTTTCCCGCCTTTCGCTTTACAAGGTGTCGCTTCAGTCGGGGCTAGTTGGTTATCGTCTTTTGTAAAAATAGAATTTCTTAATTACTTTTCTTTTAAAAAATCAATATTGCGTTTCAAACCTTCAAATTGAGGACGCTTTAAGGGCGAATTGACAAAAACTTCTTTAAAAATCTCTTCCGTTATTTCTTCCCAATCTTTTTTGGTGTATGATAAAATCGCTGGATTAGGATCAAAACGGTGTTCGTTATGCGGTTTTGAAAAACGATTCCACGGACACACATCTTGGCATACATCGCAACCAAAAGCCCAGTCATCAAATTTGCCTTTCATTTCTTGCGGTAAATTATCTTTGAGCTCGATCGTGAAATACGAAATACATTTGCTACCATCAACAACATAAGGAGCCACAATGGCTTGCGTCGGACAAGCATCAATACAAGCCGTACAAGTGCCGCAATGATCTGTTGTTGGCGAATCGTATTCGAGTTCTAAATCGAGGACTAGTTCGGCTACAAAATAGAACGAGCCTACTTTTTGAGTAATTAAGTTACTACTTTTCCCAATCCAACCCAAACCACTTTTGGCGGCCCAAGCCTTATCCATAATAGGTTCAATATCAATAAATGCACGACCGTGTACATCGCCAATCTCGGTTTTGATAAAACGCAATAATTTTCGCAACTTCTTTTTGATTACGTTGTGGTAATCTTTTCCGTAAGCGTATTTAGAAATTTTATAACTGCCTTCTATTTGCGTTTCTGGCGGATAATAATTAATCAATAGAGAAACCACACTTTTAGCACTTAGCATTAACTTGGTTGGATCCAAGCGTTTGTCGAAATACTCTTCCAAGTAGTTCATTTTGCCGTGATGGTTTTGTTTCAACCAAAGTTCAAAACGCGGTGCTTCTTCCTCAAGAAAACCGGCTTTGGCTATTCCGCACGACAAAAAACCGAGGCGTTCGGCCTCTTGTTTGATTAATTTGGTGTATTCATATTTGGCATTAATTCTCATTAGCGTGGTGTAAGGGTAACATTGATTCCAATTGGTTTGAGCGTCACTAAAGGATTAAATTCAATGCGACTATTATCTGTAGAAACATGGTATTTTTTGATTAGATAAGCTAGCGCTAAATTCATTTCGTATTGCGCAAAACCCATTCCGATACACATACGAGGTCCAGCGCCAAAAGGATAAAAGTACTGCATGGATTGTTTTTTTTGTTCGCCTAAAAATCGTTCAGGAATAAACTCGTTTGGATTTTCCCAGTATTTTGGATTGCGGTGCAGTTCGTAAAATGAAATTCCGATGAGTGTTCCTTTGCGAATGTTGTACTCAAGCAATGTATCGTCTGCTACATTTTCGCGATCGGTAATCCAAGCTGGTGGATACAAACGCATCGATTCGTTGATGACTGCTGACGTATATGTCATTTTTTGAAGTTGCTCGATGGTGTCGGAAGTTTCACTTTCAATAGTTCTAATCTCATCTGCAATTTTTTCTTGCACTTCAGGATGCAAGGCTAACAGCTTCAATGTAAAGGTTAATGCATTCGCCGTCGTTTCATGACCAGCGATAAAGAGAATTTTGATTTCGTCTATTAATTGCGCTCTTGACATGGGTTGTCCATTGTCTTCGTAGCGCGTTTCGAGAAGCATGTCCAATAAATCGTTGTGTACTTCTTTTGAATGTTCACGCTCGTCAATAATTTCATTTAATATGGCGTTGCTTTCCATTGCCAAGTTGAAATGTTTTTTGGATTGACCGCTCAATTTAAACCACCAAACTTTGTGTGGCAATCGGATTTCTTTGACCAAAAAATTTTGAACTTCTTCGATGATAGTTTTGATTCGACTGAGTTTACTTTCGAGTGAAGTAATATGAAACAATGACTTGGCTACAACAGTAAACGCCAAATTATTCATTAAAGGATACAAATTGACTGAACAATTTTCAGGTAGATTGTTGAGTTCAGCAACAATAGTATTACTCATGTTTTCGACCAATTGATTCATCTTCTGTTTGTGAAAAGCAGGTTGAATGAGTCGGCGTTGTTTGAGCCAAAAATCGCCATTGACCGTGAGTAAACCTTGTCCTAAATATTTAGACAAATACGTAGTTTGAAGTGCTGATTTGTAATAGTTTTTTTGGTTTTTTTGAAGGATATATTCGGCTACATTATTGTCACGTGAAAGTAATACGTATTTATTTTTGGGCAAGCACACAGAAAACGTATCGCCCAATTCATTAAAAAATCGATGGTGAAAAGGAATAGGATTTTTTCGAATACGCTCGGCATTCCAAATGAATCGAAGTAACGAGAGCTGTTTCGGATAATTGTATTTTGAGTTTGGGCTCATGTTGTTTTTCTTTAAACCAAAATTTCTCTTTTAAATACAAATTGCATTAGGGATAGCAGCGGCATCCTTTTTTTGTTCTAGAAAAATTTTCAGTTCAATACTATTGCTCTAAAAACAAAAAAAGATACAGCGGATAGCCCGACTCCGATACACAAATACAAGTTTTCGAACGTAGTTTTGCTAATCGGAGGAATGCCCTAAAACAATCCACCTTGAATATTGGTGCGTATTTTACCTAAATGTTTGTAAGCTTTTTCAGTTACTTCTCTTCCGCGTGGTGTGCGCATGATGAAACCTTCTTGAATTAGGAACGGTTCGTACACTTCTTCGATGGTTTCGCCACTTTCGGAAACAGCTGTTGCTAAGGTTGACAAACCGACTGGTCCACCTTTGAATTTATCGATTATCGTGTTAAGGATTTTGTTGTCCATTTCGTCTAAACCATGAGCATCAACATTAAGCGCTTTGAGTGAAAACTTGGCTATCTCGATGTCGATTTTACCGTTGCCTTTGATTTGGGCGAAATCACGAACGCGGCGTAAAAGTGCGTTGGCAATACGAGGTGTTCCACGGCTTCTTCCTGCAATTTCTATGGCAGCTTCCATGGTAATTGGCATTTTCAGTATAGCGGAACTACGTTGGACAATGGTAGTTAGTAATTCGGTGTTGTAATATTGTAATCGGCTTTGGATTCCGAAACGAGCGCGCATAGGTGCTGTTAGCAATCCTGAACGCGTTGTAGCGCCAACCAAAGTAAATGGATTAAGGTTGATTTGAACGGTTCGAGCATTCGGTCCGGATTCGATCATGATGTCGATTTTGAAATCTTCCATTGCCGAATACAAGTATTCTTCTACTATTGGGCTTAGGCGGTGAATTTCGTCAATAAAAAGCACATCGCGTTCTTCTAGATTGGTTAATAGTCCAGCTAAATCACCTGGTTTATCTAAAACTGGACCCGAAGTAATTTTGATTCCAACACCCAACTCATTGGCTAAAATATTAGCCAAAGTAGTTTTTCCTAATCCTGGCGGACCGTGAAAAAGCGTATGATCGAGTGCTTCACTTCGAAGATTGGCAGCTTCAACAAACACTTTTAGGTTTTCAAGCACTTGTTCTTGACCAGCAAAATCGTCGAAGGAAAGCGGACGCAACTTTTTTTCGAGATCAAGCTCGTCTGGATTATAGTTTTGGTTGGTTGGATCTAAATGTTCGTTCATACTACAAATATATAACAAGTTGGAGCGAAATAAAAAAGCCTTTCGATTAGGAAAGGCTTTTTTAAATTATTTTTCTATTAGTGATGCAGAACTTCTTCACCCGCTAACATTGGTACGTTTTGTGGAACGAAGTCATCTTCGTGACCTGGTTTACTATAATCGTAAGCCCAACGGTGTACTTCTGGAATTTCTCCTGGCCAGTTACCGTGGATGTGCTCGATTGGCGCTGTCCATTCTAATGTATTAGATTTCCATGGGTTTTGTACTGTTTTCTCACCATAGAACATACTATAGAAGAAATTGAACAAGAACACCAATTGGAAAGCACCACCGATTAAAGCGAACATTGTAATAATAACATTTACATCTTGTAAATCATCGAACAATGGGAAGTTTGTGTTAGTATAATAACGTCTTGGTAAACCAGCCATTCCGATAAAGTGCATTGGGAAGAAAACTCCGTAGGCACAAACAGCAGTTACCCAAAAGTGAACATACCCTAAGTTTTTATTTAACATTCTACCGTACATTCTTGGATACCAATGGTAAATACCAGCGAACATTCCGTAAAGAGCAGAAATACCCATTACTAAGTGGAAGTGAGCCACAACGAAGTAAGTATCGTGAACGTTAATATCTAAAGTACTATCTCCTAGGATGATTCCTGTTAAACCACCTGTAATAAAAGTAGAAACAAGACCTATAGAGAACAACATAGCAGGATTCATTTGCAAGTTCCCTTTCCAAAGTGTTGTGATGTAGTTGAATGCTTTTACTGCAGATGGAATTGCAATAAGTAATGTTGTAAAGGTGAACACAGAACCTAAGAACGGATTCATTCCTGAAAGGAACATGTGGTGACCCCAAACTATGGTAGACAAGAATGCAATTGCAATGATTGACATAATCATCGCTCTGTAACCGAAAATTGGTTTACGAGAGTTGGTTGCAATAACTTCAGAAGTAATACCTAAAGCAGGTAATAATACGATGTAAACTTCAGGGTGACCAAGGAACCAGAACAAGTGTTCAAATAATACTGGAGAACCACCTTGATAATTTAATACTTCACCAGCGATGTAGATATCCGACAAGAAGAATGAGGTTCCGAAACTTCTATCCATGATTAACATCAATGCAGCAGAAAGTAATACAGGGAAAGAGATAACACCAATTACAGCAGTTACAAAGAATGCCCAAATAGTTAGCGGAAGTCTAGTAAACGACATTCCTTTTGTTCTTAAATTGATTACAGTAACAATATAGTTCAAGGATCCTAACAATGAAGAAGCAATGAATATAGCCATTGAAACCAACCATAATGTCATTCCTAATCCAGAACCAGAAATAGCTTGTGGTAAAGCACTCAATGGTGGATAAATTGTCCAACCAGCCGAAGCTGGTCCAGATTCTACAAATAAAGATATTACCATTACAACACTCGATGTAAAGAACAACCAATACGAAATCATGTTTAATAAACCTGAAGCCATATCTCTTGCTCCACATTGAAGCGGAATAAGTAAATTACTAAAAGTTCCACTTAAAGCGGCCGTCAATACGAAGAATACCATGATGGTACCGTGAATTGTAATCAATGACAAATATGCTTCGTTGGTCATTACCCCTTCTGGTGCCATTTTTTCACCTAAGAAAAATTTAAATACTTTAAATGATTCTTCAGGCCAAGCTAATTGCATTCTGAAAAGTAAAGACATACCTACACCAATCACACCCATTACTATACCAGTTAAAAGGTATTGCTTTGCAATCATTTTATGATCAATACTAAATATATATTTAGTAATGAACGTATCTTTATGGTGATGCTCTTCGTGGTGATCGTGTTCGTGGTGATCGTGTTCGTGACTCATTGCTGACATATAATTATTAAATTACTTTATTATTTCATTGCTACTACAGTGGAGTCGGTAGCGATTTTGGTTGAATCTTTTACAGTATTAGGAGTTTCTTCTGATTTTTTATCAGCTTCTGCTGCAGTTTTAACAGCTTGTACTAAAGTTGGTTTGTCTTTTAACCAAGCTTTGAACTCTTGAGGAGTGTCTACAACAATTTTCATTTGCATATTGTAATGAGAAGCTCCACAAATTTTGTTACACAATAATAAATAATCAAAAGTATAAGGATCTAGAGGTGTTTTACCTTCAGCTACCAACTGTTGATTTTTCTTTTCTCTTATTTTATTAATATTATCCACTTTGGAAACCATTTCATCAGTTCCTCTCATTTCGGCAGTAGTTTTAGTAGGTATAAAGGAGAAATTAGTAACCATACCAGGAACACAGTTCATTTGAGCTCTAAAGTGAGGCATATAAGCCGAGTGTAAAACGTCTTGAGAACGGATTTTGAAAATTACTCTTTTCCCTTTAGGGATATGTAATTCATTAACAACAATATCATCTTGTGCATTTGGATCTTCCAAATCAACACCTAATGTGTTAACACCTTCAATGTATCTTACATTTGCTTTCCCTAGTGTATTATCATTACCTGCGTAACGAGCTTCCCAACTAAATTGTTTAGCATACAATTCAATTACAATGGCATCTTGTTCTTGTTCTTTATCTACAAACATGATATCATTCCAAGCATAAAGTCCATAGAAAATCAAACCTGCTAATACGATCGCTGGAATCGAACTCCATATGAATTCTAATTTATTATTATCTGCCAAATAGAAAGCCTTGTTTCCTTCCTTTCCTCTGTATTTGAAAGCAAAATAATGCAATAATGCTTGAGTAACTGTTTGAACGATGAAAATTAAAACCATTGATATAACCATAAGGTTATCAACTAATGGTCCGTGTTCAGAAGCAGAATTACCAATTAAAGGTAAATTCCCATATTTAACTAAACATATTATGGTAGTTAAGTAAATGAATCCTAAGAATCCAAAAAACAAATACCCTTGAACGTTGTTATCTTCGTCGTTTGCAATTTGAGAACTTCCAGATTTCTTTCCAATTTGAGTTAAATCAAAAATCTTAGTTAACTGCCAAATAGCAATTGATAATAATACTAAAATTATAAGTACCAATAAACTTGTCATTTGATGTTTATTTAAATATTAATAATGAAAATGTTTACTTTCTTCGATGAATGGGTTACGTTTTGGAGTAAGAGGAGCTTTAGTTAAAGCTGTAAATACTACAAATATGAATAAACCTAAGAAGAATAAAACGGATGCAATTTCGGAAACACCAATAAACCATTGGTCACCTACAGTTGCTGGCATAATCATATTGAAGAAATCAATATAATGACCTGCTAAAATTACTACACCAGCACCAACTACAATTGGAGTAATTCGTTTAAAATCGGTGTTGATTAATACTAAGAATGGGAAAATGAAGTTCATTACAACTGCTCCAAAGAATGGCAAATTGAAATGTTCAATTCTAGTTTTAAAGTAAGTTACCTCTTCTGGTATATTTGAATACCAAATCAACATGAATTGAGAGAACCATAAGTAAGTCCAAAACACACTAATACCAAACATAAATTTTGATAAATCGTGAATGTGGCTTGTATTTACATTCTCTAAATAACCTTTTGATTTTAAGTATAATGTTACCATCGAAATAGTTGTTATACCGCTTACGAAGAAACTTGCAAACACATACCATCCGAATAAAGTACTGAACCAGTGAGGATCTACAGACATAATCCAATCCCAAGCCATGATAGACTCAGAAACAATAAAGAACACTAGGAATCCAGCAGACATTTTGAAATTCTTTTTATAGAATGTGTTGTCATTAGCTTCGTCTTGAGCCAAACAGTTCTTTCTTGATAAATAACGGTATAAGTTCCAACCCAATAAGAATATTGCAGCTCTTGAAATCCAAAAAGCAAAATTCAAATAGCCTGATTTACCAGCTATTAATTCATCATAGTTAGGACTATTGGGATCGGTCACACCATCTTTCATCCAAACAAATAAATGATTGACATGGAAACCAGACAACAATAACAATACAAAGAAAATAATTGAAACTACAGGTAAATAAGCTGTTATACCCTGCATTACTCTGAATAATACTGGTGACCAACCTGCCTGAGCAACCTGTTGAATAGCGTAAAACGCTAAAACACCCATTGTTATTAACAAGAAGAAAATACAAGCTACATACAACGCAGCCCATGGTTTGTTTTGCAATTGGTGTAACATGTGCTCCATATGTTCAGCATGTTCAGCTGCTTCATCAACTACGACTTCTTTTTCAGCATGTTTTGCTTCTTCGGCTTTAATTGCAGCAACATCTAAATTAGAAGCTTCAGTAGCTGTTGAATCTTCAACGATTTCAGAATTTATTGAGGCAACATTTTTCAATGAATCGGCTACTTTCTCAACAACATGCTCTTCGGTTGTCGCTTTTTCATGATTTACATGTGTTGTTTCATGAGTAGCTGTTGCATGTTCAGCATGTCCTTCTTTACCATGATGACCTGCGTGATGACTTTCTGCCACAATCTTTTCGACATCTTGAATCGTTTTTGGAGCAGATAAGAAACCATATACAATACCTACTATCCCTAAAATCATTAGGACTAATGCAATGTTTCTTAATTTATTTGGAAATGTATACATATCTATAAGAGTCTGTTTATTCTACAATTATAATTCACTTTTTAGCTTTAAAACATATTCAGCTAGTAACCATCTTTCATCTGTACTCAATTGATTCGCGTGAGAACCCATAGAATTCAAACCATATGTTACTACATGGAAAATACTACCTTTAGTAATTTGTCTGTCTTTGTAATTAGGAACTCCTAAGAATTTTTCTTGCTTAACCAATTTACCTTTACCATCGCCAGCTGAACCGTGGCAAATAGCACAATATATTGTAAACAACTCTTCTGCTTTTTTCATGTCAACAGCTGTTGAATCAAGAGGTGAAGTAGTAATCAATTTTGAAGCATTGTATCCTTCAGTAGTATTTGGTAAATCGTAAGGTGTAAATCCTCTTTTGATAGTTCCTACTGGGGGCAATTGACCTTCCTTCCCTTTAAGTCCAGTAGGTGAATTAAAAGCATTTGATTCTGAATAGGTTTCATAAGCAACCGACTCATACATATTGGGCATGTATTGATAATTAGGTTTCTGATCATTTTTACAAGAAACTATTGAAACTGTAATTACAAATAATGCAACTATTTTTAGCAAACTTTTCATAATCATATTAATGCTTTTCAATTACTTTAACTTCTACTGCTCCAGTATTTTTTAAGAAAGAAGATAACTCTTCTTCGTTATTATTAACTGACACTTCCATCAAGAAGTGATCATCAGTAGTTCTTACATCCGGGTTTTCTGCCTTTTTAAATGGCCATAATTTACTTCTCATATAGAACGTAATAACCATTAAGTGAGCGGCATGAAAAACAGTCATCTCAAACATAACTGGCACAAAGGCTGGCATGTTTTGAATGTAACTGAAGCTAGGCTTACCCCCAATATCTTGCGGCCAATCTAAAATCATGATATAATTCATCATGGTAGTGGCAACTGTCAAACCAATACACCCATAGATAAAAGCACAAATTGCTAATCTGGTTGGTGCTAAACCCATTGCCTTATCCAACCCGTGCACTGGAAAAGGAGTGTAAACTTCTTCAATATGGTGATGTGCTTTTCTGGTTTGCTTTACAGCATCCATAAGGACATCATCATCATTGTATATAGCGTGTATAACTTTATTACTACTCATGATACTTATTAATGTGTTTCTGAATTATGACCTGCTTTTTCTCTTTCTCTTTTGTAATTTTCACCTGAAGATTTCAAAATTGTTTTTACCTCTGCTTGAGCAATCACTGGGAAAGTTCGTGCATATAAAAGGAATAAAACGAAGAAGAAACCGATTGTTCCAATGAAGATACCAATATCTATAAATGTTGGTGAGAACATTGTCCAAGAAGAAGGAAGGTAATCTCTATGCAATGAGGTTACAATGATAACGAAACGTTCGAACCACATACCAATATTTACAACAATTGAGATTACAAATGAGAACATGATACTTGTTCTTAATTTTTTGAACCACATAAACTGTGGTGAGAAAACATTACAAGTCATCATTGACCAATAGGCCCACCAGTAAGGTCCAGTTGCTCTGTTTAAGAAAGCATACTGCTCATATTCTACTCCTGAATACCAAGCTACGAATAACTCAGTTATATAAGCCACACCCACAATAGAACCTGTAATCATGATTACAATATTCATCAACTCAATATGCTGAATAGTGATGTAAGCTTCAAGATTAGATACTTTTCTCATGATGATAAGTAAAGTATTTACCATCGCAAACCCAGAGAAAACCGCTCCAGCAACGAAGTAAGGAGGGAAAATAGTTGTATGCCATCCTGGAATCACCGAAGTGGCAAAGTCAAAGGATACAATAGTGTGTACCGAAAGTACAAGTGGAGTTGCTAAACCAGCCAATACAAGAGAAACCTCTTCAAAACGTTGCCAGTCTTTGGCTCTTCCACTCCATCCAAAACTTAGGATAGAATATATTTTTTTGTTAAAAGGAGTAACTGCTCTATCTCGAATCATAGCGAAATCAGGCAATAAACCTGTCCACCAGAATACTAATGAAACAGAAAGATAAGTTGAAATCGCGAATACGTCCCAAAGTAAGGGTGAGTTAAAATTCAACCATAAAGAACCCAATTGGTTTGGAATAGGAACTACCCAGTAAGCTAACCAAGGACGTCCCATGTGAATAATTGGGAATAAACCTGCTTGAACTACCGAGAAAATGGTCATCGCTTCAGCAGAACGGTTAATTGCCATTCTCCAACGTTGACGGAATAATAACAATACCGCTGAGATTAATGTTCCTGCGTGACCGATACCTACCCACCAAACGAAGTTAGTGATATCCCAAGCCCAACCAACAGTTTTATTTAAACCCCAAGAACCGATACCTGTAGAAATGGTGTATATAATACAACCAATTCCCCAAAGGAAAGCTGCTAATGCGATAGAAAATACAGTCCACCACTGTTTATTGGCTCTTCCTTCTACAGGTGCAGCTACGTCTACAGTTACATCGTGATAGTTTTTATCACCTATAACTAAAGGTTTTCTAATGGGTGCTTCGTAATGAGACGACATA
>CAYPXI010000022.1:0-51960 GCA_964414655.1 uncultured Flavobacterium sp. | reverse complement strand
TTTGTACGGATTGTATGCCTGGACTAACATTATGTTTGTTGACGAAGATGAAGATAAATAATCCAAGGAAGAACAATATCGCTCCTATTTCACCTGCTCCGATGAACCAACGGTCACCTACAGTAGCCGGCATAATCATATTATAGAAATCAATGTAGTGTCCTGCCAAGATTACAACACCTGCCATAACAACAATCCAAGTCAGACGTTTGAAATCTGTATTGATCAAAATCAATACCGGGAAAAGGAAGTTCATGGCAACCATTCCGAAGAAAGGCAGGTTGTATTGCTCAATTCTAGTGATGAAGTAAGTTACTTCTTCAGGAATATTTGCATACCAGATCAACATGAATTGTGAGAACCATAAGTAGGTCCAGAATACGCTAATACCAAACATGAATTTAGCTAAATCGTGGATATGGCTTGTGTTTACATATTCTAAGTATCCTCTTGATTTTAGGTATAATGTAACCATAGCGATTACTGTGATACCGCTTACGAAGAAACTTGCGAAAACGTACCATCCAAACAATGTACTGAACCAGTGAGGATCAACAGACATAATCCAGTCCCAAGACATGATAGATTCTGTTACGATAAAGAATACCAGGAATCCAGCAGACATTTTGAAGTTCTTTTTATAGAAAGCGTTGTCGCTTGCCTGGTCTTGAGCCAAACAGTTCTTTCTTGAGAAATATCTGTATAGGTTCCATCCGATGATGAAAACTGCAGCTCTGATCAACCAGAAATATTCGTTTAGGTAGCCTGATTTGTTTGCAATCAATTTGTCATATTTTGGATTTGCAGGATCTAATAAGTCTGCATCCATCCATACGAACAAGTGGTGTACGTGGAAAGCTCCAAGTGCCAAAAGAATAAATACGATAACAGAACCCCATGGCAAATAAGCCGTGATTCCTTGCATTACTCTAAATAAAACCGGAGACCATCCTGCTTGAGCAACTTGTTGGATTGCATAGAATGCTAACGCACCCAAAGAAATCAACATGAAAAACAATGCTGCTACATAAACGGCTGCCCAAGGCTTGTTTTTTAATTGGTGGAAAACGTGCTTTACGTGTTTTGCATGTTCTGCTGCGTGAGCATCATCATGACCACCTTCAGCTTTGTCATGACCATGAGCTGCTACTGCAGCATGATCTGCATGGTGCTCTTCTGTAGCTGCAACTGCGTGAGCCGTATCTTTAGAAACTGAAATTGTATCTACATGAACTGAATCTGCCATAGAAGCTTCAGGTTTAGCCTCTGTGATTGCTACTGTCTCATGAGCTTCTGTAGCAGTTCCGTGAGCTTCTTGCTTACCATGAGTAGCTTCTTCATGATGCCCTCCATGTCCGCCGTGCTCTTCTGCTTCTTTCTTAAGGATTTCCTCTACTTCAGCTGTATTTTTTGGTGCAGTTAAAAAACTATATCCTACCCCAAGGATACCTACAACCATAAGGATAATAGAAAAGGTTATTAATTTACTTGAAAATGTGTACATATCTATTAAGATCAGTTTGTTCTACAATTATAATTCACTTTTTAGTTTCATCACATAAGCTGCAACCATCCAACGCTCTTGAGCAGTTAATTGATTCGCATGAGAACCCATTGCATTCAATCCATAAGTCTCAACGTGGAAAACACTTCCCTCTGTAATAACTCTATCAGCATAGCTAGGAACCCCTAAGAATTTTTCTCTTTTTACAAGGTTTCCTTTTCCATCTCCTTTTTCTCCGTGGCAAATTGCACAATAGATTGCAAATAGCTTAGCTCCTTTATCAGAATTTCTAGCGATTGAATCCAATGGAGATTTTAGGTTGGCTTTTGCCAATTCATAACCAGCTGTTGAATTTTCATATTCATAAGGTTCAAAACCTCTTGGAATTGACCCTTTTGCAGGCAATTGTCCTTCTTTTCCGTCTTTAAAAGCACCAGACTCAGAATAGGTTTCGTAGCCTACTGATTCATACATGTTAGGAAAGTATTGATAATTTGGCTTTTTCTTGTTGTGACAAGAAACTGCTGTTATCGCGATTCCTACTAAAAGTGTTATTTTATATAAACTTTTCATATCTACTCTTAATGCTTTTCTATTACTTTAACTTCTACTGCCCCAGTATTTTGAAAGAATGTAACTAATTCATTCTCATCTCCATGAACTGCAACTTCCATCAAAAAGTGATCGTCTGTAGTTCTCACATCTGGGTTTTCTGCTTTTTTGAATGGCCACAATCTACTTCTCATGTAGAAAGTGATTACCATTAAGTGGGTAGCAAAGAAAACGGTCATCTCGAACATTACCGGAACGAAAGCGGGCATGTTTTCGATATAGCTAAAACTTGGCTTTCCACCGATATCCTGAGGCCAGTCAGAAATCATGATGTAGTTCATCATTGTTGTCGCCACAGAAAGACCTACTAATCCGTATAAGAAAGCGCAGATTGCTAATCGAGTTGGAGATATTCCCATTGCTTTGTCCAATCCGTGAACTGGAAAAGGCGTGAAAACTTCTTCAATATGGTGATGAGCTGCACGTGTTTTCTTAACGGCATCCATAAGCACGTCATCATCATTATAAATAGCGTATATAACTTTATTACTCATGGTGTGAATGTTTATTTTCTTCTCTTTGTTTTTTATAGTTTTCTCCAGAAGATTTCAAGATTGTTTTAACCTCTGCTTGAGCAATCACAGGGAAAGATCTAGCGTATAACAAGAATAATACAAAGAAGAAACCGATTGTTCCGACAAATATTCCAATATCAACGAATGTTGGTGAGAACATTGTCCAAGAAGATGGAAGGTAATCTCTGTGCAATGAAGTTACGATAATTACGAAACGCTCAAACCACATACCGATGTTTACCACAATCGAGATAACGAAAGAGAACATGATACTTGTTCTTAATTTTTTGAACCACATGAACTGAGGAGAGAATACGTTACATGTCATCATCGCCCAGTAAGCCCAAGCGTAAGGACCTGTTGCTCTGTTCAAGAATGCATATTGTTCGTATTCAACACCTGAATACCATGCAACGAACAACTCAGTGATATAAGCCACACCTACGATAGAACCTGTAATCATGATTACGATGTTCATCAATTCGATATGTTGTAGTGTGATATAAGCTTCAAGGTTAGAAACTTTTCTCATAATGATAAGCAGGGTGTTTACCATCGCAAATCCTGAGAATACCGCTCCAGCAACGAAGTACGGAGGAAAGATTGTAGTGTGCCATCCTGGAATTACGGATGTCGCGAAGTCAAAAGATACGATCGTGTGTACAGAAAGTACAAGTGGTGTTGCCAAACCTGCAAGAACCAAAGATACTTCTTCGAAACGTTGCCAGTCTTTTGCTCTACCGCTCCAACCGAAGCTCAAGATAGAATATATTCTTTTTGTAAAAGGAGTGATTGCTCTGTCTCGAAGCATTGCGAAATCCGGAAGTAAACCTGTCCACCAGAAAACCAATGACACAGAAAGATACGTAGAAATTGCAAATACGTCCCAAAGTAACGGTGAGTTAAAGTTAACCCAAAGTGACCCGAATTGGTTTGGGATTGGCAATACCCAGTATCCTAACCATGGACGACCCATGTGAATGATCGGGAAAAGACCCGCTTGGACAACCGAGAAGATGGTCATTGCTTCTGCAGAACGGTTAATCGCCATTCTCCATTTTTGACGGAATAATAAAAGTACTGCGGAAATCAACGTTCCTGCGTGACCGATACCAACCCACCAAACGAAGTTAGTGATATCCCAAGCCCATCCAATTGTTTTATTTAATCCCCATGAACCGATACCAGTAGAGATGGTATATATAATACATCCTAATCCCCAAAGGAAGGCTATTAGGGCGATTGAAAATACAGTCCACCATTGTTTATTGGCTCTACCTTCTACAGGTGCAGCTACATCTACTGTTACATCGTGATAAGATTTATCACCTATAACTAAAGGTTTTCTAATGGGTGCTTCGTAATGAGACGACATAATTCTATATATTGTTTCTTATTAATTACTAAATATTTCTAACTTTTACTTGATAAACAACGTTTGGTTTAGTACCTACGCTTTCTAACAAGTGGTATGATCTTGACCCAGAAGCCAATGCGGCAATCTCAGATTCTTTATTATTTACATCTCCAAATTTCATTGCACCTGACGAACAAGCATTTGAACAAGCCGTTTGGAACTCATCAATACCAACTTCTCTTCCATCACGTTTCGCATCAAGAATTGTTTTTTGTGTCATTTGAATACACATTGAACATTTCTCCATAACTCCACGAGAACGAACGTTTACATCTGGATTAATTACCATTCTTCCTAGATCATCATTCATGTGGTAATTGAACTCATCATTGTTTGCATACAAGAACCAGTTGAAACGACGTACTTTGTAAGGACAGTTGTTTGCACAGTATCTTGTACCTACACAACGGTTGTACGCCATATGGTTTTGACCTTGACGAGAGTGAGAAGTTGCTGCAACAGGACAAACCGTTTCACAAGGAGCATGGTTACAATGTTGACACATTACAGGTTGGAAAACCACTTGTGGATTATCGGCTGGAGATTCCATTTCACCAAATCCGCTTAATGATCCTTTTTCACCTGTTAATCCGTCAAATTCTTCTTTACGTTTGTTATCACCCGCAAATGTATCTTCAGAAGAATAATATCTATCAATACGCAACCAGTGCATATCACGACTTCTTCTTACTTCAGATTTACCAACAACAGGAACGTTATTTTCAGCATGACATGCTATAACACAAGCACCACATCCTGTACAAGCATTTAAATCAATTGACAAATTGAAATGATGACCAACTGAACGATCAAACGATTCCCATAAATCAACTTTTGTAGCTTCTACTTCTTTATGATCTAATGATACCATTGGAACGGGATTCCATTCTTTAGCATCTTTGGTATTGAAAACTTCTAATGTAGTTTCTTTAACAATATCACCTCTACCCATTAAGGTTTTTTGTGATTGAACACAAGCAAATTCATGTTCACCACTAGCTTTAGCGATTTGTACTGATTGCACATTGTTAAAGTTTGCATAGAAAGCGTAAGCATTTACACCTACCTGCATTTCTTCTTGCATAGCCGCTTTGCGACCGTAACCGAAAGCTAAACCAACGGTACCAACCGCTTGTCCTGGTTGAACAATTACAGGAACAGTCATTTTAACACCATTAACAGTTACATCAGCATAACTACCATTTAATCCACCGTTTGCTACGATTTCATTCATCAACCCTTTTGCTTTAGCATCTGCTTGCGAAATAGTCAAATAATTATCCCATGAAACTCTTGTAATAGGATCTGGAAATTCTTGCAACCAAGGATTATTGGCTTGTTGCCCATCTCCCATTCCGGTTTTAGTATACAATACCAATTCCATTCCAGCAGCTTTTGATTGTGCTAAAGCAGAAGCTGCTCCAGCATAATCAGCAGTTCCTCCTGCTAAAGTAGACTCACCAGTTACATAAACTCCATCGTGAACCACTTTATTCCAAGTAGATCCTGAAATGTAGGCAGCAGATGATGATTTTAAATAATCGTAGTAGGAACCTACAACACCATTCAATGCCATTAGGACTTCCTGGAATTGTTTTGTATTAAAAAGTGGACGAATCGTAGGTTGAACAATTGCATAATTGCCTTTGGTTAAACTATGATCATTCCAAGATTCTAAATAATGTGGAGCCGCAGCAGCAATTGTAGTAACAGAAGCTGTTTCATCTTCTTTTAAAGAAAAAGCTACTGAAAGTTTAGTCTTTTTAAGTCCTGCTACAAATGAAGCGCTATCAGCTAAAGTATACACTGGATTTACACCGCTCATAATTAAAGTATGAACAGCACCTGCTTTTAAATCGGCCATCAATTGAGTCATTTTTTCGTTTGACCCTTTTCTAATCAATCTAGCACCAGAAGCATTAAAAGCCTGACTAGCCAATACTTGATTAATTGCTATAACCAACAATTGTGCGTTTTTATCTTGAATACCTGCAACTACAACTCCTTTTGCTCCTGCAGATTTCAACTGTTGAGCAGCTTTAGTTACTTCAGCATCGATATCTTTACTTAAATTGGATGCGACACTTGAACCAGTAATTGCATTATATAATTTAACTAATATTTGTTTTTGATTGGCTACCGAAGTTGCAATTCTTTTATCTGCGGCTGCACCAGATAATGTCATGTTAGATTCAAATTGAATGTGTTTTGACATTTTACCATTGTGAGGTACTCTTCCTTTAGCATAACCACCTTCATATCCTCCACCTTGCCAATCGCCTAAGAAATCAGCTCCAACAGAAACGATTACTTCAGCTTTAGAAAAATCGTAATCCACTAAAACTCTTTCACCATAAACAGCTTCTGCAGCATCAAGAGCAGCAGATTCAGAAACCGCGTCGTAAATCACATGCTTCGCATTTGGATTTTTAGCGATGAAATCAGCGATTAACTTTTCAGTAGATGGACTTGCTAAAGTGTTGGTCAATAAAACCACTTGACCACCTTTTGCTTTAGCATCTGCTAAGCTAGCTGTTATTTTTGCAGTAACATCAGACCAAGTTGCGTCTTTACCACCAATTTTTGGTGCTTTCAAACGAGTGTTATCATACATTGATAAAACAGAAGCATGTACTCTAGCATTAGCTCTAAAATTAGCACCAGCCATAGTATTATTTTCTATTTTAATTGGTCTTCCTTCACGTGTTTTTACTAAAAGGTTGGCAAAGTCAAAACCATCGAACATTGTTGTAGCATAGTAATTAGCTATCCCAGGTACAATTTCTTCTGGCTGAACAACGTAAGGTATTGATTTGTGTACTGGACCTTCACATGCTGCTAAAGTAGCCGCTGCAGTACTGAATCCAACATACTTTAAAAAATCACGACGAGTAGTTGATGATGATGACAAAGATGCTGCGTCTCCTAAAAATTCATCTGTTGGAATTTCTTCCACAAATTCGTTATTTCTAAGCGCCTCAACAATAGAACTATTTTCGTTTAGCTCTTCAACACTTTTCCAGTATTTTTTGTTTGATGACATCGTATATAAATATTAGCTTCTTAATAATTGATTAATAGTGACACTTACCACATTCTAAACCTCCCATATCACTTACAGTAAGTTTATCTTTGCCGTACTTTTTAGAAAGTTCAGCATGAATTTTCTCGTAATAAGCATTTCCTTCCATTTTAACATTAGTCTCACGGTGACAATTAATACACCAACCCATTGTTAAAGGAGCAAATTGTTTTTGGATTTCATATTCTTGAACGGGTCCGTGACATTTTTGACACTCAATACCTCCAACCGTTACGTGTTGTGAGTGATTGAAATAAGCAAAGTCTTGCAAATTGTGAATACGAACCCATTTAACTGGTTGCGATTTACCTGTATACTTTTGCATTGATTTATCCCAACCCACTGCATCGTATAATTTTTGAATTTGCGCATCGTAAAATGCTTTTGAATATTCAGCAGTAGCCGTAGTATCAGCAACCTCAGATATGTTTTTATGACAATTCATACACACATTCAATGATGGAATTCCAGCATTTTTACTAGTCCTAGCCGACGAGTGGCAATATTTACAATCAACACCATTACTTCCAGCGTGAATTCTGTGTGAGAAGTGAATAGGCTGAATCGGAGAATAGTTTTGATCAACACCTATTTGACTTAAGTAGCCATAAACAAAATAACCACTAGCTAACAATAGAAACACTGCAGAAACAAAAACTAAGAATTGATTTTTAACAAATGCTTTTGGAAGGGCCATAAAATCAGTTTTCTTATCAACACCTTCAATTCCATTTGATTTTGCAATTTTAGTAAGGATGTTATTCACTAAAAACAACATTACAATTAGCATCAACATTACCAATGCCAAAGCACCAAGAATAACATTATTAGAAATTCCGCCTTCTTGTCCTTTTGCAGTTGGATCAACTCCGCCAGCTGCAGCTACCGAAGGAGTTTCTGCTTTAGGCTCAGATGTATAAGCAATAATATTATCTATATCAGCAGTTGACAACTGTGGAAAAGCCGTCATTACTGATTTGTTATTCTCTTCGAACACCTTCACCGCTTTAGCATCTCCAGAAGCAATTAAAGCCGAGCTATTATTAATCCATTTGTACAACCAAGCCATGTCATACTTGTTAGCCACTCCACGTAGAGCAGGACCTGTAGCCTTTGCATCTAACTTGTGACATGCTGCACAATTGGTGTTGAACAATGCTTTTCCAGCCACAGGATCACCTCCCGTTGTTGCAGGTGCCGCTATTGCTGTTGCATCTGCCGCAGGAGCCGGCGCTGGTTCTTGAGAAAAGGAAGTTAAGGAGAAAGTTAGCAAAAACGCTAAACAGAAAATTATAGTCCTTGAAATCGAGTTATGGTTGCCCATTTTTTTCATGTGTTAGTATAATTTTTTCAAGTCAGGTAAAAAACACCTCAGTTTAGGCAAGAGTGTATTTTTACAATAAATGATAATTTACATAATTTTGGTATAGTTTTTTCTGTTTTATTTCTGAAAACAACGATACACTTTTTTAAAACTTGCACAAAAATACGACTTATCAATTATTCTCAAAACCTTAAATATATCTTAATTCTTAATTTATATTAATTCTAAATAATTTTTTTGTTTTTGATAAGTTATAGAAGTATTACATTTGCATTAAAATCAATATATTATGAATCTAATACAACACAAAACTCTACCAATATATTTCTTTCTTATTCTTTTTTTAAGCCAAAATAATTTGCTTTTTTCTCAAAAACCCGAAGTAAAACAAGATCCAAAGTTTGAGCAATTACTGAAAGAGAAAAGAAAAATAAACTCAGGAATAGTAACAAATACCCGCTACAAAATACAAATATTCAATGGCAACAACGAATTGTCCAAAAAAGCTTTGGTTGATTTTAAAAATGAATTCAAAGACTATGATGCAACCATCATTTTCAACACACCTAATTATAAAGTTTGGGTTGGCAATTACAAAACCCGTATTGAAGCGGAAAGAAATCTTAAAATCATTATTAAAAAATACCCTAACGCACTGATCATTAAACCATCTAAATAACTTTTAGATTGAAAAAAAATAAAGCACTTCTTGTTTTACTTTTTTATTCCATTTTTTTGGTTGTTTTTTCTATTGAAATCATTTTAAATGAGTTTATGAATGCTCGAAGAGAACTTCTTGTTGAGACCTCGACGTCTTCGTATTCTGAAACTCTTGTATTTTCCAAAGAATATTGGTCAACCATCTCTGACAAAAGAGAATTATTTATCAATAACAAATACTATGACTTAATTTCCCACAAAACAATTGGAAACAAAATAATTGCAAGAGTAATTCGAGATGACTTTGAAGTTGTGCTGAAAAAGACAGCTGAAAATTTGACTAAAAAAGCTTCAAAAAATAAAAAGCAACACACTTCGATTTCATTCACTCAATTTATCACTGATTTACACTATATTCATTTTTTGGAAGTCAAAAAAACCACTGCAGCACTACCAAAATATGGTGTGCCATTTGATGATAATTTTTCCAATAAAATATTTCAACCTCCCAAGTTGATTAAATTGACTTAATTCTATTCAAAAATTATTCATTTAATAAACTAAAAAACAACCCATGAAATATATCATTTACTTGTTGTTTTTTGGAACACTGTTTTCGTATGCACAAACGGCAAACGACAGCACCAAAAACAACCAATTAAACGAAGTGATTGTGCATTCGAAGAAAATAAATAAAACCAAACTCTTTATTTCGCAAAAAACGGATGTCATCACACAAAACGAAATCGAATTTCAAAATTTTCAAAATACCGCTGATCTAATTTCTAATTCGGGAACAGCTCCTGTACAAAAGTCACAACAAGGTGGCGGAAGTCCTGTTTTACGCGGATTTGAAGCCAGTAGAATCTTGTTGTTGGTAGATGGAATTCGAATGAATAACTTAATCTTTAGAGCTGGTCATTTACAAAACGTTATTACAGTAGATGAAAATATGCTGGAAAATGTTGAGGTTTTTTATGGTTCAAGCTCTTCACTCTTCGGAAGTGACGCTTTGGGTGGCGCTATTAACTTAACCACTAAAAAAGCAAAATTTTCAACCAATGATAAAATTTTTGGCGGCTCATTTTTGTCGAGATATTCTTCTGCAAATGAAGAAAAATCAGGACATATAGACTTTAACTTTGGTTTTAAGAACTTTGCTTCTCTCACCTCTTTTTCGTACAATGATTTTGGCGATTTAAAAATGGGAAGAAAGCAAAATGGTAGCAATCCATTTTTTGGCGAGCGCAATTATTACATCGAAACCACAAATGGTGTTGACCAATTGATTGCAAACGATGATAAATACGTGCAAAAATTTACAGCCTACAAGCAATATGATTTTATGCAAAAGTTGGCCTTCAAACAAGAAAACGGCAATCAACACGCATTGAATTTTCAATTCTCAAACACAACGGATATTCCGCGTTACGATCGTTTGACCGATCCGAATGGCAATGGGTTACGCAATGCAGAATGGTTTTATGGTCCGCAAAAGCGAATTTTGGGCGTGTATACTTTTGATAAAAAGAAATTTGTTTTTGGAAGCGATTTAACCATTAATGCGGCTTATCAGAACGTGGAAGAAAGCCGACACAATCGCCGTGTGAACAACTACAATCTTCAAAATAGAAAAGAGAAAGTCTCTGTTTATTCATTGGATTTTACGTTGAAGAAAAATTTTTCTAAAAGCGATTTGATTTATGGTTTTGAGAGTTATTACGACAAAGTAAAATCGACAGCCTACAGCAACAATAGTAATACTGGCGTTGAACAAACCATTGATACACGTTATCCGAATGGCAAAAACAATATGTCGCGCAACGATTTGTTTGTGTACTTCAACCAAGCGCTTTCTAAAAAAACCAATTGGAATATTGGCGGACGCATTGGCTATGCTACTTTAAAAAGTACCATTGCAGATAATTCGATTTTTGAATTACCATTTACGAGTATTGAGCAGAAAAACGTAACCTACAGCGGAACTGTTGGAATTATTCACAAACCAAGCAAGGAAGTGAGCTTGATTGCCAATTTAAGCACTGGATACCGCGTTCCTAACATTGATGATTTGGCTAAGATCTTTGAATCGAGTGCTGGAACTGTAGTGGTGCCGAATGAAAACTTGAAACCTGAAAAGACTGTTACTGCTGATTTGGGTGTAAGAGTTGCCACAGACAACAAACGCTTTGAGTTTGAAACCAATTATTATTACACTCGTTTTATTGATGCTATTGTAACAGATGCTTTTACCTTTAATGGTTCAGACACCATTGAGTATGACGGCGCGACAAGTGCGGTTTTGGCCAATCAAAACAAAGGAAAAGCTTTTGTAACAGGGTTTTCTTCAAGTGTAAAATGGTTTTTGATTGACAACTTGTTATTTAGCGGAAACTTCAATTATACTTTGGGTCGCATTGTGGATGAACAAGGTAATCAATCGCCTTTGGATCATATTCCGCCTTACTATGGTAGAGTTGGGTTGAGTTATTTCAAAAACAACTATGGTTTGGATATTTTTATGCTTTATAATGGTAAAAAATACATCAAAGACTATTTGCTAAATGGTGAAGACAACGAGCAGTATGCACCTGAAGACGGAATGCCTGCTTGGAAAACATTCAATGCTAAGGCTTCGTTTACGGTGCTTAAAAACGCTACTTTGTTTGCTGGTGTAGAAAATATTTTAGACACACAATACCGCACTTTTGCCTCAGGGATGAATGCTTCTGGGCGAAATATTTATGGTGGATTGCGAGTGAATTTCTAATACCATTTTTTTAGAATAAACCATTGAGGAATTAAGATTATTGAAATTGTTCAATACTTTGATTTCTTGATGGTTTTTTTATTGATGTTTATATGTTGTTACACAAAGTTGCTCAGAGGTTTCACAAAGTTGCACTGAGAAAACAAATTATCTATTTCAAGATTTTGGTGGAAAGAAATTGGTATTGCGATAGCGGTTGCAATGGAAAGCCCACAGGTTTTGGATGGCTATTTTGGAGGAAGTTGGGGCGACCAACGGAAGCCCAAAAATGACGTACAAAATACCAGCCAAAAACGAGGACTTGCAATGGAAAACGCGGCCACTCGCCATAAAAAAAAACCAATCTGTTACGATTGGTTTTTTATTATAATTGAATGTTATTTCAACTTTTTCTTTACTTCGACTTCTTGGAAGGCTTCGATTAAATCGTATTGTTGAATGTCGTTGTAGTTTTTGATTTGCATACCACAATCGTATCCTTTTGCTACTTCTTTGACATCGTCTTTGAAACGTTTTAAAGTTGCCAATTCGCCAGTGTAAATTACCACTCCTTCGCGGATTAAACGCACTTTTGAACTACGGAAGATTTTTCCATCGGTAACCATACAACCTGCAATTGTTCCGACTTTGGATACTTTGAAGATTTCTCTGATTTCGGCAGTTCCGGTAATTTCTTCCTTCATTTCTGGGGAAAGCATTCCTTCCATAGCATCTTTCAAGTCGTCGATTGCATCGTAGATGATTGAATAATTTCGGATGTCGATTTCTTCTTTATAGGCCAATTGTTTGGCATTTCCAGCTGGGCGAACGTTGAATCCGATAATGATGGCATCAGAAGCAGAAGCTAACATTACGTCAGACTCAGTAATAGCTCCAACTCCTTTGTGGATAATATTGATTTGAATTTCTTCGGTTGACAATTTTGAGAACGAATCCGATAACGCTTCAACCGAGCCGTCCACGTCACCTTTCAAGATAATGTTCAATTCCTTGAACTGACCTAAAGCGATACGACGACCAATTTCGGCCAACGTAATGTGTTTTTGTGTACGAACCGATTGCTCGCGCATTAATTGTGTACGTTTGGCAGCGATTTGTTTGGCTTCTCTTTCGTCTTCAAACACGTTGAATTTGTCTCCAGCTGTTGGTGCGCCGTCTAAACCTAAAATAGAAATTGGCGTTGATGGTCCGGCTTCTTTTACTGAATGACCGCGTTCGTCGTGCATCGCTTTGATTTTACCGTGATTTTTTCCTGCTAAAACGTAATCACCAACACGCAATGTTCCTGCTTGTACTAAAATAGTAGTCACATAACCTCTACCTTTGTCCAATTGTGCTTCCACAACAGTTCCAACAGCAGGTTTATTTGGATTGGCTTTTAAGTCTAAGATTTCGGCTTCGAGCAATACTTTTTCAAGTAAGTCTTTTACGCCAGTACCAATTTTAGCAGAAATATCGTGTGATTGGTATTTTCCGCCCCAATCTTCAACCAATAAATTCATTCCTGCTAATTGTTCCTTAATTTTTTCAGGATTAGCGGCAGGTTTATCAATTTTATTGATAGCAAAAATCATCGGAACGCCAGCCGCTTGTGCGTGACTGATCGCTTCCTTGGTTTGTGGCATGATATCGTCGTCGGCAGCAGCCACAATAATAGCAATATCGGTTACTTGCGCACCACGAGCACGCATCGCCGTAAAGGCTTCGTGACCTGGTGTATCAAGGAAAGTGATTTTTTGTCCGTTGTCTAAGGTTACGGCGTAAGCACCGATGTGTTGGGTAATTCCACCCGATTCACCAGCGATTACGTTTTCTTTACGAATGTAATCCAGTAAGGATGTTTTACCGTGATCGACGTGACCCATTACCGTTACAATAGGAGCGCGATTCACCAAATCTTCTTCTCTATCTTCTACAACCTCAATCGCTTCTTCAATATCGGTGGTGATGAATTCTACTTCGTATCCAAACTCATCCGCAACAATCGATAACGTTTCGGCATCCAAACGTTGGTTCATGGTTACCATGATACCCAAAGTCATACAAGTTCCGATTACTTTGGTGATTGGCACATCCATCATGGTTGCGATTTCACCTACCGTAACGAACTCAGTTACCTTGAGTACTTTGCTTCCTTCTTCAAGTGCTTGCATTTCGTCTTCAGTACGTTGACGGTGCGAGTCTCTTTTTTCTCTGCGGTATTTGGCTGCTTTTGATTTGGAACCTTTTCCTTGTAAGCGTTCTAAAGTTTCTTTGATTTGGTTTTTAACTTCTTCTTCGGTCGGCTCAACTTTTTGAACAATTGCTGGGCGATTTCCTTTTTGAAAACCACCTCCTGGTTTGTTAGGGCCAAATTTATTTCCTCCTGGCTTGTTGGCTCCGCCGTTTGCACCAGGAACACCTGGTTTTTCACCTGGTTTTGGTGGAATTCTCTTGCGTTTGTTTTTATTTTCGCCTGGTTTTGAATCGCCAGGTTTGTTCGGTGTAATTTTGGGGTCTTCTTTCTTCTTTTTAGGTTTTTCAAATTGCGCTAAGTCAATTTTTTGACCTGTGATTTTAGGACCTGTTAAACTGTGGTACTGTGTTTCATAAGTATCATCAACTGGTGTTTCTTCTACAACAGGAGTAACAACCTTCTCTTCCACTTTTGGTGTTTCTACCACCTCCTCTTTGGGAACTATTTTTTCAACTTTAGGTTCGGTTTTTACCTCTGCAACAGGCGTTGGTTTAGGATCTAATTCAATTTTACCTACTTGCTTTGGTCCAGTAACAACTGCCTTCGCCTTAATAACTTCAAGACGTTGACGTTCTTCTTCTTGTTTTCTCTTTTCTTCGATTTCTCGTTCACGTTCAAGACGAAGTGCTTCTTTTTCTTTTCGTATTTCTTCACTAACTCCTTTAGAAGCTTCTTTGTTTCCTTTATCACCAGCAAATTGGCCACAAAGAATGTTGTATACATCATCAGAAATTTTTGTGTTTGGACTTGCTTCAATAGCAATTCCTTTATCTTTTAGATAATCCACAGCTCTTTCTAAAGAAATATTTAATTCCCTTAAAACCTTGTTTATTCTAATATTTCCTTCAGACATAAAATCTAATTAATTTTTATTATTTGTCGAGAATTAATCCTCGAATTCTTCTTTTAATATGCGTATAACTTCTAAAATTGTTTCTTCTTCTAAGTCGGTTCTTCTCACTAAATCAGCTACATTTTGTTTTAAAATGCTACGTGCAGTATCCAAGCCGATTTTTGCGAATTCGTCGATTACCCATCCATCGATTTCATCTGAGAATTCTGTTAATTCTACGTCATCTTCTTCAGCAGTAGTTCCTTCTCTAATTACATCTAATTCGTAACCAGTTAATTGGCCAGCTAATTTAATATTGTGTCCACCACGACCGATAGCTTTTGAAACTTCTTCTAATTTTAAGAACACTTCTGCTCTTTTGTTTTCTTCGTCGATTTTGATAGAAGAAACTTTGGCCGGACTCAATGCTCTAGTGATATACAACTGATTGTTAGACGTATAGTTGATTACATCAATATTTTCGTTGCCTAATTCGCGAACAATTCCGTGAATTCTTGACCCTTTCATTCCCACACAAGCTCCAACCGGATCGATTCTATCATCGTAGGAATCAACTGCCACTTTTGCTTTTTCACCTGGAATTCTAACTACATTTTTAATCGTAATTAAACCGTCGAAAACCTCAGGAATTTCTTGTTCAAATAATTTTTCCAAAAAGGCTGGAGCCGTTCTAGACATAATGATTTGTGGCTTATTTCCTTTTAACTCAACACTTTCAATAATTCCTTTTACATTATCACCTTTTCTGAAGAAGTCGGATGGAATTTGTTTTTCTTTTGGCAATACAATTTCGTTTCCTTCATCATCCACCAAAATTACAACTCTTGGTCTTACGTGATGCACTTCTGCTGTATAAATTTCGCCAATTAAATCTTTAAATTGTTTATATAGATTGGTATTGTCGTGTTCGTGAATTTTAGAAATTAGGTTTTGGCGTAAGGCTAAAATAGCTCTTCTTCCTAAATCAATCAATTTTACTTCTTCTGAAACATCTTCTCCTACTTCAAAGTCTGGCTCGATTCTTCTAGCTTCAGATAATGCAATTTCCTGATTTTCATCTTCTACTTCATCATCGGCAACCACCACGCGATTTCTCCAAATTTCCATATCACCTTTGTCAGGATTAATGATGATGTCAAAGTTATCGTCTGAACCGTATTTCTTTTTTAAAGCATTTCTAAAAACGTCTTCCAAAATCGCCATAAGCGTTACTCGATCAATAAGTTTATCGTCTTTAAACTCTGAAAATGATTCGATTAATGCAATATTTTCCATTCTTCTTATTAATTAAAATTTATTGTAACAATTGCTTCTTTTATTTCTGCATAAGGAATTTCAGCTTTTTTGATTACTGTTTCTTTTCCTTTTCCAATTTTTTTTGGTTCTCTTGCCGACCAAGTTAACGTTATCTTAGTTTCATCAACTGCTTCCAACTCAGCTTCAATGGTTTCTGAGAGTGTTTTTACTTTTAACGTTCTGCCAATATTTTTTTTGTATTGACGCACTAGTTTCAAAGGTGTTGATACTCCTGCCGAAGCTACTTCGAGTGAAAAATCTTGTTCTTCACGATCTAAATTGTGTTCGATGGCACGACTAATATCAATGCAATCTTGAAGAGTCACTCCGTTGTCACCATCTAAAGTAACCATAATTTTATTTGAATTATCAATCGTCAAATCAATAAGAAAAACACTTGGTTTCTCACTTAATCCTTCGTTCAATAATTCAATTACTTTTTCTTTAAATGCCATATTCTTATAAAAAGAGGGAAGCTATGCTTCCCTCATTATTTAATTTTGATAATAAATAACGTTGCAAATATACAATTTTTTTTTAATGACAAATATCATTTATTAATCTTAAAAAAAATCCGTACCTTTATCAAAGGAAAAATAAACTAAATAAAACCAATAATTTATATCTAAATCATGAAAAAAATTCTAATACCTACCGACTTTTCTGAGCACGCAGAATACGCCTTGAAAGTAGCCGCTCAGATTGCAAGAAAAAACGATGGTGAAATTATTTTACTCCATATGCTCGAATTACCACACGAAGGAAGTGATGCGGTTGGTGCTGGGAAAGATGTTCCTGAAATTATGTTCTTTAAAAACGCTGCTATACGTAAATTAGAAGATTTAATGGACGAAGATTACCTTGATGGTCTTAAAGTATCTGAAGTAGTTCAGTTTGAATTGGCTTTTGATGGTATTTTAAAAATCAGTAAAAAGAACGATGTTGACTTAATTGTAATGGGTTCACACGGTGCAAGCGGTTATAAAGAAATGTTCATTGGTTCAAACGCAGAAAAAGTGGTTCGTAACTCTGAAGTTCCGGTATTAATTATCAAAAAAGAGCAAGAGAACTTCCAAGTAAATGATTTTGTTTTTGCTTCTGATTTTGCCGAAGAAATTAAAAAACCTTTCGAAAAAGCAGTAAGTTTTGCTAACAAATTTGGATCAACTCTTCATTTAGCAATGATCAACACACCTAACAACTTTAAGTCTACTTCGGAGTGTGAAAATGTAATGAAGAATTTTATTTCTGGATTCAATATTAACAAATACGAAACACACATTTACAATGAAACCAATGTTGAAAAAGGAATTTTAAATTTCTCAAACAGCATCAACGCTGATTTAATTGGAATGAGTACACACGGAAGAAAAGGTTTGTCTCACTTCTTTAACGGAAGCATTAGCGAAGATTTAGTTAATCACGCCAATCGACCTGTTATTACTTTCAAAATTTAACAACCAACATAACTAAATGAAAAGCCTTTGCCAATTGTGAAGGCTTTTTTTATTGCTAAAAGTTAATAAAAACAAATAATCCCAACCGAAAAGTTGGGATTATTTTGTTGGTCTACTAGGACTTCCCGATACGCTAAAGCTATCGGGATAAACTTCTCATCTAGTAGAAACAAAAAACCCTAACTAAAAAGTTAGGGTTATTTTGTTGGTCTACTAGGACTTCCCGATACGCTAAAGCTATCGGGATAAACTTCTCATCTAGTAGAAACAAAAAACCCTAACTAAAAAGTTAGGGTTATTTTGTTGGTCTACTAGGACTCGAACCTAGAAAGACGGCACCAAAAACCGTAGTGTTACCATTACACCATAGACCAATACTGCTTGAATGCGGGTGCAAATTTAAAACAAATTTTATTTTAAGCAAACATTTTGATTATTTTTTATTTAAAATAACTTCACTTCTTTCTTTGTCAAACGATAACTAATTCATTCCTAATTACTTTTTTAAACCAAAATTGGGAATGAAATTATATCCTGTTTGAAATCACGAAAGTTAATCGTAGGTTAATGTTGATACAAAAAGCGAATTTTACAATAAATCAACTTATTTTTGACTTCGAATTACCACTGTATGAAACAAAAAATAAATCTATTAATCACTTTTTCAACGCTAGTTTTAATCGGATTATTTTGTATGCAATTGTATTTGGTAAAAACAACGTACCGATACAAAGTAGCGCAATTTCGTATGGAAGTTAAGGAACGATTGAGTAAAATCACCAACGATTACAGCGATGTTGACAGCGTTTTATTTCACAAAAAAGATACGTTGTACCAACAACTGGCCAAAAAATACATCGCGAACCAAACCGATAGCGAACAAATCAAACAACAATTGCTACAAAATCAATTTAGAGAACAATTGACTTTACGACTTCAAAAAGTATTTGAAAAAGAATTTCCCGATCATTCTATCGATTTTGCTATTGTTTTGAACAAGTTTGTACTTTTCAATAATTTGAAAAAAGCCGATACTTTATTTGCCGAAAAACCTATTATCGAAAACAAGATGTACGGCGATTTGGCTTCGTTGGAAGACGCTTTTTTGGTTCGAAATTATGTAGGAACAACGAGTGCTTCAGGCGAGAATTCAAATTATAAATTGCTTACTGAAGACGCATTATATGTTTCTGTAAAAGACTTCGAATGGATTGTTTTGAAACGAATGGCGTTGCTCTTAGTATTTGCTTTTGTGTCGATCATTACTCTAATCACTCTTTTTGTTATCGCTTTGAAAGCCCTCATCAAGCAGAAAAAAATCAGCGATATCAAAACCGATTTCATCAATAATATTACTCACGAATTAAAAACTCCATTGACCACATTGTCGGTTTCAACCAAAATTTTGGCTCGAAAAGAAATCAAAGAAAACGAACAAGTTTACCAACAACTCCTTGAAACCATCAATCGTCAAAACGAACGGTTACAACTTTTGATTGATCAAGTGCTCAACAATTCGCTAGGTCATGAAGATATTGAACTTCGCAAAGAAAAAATCAACATCCATTCGCTCTTAAACAACATTGTCAACGATTTCAAAACAACGCATTCAAAAGTGAGCATACAAACACAATTTGGGGCGACTGAAGCCCATCTTTCACTGGATATTTTTCATCTAACAACTGCTATTTTAAATGTATTGGAAAATGCTGTAAAGTATGGTTCTGATACTATTATTGTATCAACATCATTACAAAATAATTTGCTCACGATTAGCATTGAAGACAACGGAATTGGCATTGACAAAAGCAAACAACATCTGTTATTTGACAAATTTTACCGTGTTGAAACTGGCAATATTCACAACGCAAAAGGATTAGGATTAGGATTGTATTATGTTGATCAAATCATAAAAGCCCATCAAGGAAGTGTAAAACTGGTAAGCGATATTGGCAAAGGAACTCAGTTGTGTTTGAGTTTACCTTCTAGCATTTAGTTATGAAAAAAATTCTTTTGGCAGAAGACGATTTTGATTTTGCATTAGTATTAAAACACTATTTAGCATTGCATGATTTTGAAGTGATTTGGTGTGAAAATGGTCAAAAAGCACTCGATGAATTCCGAAAAACCACATTTTCTATTTGTGTTTTGGATGTAATGATGCCCGAAATGGACGGTTTTACATTGGCAGAACAAATCATTCAAATCAATCCTGAAATGCCTTTTGTTTTTTTGACGGCCAAAAAATTAAAAGAAGACAAAATCAGAGGATTACAATTGGGAGCCGACGATTACATAGTCAAACCTTTTGAAGTTGACGAGTTGATTTTACGCATACAAAATATTTTAAAAAGAAGTGAATCAACCAAAAGCAATCGTTTAGAAAAAGAAAAAATTCAAATTGGGAATTATAGCTTTGACAGCCAACGAATGTGTTTGGAAATCAACAACAAAACGCAACAGTTAACCGAAAAAGAAGCGTTGCTAATTCAGTTTTTTTACGAAAATAAAAACCAAATCATTAAACGCGAAACCATTTTGAAAGCCATTTGGAAAACCGACGATTTTTTCTCAGGAAGAAGTAGGGATGTCTTTATCAGTAAATTACGGAAATATTTTCAGAAAGATAGTCGCATTAGTATTGAGAGTATTCGTTTTGTTGGAATCGAATTTAAATTAAAAGAATAATCAAAGTCAAACTTTTTAGAAACAAGGATTTGTGAAATTTTATCGAATGCATTTTATGGGTTTCGCTAAAAAAATAGTTTCTTTGCACAGAATTAAAATCAAATCATCATACCCTATATATGAAAACAATTAGTTTTAACAAGTGGAATACAATTTTAGGTTGGGTTGCTTTTGCCATTGCATTAGTAACCTACACATTGACCGTAGAACCTACTATGAGTTTTTGGGATTGTGGAGAATACATTGCTACTTCGGCCAAATTAGAAGTCGGACATCCGCCAGGTGCACCCTTATTTCAAATGATGGGCGCCTTCTTTTCGATGTTTGCTGTTGGAAAAGAAAATATCGCTTTGATGGTTAATATGATGTCGGTTTTCTCAAGCGCGTTTACCATACTTTTTATGTTTTGGTCTTCGACAATCGTTTTGAAAAAAGTTGTGGCAGGCTACACAGAGTTGACCAAAGAAAACAGTATCGCTATTCTTGGAAGCTCGTTTGTAGGTGCGCTGACATTCACTTTTTCGGATAGTTTTTGGTACAACGCTGTTGAAGCCGAAGTATACGCTATGGCAACCTTATTTATCGCTTTATTGTTCTGGCTTGGATTGCGTTGGGAACAAGACATGAACACGCCACGCGGCAATCGCTGGTTATTATTGATTTCTTTAATTGTCGGATTGTCATTTGGAGTTCACTTTATGGCTCTATTAACCATTCCTTCGATAGGGTTTTTATACTTCTTTAAAAACTATGAAAAAGTAACCGTGAAAAACTTCATCATAGCCAATGTGGTAATTGTTGCTATTTTATTATTCATTTTCAAATTATTATTACCTTACACTTTAGGTTTATTTGGTAAAAGCGAAATTTTCTTTGTCAATACTTTTGGACTACCATTTGACTCAGGAACTATCATCTTATTTGCGCTAATTATAGGATTTTTCTATTTTGGACTAAAATACACACGAAAAAAACAACAGGCATTTTACAATACCATTTTACTTTGTGTTCTTTTCGTTTTAATCGGATTTTCAACTTGGTTGATGTTGCCTATTCGTGCCAATGCCAATACGCCTATTAACGAAAATAAACCTTCAGACGCTGCCGAGGTTTTAGCATACTACAATCGTGAGCAATATGGCGTGAATCCTTTGTTTTATGGCCCGCAATACACCGATACGTTTGCAGGCTTGGATGAAGAAAATCCGTATTTGGACAAAAAACCCAACTACGAAAGAAACTACCAAACTGGTAAATACGAAATCGTAAACAACTACAAAAATGCCGAGCAAAATTCTGACGATAATCACAAAACCATTTTACCACGTTTGTGGAGTACAGAACATATTGACAATTACATAACATTTACAAGACCTCCAGAATTTACAGTTAAAGAAGAGTATTCAGAAGAAAAGGAATTGTTGGATATCGTTGGTGAATTTCGTCAGGCGTATGCTTCTAAAAAAATTGATAATGAAGGCTATGTCGCATTCTTAAAAGCCTATGGTGATTATTTAAACATAGAGAAACCTAAAACTTTTGACAACCTAAAATTTATGGTGGAATACCAATTTGGGTATATGTACGGTCGTTATTTGTTATGGAATTTCGTTGGAAGACAAAACGATATTCAAGGAAAATACGACAACTTGGATGGGAATTGGTTGAGTGGAATTACACCTTTAGATGAAGTCCATTTAGGACCGCAAACTAACTTACCTGATGACATTGCCAATAACAAAGGAAGAAACAAATATTACTTTTTACCATTCATCATTGGACTTATTGGTTTGATGTATCATTTGCAAAGAGACCGCAAAAGTTTTTACGTGTTGCTTGCCTTGTTCTTATTTACTGGTTTAGCCTTAAAAATTTACTTAAATGAACGTCCATTTGAACCACGTGAAAGAGATTATGCATTAGTTGGATCGTTTTATGTATTTGCTATGTGGGTAGGATTTGGTGTGTTTGCTATTTACGAGATTTTGAAAGATAAAATCGCTGCCAAAATCGCTGCGCCAGTAACTATTGCGGTTTGTTTGTTAGCCTCGCCAATATTAATGGCAACACAAAACTGGGACGATCATGACCGTTCGGATAAATATACTGCTATCGCAATGGCAAAAGCGTATCTTGATTCGTGTGAGCCCAACGCTATTTTGTATACCATTGGCGACAACGATACATTCCCACTTTGGTACATGCAAGAAGTAGAAGGTTATCGAACCGATGTAAAAGTATGTTGTACTAGCTTATTGATGACAGACTGGTATGTTGATCAAATGAAAATGAAAACCTATCAATCCAAAGGACTACCAATTTCGTTCAATCACAATCAATATGTTGACGGAACACGCGATTATATATTGTTTAGCGAGCAAACCGAAAACCGTTGGAACTTGAACGACTTTTTAAATTTTGCTAAAAGCGAAAACCCGCAAACTAAAGTGGAGTTACAAAGTGGTCAAATGGCACACTTCTTTCCTACAAACAAAGTAAGAATTCCTATTGACAAAAATGCTGTAATTAAAAACAAAGTGGTCAATCCGAAGTATTTTGATTCGATTGTTCCTTATATTGATATTGACATCGACGGAAGTGCCTTGTACAAAAACCGTTTGATCATGCTCGACATTTTGAACAACAACAACTGGAAACGCCCAACGTATTTCACTGGTGGAAGTTTTGGTGACGAGGATTATTTATGGATGAAAGATTACCTTCAATTGGACGGAATGGTATACAAATTGGTTCCAGTTAAAACCAAAGTGGATAAAGAAAACCCATTTGATTTAGGGCAAATTGATTCTGATAAAATGTACAATTTAGTACAAAAATGGACTTGGGGTAATGGCGATAAAACTACAATTTACCACGACCCTGAAACCCGTAAAAACAGTATTTCTTCGAGAAATAATTTATCGCGTTTGATGTTCCAATTAATCAAAGACGGTCAAATAGAGAAAGCCAAAAAAATTGCCGATATGGGTGTAGAAAAAATGCCTTTGGATTATTATGGTTATTACACTGCAGTTGATCCGTTTGCCGATGGCTATTATAAAGTAGGCGAAAAAGCAAAAGCTCGAGAATTACTTAAAAAATTGATGGTCAAATACCAACAAAACTTGATGTATTTCAAACAATTCAACGCAGCTGATCAAAACTTTATGGCCACAGATATTTACACCGACATTGAACGTTACCGAAATTTATTAACCATTATGAAAGACAATGGCGATATTGGTTTTTACAACCAAAACAAAACCACATTCAACACATTTGTGGCCATGTACGCTCGTTTTGGAGCCGAGAAAGAATAAAAGTTAAGCTAAAGCATAACAAATGCCAATCGGAGAAATTCGGTTGGCTTTTTTTATTTAATTTTGGAAGATGAATTTCAATTGGGTCAAAACAAATCGTTTCATTAAAATCATTTTTCCAAATTATATTTGGGATATCCGTAATGATGAAAACAAAGTATACCTAACATTTGACGATGGCCCAACGCCCAAAATTACTGAATGGACTTTAGCTCAACTCAAATTACACAATGCCAAAGCCACATTTTTTTGTATTGGCGATAACGTTCGCAAATTTCCCGAAATCTTCCAAAAGGTAATTAACGAAGGTCATTCAATTGGCAATCATACTTTTAATCATTTTAATGGATGGAATACTGAAAAAGAAATGTACATTAAGAATGTTGAATTATGTAATCAAGAAATCGCAGAAGGCAGACTGCAGACTGATTTATTCCGTCCTCCTTACGGAAAAATCAAACCTTCGCAATCGAAAATTTTACGAAAACAAGGTTATAAAATAATTATGTGGGATGTAATTAGTTATGATTTTGACACCTCAATAACTCCAGAAAAATGCTTGGAAAATGTGTTAAATAACGTTCAATCTGGAAGCATAATCGTATTTCACGACAGCAAAAAAGCCTACAAGAACTTGGAATTTGTTTTACCAAGAACGTTACAATTTTTGAAAGAAAAAGGATATTTTTGTGAAAAGTTATAGGATTAAACCTGTTCCTGAACTAAACCAATGATTGTATTAGCGTCCAACTCGCCCGATTGTCTCCATACCATTTGACCTTCTTTGTAAATCATTAATGTTGGCAACCCTTTAATACGAAGCGCTTCGGCTAATTCTTGATTTTTATCCACATCAATTTTAATCACTTTAGCTCTGTCGCCTAGCGCAGCAGCTACATCTCTAATTACTGGATGCATCGATACTGACGACTCATTCCACTCGGTATAGAAGTCGATTAAAACCGGAACTTGAGCATTGATAAGTTCTCCAAATTTTGACATAAAACCAAACTATTTAAAGCTTTCTTTCTAGCAATTGAAAGCAATTAGCAATACAAATATACTATTTTTAACGAACTACACTATATTTTGCCCTTTTTTTAGCTCAATTACTGTTATTTCGGGCATAATACCTACTCTACCTGGATACGCATGGAAACCAAAACCGCGATTTACATAAATATATTTTCCTAAATCTTGGTATAAGCCAGCCCATTGTTTGTAAACATATTCTACTGGACTCCATTTGAAAAAACCTGGAATTTCAATACCAAATTGAAATCCGTGAGTATGACCCGACAATGTCAAATGAAAGTGTTTGTGATGGTTTTTTATTTCGGCTTCCCAATGACTTGGATCGTGACTCATTAGTATTTTAAAATCGTCTTTGGATAAATTTTCTGAAGCTTTATTTAAATCGCCTACTTTTTTGAATTTTACACCCCAATTTTCCACACCAACCAAGGCAATTTCGTCGTCACCTTTTTTGATTTTAACATTTTCATTCAACAACAACTTAAAGTCAATTTGACGATGTAAATCTTTAATAGCTTCAAAATTTTCTTCTTTATCTTTTTCCGATGTCCATTCTACATATTCACCATAATCATGGTTACCTAAAATCGAAAACTTACCAAATTTATGGTTTTGAATTTTATTAAATGTCTCTAACCAAGGATGCATTTCTTTAGCATGCGTATTAACAATATCACCAGTAAAAAGTAACAAATCGGAATTTTGTTGATTGATCAAATCGATAGCATATTCAATTTTTTCAGGATTATCAAAGCTTCCACTGTGTACATCTGAAATTTGCGTGATTTGAAAACCATCAAAAGCATCGGGAAGATCAGGAAAAAAAAGTGTTTGTTTAATGACTTTAAAATTGTACTTACCAACCGTCATTCCGTAAATTAATGACAAGAAAGGAACTGCGGCAATTCCGAGTGCAATTCGGCTTACAAATTGTCTTCGTTCTGGCAAGAAAGCGTCTTCGTTATTATAATTGGTAATGTAATTTTTGGTTCCAACCAATAGCCGCAGGATGTCTTCCAGTAACATGAAAAAAGTGATTAGTAATTTCGGAACCAAAACCAACAGCATCAACCCAATAGTAATCATGGTCATTGGTGTTTGCCCAACACTTCGATCGAATTTTGAAAACTGATAAAAGATAAAAACTACTGCCGAAAGTGAGATAACAATATAGGCAATTTGAATCCATCTCACTTTAGTTACCGTTTTAATCGCTTGAAAAGCATACAATTCGATAACTGCTATTATGACAAAAAGAATGATCCAACGAGGTGACATAGTGCGTTTTAATTATACGCAAAAGTACACCACCATATATATTTTTTTGTAGTTTTAAGGAATATTTTAACATATTTCAATATGAAAAAAATAATAGGCTTACAATTACTCTCTTTTTTGATAATTAGCTTAGTATTCGCACAACCCAAAAAATTGAATACTACCGAAGATCAAATCATCAAAAACTTAGAAATTGCATTTGAATACATCGATAATGATAATGATAGTGCCAACATTTATATTCAAAAGGCAAAAGATTTATCTAAAAAAATAAACCAACCACTTTTTGAGGTAAAAATTTTAGAAACCGAAGGTAACTATTTTGGATTTGTCAAAAATGACTACAATAATGCTACTAATTTGTATTTAAAGGCCATTAAACTTTGTGAAAAATACAAGTTGAATTACACGAAAAACTTGTACCATTCGCTTGGCGTTTTGTTTCATTTGACCGACAATTACAAAAAAGCGAAATTGTACTACACCAAGGCAATTCCGTTAGAAAAAAAAGAAAAAGATTCAGTTTTACTCGCACGAAGTTTGGCCAATTTGGCCTCTATCAATTCAACGCAAGAAAATTTCAAAAAAGCAGAAGAATTGTTTTTGGAAAGCCTCAAATGTCCGAGTAGTTTCGAAATTAAACGAACGACTTATGCCAATTTGGGCAACCTCAAAATCAGGGAAAAAAAGTTTAACGAAGCGTTGGTTTATCTAAAAAAAGTAACCGTTAAAAACCCCGAAACCGGCGAAGGCCCTGACGAAATTGATTATTCATATCTTTTGGATGCGAAAACTGGTGCGCGAAATTTTGATGGCATAGACACGATAGTTCCCAATGCAGTAAAACTGTACAAATCGACATCCGATTTGCGTGATAAAAGTATTTTGCTCCGCTCTTTGAGCAATTTGTATCATGCCATGGGCGACTTTGAAAAAGCATCGACAGCCAAAGACGAATACATTTTGATTTACGATAGTTTGAAAGCCAAACAACGTGATGAAGTGGTTTATGAAATGGAAACCAAATACCAAACGCAAAAGAAAGAAGAAGAAATCGCCAAGCAAGAAAAAGAAAAACAACGCTTGCAATTGTTTTTTATCATTGCCTGTTTGACTATTGCTCTATTGAGCTTTTTAGTCTATCAATTTTTCAAGCAACGAAACCGATTGAAAAAACAAACACAATTATTGGAGACTGCTGTTGACGAGAAAAATATTCTACTCAAAGAAACGCACCATCGTGTGAAAAACAGCTTTCAAATTGTATCGAGTTTGCTTTATTTACAGTCGGAAAACATGAAAGATAAAGAAGCTGCTTTGGCGGTAAAAGAAGCGCAAAACCGCGTTAAATCGATGGTGTTGATTCACCAGAAACTGTATAGCAAAGACCAACTTATCGGAATTGAAACACGAGAATACATTGAAGATTTGGTCAATGACATCATTGAAAATCAAACCGACACGATTCCAAATTTGACCACTAATGTTGATGTGGAAAGCACGGTTTTTTCGATTGATTCGATTACACCTTTGGGCTTAATCATTAACGAATTGATTACCAATTGCATCAAACACGCTTTTCCATCCTCAATAGAAAATCCAAAAATCGAATTGGAATTCAAAAAGCAAGGCGAAATTTATGTTTTAAAAGTCATTGATAACGGAATCGGATTCAGTAATGAAATCAGCGAAAATTCATTCGGCATCAAACTCATCAATGCGTTAGCCAAAAAACTAAAAGGAAAAATTGCATTCGAAAATAACAACGGAACTCATTTTGTGATGGAAATTCATAAATTTGAACAAATGAATTGAGTCAATGAGCACCAAAATTTACATTATCGAAGACGAACCTTTAATTGCCGAAACCATCAAAACAGCTTTGGAAAAAGTAGGTTATTCTATTGTTGGAATGACCGATAATGGTAAAGAAGCATTGTTTGATATTGACCAATTACAACCCGATTTGATTTTGGTCGATATTACGTTGGAAGGCAAAATGGACGGAATTGAAATGGTTGAGCATTTGAAGAAAAAATCGGAAGTGCCTTTTATTTTCTTGACTTCGCATTCGGATGACACCACTTTGGAACGCGTAAAACAAACTGATCCTGCTGGATTTATAGTCAAACCGTTTAACGAAAAAACCTTAAAATCCAATATCGAATTGGCATTGTACAAAAACAAAGTGCAAAAACAATCGGTGTCGTCCAACGAAGAAATGAATTCGTTTTTTGTCAAAAACAAAGGCGAACTCATCAAAATTGAATTGGATGACATTTTATATTTAGAGGCATTTGACAACTACTGCAACTTATACACTTCTACTCAAAAACACCTCATTAGCCATACGTTGAAAAGTGTGGAAGAAAAATTACCTCAACACAAGTTCATACGTGTGCATCGTTCGTATGTAATTAATGTTTCCAAAATCAAATCGCTACAAGACGGTTATATTTTCATCGAAAAAAACAAAGTTCCGATGAGCGCTTCCAACAAAGACGAATTGATGAAACACATTAATTTACTCTAATTTCTTTCACCCAAAAAAAGACTTCATTCACTAAATTTTTATGGTTGTTCACCAAAAACATCCATGAGTAAACTATTGGTTTGGATAGATTTACTAAAAAAATCTATGTTCCCAAACAAAGAAAAAAAAATCGTTTTACCTACTACAACAGATGGTGTGTTTGAAATAACCATCACCTCCAAAGATAATAAAGCTGTCTTTTCGGACTGTATCAGTTCCAAAAACAAAAAAATAATATTAAAAGGATTTTCGAAACATTTATACAATGTGACCATCATCCCAATACTCATCAACAACCCATTTTAAACAACAAACAATCCAATGAAACGCATTTTACCACTTCTATTTTTTTTAACCTTAAGCTACGGATTCGCCCAAGTTGGTGTCAACACCACTACGCCCGACCCATCGTCGATGCTAGACATCTCGGCAACCAACAAAGGAGTTTTGGTGCCGCGTGTGAGTTTACCCAATGTGACTACTACAATGCTCGACGGAACAAACACAGCGGCAACTGGATTATTAATTTGGAATACGAATGCTGCAACCACTGGCGGGAATGGTGTTGGTTTTTACTTTTTTAATGGAACGCAATGGATGCCCATTTCACAAACCGCTACTTCCGATCATGATATTTATGAAGTTGGAAGTACCAATCCGCCCAATTCGATTACAGATAACAAGTTTACCGAAGGAAGTTTAGCCATAGGTAGCAACACAGCCGCAACAGGTGTTTTGGATGTGGACAATGCGACCAAAACAACTAGTGTAGACATCAACAATACATTTGCGACCAATCCGATTGGAATTGATTTAAACTTGACTTCCAATGCCTCAGGAAAAACCGGAATAAAAACACAATTTAACGGTACGTCAGCCAGTGGAACCAATTCGTTTATTCAAAACACGGATAACATGGTGGGAAACACCAACCGAACTGCCATTAGTAATGACTTTAGCGGAACATCATCAAGTATCTCCACTTCAATAACCGGTTTGAAAAACGACTTCAAAAGCACTTCAAATTATTATGCAGTTTTGTATGGAGTTAACAATTCATTTGCCTCAACAACCAATGCGTGGAACTACGGAATGGCGAATGCTTTCACTAATGGAGGATCAACGCCTTCCTTTGGTGTGGTGAATGCTTTTAATGGAACTAGCTCGGGTAATGCAACAGGTATTTTGAACTCATCAAACAATTACATTGGACAAATAACAGGTATTGACAACAGTTTCTCAGGAACTGGAAACGGAATCCATTTCGGAGTCAACAACATTTTAACCGGAACCGGAACTGGTGACAAATACGGCGTTTACAATTACATTCCAACTACAGCTGGCGGAACCCATTATGGATTGTATTCGGATGTATTAAAACCCGGAAGTTTTGCAGGATACTTTTTAGGAAATGTTTCCATCGGGACCACTACAACCAATAATTATATTTTACCTCCATCACGCGGAACCAACGGCCAAATCATGCAAACAGATGCGGCTGGAAATGTGTCGTGGGTAACTCCTGTAACAGCTTCATTAGACCATGATTGGTATGAAATTGGAACCTCAACAGCGCCCAACACAATAACTGACAATAAATTTACCCAAGGTAGAGTCACTATTGGAAGCTCTACTTTAAGTACAACACCGCTTGATATTTACAACAGTACGCTTACCAACACCATGTTTGCTGAAAACAGTAGCGCTTTGACTACAACTACTTCAGCAGGGTTATTTAGTAACACTGGCACAGGAGCCAACACAAGGTACGGTATACAAACTCAGGTTTCAGGAAGTGGTTCAGGTAATAGAATTAATCAATTCAATTCAAATTCTGCAGCCAATACTGGTGGTTGGCAAGTAGGAAATCACAACTTTATAACTGGTTCTGGAGCAGATTTTGTATATGGTGTTCGCAATGACATCTCTGCTACTGGTACGAGTTTTCAAAATCAAAATGGCGTTTACAATAATTTTTCAACGGTTTCTGATTCCAATATTAATGGTATTTACAACTTCATCTCATCGAACGGTGGTGGCGATCATAATGGAATTCAGAATCGATTTTTAGGTTCAGGGAACGGACAAAAATTTGGTGTATACAATTACATTGCTGGAACAGGAAATGGTGCACGATATGGCAACTACAACTACATCTCTAGTACTGGTACAGGAGCAAAATATGGTACTTACAGCCTCATTGACCCAACTGCAGGTGGAACACATTATGGAACTTATTCAGAGGCTTTAAAAACAGGAAGCTACGCTGGTTATTTTTTAGGAAACGTTTCCATCGGAACCACAACTACCAACAATTATATTTTACCACCATCACGTGGAACCAACGGTCAAATCATGCAAACCGACGGGAGTGGAAATGTTTCGTGGGTAACTCCAACTGTAGTAACAGATACGGACGATCAAGGAACTGACGTATTCAGCTTGACTGGAAACACATTGAATCTCTCCTTACAAAACGATGGTGTAGCTACACAAACGGTTGATTTGTCTTCATTAAAAGATAATGATTGGTTTGAAGTTGGCGGTACTACTCAACCCGACGCTATCACGGATAATAAATACACTTTTGGCGATATATCGATAGGAAAATCAACGGCTGCAAGTGCTAAATTGGATGTGGATGCCGTTACTAAAAACACAACTTTATCATTATCCAACAGCAACGCAACGGCTGGAACCAAATGGGGAATACTCAACAACTTAATTGTAGATACAACCAACCCCAACTCGGCTGGTATTGCCAATAATGTATCTGGAAATGCCAACTTCAAATATGGAATTTACAACACTTTACTAGGAGCAACCACAGGTGCTAACTTTGAATATGGCATGGTCAACAATCATAACTCTAGTGGAAATGTGAGTGGCTTTGGACTATTCAATAGTTTTAATCCAACAGCAACTAATACAGGAAATTACACGGGATTATACAATGAAGATATCAATGCCAATCATACTGGAGGTTTTGTTGGTGTAAATAATAATTCAGGCACCACAACTTCAAGCTCTGTTTTTGGCATCAATAACGCCATTGGAGGAAGCGGTTCTGGTGTTCGTGCTGGAGTTTATAATAACATGGGAGGCACTTCATCGGGCGATGTTATTGGAACCGAAACCTACATGTTGGCAATGGGAACAGGTAACAAATACGGAGAGCGAATTACCATCTTAAACACAACACCAGGAACGCATTACGGTATTTATTCAGACGTTACAAAAGCCAACAGCTATGCAGGTTATTTCTTAGGAAATGTTTCGGTTGGAACCAACTTAACAAACAATTACATTCTGCCACCATCACGCGGATTAAACGGTCAAATCATGCAAACCGATGGTGCTGGAAATGTAAGTTGGGTAAATCCACCAACAGATACCGACGACCAAACAACTGATGTATTCAGCTTGACTGGAACTACTTTAAATCTTTCCTTGCAAAACGATGGTGTAGCTACACAAACTGTTGATTTATCAGCTCTTTTAGGTGATGACGATTGGACAGACGTTGGTGCAAATATTGAGCGTCAGTCGGGTGATGTGTACATAGGTGACACTGCCACCACTAATAATAACTTATATGTAAGTAATCAAATTATCGATTGGGATAATACAGGGTACTTCATCGACCCGAGTGCTGATAGTTTTATGGGCGAAATACAATTTGATAATGGAGCAGCTAACGATCCAAGCATCCGCTTTTTTGATACTGATACAGGATTCTTTAGCCCAGGTTTTGGTATAACTGCTTATTCAAATAATAGTGTGGAGTCTTTTAGAGTTCATAACACAGGTAATATTAGTATCGGGCAAACCATTGACCCTAACTTCAAATTCTCAGTTTCAACTTTAGGAAACACTAGAAATGTTAAAATTGGACCCACTAATTTTAATGATAACTTGATAGATATTGATCAAGATGGAGATAATGGTAATGGAATGGCAATTACTATGAGTTCAGCTTACACTTTAGCCTCACGCTCGGCCATCTCTACCGAAAACACTTGGCATGATATGAACGTGGATGTATCCAGATTTGACCATCTTACATCTGAATTGTTTGGTATAAAGAGTATTGTAACTACTGACATTGGAGGCTCGGAATATGGTATCTATTCTCAAGCGCTGCAATCAAATGGTTATGCGGGTTATTTCTTGGGGCGACTATCGATTGGAACAACAACGCTCAATAATTATATTTTACCCTCATCACGAGGAACCAACGGACAAATCATGCAAACGGATGGTACTGGAAATGTATCTTGGGTTAATTCTACTGTTGATACAGACAATCAAATAATTGATGTACTATCGCTTAGTGGTGACACTTTAAATATATCATTACAAGACGATGCCGTTGCTACTCAAACCTTAAATTTAGGTGCCATCGACAACCAAGGAACCGATGTTTTCAGTTTAACTGGAAATACATTAAATCTGTCACTTCAAAATGACGGTGTTGCCACACAAACGGTAGATTTATCGTCTTTATCCAACGACTGGAAACTCACAGGAAACGCAGGAACTCTTTCAGGAACCAACTTCATCGGAACCACAGATGCGCAAGACTTGGATTTTCGTGTGAATAATGTGGTTAAAATTCGCTTAACTCAGCAAGGTCAACTATCGTTTGTCAACGCAGGAGGTTCTGTTTTTGTAGGAATCAATGCGGGAGATGCTGACGATTTAACTAGTAATCAAAATACGTTTGTAGGAGCAACAAGCGGACAATTTACTTCAACTGGAAATTTAAACACTGCTATTGGTCATGCATCATTAAATGCTAATCTTACTGGAGTTGGAAACTCAGGTTTGGGGAAAAGTTCGCTACTTACCAACACTACTGGAAGCAACAATACTGGTTTAGGTCGATTGGCTGATGTAGCGACTTCTGGATTGAGTAATGCAACTGCCGTTGGATTTAACGCTACGGTTTCAGTTTCAGATAAAGTGCGTTTGGGAAGCGCAACCGTAACAGTTGTTGAAGGTCAAGTTCCGTATACGAATCCATCCGATGCGCGCTTTAAATTCAATGTACAAGAAAATGTGCCTGGTTTGGATTTCATCAAAAAATTAAAACCGGTAACATATAATTTTGATACTAAAAAATTCGACGAACACCTCAACAAAAACCGCAATCGTGATGAAGTTGCCAATGAAGATTTCTCAAAATCAACCGCTATTGTTCGCACTGGATTTTTAGCGCAAGAGGTAGAAAAAATCTGCACCGATTTGGGTTATAATTTCGACGGATTACACATTCCAGACGCGAACAATCCAAATGATAATTACGGAATTGCTTACAGCCAATTCATCATGCCAATTGTAAAAGCGGTTCAAGAGCAACAAGTAATCATCGAAACGCAAAAAACCGAGTTAGCGCAATTAAAATCTGAATTAGAAAAATACAAACAACTTGAGGATCGCATCAAAACACTCGAGCAAAAATAAAGTAGTAGTTTGCTTTTTAGAAGAGGAGTTTTGTCATGAAACTCCTTTTCTTCTTTTATAAACCATTCATAAAAAAAAACGAGCATTTGATGAAATTAAAAAGAACTACCTCCTAAAAATTCGCTCTATTTGTTTGACTAAACTGTAATAATATGAAAAGACTTCGCCATTACCGATTAGAAATCACCCTTGCCCTAGTCTACGGTTTACTTTTCCTACTCATTTATAAAAGTTTTTAGTTTTCTAGTTTTTAAAGCTCAAACCACTGATTCATATTGATTTCAGTGGTTTTGTATTTTGATACAAGTTTTATAAAATTTCATTTGCATTTCATGAAAGAAAACCATCAGTTCGTGAAAAGTGGGATTTAAATTAAAGCAAACACTCCATTTTTGCCTCATAATTCTAAATTCTACTCGTATGAAAAAAACTTTACTCTTTTTATTTCTATTAACAAATACCTTAGTTGGTTCTGCTCAAATTGCATTTTCAAATTTTTCTACTTCAAACATCACCAGCACATCGGCAAGTTTGAATGCTTATGTTACAGTTAATTGTGCCAATGGCGGTAACTTTCATGCACAATTCTCTACTACTCCCTCATTTGCACCAAATACAAACGCAACAGGCGGATCAGTATTTGCATCGTATCCAAGAACGATTAATATCTCAAATCTTACCCCTGGAACTACTTATTATTGGCGCTATTATGGCAACTTAGGAACCAATTGCAATCAAACCTTGGTTTATTCGCCAACCCAATCATTCACTACTTTACCTGCCAGCAATCCGCCTACGATTCAAAACATCACCATAGATGCCAACAACACCAGTGCTACTATTAATTATGCACTCAATGCCAACAGCCTTTCGGCCACTTCTATTGTAAAATATGGACTTACCGACACTACTCTTACTAGTCAAGTAACTGGTGGCTCTGCTACTGGTTCAGCCAATACGCCAGCATCAGGTTATTTAACCGGATTGACTCCAAACACTACGTATTATTTTCAAATTGAAGCCACTAATTCAATTGGTACAACTGTATCTCCTGTAGGCTCATTTACTACCACAAACAGCACTCCTTATAGTCTAGTAACGGAATACAATTTTAACAATACGATGCAAAATACGAGCGGTAGTAATCCTTTTAGTATTACAAACGGGACTTCATTTGTAGCCGATCGCAATGGAAATCCCAACAGTGCTCTAAACATTACCAATACTGGAAGTAGCGCAACTATTAGTAATCTTCCCTATGGTTCATCTGCTCGAACCATATCGCTTTGGGTGAAAATGAATGCTTTTAATGCCAATTTTAACTTTATTTATTGCTACGGAACAGCTTCTAATTTTATTGGCGCTTACTTTAATCCATCCAATTTGTATCATTTTGCAACAGGCAACAATCATTCGTTTGGGATTACAAATTCCTCCGATTGGACGCATTTGGTATTTGTTTATGATGGAACACAATCTAAAATTTATAAAAATGGTGTATTACTCAGTTCCGCTAATTTGACTGTTAATACCCAAAACAACGGCAATATTTTTACTTTAGGTTTAACCGAACAAGGAGCTCAAAACTACTTTAATGGAATTATTGACGATTTGAAAATTTACAATTATGCCATTGCCGACACTGATGTGACAAGTTTGTATACCAATAATTCAATACTAGCTTCAGAGGATTTCAACACAAAAAACCTTCAAGCATCAATTTACCCAAATCCAACTGCTGATTCATTTAACATAGAAATGGAAAACGAAATCAAATCAGTAGAAATTTATTCGCTTCAAGGGCAAAAAGTATTGACTTCTACATCTAAAAATGTATCGGTTTCTAGCTTATCAAAAGGCATTTATTTAGTTCGTATTGAAGATAGTAAGAACGCAATTTCAACTCAAAAATTAATCGTTAAATAATTATGAAGAAAGCAATCCTCCTTTTATTCTTAGCATTAGGTTTGATGTCTATGAATACCACATCGTTCAACAAACAATCAAATAAAACAGTAGTTATTTCCGAAAAATTCGACATCAAAATCAAAAATGATTTAGACGATGAAGTCAGCGTGATCAATGCCGGAAGTGGCGGAAGCTACCGACTGACCAAAAACGCCACCACAACCATCAAAATGGAAGAAGGCGACAAATTGTACTATTATGAAAAAGGCAAAAAAGGCGCGCTCATTTTAACTGCAACCGCTAGTATGCATGGCAAAGTGCAATTATTGAGTAAAATATAAAAGTTAAGTAGTAGTTTTTAAAGAAAAGTCCGCTCAATCAATTCATTTGAATTTGGGCGGTTTTTCGCGTAAAAAAAAAGTAGTATCTTGTTTCCCTATTCAACAACCATGAAAACCATCAAAGCCATAGTAGTAGACGACGAAGAAAACGCACGTTTGATTATTAAAAATTTTATCGCCGAATATTGTCCTTCGGTCGAAATCATTGACGAAGCCGAAGACGTAAAATCGGCCGTAAAACTCATCAATAAAAACGAAGTCGATTTGGTGTTTTTGGATATTGAAATGCCCAACGAGAATGGTTTTGCGTTGTTTGATTACTTCAACAAACCCACTTTTGAAACCATTTTTTGCACTGCGTATTCGGAATATGCCATCAAAGCGTTTGAAGTTTCGGCGACCGATTATTTGCTCAAACCAATTGGATTATCAAAGCTCAAAGAAGCCATCGAAAAAGTTGAAAGTAAATTGGCCAACAAAAATTTCAATTCGGATAACATCGCCGCATTAAAAGAAAATTTGGTCGAAAAAGAAATCAAAAAAATCGGTATTCTCATTGGCGATGGCATTGTTTTTATGGATTTGAACGACATTTTGTACTTTGAAGCCGAAGGTTCGTACACGACCATTCACCATAAAAACGGAACCGATTTGACCGTCAAAAAAATCAAGCATTTTGAAGATTTACTGGCCAATGACAAACGGTTTTTCCGGATTCATCGCTCGTATTTAATCAATGTATCGCTCATCAAAAAATACAGCAAAAAAGACGGTTTATCAGTGACGTATGACGACCGAACGTTGCTTCCCATCTCGCGCGAGAAAAAAGAAGAATTTGAAGAATTCATGCAACTTAACAACATTTTGTAATGAAATTCAGGTTGATTTTTATTGGACTATTTTTCAGTCAATTACTGTTGGCTCAAAATGCCAATTCTGACCTCATTCAACTTCAAAAACATCCACAAAAAGACACTACGCGTTGCTTTCTTCTCAACAAAATCATCGAAGCTGAAAACGATCACAACATCTGGATCAAGTACAATCATGAGCTTCAAAAAATAGCTTTAGAAAATCTTCAAATAGAGAAAAACAAAACGCTTAAAAATACGTATACCAAATACTTATCCATTTCCTACAACAACGATGGCGCTTATCAGCTGTACAACGATCACTATCAAAGAGCAATAGATTTCTATAAAAAATCGCTCTCCATTTCGTCGAGAATTAGGTATCATTTAGTCAGCGCTCTCGCCTTACAAAACATCGGAACAGCCTTTGATTATTTAGGAAAAATCGACAGTACTTTAGTGTACATGAAAAAAGCGCATCATTATGCTTTACTTTCCAAAAATAAATCGTCTTTGGCGTATGTTTTAACTGATTTGGGTTACATCTACAACAATTTGGGCCATACAACTGCAGCTATCAAATACAATTTAGAAGCATTGCCTTTGTTTGAAAAACTGAATGATTTGGAAGGTTTGGAACGCACTAATTTTGCCCTCGGACGCATTTTTGACAATCAAAACGACTATAAAACCAGCATTTTTTATTATTTGAAATGCCTTGAAATCGATAAAAAAACCAACAACCAAGAGCGTTTACTATTGATTTTGAACAGTTTGTCTTCTGCCCATATTCAACTTAATCTATTAAATCAAGCGCTCCAGTATAATAATCAAGCTTTCCGACTGGCTTCGGAAATGAACAATACCGATTTTTTAGCCACCTCGTATAAAAACTACGGCGATATTTATTTTAAAAAGAACGAATTAGAAAAAGCAAAATCGAATTATTTGCAGTCGGAACAACTTTTTACAAAAATCAAAAGTGATTTGCACCTCAACAAAGTACAAGTCAAATTGGCGTCGATTTGTTTCAGTCAAAATGACCTTTTCAAAGCCAAAGAGTACGGTTTAAGAGCTTTTCAATTGTCGCAAAAGACCAAATTTCCATCCGACCAAAAAGAAGCAGCTGAGATTTTGAGTCAGGTTTTTTTCAAAGAAAACGATTTTCAAAATGCCTATAAATACAAAACAATTGCAGCCGACATAAGCGAGAAAATTTATTACGACGAAAGCCAAAACATTGCCTTAAAAGCCACCTATAAATACGAAAACGAAAAGAAAGAATCGGCAATTAAAGCGCTACATCAGAAAAACAAAATCGCCGAACTCGAATCGAAAAAGAAAACCACCACCTTATATTTAGTTTTGCTTTTTTTTACCGGAATTGCCACAACTGGCTACGTTTTATTCTCTCGTTACAAAGAAAAAAAGAAAAACGAAATCCTTCAAAACCAACTCGCCGAAACCGAAAAACTTTTGGCTGCCGAGAAAAAAGTTACCGAAAGCGAACTCAAAGCACTCAAAAGTCAAATGAATCCGCATTTTATCTTCAATGCATTGAATAGTATTCAGATGCAATTCATGTACGGCGACAAACTCACGGCCAACGAACAGCTCAATAATTTCACGTATTTAACTCGGCAAATATTGGAAGTGTCGGGCAAGAAAAGTATTCCTATTTCGGATGAAGTGGAAATTTTGACCAAGTATTTAGAACTCGAACAATTGCGTTTCAAAAAAGATTTCACTTACTCGATAACGGTCTCTGAAACCATCGACGAAGATTACCATAAAATTCCGCCGATGCTCATCCAACCCATTGTAGAAAACAGCATCAAACACGGTTTATTGCATCAAAAAGGCGATAAAAAAGTCAGCGTTCATTTTGCTATTGATGCCGAAGAAACCCATTTGATTTGTACAGTTATAGACAACGGAATTGGTCGGGAGAAATCGGCCGAAATCAAAGCCAAAAATCATACAACTCACAATTCTTTTTCCACGCAAGCCATCGAACAACGCTTGGAATTACTCAACGACCAACTTCAATTGACTGATTTAATTACATACGCCGATTTGATCTCAGAAACCAATGAAGTCAATGGCACGCAGGTAATTGTTAAAATTCCGTTGATTTAAAAATAAAAAGCACAACCCATTACTGAATTGTGCCTTTTTGAAAAAAACTAAAACTACTATTTTTATTTGATTGTTGGTTTATTTTTCATTATCGAACGACTAATTTTTGAGTCGCTGATTTACCTTCTGCATCCTGCACTTTCACAAAATATACTCCTGATGGAAGTGAATCAACAAGTACAGATGTTGACGAACTAGTGAGTACTTTTTGTCCTTGTAATGAATAAATCTCTACCAACTTGATTTCAGATTCAATGGCGATAGTAACCACGTCATCTGCTGGGTTAGGATGCATAACAAAATTGAATTTTGGAGCTACTTCATTGTTACTTAAAGTTACGGTTGTAGTTACTGCTAAAGGCGCATTACTTCTGCAATTAGAAACCGTTTGCATCGCATAATAGGTTGTATTATTGACTAATAACGTTGTTGATGCTAATGGATTTGTATTGGCCAATGCATCGGCTTGAGTGGCAAACCAAACAACAGCAGTTCCGCTTACTACTAAATCTGAAACAGTTGAACCCGACACAAAAGTTTGGTTGGCATTACCAGTTGGCGCATTCACCACATTTACTGACACAGCAACTGATGTACGTGTACTTTCACAAGCATTTACAGTTTGAGAAACATAATACGTTCCAGTAGATAATGACGCTACATTCGATAAAGGCGAACCACCTGTTGCTGAAGTATACCATTTTAAATTGGTTCCGTTGGCGTTCAAATTAGCCACAGTTCCCGATTGACAAAACGTTTGAGCTTGAGAAGTGGGTGCGTTTACTACATTAACCGTTACTGAAACCGCTGTTCTCGGACTTTCACATCCACTTATGGTTTGAGATAAATAATAGGTTCCTGTTGCTATTGAAGTCGAATTAGGCAATACAGCTCCACCCGTTTGAGCAGCATACCACTGAAAATTAGAACCTGCTCCGGTTTGAATGTTCCCTAAGGTAGCCGATTGACAAAAGGTTTGATTGGCAGGCACGTTTGATGGTGGAGAAATAATAGTAATGTTTACTTGTATCGCCAAACGAGAACTTTCGGCTGAACCAGATTGTGTTTGCGACACATAATAAGTTCCTTGTGATAATGCTGTAGTAGCTGCCAAAGGTGAACCACCCGTTGAATTGGCATACCATTTAATATTGGTTCCTGAAGCACTTAAACTAGCGACTGTTGGGTTGGAACTATCACAAAAGTTTTGTGGCGATGGAGCTGTTGGTTGTGCAGAAATGGCTAGAGTTGTAAAGGCCGCATTTTCTCCTGTATTTACTCCACCAGCGTTTTGAGTAACAGCTCCAAACTCATACGAATAAGTAGTATTTGGCGTTAAACCCGTTAATGTATAACTGTAAGTAGTAGGCGCATTATTAACCAAAGTAAAATTACTAATAACTTCAGTAGTATAAGGAGCATCACTATCAAAAACAGAACTAGCTTGGTATCTAACTTCTACAAAAGCATTATAACCATTGGTGTTCAGAGTGTAATTAATTTGTGCAGTTGTAGCCGTAACATTACTATCATTAACATTGGTTAAAACAATTGCAGGCAACATAGTCACTAAAACACTACCTGAAGTAGTAATTTGTCCGTTTGCATTTACTGCTTTTACACGAACAAAATAAGTCTCATCAGGATTCAAATTAGTCAATTGAACTTGAAAAGGTGTTGGTGTATTTACCGAAGTTGTTCCTCCATTTTGTGTTTGGAAAGCTCCAATGATGTCTGTTCCATATTCAATTGAATAGGTAGTTGCCGAACCAAAGGCATTCAAATTAAAGTTAACTTGTAAGGAAGTAAGACCCACATTTGAAACGTTTAAATTGGTAACATCTGGAGCTGGCGTTACCGGTGCTGTTGTAAAAGTTCCAGTAATTGGAATTGATTCACCTACTGCGTTTTGAGCCCAAACCTCATAAGTATAAACAGTATTTGGAGTCAAATTGGTCAGTGTTTCTGTATACTGCGTGGGTGTTGTTCCCGATGCAACATCTCCAACAGCCGATCCACCATTTGCAATTGAACTAAAACCAATATTTGATGTAGCATTACTTGGTCCGTTTGGATTCATAGTGTAAGTAACTGCGACACTTGTAGATGTGATTGAACCTACCGAAATACTAGAAATAATTGGTACTGCGCCTGGCCCCGGTGTTGTAAAACCAAGTGTGGGTGAAGAACCAAAAGTAACTCCAGGATTATCGGTAACTTGTGCTGTAACAAAATAACTGTAGCGACGGTTTGGTGTAAGTCCGGTTAAAGCTGAAGTATAATTTGTTGTTGTACTGTTGTTCAAAAAAGCATCAGGAGTTGATAAAAAATTACCATACAAATCGTAATAAAATACTTTTCTAGTCACGTTTTGATCAAATGCATTGATGGCATAATTAACATTCACCGAAGTGCTAGTTAAATTGGATGTATTGGTATTAGTGACTACTGGAGTAACACCACTAAACAAAGTGGTAACTTGAGTTTGCGATAATGAAGTGTTGTAAATTCTCATATCATCAATATCAGCATTGATTGTTCCTGTACCATCAACCAATTTACCCAAATAAAAAGTAGTACCATTTGTATTTCTTGAAATATTAGTTTGTTGTCTGATTAAAACGCCATCTCTGTATATTTTAGTCAAAACGCCACCAACACCTGGATTGGGCTCACTAGTAACTACGTAATGATACCAAACATTTGGGTTAGTTTCTATTTCGTGTGAAACATTGTATGGACCAGTCCAACCTACTACAACTGCTCTTGAGAAAAAAGAACCTCCAAAATCAGAAATTTGTTGAAACCCAAAAGCCTGATTGGCTGTTGCAGTTCCATAACAAAACACATCGTGTGAAGTAGCAGCCAAATCGTTGTACTTAATCCAAAAAGAAACCGATCGCATTGTATTACCTGTTGGAAGACTCGCTAAATTGGCTGAAGCCGAAACCGCATTCAGATTGACGGCTTTACTGGCCAATCCAAATCGGTCTGTAGTATACGCTGGTGCTGATGGTGTTGCGGTTAAAGATAATGTTCCACTCACATTATCAGTTAAATTTCCATCAAATTGAAATTGATAAATTGGCGCTTGCCCGAAGTTCATCACAACGGTGAGCAAAGCCATGATTTGTAACAGTTTTTTCATAAAAGATAATTTTAAAATTTTCGGCAAAACTAGAACGCTTGGTTTGGTGTAAAACGACTCACTTCATAAACCGTTCATTTGACTTTATAAAAGGAAAGCGATTTTTGGGTGTATTTTGACTTTTATGAGCTCGATCAAACAACTTTCATCCATGAACAGTCGTTTTCACTTCATAAACGGCACAATACTGTAGAATTAATTCGAAAAATAAATACTACTTTTGAAAATAGAAACTAACCTACTTATGAAAGCCCTAATTGTTGACGACGAGTCACACGCTCGTTCATTACTATACAATACCATAAAAGAACATTGCAAAGGCATTGAAGTTGTTGCCGAAGCCGAAAACGTCAAAGAAGCCGTAAAACTCATTAACAAACACCAAATTGAGCTGGTTTTTTTAGACATTGAAATGCCCAATGAAAACGGATTTGCGCTTTTTGAATATTTCGACCAACCTTCTTTTGTAACGATTTTTTGCACGGCTTATTCCGAATTTGCGTTGCGAGCCTTTGAGGTTTCTGCTGTCGATTATTTACTCAAGCCTGTTAGTATTAGTAAATTACAAGAAGCTGTTGAAAAAGCCATCAAAACACGTGGTCAAAATCAAATCATTCAGCATGTGGCTGCTTTGCGCGATAATTTGACCGTAAATCAACTGCAAAAAATTGCCTTGCCACTGTCGGACGGTTTGGTTTTTATTAAATTGGAAGATTTACTCTATTTTGAAGCCGATGGTTCGTATACGTTTGTCATCACCAATAAAGAAAAATACTTGGTCAGCAAAAAAATCAAAGAGTTTCACGAATTATTGATGAACGATTCGCGTTTTTTTAGAGTGCATCGCTCCTATTTAGTCAACATTCAGCAAATCAAAAAATACAGTAAAAAAGACGGCGCTACTTTACTTTTTGAAAACAATAAAGTGATTCCGGTAGCACGAGAAAAGAAAAATGAGTTTGACGAATACATAGGAAATATCAGCGTATGAAAAAAATAATATTCTTCTTTTTCATTCTCTCTTTTTGCTTCGGACAACAATCAGAAATTACTCTTAAAACGATAAACAACTATAAAAAGAAAGATACGACCAAAGTTGAAATGATGGTTGATTTTTGCGTGTCAAATGTTTTTTCTAACCAAAAAGAAAACCTTAAAATAGCCAAAAAAGCGCTACAATTGTCAAAAGAAATTCATTATGTTCTTGGCGAAATGCGATCACTCAATTGCATAGGAAACTACTATTATCAGCAAGCTATTTACACACAGGCAATTTATTATTATACTTCTTCTCTAAAAATCGCCGAAAAGAGAAATGATATCAAGAACATTATTATCGGTAAAAGTAATCTGGCTAGTGTTTACACGCGAACAAATTCTGCTAAAAAAGCCTTAGTACTTTTTCATGAGATTGATGCTGATTTATTGAAATCAGGTAATGAATATTCTCAAAACAGAGCAGCCATTTTAACCAATATGGGAATGGCGTATTCTTCTATTAATGAGCATGAAAAAGCCATTAATTGTCATAAAAAAACCTTAGAAATTTGTAAAAAAAGGAATCTCGATTTTGGCATTGCTTTGGCAGAAAGTAATATTGGAGAAGAATTAATTCGATTCAAACAACCTTTACAATCACTACCTTATCTTATTTCATCCAAAAAAATAGCTGAGAAAAATGGTTTTGATAATTTTTTGGGGCAGATTTATAAAAATTTGGGTGAAGTATATTGGATAAAAAAAAATCAAGACAGTGCTATTATTTATCTTAACAAAGCTGTAAAAATTTGTAAAAAAGTGAACGATCAAAACTCTTTGTTACACACTAGTAAAATTCTTCATACTTACTATGCTGCCCAAAAAGATTACAAACAGGCCTACGCTGCTTCATTGGATTTCATTAGTGTAAATGATAGTGTGAATAGTAAAGAAAAGCAAAACAATATTACAGAGATTAGTACAAAATACGAAACTGAAAAGAAAGAAGCCCAAATCAAATCGCTTTCCCAACAGAAAAAAATTGCTACTTTAGAATCGCAACGCCAAAAAAACATTGCTGTAATGTTGAGTGTTTTGCTCATTTCGATGCTCATTTCTGCTTATTTTTTATTCAATCGCTACAAAATCAACAAACAAAACGAGCTGCTCAAAATTCAATTAGCAGAAGCTGAAAAAACCATTGCAGCCGAGAAAAAAGCTACCGAAAGCGAACTCAAAGCACTCAAAAGTCAGATGAATCCGCATTTTATTTTCAATGCTTTGACCAGTATTCAAGACCAATTTATGTATGGCGATAAAATAGTAGCCAACGAACAAATGGGCAATTTCACTTATTTGACACGACAGATTTTGACTGTTTCCGGAAAAAAACAAATTCTACTTGCAACCGAAGTGGATATTTTAACCAAATACCTCGAACTCGAAAAAATGCGGTTCAATACCGACTTTGAATATCAAATCAATCTTTTGGGTGACATCGATGAAGATTACCACGAAATTCCACCGATGCTCATTCAACCTTTTGTAGAAAACAGCATCAAACACGGCTTATTGCATCAAAAAGGACCGAAACAACTAACCGTAAATTTCGAACTCGATCCAAGTGAAGATTTCATTATTTGTACTGTTATTGACAACGGAATTGGTCGTCAGAAATCGGCCGAAATCAAAGCTAAAAATCACTCTACTCACAATTCATTTTCTACTCAAGCCATTGAACAACGTTTGGAATTACTCAACGAAAAACTCCAATTGACCGATTTGATTACGTACACCGATTTGATTTCCAACGAAAACGAAGTCATTGGCACAAAAGTGGTCATAAAAATTCCGATTGTTTAATGCATTTGATTATTTTTACATTCAAATGTAATTTCAAATCATGTCACAAAAACGCCTTTTCCTGCTCGATGCATATGCTTTAATTTTTCGCGGTTACTATGCTTTCATCAAAAATCCACGCATCAACTCTAAAGGAATGGATACGTCAGCCATTATGGGATTTATGAATTCATTAATGGATGTAATTAAACGCGAAAAACCCGATCATTTAGCCGTAGCTTTTGATAAAGGAGGAAGCGATTACCGCTACGAAATGTACCAAGAATACAAAGCGCACCGTGACGAAACGCCCGAAGCGATTAAAATTGCCGTTCCTTACATTCAGCAATTATTGCAAGCCATGCACATTCCGATTATGGAAAAAGCAGGTTTTGAAGCCGATGATTTGATTGGAACTTTGGCCAAACAAGCCGAAAAAGAAGGTTATCAAGTATTTATGGTTACACCAGATAAAGATTTTGCGCAATTGGTTTCCGAAAACATTTTTATGTACAAACCCGCACGAATGGGCAACGACATTGAAATTTGGGGCATTCCAGAAGTATTGGAAAAATTTGAAATTGACAATCCACTGCAAGTCATCGATTTCCTTGGAATGATGGGTGACGCTGCCGATAATATTCCTGGTTTACCGGGTGTTGGTGAAAAAACAGCTAAGAAATTTTTAAAAGAATATGGCTCTTTAGAAAACTTGTTGGCTAATACCCACGAGCTCAAAGGAGCGATAAAAGACAAAATTGAAGCCAATGCTGAATTGGGATTGTTATCTAAAAAATTGGCTACAATACTACTCGATTGTCCTGTCGAATTCAATGCTGACGATTTTGAATTATCGAAACCCGATATTGAAAAAACCGATGCGTTGTTTCAAGAATTGGAATTCCGTCAAATGAAAACCCAATTTGACAAACTGTTTGGCTCTGGAAAAGAATACGACGAAATCGAAACGAATGGCAATGACAATGGCAATGACAATGGCAAAAATCAAGCTCCAAAAAAACCAGCCAAAAAAACCAACGAAGACCAATTTGATTTGTTCGGATTTACCGATGATGATTCTGACGAACCCAAACCTCATTCGTATTACACTACTTTAGAAACGACCAGTCACAATTACCAAATTGTTCAAGGCGAATTGGGAGTGAAATTGTTTCTTCAGAATTTAAACAACCAAACTTCGGTATGTTTTGATACCGAAACTACGGGAATTGACGCGTTGAATGCTGAACTCGTAGGCATGTCATTTGCATGGGAAAAAGGAAAAGCGTTTTATGTTCCGTTCCCTGAGAATCAAGAAGAAGCACAAATTTTGGCCAACAAATTTCAACCATTTTTTGAAAATGAAACAATTGAAAAAATTGGTCAAAACATGAAATACGATTTGAAAATTTTGGCGAATTATGGAATCACCGTCAAAGGAAAATTGTTTGATACGATGATTGCGCATTATTTGATCAATCCAGATATGCGTCACAATATGGACGTTTTATCAGAAACGTATTTAAAATATTCACCCAAATCAATTGAAACTTTAATTGGTAAAAAAGGTAAAAATCAGTTATCAATGCGCGATGTTCCGCTAGAAGACATTAAAGAATATGCTGCTGAAGACGCTGATATTACCTTACAATTGAAAGAAGTTTTCAGTCCGATTTTAGACAAAGCCGAAACCAAAAAACTCTTCGACGAAATCGAAATTCCACTCGTTCCAGTTTTGGCCGCGATGGAATCAGAAGGCATCAATTTGGATGTGAATTTCTTGAAATCGATGTCGACCGAAATGCAAAAGGAAATCAATGATTTTGAGCAAAAAATATACGAAACGGCGGGCGAGAAATTCAACTTAGCTTCTCCAAAACAATTGGGTGATATTTTATTTGACAAACTCAAAATTGGTGGAGCAAAGCAAAAGAAAACCAAAACCGGACAATACGCTACAGGCGAAGAAGTGTTGAGTTATTTGGCCAACGAACACCAAATTGTAAAAGATATTTTGGAATGGCGTCAGATGGTGAAATTACAAAGTACATACATCGAAGCATTGCCAAACCAAGTAGATAAAAAAACACATCGCGTGCACACCGATTACATGCAAACCGTTGCAGCAACTGGTCGTTTGAGCTCCAATAATCCGAATTTGCAGAACATTCCAATACGCACCGAACGCGGACGCCAAATTAGAAAAGCATTTATTGCTCGTGATGAAAATTATACGTTATTGTCTGCCGATTATTCGCAAATTGAACTTCGAATTATTGCCGCTTTATCGGGCGAAGAAAACATGATTAAAGCCTTTCAAAACAAAGAAGACATTCACCGAAGCACCGCAGCCAAAGTGTTTAATGTTGGTTTAGATGAAGTAACCAAAGAACAACGTAGCAATGCCAAAACGGTCAACTTCGGAATCATTTATGGCGTTTCTGCCTTCGGATTGAGTAACCAAACTTCGTTATCTCGAAGCGAAAGCGCGGCGTTGATTGATGCATATTACAAAACCTATCCTAAGTTAAAATCGTACATGTCAGAACAAGTTGATTTTGCGCGTCAAAATGGCTATGTGCAAACGGTTTTAGGAAGACGACGTTACTTAAAAGACATCAATTCGGCCAATGCTGTGGTACGTGGTGCAGCTGAACGAAATGCAGTCAACGCGCCAATTCAAGGTTCAGCTGCTGATATCATCAAAATTGCGATGATTAACATCCACAAAAAACTCACTTCCGAAAACTGGAAATCGAAAATGTTGTTACAAGTTCACGATGAGTTAGTCTTTGATGTTCACAACAGTGAAATCGAAAAAATCCAGCCAATGATTAAACACGAAATGGAAAATGCAATTCAACTCGCTGTTCCATTGGAAGTGGAATTAGGTTTTGGTAAAGATTGGTTGGAAGCGCATTGATTTCAGTAGGCAGTTTGCAGTAGCAGAGTGTTCAGTTTACATTAGTTGAAATAGCAAACTGTAATTAAATATTTTCCCTACATTTGTTCTATGGCGATATTTCCCCTATCCGAAAAAAACTTAAAACTCATCAAATCTATAACCAATAGTAATTATTTGGATGTGATTGGTTTAGCAATTGTTTTGACTGCCTCTTTTTCGTTGGGATACCACAAAACCGAATATCAATTTTCGTTTCAAGGCAAAAACTATGTTTTCTTTTTAGGCTATGTTTCTATTGTAAATACAGGTTTATCAATGATGGGCAATCGATTGGTCACCAAAAAAAATAATATCGGTAATCTCATTACAACTTGCAATACATTCCTGAGTGGTTCAATTGATTATTTACTCGGAAATAAAGGTGCAATTTTAACCTATCCTGTTTCATTTATTGCTAATTTTCTGGTCTTTAAAGCATGGAAAAAAAGCAGAATTTTACGTTCCATCGATTTTATTTTTTACCGAAATATTGTCTTGGGATTTATCTTTTCATTGATTTTAAACTACATCGCTTTCACTAATTTTTCTGAGAATCCAATCGATTGGAAATTGTTTTTTGCTGTGGCGATTCCAGCTGGAATTACCTTTGGCGGAACCTTCAATACTGCGCGTATGTATCCTGATAATTGGTTCATGTGGCAACTCTACAATTTGACCAAAATAATCCAAAACGTTCTATTACTCAATATTGCCAACACAGCCAAATATACTTTCTACTTCTTTAACGCAATAATTGGCTATATCACTTGGAATGACGACAAAAAAAAGGCCTCATAGTTATCCTACGAAGCCTTTTTGAAAGGTTTTAGTTAATAAACTATGGTTATTCAACTATAATTTTTTTCCACGATTTGTCAGTTTCATTTTTTAATTCTAAGAAATAAATTCCTTTCGCTAAATCCGACAAATTGATTTCGTTGGTTGTGCTATCATTTGCTTTGATACTTTTGATAAAAGCTCCTGTTTGAGAATACACGTCAATAGTATTTAAATTTGATTTAGAGCTAATAACAAAAACGCCAGAAGATGGATTTGGTGAAATTTGAGATGCATTTAACGAAAAATCTTCTACACCAAGAGCAGTTCTAGTCAACACTTGCGCATCATGAGGATTATTACCATGGTAAGATAACGTTGTAGTTGAACCTTCTGAGAAAATAATAGGAATAGAAGAATTATTGTTCAAAAAAGTATAATCACCAGCTGAAACTAATGGTCTTGTAGCTACAACAGTTCTAACACCGCTAGCAACAGTATCGCTTACAATAGTCCAACTTTGAGAACCTGCTGCGTCTGGATTTGGTTGAACATGACCTCCCGGAGCAATATAATCTCGGTTAGCACTTGCATTCCAAATAAACATATCAGTAACCTCAAACATTGAAAAACCATCAAATCCTATTCCCAACCAATGTGTACTATTCCCTGTTAAAGTCATCGTAACTGAGCTTGCATTGGTATCGATTTTGATGGTTCGCGTTGATCCTGCCAAAGCGACTGTCCCTGTTGTAAATTGTGCAAAAGAAAAAGTTGCCGTTAACAAACAACTCATAATAAGTAATTTTTTTTTCATCATTTTTATTTTAGTAAGTTAATAATTTCATCATCTCCAGAAAAAACAGCGTATTCAAAAGCCGTTTTCCCCTCTTTGTCCTTTATGGTTTTATCAGCATGATTTTGCAAAAGCATCTTCACCGCCTCTTTATTGCCAAATTTTACTGCAAACATTAAGGCTGTGATACCATTATCGTCTGTGCTATTAATTGCTGCATTCTTGGAAAGCAAAACAGTTATCATTTCTACATTTCCTTTTACTGCAGAAGCCATTAGAGCCGTTCCCATCTCACTTTTATAATTCACATCGCACCCTTTTTCAACCAAAAATGTGGCTACCTTATTGTTGCCGCTATAACAAGCCAATATTAAAGGTGTAAATCCATTTTTGTTTACCGAATCAATGGCATTGGGATTTGTTTTCAAAAAGAGTTCGATTTCTCCCAAAGATCCTTTTCTAGCGATATCAAAAATACTTTTGGTTTCCTGACAATAGCTATTTGGAATAAATAAAAAGAAAACAAAAAATAACAACTTTTTTGCCATAATGCTTCTACCTAAAGAAGCCAAAAGTATCTTATTTTTTTCAACTTAACAAAAAAATGAAGTAAACAATAGGTATACATTGTATTTTACAACACTTCAAATTATTGTTTTAAAGGCGTTTAGTAGAATCACGTTGGCGTAGTTCAGTTTTAATAACTGTGGTGCGGTGTGTATATACTTCTTCTTTACTTTCTAATTTTTCGATGAGCATTTTGGTAGCTACTTCGCCAATTTCGGGTCCGTGTTGACTTACCGTTGACATACTTGGTGTCATTCGGCGCGACCAAACACCATCGGCAAAACCAATTATTGAGAGTTCTTGCGGAATTTTATAGCCATTCTGTATTCCAAGTTTCATGGCAGTAACTGAAGCATGTTCATCTAAAGCAAAAACACCATCAGGTTTATTTTTGATAAAAAAACCACCAATTTTGGCATTGAAATCTTCAGCATTTTCGGTCAAAATCACTAATGAATCATCCACTTTCACATTGTGTTTTTTCATCGCTTCGTAAAAACCTTGCGCGCGTAACTTTCCAACACTCAAATTATCAATAGAAGAGAGTAAAGCTATTTTTTTACAACCTGTTTTCAATAAATGTTCGGTAGCGTTTACAGCCGAATCCAAATCATCAACAATTACTTTATCGCAATTGATTTCATCCGCAATACGATCAAACATCACAATTGGAGTTCCATCATTGATAATCGATTTGAAATGACTGTATTGTTGCAACTTCTGCGCTTCTTCAGAAATGGATAAAATAAAACCGTCGATAGTTCCATTACTCAACATTTCCAACATATTGATCTCTTTTTCTAAGGATTCGTTCGAAATGCAAGTAATGACTTTATAGCCTTTTTCGTCGGCCACTTTCTCAATTCCGGTAAATACTTTGGCAAAAAACGAATTCAAAATATTCGGAATAATCACACCAATAGTGCGCGTAGAACGATTTTTCAAATTCAAACCAATACTATTCGGCTTGTAATTTTTGAGTTTCGCGTATTCTTGAATTTTGATTTTGGTTGGTTCACTAATTTCCGGACTGTCGTTCAATGCTTTCGAAACAGTAGAAACGGAAACTCCGAGTTCTTTGGCAATTTGTTTTAACGTGGCTTTCGATTTCATAACTATATATATAAGGTGTAAATTTATAGAAATTATTTTTAGAAGCGAAAGGCTCGGGCATTTTTGTCATCCATTTTCCTGCTGCTTTTCCAAAACTTTTTGTTTGCCAATGCTTCATCCTATAACAAAAAGGTTTTTCCCTTACATCAGGGCTAAAGATTAAACTTTTGGCTGCTAACAAAAAGAATTCTATTCTACTAACTTCCAAAATAATAGCTTTAGCAAAAATAAATCAAAAATGCAGTTTGCATATATAATATTTATTTGTACTTTTGCACTCCCGTAATTGGGAATGGAATGTTTAATTAAAATAAATTATTGTGAACACATTAAGCTACAAGACAGTTTCAGCTAACAAAGCCACAGCCGATAAGCAGTGGATTGTTGTAGATGCTGAAGGTCATAACTTAGGTCGTTTAGCTTCAAAAGTGGCGATGCTTTTGAGAGGTAAATACAAGCCAAGTTATACACCGCACGTTGATTGTGGAGATAACGTTATTGTTATCAACG
>CAYPXI010000021.1:0-53920 GCA_964414655.1 uncultured Flavobacterium sp. | reverse complement strand
GATATTCGAAGCAAATATTCGATTTTTTTGAAAAGGAAATAGGAGTGAAGTATCCTTGGCAAGTTTACCGTCAGGTTCCAGTTCGCGATTTTTTATATGCTGGCATGGAAAATACAACTGCCACTATTTTTGCTCAAGATTATGTGGTGGATGAAATTGGATTTAATGATCGAAATTATGTCAATGTCAACGCACACGAATTGGCGCATCAATGGTTTGGCGATTTGATTACGGCTAAATCAGGAAAACACCATTGGTTGCAAGAAGGTTTTGCGACTTATTATGCTTTATTAGCCGAAAAAGAAGTTTTTGGAGAAGATTATTTTCATCATCAATTGTATAAAACTGCGACTCAACTCCGAAATGCCGCCAAAACAGATACAATTCCACTCATGAATGAAAAGGCAAGTTCGCTTACATTTTACCAAAAAGGCGCTTGGGCTTTGCATTTTTTAAGAGAAGCGATAGGAGAGAAAGCATTCAATAAAGCCGTAAAAAATTATCTTAAAAAACACAAATTCAAGAATGTCGAAACGGATGATTTTTTAGCCGAAATCAATAAAGTTACTGATTTTGACATCCAAAATTTTAAAGAAAAATGGCTGGAAAAACCCGGATTTGAATACCATGAAGCAATTGGTTTGCTGACTAAGAAGAATTCATTTATAGCTCAATATCTTGAAATTAAAAAACAAAAAGAATTGACCAATGCAAATTTTGTTTCTTATTTAGATGATTACAGAACTATTTTAAGTTCAGATGCTTATTATCCCATCAAACAAGAGATTGTTACACAAATTCGCAATTTAGATTATAAATCAAATAAAGATTTAATAGACATAGCCTTAAACACAAATAATGTATTTGTAAGACGAACGGTGGCGCAATCGTTGACCAAAGTACCCAATTATTTGAAAACTAAATATGAGTCGTTATTGAATGACAATTCGTATGAAACAAGAGAAATTGCTTTTGTAAATTTATGGAATAGTTTTCCTGACAATCAAAGTAAATACCTTGAGATAGCCAAAAATTGGTTAGGCAATAACGATAAATCTTCACGTATCTTGTATTTAATGCATGCTCAGTTATCAGATGTTTTGACAACAAATGATAAACAATTGTTATACAACGAATTACAGAATTACTCTTCTGCTAATTTTGAAAGTTCCATTCGTGAAAATGCTTTTGAAGCTTTATTGCAACTAAATCCTAATGACGAAGGAGTCTTAAAAAACCTAATTGAAGCAACCACTCATTTTAAGTGGCGATTTGCACTTTATGCAAAAGACAAACTAAAGCTTCTTTACAAAAAAAATGATACCAAAATCATATTAAACAATCTATTTCTGACGCTTGATGATAATCAAAAAACCAGAATGCAAAAGATTGTAAACGACTAAAGTCGAACAAATACGACAAATTTTGCGAAATTCTTAACATTTCTTAACAATCGTTTGTTCATAAAGAAATTTATGTGCATTTCATCGACTTTTACAGTTTTATAACGAATAATTTTTTCTGTTAAAAAACTTGTTATGTTATTTGTCGAAGAAATTCATGTTGACCCCAATATTTATTTATTATAACTAATTATTAAATTTAAAGAATTATGAAAATTAACAAACTATTTATTTTAGGTTTTGCTTTAGCAGGAATGTTATTTTCAAGTTGCGACACAAGAGAAGAAAAAGAATTATCTTATGAGTTCAACTTTGGAAACCCAGTATCTAGAAACTTCGTAGGTAAAGTGGTTGATGTAAATCACACTCCAATTGCTGATGCAACTATTAAAATGGGATCTTTTACAACTACAACAGACGCTAACGGTCAATTCTCATTATCTTCTGTTCCAGTTTTAGAGCGTTTTGCTTATTTAACTGCTGAAAAAGATGGTTTCATGAAAGGTTCAAGAGCGACTATGCCTCATGATGGAGATAATAATATGGTAATTATGTTGTTACCAAATAACGTTATTGATACTTTCGCTGCTGGTCAACCTCACAATGTATTTTTACCAAACAATGTTAAAGTTGCTTTTGATGGTGCTTTTATGACTGAAAACGGCACTGTTTACAACGGAAACGTAAATGTTGTTGCTCATGAATTAGCTTCAACTGATCCAGATGTATTCATCAAAATGCCAGGTAACTTAATCGGACAAAGAACTGATGGTTCTATCTCAGGTATGGAAACTTACGGAATGGTAAATGTTGAATTAAAAGGTGATAACGGTGAAAAATTACAAATCTTAACTGGTCACAAAGCTGAAATTGTACAACCAATTGCTCAAAATCAATTGGATACAGCTCCTGCTACAATTCCATTATGGCACTTCAACGAAACTACTGGTTTATGGGTAGAAGAAGGTTATTCTAGAAAAGTAGGTAACAAATACTACGGAGAAGTTTCTCACTTTACATGGTGGAATAATGATTCCGCTTATGTAGTAGCTACTTTATATGTAACTGTTAAAAACTCTGACGAAACTCCTGTAAACGGTGTAAGAGTTACTATCACAAGACAAGCAGGAAGCACTGGTGATGTATTAATGGATTTAGGTGTTACTGGTCCTAATGGTACTTTAAGTGCAGGTGTTCCAAGAAACGAAGTATTAATCTTCAGAGCTTACAACGCACAAGGTATTTTAATCAACCAACAAGTGTTACCAGCTTCACCAGATTTACAAAGATACGTTACGGTTATCATTCCAACTATTGATAGAATGAGTGCTCCGAAAAAATAATTCGAATTAAACCCTAATAATGATGAAAACCGCTAGATTTATTTAGCGGTTTTTTTTATATTTACAAAAAAAGCATATGAAAAACAGCAAGTTAGTATTCAGTTTAGCGCTCCTGTTAATTTTATTTTTAGGATGCCAATCAGAAAATGAAAGTGATCAACAGCAATCCGTTGTTGAATTTCAAGAAAATTTTGGACAATCAGTTTCAAGAGATTTTATGGGTTATATCGTAGATACGAATAACAATCCGCTACAAAATGTAACGGTTTCTATTGGAACATCAACTGTACAAACGGATGTTAATGGTGTTTTTATTATTAATGGTGCCAGTGTCTTTGAAAAGTTTGCCTACATTACTGCCAAAAAAAGTGGTTATATTGATGGTTCGCGAGCAATGATTCCAACTTTAGGTAAAAATAATGTTAGAATCATGCTGCTATCCAATGCACCAATTGCTACAATAGCTTCAGGAACTGCTACTGAAGTGGCTCTAAACGCTGATACTAAGGTGAATTTTGATGGCGCTTTTCAAGATGCAAACGGAAATCCCTATTCAGGAAATATTAGTGTTTCAGTTTACCATCTAAAACCTTCTAATACTAATTTAGATAAATTAATGCCTGGAATGCTTTATGGCGCAACTGAAAATGGGGAAGAAGCCATTTTGGAAACCTATGGAATGTTGAATGTAGAGTTAAAAGGAGCTAGTGGACAGCGACTACAAATTGCAAATGGTCACACGGCACAAATTACGATGCAAATTGATAATAGTCAATCGAGTGTCGCACCATCAACTATTCCGCTTTGGCATTTTGATGAAGAAAATGGCTATTGGATCAAAGAAGGAAGCGCCTCAAAGGTTGGTAATAAATATGTTGGAAGTGTATCTCACTTCAGTTGGTGGAATTGTGATGCGTTTTCTTCGGCGGTCTCTCTAACCGCAAGAATAGTCGATGTTAATCAAGTTCCTATTGCTAATTTAAAAGTAAGATTAGTTAATAATAGTAATGGGACAAACTCTGCCTTGCAAGTTACTAATAATGATGGACTTGTTTCTGGATTAATTCCTTCAAACGAACCGATGTCTTTGAAAGTTTATGATTATTGCGGAAACGTTATTTATACTTCTCAAATTGGAGCATTTTCAAATGATACTGTTTTAACCAATATAGTTGTCCCTGCTATAAGTACTCAGCTTTCTAGAGTTTATGGTTCGGTAAAGCAATGTGATAATTCAAATATTGAAAATGGATACGTTTTGGCAAAATACTTTGATAGCACGTTTATAATGCCTCTAACTTCGGGAGAATTTAGTTTTACCACATTAGTTTGTAGTTCTTCTAATTCATTTACGATTGAAGCTTATGATTATGAAAATAGTCAAGGTACTGGTGAAATTAGCTATACTTTTAGTTTCCCTGAAACTAAAATTGATAATTTAAAGGCTTGCAATACAATAACTGAGTTTATATCGTACACAGTTGGAGACAATAATTTTGCTTTCGTAACTGAAGGAATCGATGTTCAAATGCCAGCTGTACTGGGCGGCCCTATTAATATGGGAAATGGAGGCGATCCAGTTCAATTATACGTTGGATATAATTTTCATCAGCCTAATACTTTAAATTTGCCAGCTTTAGGCCTATATGCAACTGCAACTAATGTGGGGAATTATACTTTGCAAAATTCAAAGATATTTTTAAGAGGAAATTTTGATAATATGCCTAATGGAGCAATGTCATACTTACAATTTGCACAACCTATAGCCTATAATATTAGTTACTATTCTTTTCAGGTAAATAAGTTCGGACCAATTGGAGATTATATAGATATATCATTTAATGCTACAATGACATACTATGCTCAAGGACAGCAAGTATATAATAAAACTTTAAAAGGAATTGCTCACGTTATTCGAGATAATTAGTAATCATAAAAAATCTTTCACCTCATTTTTCAAATAATTCAAAGCCACGCCACTGGCTGATTCTGTTTCAAATTGATTGCTTAAAATCTTCTCGCGAAGGCCATCAGCATCTTGAATACTTGAATCTAAAGTGGTTTTGCGAATGTTTTGAATAACCGTGTTTTTGGCAGTCACAATCATGGTCCAACAATCGTCAGTAATATAAATTTGTTGGGTTAAGTTGTGCTCAAACTCTTGTTCAATGTGTTGGATTAATAGGTTTTGATAATTGCTTTTATCGTTTCCTGTTGGCGCTACTCGAATTAATAGTTTTGAAGGATTAATGCGTTCTAAAAACAACGCTAATCTTTCGTAGGCTTGGAGTTTTAAAGGTAAAGACTGTTTTTGGTTTTCTTTTAACAAATGAAAACGTCTTCTTTTTTCCTCAGCGTTGGTAAAGGTTTGAAAGGAATAAAATGCAACAGCTCCAGTAATTAAGGCTGGTACAGCATAAAAGGCTAATTCAATAATTTTGTCAGTATTCATATAGCATCTTAAAATTGTAGGTGTGGTACTTTTTTAGCAAACCATTGTCGGTCTCTCTCAATTTGATTTTCGCGAGTGTATGATTTCTTTTGGGTGTTGATTTTTAATTCGCCAAAATAAGTGGTTTTTCCTTTTTCAATCTCAAATTTCATGTCAATTGGTATTTTGATTGTTGAAGGATCATTGCGCATATTATTGAAGATTTTAATTTCAAAAAACTTATACTTCCCAGCAGGTTTGGCTATCGAAAATAAATAATACACGTTGCCATTTTCATTAAAATCACCAATCGAGTTTTTGTAAGTGAAAAAGTCTTTAGAATTGGGGTAATTGTTAATCGACGGAACATCATTGCAATAGTTGAAGGTGAATATGTTGTACATCTTTTTCTCAATGCAAATAGTGCCTACAATTAAACCTTCTGTTTCCATATTAAAACTGGTTTTTAGTTTCTTTGCAGGACTTGAGCATCCAAAAATTAGGGCGCTAGCTACGAATAGAATAATATGTTTTGTTTTCATAATAATGATTTGTTTGACTGTTTGTTTACCATCACAAAGTAAAACAATTTTAAAGTCGTAAACAATAAAAATAGTTGATAATTCAACCCTTTTAGTATTGTATTTCACTTTTAGGAAACCTATTTTTGTAAAAAAGTATCTTTCTTACTATGCAACACTATATCAGCCAACTCAACGAAGCACAACAAGCTCCTGTTTATCAAAAAGATGGACCAATGATTATTATCGCGGGTGCGGGTTCTGGTAAAACGCGTGTACTGACTATGCGAATTGCTTACTTAATGAGTTTGGGTGTAGATGCATTCAATATTTTGGCTTTAACTTTTACCAACAAAGCAGCTCGCGAGATGAAAAAACGTATCGCTGATATTGTTGGGACCAATGAAGCTAAAAACCTTTGGATGGGAACTTTCCACTCGGTTTTTGCACGAATTCTCCGCAGTGAGGCTGATAAATTGGGTTATCCTTCCAACTTTACCATTTATGATTCGCAAGATTCTGTTCGACTCATTTCGGCGATTATCAAAGAAATGCAATTGGATAAGGATATTTATAAACCGAAGCAATTATTAAGTCGTATTTCTTCTTATAAAAACTCGCTGATTACAGTAAAAGCCTACATGAACAATCCCGAATTGCAAGAAGCAGATGCCATGAGCAAAAAGCCTCGAACGGGTGAAATTTATGCTAATTACGTAGATCGTTGTTTCAAAGCAGGCGCAATGGATTTTGATGATTTGCTATTAAAAACGAATGAGTTATTGAACCGTTTTCCAGATGTTTTGGCCAAATACCAAGATCGTTTTCGCTACATCATGGTCGATGAGTATCAAGACACCAACCATTCGCAATATTTAATTGTGCGCGCTTTGTCCGATCGCTTTCAAAATATATGCGTTGTAGGTGATGATGCGCAAAGTATTTATGCTTTTCGTGGTGCTAACATCAATAATATCTTAAACTTTCAAAAGGATTATGATAATGTGAAAACCTATCGATTGGAACAAAATTACCGTTCGACCAAAAACATAGTGGAAGCGGCCAATTCGATTATCGATAAAAATAAAACCAAACTCGAAAAAGTAGTATGGACGGCCAACGATTTTGGTCCGAAAATAAAAGTACACCGAAGTATTACCGATGGTGAAGAAGGACGCTTTGTTGCGGGTGAAATCTTCGAACAAAAGATGCGAAATCAATTGCATAATGGTCAATTTGCTATTTTATATAGAACCAACGCGCAATCGCGTGCCATGGAAGATGCCTTGCGCAAACGGGATATTCCGTACCGAATTTATGGTGGATTATCGTTTTACCAGCGCAAGGAAATCAAAGATGTGTTGTGCTATTTACGACTAATTATCAATCCAAAAGACGAGGAAGCGCTTGTTCGAGTAATCAATTACCCAGCTCGTGGCATCGGTGATTCTACAGTCGAAAAATTAACTGTGGCTGCCAATCACTATAAACGTTCCATTTTTGAAGTAATGGAACATATTGATAAAATTGACCTCAAACTCAATTCGGGAACCAAAACTAAAATCAATGATTTTGTAATGATGATCAAGAGTTTTCAAGTCATCAACGAAAGTCAAGATGCTTTTTATTTGGCCGAGCATGTAACCAAAAAAACAGGTTTGGTACAAGAGTTGAAAAAAGACGGAACGCCTGAAGGTATTGCTCGTATTGAAAATATCGAAGAATTACTCAATGGTATCAAAGATTTTATTGAAGGGCAAAAAGAAGTTGATGGCGCTCGTGGAGCTTTATCTGAGTTTTTAGAAGATGTTGCTCTAGCCACTGATTTAGATAAAGATACAGGCGATGATGACCGAGTGGCTTTAATGACGATTCACTTGGCCAAAGGTCTCGAGTTTCCTTATGTTTTTGTGGTTGGAATGGAAGAAGATTTGTTTCCAAGCGCCATGAGTATGAACACACGAAGCGAACTCGAAGAAGAACGCCGTTTGTTTTATGTTGCTCTAACGCGAGCCGAACATCAAGCGTATTTGACGTATGCGCAATCGCGTTACCGTTGGGGAAAACTGACCGATAGCGAACCATCTCGCTTTATTGAAGAAATCAAGGACGAATATCTTGAATACATTAATCCAGTTGATAATAGTGGTTACCGTTATAAACCTACCATCGATTTGGATATTTTTGGTGATATCGATAAATCAAAATTGCGGTTAACCAAACCAACGACAGGAACTCCTCCTAAAAAATATGGTGACGAGCCGATAGCTTCGACAAATATTCGTAAATTAAAACCAGTTTCTTCCAATCCGCCATCCAATACCAATTTGTTTGACAGTAAACTTGCCGTTGGAAATGTAGTAATGCACGAACGATTTGGTAAAGGCGAAATTCTCAATTTAGAAGGAGTAGGCGCCGATAGAAAAGCGGAAATCAAATTTGACGTAGGTGGAATCAAAAAGCTTTTACTTCGTTTTGCTAAACTAGATGTTATTGGTTAAAATTTATTTTGAATAAATGTTACCAATTTTCCATAGGCATCAAATTGATCAGGAATTGCCCAATCCGCATGTCCACCATTGTAGAGTGTGAATTCATTGTAAACACCTAATTCATCCAATTTTGCATTCATATTTACTCCTTGAGTAGTAGGTACCAATGGATCTTGGTTTCCATACAAAAGCAATGTAGGAGGAGAAGTGCTAGTGGCTCTGTATAAAGGACTAATTTCTTGATAAAAAGTCGGATTTTCGTTATAATTTACACCAGTTACTTCTGAAAACGAATCGAATAATACAGGATTGTTAAGGTAATTCGGATCTGTAAAATCAGTCGGACCAACTATACTACAAACCATTTTAACATCATTAGAATTATTAAAACCATAACTGTACAACATAGACAACTGTCCGCCAGCACTTAAACCAATTAATCCAAATTGTTCGGAAATACCAAAGCTAAATCGATTCGCTTTCAAAGTCGAAATCAACAATTGTATGTCATTAATCTGCATCGGGAAAGCCGGATTTCCTGTTGTAGCCAAGCGATAATTCATGTTTGCAATGGCATAAGTTGGTAAATTTTGCTTTAAAATATTCACTAAATAATCCATGTTGCTTTTATCGCCTCCAACCCAACTTCCGCCATGAACTAATATCAGTGTTTTGGTTGTCAACGAACTACGATTGGCTGGTAAATACAAGTCAAATACTTGTTGCGTTGTTGTTCCATAAACCATTCCAAGTCGGGCTTCTTCTTTACTGTTGTCTAAAAAAACGTTCTGATCGTCATTTTTTGAACAAGACCAGTTAGTCAAAATGAAAAGGAACATGAAAACCGTAATAATGTGTTTGTTTTTCATAGCTTATACTTATCTTTGAGTAGTTATTTAATTTTTCAAATAACGTGAAAAATAGTATAATAGTATAAAAAAAAATGGCGCAATTTATCAAAATATACGAAGACAATCCCAATGAAGCGGCCATCAAAAAAGTGGTAGATGTTTTGCGTGATGGTGGTTTAATTATTTATCCAACAGATACCGTTTATGGTTTAGGCTGTGATATTACCAACACTAAAGCTTTAGAGCGCATTGCTAAAATTAAAGGCATCAAGTTAGAAAAAGCCAATTTCTCATTCATTTGTAGTGACTTAAGCAATCTTTCTGATTATGTGAAGCAAATCGATACTTCTACATTTAAAATTTTAAAACGAGCACTTCCAGGTCCTTATACTTTTATTTTACCAGGAAATAATGATTTGCCAAAAGAATTTCGTAAGAAAAAAACCGTCGGAATTCGTGTGCCCGATAATCGTATTGTTTTGGATATCGTAAAAATGTTAGGCAATCCAATCGTTTCGACTTCCATTCATGATGAAGATGAAGTGTTAGAATATTCAACTGACCCAGAATTAATCTTTGAAAAATGGCAAAACACTGTCGATTTGGTGATTGATGGCGGTTACGGTGATAATGTACCTTCCACAATAATTGATTTGTCGGGTTATGAACCCGAAGTTGTTAGGGAAGGCAAAGGAAGTTTGGATATTTTTTAAATTAGAAAATAGAGTTAAGAAAATAGAAAATAGATATAAAAAAACGCCTCAGTTCAACTAAGGCGTTTTTTTATTTATGAAAATATGAATTAATTCTTCTTCGATAAATTCTTCATTTCTTTTTCGATCATTTCGTAGAATTCATCAATTTTTGGTAAAATCACAATACGCGTTCTTCTGTTTTTTGAACGATTTTCAACAGTAGTGTTTTCTACTAATGGAATAAATTCACCACGACCAGCCGCAATAATTTGCTTCGGATTTACATTCAAATCACGGGTTAAAACTCGAGTAATTGCCGTGGCTCTTTTTACACTCAAATCCCAGTTGTCAATCAAAACCGCATTTCCTGTAAACGGAACATTATCAGTATGACCTTCAACCATACACTCAAATGTAGGTTTGTCATTGATAATTAGTGCTACTTTAGCCAATACTTCTTTGGCCTTGTCAGTCACTACATAGCTGCCACTTTTGAATAATAATTTATCTGCAATTGATATAAAAACCACGCCTTTTTCAACATTTACTTCAATATCTGGATCTGAAACACCTACTGAACTTTTAATGCTAGTTACCAATGCCAAAGTCACCGAATCTTTCTTAGTCAATGCATCTTGCAAGCGCGAAATTTTTAAGTCTTTTTCTTTGATGGTTTCTAACGCTTTTTCAATATTAGCAGCACCTTGTTGGGTCAACGTAGTCATGTTGCCCATATTGTTGATTAAATCAGTATTGTTTTTCTTTAAAAAATCATTTTGTTGCGATAACGCCTCTTTTTCAGATAAGCAAAGGTTCAACTTTACTGTAGTCGAATTCAATAAATCTTGACACTCTTTATTTTTTTGCTCTAAATCAGCGATTTTCTTTTTTGTTCCGCACGATGTTAAAGCCAACGCGGCAATCGAAAGTAATACAACAATTTTCTTCATGGTAATTATTAATTAGGTCGTGCAAAATTACAATTTAATACTTAAAAAAAACAACACAGTAGTCTAAAGTATTGTTAAATGACTACTCAAAAACCTTACCGTTCTTGATAAAATACTGATAAACGATACTTTTGGTATGGTAATAATTTTCTTTTTGAGTGTTCCCGCGTTGGTTGTAATTCTTTTTGATTAATGCATAAAAAGAAAAATGCGCTTGCACAATAGCCCAACAATGTTTGAACTTGCCTTTCAGAATAAATTGGATACCAGCCAATCCATCAAGTAGTAAACGCAGAAAAATAATCGGAACCAATTGACCATCAGGCAAATTCTTGACCAACATGGAAAGCGAATTTCTAAAATTCAAATACGTTTTTCTCGGATTTCCTTCGTTTAAAGTGGCGCCTCCAACATGATAAACCATTGATTTTGAAGTGTATTTTGCTTTGTAGCCTAAATTAAAAGCACGCCAACACAAATCAATTTCTTCTTGGTGCGCAAAAAATGCATCATCAAAACCATTTAATCGTCGGTACACTTCTTTTCGAATGAAAAAACAAGCACCAGAAGCCCAAAATATTTCGTGTTCATCATCGTATTGGTGGTTGTCTTTTTCGATAGTGTCAAAAATGCGTCCGCGGCAAAACGGATAACCTAATTTATCAATAAAACCACCAGCAGCGCCAGCGTATTCAAAGTAGGCTTTGTTTTTATAATCCAATATTTTGGGTTGAATAATACCAATTTCGAGCTGATAGTCAAAAATAGATAGGATAGGAGCGAGCCAATTCTCAGTCACTTCAATATCCGAATTGACTAAAGCGTAATAGTCTTCTTCCACTTGTTGCAAGGCGACATTATAACCTTTAGCAAAGCCATAATTCCCGTCATTTTGAATGATTTTTACTGTAGGAAATTGATGGCGAATTACCTCAATTGAGTTATCTGTCGATGCATTGTCAGCCACATAAATAGTTGCTTCGTTCGAAAAGGCAACTACCGAAGGCAAAAACTGCTCCAACAATTTTGCTCCGTTCCAGTTGAGTATGACGACTGCTATTTTTTTCAATTTGAATTAATTAATCTTAGTTTGATTTTATGAAATTATAACAATAAATATTCAAATATGTTATTTAACTTGTTGATTTAATAAATTTGTTTTAGCCACGAATGCACGAATTGATATGAATTGTAAACTTAAATTTTGTTCATCTTGATGAACATTCGAATTAATCAAATAATTATTTTGAATTCGTGCATTCGGGGCAAAAATATTTTTTCCACTTTACTTAGTTAAAAATTCAGGTAATTCAGCTAAGAAGGTATATTTTTCTTGCTCAAAATCCATTTGGCAAAAGTAATGATTTAGTCCGTTAGTTACCATCAAGTATTTAGCTTTTAATGTCAAATTATACCGCGCAATTTGATCGAACGTTTGTTGGGTAATTTTCACTTCAGGCGCTTTGCATTCAACAAGTAAAAATAACTCTCCATTTGGTTGAAAAACAACTATATCGTAACGTTTACTTAAATCATTAACTTTAATTAATTTTTCAACATTAATATACGATTTCGGGTATTTTTTATCCAAAATTAAATACTGAATCACGTGCTGACGAACCCATTCTTCGGGCGTTAGAATGATGAATTTTTTCCTGATTTCATCAAAAATAGCAACTTTATTTTCACTATTTTTGAACCGAAACGAATACGCTGGAAAGTGGAGTTTTTGCATGTGACAAAAATAGACAATATAGTTTAGTTCTACGCCTTTAGTTTTTTTGATATTATTTTTTGAAAGTTTATTGTTTATGGTTTATCGTTTGGGGTTATGGCAAAAATATTAAAATTTGAAGATTTGGAAATATGGCAAAAATCTAGAGAAGTTTGTCAATATGTTGAAGTTTTGTTTGAAGAGACAAAATTAGGAAGTAGGTATTCAATTCGTGATCAAATTGATCGTTCATCTGGTTCAATAATGGATAACATTGCAGAAGGTTTTGAACGAAATGGAAATCGAGAGTTTATTCAGTTTTTAAGTATTGCAAAAGGTTCCTGCGGAGAAGTTAAGTCACAAAATTATAGAGCATACGATAAAAAGTTGATTAATAAAGAACAGTTTGATCATTTAAATAATTTATCAGAAATTTTAAAAAATAAAATTGGTGCCATGATGAACTATTTGAATAAATGTGAATTAAAAGGAATAAAGTTCAAATAACCATAAACCACAAACCACAAACCACAAACTATAAACCATAAACTACAAACTATAAACCATAAACCACAAACCACAAACCACAAACCACAAACCACAAACCACAAACCACAAACCCACAATGGACGAAGTACTAAAAATCATCAACGACATCAAAGCCGGAAACATCAAACCCATTTACTTTTTGATGGGCGACGAACCGTATTATATTGATAAACTGACCGAGTTTATTGAAAATAATATTCTTTCGGAAGATGAAAAGGGCTTCAATCAAATGGTAATTTACGGTCGCGACACTACAGTAGAAGACATCGTTTCGAATGCCAAACGGTATCCGATGATGGCCGAACGGCAAGTAGTGATTGTTCGTGAAGCGCAAGAACTTTCCAAAACCATTGACAAACTCGAAAGTTATGTCGAAAATCCGCAGCCAACTACAGTTTTGGTAATGGCCTACAAATACAAAACACTCGATAAGCGCAAAAAAATGACCAAGTTGCTGGAGAAAAATGCAGTCCTTTTTGAAAGCAAAAAAATGTACGACAACCAAGTGGGAACTTGGATTACTAGAGTTTTGCAAGGTCGTGGTTTGACCATCGAACCCAAAGCCAACGCCATGTTGGTTGAATTTCTGGGCAACGATTTGAGTCGCATTAGCAACGAAATTGACAAATTGCAAATCATTTTACCTAAAGGAACAATGATTACCGCCAAACATATCGAAGACAATATTGGCTTTAGCAAAGATTTTAACGTATTCGAATTGCAAAATGCCTTGGGAGCCAAAAACCAAGTCAAGGCCTACCAAATTGCGCAGTATTTTGCCGACAATCCCAAAGACAATCCAATGGTAGTAACGACCAGTTTGGTGTTTGGCTTTTTTGTCAAGTTACTCAAATACCACGGTTTGAAAGACAAAAACCCCAAAAATGTAGCGGCAGCACTTGCAATTAGTCCCTTTTTCGTAAAAGATTACGATGTAGCCTTACGCAATTACCCAATGAAAAAAGTGAGTAGTATTGTGGCCACGTTGCGCGATATCGACAACAAAAGCAAAGGTATCGGCGCCAATGCCATGAGCAACCACGACATGCTCAAAGAAATGCTAGTGAAGATTTTTAATTAGTCTCGTTGGAACAACGAGATCGCGCTTTCCGTTGCAAGTCCTCAGCAAAAAGCCTGTTTTTCTAAGCCACCAATTGGGCTTCCGTTGGTCGCCCATTGGCGTCAAGAAAAAGCAAGCCTTTTTTCTTCCGGGCTTTACACTATAAATGCGAAGCATTCACTGAACTCATATAATTAATCAATTAAATTAGTGAAGTAATCACGGCTAAGAGAGTAGCCATTAAAGCACTAAAGCCTAGCCCAGATCGCAGCGAAGCGCTTTTAATAATTAACAATGAATAATTAACAAATAATAATTAAATAGTAGTGATAATTGGGAGATTTTTCGATATTTGCAATCCTCAAAAACTAAAATTTTAGAACTATGGCAATGAATAAAAACACCGTGTTTGGTTGGGCAACTTTGATAATGATTATTATGGGTTTGACGCTGATTGCGTTGGGCGCATTCCGTTATGATGAAACAGCAGGTTGGGGATTTGCAGCTACAGGTATCGGGTTTTTGGCCAATGCTTGGGTGTTTAGCTCGCTCAAAGGACGCGTGTAAATTATTCGTCGCGTTTGCGTTTCCAGCGTTTGTGTGTCCACAAATAATATTCGGGCGCTTCTAGAATTTGTTGTTCTACTTTGTCCATAAATTGCTCGGATATTTTAAAATCTGGCACCGATTTGACATCGGTAGTTAGCACTTCAAAACTGCCCTCGTAATAGCCGCGTTTTACCTTTTTTACCTTCAAGAAAATAACATTCATATCGTAGCGCTTGGCCATGAGCTCGGCACCAATGTGAATAGGCGTTTCTATTCCCATAAACTTGTACCAATACATATTATCAGTTGGACGAGGTGTTTGATCGCTAGCAAAACCATAGACACCCAAAATGCCATCAATCTTATTTTTTTCGATTACTTTTTTGGTTTCTTTGGTGGTAATCAAGTAGGCTTTGAATTTAGAGCGAATATCGCGAACGAGTTTGTCAAAGTGCTCGTTGCGGATGCGCTTGTAAATGGCATAACCACGAAAAGAAATGTGATGATTCATAGAAATAACCCATTCATAGCTAGCATAATGGGCACACATGAATGCAATGCTTTTGCCTTGTTTTTCTAAATCTGAGTAGACTTCCAAGTTAGTAAGCACAAAGCGTTTTTCAATTTCTTTCTTAGAAATGCTCATGGTTTTGATCATTTCTAAAAACATATCGCACAAATGACGGAACGATTTTTTCTCAATACTAAGTCGTTCTTTATCGGATAAATGAGGTAGTGCCAAACGTAAATTCTCGCGCACCGTTTTTTTTCGGTAACCAATTACATAGTAAATCAAAACATAAATAGCATCCGATAAAGCATATAATAACCGAAAAGGAAGTATAGAAATCAACCAGAGTAAAGGATAAAGCAAAATAAAAAAAAGAAACTGCATCGACGTAATTTTTGGCAAATATACGAGAAAAGACAATTTTATTTTTAGCAATTAACAATTCCTAAAGAAGTATCTATTAATTTTACAGAAATAATTGAGGTATGGATTTTAATCTTTTTTTGCTGGCAATCATTGTAGCCAACGTTATGATTAGTTACAAAGGTTTCGAAGACGTTTACTTTTTTAGAAAATACGAGTTTCATGTGGGTAGTATTCGAGCCGGTGAGCAAATCCGAATGATTTCATCGGGTTTTTTGCATGTAGATATGCCGCATTTGATTTTCAATATGCTTACACTTTACTTTTTTGCACCTTATGTGTTCGACAATTTAAGTAATTTTTCGTTTCTGCTGGTTTATTTTGGGAGCTTGATTTTTGGTAGTTTGCTCACAATGATCATGCACAAAAACGATTACAGTTATAGAGCTGTTGGTGCCTCTGGTGCTGTAACTGGAATTTTGTATTCGGCCATTTTACTCGATCCAAACATTGAAATCGGACTGATGTTTATTCCATTTGTACACATTTCTGGTTATCTATTTGGAATTATTTACCTTTTGTATTCTATATACGGAATGAAATCTAAAAGCGACAATATTGGTCATACAGCGCATTTTGGTGGCGCTATTGGCGGTTATTTGATTACATTACTAAAAGAACCTTCAATTGTAACCGAACGAACATTTTTGGTCGTTGTTTTGGCCATTCCAATTGTGATTTTATACATTTTACATACAAAAGGCAAACTATAATTGGCACAGCTTTTGAAAAGCATTTATTACTAAATTTTTTACATTATGAAAAAGACAATTGTATTACTAACATTATTAATGGTTACCATGGTTGAAGCACAAGAGACAAAGGCAAATCAAATTCCACAAATTTCAGTAACTGGTGAAGGAAAAATCAAAGTAGTTCCCGATATGGGCGTTATTTCACTTGGTGTAGAAAACACGGGCAAAGATGCAGCTGAAGTTAAAAAGTTGAACGATGAAATTGTAGATAAAGTCATCAAATACATCAAAAAGAACGGTATTCCTGCATCCGATTTTCAAACGACCAATGTGAGTTTGTACAAAAACTACGATTACGAAAAGAAAAAATACAATTTCGTAGCCAATCAAACCATTACCATTACGTTAAAAGACTTGAAGAAGTACAACGAATTTATGATGGGAATTTCAGATACTGGTGTAACTACTATTCACGGAGTAGAATTCAAATCGTCGAAATTGGCAGATTATGAAAGTGAAGCACGTAAAAGCGCTATGATCAATGCTAAGAAAAAAGCCGAAGACTATGTGTCAGTATTGAATCAAAAAGTAGGTAAAGCATTATTAATTTCAGATAATACGTACGTGCAAATGCCACAACCCATGTTCAAAGGCGCCATGATGTCAATGGATGCAGAAGCAGGAGGAATGCCAAGAGAAACATTAGCCATTGGCGAAATAGAAATCAACGCCACAGTTCAAGTATCGTTTGTTTTAGAATAAAAATATAATTTTCTTAAAAATAGAAAAGCTCGATCGAAAGATTGGGCTTTTTTTTTAATTAACAATTAACAATTAACAATTAACAATTAACAATTAACAATTAACAATTAACAATCAGGAATTAACAATCAGGAATTAACAATCAGGAATTAACAATTATCCATTATTCATTATTCATTATTAATTAATAATTGACAAAGCTACGCTTTGAAAATAGAATAAAAGAAAAAAACCACTCAAGTAAAACTTGGTGGTTTTTTTCTTTTATTCTATTTATTCGTGGGGAGAGCAGGATTCGAACCTGCGAAGATGTAATCAGCGGATTTACAGTCCGCCCTCGTTGGCCGCTTGAGTATCTCCCCATTGCGTTATAGCGATTGCAAATATACTAACACTTTTAGGCTTTCCAAATTAATTTGTAACAATATTTTCGAATTAATTTTAATACTTTGAAGTTGAGCTAAATAAAAAATCCCTTGCGGTAAAGGGATTTTTATTTGCTTTTATTTTTTTGCTAAAAGTTCTTCTATTTTACGCTTCAGCGCATCGCCTCTTAAATCTTTCGCTACAATAGTTCCTTTAGAGTCGAGCAAAAAAGTAGTCGGTATTTGTTCTACTTCATACATTCTAGCAATTGGATCTTCCCAACCTTTTAAATTAGATACTTGTGTCCAAGTAAGTTGGTCTTTGGCTATTGCTTTTTTCCAACTGGCAACATCTTCATCCAACGAAACACCTATAATGTTCAAACCTTTGGCATGAAACTCGTTATACAATGCTACTACATGCGGGTTTTCTAATCGGCAAGGCTTGCACCATGACGCCCAAAAATCGATGATGGTAACTTTTCCTAACGATGCTTTCAACGAAACTTGTTTACCATCTGGCGTTGCTGCTGAAAAATCAGGAGCGACTTTAGATGAACCTATTGCGCTGGAGCTGCTACTGGTTTTTTTTTTGCCGCATCTAATGCATCCAACTGTTTTTTGATGTTTTTACCACTTTTTAAGTTTTTCAAATCATCATCAAGATCAGCGTATAATTTTTTAATCTTTTCAGTATCACTGTTTGGCATTCTAAACATGCTTTCAATAATCAAAGCAGAAATAAAAGATTTTGGATGTCCTGAGGCATATTCCAACATATTATCAGTATAAGCCGATTGAATTTTATTCGCCTCTTTCATGATTCTGTTCACTGTTGCAGTATCTTGTTTAGCTTGAGCTTCTTGAAAAGCAGCCATATTCTTGTTTTGGAAATCAGTCATTTTTTTCTCAACTGTTTTACCAATTTTTTTCATTTCAAGATTGAACTTGTAAAATTCATCGTTATTGTAAGTTCCTGAAATTTTAGAAGCTTGAATACTGTCTTTGTATACTTCAACTTTAACTTCATCGTTTTCGACAATTAATGAAAAACCATTATTCATTTCTGGGAAAACGATAGAATGGATTTTAGGTTCTTTGATTTTACCTTTAAATTCAAATTTGCCATCTTTAACTTTTACCGTATCCAAAGGCACCATCATCATTCCACTTTCATCTTGTGTTTGTAGTACAACCATTTTCCCATTCTCAATACCTTTAGCAGTACCTGTAATTAAGAATTCTCCTTTTTTAACCTTACTACATGAAAACAAAACTAAACTAAGAATTACAACACTTACAATTTTTTTCATTACTTATAATTTAAATTAAATTTTTGCAAAAGTATTTAAAAAAATGATATGCACAATTCACTTTGGCAATATGTTTAGAATTCACCGCATTAATTCGTTATAATTTAATCAATTCGTAACTTAATTCATTAATTATTAATTAAATTTGCAGGTAATTTTTTTAAGAAATGATAAAAAAAATAGCCCTTTTTCTTACCTTTTTCAATATCTTTTTTGCCTACAGTCAGGTAGTAATTAACGAAATTGATGCGGATACTCCTAGTACTGATGTATTGGAATTTATCGAATTAAAGTCAACAACGCCAAACTTCGCTTTGGATGGTTATGTATTGGTTTTTTTCAATGCAGGTGCAGCGGGATTGACTACTGTTAGTTACAATGCAATAGATTTAGATGGTTTAACCACTGATATCAACGGAATCATTCATTTGGGCAATTCGCAAGTTTCACCAACTCCAGCTTATACAATTCAAAACGCAACCATACAAAATGGTCCCGATGCAGTAGCACTTTATCAAGGGAATGATTCCGATTTTCCATTAAACACTGTTGCACACAATATAGGTTTAATTGATGCTTTGGCTTATTCCAACAGCGCAACAGTTCAACCCACTGCTTTGATGACTGTCTTTGGTATAACGGTTTGTACTAACGAAAACCAAGGTTTAAATGCCGCTACAAAATCCATTCAGCGTATGAATGATGGTACTTACGAAGTCAATACACCAACTCCTGGAATAAACAATGATGGAAGTGGAATTGTATTGAATTATATCTCAATTGTGCCCAATGTGTTGACGATTAACGAAGGTCAAACGCTTCAAATTACGTTTTCTACGTCAATGAATGTGACTGATCAACCGCTAACATTCAACTATTTGATGAGTAATGGTAGTTTTACTAACGCCGATTTTTCGGGAAGTACTTCTGTTACAATTCCTGTTGGAAGCAACACAGCCGTAGTTTCCAATCCAATCCTCAACGATGGCAATAACGAAGGCGACGAAGAACTAAAAATTAGAATCAATACGGTTCCTACAGGTTATTCGCTGAATAATAACAATATCATTGTTCGGGTAAATGATAGCAACTTTACAGTTCAACCCTTTGGTACACCACTAAATCCAACGTACAATATAGTTAACTCTACCGCACCAGTTGGTTATTATGCCTCTTTAGAAGGCTTGGCAGGCAATGAATTAAAGCAAGCACTGCAAAATATTATCGCCAATCCTTCTGAAGTTCGTGCTCACAATTATGGCGATGTGATTGATATTTTAAAAGAAGCCGATCAAAACCCGGCCAACAGTAATCAGGTTTGGTTGATGTATGTGGAAGAACCTCGCTCTAAGTTAGATTTCCAAGACTCTAACAGCAATATTGGCAAATGGAATCGCGAACATATTTTTCCGCAATCGCGGGGCGGGTTTCAAGATGGAACATCAAGTACCCCTGACGGAATAAATGTTTGGTTACCCACCAATGCCGACGATATTTTAGCGGGTCATGGCGATGCACACCACATCAGAGCGGAAGACGGAGCCGAAAATAGTTTGCGCAGTAACCGCGATTATGGTTCAGATTATAACGGACCAAGTGGCTCGGCTGGCAGCTGGCAAGGCGATGTAGCGCGTGCTTTGTTTTACATGGCAGTTCGCTACAATGGTTTGAATCTAGTCAATGGCAACCCAGCCGATACTATTGTCGGGCAAATGGGCGATTTAGCATCGTTACTAACCTGGAACACCACCGATCCTGCTGACGATTTTGAAATGAACCGCAACAATTACATCTACACTTGGCAACACAACCGCAATCCATTTATTGATTACCCAAACTTAGCCGATTATATCTTTGGCGCTAATTTCGGACAAGCGTGGTTCTCCAATTTGAGTAATGGTAATTTTACCACAGATGCAATAGCAATTTATCCAAACCCAATGCAAAATACCTTTACTATTGCTGGATTAGAAGGTCTAAGTAGAGTAGCAGTCTACAACCAATTGGGCGAACTGGTTTTCGAAGATCACTTTTCAGGAACACAACAATTTACAATGAATGTGTCAACTGGAATTTACTTTGCTAAAATAACAAACAACACTACTGTTGCGATTAAAAAGTTGGTGGTGAAGTAGTTGTTTTCTCATGCTGAAAATGACTTTTATTTATCTAGTTGTGCAAATTCCCCGCTCCCGCACGAATCCTTTCGTGTGGTAGTTGTATCTGAGTACAAAGATATTCTTCCTTTCCCGAAAAGTCGGGACAAGCTATCAGAATGACAAGATTGTTGTGAAATTATTACTTAATAGCACTTTGTCATTTCGACGCAGGAGAAATCTCACTAGCTGAGCAAACCCCTTTGTCCCGCCAGCGCGGATTTGCAATCATAAGTGTTCGAAACCTTAAAATTAGTAATTTTACAAGAAACTATGAAAGTTTCAGAAGTTTTAAATTACATTCAAACAATGAATTAGAAAGATTATCACTAGAATACAAGGTTGATTGTCAAGTTAAAAAACTCGAAGGACAAATCATGTTTCAATTATTATTGTTTTTAATGCTTAATGTTCGGCAGAATAGTCTTCGCGTTATGGAAGAATTTTATCATTCACTAGCTTTCAATAGCATAGCAAATAATAGCTTTGAAGGAGTAAAATACAACTCAATTAGAGATAGATTAGTAAATATTAATGCTGATTATTTTGAAGCTATTTTCTACAGTTGTCTAAACTAGTATAAAGACAAATATTTAAAGAAGAAGCACAAAATTATTTCTTTTGATTCTACTTTAGTCGCAATTTCGGCGAAATTATTAAAAGAAGGAATGCAGATTAATCAAAAAAGCGATAAGAAATATATAAAATTCCAAAACTAAAATTTGCCCATTAATTAGAAGTACTAATTATCAAAGATATTGTGCTAAAATGTGGAGGAAATCCAGACAAGATAAATGAAATGATGAATTCTGGATAAGGTTTCGAACACTTATGATTTGCAATCCGCGACATCGGGAAATAAATCTACTTCTTGTGTTCAACAATAATTCCCAATTCCGAGAAAGAAAATTGCTTGTTATCGAATAGTGATTTCATTATCAGCCATACTTTATCAACTAAACTATATTCCAGCTTTTTGCTTTCATCCCTTTCAGTTAATTTACCAATAATCTTAATTTCTTCAAGTTCAATCCCTTCGGGTATTCCTCGACGGAAAATTCTACTCTCTGGAATTTTATAGTTTTTTGTCGTTTCAACTTCCAACCTTTTATTAGAAGCAATTTCCAGGCGGAAATCGGTAATATAGTCATAGAAGGCAACACGTTTATTATCCTTTAGTTCAATATAATAATTAAAAAGATCAAATTCGTCTTGTACGTCCAAGAATCGATTTCTGCCCAAATCAATTTGTAGAATTTTAGGACCCGTTACCTTGATATTCATATTAACCTGCAAAATTCCATATTCGAATTCCTTAGGTGTCTCAGCCTCGTCTTTCTCATCCCATTCCCGCAAGACTACTATACCAATGTTTTTAAATTTGGCATAGTCCTGCCCATCTTTTGTAAAGCCACTTCGCGAAACAATAATACCCTTGCTAATTTCGGCATCTTCCATGATGGAAGCTAATTTCATCACTACATCCTTATCTACTTTCTCTTTCCAGTACTTGCATTCTATGGCAGTGTGGTAGGTTAGACCTTGATCATTGTGTGCCGTTAACACATCAATTTGATGAGCAACGCCTGACTTTCCTTTAACCTTACAATTAACACCATAACCTTTAACAACCACACCTTCCTGCCTTCCTAAATTTTCGTAAATGTACTTTGTTATGGACTCGTAGGTTTTCCAATCTAATTTATTGGCTTGTGACATAAAAGGTATTTTAGAATTAGTATTAGGATATTATCCAGATGTGATCAATCAGAAAGATAGTTTTAAGTTATTTTTTGTATTAAAATAGCGTTAGATTCTTGAGCTTGCGTTTACATTAAAAGTCACGGATTGCAATGCCAAGCCTACTGAGTTTTAATCATTGTCCTTGAGCAGTGAGTAACCTAATAAAGCAATTGTTGCAAGAAATAAATTCCGTCCTATCCTTTCAACGCTCTCACTTTTACGCTGATTGTTGGCTGCAACATTGACATAGATTTGGCAATTGTAATTAACAACGTTGTATCGTTCTTTTTTGATGGCCTGTTCTAAAGCAATTTTAATAACCAGTAGAGGAGGATTGGTGTATTCTAGTTTGTATAATTCAATAGGCATTCCTTGCTTAAATTCGTTACCAGTTACTAAACTGGCTCCTCCTAAATAGTAGTGGTTGTGCAGAAAGTATTCTATTCCATTTAGATCAACTCCTAAAAAAATTCCAGGATGCTTTATTCCTATTACAGAACCAATCTTATAGCGAAAGTATACTTTGCCGCTATTCTCATTAAAGTATATTCTTTTTGTGATGCCTTCATCCTCGATGATGTCGACATAGTTTTGATGCAAAGTGTATTTTTTCATTTTATTACAAAACTTAGTGATTAGTTACTTTTTTAGCCTGCTCAAAAAATGAGCAGGCATTTTATTTATCCTGGCGTCTGCGATGGATCACTGCTTCTCGGATAAGTTCTTTCCTCTTGGAATTTTCCATCCTGTTTGTGAATGATAACATTTGAATTACCATTATGATTCTTGGCCATTTCAATTGTTCTTTGCATTACTTCAGCTTTTGTTTCGCCAACTGTTGAGGCTTTTTTTCCGCCTTCAACTTTTCCTTGCCAACCATTATCCGTTTTTGTTACGTGGTATGTTTTTCTCTGTGACATAATATATTATTTTAAAATTTGTTATTTACCTAGTTTTTTCAGTGATTTTTCAAGTTCACTAATACTCTTGTTAATGCTACTAATAGTTTTTTTTGATGAGCCAGTGGCTTGTAAATTTATATTGATTCCGCAACTGCATCTAATAGTTTTTCTATTGACAACATCATTTAAAGATGCTTTGTGTCTTCTTCCACAATCGCACTTTACTTCAATTTTTTCTTTTCCTATATCAAACATAATTTTTTAGTTTTAAGTTATACTCCAACAAATTCTGTTGCCTTAACTGCAACAGCTTTTTCTAATGTGACATTTAAACTGTAGCAAACACCCTTCAAGTCTGAAATTGCTTGATCAGAGCTTTTGTTTTCATGCCATAAAGTTGTGTTAGGCATTTGATAAACTTTTCCTTGGCCATACCTCCAGTTTTCATAGTATCCCATTTTTATCATTACATTCTTTACCTCACTATGTAATTTGTTTATGTCATAAGAAACCAATATAGCACCAATTGTTAATCCCATTTTTTATTAATTTTAAATATTATTTGATACCCTCGAATATGCAAACAGAAACTGTCGTCGGGCTTATTGCTTCTGTCTTTTGTTTAAATGGGATGGCATATACATAACTCCCTAGTTCTTGTAAACTGCGGATAAATTTTTTAATTAGTAAAAATATAAACTAGGAGGGCATACGAAAAAACTTGTAAGAATTGAATAGAAATTTCAATTCGAAGTAGTACATTTGTAGCGGTCAAGCGGAAATGTAATTTCGTGTTTAATCCTAAATATGTAATTTATTTCCTGAAATGAGAGGCTCGCAAGGCCTCTTTTTCAATTCAATAAATCATTCAAATGCTTTTAATTCAAAAGCATATTTTTTATAACTGATTAGTCTCTTGTCATCTTTGTTGTCTTTCCAAGCATCTTCATTATGACTAATTTCAACGATCTCATTCGTGTTTTTCCCGTCAAATTTCGAAGAAATATCTTCTAATACTTTTAATTCAATTTCGTTAAACAAATCTTCATTAAATTGCATTGTAGGTATTAGTTTTTCTGCGTAATCATAATTAATCAATACTTGTTCAATATCTACCATATCATCGGTATACATTTCTTCAAATAATTTTTCAAAATCTACAGGTACTGGTCCAAATGGTATAGCTTTGTATGTTAATCCCGTCATAGATGTGCCAGTTCTTTTGTAATTTAAAAAATCTGAATAAAATAAAAGCTTATTTACTTTTGTTTTATATAGAACAATGCCCTTTCTCTTAAAAAAAGCAAGCACATTTGCGACTTTATCAACATCTAATAATTTAAACCCTGAGCTGTCGTCAATGGTTTTGTATGCATATTGCTCATTTTGAATCTTACGCCATTGATTACGCTCAATTTCGATTAAAAGGTCAACATTCTTGATTAGTTTGTTGTATTCTGACTCCTTTAAAAGATGAGAACTAAACTCAATTTGTCTACGAAATTCTTCTGCATCTTTTATCGAAGCAATTAATCTGCCTATAGAAACAGATGGAATTTCGCCACTTTCATACAATCGATAAGCATTCGTGCCTAATCCTAAGATTTCAGACATCTTTTTGGCAGTAACTTCATATTTTTCTCTAATTTTTTTAATTTCCTCAGGAAATGGAATTCCGTATTTTTCTCTGTACAAATTGTGAACTTGATTAATATTAATTAAATCTAATTCATCATTTGTAAACCTTTCTTTTGTTTTTTCACATTCGTATGCATGATATACAATTGTGAATTCGTCTTTGCGGTATGGTAATGTTGCATGTTCCCTAACCAGCTTCATTTCCTCACCTGTGAATGGATTCTTCATAATTTAGTTTTTAAAGGGATATGTGATAGCAAATTCTGCTTGATGAAAAGAAATACATATAACCGACTGATTATCATTACCTAATGATATTTTTATGTATATTTCTTTTCCTTTGTAATGCTTACCGAAAACCCACAAACTGGGTAAATCGTTTAACTTGTCTGTAGTGGGACCTTCGCAGTAATCAGTAATCTCTAGTTTTTTTAATAATTCTTTTCTCTCAGAAGGAAGCATATCTAAGGCTAAGATCGACAATGTATTTTTCTTTCTATCATCTCTAAAGATCACACTATAAATGCTCATTTTAATCTTAAACTCGTTTAAGAATTCTTTTACTTGTTGTTGTACTTGCGGTTGTTTATGCATAATTTTACCGATAAGATATTTACAATGTTGTAATCTTACCACAATCGAAATACAACTTTAACGTTGTAAAAGTAATATATAAAATTTAAATTAGCAACTTTTTAGTTTAATTCTTTGTTTTTGTAAAGAACTTAAATATGCTATACAAGGTTATATTGTGAATTTCTAGCCTAATTCATTAAGTGTAGCAACAAAACTTCAGGTTCGATCTAAGTGCAGCGACAAAGTAAATATTTTATTAAATAAGTCACGGATTTCAAATTCGCGACATCGAGGTATTTAAATAATTAATAATTGAGAGCATAAACATGCTAGAGCTACTTAAAACATTAGCTGAGGAACCAGCGAAACGAAAAAAAGTTATAATTTTTTATATCAAGGTAGTGCTGACTAGTGTTGCAGCATCGACAATGTATACCTATTTCTTTGGTAATTATGTCATCCTAGATGCTGGAAACAAAGACTTTTTCACTGAAGCCATAAATTTCTTCATTATGGGAAAAGTTCTGAAAGTTGGAATTATTTATGTGGTATGCTATTTCTTTCTTTTTGAATTAATTGCGATGATACCGCCACTCGCTCTTAGTTACTTTTCACGAAGAAAGTCTGCTAAAATGCAATTTGATAATGGTATAATTTCGACATTCATGGTATTGTATGGCGTTATTATTAGAAATAAAACAACGCGAGAAATCTCTACAGGGAAACATTTTGATGAATTTTATTATGAACTAGTAGACTATCATCAAAGTAATACAAAGGATGAGATATACAAATATCGGCATTCATTACTATTTGAAATTGTGACTACCTACGCGATTGGCTTATTTGTATTTTACTCTTTTACTGGCTTTGATTTGCCAAAAATTCTCGATTGGCTATTATTGGGAGGGCTTGTTCTGCTAGTTGTATTTTACATTTACATTTGTTCATTAATAAATATTATTGAACATAATCTTTCTGAATTAGTCATTTTGCTGCATACATTAAAAGTTGAAGAAATTGTCATATCGTCACTTAAGTTATTTCAAGTTCCTTTAAGTCATAATAAAAAAATGGCTGGACTATTTTTTTCTAAAACAGTTACAATTGAGAATCGTGAAAGACTGTTAGTGTATTACGGAACGAAGATTGGACTTGGAGAGGTTCATATTAAAGACGTAATTAAAGGGGCATACCAGCAAAATATTACTGACATAATTTTGCTTACAAATTTTAGCTTAACCAAAAAGGCTAATGTGGTTGCAGACAAATACAAGTCACAACTAACAATTTTATATTTTACAACAGAAGAGGAATTGAAAGAAGTACTGACAAAGTACTTTTATCAATAAGGATTTCAGGAACAAGATTTTTAACTATGAAAGAAGTATTTCAAAAACAGGGAGAAGAGAGAGAAATTAAAAAACAGATTGAAAATGCCAAGAATGTCTTGAAAAGTGATGTTGTTGGCGGACTTCGGCTTTTATGTGGGATTCCCTTCGTAGCAACCACACAATTGGAAGAAGCTTACGCCCTAAGTAAGACAATTTTGGTAATTGATTCTAAGAATGCTCATTCAAAAAGTTTTTTATTATGCAAACTTGTTGAAAATAGGTTTGCATCCAAAGATATAATTAATTCTTGTTTTCAAGACCTCATTTCGATGTTGGAATCGGAAAATCAGGAAATAGTTGATGCTGCATTTTCGAGTATTCATTATAGTCTAACCGGGTTTGAGCAAGAAAAATATAGTTTGCTACATATCTATCTGAATGGAACAAATAAAATTGTTGTGCTCCGCGATTTTTTTTATCATTTTCAAGACCCAAGGTATATTTTTGATATCATGGTTCGAATGTATGAAGTACAAGGTTTCCGTTTGTCAATGTCCCTTTTCACCAATACAATAGAACATTTTTGGAGTTCTGCAACTGTTGAAACGGAAACTCAAATTCTTAATTTATTTTCGCAGAAAGAATTTGGAATGCTCGCCATTAAGATTATGACCAGCCCATCCAGTTACACTTATCCAGTTGATTTACTCAAGTTGACTTCAAAAGATGAACAAAAAAATGCAATAGAATGCATTTGCCGATATCCACATTCGATAGATACCTTATTACCAATTTTATTGAAACTTAGAACTTCAACCCATAAAGAAGTCAAGGCTTTTTTGCAAAGTAAATTAGCTGAACTTGTATTTGAAACATATCATAGCTCGTTATTAAAATTAATTGAAAAAGAAATCACCTCATCAGTTGCAGACAAAAAGTTTATTGCCCCTCTAAAGAAGGCTTTGAAAGCTTATAATGTAATGAAGGAATTTAAGAATGGGGTGAAGGATATCAATCCTTGGGAGAATGAAAAGGATCTTATTGATTTGTATTATAGGCTTGAACATGAAACTCAAGCTGTAATGATGAAAGATAGTCAAAAAGATAGTTCCTTTCTTTCTATGCTCAAGAATACTACAATTGTTCGTGGTAACGCATGGAAGCATGAAGATGATGACCTAGTACGTCCCTTAGCGCACATTCAAACCAGTACTTTAATTGATTCACGGGCATATAAAAACCCATTGGCATATGAACAAGAACTCGAAAACTTTTAGCGATGGATATTAAGAATATTGTAGTAAAGGAATATCTTGAATCCTTGACTGAAAAGAATGAACTCAACTATATTTTCCCTATACTTCTTGAGTCAATGGGTTACACGATCCTTTCAAAACCAACTGAATACCTAGGGATTCAGGAATACGGCAAAGATGTCGTAGCTGTAGGTATAGATGAAGACGGGAAAAAAAAGCGATTTTATTTTGAACTAAAGGGTGGTGCAGACAGAAATATTACTGAAGAGAATTTTTATGGTAAAGATGGCATTCAAGATTCATTAACGCAAGCAACGTACAATAAATTCGTCTCAGCGTTTCCAGAATTCGAAAAATTACCTTTAAAAATTATTATTGTACATAATGGAGTAATTAAAGGAACTGTACAGGCAACGCTAGAGAACTTTTTTGTAAAAAATTCTATGAATAATGTCAGCTTTGACAGGTGGGACATTTCAAGGTTGACTCTTTTGTTTTCTGAACACTTATTCGGAGCCTATCTTTTAACTGATGGAAGTACTACCAAATTATTTAACCGTGTGCTCGTAAATCTTGATGCCACGGATGGAGTTTCTAGCGATTTCGTTTCTTTAATAGATGTGTTATTTGTAAAAGAAAAATGGAAAAGTAGTTCAACTATTCCAAGAAAATGGAAGTTGTTATTTGAATCGTTGCGGCTTGTTGGCTTTGTAATTTACACTGAATCCAAGGAATATAATAATCTTGAGATTGCAAAGCGTTATCTTACTCACTTACTTTTAAAATATTGGTATTGGATATTAAAAAATAGGTTGGAAGAAGATAAAAAGGTGCTTGCTTACTTTGACCAGTTCTTGCTATTGTATTTTAAGGTTTTAATAGAATATTTTTCGCGAACATTGCCTATTGCTTTACTTAAAGACGGATTGTATAGTGAAGCTGGTGGTCGGTACGAACAAATTGGATACACAAAACGGACTTTCGACTATTTAGATTACTTTTCATTTCTACTTCGAGTTGTCCACCTTGATCCCGAGAAAAAAAATTACACTGAAGTACATCAACAGCTGGTTAAAGTAATACTTGCAAATAAAGTTTCTTTTAGACCACTGCTTGATATTCATTCTGTTACTATTGCGAGTATTATGAACCTTTTGTTGGAATGTGGGCAAGTTGAAGATGCAAAAGGCTATTTAAACAGCGTTTTACAGCAACTTAAATATGCCAAAGAAAAACTAGGTTTTTTACCAGATGCTAACAACAGTATAGAAAATGTGATAAAACTAACAGTTACAGGTACCAAACCAATTTATTACTCTGACAGCACTTCGCCACTTTTGGCTCAATTAATGGAATATATTGCGTTATTAGATATGGAAGAAGAATATAATATAATGCGTGAATTTATTATAAAAAATGAGATTGATCTTGGAGTTTTTGTTCCACACCATGGAATAACTTCTGCATCCATTGATTTGATTGAGGATAAAGAGAATGATTTAGAGGAACAATTATTTTCCAAGTCTGTACGGGATGGCTACCAATCGGATACAAGCATGAAGAAGCGGTTACAAGATGAATTAGATTTTAAATCTTTTAAAGATAATCTTAAGAAACGTAATGATGAATTTAAATATGAATATAGGACTGACAAGGCTGGTTATCCTTTTTTAAGAGATTTAGCCCATATTTATTTTAAAACTCCATTTTTTCCAGATAAATGGAGAAATATACTATTGCCTACATTATAATGAATACAAAAACACAAAATAAATTAACCAGTTTAGGTTTTGATTCGACCCCCTGCTGTCGCACGAATCCTTTCACGTGGTATTAAATCCCAACGCTACCGCTCGAATCCTATCCATAACAATACCATTTGAATTCAAATACCATTCAAAATCTTTATAAACTCTGATACTCAGTGTGATTTGTGATAGGATAACAATATAATTACTCCATTTGTATAGTAAGTATATAGTAACTTTATAGTAAGTATATAGTAACTATATAGTAACTTTAATCCATACTAAAGCCATAAAATAAGCATGACAATACTATAGTTAGCACTGAATCAAACCGATAAAATCCAAAAGAAAAGTTAGGTGTAAAAAGAACTACTATTTCCCAATACAGAAAATGAAGTAATTTGTGTAAGTATTGTGTTTATTAGGCTTGGCATACATTCTCATTTTTGAAGTAGCAAATATGCAGCAAAAGCCCAGTAAATAAAGGATATTTAAAGGTCAAAGATAGTCAAAAATAAAAATTATTTCCAGATTTCTTTTTGAATGTTAAACTATCTTTATCTACATCAGACAATAATTCATCTTCAATATCAACCATAGGATTATACCAATCAAGTTTTGATTTTGCCCAACTTAGCCACTCTTGCAATTCGGCAGTTTTATTTTCTTGACTTTCTAAGAATGTATGATACTCTTTCAATATTGTGAACTTTTTCCAGCGGTGTGCATCATTATAAAACTCAATGAACTTGTTCAATTCATCTGTTTTTAGCTGTTGCTTGGCTTGTTCAATCTTTTTAAGTTCTTCATATTTTTGTTGCTCAATTTCTCGTTGCTTTCTTCTATAGTGCATTTCTTGAAATTCACTTTCTATCTTTATTAAGATTTTTTCAATCTGATCTTCTACAAGCGATTTATTTGTATCTGCAAACTCAAATGTTCCAAAACGATGAACTTTAACTGATAGTTTACCATTGGCTACTAATTCTCTTGATTTCCATCCGTAATCACTTGTAGTATCTACTGCGTTGCTTTTTTCACGAATATAAATTGACATTTTATCATCATCGTATGCAACAATATTTAATCCTTCATCACGTAAATCTATTTTATAACCCAATAACCTAAAGTTTTTAATTAGATTATCTAATATTCTCAATGAACGAGAAATGTTTTTTGGCGAAACAATTATACTGGGAAAACCTCTATCAGTTTGCACTGTTCCTTTCAATGGACTGTAAGATTCTGAAACCTTTTTCTTCTCAATATTTGCTTGAGTTTTAACAATTATATCATCAGGCTTACTTAATCTATCTGCTACTTTTAAAATTAAAGAACTATTGTTTTTGATTTTTTCTGCTACAGCATTTCTTACTGGATTGTCTGTATTAGCAATTAGCTTTGAATCTTGAACATTAATTTTAATTTCTTCCTCTTTTTCCTTTTTCGGGAGTGGAATTCTTGTAGTTTTTTTATTAAATTGAATTTTCTGCCAATGTCCCATAGGTGGAATTGGAATGTCATATTTTTTGCATATTTTCCTCAATCCATTATCAGATAGTGAATACTCTTTTGCCAATGTTACCATTGGCTTAGTCCACACTTGCTCGTGTAATTCTTGTCTAGTTAAGGAAAATGTTTTCATCATTAATATTTTTGAAATTTTTAATTTGCTGGATTAGTCTTTACCCAATCATCAATCATTTTATTTATCTCAATTTGCCAATCTTTAATATTTTTATTCACACAAATTGATATCACACTACATTCTTTTTTGGTTACATCATTAGTTTTTTTATCTAAGTACATTCCACTTGATACATTTGAACTACTATTTGGATAAATTAAAGCAACTCTGTTGGCTTCAAAATATTCGTGATATACATACATTTGTCTCAAATCTTCTGGAGAAGGATTGTAGCCATTTAAGTTTTTCCACTTGGTATCTAAAACAATATTTCCGCTTTTATGTTCTATCAAAATATCAGGTTTCATTTTAGAACGTCTTCCAGACAAAGGCTTCCAAAAAAACTTTGAAGTTTGTGCTGTAATTTTGGTTTCAGTCTCTTTATGTTTTCTTAAACTTGAATAAATGAATTGTTCCCAAAGTAAATTCATATCAAACATCAAAGCTAAAACGTGATTTCTACCTTTACTAACATCTGGATGAAATTGTAGCAAAATAAGTTTTGAAATTTCAATTGCTTTAATGTAATGCTGATTTTTACGATTAAAGTTTAATTTTTCAAAAGTAGTTTCACTAATTTTTATTTCTGGCATTTCTGGAAACAATAGTAGCAAAGCACCGATTCTACTATTTAAAGATGTATTCGTATTTATTTGTTTCAGTAATTTAATTGTTTTATAAAGTATAAAATGTAATATGTGCTCTACATCATAAGTAGTATGCTTGACAAAAAAACGTTCTTTATGAGTAAGGTTTTGTTGAATGTGCTTACTAAATTGTAAACTACCTTTCAAAGCGGTTACATTAGCTTCTTTTTTTCGATATTGTTTAACGAGCCCAGAATGAACTAAGTATTCTACTTCTTTAACAAACAATTCAAAATACAAATCAAGAATAGTATTAGGCTTTATTTTTAGGTTACTAGAGCTTGTTTGTTTAATATCGAAACCACCAACAGCTCGAAGCATATTTATTAAGATATCTCGCCATTTCTTATCTTCAATTTTAGAATGCGGATTTTTATCTGCTTTTGGTAAAACTTCTATAAGTGTTTCTCCAACTTGTATTACACCGACATGCTCGTTGAATTCTACGCCATTATAAATTAATTTAAAAAACGGCACACCATTTCCATAATAACGTTGCAGGGCTTTAAATTGGTCATCAGAAATGTTTTTATCTCCTCTGCCAACAAATAGCTTTTCATATTCAAAAACTGTAATATGTAATTTTTCTTTACTCAACTTTATCTTTCATCAAAAGTTTTATTGCTTTTCCGAAAGTCATTTCAACTGCACCAATTGAATAATTATTACTTTCATTTCTGTAATCAACAATTTCAAATACATTTCTATCTTCAAAATCACTTGAATTTTCATATTCATCAAAATCAGCAAACGAATCAGTTTCTTTATCCCATTCTTTTTGTTTTACAAATCCTTTACCTAAAACTAGACCGATTTTTCCATAGTCTCCAAAAAAGTATTCTTGTAAAAGTGGAATAATACATTTATAAAATGATTCAACTATTGTACTTTCATCTTTATCAATAAAATAAGAATGACCTATTGCATGGTCTTTGTCTAATAATTTTTCAATTCTATGATTAATTGTTTTTAAAATACTTGAAGCTGGATAGTTAAATATTGAATATTCAAGTTCAGTTAATTCATAGTTTGGAGGCATTTCTTCAAAGCTGAATCTTCTTCTTAATGCTGTATCTAAAGCTTCAACACTTCGGTCAGCAGTATTCATAGTCCCAATAATGTATAAGTTTGATGGTACTCCGAATTTTTTCTTGCTGTAAGGCAAAATAACTTCTAATGATTCTGGATTCCCTAAACGTTTATTATCTTCAATCAAAGTTATTAATTCCCCAAAAATAGCGGAAACATTACCTCGATTTATTTCATCAATAATTAATACATGAGGTAGGGCAGGAAGCTCTTTTTCTTGTTTTATGACTTTTGAATTTTTACTAATCTTATCATTTAAAAAATTTAGAACAGACCAGTAGGCTGTTGAGTTTGAACCCCCAATGACAGCTCTAAATTCTTTATCTATATTTTTCACTACAGATAAATCTGGGAATGCTTCTTGAAGCTTTTTAGTCCTTTGGTACGATACCGTATATTCCTTTGCTTCATCAGAATATATAGGCTTTAATTTTAGATTTCCTCTTCCAGAAATTTCAACAACTTTTAAACCTAGATTTGCTGTTTGAATTGACATAAATAAAGGGTCTTTAGCCTCTAAACTTCTTTCAACTTCACTAACTAAATTATCCCAAGCATCATCAAAACTGTAATTCTCCACAACATCATTTGATGCTATTCTAACTTTTTTTGCATTTTCTACTAAACGTTTAAAAATCCCATCCTCAACTTCATAAATCACTTGTTTATTTTCATTCTCATCTTCATCAACTTTGGGTTTAATTCCTTCTATGAAATCCTCGTAACTCATGCTTTGATGAAATGTCGTAAATACAATTCTATTCTCTTCAACTTTTTTATCGAATAGTTCTTTGATTTCTTTTCTCGACTTTTCATTAATATCAACTCCAACAATTTCTAAAGCTCTATTTATAGTGTTATAAGTCTTTCCAGAACCTGGAGGACCAAATAAGATTTGGTTTAACGAAATTTTACTCATCATAATTTCATATTCTTTATTAATTTCTTCGGATGTAATGTGATTTTTGATAGCTTCAATACATTCTGGTAATTTAGATTCTAAAAAATTAAGTACATTTTTTAATCCAAAATTATAATTATCAATACCTGCAAAAGTTGTTGGGTTGTTATGTGTAATGATATTATGAGCGACTGGATTTTCACATTTAAAAAGATAATTTACTTTAATAGCTGGCTTAACACCATTACTACCCATATCAATTGTTGGTCCTTCAAAATCATAAACAGATTCAGCTATTGCGACACCATTAAAATGATTCTTACCCATTACAAAAATTAAGTCTCCAATCATTAAAGAATTTACCCAAGGCGGAATAGCTTTTTTACCATGTTCAATTTTCTTCAAATCAACTTTTTTATAATCTATGGTTTCATTAAGCCAATCAAAAGTCAACAGATCATAATTTTTTAAAATATGCCATTTTGAAGAATCAGCACAACGCCAAATATTTTTAAATTTTTTACGTAATAATTTTTCAAGTTCAATCATATTCATTTTTTTCTCAATTACTGCAAATCCTAATTTTTCTAGGAATAATTTTATCGGTTTTCCGCCACCTAAACTCGGTCTGTGAATTTTAGGATTTTCATTTTTGATATATTCAAATGCTTTAGCAATGATTGGTTTTGTTGGATAATTCTTTTCATTATAGACTAAATCATAAGTTCGGCTGTCATTTTCCCAACCATTTTTATCTAAATATTCAATTGCTCTTACGATACAATTTTTCCAGATTATTTTTTCTTCGTTTTCCACTAAATCAAATTGTATTTTTTGTTTCTAAACTAAATCCTTCATGCCAAAAATAAATATCTACTAATTTCAAGAGAGGGTAGTGTAAGCCTTGTGATGACTTTAACTCTCTCTGTAATTTCAATAATTCTGGTTTATATTTTTCAACGAAGTCAAATATCTCGTCAAAGTTTTTATTGCTAAAAGATGTGAAGCTAAAATTGTATTTTTTAACTCCATCATTAAAATATCGGTCAAATGCTGGACTACAGCCTAAAGTTCCAAGTATTATTTTTGAAATTAGAGTATCAGTTGGTTTTCTACTTTTTAAGACATTTTTATTATCAAAGTAAGTAAATGAGTTATAATGTTTAAATAATTGCTTATTTAATTCTAAAATGTCATTTTTTTGAACTATTGAAACTTCGTTAAGTTCATCGCATCTCAAATGATAAAAATCTCTAATTATTGTTACTGTTCCAAGGTGTACTTTATAACTTTTTTGAAGTAATGCAGCCGAACCTCTATACATACCCCAACTTGCTAAATAAAATCCAAGATGCAATGCAAGAATATCATCATCTTGATTAATATTGCCAAAAGTATTATAACAATGTTTCCAAGAATCATATCTATTGTGCACATCGGTTTCTAATAGATTATAAAAATCTTTTATTTTATGTGTATTGATTGTAACTGACACTATTTTATTATTCTAAGTTCAATTAATATATCTTTCTTCATTTTACTTAATGGTCTTCTGTCAAATTTAGATTCGTGAAAGTGAACTCCAAAAGCTAGCCTATAGATTTCATCTCTGTCCAAAGACATACCTAAAATTTGACTTTCAAGCATATCAATATAATTTTCAGAGTAAGTATCTTTTATTTTTCTCAAATCTTCTATTTCATCTTCGTGGGCTTTGAAAATTTCTTCTAATTCAAATGCTTTAACTGAGTTTTTTGAAAAAACATCAGTCGGACTAGTTACTATTTTAAAACTGAATTTGTCATAGTCTTTGTGGTCGTAACTAAAACTATAATTAAAATTTTCAGCAGGGTTTTTATAGTATGGATGAAAATGTGTAGAAAGTTGAAAAGGAGTTGAACCTTTTACTCCACTATTACAAACTGAACAACTAGGAATTAAATTATAAAATGAAAGCGCTAATAAAGGATATTCACTTTTAGGAAACCAATGGTCAAATGTTGGACGGGTTATTTTCTTTCCACAATCACTAATCACTGTTTTGGTATAAATCCGATTACAATATACACAAGTTGGTATATCAAGTTTTTCAGCTAGTGTATAAGCATTATAGAATCGAAATGTTGCATCTTCATCTGTTTTAATCCAACTATCATAATTGATTACTTTTTTAAGCGATTTTTTTAGTCCAACACTCGTAAAAAGAGATTTTATTGTATCAAGTTCATCTGGAGTTCCAATTAAAACTTTTTTTAAATTTTCTTCATTATTGAGAAATTTAACGATACTACTTTTTATTCCTTTTACTTTATAGACAGTATTCATTCCAGTAATAGGAGCATCATCATTAAATGATTTACCATTAATTTTTTTCTTAATTATGTAACGCATGAATTTATAATAGCTATCTCTTGCATCGATGATATTTGTGAGAGTTGTATCTATATATTGCATAACTATTTCTTTCTATTTCTCAAAAATTCTATTTCACTTTCAATAATTTGATTATAATAATCATTATCAGGAACTAAATCAGTTATCATTTCTGCAAGTTTCATTTTCACAATTTTTTCATCTATAAGATTGACAACACTTTTATAATATTCTAATTGTGCTTTAAATTTTGGTGTTGACTTAAATTTATCAGTTAACTTTTTACTTTCATTAATCCATTCAATAACTTCTTTGATTTTAGATTTTGAAAAATCGCCAATCAGCCCATCTTCAACAAAAAAAGAATGGGCTAACAAGTCAGTAATATTAGCTCCAAATGTTTTTTGTATTTTATTCTGGTCATCATTTGACATTACACTACAAAAACCTTCATCTTTATACAGAAAAACAACATTATTTATTGGTAAATCTGACAATGTAAGAGGATCATGTGTTGTAATGATAATTTGTAATTTTGGCTTTACTTCAAGTGATTCAAAAAAATAAGGTATTGTTTTTAAAATTGCATCCACATATCTTTTTTTCCAAACAGGATGAAACCCTAAATCGGCTTCATCTAATAGAATAATATAATTTTGTTTGTTTGGTAAAGATTTACTTTGTTCGGTTAAATTGTTTTCTATGAAAGAATACAACTTTGAAAAGAAATTGAGTAGAGCGTTTTCTCCCGAACTCATATTTCGGTCTGTAGGTCTAAAAGCTAAAAGACCATCAATATAATCACCTTTTTTAATTAACCCCTCTGATTTTGGATAATAATGGAGTAAATTAATTATAATTTTTTTATGCAGTTCTAAGATATCTTTGATGTCTTCCAAATTGAGCCTTATACTTTGTTTCCTTATGTTGTCAGGATTGGATTCCAATGAAAAAAGCTCATTTAATTTCACGAAAAAGTTTAAAATTTCATCAGCATTAAAAATTTCACGTTTAAATTTCCCTTTTTCGATAAAGCTTTCTTTAATGAAATATGTGAATGTATCAAAAGCAGAAAAATCTTTAAATCTATCCATTTGATATGAATCTTCAATTTTTCCTTCACTTAGCCAAGTATTGCTTTTTTCCATTTGCTGAATTACAATTGATAAAAATGCTCTAACTACAAATCTTTCTAAAAGATATTTATTTACAAGACATTGATTTTCATCTTTTCCCAAATTAGAGTTTTCGTCTCTCACTACATGCCACTTAGAACTTTCATTTTCTAATTTTTCTAAAATTAGTTCTATAATTGGTCTTAAAGGCATTGGTGTATTATGAAAATCTGGAATGTCCACATCTCTAAAGTAAAGTATTCCAGTATTGTATTCTGGCAAATCGAAAACTTCTCTAAATACAGCATTTTCTCTAAAGATGGGAGAGCTTAAAAACTCAATTTGTCGAATAGAATTTTTAAATAATAATTCATCATGTAACCCAAATTTCCAACCGTTTTCATTTGTTCCTTTCTTATCAGTGTCTTCTAAATCTTGTTTAATAAATTGGTCGAGTGATATGTCATATTTATCGACATCATCAAAATCATTATTATATTTCAAATCAAAATGAGGCGAATAATACAAACTCTGGTAATCCTCTAAATTTATTTCTTCTAACTCTTCATAAACATTTTTTTCATCCTCATCGTTTAAATCAAGAATACTTTTAAGTTTAAAATCTTTTCTAATGGATGCGTTCGTTTGTTCTTTATCATCGTCAACAACAATATATGTTTTACAATTTGTGTATAGAACTTTTGTTTCTCCTTCAATCTCTACTAATACAGTTGAAATACTATGAGGCATTGAATATACATGTTCAACAAAAACACCTCTAATTACATCCAAAATAGATGATTTTCCAACACCATTTTGACCAACAACAGCACTCAATAAGTTTATTTTACAATTACTATCTGATATATTAAAGAAGTCTGGAATGTACTTTTCGTTAAGTTTCCTCCTTACAATTAAATCATTACCTACTGGTAAAAAGGAATATAAATACTTTCCTCCAAAATTTAAAGTTTGAGGTTCTTCTATCAAATATTGATGTTCTTTTATGTATATGCTTGCTATCATAAATGGAATATTAAAAAGGTCAAATAGGAAGCTCACTAAGAGCTTTTTTTCTTAATTGCCAGTTAGGCATATATTTATTCATAAGTATTATAAAGTTCTTATTATGTCTGCGTTCTTTTAGATGTACTAATTCATGTACTACTATATAATCGACACATTCTTTAGGTTTTTTTGCAAGTTCAATATTAAACCAGATTGATTTTGCACTATCATTACAACTTCCCCATTTTGTTTTCACTTTTCTAATTCCAAAACTATTGGGAGAAACATCTATAATCTTTACATATTTATCAATTGTAGTAGATAAATAATTACGCAACTCCTTTCTGTACCACTTATACAATTTATCTTTTTTGTACTCGATGGAGCTACCGAAAGGAACTATTAACTCAATATCACTATGTTGTAAAATAACCTGTGGTTTTTTATCTGATTCTGTAATTTTTAAAAGGTATCGTTTCCCAAAAAAATAATGACTTTCGTTGGTTATGTATAAATACTCTGGCTCTCTTTTTTGAGAAGTTATTTTTCTTTTTTGACGACGAATCCAACCTAATTTAGAACTAACGTAAACTCTTAAATGCTCTTTATTCATACTTTCAGGAGCAGACAAAGTAACCCTTCCCAAAGGAGGATGAACTCTTAGGTGTACGTTTTTAATCTCTTTTTGAGATAGTTCTACTTCAATATCATTGAATTTTAGAATCTCTGGCATTAGTAATCTAATTTATTATTTTCAACAATTCTATAAACTTCGATTGTCTGTTCTTCATTTTTTAGCACCGAATAAATAGCTTCTTGAATTTCATTCTGTTTTTGTATATTCTCTCTAAATCCGTCTTTTTTCGTGTTCTGTATAGCGACTTCACACGCTAATGTTTGCTCTTCATCTTTGTTCAAATAATTATAAATGGCACGCATACCGATAGAACTAATTGATAATGGAGTATCATCACTTTTACCAGAGTTTACCTTTTTTATCAGTAATGCTGCTTTTTTAAGATATTCACGATAAGCAATACTACTTTTCTTTCTTTGCTCAATTAATTCGTAAAGAAGTTGCGACATCTTTTCAAAATATTTAGGGTCTAAAAGATGTTTCTCAACTATTTTTGAACTAATACTATTTTCTATAACTTCTGCAACTGCTTCTGGATTACTTCTGATTCCTTCTGGTAAAGTTTCAATTGCACTGAAAATATCAGATTCCATTAAATCCAAAAGTGAAATGTCTTCAAATGGAGTAATTACCTTTGAATCTTCGGCTTGAATGTAGTTATCAATTAAATGTCGCATATCTGCTTCATAGGCTTTCAAATCTAACGTTTCGCCACTTGCAATTCTTATGGTTTCTCTTAGCTTCAAATAAAAGTCTAATCGCTCTTCAAAATGATTTATTTGATTTTCATTGTAGCCAGCCAAATCTAATTCAGCTTTAATATTTGCATAAGCTCTTATGTATGCAACTATAGCTTTGTATAGCGCTACACGCTTAAATTCATTTTCCTTTAAATCTGATGGAATCTCTGTATTACCACAAAAATAATGTATGTATTCTAAATCTGATCTAGGAGCTTCAACTGGCTCACAAAGCGCCTCTAATTCTTCAAGTGCATTTTCAATTCGTTCACTCGCCATTTTTAAACGGTCTTTTAATTGAATTTCTACATCTTCAATTGTAAAGCTCTCAGTGTCTAACTCGGTTGTATAAACATCAATAGCATCAGTTACTTTACCAAACAATTCCATATAATCCACAATGTAGCCAAAATCTTTATCATCTGTATCTAGTCTATTGGTTCTACAAATGGCTTGAAACAAGGTGTGGTCTTGCATTTTCTTGTCTATGTAGATGTAGGAGCAAGGCGGAGAATCAAATCCAGTTAAAAGCTTTGAAACCACAATTAGTAATTTCATTCTGGCTGGTTGCTTTATAAATAGGTCTTTACTGCTATCTTCGTATGTTTCGGTTTTTGTTTTACCTGCTATTGGCACAACATTTTCTAAGACCGTTTCGTAAGTTTTATAGATAAACTCTTTATCCGTTTCGCTATACTCTCCGCTATCTTCTGTAGTAATATCTTTGGTTTGCGGATTGTAAGAAGTGATAATAGCACATTTATTTTTGAAAGGCGTATTCATAAACAGCTCAAAGTATTTACAGGCTTCATAAATACTCGATGCTACTAATATGGCATTTCCTTTTTCGGAGGCAAGACGAGGTTTTACGCTGAAATCAAATAAAATATCTGCGACAATTTTATCCATTCGAGAGCGAGAACTCAAAACATTCTGCATAGTTCCCCAACGTTTTTTTAGCTCTGATTTTTGAAAGTCATTTAATCCTTTTGTTTTTGCCTCAAACCAAGCATCTACTTTATCTTGTGAAGATAGATTTTGAACAATATCTCTGCCTTCATAAACCAAATCTTTTACAACACCATCAGTTACCGCTTCATTAAACTTGTAAGTATGAATATATCTACCAAAAATATCCATAGTGGTTTGCTTATCTTTTTTCAATAATGGAGTACCTGTAAATCCAATGAAAATTGCTTTTAGCAAAACGGCTTTCATTGTTTCATTTAATTTTCCACTTTGAGTACGGTGGCACTCATCTATAAAAACAAATATATTGCCTTGTATTGGTACTGGATTGCTTTTTATTTCTTCAATGAATGATTTATAATCTGCTTCTCCTTTATTACCGAATTTATGAATTAAAGAGGCTATCAGTCTAGGTTTGGATTGTGTTAAAAAACGCATTAACTCATTACCAGAGCGTGCACGAGCAATATCTTTCTCTCCAATATCTTCAAAAGTATCTGCAATTTGCTTGTCTAACTCTGTACGGTCTGTAAGTATTACCACTCTCGAATTGGTAACATTTTCAAGTATCCATTTAGCCAAAACAATCATTAATATACTTTTGCCAGAACCTTGTGTGTGCCAAATAATACCACCTTCTTGAATCTGGATAAACTTTTGTGCTTCTTTAAGTGCAAAATACTGATGTGGTCTTGGTAATTTTTTTCTTCCTGCATCAAATACAACTCCGTTGTAAATTATATCTAGGAAACGCTCTTTATCACAAAGTTTCTTTATGTATTTGTCAAGTTTGTAACCAACATTATCTTCCTCATCTTCTTTCCAAGCTAAATAATATTTTTCAGAAGTTTCGATAGTTCCATATCGTAAACCTTGTGTGTTATTACCAGCTAAAATGAACTGTATTGTAGTAAAAAAGTTTTCGTTGAACTTCTCCTTTTGATTAGAAATATTTTGACGAATACTTTCAGATATATCAACTGTTCCTCTTTTCAATTCTAAAACACCAAGAGCAATACCATTTACATATAATACTAAATCTGGACGACGAGTTTTGTTGCCTTTTAATGTTACTTCTTCTGCAATACCAAAATCATTATTATTCCAATCTTTCCAATCTATTATGTTAATAGTTTCATTTTGTTCTCCAACATTTTCTTTTGCTTTTACCCCATAGCGAAGCAAAGAATAAAAATTCTTATTTCGTTCGTAAATATTACTAGCATTGGTGCTGGCAAGTTGAGTAGTTTCTGCAATAGCTTTTTCAATTAGAGCAGTTGAATACTTTTGCTTTTGCAAATAAGCCCGTAGATAAGTAGGCTCTACATTGCTATTTTTTTCTCGCTCTTCCCAATTACCATAATAGGTATAACCCAAACTTTTAAAAAGCTGGATGATACGATTTTGTGTTATGCGTTCTATAGGGTTAATACTGCTCATACGCTATGTGTATAAAGTTTCTAATCTTACAATTGCATTCTTTATGTTACCGTCTGAAAATATTGTTCTTTTCAATTTATCCTTCCACTCTTTATTATTCTTTATAACTTCTTTAACGGCTTCAAGATTAGTTGGCTTATCTTCACTTTTTAAATCTTGAATTGCCATATCAACCGTAGCCCACAATTCTAAATTATCATTTGTTTCAAATTTGAAACGATTTATCCATTGCAAAGCATCTTCACTATACCACTTTTTAAAATAGTCTATCGCTTCTTGAATGTTACTTGAGTTTACAAAACCTTCATATTGTTTACCTTTATAAACTGATTTTTTTGTTGCTACATATTTATTTGTAATTGCAATTTTTTCAGCACCGCCATAACGAGTCTCTGGCTTATAAGGTCCAGCTGCCTTTTTTAAATAACCTGTCGTTTTTTCTTCTTTGTATCTTTTCAAGAGGTAAGAAACTTTGGTATATTTAAACCTTGTCATTGGATATTGCTCAGAGGCAAAACAAGAAGCCATAGCACCTATTAGGACAGCATCGTTAAAATGGTCATTGTGTTTTTTGACTGGTTGTGTTTCTTTCACTTTTGGTTCTACTAGTCTTATTTTACCTGTTAGCAACTGTTGAATTATTCCTTGTTTTAGTTGTTTAGCTTTGGCTAGTTTTATTTCCAAATTTTCTATTTCTGAATCCATATCATACATTATAGTAGCAATACGATTCTGTTCTTCCACTTCTTTTGGAATCCATATCTTAATCTTGTTTAAATGAACAGGACCAAAGTTGGGTTGCGCACCTCCTGTAATTAATAAATCAATTTGGTCTTTAAAAAATTTGGATTTTAGAAAAGTTAATAAAAATAAATAATCTAAGCCATTTAGAACTTTAAAACGGATTACACTTGTATTCATCAATAAAGGCAAATCATTTTTTCTAACAACGCTAACTTTCCCATAACTGTTTCCTGAACTTGCAACAACTATATCTTTATCATCAATTAAAAAATGTTTATACATTTTTTCAAATTCTTTTAAGGATATATAACGACTAGTGCGAGATAGATTCAAGTAGCCATTTTCTAAATTAGTAACGTTTATTACTTTAATTCCTGATTTTGTAAATTGCCAATCTCTCAATCCTGGTCCTTCTTGAAACCAAACTTTTTTATTAAAATCAAACTCTTCCCAATTTTCATTTGGAGTGAATAAAGTCTGCAAGGTTCCTTGTTTAATTTTACGTTTTTTATCAATTAGATTTTCGAGACTATAAATCCAAGTATCCGTGTCTCTGAGAACTTTTGCTATTTCATTTTGCTCAGTTAGTGGAGGAAGTGGAATTTGAATATGTTGAAATGAGCCTTTTGATAAACTATAGACCTTTAAACCAGTGGCTAATGAATCATATTGTTTTTTTATCAGTGGGTTAAAATGAAAATATCCTTTAAATCCATTTGCTAAAAGACCACTCTTTTTTTCTCTAATTAAAAAAGTGTGTAAACCTGAAATAACTGGGTTTTTAGGAGACTCTATTACTTCAAAACTTTTACCAATTCCAGATAAGTCTTCGGAAGCATCAGCCATTATTAAGTCTCCTTCTTTTATTAACGAATAAGTTTTAACCTCCTCATTTGAAATGTATCCTGAAGCAAATTTATTTATATCAAGTAGTGCATTTATTTTGGTATGAATATCTCCATAATGTATGTATCCTACATCTCCATTTGGTTTTATTTCTGCTCTTGAATATGATGCAGTTGATTTAAAATCAAAAACATCGTTCCAATTGACTAAATCCCAATCTTCTGGAATTTGTCCAATATCTGTATTTTTGAATTTTGATTTTACCATTCCCAGCCCATTTTTTGTAGATGTTTCTTTACTTTGGTTTCGTAATCATTTAACGTAATTTCCATTTCTGGTAAGGTTATTTCATAGCGGTCTGATAATTCCGTTATACGGTTTGCTAAAGTTTGGCTTAAACGTTCCTGTTCACTATGCAAAGCATCAGCAAGGAATTGCACCCATTTTTTGTTTATTACCAAATTTTTTATTTCTATTTCGGTCAGTTTCGGGTACTTGTCTAAAACAGCTTTCTCTATAGTAGCCTTCTCAATTTTGATTAATTTACCTATGCTTGCTAATGCTTCGTTAAGGTCAATATAACTTTCAATGACTGCTATTTCTTCTTTAGGAGCTTTTTCACTTTTCCTTTTTTTCAATAAGGCTTTAACCGAAATAAGATTGACTTTATCCAAATCTGCAAAAATTCCATCTTCAACTTCATTCTCTTGTTGCATCTCTTCAATTTCTGCTTTGATGCTTGCTACTTTTTCCTCAAAACTTGTTACTGCTTCCCATTGAGTTCCAAAGAAGTGTTGAATAAGTAAACTTGGTGGTATCAATTTACCAACAATTCCTTCTAATCCTTCAACAGCTTTATCTTTAGAAGTTTTTCCGTCTTTGTTCTTTTTGCCTTTTATGATTAATCTTTCCCAGTCGTTTCCTGCTTTCCAACCCTCTAATGCAATCGCATAAAAGTCATCTTGCAAAGTTTCTTCCCAATATTGCATAAGGTGTTGGTACATATCATAGCCTTCTAATAAAGGGTCTTCTGAAAAAGTAGCCAAAATAGATTCTCCTATTTTTGCAATTTCTTGCTTTGGCTGGATACCTTTTTTAAATTCTTCTAATTGTTTTTGTGTAGTGGTTTTCCAACTGTCAAAAGTAAATTGAAGCTTTTGCTTGTAGCTTACAAATTCTCCAAAATTGAAAATAGTGTTTTTGACTTCATTGCGTTCAATTTTCAAATCATAGTAACCAGCTCTTTGCGGTTCAAATAAATCTTTTTTTAGGTTAGGGAAAATTCTCCAGTATTTTTCTAAAGCTTCAATATCTCTTTGAGGAATACCTCCAAAAATGTGAGCATCTATATCTTGTAAATCCTCCACTTCCTGTGAATCGATATATCTTGGAATGTTAAGGTTATAATCGTTTTTTTCGTTTGCAATTTCATCTAAATATACTCTACGACTGTACTTTGGAAGTTCTGTTTCGCTATTAAATACATCTACAATTTTATGGATGTCTTTTTCTTGTAATCGATTTTTATTTCCGTCTTTAGCAAATCCTTTACTAGCATCTATCATAAAAAGATGTTTTCTTTCGTGAGCATTTTCTTTGTCTAAAACCAAAATGCAAGCTGGAATTCCTGTACCATAAAACAAGTTAGCAGGTAATCCAATAATTCCTTTTATATATCCTTTTTTTAGAATGTTTTTACGAATTTCTGCCTCAGCATTTCCTCTAAATAAAACCCCATGTGGTAAAACAACAGATGCTTTACCATTTGACTTCAATGATTTTATAATGTGGAGTAAAAAAGCATAATCTCCATTTTTATCTGGAGGTACACCTAATTCAAATCTATTATAAGGGTCGTTTTTTATTGATACTCCATTACTCCAACTTTTGAGCGAAAATGGCGGATTTGAAACTATATAATCAAAGGTTTTCAATGCTTCATCATCATTTTCACTTTTGAAAAATGGATGGGAAAGCGTATTGTCTGCAATTATTTCTGCCGATGGATTGCCGTGTAGAATCATATTCATTTTGGCTAAATTGGCAGTTGCAAATTCTTTTTCTTGACCGTATAAATCTATTTTCTTTTCGGCTGCCTCAGCTACTTTTAAAAGTAGTGAACCAGATCCACACGTTGGGTCGTATGCGGTTGTTTGCGCATTTGAGTTATTTGGATTAATGCCAATAACTTTTGCTAAAACTCTACTGACTTCTGATGGTGTATAAAATTGTCCTTTAGATTTTCCAGAGTCGGTTGCAAAATGACGCATTAAATATTCGTAGGCATCGCCTAATAAATCATCATCGTTTGCATTGTTACCAGAAAAATCTAAATCTGGCGAATTAAAAATTAGAATTAAGTTACTTACTGTTTTAATTAAAGCATCTCCTTTGCCTAATTTTGTTTCATCACAAAAATCGGGAAAATCATTTAATTTATTAGCTTCCTTAATTTTGTTTAAAATCTTTTTATTGATGTCGTCTCCTATGTTGGGAGTTCCAACCAATGCAACCATATCATCAAATGAAGCTCCTTCTGGAACTTTGATAGCTGAAAATTTTACTCCTTTGTATTTATCTGAAATGTATTTTACAAATAATAACGTTAAAACATAATCTTTGTATTGTGAGGCATCCATTCCACCTCTTAACTCGTCACAACTCTTCCAAAGAGAGCTGTATAATTCTGATTTTTTAATTGCCATAAGGTCTTAAAACTCTATATTTATTGAACCACCTAAACCTTTTTCAATTATCTCAATAAAGGTGTGTATTTTGATATTATTTCCACTTTCGCTTTCAATACGAGAAATGTAGCTTCTTTTTTTTCCTACTTTTTCAGCTAACTGCTCTTGTGTAAGACTTTGCCGTTCTCTTGCATCCTTTAAAAGTTTTCCTATTTCTGTTCCAGATAATTTCATAAAAATTAAGTTACATTAGCATCCTAGTGATGCAAATGTAACTTAAATGTTGCATTTTCTAAAGAATTCTTAGACAAAAGTGTTTTATCCTAGTATTGGCAAGGCTTTCAAGCTTTTCTGTGATAAATTTTATAATTCATCAGTTTAGCAATAATTTCTTAATTATGACAATCTAACTCTTTCATTTTATCTTCTAAAAAGTCCATTAAATCAATATTTCTGATGCACTTTTTCCAGCCGATTGTAATTTATCCATATTATCTGCTGTGATATTAAATTCATCCTGTAAGCCAGAACAATCTTTTTCTTCAATCATTTTATAAATTCTAATTTTCACTATTGGGTCAAACTCATCCCAAAATTTTGAATTATCTAAGTCTATTAATTTTTTTTCTTGCTCTATCTGTTTAGGTGCTTCCTCAATTTTTTCAGTTGTGACCTTATTGGAATTTAGGTCTCTCTTTTTTGTTTTTACAATTGCTCCTATTACGCCTAACGCAACAATACCAATTAGTACATATTTTACTTTTTTCATTTTGATAGTTTTAAATATTGAAGTGTAAATATATGAAAAATGTAGTATTTTAAGGTTACAAATATTCTTGTTTTTGCACGGAAATTGCACTCATGCGTAATTTGTCCGATTTAGAAATAAAGAAAATAGAAAATGACATCCCAATTAAAGTTGGGGAGCAGATAGTGTATTATAGAAAACTAAAGGGATTAACCCAAACTGAATTAGCTAAAATAGTTAATAAAGACCGTCAATATATTTACAAAATTGAAAAGGGCGTAGTTACTTCAAACATTGCAACTTTCGCTATAATTGCAACAGCACTTGAAATCTCACTTTCTCAATTGTTTGAAAAGGTCAAATAATTTTGGCTGAAAACAAGATTACTTATTATTCACGTACCTATCGTACAATCGTTTAACAGTCATCTGATTAAATTCCTTACCTGTTCTAGTTTTAAATCCGTTCTCGTTTAGTTGATTGGAGATGAAATAAAGGCTTTTACCGTTGTTCTTCATCAATACAATCATTGCTGTAGCTTTTCTGTTGTTTTCGTCCTCTAAAGCGTTGTTTCTTCTTACTTCAATGCTTCTTGTTCTGGAATCATTGGTTAAATTTTGTGGCGAACCAAGATTTATTCCTCTGGCTTTAAGTTCAGCAAGTGCAACTTTTGTTCTCTGGCTGATGCGTTCCCTTTCGTCCTGTGCTAAAATTGCCATTATACCAATGGTTACAGAATTAGCTGTAGGCATATCAGCACAAACAAATTCAATTTTAGAATCTCTCAATGTGAGTATGAACGCTGCATTTCTGGAAAGTCTATCTAGCTTTGCAATCAGAAGAACTGCACCAGTAGATTTACAGTGTTCAATAGCTCTAATCAATTGAGGTCGCTCATTATCTTTACCGCTTTCAGCTTCTTGATACTCTGCAATCAAAATACTTTCTTTATCCAAAAATTTTTGAACTGCTGTCTTTTGTGCATCCAAACCAAGTCCAGACTTTTCTTGTTTCTTTGTTGATACTCTGTAATAACTAATATATTTCATTTGTAACATTTGTTAAATGGTAGTTTAATAAGTGCTATACTCTTAAAAACAAAAAAAGAGGCTAAAATAGCCTCTCGTTTTGAGCAATAGTTCCGTTTTTGCTAATATGGTAAACTTCGTAACCTTTTCTTGCCATATCAACCCCTATGAGTTTGTTCCGGTGGCAGTCGGTGTGGTCTAAACAAGCACATAAAATAGCAATTCTAAATCCCAACTCAATACCGCATTCTAAATAGTAAAGTCCTTGCTGGTAAGAAATCGTTTTTCTTATCTTGTCATAGTCTGGTAAATCGTTGCTTTGAAGAGCAACATCTTTTGGCTTACCGCCTAGCTCATTTCCCTTGAACATATAACCAATTCCGACATCAGCGAGATTTTGAGCTAGTGCTTTAGAATTGAAAGCTGGTCTGTAGCGAGAGTAGGGCATAGACCTAACATCTACTACAACTTGAATTTGATTATCTTTTAAAATTTGAATAAAATCTGAAATCGAGCGATTTCCATATCCGATAGTGTAAATACAAAAAGTCATATATTTATTGTAAATCTATACAGAATTTGACTTTTGACCCAACGTTTTCAGCTGTTTTTTTAATTTAATTTTTCTTCTAGCAGTGCTATTTCTACGTTTAATTCTTTAATTGAAAGTTTGTCATAATCTTTTCCTAATGATTGAATACTTCGAGTATTCTCAATAGGCGTTATGTACGTAACTCCGTAACCTCTATCTTTCATTTTCGCTTCTGCCAAGAAACAGAGTGCTTTAAAGTCATGTTCAATTAATACCTTCTTGTATAAAATTGTTTCTACATCATCTTTAAATCCTTCAATTATATTGTGCAAAAACACACTAAAAGTGTCACTATTTTCACGCCATCTATAGAAAGTTTGCCTGCTAATTCCAACCGTTCTACATGTAGCTGAAACATTCAATAATTTCTTTGGAAATAAATCAATAAATTGTTCTTGAACCCTTGTCAATCCTATTGCTTTTAAATATTCTTCATCAAATCCTAATATTGTTTTACGCCAAAATTTAATATCCTCTTCGGTAGCTTCAAATCGGTCAAAAATTTCATATAAATCGCATTCATTTTTTATCATTTCCAACACCATTTTGTGCTTTTTTAATAGCTTTTTATGTGGTTTTTTCATGATTGAGGTCATTTTTCTATTGATTTTTGTATTAAAAGGTGTTTTTCTTTTATTTTTTCGTCAATTTCTGATATAAAATTCTCGGTTAATTCAATATTTGAATACGTTGCAATTTCTTTTATGTCTTTTTTCCTTCTACTAAAATATTCACTTCGTACATCTTCATTATATGGTCGTGAAGCATCAATCATCTCTTGAACTGCTTGTGCGCCACCAAGAAGTTTTATTGCCATATTTGCTAAATTCTTGATTAAATTTGATTTTGACCTAGCCGAATTATTAAAGTTTATAATTGCGGGTGTATTTAGCTTATCGATTGCTTTATATTCATCAAAAATTATTTCTGAAATGCTAATGAAGATAGCTGGATTTATTAGGTCTTCAACTTTCAGTACTTCTAAACAATTTTTCTTGGCAATAGTTTTCAAATATTTATTTCTGTATCGGCATTCAAATCTTAATAAATTTTTTCTCTCTAATTCAATAGGTAACATTTCTTTTTTGTCTTTTCTCTCTTTTATTTTATCATAAACATTTACTATTCTTGATTTATTCGCATAATAAAGAGATGTTTTCTGTATTTCCTTTCTAACATAATATTTACTATTACCTAAATATCTAAAATAGGTGCTTGGTTTGTATAAGCTTTCAACTGTAATTTCACAATCTAATCTTCTTATAATTCCTTTCATTATCGAAATTCCTAATTCCTTTTCTATTAATTTTAAAGCAATAATTACTTCAAAATAATTTAATGAGTAAATGTTGTCTCCTTTCAAAAGTTTGGGTAAACTACATTCTATTATCATTTTTCCATTTACTTCTCTAACTTTAATACAGCCAGAGTAACCAACTGAATACTTAACTTCTCCAGTTTCCGAATCAATGGTGTCAGATTTGTTTTTTAAATTTCTGATATATTGATTTAATAATTCTATCCATATAGTATCAACCATAATTGACAAATTCAGTCAATAGTTACACCTTATTATATAGAACTGTTCAATTTGTTTACTGAATAGTTAATAGCTTCACTATTCAATTCTTCATTTGTAGATTGCCTATTGCGTAGTAACCAACTATCTACTTCTTCTTTTTTGAAGTAAACATTTTTCCCATTTGGTTTGTAGTGTGGGATTCCGTTTTTTGATGTCAACTTATACAAGTACAGTTTAGACAAACCAGTATAAATTGAAACTTCGTCAATGTTAAAAATTGACTTATTCGTTAATGATTGAGAGGTTAGGAGTTGCTCAATGTTTTCTAATTTTGATCTAATTTCTACATGAGAAATTTCTTCTAGGAATTCAGCTTTTAACATAATAAATGGTTTTAAATACACTGCGAAATTGTGCATTTGTGCATTTTAAACCTTTTCACTTAATAACAGAAGTGAACTGTAAAGTGAACTATTTTATTTAGCTATTTCTAGTATAATGTTATCAATCGTTCTTTGTCTTTCCTTACTTAACTTTATTTCTAGCTCAGTTTTAATATTTTTAAATTTTTCGGAAAATTCTATACCATTAGGTTTCAAAAAACAAGATTTTAGTAATAAATAATCTTGTTGTTTTTTCTTCTCAATTACAACACCTTGAATATTTATGATAAAATAAAGTAGTTCACTTGCATTTGATGACAACCAAATTATTGGGTTTACTATATCTGATGTGTTTTTATTGTTAAAGACAATAGAAAAATCTTTAAATGAGGTTTTTTTCTCAATCAAATTATTTTTTTTTAGTAAGTTGAATAAAGTATTGATTTTATCATCTTTTACAATTTTTTTATAAGTTAAAATTGTTTTTTTAGTACTTTTTACTGGGGAATTTTCACATGATATAAATTCAGATATAAGGTTTCTTAATTTTTGAATTGTTTTTAAAGTACTACTGAATTCTATATTTTCATGTTGTTTTTCAAAATTTAAAACTTGAATTTCAATTTTATTTAATTCTTCCATTTTTGAATTAAGAAAATCAATTTTATAAACTGTTTTACCTAATCTTTTGTTGTCTATGCTAAAGTTTTCAAATTCCTTTTCAAATGTTCCGTATAATCTACTTTCATTCCCTATACTAATAACTTCTCTTTTGTATAAGCTTTCTTTTATATTTGCTAAGGAATTATTTAATGGACTAATCAATTTTATAGATTCCATAAGTTTACATTAAATCAAAATTAGGAATAACATTTGCAGCATCAATTTTCTTCTGATCTATAACTTTTGCATATACTTGGGTAGTCCTTATTTCACTATGCCCCAGTAATTTTGAAACGGTAAATAAATCAGTACCAAGAGTAAGTTGCATTGTAGCGAATGTATGTCTAGCACAATGAAAAGTTATGTTTTTATGTATTCCAGCTTTCAAAACCCATTGTGATAATGCCACATTCATATAAGCACTATATCTTAAACCAGAAAATACTCTACCAGAATTTTGTACATCAACTCCTAAAAGGGACTTTGCTTGTTCATTAATATAATGGTATTGTAAACCTTTTGTCTTTTGTTGATGAAAAGTAATTTTCCAATTTTCGCCTTCTTTTTTTAATTCTGACCAGTCTAATAAATTTATATCTGACCAACGTAAACCAGTTAAGCATGAAAATAGAAATGCTCTTTTTAACACATCATATCTGCATTCAGTATTAAAAAGAAGTTTTACTTCTTCTACTGTTAGGTATTCTCTCTTAACTTCAACTTCTTTAGGTATAGAAACTTTTAAAGAAGGATTGACTACTATGAGTTCTTCATCAACTGCGGTATTGAGTGCGGCTCTTAATTTGCAAAAGTATGATGTCACAGAATTTAAAGATAAGTTTTTTTCTGAACTGGTTTTTGCCGTTTCAAGTAAATATTTTTTAAAACCTTCACAATATTCTAAATCTATACTTTCTAAAGATGTATTTTCTCCACTATATTTAATTAAATGTTTCAATACACTATCCCAATTCCCATAATTTCCTTTACTCGCTAGACGTTCATTAGTCAGTTTTCTAAAATAGTCAATGAAATTTGCCTTTCCTTTGTTTTGAGGTTTGAAGCCATATTTATTATTGATAAAATCTTTCTCCTTTTCAGCTCTGATAATATCTACTAATTTTTCAACTTCTTTGTTGTGGGTCTTTTGAGTTGGAGTTTTTGGGTCGGTGTAGAGGTAGTAATCTAATTTTGTTGTTACTCTATTAGCTTTGATGCTTCCATCATTATTTTTTGAATATCCTTTATAAACTTCTAATGATAAATTGAATTTGTCTCCTTTAGAATTTTTACGTTTTCTTATATGTACTTTCATTTGCTACAATTTGCAACAAAGATACAAATAAAAGCAAATATGTAACAAATAAAATCAATTTTGTAGCAAAATATAGTAAATCAATGTCAAATTAATAAATTAATAACTAATTGATTTATTGGTTTTTATTGTATTTTAATTGGATGTTTATCACTTACTTTACTTTCCAATACAAAAATTAGCAAAAATATTGCCCAAAAGTTCGTCGTTGGTCACTTCGCCCGTAATTTCGCCAAAATAATACAACGCCTGTTTAATGTCAATCGCCATCAAATCAGACGATAGGCCAGAGGTAAGCCCAAATTTAACTTTCTGAATTGCTTCCAAAGCTTTGAGTAACGAATCGTAGTGTCGTGTGTTGGTAACAATGGTTTCGTTATTGCGCAAAGCACCTGTATTTACAAAAGAGAGAAGCTCTTTTTTTAAACTATCAATCCCAGTTTTTTGTTTAGCTGATATTTGAATGGATAATGGATAATTGATAATGGATAATTTTTCGTCTAAAGTCAATTTTTGCTCTGATTGTAATGAATCAACTTTATTGACAACTATGATTAGAGGTTTCAACGGAAACTGATTTCGTACTTTCTCTATTTCAATTTTGAATTTTCCATCATTGTCAATTATCAATTGTGAACTGTCAATTAAAAACAGCACCACCTGCGCTTGCTCTATTTTTTCAAAGGTTTTCTTAATTCCGATGCTTTCTACAACGTCTTTGGTATCGCGAATTCCTGCTGTATCGATAAATCGAAATCCAATTCCATCAATCACCAACTCGTCTTCAATAGTATCGCGAGTCGTTC
>CAYPXI010000020.1:0-58873 GCA_964414655.1 uncultured Flavobacterium sp. | reverse complement strand
TTCAGTGTTCAGTGTTCAGTGTTCAGTGTTCAGTGTTCAGTGTTCAGTGTTCAGTAATTGAAAACACATTTTGTATAAACTATATTGCATAAAAAACGCCTTTTATTAGAAAGGCGTTTTTATATTTATTGAGTTAAAATTTTACAATTTCTTTAATGCTTCAGTTGCATAAGCATTTGTTGGATCTAAAGCTATTGTTTTATTTAATAGCTCTTTGGCTTTTGCTTTGTCTGTATTAGCATAAAAAGCGGCAATATTGTTGTACGATTCTGTCACTTTAGCTTTATTTTTAGTAATCTCTTCAGCACCTTTTGCTTCAACTAATTCAACATACTTTTGGTAATTGGTCGCCATCACATCATCTTTATCCAAAGTATTGTTGATTCTCGCTTTGTACAAATACGCTTCTTGATAGCTTGGCGACGAAGTGATCACGTTATCCATAGCAATATTGGCTTTTTCTAATGAAGCGGTATCAATTGCTTTATCTTTTCCTCTATTGTTAGTTATCACACTTAATCCGTAATAAATATTATCTTCTAGGAAGTTTTTAGATTCAGTATTTGTAATTGCAATTTCAAAAACAGATTGAGCTACAGTATACAATTTTTTAGAAAAATAATCTTTACCTACTTCATTTAAAGCATTTGCCAATGATGGTGACATCTCTAATCCTTTTTTAAGATTTTGTGTCCCAGAGGCTAATAAAGCAGCATCAACCACTTTAGTATCTACATTAGCTGACTTTCTGATTTGTGCTAATCCTAAGTAGTAGTAATCACCACCAATTATTTTGTTTGAACCCTTGTTTATAAATTCGGTCAAAGAACTAATTGCACTATCTGTATTCCCATTTTCATAAGCAGAATAACCTAAGTAGCGCAAAATACGTGGATTAACTTTGTCTAATTTTTTCATTTCATTAGCCTCCACTTCCAAAGCTTTATAATCTTTAGCTAAGATTAAAAAATCTGCATGACGCATACGAGATGACAATGAATAATCTGTTAAACTCATGTACTTTTCATAATTGCTCAATGCTTTGGCAATGTTTTCAGTATACGTTTTAGGTTGATTATTAGCCCAGTAATAATACGTCTCAGCCAATTCTCGGTAAACTGGTCCGTAACTCGGATTAATTTTCATGACTTCATCATAGGCTTTTACAGCTTCTGTGTAAGCTTTTGCTCCTTTAAGCAGAACCCCTAATTGCATTTTTGCTTTCAACATCGAACTATCCAATCGATAAGCTGAACTGTAAGCTGAATAAGCTGCATTCTGATCTTTATTTCCGTAATGCGCATCACCTAATGCCAAAAATACTTCAGCTGCGTTTGGGTTAGCTAGTTTCGCTTTTTCCAACAAGGCAATCGCTGCAGGGTAATCAGGCTTATCAGCATTAATATAGGCTTGAGCAATATAGACTAGTTCTTCATAATCTTTCTTTTTAATGCTGCTCACAACACCATCAAATTTAGATTTTGCACCAGCAGGATTGCCATTATTCAAATCCAATTGTCCTAAACCAATAGCATTGAATTTGGCACCTTCCGCTGCAGCTGCACCTTTATCAAAAAAAAGTTTCGCTGAGTCTTCAGTATTTTGTTTTAAATAAATGTTTCCCAGTAAAAAAGCAGCTTTACCATTAGATGGCTTCGCTTGTAAAATACTTTTTAGCGTTGATTTTGCCTTTTCATATTGCTCAGCATCAATCATTTTTTTGGCTCCTTCTAAATCTTGAGCGTAACCAAATGATGCCGAAGCCAACATTGCAATGCTAAAAATCTTAAATGTACTCATTGTTTTATTATTTAGTTTCTAATTGATTTCTTGTTCTAATATTTCGTCCTGGAATTCTTACAGGCACTAATCCTGATTTTAAGATTATTCGTTGGCCTTTTTCTCCCGAAATGAAAGAGGCAAAACCCATTCCTAATCCTTCATATCCTTGACAATTGACGATATACAAATCACGTGCCAAAGGATATTTACCAAGTGCAATGTTCTCTTGCGTTGGACGTACAAACTCATTCGAATTTACATCTTTTACGCTCATAACGGTAATATTATTTACAGTATCCATCATGTCGAGAGTTGGTTGATAAATCCAGTTAATTCCAACAACTCCTATCATTCCATCATTTTCTGCAACATACTCTATAACTTCCTTATTGGTTTTAAAAGAAAAAACTCCTTTTTCTGGCAAACTTTTTAAGCCAGCTAATTTAGTAATATAATTGACACTACTCGAATTTGGGTTGTCAAAAACCAAACCTTTTATTTTAGAAGGATTGCCTTTTAAAAATGCAACCATTTCATCTATTGACACTAAAGTATCATTTGACTTTTTACTTCTAATTAAAGCGATGGCATCTTTCGCAAAAAGAGTTGAACGTGGATATATTTTTCTTTGGGTGAATAATTTTTCTTCTTCAGATGTAAATTTACGTGGCAACACTAAAATATCAGCTACACCTTTTGATAATGATAATATACTCTCATTTTCTGATTGTGAAATAACTTTAATTTTAGCCTCATAACTATTTTCGAAAACAGCTATTTGATCTTCAATAATAGGTTTTAATGATTCATCAACCAATACAGCTGTTGAGCCTTTTAAAATGGTTTCTTTTTCTTTTTTGGTACAAGCGTAAACGATAAACAAAATAGAAATCAAAGCCGCCACAAAAATTTTAATGTTTTTTTTCATTCTTCATGACTATTATTAAAGAAACGTAAAAACCTGATAAAAGCGTATACTATCATTAGTGAACCAAGCGCTAATCGATAGCCAAAAGCCATTTTTAAGGGCAACTTGTCCCAAAACATTATGGCTAAACCAAATGTTAAATATATCAAAAAAAACAAAATCCCTATAAATAGAAGAAATCGCTCTTTAAGCGATTTCTTCATCAAATTATCTTTTAAATTCTGAAACATTATTCTGAATTAGCTTGAAGCAAAATTGGTAAAGTATAAGAACATCTTACATTTTTACCGTTTTGTACCGCTGGAGTCCATCTTGGACATTTTCTTAATAACTTTTCAGCAGCAGCTTTAGTTCCAAAACCAATATCTCTAACTTTAATATCGGTTAATGAACCATCTTTTTCTACTACGAAAGAAACAATCAAACGACCACCAGGGAAATTTTCATCATCTGGTTGTTCAAAATTATTCTGAACATATTTGTAGAATTTGTCAATTCCGCCAGGATATTCTGGTTTCACTTCAACCCCAGCCGAGTTGTATAAGCTATTATCTTCTTCAACAACTTCTACTTGTTTTGGTCCATCTCCAGGTGGTTCAATTCGTAAATCAGCATCAGGATCTCCTTTGATGTCTTTATCACCAATTTTTTTATCCTCTAAATCCTTCATTTTTGGTGGCTCTTCGGTAATTTCTTCGGTTTTAGCAACCACAGGTTTAACGAACTTCACCTGATCCACTTTTGGAGGTGGTGGCGGAGGTGGTGGAAGATTTTCTTTTGGTTTTTCTTCTTTGGGAGGAAGTTTAACAGTTGTTATTTTTTTATCCAATGCTAAATCATCATCGTCAGAAGAACTACCAAAAAACTCAACAAGCTTTGGTGTTGCAACTGCTAAACTAAACACCACTGCACCAATTAACAATGCTCTTAGTGTGGTATTCATGTTTTTTTTACGCAAATCATAAGCACCATAACTCTTGTTACGTCCTTCAAAAACGATGTCTAACCATTGTTTTTTAAATAGATCTAATTTCATCTTACTTTATTTTAAGTTATACAAGAGTTACTTATTCATTTCGTCGGCTATAGTTTTCTCTTCTGGTTGAAGCTCATTAACTATTGCGTAAGTTGGTACATCACAAATTGCCATTTCATCCAATACATCAACTAAATTTCTGTAGGTAGATTTTAAAGTAGGCTTAATGATAACAATTAATCCTTTGTCTTTGTCTCCAGTAACTTGAGGAACTTCAGCAACATATTTTAGAATCGCTTTTCTCAAACCTTCTTTCCCGTATATATCACTTTTGGGTTTGGTTATTGGTGCGCTAGGCAATCCCATAAACCATTTTAATTTATTGTCTTTACCCATGATGATAGTCATCGTTCTTCTTTCGTCAACTTTTAAATCCTTATTTTCAGGTTTATCTGGTTCATCTTTATCAGGCAACCCTAAGTTCATCGATTGTGGTTTTGATAACGAAGTAGTTAACATAAAGAATGTAATCAAAAGGAAAGCCAAATCCACCATTGCCGTAAGGTCAACTTTGGAATTTTGTTTTTTACTTCTTACTTTCTTGGCGCCTTTTTTGCCTCCACCGTCATCGCCGGTATTTAATTCAGCCATTTTTCTTTATTTATAAATTAAAAGTTTTCGCCTCTTAAACCAGTTACTAAATCAAACGTATTGATTTTTTGGTCTTGAAAAATATCCATTACGATTTTCACTTTTGGATATTCTAATTTTGCATCACCTTTGATGGCGAAGTTAAGTTCTTTATCGTTTCCTAATTCGATATTAGCTTGACGAGCTGTGTATATCCAATCTTTAAGCTGATTGGTTGTACTGCCTACTATTGTATCGTAAGGAACACCTGGTTGTAATCCTTGCTTGTTTCTTTCTGCACTTTTCATTTTGATGATTTGACTCATATTTTGAATCGGCACACCGAAACTTTCCATTAATGAAAATTGTTCTTTTTCTTCATCCGTAAAGGTTACTTGATATTTTTGTCCCATCAATTCAAGAGTTTTCTTGCGAAGCTCTCTACCTTTGATATCAACAAACATATTTTCTTTTCCTTTTCCAACTGTAATAGTAACCAAATCTGTTTCAGGTAGTTTTGTTTTTACCGTTGAGTTTGGCGTATCTACTGAAATCGGTTCAGGAACCTTAGCTGTAGCAGTAAGAATAAAGAACGTAAGCAAAAGGAAAGCCACATCACACATTGCTGTCATGTCTATAGATGCCGCTTTTTTAGCCATTTTTATTTTTGCCATTGTCTTTTTTGTATAATTATTTGACGATTAAATCATCAAAAATATTATTTTAAACTACCTCTAAATCTTCTGTATGTGTTCACAATTGCAGTTGCTGCTTCGTCAATAGAATACGTTAATGTATCGATTTTAGAAGTAAACAAGTTGTAAGTAACAATTGCTAAAGCTGAAGTCGAAATTCCTGTTGCTGTATTAATAAGTGCCTCAGAAATACCATTTGCTAACATCGCTTGGTCAGGAGTACCAGCAGTTGCTAATGCACCAAACGCTTTAATCATACCAGTTACTGTTCCTAATAATCCGGCAAGAGTTCCTAAAGAAACTAATGTAGATAATATAGTCATGTTTTTCTCTAACATCGGCATTTCTAAAGCTGTTGCTTCTTCGATTTCTTTGTGAATCATCTCTGCCGCTTCCTCACTATTGAAACCTTCTTTTTTAACATCTTGGTATTTAACAAGAGCGGCTTTAATTGCATTTGCTACAGAACCTTTTTGTTTGTCACAAGCAGCGATAGCATCATCAATATTACCTGCATTGATGTTACCTTGAACTTTAGACATAAATTGATCTAAACTTCCTGTACCAGCAGCTTTGCTGATTACCATGTATCTCTCTACTGAAAAAACGATTACCATCAACAATAATCCCATCAAAACTGGTACAATTGGACCTCCTTTATAAACCATTGCTAAATAGTTTCCTGGAAGTGGGTGACCTGTATTTACTCCACCTTCAAAGTTTGAACCTGCACCCATGATGAACTGCCAAATAATCCATCCCACAAAAATACATAATGCAATTACAATCCCAGAGAACATTCCTCCTCCGTTTGAACCCTTTTCTTTTTTAACGTTTGCCATTTTTAAAATTTTTTAATAGTTTTTAATAATTATAAAGTTTTTTAGTTGTTAAAACTTGAATAGAGGCAAATTTAATTTTTTAGTTGAAATAAAAAAACTTTTTTTATGATTTATAACAAACAATTAATCTAGCGTAAAACATCAATAAACCCAATTATAATCACATTTTGAATGTGAAAAATTTAAAAGAATTGACTTTTAAATGATTAAAATCAAATTTGCTACTAACTTTATAACGGTTAATTACTCTTGGTTAGTATTTATATAGAGGAAAAAAACAGACAAAAGGTTGGAAAGCGATAAAAAAAGTTCATTTTTCTTATCAAAACCTAATTAAAAATTATAGTATATTGCGCTATAAATAAGACAAAATTTAAAAAGAACAAACCCAATGAGTACTAAAGAAAAATTCATTCAACACATTAACGAAGGCTATACATGTAAAGGAGATTCTCTGCTTTTAGGTAGTGCAATATTAGATGGAGAAGCTGTTGGCGAAGCACATGTGAAAATTCCATTAAAAACGTTGAACCGACATGGTTTAATTGCTGGAGCAACAGGAACAGGGAAAACCAAAACCATTCAAGTGCTTTCTGAACAATTGTCTTCATTGGGAATTCCTGTGTTGATGATGGACATTAAAGGTGATTTTTCAGGAATAGCAAAGCCTGGCGAAGAAAAGCCTTTTATAACAGAGCGTCACGGTAAAATCAATATTCCGTATTCAACCTCAGCTTTCCCTGTTGAACTAATGACACTTTCTGCTCAAGATGGTGTTCGATTGCGTGCCACAATTTCAGAATTTGGACCCGTATTATTTTCTCGAATTTTAGATTTGAATGACACTCAAGCTGGAGTCGTTTCGGTGATTTTTAAATATTGTGACGACCACAAAATGCCACTTTTGGATTTGAAAGACATTAAAAAAGTACTCAATTATATCACCGAAGAAGGAAAAGCAGAAATTACAGAAGAATACGGTAAAATTTCAACTGCTACAACAGGAACTATATTGCGAAAAATTATTGAATTAGAGCAACAAGGCGGCGACTTCTTTTTTGGCGAAAAATCATTTGAAATTGATGATTTGCTGCGTATTGACGAAAATGGTAAAGGATATGTAAGCATAATTCGCTTAACGGATATTCAAGACAAACCCAAACTATTTTCGACTTTTATGTTGAGTTTATTGGCCGAAATCTACCAGCAAATGCCCGAAAAAGGAGATGTTGAACAACCCGAGTTAGTTTTATTCATTGACGAAGCGCATCTTATATTTAACGAAGCCAGTAAAGTTCTTTTGGATCAAATTGAAACCATTATCAAATTAATTCGTTCCAAAGGAATTGGCGTGTACTTTATTACGCAAAACCCGATGGACATTCCGAAAGGCGTTTTGGCTCAATTGGGTCTAAAAATTCAACATGCTTTACGCGCATTTACCGCTAACGATCGACAAGCCATCAAACAAACGGCAGATAATTACCCTATATCTGACTACTATAAAACCGATGAAGTATTGACTTCTCTAGGAATTGGAGAAGCTTTTGTAACTGCGCTAAACGAAAAAGGAATTCCAACACCATTGGCAGCTACGATGCTTCGCGCTCCTCAAAGCCGAATGGATATTTTGGTTGATAACGAAATTGCTACTATTAATGCACAATCGAAATTGGTTAAAAAATATGCTGAAGAAATTGACCGTGAAAGTGCTTATGAGATTTTAACTAAAAAACTAGAAGAAGCCACGCAAGCTGCAGAAGAAGTTCAAGAGGAAGAAAAAGAAGAAAAAAAAGGACCAAGCACCGCTGAAGTTATTGGGAAATCAGTAACCAAAGTAGTAACAAGTGCTTCTTTTATTAGAGGTGTTTTTGGGGTTTTGATGAAGTTGTTTAGGAAATAAAAAGAGAAAAGAAAATAGAACACAGAATAGAGACGTTTTATCATTAGTAAACTAGAGACATGGAAATGAAGGGATTTTTAACGATTGGATTACTTATTTTATCTAATGTTTTTATGACGTTAGCTTGGTACGGTCATTTGAAATTTAAAGAGCTTAAGTGGTTTGAAAATGCTGGTTTAATTACCATAGTTCTGATAAGTTGGGGATTGGCTTTGTTTGAATATTGCTTTCAAGTTCCAGCCAATCGAATTGGTTTTCAAGGTAATGGCGGACCGTTTTCATTGTTGCAATTGAAAGTGATTCAAGAGGTAATTACACTAATTATTTTTGTGCTTTTTTCCTTGTTATTCTTCAAAAACGAAACCTTAAAATGGAATCATTTTGTAGGCATGTGTTTTTTGGTTTTGGCGGTGTATTTTATTTTTAAAAAGTAAATGCTCTTTCACAGTACTCAAATTCTAATTCACAACCACAAAACGCTCATCTTCAATTGTTTTTTCGATTTTTTTTAGTATAATTGTTATTTAAAATCCTACAAAAAAAACAACAGCTATGAAAAACTTGTATTTTACTATCGGATTCCTATTAATTTCCTATTTAGGAAATGCACAGATTGTTAACATACCTGACCCCAATTTTAAAGAATTGTTGTTGAATTACTCTCCTGTGATTGACATTAATAATGACGGTGAAATACAAATTAGTGAAGCTCTTTTAGTAACTGAACTAAATCTTGGCATGGGAATTCAAAATATTTCTGGATTAGAGTATTTTACTAATTTAACAGATTTGGAATTGATTTCTTCTTCAATTTCTAATTTTAGTCTTGCTCCATTTCCGAACCTAGAATCAATTGAATTGGGAGGTGGATATGCCTACACTGGGTTTGTGAACTTTTCTATATGTCCAAACCTAAATCGTATACATCTTTTCGACACATTGATTACAGGTGTAAACTTAACTGGCCTCAGCAATTTAACGGAGCTTAGTCTTGAAAACAATGATATAGAAATCATTGACTTGACGGGACTGACTAATTTAAGTGTTTTAAACCTGTCCAAAAATCGTTTATCTAATCTTAATTTAAATGGCTTAGTCAACTTAACCTCCATTGATTGCTCTAGCAATAAATTAACTACACTAGACTTATCAAATTTTCCAGATCTTTTAAGCGTTGATTGCTCAGATAATATTCAACAAATTTCTGGTGGTAGTATCGGAATATCTAACATCCTTTTTTCTGGCTCTAACTCAATAACAACTCTTATATGTTCCTTTAATACATTAACCGCTTTAAATATCTCGAACTTAATTAATTTAACTCATTTGAATTGCAGCTCTAACCAAATAAGTGATTTACAAGTGAGTAATTTCACTAATTTAGAGACTCTTATATGTTCGGGAAATAACTTAGCAAACCTAGACGTTGAAAACCTTGTTAATCTTACAATTTTAGATTTTTCTGGCAATTCTATTAGTTCTATCAATGTTTTACCCTGTATAAATCTCACCTATTTGGGTTGTTCGTACAACGCGCTTTCTAACATTGATGTTTCTAGTTTATCTAATTTAACAACTTTTCGGTGCAATTCTAATCCTTTATTAAACACTTTAGACCTATCTAATTTATCAAATCTAGAATTACTAGACTGTAGTGAAAATAACATGAGTTCTTTAGACACTTCAAATTTACAGAATTTAAAACAATTGACATGTCAAAATAACCAAATCACCTCTTTAGACTTAAGCAATAATGTGAATTTAGAATATATTTATGTGTCTGCTAACTTACTCACAAGTTTGGACTTAAGTCAACTCACCATTGTTAACGCACCATTGCCTGAGTATATTGTGAATGTAAGCAACAATCCAAATCTGACCTATTTGAATTTAAAAAATGGGATTCCTTTTTGGGGAAGTAATATGAATACAGCAAATTGTCCTAATTTATCATTTATTTGTGTTGATGAAGAAAGCTATGCTGCTGTTTATGATGCTTTAACAATGTCCAATGCAACAACGCCTGGCTCAACAACGGTTGTCGAAAATGTTCAAATTAACGCTTATTGTTCTTTTGTTCCTGGTGGAACTAACAATTCTATCATTGGAGAATTTACCATGGACATTAACAACAACGGCTGTGATGGTACTGATTATCATCCTCAAAACATAAAAGTTAAAATTGAGGATGGAACCAATTTAGGTTCAACATTTACAAATGCCAATGGCAATTATTTTTTCTACAATCAAACTGGAAACTTTACATTAACACCTCAATTTGAAAATCCTTATTTTACTTTATCGCCTGCATCAGCAACACTCAATTTCCCGAATTTGGACGGTTCTTCGCAAACGCAAAACTTTTGTATCACGCCCAATGGAATTCACAGTGATGTTGAAATTAGTATACTACCTTCAAACTCGCCACGACCCGGTTTTGATTCCTATTATCAAATCATTTACAAAAACAAAGGAAATCAAGTACTTTCTGGAACGATCAACTTTATTTTTGACGATGCCGTTCAAGATTTTGTATCCTCAACTCCTAGTGTAACAGCACAGTCAACCAATAACTTGAACTGGAATTATACTAGTTTACTTCCTCTTGAAACAAGAGTAATAGATTTAGTTTTGAATGTAAATAGTCCCATGGAAACACCTCCTGTAAACATTGATGACAACCTAAACTCTGGAGTAAGCATCACTTCTACTCCAACCGATGAGGATCAAGAAGACAACATTTTTAGTCTAAACCAAACCGTTGTTGGCTCTTATGACCCTAACGATAAAACATGTTTAGAAGGCGACACGATTCCGCCAACAAAAGTTGGTGATTATTTACATTACTTGATTCGCTTTCAAAATTCGGGAACTGCGCCTGCCGAAAATGTAGTAATCAAAGATATAATTGACACCACTAAATTTGATTTGGCTTCTTTACAATTGACCGCAACTTCACATCCACAAGTGACGCGAATTACGGGTAATAAAGTCGAATTTGTTTTTCAAAACATTCAACTTCCGGCCGAGCAAGACGACGAGCCTGGAAGTCATGGTTTTGTAGCTTTTAAAATTAGAACCAAAAACAACTTGGTTATAGGAAATACCGTTTCGAATAGAGCCGATATTTATTTTGACTACAATTTCCCGATAGTGACCAACACAGCAACTACAACAATTGCTGTATTGAGTGCCAGTGAATTTGAAAACACATCGGTTTCTATTGCGCCAAATCCGGTGAAAAATAATTTGACAGTTTCAGCTAATGATATCATTTCTTCGATTCAAATTTACGATGTACAAGGGCGATTGATTGCGACTCAAGTAAACAATTCAACTTCTACGATATTAGACATGAGTCAACAAAATGTAGGCGTCTATTTTGTAAAAGTAATTACCGAAAATGGTGTGAAAGTAGAGAAAATAATAAAAGAATAAAGCTATGAAAAACTTCTATTTAACTATCGGATTATTATTGATTTCCTATTTAGGAAGTGCACAAATTGTAAACATTCCTGACCCAATTTTCAAAGCCTCATTGTTGAATCACTCGCCTGTTATTGACATCAACAACGACGGCGAAATTCAAGTTAGCGAAGCCTTAAACACTACTACAATGGAAGTCATAGGCTCATTCGGGACAGTAACAAATACGACTGGCCTAAATGCTTTTACAAACCTAACTTCGTTAAGAATTAATTTTGCTTATACCAATACAATAGATGTTAGTAATCTTATTAATCTCCAACATTTGAATTTACACGAAAACAACTTAACTTCACTCTCTGTATCTGGACTAACCAACCTTCAAACTTTAGTTTGTTCGAGTAATTCTTTAACTTCAATTGATGTTTCGGGATTAACTAATTTAGTCTTGTTAGACTTTTCAATTAATCCACTTTTGGACAATTTTATTTATTCTGAACTACCTAATTTAAATCAGTTAATATGTAACAATACTAGCATGGGAAACACCAACATCAACGTCATGAACAATTTGACTTATCTTGACATTTCAGGTTGTCAATTTTCAAATCTCGATGTTTCCAACTTGACTAACTTAACGCATTTAGATTGCTCTTATAACAGTGTACTCAGTTCTGGAATTTCAAACTTAAACCTAGGTCAATTGACGAACTTGACTTATTTAGATTGTGCTAATAATACTATTGCATCATTATCGCTGGAAAACTTAACCAACTTGACTTATTTGAATTGTAGCAATAATCAACTTAGTAATTTGGATGTAACTAATTTAGTGCACTTATCTGTATTATATTGTTTTGCAAACCAGCTTAGTTCGCTCAATCTTAATAATCAAACCGAATTAACCTTTCTAAATTGCTCATTTAATCAATTAACGGCTTTAAACCTAGTCCCATTGGTTAATTTAATGCAATTACTCTGTCACTCAAATCAGCTTTCGGCATTAGACACGAGCACTTTAATTAATCTTGAATACTTTAATTGCAATAATAATCAACAATTAAACACTCTGGATGTTTCTAACTTGGTAAATTTAAAAAGCTTGAATTGTTCAAACAATAATATGTCAACGCTAGATCTAACTAACTTAGTTCAGCTAAGTGTATTGGATTGCAAACAAAACCAAATCTCCTCTTTAGACTTAAGCAACAATGTAAACTTAGAACTTATTTATGTGGGTTCTAACTTACTCACAAGTTTAGATTTAAGTCAACTCACTATACTAAATACAGCATCAACAGGATATCTCTTGAACGTAAGCGACAACCCAAATCTAGAATATTTGAATTTAAAAAATGGGATTTTGTATAGTCCTAATCTTTATTCGACAAATTGCCCTAGCCTAACTTATATTTGTGCCGATGAAGAAAATTTATTTTATATTCATGGAGCTTTGGTGGGTGGATCTAACTCTGGAGGAACTTCTACCACAATTGTTGAAAATGTTCAAATCAATTCGTATTGCTCATTTGTTCCTGGTGGGATAAACAACTCAATAATGGGCCAATTTACGGTTGACATAAATAACAACGGCTGTGATGTAACTGATTATAAACCTAAAAACATAAAAGTTAAAATTGAGAATGGAACCAATTCAGGTTCAACATTTACCAATACAACTGGTAACTATTTTTTTTATAACCAAACAGGAAACTTTACATTAACACCTCAATTTGAAAATCCCTATTTTACAGTATCGCCTGCATCGGCAACACTCAATTTCCCTAATTTGGATGGTTCTTCGCAAACGCAAAATTTTTGCATTACACCCAATGGAATTCATAACGATGTAGATGTAACCATTTTACCAATTACTCCAGCGCGTCCCGGATTTGATGCAACTTATCAATTAGTTTATAAAAACAAAGGAAATCAAATGCTATCAGGAACAGTTACCTTTAATTTTGATGATGCAGTTTTGGATTTTATATCAGCAACTACAGCTGTAGATGCACAATTTACCAACACGTTGAGCTGGAATTACACCAATTTGCTTCCTTTTGAAAGTCGATCGATTAATTTGACACTGAATGTTAATTCGCCTATGGAAACCCCACCTGTTACTATCGATGATGTGTTATCTTTTGGAGCTACTATAAATCCTATTTCTGGTGACGAAACTGCGGAGGACAATATTTTTAATTTGAATGAAATTGTTGTTGGCTCTTATGACCCTAACGACAAAACGTGTTTGGAAGGCGACACCATTCCGCCAACCAAAGTAGGCGATTATTTACATTACTTGATTCGCTTTCAAAATTCGGGAACTGCGCCTGCCGAAAATGTGGTGATCAAAGATATAATTGACACCTCCAAATTCGATTTGGCTTCATTGCAATTAACATCAACTTCGCATCCGCAAGTGACACGTATTGCTGGCAATAAAGTCGAATTTGTTTTTCAAAACATTCAACTTCCGGCCGAGCAATACGACGAGCCAGGAAGTCATGGTTTTGTAGCGTTCAAAATCAGAACTAAAAACAATTTAGTAGTAGGAAATACGGTTTCCAATACTGCAAATATTTATTTTGATTACAATTTTCCAATCGTGACCAACACAGCAACTACAACAATTGCTGTATTGAGTGCCAGTGAATTTGAAAACACATCGGTTTCTATTGCGCCAAATCCGGTGAAAAATAATTTGACAGTTTCAGCTAATGATATCATTTCTTCGATTCAAATTTACGATGTACAAGGACGATTGATTGCGACTCAAGTGAACAATTCAACTTCTACGACATTAGACATGAGGCAACAAAATGTAGGCGTTTATTTTGTAAAAGTCATTACTGAAAATGGTGTGAAAGTGGAGAAAATTATAAAAAATTAAACAGAAAAATCTTGGTGTCTTAGCGCCTTAGCGGTAAAAAAATGAAAAAATACTTGATACAAAAAAATCCTTTTGTGGTTCCGACTACCGATGGCAAATTGATTGAAGAACATCACGGCATTCCGACTACAGGAAATTCGGAAATTTCGATTGCGCACATGATTGCACCGCCAAATTGGAGCGAACCATTTCAAACACCAGAGTTTGACGAATATACTTATATTATATCAGGGAAAAAGCAATTCATAATTGATGGAGAAACAGTGGTTTTAGAAAAAGGGCAATCGATTCGGATTGAACGAAACACACGAGTTCAATACTCCAATCCGTTTGAAGAACCTTGTGAATATATTGCGATTTGTACGCCGGCATTTGATTTTGAAAAAGTGCATCGGGAAGAGTAAATTCCAAAAAGCAAATGACAAAACTCAAATAAGGTTCAAAAAAAAGTAAAATTCAAATTTCAAAATGATTCTCTAGCCCAGATTGAAATGGAAAGCTTTTTACTTAAGAACGCTATTTTTTGTTGGTATAAAAAAGCGACCAACGGAAGCTGTTTTATGCCTTACAAAAAAAGCGTTGTTTGGAAAAACTTGTAATGCAAAGCTGGATTAGCTTCTGAAAAATTAACCTAAAAGTTCGATGATTTTATTTTCGACTTGCTCGCTGTTCCAATTTTCTTCGATGTTGGGTATTTGAAGGATTTCTTCCATAATTTTGTTTTGGAAATCGCCTATCGCCAAGGCTTCGGAATACGGTTGTAAACTAAAAGTTACACGACTGTACAAAGGCATCCACTTATCAGGATGTTTGTCGGAGAACCACTTTTCAATTTTCTTTTGAAGTAAAAATTTGGGATCAGCGGTTTTAGTACTCATTTCTACAAAATTGCGTCGGGAAAGTTCGGCAATCGCATCAGCATTGGGTTTGCGTGATTTTTCGTAGGCTTTGAAAACGGCTTTCCAATTGTCGCCGTGTTTTTTTATGAGTTCGTTCAACACGGTAATATCTTCGAAACCAGCATTCATCCCGTGACCATAAAAAGGAACAATGGCATGAGCAGAATCGCCAATGAGTGCTACTTTGTCTTCAAACGTCCAAGGATAACATTTCATAATCGCCAAATAACTGGTTGGATTTTTGAAGAAATCTCGCACCAAATCGGGAATAACTTCTTTGGTGTCGGGAAAATGATTGGCGAAAAAATCGACCAAGCTCGCTTCATCGTTGAGTTGCTCGAACGAATTTTCGCCTTCAAAAGGCATGAAAAGCGTACACGTAAACGTTCCGTCTAAATTGGCTAATGCCATCAACATAAAATTACCTCGTGGCCAAATATGCAGTGAGTTTTTATCGATTTTGTGGGTTCCGTCTGGATTGGCGGGAATGTGTAATTCTTTATAGCCCAATTTCATGAATTCCTGCGAATAATCAAACATACTTTGGCGTTGCATGCGGTGGCGAATACGCGAAAAAGCACCATCGGCACCAAAGACTTTGTCGTATTTTAAATCGGTCCACTCGCCTCTTTCGGTTTCGCCAATATGCAAAGTTGCATCGGCTAAATTAATATCCCAAATACGATGATCGAAGAAGAATTCGACACCAACTTCTTCGGCTAAATCAATCATTCGACGGTTTAAAACGCCACGTGAAAGTGAGAAAATAGCTTCGCCTTCTTTTCCGTAATATTGATAGTTGAGTTGGCCGTCTTTGAGGTGAATGGCACGTTTGTCGACTGGAATTCCGATTTTACGGATTTCGTCTTCTAAACCAACATCTTGCATGGCTTTCCAACCGCGATTGGACATCACTAAATTGATGGAACGACCCGAAAATTCGACAGTTCGTATATCAGCACTTCGATCATAAACATGCACTGTATGACCTAATTTTTTAAGGTAAATTGCTAATAAAGTTCCGACTAAACCCGAACCTACTACAGCAATTTTCTGAGTCGTTTGCATTGAGTTTGTTATAAACAGTTGCGCAAATTTAACATATTTTCAGTTGCGTTTGATGATTAATGTCATCATTTTGGCTTAAAAACTAATTTGGTTGAAGAAGCTATAATTTCTTTTTTATTCATTTTCATCTTTCTGAATTTGCCTTGCGCATACATCTCGGCTTGATCATCGTAATGTGGACTTGTTGGAACTCCGGATTGACCTGTAGGCAAAATACTCATGCTATTTTCAACATCTGAAAAATCAATGATTCTGCGAGTAGAAGGGCCAGCGGTAACTTTGTAAATTCCGTCGCCTGAAATTGGAAAAATTAAATTATTAATCACTTCGTTGGCACCATCTACTTCAAAAGGACCTACGTTGAAATAGCCGCGTAAAGCCTCCACTTTTCCTAATGGATGTTGGTGTTCAAGTGTGTGTACTTTATTCCACGTCCAAGCAGCAATATCTGTTCCTAATTGAGTTTCTAAAGCTGAAATTGCCTCGCTAAATGATTGGTTTAAAATATCGGCTCGCGATTCTTTTTTATCATTACTCGAGACATCATCCCACCATGGAGAAATTTCATTTTGGCTTTGATTGGCGATAGTTTGTTTCATGATGTGCGTTCCGAGAAAAGCATTAAAATTATCAACTCCAAGTTCGTCTTGGAAGGTGTTTTTCAAATAACAATACAGCCATTTGTTGTAAATGGTTGGCGCTACTTCTGAACTTTTATTTGAACCTGTCCATTTTTTTAAAATGGCTAAAGCCGATTTTTGATTAGCATTCAATGTTTTTTCATCAATCACTTTCACCCAACTACTCACTGTTGATGGTGAAACTGCAGAAGTATTATCGAGTATCATTTTTTGTACATCAGTAGACGTCCAATTGTTTTTGGGAGAGAGTAAGCCGTTGATTCTTTTGGCTCGGTCTTCGGGTAAGTAATAACCAGGATACAAATAACCATCAACTGCTTCAGGTTGGTTGTTGGACGAATACACGTAATTCCATGGCGGATTAATCGCTGAAGGATTTTGGGCAAAAGGGAGAAATTCTTTTTTATCGTCGATTCCGTTACTTCCGTTTAGAATAAAATTGGGATTCACATTGGCTGGCATTTTGTACAATTTCCCGGAAGTAATCCAAGCAATGTTGTTTTTGGCATCACCGTACATTACGTTCAATCCTGGCGCGTGAATCAGTTCGACACTTTGATAAAAATCATTCACATCTTTAGCATGCGACAAAGAATAAACTGCATTGAGAATTTGATTTTTTTGTTGCGTATAAATCCACGACATCGCCACAGGTTTTTCAGTAGAAAGTGTCGACAAAATTCCGTTTACAATTGGACCGTGAATCGTTTCTTTCACGTTCAAAATGACTGATGTGCTGTCTTTGACTTTGATTGTTTTTTTTCGGATGGAAAAGTCTTTATAACCATCAATTGTTTTGTATTGATTTGGATTTTGCGGATTTTCTTCTTCTTGAAATAAATCTAAATCATCATTTTCAAACATAGTTAAACCATATGCATAGTTGTGATTGTGACCCAAAAGCGGAAATGGTGTTCCTGCTAAATAGTAACCGTATATTTCATAATCGGGCGTTACGATGTGCGCTTCGTACCAAGTACAAGGTTGCGCAAAACCAATATGTGGATCGTTAGCAAAAATCACTTTCCCGTTTTTGGTTTTTTGAGCACCAATTACCCAACTGTTACTTCCAATAAAAGGAGGAATTGGAGAGGCTTCCAACAAACTCGCCACCGATTTAGAAATTTCCGTATAATCCGATGACTTGCCTTTGTAGTTTTGGAGTTGGGTTTTACTTAATGAACCATCGATACCAAAATCTTTTAAATAATCCATTCCGTATTTATCGCGAATGTCGGTCAATAAAGGATCTGTTTTTTGCGCCATTGCAAAACTGAACGACATAAATCCGAAGATGTTGTAGATATCTTTGAGTGTGTATTTTTCCTTTTCAACTCCGACGAGTTCAAATTCGAGAGGCGTTTTACCGCTTTCAATGAATTGATTTACGCCATTCAAATAAGCTGTTGCCAACTGATACGCTTCAGAGTTTTTATCAAGTTGAGCGATTGCTTTTTCGGAGTTTTCATCAATTCCAAATCCGGCAAAAAACAAGTCGTTTTTTAATGCTTTGGTACCGAAAAGTTCCGACAATCTTCCAGGAGCAATGCGACGCATAAGTTCCATTTGCCACAAACGATCTTGCGCATGAACGTAACCTAAAACAGTCATCGCATCTTTTTGAGAATTGGCATATATGTGTGGAATTCCGTATTCATCAAAATACACTGTGGTTTCCTTGCTGATGTTTTGAACGGCTACTTCACCATCATATGCAGGTTTTTTGTATTTAGTGTAAACGAAAACTCCTAGCACCATAAGAACAATTAGTGAAAGTAGAATTAGTAGCGTTTTTTTGAGTTTTTTCATTGGGATAGAATTGAATACCAAATATAAAAAAAGGCAAACGAAATCGCCTGCCTTTTTATATAAACTTTAAGATTGATTATTTCGGAAAATTTATTTTTGTTCCAGTGTTCAAACCATTATTTTTAGCCAAAACACCACACATATGAAACAGCATTCGTGCTCCAACATTTCCATCCCAATCGTCATTTTCGCCTGGCGCAACTTCTACTAAATCAAAACCGATGATATCTTTTCCGCTTTCGGCTAATTTATTAAACAAATAGGTCGCTTGTTCAAATGAAAATCCGCCTGGCACTGGAGTTCCAGTATTCGGACAATACCAAGGATACATTCCGTCTATATCAAAGCTGATACATACTTTTTGTGGTAATGATGCTATAATAGTATCACATTGTTGTTGCCAAGTTTTGCCTTCAAAAGTTTCTTTTTTCAAATCGGAATCAGTATGAACTAATACTCTACCGTTTTGCGATTGTACTACTTCAACTTCTTGCTCGCAAAAATCACGAATTCCCACCTGAACAATTTTTGAAATTTGCGAAATCTGCAACGCGTTGTACATGATAGAAGCATGAGAATAAGTGAATCCTTCGTAAGCAATTCGCAAATCCATGTGAGCATCTAAGTGTAAAATTCCGAAATTGTCGTGTTGGGTTGCCAAAGCTTCGTAATATCCAAGTGGAGTAGAGTGATCTCCACCAATCAAAACCACTTTTTTTCCTTGGCTCATCCAATGTAAGACAGTTTCTTTTACTTCCGAATGCAAATCGCGACACACTTTATTGATGGTTTCTAAATCAGCCTGTAAAGCTGGAATTTTTGACACATCTAAACCATCTTCTAATGCTTCAATAATAGGTTGAGCCAAAGCTTTGTATTGGTCAGAATTGGATTTCCAAGTTTCAGGAATTTCAGCCAAATACATTCCGAGTTTCCATAATTCAGGGAAATCCTGATGGTTCAAATCGACTTGAAATGAAGCATCCAAAATTGCATCTGGTCCTTCAGAAGCTCCGGCTCCATAGCTAACCGTTACTTCCCAAGGAACAGGAATGATAATGATTTCTGATTGTTCAGCTGAGAAAGGCAATCCGAAAATGGTTGCGTCGGCTAAACCCGGTTGTGAGGGATCGAAGTTTTGTATGATTTGTTCTTTAGTCATTTTTTTTTAGATTAAAGGATTGAAAGATTGAAAGATTTAAAAATTTGTGTTCGCCATTTTGATTTACTATATCTCTTTTTACCTTTCAATCTATTTTTGTCTTATTGTCTTATTGCCTCTTTAAAGAATTAATTCCTTCTTTTAAGATTTGCCCGAATTCATACATATCTTCATACGAACAATAAAAAGGAGCTGGTGCTAATCGGATAACGTTGGGCTCTCGCCAATCGGTAATAACGCCATTTGACATGAGGTAATCAAAAAGATTTCGGCCTTGACCGTGCAGAAAAACAGATAACTGACAAGCTCTTTCGGATGGATTGGAAGGCGTAATAATTTCGAATTCGGTTCCAGGAATTTCGGCATCGATTTCGTGTAAAATGAATTCTAGATACGCTGTTAATTGATTGCGTTTGGCGATTAATTTGTCCATTCCAACCTCGTCAAATTGTTCAACAGAAGCTAAATAAGGAGCCAGTGATAAAATAGGCAGATTACTAACTTGCCAACCATCGGCTCCGTGAACGGGATCAAAATTGGGTTCCATTTTGAAACGACGTTCTTTGTTGTGTCCCCACCAGCCTGCAAATCGAGGTAAGTTACTGTGATGGTGTTTTTCGTGAACAAAGCAACCCGAGGCATTTCCTGGCCCTGAATTCATGTATTTGTACGAACACCAAGCCGCAAAATCGACGTTCCAGTTGTGGAGTTCTAACTTAATATTTCCAGCGGCGTGTGCGAGATCGAAACCAACGTAAGCTCCAACTTTATGTCCAACTTCTGTTATGGGTTTCATGTCGAAAACTTGTCCCGTATAATAGTTTACACCTCCAAATAACACCAAAGCTAGCTCATCGCCTACTTCCTCAATTTTAGACAAGATATCTTCGAGGCGAATGTTGTGTTCTCCTTCGCGGCGTTTAATTTCTACAATGGCATCTTCAGGTTTTAAACCTTGAGCGATGACTTGCGATTGAAACATGTATTGATCCGACGGGAAAGCCTTTTCTTCGCAAATTATTTTATAGCGTTTTTGTGTTGGACGATAAAACGACACCATGAGTAAGTGCAAATTGATTGTCAGCGTGTTCATCACCGTCACTTCTGAAGGTAAAGCGCCTACAATTTTGCTTAAAGGTTGTGCAAAACGCTCGTGGTAATCCCACCAAGGTTTTTCGGCAAAAAAGTGACCTTCGACTGCCATGTTGGCCCAATCGTTCATTACGTCATTGACGTATTTTTGGGTACGTTTGGGTTGTAATCCTAGGGAATTTCCTGTGAAATAAATTACATTTTTGCCGTTGTGTTGTGGGAAAATGAATTCATTTCGGTAGTTTTTTAATTCGTCTTGAGCGTCTAGTTGTTGTGCGAATTCGCGTGTATTTTGGAATGTCATTGTGTTTGTTTTGTTGTAGGGACAAGTCGCGACTTGTCCGTACTTAATGCGGTGTAAATTTAGAAAAAAGAAAATAGAGAATAGAACATAGACAAAAGATAATTTTATTAGAAATTATGATTTAGAGAACGACGATTGTTCTTTAGCCCTGATCGTAGGGGAAATAAAAAATGCTTTCAAACACTGAAAGCATTTTTTATTGTATCGAAGAGCAGGAACACGGACGGCAAGAAAGCCCGAACCTTTCGCTCCCAATTATAATATCAACATCGCATCGCCATACGAATAAAAACGGTATTTTTCTTTGATGGCTTCATCATAAGCTTTGCGCATTAAATCGTGACCACAGAAGGCCGAAATCATCATTAATAACGTTGATTTTGGTGTGTGAAAGTTGGTCACCATACAATCGGCGATGCTGAAATCGTAGGGTGGAAAGATGAATTTGTTCGTCCAACCGTCGTACGGATTTAAGGTTTTGGCAGACGAAACTGAGCTTTCTATGGCGCGCATAGAAGTCGTTCCGATGCAACAAACGCGTTTTTTGTTTTCTTTGGCTTTGTTGACGATATCGCAAGCTTCTTGAGAAATTTTTAGCTCTTCTGAATCCATTTTGTGTTTCGACAAATCTTCCACTTCCACAGGGTTAAAAGTCCCTAAACCAACGTGAAGCGTCACTTCGGCAAAATTTACGCCTTTGATTTCTAAACGTTTTAAAAGATGTTTTGAAAAGTGCAAACCAGCCGTTGGAGCAGCTACTGCGCCTTCTTCTTTGGCGTAAATCGTTTGGTAACGCTCGGCATCATCTTCATTAACTTCGCGGTTGATGTATTTTGGGATTGGAGTTTCACCTAATTCGGTTAATTTTCTACGGAATTCGTCGTAGGAACCGTCGTATAGGAAACGTAGCGTTCTACCGCGTGAAGTTGTGTTGTCGATTACTTCAGCAACCAATGAATCGTCGTCGCCAAAGTATAATTTATTTCCAATTCTGATTTTACGCGCTGGATCAACCAAAACGTCCCAAAGGCGTTGTTCTGCGTTTAGTTCGCGTAACAAAAACACTTCGATACGAGCACCTGTTTTTTCTTTATTTCCGTACATACGAGCTGGGAAAACTTTGGTATTGTTAAGGATCATCACATCGCCATCGTCAAAATAGTTGATGATGTCTTTGAACAATTTGTGTTCGATGGTTCCTTTTTTGCGATCAACCACCATAAGACGTGATTCGTCGCGGTTTTCGGTTGGATGTTCGGCTAATAACTCGTTAGGAAGGTTGAATTGAAAATGAGATAATTTCATACTTGATTTTAGAAATTAGAATTTAGAGTTTAGAAATTAGAATTCGTCATGCATTTTTCTAATCGGTTGCAAATATACGATTGTGAAGTAGGCGTTGTCAAGTGTTTTGACGTTTATTTTTGTTCTTGCCATCTCGTTCCTTTTAAAACGAGACCAAGTCGTGAAGTTATTAATTGTTTCTTGCAAAGACAAAAAGGAGCTAAGCCTTATAGTTGATTCATTTTAAAACCGATACTTTTTAAATCGTCCCAAAAAGTGGGATAGGATTTGGAAACTACCTCAGCGTCTTCAATGATTAAAGAGGTTTTTAGTGCTAAAGGAGCGAATGCCATTGCCATTCGGTGGTCTTGGTAGGTAGAAATTGTCACGTTTTCATTTATTTTTGAAGAGGTTTCTAAAGTTAAACTGTTGTTTGTTACTGAAATATTAGCCCCCAATTTTGAAAGTTCGATTTTAAGTGCTTCCAAACGATCGGTTTCTTTGATTTTTAAGGTGTGAAGACCTGTTAAATGACAACCAATTCCCAATCCAAAACAAGTTACTGCAATGGTTTGTGCGATGTCGGGGGAATTATTAAGATTAAAGTCGGCAGAAGGCAGAAGGCAGTTTTCAATTTTTCGAAGAAGTATTGTATTGTTTTGAAATACTGTTTCCACACCAAAATTTTTATAGATTTCTACTAAAGCGGCATCGCCTTGCAAGCTGTTTTTTTTATACTTTGAAAGTGTGATTTGGGTTCCGATTTCGGATAGTGCAACTATAGAATAATAATAAGAAGCGGACGACCAATCGGATTCTATAGTGATGAGTTGTGAGTGATGAGTTATGAGTTTTGGAAAGACTGTAATTGTGTTTTCTTCAAAAGTAGTTTTCACATCTATTTCGTTTAGCAAAGCTAAAGTCATCTTTATGTATGGAATTGATGTGATTTCGCCTTCGAGGGTTAGTTCTAGACCATTTTCGAGTTTTGGAGCAATAAGTAGTAAAGCCGAAATGTATTGGCTACTGACATTTGCGGGTAAAGAAACCTTGTTTTGGTTGAGTTTTTTTCCTTTTATTTTTAATGGTGGAAAACCATCGTTTTCTGCATAAGTGATATCGGCGCCAAGTTGTTGTAGCGCTTCCACTAAGATTCTAATTGGTCGTTCTTTCATACGAGAAGAACCAGTTAAGACTACTTCTTTACCTTCTTGAATGGCGAAAAATGCGGTGAGAAAACGCATGGCAGTTCCAGCGTGGTGAATATCAATTATAGTTGTCGGTTGTCGGTTGTTGGTTGTCGGTTGTTGCGAGTTGCGCAATGCTTTTAGCATCACTTCTGAATCATCGGAGTGCGAAGTGTTTTGGAGTTCTAAATTAGGAAATAAAGCTTGCAACAACAACAATCGGTTGGTTTCTGATTTGGAACCAGTGATTGCTAGTGTTGGATTTTGTCCTTCGACAAGCTCAGGATGATAGTTGAATTTTGAATTTTGAATTTTGAAATTCACAACTACTTCAATTTATCATTATTGTGATGACGATCGTGATCGCGGTTGGTTTTTAAGTCCATTTTTTTATCAAAGGAAGCTTGCAGATCGATTCCGGTTTGGTTGGCGAGGCACAACACTACAAAAACCACATCGGCTAGTTCTTCGCCTAGGTCTTTATTTTTGTCGCTTTCTTTTTCCGATTGTTCGCCGTAGCGACGTGCAATGATTCGGGCTACTTCGCCTACTTCTTCGGTGAGTTGTGCCATATTGGTGAGCTCGTTAAAGTAACGTACACCGTGATTTTTGATCCAATTATCAACTTCGAGTTGGGCGTTTTTTAGGTTCATCTGATTCAATTTACAAATACATTTTGCCTCAAAGTTATGTAAATTTTATTAGGTTTGTATCGGAGATTTACGGAACTCCGCCAAGAAAGAGGAGTCCATATAATGGATTCCTTTTTTGATTTATATTTTTTTAAGGACTATTTTTTCGTTTTCCTTTAAGATAATATTGTTAAAGAAGGTTTTGAGTTCGTTGTACTGTTCAGGTAAAATTATCGCTGTATTGATGTTAAATTTCATAGAAAATTGGATTTTGTTTTCTGTAGTTGCAATACTATAACTCAAAATAATTAGGTTATCTTTCATTGCAATAGTCGCTGGTTTTGGAACAGACTCTATTGTATATCCATTTGGAATATTTATGCTAATTCTATAATCGTTGCTTTGGGGAAAAGTAAAATCGACAGGATATTCTCTGTTTTCTTGCTTAAAAGGGTTTTCAGAACTTGCAAAAAATAAAAGCGGAGAAAAAAACATTTTATCCCCAATAACTTCTACAGAATTATTGTTTTTAATAGAATAATTCTCTGTTATTTGGCGCTCGTCTCCATCAACTCCTGAAACAGAATAATCAAATACTTCAGAGTTATTTCTTTTTTTATCCAACATTTCGAGGTAATTCTCTTGAGCGATTTTACCATATTTTTCTCTAAATTCTGCGGCGTTATAATCGTTGTGTTGTTCTCTAATCTTTCCTTCTACTTTACCATCAGGAGAAATCGTAGCTAAGAATGTTGTAGTTTTATTTGACAAAAAAGTCGGCATTAATTCTATTTCCGAAGAAGATCCATCACCTTTTATCATTCTACCGTACCAGTTCAGATCTCGAATAGGCAACAAGTTTACAGTTGCATTTTTGCTTGTTGCATCAAGTAAAATTGTTTTATTATTTAGAACAACGGATGATAAAAGGTAATTGTACTTTGAACGATTGGGAAACATTGTCAAACCATTTTCACGAGAACTCATTAAAACCGTGTACGAATCAAGGCCAGCCAAACGCAACATTGCTGTGAGGATCATGTTAATTTCGGCAATATTACCTGTTTGATCTCTATAAGCTTGTTCTACACCTTTGCGTGTATAATAGCCGTATTTTTCGTCCCAAGACATTCTTGTTTTTACATACTTAAAAATCTTCTCTATTTTATCTTGATCAGTATCTGTATCTACGATTATTCTCTTTAAATCGCTAATTAAATAATTGTTTTTACTTAATTCTTTTCCAAAATTATCGTCTTTGTATATTGACTTTGTCATGCTTTCCCAGTCAGAAGATATTTTCTTAGGTTCTTGATTTGGGTATCGAATCATTTGCAACTCTTGCTCTAACTTGCCATAATAATTCTCCATATTCGTAACATAATCCTCTTCAACTAAAGCTTTTATATTTTTGAGCGAATACTTTGTGACGATTTGCTTGTAAGTCATTGATTCAGAAATCTTAGCTTTATCCATTTTCACTTCATAATCTTGGTAACCATAATTAATTTCTTCCTTCAAATCTACTTTCAACTTACCAGATACAATTACTTGATATATGTAAAATTCAGGAATTTCAGTAATATACTCCATATAGTCAACCGGGATATCGTATTGAAATTGAAATTCGGGGAGAACAGATAAATTTTGTGATTTCAAAATATATTTCAGTTCTATTATCGAACCAACTTTTACATTGGGAAAAGTTACTATCATTGTTTTCCAAAACTCATTTACTTTATTGACAAACTTTCCTTCACCATCGACTTTAGTTTTTTCAATAGTTGATCCTTCTAGATTGTAGGTAAATGCTTTAGAAATTTGAACTATCTCATCATCTAGATTATCATAACCAATGTAATAGGGAATTTTATAGTTTGCCCATACTAAACCTTCTTTTTTAAAAACTTTGATTTTTACTGTAAATTCTGTTTGACTTGAAAAACCATTTTCATCATTGTAAACAAATTTGGTTTTTGCTTTTTTGAATAGTATTGCTGCCGCCGCACTAGTGTCAACAAGGTGTTTCTTTTGTTTTAATTCTTCAACAGTAACATCTCCTAATTCATATTTTTTTTGCGAATAAACAGTGCCAAAAAAAAGTATTAAAACAGCGACAAGCCAACTTTGTTTATTCATTTTAAATCTTCTTTAAAATGATTTTCTCGTTTTCTTTCTTAAAAATTTCTCCATAAACAGCTTTCAATTCTTCGTAAAATTCAGCAGGAATAATTGGAGAGTTTCTGTCCTTTGTATATGAAACTTGAATCTTATTTTCGCTAGCTGAGATCATAAATTTAGCATTGATTAAATTATCCGACATGGGTATCGAAACTGATGCAGGCAAGGTCTCTACAGTATAACCATCAGGAATTGTGATGTTAATTAAATAACGATCTTGAGTTGCATAAATAAAATCAACAGGATACTCTCTTTTTTCTGCTTTAAATGGGTTTTCTTCAATAGCAAAACATAAGAGCGGAGAAAAAAGCATTTTATTCCCAATAATTTCAACGCTGTTAGTGCTTTTGAAAGAATAATTTTCAACTATCGGTTTGTCAAGTTCTTTTTTCCCAGTAATACTGTATTCATTTACCTCAACATTGTTCAGATTTTTCTCGAGAGATTCTAGATACGATTCTTCAGTCATTTCACCGTATAAAGTTCTAAATGAAAAAGCATTGTAATCAAAATATTGGTCTCTCACTTTACCCTCAACAGTTCCATCGGGCGAGATAGTTGCAATAACATTAACGATATCATTAGATTTTGCTTTTGGCATTAAATCAATATTAGCAGAGGAACCGTTTTTACGAATGATTCTACCAAACCAATTCAAATCACGAATAGGCAAAATGTTAGGCAACGAATATTGATTAGTAGCATCCAAAAGAATAACGTCATTTTGTATCTCTATCCCTGAAATCACGTAATTATAGGCTTTTCTGCTGGGTGAAAGTGATATCCCGTTGGAGCGAGTACTTACAAGAATTGGATTGGCTTCAATTCCTGCAAAGCGTAACATAGCTGTGAGCATAAGATTGATTTCGGCTGAGTTTCCTGTACCGCTTTTGAATGCTGTTTTCACTCCTTCATCACAATAATAACCATAATATTCGTTCCATTTTACTTTTGATTTTACAAAATTAAATATAGCAGCAATCTTTTCAGCATCTGAATTCAATCCTGAAATTATTGTTGTTATATCACTTTCAAAGTAGCCTGTTTTATTGAGTTCGGCACCAAAACTTTCGTTGTCATAAATCGTTTTGGTTACGGCTTCCCAATCAGTTGTATAACTTTTAGTTGACATATCAGGATAACGAATCATCGATATTTCGTGATCAATACTTGAGAGATAATTGCGAATATTGTTTACATATTTTTCATTTTTAAAAGCAGGTAAATTTTCAAGTACATAACTGGTTTTTGTTTCTTTATAATCAAATTTATCTCTCCATCGTGAGCCAGAATCCCTGTTGGTAGTTGTTGAAGTGTGCGATTTAACATTGATTTCTTGGCTTACTTTAGGTGTAAAAAATCCAGTAAAGTTAGTTTTGAATATGTAAAACTCAGGAATATAGGTAGTGTATTCAGAATAATCGGAAGGTATACTAGACTGAAAATACCATCTATCAATATTTCGATCGAAAGGGGAAGTTAAAGTGTATTCGTACTCAATTATTGAACCTTCTTTAACATTTGGAAGAGTAATTTTTTTTCTTTTCAAAGTCTTGGTTACTTTTTCTTCAAATTCCCCATCACTTTTTAGTTTAGTCTTTTCTACTTTTCCATTCACTAAATTGTATGTTGCAGCATTTGAAAAATCAACTATTTCTCTTTCTGAATTTCCAATATAATAGTCAACTGTTCGATTAGCATATTCATAACCTTCTTTTTTGTAAATTTTAATTTTCATTTTAACATTACGTACAATTTGAAATCCCTTATCATCAGAAAAATCATAACGTTCTTCGCCTTTTTCAAACAAAATTGCAGCTACTGCAGAAGTATCTGTGGGATGCATTTTTTGACTTAATTCTTCAACTGTAACTTTGCCTAATTCGTGTTTTTTTTGTGCAAAAACAATTGAATTTGAAATCAATAGTAGTACGATTATTTTTTTAAAGGTATTCATAAAAACTATACTTTTTTTGTTAATAAAATTTTTGAGTTATCGGCTTTGGCAATTTGTTCGACAAACTTTCTAAAGTTTTCATATTCAGTTTTATCGTAATTGCCTTTACGGATTAAAAGACTTCTTTTGTAAATAATTTTAGTTGGATTAACCACTATAATCTCTGTTTTGTATTCACCAAATTTATCTTTGATGTCATACGGATTTGGTTGGGCATCAATTGTGTAGTTTTCTGGAAGATTTACCTCTATTTCGTCTTCGTAATAAAATCCTCTATCAATTTCAAAAGGGTTATTTCGAGTTCGGTAACGTTTTGGTAAGGAATTGTATTGGTTAAAAGCATTAAGCGGAAACATCAAAGTGGTGCCATTAATTGTTGCATAATTAGCTACTTTGCAATTTAATTTTTCTGTAAATTCAACGTTTTGACTATCATTTACAAATTGATGATTAAGAATTTTTAAATTAACCAAATTACTAAATCGTTCTTTATAATGTTCATCAATTTTTTCAGCTGATGCTTTTTCAATTGGATAAATTTGTGCATACTTTATTCCTTTGGATTGAATTTGAATTTTACAATCAATTTCACCTGTTTCAGAAACAGTATAAGTGGATTTCATTTTTTGACTATTGTCTTTGTTGACATAGGAAGTTGTTTTGATTATTTCGCCACCATCGGGTTTGATCACTAAAGCATAACGATCATCGGTAAAATCACCTTCATAACCAAAAGGATCTGTTTGACTTGTACATTCTAAAAATATTAATTTATCATTGTTGGGAATTGATAAAATTATATGATTGCCTTGCATTGAAACAAAATCAGTTTCAAAATCTTTTTTGTCATTATCTCCATATATAACTGTATAATAAGATTCTACCCCAACTGACTTTAACAAAACTCGAGTATAATTTGTTAATGCTTTACAATCTCCATAACCCAAACGATCAACATCTTTAGCTAACATTGGCTTCCATCCACCAATACCCAACTGTATACTTACATAACGTGTTTTATCTTGAACGAATTTGTAAACTATTCTGGCTTTTTTTATTGGGTCAGTTTCGTTACCAACTAAAGATTTAATTTTTTGAATGGTTGGTTCACCAATTTCTTCAGTATCAGCTAACAGTGCATTATACCTCCACAAACCAAAATCTTTCCATGATTTGGCGCTACCTTCCACTCCTTCTAATCTAAATTTTTCAAGTCCAAATAAAACAAAAGGAAATATTTCATTGTAAGGAGAATATTCTTCTTTGCGAATGGCTGGAGTATTTTCAATACTATAAGTTATTTTATTTGCTCCTTCATTTTTTTTAATTCCAAAGTCTTTGAAGTTTTTCTCTTTGTATTTAAAACCTAAGTCATTTGGATATGAAATTGAAAAAGAAGACTTTAAAACACTTTCATAAATATCATCTACTGGATACCATGATGGCAAAAAAGCCGTATTTTCACTTTCAGTTTCACTGGTATAAACCATTGTAAAAGGATATTCTGTTGGTGTAAATTCTAAGTAAACAACACGACCGTCATTGGCAATAGAAAAACCATCAGATGCGCTCAAATCCTTAAAATCTTTTTGCTTGAAATCTTTGATCAACTGTCCGAATGAATTGTACATTTTCGCATCCATTTTTCTGATGTGATTGGATTTATCATAATGCTCCACCAAATCTAAATTTTTCAAACCTTCTTCGTTGAGTATTTTTATAACCAAATACTTTGAAATATCATATGATCTTTGGGAATTGATAACCACATCAATCTCTTGATTAATGACAATTGAATTGGCGTTCTCTTTTAAATTTTCTGGAATATTTAAGGTTGAATAATCGGCTTTTTGAGCATAAAAATTCAGGCTAAAAAATAGAAAAAAGGAGTATAAAAATTTGAATTTCATTTGGTTTGTTTTACCAAAAATAACAAAAAAAGTATTACTCTTTATTTTTTGTATCAATAATTATAGTCACTGGGCCATCATTTAACAAACTGACTTTCATATCAGCGCCAAACTTACCTTGTTGAACTTGCCTTCCTAACTCATGTTCCATTTGTTTTATAACAGATTCGTACAAAGGAATGGCGATTTCAGGCTTGGCTGCTTTAATGTATGAGGGACGATTTCCCTTTTTTGTTGCTGCATGAAGTGTAAATTGACTAACCACAATGATTTCGCCATTGATATCTTTTAGGGAAAGATTCATCACATCGTTTTCATCTCCAAAAATTCTAAGATTGGCCATTTTAGCCGTCAACCAAACGATATCTTCTTGTGTATCGGCTTCCTCAATTCCGATTAAAACCAGCAATCCTTTTGAAATGGAAGCAACAACTTCACCTTCGATGGTTACGGATGCTTGTGTGACTCTTTGTATGACAGCTTTCATTAGTGAAGTTAGAAATTAGAAGTTAGAAGTTAGAATTATTTCCTGGTTTCGTCGCTGGCGATGCGATCGTCGTTGTAAATATCGGTTCGGTAATGCTCATCATCGCCTTCCAAAATTTTTAAATAACTGTTATAACGCGACCAAGCTATTTTATCCTCTTCTAATGCTTTTTTGATGGCACAATGTGGTTCTTCTTTGTGCAAACAATTGTTGAATTTGCATTGGTCTTTCAATTTAAAAAACTCGGGGAAAAATCCGCTGATTTCTTCTTTTTCCATATCGACAATTCCGAAACCTTTAATTCCTGGCGTGTCAATAATTTTGGCGTCAAACGATAAATCATACATTTCTGCAAAAGTCGTTGTATGTTGACCTTGTTTGCTTTGTTCCGAAATGGTTTTGGTTTTGAGTTGCAACGAAGGTTCTAATGCATTAACCAAAGTTGATTTTCCGACGCCTGAATGACCCGAAAACATCGACACCTTTCCAATCATCATTTCTTTTAATTGGTCAATTCCTTTTCCTTCTTGCGCAGAAACTCGCAGGCATTTGTAGCCAATTTGCGAATAAATATAGTGCAAGAACAATTGCTCGTCTTGCATGGCTTCATCGTACGTGTCAATTTTATTAAAAATTAAAACCGCTTCAATTCCGTAAGCTTCGGCAGTGACCAAAAAACGATCTATAAAACTTGTAGTTGTTGGCGGATTATTAATCGTAATCAACAAAAAAACCACATCAATATTGGACGCAATAATGTGGGTTTGTTTGGAAAGATTGACCGATTTTCGGACGATGTAATTTTTTCTATCGTAAATGTGATGAATTTGTCCAATCTCTTCGTCGGTTGTATTATCCAATTCAAAATCGACTCTATCACCTACTGCAATTGGATTGGTGCTTTTGATTCCTTTGATGCGAAACTTGCCTTTAATACGACATTCATAAACCTGATTTTCTTCAGTTTTTACGGTGTAATAACTTCCGGTCGATTTATAAACTATTCCTGTCATTTAGTGAATTTAGAAATTGGAAGTTAGAAGTTAGAATTAAATTTCACATCTAATAACTTCCAAATGTGTACTGCAAAAATAGTGATTTGTATTGGTTTACAAACTTTCTCAAGCATTACTTTTACTCTTGACTTGATTTGAAAATTTTTTCCTGATGCGCAATACTTTCTTGGTGAATGGCTTTAAAAAATTGAATGATAAATTCTTCACTCAACCCTTTTTGACAACCGTCACTAATCATTTTATCCAAAATTTCGTTCCAACGTTTGTTTTGTAAAACGGCTACATTTTTTTCTTTCTTCAATGCCCCGATGTTTTCAGAAACTTTCATTCGTTTGCCAATAACATCTAACAATTTGGCATCAAACTCATCGATTTTAGTACGTAATTTGTTTAATCGTTGTTGGTAATCATCGGCATCATCGGTAGCTTTACGAATGGTCAAATCGAAGATTATTTTTTTCAAACGTTCTGGAGTGACTTGTTGGGCGGCATCGCTCCAAGCGTTATCAGGATCAATGTGTGTTTCGATAATCATTCCGTCGTAATTCAAATCGAGTGCTTCTTGCGTGACTTGAAAAATCATTTCGCGATTACCTGTAATATGCGACGGATCAATAATGAGTGGAATATCGGGAAAACGATTCTGGAAATCAATTGCAATTTGCCATTCGGGATTGTTACGGTATTTGGTTTTTTCATACGTTGAAAATCCACGGTGAATGACGCCTATTTTTTTGATATTAGCATTGTACAATCGCTCCACACCACCGATCCAAAGGGCTAAATCAGGGTTGACTGGATTTTTGACCAGCACAATTTTATCAGTATTTTGCAAGGCATCGGCAATTTCTTGCACCGCAAACGGATTTACTGTCGTTCTAGCACCAATCCACAACACGTCAATATCGTGTTCTAAAGCTAATTTGACGTGAGCAGCAGTTGCCACTTCAATTGCCATTAACAAACCGGTTTCAGCTTTGGCTTTTTGCAACCATTTGAGACCAATTTCACCCACGCCTTCAAATCCACCTGGTCGTGTTCGTGGTTTCCAAATTCCAGCTCGATATATTGACACTTTCGAATCTTTGAATTCTCGTGCAATTTGCATTACTTGTTCTTCTGTTTCTGCACTGCATGGCCCAGCAATCACCAACGGATGTGGCAAATTAAAATCGTTAAGCCAAGTTCTCATTTCTTTGTTGTTTTCCATATTTTTAGCTTTTAGCTTTTAGCCTTTAGCCTTTAGCAAAAAAATAGTGCTGAAAGCTTATTGCTGAAAGCTATTTTAGTATCTCTTTAATTCGATTTGTGTTTTGCATTTCATTGAATACTTCTTCATAGTTATCATTTTCAATTAATTGTTTGAAATGCGTTAAATTCAAAATGTATTCTTCTAATGATTTGACCACTTGTTTTTTATTCTGTTTAAAAATCGGTGTCCACATTGCTGGCGAACTTTTAGCTAAACGCACTGTGCTTTCAAATCCTGAACCAGCCATGTCAAAAATATCTCGTTCATCTTTTTCCTTTTCGATAACTGTTTTCCCGAGCATAAACGAACTAATATGCGACAAATGCGAGACGTATGCAATGTGTTTGTCGTGTGATTTTGGGTTCATATACCGTATGCGCATGCCCAACTTTCGAAACAAATCCATTCCTTTTTCTTGCAATTTGAACGTGGTTTTTTCGACTTCACAAATGATATTGGTTTTGGCTTCAAACAAACCTTTTACTGCTGCTTTTGGTCCTGAAAACTCGGTTCCTGCAATCGGATGGCAAGCCAAAAAATTTCTTCTTTTTGGATGATTTTCAACTGCTTCACAAATCGGTAATTTGGTTGAACCTACATCAAAAACCAAGGTTTCTTCACCGATGGCTTCTAAAATTTCTGGCAAAATTACTAAAGCAATGTCAACTGGCACAGCCAAAATGACAAAATCAGCTTTAATCAAATCATTTATAGTTGCTTTTTGATGAATAATACCAAGTTGCATGGCCTGATTCAAATGATTCACGTTGGAATCAATGCCAAATAAAACCGCGTTATCATAAATAGATTGAATATCTAAAGCAATTGATCCGCCAATTAATCCGGTTCCGATGATGAATATATTCATAATATTAAATTTCTATGCTCAAGTCAATTGTTAATCTTTTTTCAGCATTGCAACGAAGAATAGCATCTTTAATCTGAGCTTCTTTTACACACAACGAAAACCTAATATAACCTTCGCCGTTTTTACCAAAAATAGTTCCTGGCGTTACAAACAAATCTTTATTATACAACAAATCGTCAATCATTTCTTCCGAAGAAATTCCGGCTGGTAATTTAGCCCAAACAAACAATCCTACAGAATTTTTATTGACATTACAACCCAAATTTTCAGCTAATTCTATTACTAAATCTCGTCTTTTTTGATACACTTTATTCTGACTTTCAAACCATTCATTACCTAGTTTCAAAGCAGCAATAGCGCCTTTTTGGATGCCGTAAAACATACCGCTGTCCATATTACTTTTGACTTTCAGAATGGCATCGATTAATTCCTTTTTTCCAGAAACCATTCCGACACGCCAACCAGCCATATTGAAAGTTTTGCTCAACGAATTGAGTTCGATTGCAATTTCTTTGGCATCATCAACCTGTAAAATGGACAGCGGATTGTCATTTAAAACAAAACTATATGGATTATCATTGACGATTAAAATTTGGTGTTTTTTTCCGAAGGCAATTAATTGTTCGTACAACTCTAGCGTAGCATTCGCGCCCGATGGCATGTGTGGATAATTGACCCACATCAGTTTCACCTTCGACAAATCGAGTTGTTCTAATTGGTCAAAATCAGGAAGCCAATTGGTGGTTTCGTTCAAATCGTAAAAAACAGGTTTTGCTTGTACTAATTCAGTTACCGAAGCATAAGTAGGATATCCTGGATTAGGAATGAGTACTTGATCACCTTCGTTTAAAAAAGCCATAGCAATGTGCATGATTCCTTCTTTGGAACCCATTAGCGGAAGAATTTCAGAAGACCAATCTAACGTTACATCAAAATGATTTTGATAAAAAGACGCAAAACCTTGTCGCAACTCAGGAATACCTTGATAACTTTGATATTCGTGTGCTTTGGCATCAAACATGGCGTTTTGAATCGCTACAATTACCGAAGAATGTGGCGCCAAATCAGGGCTTCCAATTCCCATATTGATAATCGGTTTTCCTTGTGCAATCAACTGATTGACTTCGCGTATTTTTTTTGAAAAGTAGTATTCCTGAACACTATCTAATCGTTGGGCTGTTGTAATCATGCTTTTAAATTTCAATGGCAATTTCAACTTCAATGTCAAATTTCAAATTCAAATTTCAAATTCAAATTCAAATTTCAATATCTATAATAATGTCAATTTTGATTGGAACTTCTGTTATTGGCTTTTATTATTGTTATTGAAATTGTTATTGTTATTAACTTTTGTTATTGACTTTTGTTATTGACATTATTCTTGTATTCGCCTAATACTTTGAAATGATTGGTCATTAGTTGTAAAATTTTAGTTGCTTTTTCGTAATGCTTGTACTTTTCAAAAACCACATCCACAAAAAAGGAATATTGAAAAGGCGTTTCAATAATTGGCATGGATTGGATCTTGGTCAAGTTTAATTTGCAATTGGTCATTACGTTCAATACTGCAGCCAAACTTCCTGGTGTGTCTTCCAATTCAAACTTTAATGAGGCTTTATTGATTTGTTCTTTGGAAAGTGAATTGGGTTGTCGGCTAATGATAAAAAACCGTGTTTTGTTATTGTTCACCGTTTGAACTTCAGGCGCAATAATGGTCAAATCGTACATTTCTGCTGCTACTTTGCTTCCAATTGCTGCAATTCCTCTTAACTGTTTTTGATGAATACGGCGAGCGGTTTCGGCTGTATCTTTGTCTTCCACCAATTTGATGTGCGGTTGTTTTTTTAAAAAATCCATGCATTGCAAAAGCGCCATTGGATGCGAATGTACTTCGGTAATTTCGTCCAACTTTTGACCGTTTAGCACCATTAAGTTTTGAATAATATCCAAATAATATTCGCCAATGATGTGCAAATTATTATTGTCAATCAAAGCGTAATTGGGAATAATTGAACCTGCTATGGAGTTTTCGATTGCCATAACCGCCAACTGCGATTGGTTGTTGAGCAAGCTATCTATCACTGCTTCAAATGACAAACATTCCTCAACCACCACATTTTCTTGAAAATACTCCAAGGCAACTTGATGGTGAAATGATCCCTTGATTCCTTGTATGGCGACTTTTTCTTTCATTTAATTCAAAAAAAAATCCCGATTTGCATCAGGATTGTGTTTTATAGCTGTTTCAAATTTACTTTTTGACATATACCAAAACCAATCCCTTTTTCTGTCCGAAGAAGAAATAAAAGAAATAGTTATAATATGTTGCGAAATTTGAATTCATTGTCGTTTTTCTGTTTGGCTAAAATAGGAAAAAATGTTAAACTTCTACAAAAAATGTAAAAAAAGTTACGAAGTCGTTTTCGTTAAATACATAATATTGCATTTCATCGTTTTACTATTAACCACATAGATACATAGGATTTTGATTGTGTATGAAGTCGTTTTACTCAAAATAGATTTCATAGCTATGTGTAAAATGAAATTTTCTTTTTAATCTTCTCACACAACAACAAATTTATTAAAAAGCTATGTGTCTATGTGGTTTAAAAAAATTATTAATTACTACATTTGCTCTAAATATTTCATTATGTCAATAGAAGTTCAGAATATTTCCAAAAATTATGGCGCTCAAAAGGCGTTGGATGACGTTTCATTTTCGGTTAAAAAAGGAGAAATTGTAGGTTTTTTGGGGCCAAATGGCGCTGGAAAGTCAACATTGATGAAAATTTTGACGACTTATATTACAGCCGATGAAGGAACAGCTTCGGTTAATGGAAATGATGTTAGCAACAATCAGAAGGCGGTACAACTTTCGGTTGGTTATTTGGCTGAGCACAATCCGTTGTATTTGGATTTGTATGTGCGGGAATATTTAGAATTCAATGCTGATGTATATAAGGTTACTAGTTCACGAATTGACGAAGTGATTGAATTGACAGGCTTGACACCTGAAAAGCACAAAAAAATCGGGCAACTTTCGAAAGGTTACCGACAAAGAGTTGGATTAGCGACTGCCTTATTACACAATCCAGATGTGTTGATTTTGGATGAACCCACAACCGGTTTGGATCCGAATCAGTTAGTGGAGATTCGAAATGTGATAAAGAACGTTGGCAAGAACAAAACGGTTTTTTTGTCGACACACATTATGCAAGAAGTAGAAGCCATTTGCGATCGCGTGATTATTATTGATCACGGCAAAATTGTAACCGACAAAAAGCTAGACAAATTAGTATCTGAAGTGACTACGCAAGTTATAGAAGTGGAATTTGACCAATCCGTTTCGGAAGAATTAATCACAAACTTACCCGATTTGACTTCTTACAAAAATAGTTCTGGAAATCTTTGGGAATTGACTTTTGAAACCGAAACCGACATGCGCTCAGCTTTGTTTGATTTTGCTCAAAAGAATGGTTTGAAAACGCTACAATTGACCTTAAAAAGCAAAAACCTCGAAGAAATTTTCAGAGAAAAAACAGCTAAGAAATAGTTTTCAGTCGCAGTTAACAGTTTGTTTTCTTTACACTACTGCACTAGCCCTGATAGTAGTGGAAAGCTTTTTTGTGAGGAAAGCCAATTTTTGTTCCGCAAAAAAGCGACCGAATGGAAGCTCTTTTTGGGGTTACAAAAATGGGTTGAGTGCAAAAAACTTGGAACGTATAGCAGGAATAGCTCCTAAAAAAACTAATTATAAATCAGATGCCCTTGGTAAAGTTGTTGGACATTTACAGTGGGTGGATTGTTCATTAAAATCACATTTCCGGTGCTATTGATAACACCATAAATACTATTCAAAGGCTTGACTGTCATATCATTAGAGCCGCGGTGTAAAATTTCGATATCAGTTGCATTTAGGTTTTGAGCCTCAATTCGGGAATCGCCAGCCCAAAGTAACAATCGGGCTAACGCCGTGTTTCCGGACAAGTAAAACCGAGACACATTGTTGGATTCGATTTGCAACTCATTGTTATTGACGTTAATAAAAAAGTCGCCAGTTCCAGCACCTTCCAACTGATCTGCATTGTCATCTACCGATACAATTTTCAATCTTGAAAAAGTCAAAACACCGTTGGAACTAATATTTCGGTCGGTTTTAGAATAAATTTCTTCCAATTTTGGTGTAGTTACTAATACTTTGGTTTGACCGAATTCGCGCACCCAATTGCAAGTGGTGTTGTCTTTTAATCGCAACATATTTCCTTCGCGACGCACTTCAATATCGTCAATTAAGTTGGAGCCTGTTTGGATAGTAACTTTAAAAATTGGCCCTTCGGTTACAATCAATTCGATTCCTTTTTCGACATATATTTTTTTGATGGAATCGTTGGCTGTTGGCATATCTATAAACACATCACGCGATACAATCTCGCCTGTTGACTCAACACAATCACTTGGTTTTTCGCACGAAACCAATGCAACTAAAACCAAGAGTAAGAAACTTATCTTTTTCATATTTAATTTTTATAAACGGACACCAACACCAAACTCAAGCGCTTCGGCCAAGAACAAATGCGTTTTAATGGTAAATCCGGCAAATACTTTTTTAGAAATATAGTACTTCATTCCGACTCTATCGTAAATCGAAATTTCGTTTTTGAATGGATCGTAAATGTAGTAGCCTAATTGCGCTTCAATTGAAAATCGGTTCACAAACAATTCATGCCCTACAAACAAACCCACTCTTTTGTAATCGGTATTGGGATCAAGCTGTAATTCGGGATACGCGTTAGCTTTGTATTTGATGTAGTCTTTGAAACTTTGCGTTAGGAATAATTCGGTTCCGAATTGGAGTGCGCTTTTTCGTCCGAATCGTTTGTCAGCATAAAAACCGATGTGGTAAAACGGATATTGACCACTATTGATAACAGGGCTTTCATTGACTCCCGAACGAAACACTATGTTGTACTTGATGCGTTCGCGAAACGATTTTTTGTCAACAATACTGTCTTTATTTTGACTTTTACCATCAAAATCGTAATTCACACCCAAATTGAGCAAATACGTATTGATTCCGCTATTGGGCGATTTGGTTCTTCCGTTGGAATAATGGCAAAACATAACACCTGCATTTAGGCCAAATCCTTTGTAAATATTGCTTTTTTGATAGCTCAAACCGATGTTGGTATTATCTAAGATTGACGTCCCAAAAGCTTTGTTTTTGCTGTTATCGTATTTGTCGTACGGATTGGTAACATAAGCGAAACCTTGCGCCAACTTTAATTGCAAATTACGGTTTAAGAAATAAAAGTTGTAATGCATTCCGATTGCATAGGCTTCACCCAAAGCGGGAAGATTAAAATTTTGGTATAAAAAATAACCTCCATAATCAGGAAAATTGTAAGCCGAATGCCATTCTTTAGTTCCGTGGGTTTGACGCGAAAAACTCAACATCAAAGCATCGGGATGCGATTGCAAGTGATACATATCGGGCGTGTGAGGCAAGACATTACCTGACATTACATTGACCTCAACCGCATTGGTATCTTTATAATCTTGGGCGAAAAGTGAAGTTGAAACCAACCCAAATAACAAGTAAATTTTCCTCATTCCAAATTTTTAAGTCCACAAATATAACAGAATATCTTTAGGAATTACAAAATGGATGAGGAGCGAATGGTTTGGGTGTTTTTGCCATCGTCTTTCCTGCTGTACGTTGCAATAAAAAATGCTTTCAAACACTGAAAGCATTTTTTATTTCCACTGCCATCAGGGCTAGTTGGGTTTTGTCTTTTGTAAAATTAGGATTAAAAAACAGCGGTTGCAATCGCTTTGATGTTTTCGGCTTTTCCCATACTGTAATAATGCAACACCGGAATTCCAGCAGCGACCAGCTCTTTACTTTGCGCAATACACCATTCAATTCCGATTTGTTTTACGGCGTCGTTGTCTTTGGCTTTTACGACTTCCATAATCAAATCGTCGGGCAATTCTAAACTAAATCGATGCGGAATTAAGTTCAATTGTTTCTTAGTTGCAATCGGTTTTAAACCCGGAATAATTGGCACTGTGATTCCAGCTGCACGCACTTTGGCAACATAATCAAAGAATTTTTTGTTATCAAAAAACATTTGCGTAATGATGTAATCGGCGCCGTTTTTGATTTTTTGTTTTAGAAAATGAATGTCGCTATCCAAACTTGGCGCTTCCATGTGTTTTTCGGGATAACCTGCAACTCCGATACAGAAATTAGTTTCGGCCGAATTTTTTAAATCTTCGTCCAAATAAATCCCTTTGTTCAAGTTGCTGATTTGCAATACTAAATCGGTGGCGTATTCGTTACCTTCGCGCTCGGGTTTGAAATACGTTTCGTTTTTCAAGGCATCACCACGAAGCGCCACTACATTGTCAATACCTAGGAAATCCAAATCGATGAGTAAATTTTCGGTATCTTCTTTGGTAAAACCGCCACATAAAATATGAGGAATCGCGTCGACATTGTATTTGTTCTGAATTCCGGCACAAATCCCTACTGTTCCTGGACGTTTTTTTACAATTTTTTTCTGTAATAAACCGCTCGGCAATTCTTTGAATTCGTATTCCTCACGATGATAAGTTACATCAATAAACGGCGGATTGAATTCCATCAACGGATCAATACTATCAAAAATTGATTGAATATTTTGTCCTTTTAAAGGAGGGAGAATTTCAAAAGAAAATAATGCTTTTCCGTTGGCGTTTTCTATGTGTTGGGTTACTTTCATTTTTGTTTGTTTATGGTTTTTGGTTTATTGTTTATGGTTACTGAACTATGAACCAAAAACAATAAACTATAAACTTATCTTACTCTGCTTTATTTGGTGATAACCATCTATTGGCCTCCTCTGTACTGATTCCTCTTCGTTTGGCGTAATCGATGATTTGGTCTTCTTTGATTTTTCCTAAGCCAAAATATTTACTTTCGGGATTTGCAAAATAATAACCCGAAACGGAGGCTGCGGGCCACATCGCCATACTTTCAGTCAACTTCACTCCGATTTCTTGTTCTACATTCAACAGTTTCCATATTGTTGGTTTTTCCAAATGATCAGGACAAGCTGGATAGCCTGGTGCTGGGCGAATTCCTTTGTATTCTTCGTTGATTAAATCTTGATTTGTCAAACTTTCCTCTGAAGCATAGCCCCAGATTTCTTTTCGCACTTTGAGGTGTAAATATTCGGCAAAAGCTTCTGCCAAACGATCGCCTAATGCTTTGACCAAAATGGAATTATAATCGTCGAGTTGTTTTTCAAATTCAGCTGCTTTTTCATCCACTCCAAATCCTGTAGTCACACAAAAACAACCTATATAATCTTGTTTCCCCGAATCTTTGGGAGCTATAAAATCAGCTAAGGCAATATTGGGTGCACCCGCAGTTTTTTGGGATTGTTGGCGTAGGGTTAAAAAGTTTATGGTTTGTGGTTTATTGTTTATGGTTTGCACAACCTCAACATCATCGTAGTTGACTGTGTTGGCTGGAAAAATTCCGAGAATTCCTTTAGCTGTGAACCATTTTTCGGAAACAATTTGATGGAGCATTTTTTGAGCATCATCAAACAATTGCGTGGCTTGTTCGCCTACAACCTCATCGGTAAGAATCGCAGGGTATTTTCCGTACAATTCCCACGAACTAAAAAATGGCGTCCAATCTATAAAATCAACCAATTCTGAAAGTTCAACTTCAATAGTTTTGGTACCTATAAAGTTGGGTTTTACCGGATTGAAATCGTTCCAATTGAGTTGCAATTTGTTTTTACGCGCTTCCTCGATAGACAAGTAATTTTTATCGCGACTTCTACTCAAATAACCTTCACGCAATTGGTCGTATTCATCACGAACGGTTTTAGCATAAGCCACTTTAGTTTCTGCTTGAAGCAAATTACTTGCAACGGTTACTGCACGTGAAGCGTCGTTAACATGAACGACGGTTTCTTTGTATTCGGGCGCAATTTTTACGGCTGTATGCGCACGCGATGTCGTTGCACCGCCAATCATTAAAGGAATTTTGATGTTGAGTTTATCTAATTCTTTTGCCAAATATACCATTTCGTCGAGTGACGGCGTAATCAAACCGCTCAAACCAATAATATCGACATTGTGTTCTACAGCTGCTTTAATGATTTTTTCGGGTGGCACCATTACACCTAAATCTATGATTTCGAAATTATTACAACCCAAAACCACCGAAACAATATTTTTACCAATATCATGAACATCGCCTTTTACAGTTGCCATCAGCACTTTTCCTGCTGAAGATGATTTTCCGTCTTTTTGTGCTTCTATATAAGGTAATAAATACGCCACGGCTTTTTTCATCACACGAGCCGATTTTACAACTTGTGGTAAGAACATTTTTCCGCTTCCAAACAAGTCGCCAACAACGTTCATACCGTTCATCAAATAAATTTCAATGACTTCAATGGGTTTGGATACTAATTGTCGGGCTTCTTCTACATCAATTTCAATGAATTCGTCAATTCCTTTCACCAACGAATGCGTTAATCGCTCTTGAACTGAAGCGTTTCTCCACTCTTGAACTGTCTTTTCGTTGGTTTTAAAATCGCCTTTGTAACTTTCGGCTAACTCTAAAAGTCGTTCGGTGGCATCATCTCTTCGATTCAACAATACATCTTCTACATATTCTAAAAGAGTAGGATCAATTTCGTCGTAAATCTCTAACATTTCTGGATTTACAATTCCCATCGTCATTCCATTCTTTATTGCATGGTATAAAAATGCTGAATGCATCGCCTCACGAACTTTGTCGTTTCCTCTGAATGAAAAAGAAACATTACTCACTCCACCAGAAACATGAGCATGTGGAAGATTTTCGCGAATCCATTTGGTCGCTCTGAAAAAATCTAAAGCATTCAATTTGTGTTCTTCCATCCCGGTGGCGACTGGAAAAATATTGGGGTCAAAAATGATATCTTCGGCAGGAAAATTTAACTCGTTTACTAGAATATCATAACTTCTTTTACAAATTTCGATGCGACGCTCGTAGGTATCCGCTTGACCGTTTTCGTCGAAAGCCATTACAATTACTGCTGCGCCGTATCTTTTAATTAATTTGGCATGGTGAATGAAAACCTCTTTGCCTTCTTTTAATGAAATGGAGTTGACAACGCCTTTTCCTTGAATGACTTTCAAACCTGCTTCAATGATTTCCCATTTGGAGCTATCAATCATTACGGGAACGCGAGCAATATCAGGCTCGGCTGCAATTAAATTAAGAAATTTGGTCATGGCATAAACACCGTCGAGCATTCCTTCATCCATATTGACATCGATGATTTGTGCGCCGCCTTCCACTTGAGCACGAGCGATATCAAGAGCTTCTTCGTACTTTTCTTCTTTAATTAAACGAAGAAACTTACGCGAACCAGTAACATTGGTTCGTTCACCTACGTTGACAAAATTGGTTTCCGGAGTTATAATTAAAGGTTCGAGACCAGATAGTTTTAGGTATTTGGTTGTCGGTTGTCGGTTGTCGGTTGTCGGTGAAACAGGATTACTCATGATAATTTCTTGTAATAATTAATAAAGCCGTTAAGTAATCGTTTGCAAACTTGAATCGTTTTAAAAATATCATCAAACTGTTCCTTAGAAATGTAGTTCTGATCCAAAGCGACAAAGCATTGCGTTTCTACTTCGTATAATGAGCCTCGAGATATATGTAGGAAATTGATCGTATCCTTTGCAGTCTGTCTACCACAACCTTCCGCGATATTCGAAGAGACTGAAACAGTAGCTCTTCTTATTTGATTTGTCAAACCAAACTGTTCCTCTTTTGGAAATAATTTTGATAATCCGTAAATAAGATTAGTAAGCTTTCGGCATTCTTGCCAAACTTCTAAATCTGTATAATCTTTATTCATAACTTTACTTTTCTTAAAATTCTACAACCGACAACCGACAACCGACAACCGACAACCGACAACCGACAACCGACAACTAACAACCAATAACCACTCTTGGTTTAAACTCTTTGGCAACCTCAGCAATTGCTTTGATGTGTTCAGGAGTTGTGCCACAGCAACCACCTATAATATTGATTAAATTATCTTTTAAATATTCTCTGATTAACGCCTGCATCTCGTGTGGCGTTTGATCGTATTGACCAAAAGCATTAGGTAAACCCGCATTCGGATGTGCTGAAATATTGAGTTGTGTATTCATCGCCAAACGTTGCAAATACGGCTTTAACTGATCAGCACCAAGCGCACAGTTAAAACCGATACTTAACAGCGGAATATGCGATATAGAAATTAAAAATGCTTCTACTGTTTGACCTGAAAGTGTTCTTCCTGAAGCATCTGTAATGGTTCCAGAAACCATCACTGGAATGTCCAATTGATGTTCTTCTTTGACTTCTTCAATAGCGAAAAGAGCTGCTTTTGCATTCAATGTATCGAAAATGGTTTCAACTAAGAGCACATCACAACCACCATCAATTAAAGCTTCCACTTGTTGTTTGTAGGCAATTTTTAAATCATCGAAAGTTACGGCGCGATAGCCTGGATCGTTGACATCTGGAGACATACTCGCCGTTCTATTCGTTGGTCCGATGGAGCCTGCTACAAATCGAGGTCGATCGGTGAATTCGTCGGCTACTTGACGCGCAATTTTAGCCGATTGGTAGTTGAGTTCATAGACTAAATCTTCCATGTGGTAATCGGCCATTCCTATGGTTGTTCCAGAAAATGTGTTGGTTTCGACAATATCGGCGCCAGCTTGAAAGTACAAACGATGTACTTCCATCACTGCTTGGGGTTGCGTGATGGAAAGTAAATCGTTGTTCCCTTTAAGTGGAAAAGGAAAATCTTTGAAACGCTCGCCACGAAAGTCTTCTTCTGAGAAATTATTGCGTTGCAGCATTGTTCCCATAGCGCCGTCGAGTACCAAGATTCGTTCTTGAATGGCTTGTTGTATTTTTGACATTTTTATATTTTTAACCGCAAAGACGCGAGGTTATCGCGAGGTTCGCAAAGGTTTATTATTTCACTTTTACTAATTAATTTCTTCTGAAACCGAGTGCCCTAGCCCTGATGGAAGCGGCATCCTTTTTTTAATTGCCTTGGGTTTTAACCCGAGGGAATTAAAAAAAGATATAGCGTACAGCAGGAAACAGCTTCTAAAAAATCAGAAAGCAATTCTTAAATTATACTAAGTTATCATGAAAAGTGTGAGAGAATTCTCGTGGTTATCTGCTTCCGATTAAAATCGGAATAGAATGTAGCACCTTTCTCGTTTTGAGAACGAGAGGTTGCTAAGCTTTCGTTGGGTCTATTCCCTCCAGCTTTCGTGATAACAATCAAAATGTAAATGAACAGTGCAAAGTAATAATATAGAAATGGATTTTGCAAGGGTTTCTAAAAATAAAAAAGCGATAACGTTGTAGTTATAATTACAAAAAAAAGTAAAGAAAAATTTGGTATTCAATTTCATTTCATACATTTGCACTCGGAAATAAAAAAGAGGAAAAATTTGAACTGATTGCAACCTCGTTAAAAAATGCTAAAGCAGAACTTCTTCTTTAGCGTTTCGAGTGATTTTCTTTTTTTTATTTGAATTTAGTATTAAACTTAAAATAAAGTTATGGCTTATTTATTTACGTCGGAGTCGGTTAGTGAAGGACATCCAGACAAAGTAGCAGACCAAATTAGTGATGCATTGATTGACAACTTTTTAGCGTTTGACGCAGAATCGAAAGTAGCGTGTGAAACATTGGTAACTACAGGGCAAGTTATTTTGGCTGGTGAAGTAAAATCAGACACGTATTTGGATGTTCAACAAATTGCTAGAGATGTAATCAAAAAAATTGGTTACACGAAAAGTGAGTACATGTTTGAAGCGAATTCGTGTGGTGTTTTATCGGCTATCCACGAGCAATCGGCTGATATTAATCAAGGTGTAGATAGAGCAAGTAAAGAAGAGCAAGGAGCAGGCGACCAAGGAATGATGTTTGGTTACGCTACTAACGAAACTGAAAATTATATGCCATTAGCATTGGACATTGCTCATGCTTTGTTGATTGAATTGGCTAACATAAGAAGAGAAAACACCGAAATTACCTATTTGCGTCCGGATGCTAAATCGCAAGTAACTTTAGAGTATTCAGACGATAACAAACCACAACGTATTGATGCTATTGTAATTTCTACTCAGCATGACGATTTTGATACTGAAGCTGAAATGTTGGCTAAGATTAAATCGGATTTGATTTCGATTTTGATTCCGAGAATGAAAGCAAAATACCCACAATACGCGCATTTCTTTAATGATGATATTACCTACCATATCAATCCAACTGGAAAATTCGTAATTGGAGGACCACACGGAGATACTGGTTTGACGGGAAGAAAAATTATTGTTGACACGTATGGTGGAAAAGGCGCGCACGGTGGTGGAGCATTTTCTGGAAAAGATCCAAGTAAAGTAGACCGTTCGGCTGCTTACGCTACTCGTCATATTGCAAAAAACCTAGTTGCTGCTGGTTTGTGTGACGAAGTATTGGTTCAAGTGTCGTATGCGATTGGAGTTGCAAAACCAACTTCGATTAACGTAAACACCTATGGAACTTCAAAAGTAAACATGACTGACGGTGAAATCAGCAAAGTTGTGGAAAACATTTTTGATATGCGTCCGTACTTTATTGAACAACGTTTGAAATTGAGAAATCCGATTTACAGTGAAACTGCTGCTTACGGACACATGGGAAGAACTCCAGAAACGGTAACTAAAACGTTCTCAGCACCAGGTGGCAATAGCAAAACAGTTACTGTTGAGTTATTTACTTGGGAAAAATTGGATTTTGTAGATAAAGTAAAAGCGGCTTTTAACTTGTAAAGATTGTTTTTTTGAATAAAAGAAACCCGACTGAATTGGTCGGGTTTTTTGTTTTCTAATACGTTCCGTTTTTCATTTTTTCGAGAACGGTTTTGTAATCTTCGATTGTGCTTGAATCTGATGAGACTAAAGCGGCATCGATGGCTTTTTGTTCGTATTGGATGCCTTTTTGTTTGTCGCCGTTTAAATAGTACAATTGTGCTAAAGTATCTAAATAGTAATGATTATTTTTTTCGATAACTAAACTAGTTTCTGACCAAGTAATCGCTTTATTCAAAACACTTGGATTGGTGTTTTTTAGTTTTTCCACAATAAACCAAGCCGCATCGTTGGCATCGTTGGCGAAAGCGTTTTTAAATTCAATCCAACTCATTTCTTGACCTACACCGTAAGCGTTATCCAGTTGCTCAATAATATTGTTTGGATTTGGCAAAATCGAAGTAAAATACGACTCATAAGCCGACAAATACTCGGTTGGCGTTCCGTTGGTTTTTAATACAAAAATTAAGTTGCGCAACACTTTGAGATTGTTGTTGGTTGCTTTGGCTAACTTTCCGTAATACTCAGAAATTTTTGGTAATTGAGTAGCATTTGATTCACGGTTCAAGGCAGAAATTAACGTATTAATCAAATTTTCATTGGAATAATTAACAGCGTAATCATCGGGTTGGAATTTCGGAATTTCGTTGTAGAATTTTAACAAATAATCAATGGATTGAAAATCGTTAGTCGACAATTTTTCAGCATTTCTATTGAATAATTTGCGACTGAACCCTGAATAATAATTGAGTTCTGCAAGGATGATTTGGACTAAATTGGTGTTTACAGTTGTGTCTTTTGAATGTGCATCAAGTAGTTGTTTGTATTTTTGATTGACAACTTCTAGAGTAGTTTTGAATTGGTAAACGTTGTGTTTTTCTTTGAGCATACTATAATTGTATGAATCAATAGCTGATGCAGTCGTATCAACTGCTTCGTAATCCATTTCTTTGGTAGTGCCGAATTCAACTTTTGGTGGCGCTGGTGGTGGAATTACAGTATCAACGACTTCACTGACAAAACTATTTTCACTTTGAGTTACAGCTAAAAACGCTTTTTCAACTGCATCAACTGTTGCTTTTTTGTTGGAAAACGATACATCGATTTTGGCCAATGCGTCGATGGCTTTGAGTTCTTTGATTAGATAAGTCAAATTGTATTCTGAAAAATCGTAGTCCGTCATTTTACCTTTGCAATGGTATAATTTGGTTCCGTCCGAATTGAGAAAAACGATGCAGTTTGGCTCATTGACACCCATTTTTTTCAACGCACTTTTATCGGCTTCTGTGGCGAGATAAAAATTAACATTATCGTATTCGGGATTGTATTTTTCGTACATCAAATAGCCTACGTTTGTTTGGTAATTTTCAACGTATTTTTTAAAATCAGCTTCAGCAGTTTTGTTTGTATCATAAAAAATAGCCAACAATTTAGCGGGCGATTTTTGGGCTACTTTTAAAGCATCTGAAAGTGTTTTCTCGGTTTGTAATTTGAAAACATATTGTGGTTTATCGTAGGCATAATCATAATCTACAGTGGTAGAATCAGCTGCTGGATACGCATAATCGTCAATGGGTTTGCCTGGATAAGTCCAGTTTCTTTTGGAAAGTGATTCGATTGGTATTACGTAAGCATATTCACCCTTGGAATCGACACTTTTGACAAATGTAAGTGGACTTTTCCCTTCAGAAACCACAAATTCTTTGGTGGTTGGGTTGAAATAACCTCGTAGATTGAGTTTGCCAAATGAAGAACTTTTCTTTTTTATTTTGACTTCAATGACATTTTCGGGCACTTCGTATTTTTCAATCACCGATTCTTTGTCGTAATTGTCTTGCACCAAGTAGATGAAAGCCGCGCGATCAATTTCAAAACTGTATTCTTTTTCAATATAGTCAAAATTGTTAGCATCAATACCTAAACGTGCTTCAAGTGTTTGGTAGTCAATATCCGTTTGGTTGATTTTTTGGGTTCCGAAATGCATATTGTAGAACGCCAAATAGGTGTTGCTCCCAAAATTGATTTTGATCGTATTGGATTTGGTTTTGCTAGTAACAAATTCGACTTGAAATAGCGGATCATTTTCGTTTTGAGTGTGAAAATAAATGGAATCGTTGACTTGCTCGTAAGTACCAGAAATTAGAGAAATATGGAATTTTTGGTCGTCATCGAGGATAAGTTTGATGCTTTCGGCTGACGGACTTGTAGCCGAGTAAACACCTGTTTCGATTTTATTTTGTTGTGCGATGACGGAAAAGCCAGCCAAAAACAACAGAGAAACAACGATTTTTTTCATGAAAAGAGAAGTTGAAATTAACACTATAAATGTAAAATTTATAATGATAGGATAACGTGATTTTTATCAGAATATTTTTTAAGAACTACTGCCCTAGCCCAGATTGCAGTGGAAAGCCCGGAGCCCGAAAAGTTTAAGTTGCTTGGTGTACAACAGCGACCAAAGGAAGCTCGTTGTACACCTTTAGCAACTTTGCTTTTTGGGTGAGGACTTGTAGCGTAAAGCTGGAGATTGCTTCTATTACAAATTATATTTTAAGCTAAAAATGATGTAGCGCGGCTGTACAATATACTGCGAAGTACGCGTAGAAAATTGGTTGAAACTATCGTCGTTGAGCGTTGTGGTATTGAGCAAATTGGTAGCCGAAATTTTGTATTCCCAGTGGCTGTCTTTGGTTTTTTGGTAAATGAGACTTGCCGAGAGAAAATCGTATTCGTTTTGCGTAGTTTTGTCTTTGTTATAGTATTTGTAAAACTCGTATTCCGACACAAACGAAAAGCTTTTAAGGAAATAATAATCGAGTCGCGCAAAGGGTTTTTCGGTAAAAAATCTTGTTCCAGCGTAATCGTTGACCGTGTAATCGTAGCCAATTTCGATATTAGGCAAATTTTTGTAATTGGTAGAGGCTTTGAGGCTGTAGTTTTGGGTAAAACTTTCGTCTGTGATTAATGCTTGTACACGCGTTATTGGTGTTTCGCGAATGTTATTGAACTTTGCCCAGTTGACACGAACGTTGAGCGACGCTTTGTAGCGTTTGAGGAATGAGCGACCGTAACCTGCAACTCCAGAAATATTTTCGTCAGGATAAGGCGAATTGAAAGCAGTTGCTTCTTGATTTACACCTTGAAAACGCGAAATGGATTTTACGGCTTCTTGGGTTCTGGTGTAGTTCAGATTGGCAAAAATATTTTCGAAATTGAACATGTTGTATTTAAAATACGCCAAGTTGTGGGTTTGCGAAATCGAATTTTCGAGTGTTCTATTTCCGTACGACAAACTACTGTAACCATTTAAAACGCGACCTTCAATTAACTTATTGATGTCGGTAAAATTATTATTGTACGCAAAACGATAGGTTAAACTTTCGGATTTTTTGATTTGATATTGCACAAACAAATCGGGTAAAATTTGCGTTAAATTTTGTTTGTAATTGGTACCAAGTTGCTCATTGTTGAGTGAATAATTGTGCAAACTTACACCAGGCGTTACAGTGATTTTTTTGTACAACAATTTGTAATGCAACCCAACAAAGGCGTCGTTGAAGTTGTATTGCACGTCGTTGGTATTTCCTGCAGCTGTTAAATTATTGATGGTTCCGTTGTCAAGAATTTGAAAAATACTTGAATTAAACGTTTGGTACGAATAGGTATTTCCAAGTGTAAGATTGATGTTGCTTTTGGCATTGAGTACGTAATAATAATCGAGTTTGGCGTCGAGTTTGTTGGTTTTCACAAAACGATTTTGATTCAAATTGATTCGGTTTTCATCATAATCGTAGCCTAAAACGTTGAATATGGGTTCGGCATTGGGAAGAATTCCGGGGATGAAAAAAGGTTTTGAACCCAAATCGGCGTTGTAAAATGGATCTTCCTCTTGGTACAAATGCTGCATTTCGAGCGCCAAGATATTTTTTTCGTTGATGGTATTGTAAAAACTTAAATTTTGGTTGACCGAAATTGGGTTTTGGTCTTTGAAAGTCGTTACATTTTCAACATTTGTACCCGAATTATCGAAGGTTTGGCGCAAGAGTGAGTTGTCTTCGTCTTGTTTGGAGTATTTGGTTAGGATGTCGTAATCGAGTTGAAAGTCGGCGTTGGGTTTGTAAGTAGTGCTCAACTTGAACAATCCTAAATTACTTTTTTGATGTGCGATTTCCTGACGATTTTCGGCTGAATTTTCACGTAAAAAGTTGACCGATGATTGGGTTTCAAGGTCGGTAATCGAAGTTGATAAAATTCCGAAACCACTTATAGACCATGCTTTGGAAGGATTGTAAGCAAAATTAGTAGCTCCGAATTGCGTTTCGATTTCTTTGGCTCTATTGTTGCGCAAGAGCGAAATCCCTAAATCGTTGGTTGCTACATTAAAATTAGAACCTCCTTTGGACATCATGTTACGAAAACCACCTGTAAACTTGAAATAGTCGTTGATGGTAAGCGGAAGTTCGCCAATATTATTGAAATTGGCAATCAGGTTGATGCTGTATTTGGGGCTGTAATAAAACAATTTGGGGTTTACAATATAGCGTTCGTCTTTGTGTCCAACGCCAATTCCGGCTGAAGCGTCACCAAACCAGAAGTTTTTCTTACCTTCTTTGAGTTTGATGTTCATGGCCAAATTATCTTGATTGTTTTCTACTCCTTTTAGGATTGAATTTTCGTTGTAATTGCGTAATACTTGTACTTTATCGATTGCATCTGCTGGAATGTTTTTTACGCCTAATTTGGTATCGCCATCGAAGAAGTCTTTTCCTTCTACCATTAGTTTAGAAACTTTTTTGCCTTCTACTTCCACTTCTCCATCAGCATTTACCTCAACTCCAGGAAGTTTTTTTAGTACATCTTCCAACTTGCGTTCGGTTCCAGTTTTAAAAGAATCTGCGTTGTATACAATCGTATCACCTTTGATTGAAACTGGCATTTCGCGTACAATTTCCACATCGTCAAGTTGAATTCCACCTTGTTCTAAAGTGATGGTTTCATTGATGTTTTCGGTTTTAGTTGCTACCGTTATCTCTTTGTTTTTCATCCCGAGATAGGTAAACTTAATGGTATAGGTTGCATTGGTTTTCAAATTAAGCACAAACTTCCCTTTGTCGTTGGTAATCGCATAAGCATCGACGGCTTTATTGGCTTGGTTGACAGCCATTACATTGGCCATTTCAAGAGGTGTTTTTTTATCGTCGAGTACATTTCCTTCATAACGAATGGTTTGGGAGAAAGAAAAACTTGACAAGAATAAAAAGAAATACAGTAATTTATTCATTTTATGGCTTTTACGATTCGATTTAATTGTTAATTGTTGCTGTTATCTTCCCATTCTTATTTGCATTCCGCCGCGTCCTTGACCTTGATTCATTTCCATCATCTCTTCCATTTTTTTGGTTACGGTTTCGTCGTATTCGGCTTGCGAAACCTCTTTCCCATTGGTTGGTGCTTTGATTTCGGCTTTTTCTTTAGCATTCAAAACAATTTTAGAACAAAGGATAGTTGTTTTTCCATCGTTTACCTCCAAAATTAAACCCGGCAAACCCCAATAACCTTCAGGTCCTTGATTGATTGGAATTTCTGGTGAATACCAAGCTGTGATGGTGATTTCTTTTGGCAAATCAATTTCATCTAAAAAGCTGGTTTTTTTCTCTTTATTTTCTTCCGATTTGGCTTCGTCTTTTTTCTCATTTTCTTTTTTGGCGCGGAAATTTCTAAAATCAGTTTTACTGGCAGGAATTACAGTTGTTGCTTTGTAGCACATGTAACCACCAATTTCTTTGGTTTCTGCTTCCATTTTCCAGTTGTAGGTTTTGAGTGAATCTTTAACTAAAAATTCTTTTCCCATGAACTCTTTGTCAACTGTATAGGATTTGTCTTTTACGTTTTTGTAATACGTTCCGCCGCCGCCCATAAACGAAGTCATCATTCGCATTCCGCCACCTTGTTGACCTGGCGTTTCGAGCTTTTCTTCTTCTTTGTAAATGGAAGCCGATTTGTCGAAATTGAGGATGAATGTTTTTTCAAACATTTTCTTCATGCGTTCTTCGATCATTTTTTGCATTTCGGGCGTGATATCTTTGTTACCTTCCATTCGTGCTTTAAAATCAGAAGTACTAGTTTTAGACTCATAAACCGCCATTCCTTGGAAATCTTTTTGTGCTCTTACCGATACAAAAGCCAATAAAAGAGAAACGGAGAAAATTATTTTTTTCATAATGTGATTTAATTTTAGATACAACTTAGCAAATATGACGATTCTACCCTTTTTTTGTTACCAAAGTTTTGTTAAAATAATTGAATAGAGATGATTAAATGTAAATGGATTAGCGTAAATTAGCCCTCTATGAAAAAAGTATTTTATTTATTATTGTTGATTGCTTTTCAATTTTCAATGAGTCAATCAACCAAAATTACCGTTGTGGAAACAGCGCGCCTGAATCTTGAAGCGGATGAATTTATTGGTGTTGATGGTTTTGGGAATTGTTTTTACACAAAAAACAATGTTGTTTTGAAGAAAGTAGATTCAGCTATTTTACAATACCAAAACCTTTCACTTGGAAAAATAACCAAAGTAGATATTTTGAATCCTTTGAAAGTCATTTTATTTTACAAAGAGTTCAATTCGATTGTGGTGTTAGACAATCAAATGAATGAAATTCAACGGGTTGATTTTTCCAAACTAGACAACGCTATCATCGCCACAGCTGTTGGGATATCGGGTCAAAATAAAGTTTGGGTTTTTAATTCGATGAACCAGCAAATTGGTTTGTACGACTTGACAAATAATTTGTATCAAAATTTGGGCATTCCTATTAAAGGCGATTTACTGTATTACCAGAGCGATTTCAATTATTTTCATTGGATTGACAATCAACATCAATGGAATACTTGTACCATTTTTGGAAGGGTTTTTTCAAATGGAAAGATTGACGAAATAGAATCAACTCAGCTTATAGACATTGACAAAGTTTTATTTGTAAAAAACAATGCATTGTATGTGAATGACCTCAGGCAAAATAAACTGTACGAAATAGAAATTGTTGAGAAATCGTTTAAAAAATTCTATTACAAAGACCAAATTTTATCTATTTTTACCGACAAAGGAATTACAAATTATAAAATTACAATACCATAATGCATATAGCAGTAGCAGGGAATATTGGCGCGGGAAAAACAACGTTAACCCGATTTTTGGCAAAACATTTTAAATGGGAACCGCATTTTGAAGACGTAGTAGACAATCCGTATTTGGATGATTTTTACCATCAAATGGAACGTTGGTCATTCAATTTACAGATTTACTTTTTGAATAGTCGCTTCAGACAAGTCTTACAAATTAGAGAAAGTGGTAAGAAAATCATTCAAGACCGAACCATTTATGAAGACGCCCATATTTTTGCTCCCAATTTGCATGCTATGGGATTGATGACCAATCGTGATTTTGAGAACTATTCTTCCCTTTTTGAATTAATGGAAAGTTTGGTAGAAGCACCTGATTTGTTGATTTATTTGAGAAGTTCGATTCCCAACTTAGTAAAACAAATTCACATGCGTGGAAGGGATTATGAAAACACTATTTCAATTGACTATTTGAGCCGTTTGAACGAGCGTTATGAGGCATGGATTACCAATTATAACAAAGGAAAATTATTAATTATAGATGTTGACAATATTGATTTTGTAAATAATCCTGAAGATTTAGGAAGCATTATTAATCGTATTGACGCTGAAATAAACGGATTGTTTTAAGAACTAAATGCTTTTTATAATAAAATACTCTATTTTACGATAGAGTATTTTTTTTTTTGCTTCATTTACAAACCAAGTAAAAACACCTGTAAGAATTGGCAAAACAAGATTTATATTTGACCCAATTGTTATTCCACCTACACAGTAAATCAATCTATTTATACATTTTAGCACTTGTATTTTATTTAAAATGACTATTTTTATACATTATTTAATTCAACAAACCCTTTTAAAACACAATTTATGAAAAAAAATTACGCATTTATCAAACAAGTTGCGTTGGTTTTATTCTTGTTGTTTGCTGTTCATTTGAGCAGTTATGCACAGACAAGATCAAAATCGAGCAACACAGCTAAACAACCTATTGGAAAAAACGTTTCACATGTTTACAATAGAGGAGCGATTCCGCCTGCTGAAGTTGTGACTTCTTGTGGTCCTTACACATGGGCAACCAATGGTCAAACTTATTCGGCAACTGGCATTTATACCGCTAATGGTATTACGCAAGGTTACAACAATCTAGCCAACTGGCAAAGCAATGTTAACCTATTCAACTCAAATGTGGCTACCAATAGTTTAGGAGGATTGCCAAACACCAATCCTATTAATTTGACAGTAGGCACAACATCCGTTTCTATGGGTGCTCCAAATGGAATGTACACAACGGCTGTTTTTGTAGGCACAAACACGGCGACCGATGCTTTAACAATCACATTAGGACCTGGTGTATACGGATTTGGAGCCAATATTTACGCAACTGATATTAACGATGCAGTTACAACAGGCGACCTTACAGTAACTTACTCAACTGGTTTTAGTGAAACTAGAACTGTAACAGCTGCAAGTGAGTTTTTTGGCTATACCTCTACCACTCCTATCACTACTGTAACTATCAGTTGTGCTAATGCTGGATCACCATTCAAATGGCCAACTATTAATAATATGTCATTAGCTACAAATCCTATAGCAACACTTGATTTAACAGTTCAATCAGCACCAATTACGGGTGATTATTCTGTATGTCAAGGCACGGCTGTTTCAGGAGGTTTAACTTCTAGTTTAGGAGGAGCAACGCTTCCAACTCCACTACCTAATTACTCAGGAGACAATACTGGAGGGCCAACATTTAACCGCCCATTAGCAATGAATCAAGGTGGTGTTTGTGCTAATTCAGGAACAGGTACTGCAGTAAAATATGTGGCTCATACTTTCACAGCACCAGTATCAGGCGACTATGTATTTAGTACATGTGGTGGTGCAACTTTTGACACTTTCTTATCTTTATATCAATCTCCTTTTAACCCAGCTGGGTTATGTGCAGGAAACACGCTTATTGAATCGAGTGATGATGTTTGTGGTGCGCAATCCACTGTAACTGCTACCCTAGTTGGTGGCACAACTTATGTTTTGGTGGTTTCAGGATTTTCTAACACAGATGCTGGACCCTATACTGTAACCTCAACTACACCGTCTAATCCAGTTCCTGGAATAGAGTGGTATACTGCTGCAACAGGCGGAACAGCTATTGGAACAGGTTCACCATTCAACCCTGTTGGAGTACCTGGAAGTGGTTTAACAGATACAAATACTGTTGGGACAACCATTTTCTACGCACAATTTCCAGGCGAAATCTGTAGATCAGCCACAGATTTTATCATAACTCCAGGCGCAACACCAACTTTTACGGCAGTTGCACCTATTTGTGTTGGCGAAACTTTAACAGCTTTACCGACTACATCTAATAATGGCATAACAGGAACTTGGTCTCCTGCTTTAAACAATACTGCTACTACAACTTATACCTTCACACCAGATGCTGGTCAATGTGGATCAACTACAACATTAACCATTACTGTTAAACCATTACCAACTATTACTTGTCCAGGAAACATTACCGCTTGTGAAGGTGATGTTGTAAACTATACCGTTACTGCAAACACGAGTGGTTCTGCTACATTAACACAAAACACTAGTAATACTTTAGTTGACAATGCTGGAATTGGCTGTAACCCTGGTGGTGATAATGCTTATTACAGAATTTATGATTTGAATGCATTGGGTTACACTAGTAATGTAGTATTAAACACCATTAAATTTGGTGTGGAAGAAAGTGCAATTGATCGTGACGTTACCGTTAAAGCCTATACTTTGAGCGGAACAATGTCAAATGCTAACTTAACCTTATTAGGTAGCGTTGTTGTTCCTGTAACTACTGCTCCTTTAACAAATTATACGGCAAACATGGGTGGAATAGCTGTTCCTGATGGCTCACAATTGGTTTTGTCGTATGAAGTAGCTTCAACTACTACTACAACTTCATCTGTTTTTTTACCAGGAAGTAATAATTTAGGTCAAAGCGCACCTACCTATATCAAGGCTCTTAATTGTGGTGTCACTGAGCCAACTAATCTAACTGCAATTGGGTTTGCTAATGTTCATGTGGTTATTGATGCTGACATTACAGCTAACGGAACCTTAACACAAATTGCTGGTTTACCATCGGGAAGTGTTTTCCCTGTTGGAACAACAACAGTAACGTATCAAGCAACTAGTGCTAATGGATGTTCATCAACTTGTAGTTTTGATGTAGTGGTTACTGCTCCTGCAGCGCCTTCATTCACACAAGTGGCTCCAATTTGTGTAGGCGGAACTTTAGATCCATTACCAACTACTTCCAATAATGGAGTAACAGGAACTTGGTCTCCTGCTATTGATGCTACAACTACAACTACCTATACATTTACACCTGATGCTGGTCAGTGTGCTACAACAACAACTATGACAATCGTTGTGAATCCGCTTCCAACGGCTACTTTTTCAGCTAATCCGTTCCCAGTTTGTGCTGGAAATAGTACTGTACTTTCAGCGAATGTTACCAATGCTACTCCAACCATTAGTACTGGATCGCAAACATTCAACATGAATGCTGCTGCTTTTGGAGTACCCGTTACAGCACCTTTAACTGGCGTTTTATTTAATACAGCATCACTTGGATGTACTGCTTTTGCGCCAGGTTCATTAGCTGGTAAAATTGCATTGATCCAAAGAGGAACTTGTACTTTTGCAATAAAAGCGCAAAATGCGCAAGACGCAGGTGCAATTGGTGTAATTCTTTACAATAATGTAGCTGGTGCTTTACTTCCTGCAGGAACTGCTCCTGGAGTAACGATACCAGTATACGGAATGACATTAGCCGATGGTCAGGCGCTTATTGCTGCAATGACAGCTAATGAAGTAAGTGTAACGCTTAACCCTGCACCACCTGTAACGTATTTATGGGGGAATGGAGATACTACGCAAACAACAAATACAGGTGTATTAAATGCTGACACAGACTTTAGTGTAACAGTAACAAATACGCTTACTGGTTGTTCAAACACTATTACTGTTACTGTACCCGTTACAGCCAATACAATTCCAGCGTTTACTCAAGTAGCTGCTATTTGTTCAGGCGGTACTTTCACACTACCGACTACTTCAGACAATGGAATTGCTGGAACATGGTCGCCTGCAATAGATAACACTGCAACCACAACTTATACCTTTACACCAACACCAGTTCCTGGTCAATGTTTAGGTACAGCTACAATGACAGTAACTGTAAACACATCAGCTACACCAACAGGAGATGCGGTACAAACGGTTTCTGTGGTAAATCCTAATGATGCTACTTTGGCTAACTTAGTAGTAACTCCTTCTACTGTAACTTGGTATCCAACTTTGGCAGATGCTCAAGCTGGAACTAATGCTTTACCTAACTCAACAGTCCTTACTACAGGTGCTACTTACTACGCTGTAAACGTAACAGGTGCTTGTTCAAGTGAGCCTTTTGGAGTTACTGTAACTGTTACTTTAGGAAATGATCAGTTTGACAATGTAAGTTTTGCTTATTGGCCAAACCCAACTTCGTCTATTGTTAACATTTCTTATGCTAAGGAAATAACTCAATTGAGTGTAACTAACCTTTTAGGACAACAAGTGATGTCGAAAAACACGAATTCAACTGAAGTTCAAATTGATTTATCAGGATTAGCAGAAGCTACTTACTTTATTAAAGTAACGGCAGATGGAACTGAGAAAACAATTAAAGTAGTTAAGAAAAATTAATAGTTTTCAATCCCAATAAAAAAGGCTGTTCGAAAGAACGGCCTTTTTGTTTTAGAAGGCATTTATAGCCCATTTCATTAGCGGAAGCTGCTTGACTTTTACCCAAAAAAGATTTCAAATTGTGCTGTTTGATTGCACTTGTTACTTCTAAAAAAGTGTATTTTATTTGGTCTTTACTACACTTTTATATTGTATATTTACAAACTATATACGACATATATACGACATATATACGACATATATACGACATATATACGACA
>CAYPXI010000019.1:0-61846 GCA_964414655.1 uncultured Flavobacterium sp. | reverse complement strand
CATCGGGATTGTAATTATTTAGGATGGAATTGACGCTTTTCTTATAGTCAGAAATAAAACTCAGCAGCGTCCCTTTCAACTCAAAATCGAAGAATTGAATGTTACGATTAAAGTCGAAAAATAGCGGTAAATTTCCTTTATTTTGGGTAGCAATAGCAATTTCATAGCCTAATTTTTCTATAAATAAATTGGTTTTTACAGCTAAAATTCGGGCAACTCCGCCTTCATTGTTGACTCGTGGCGTTAGGTACAAAATTTTCATCGTACAAAATCTAAAAACGCATCAAAGTCACGAATATAATCGTCTTCCAAAAACACATCCGAGGCCAAAACCAAACAAACGGCTCCAGAGGAAAAATTTTCCAATTCACGCCAAATATTGGTTTTGATAAGCAAACCTTTATCGGGTTTATTCAGCGTCACTTTTTCAATCAATTTCCCATCGTTTAACACGACGTCAAAACTACCCGAAAGCGGAATCAGTAATTCCAATTGGTCTTTGTGGGCATGACCACCACGGTGTGCTGTACTTGGAACATCGTACAAATAATACACTCTTTTTACAGCAAAAGGAATGGTATCTTTTTCAACGATAGCTATATTTCCTCTGTAATCTTCTACTTTGGGTATGTTGATAATTTCGATGTTCATTGGGTTTCAATTTGTAAAAGTTGCCTCCATTGTTGACCAATATTTTCGAGTGAAAATTGGGCTACACTGGCCACTGCATGTTGTTTGCAATGTAAATATAAATCTTTATTTTCAAACATTTCGTTGATGGCAAATAGCATTTTTTCTTCATTTTGATTTTCAACTAAAAGTCCGTTGTGATGATTAACGATAATTTCATTCGGTCCCGACTGACAATCAAAAGCCACAACTGGAGTTCCGCAGGCTAACGATTCTAACAAAACCGTTGGAAAACCTTCATTTTTACTAGTCAAAACGGTAAACAAAGCGTTGGCATAATATGGAAATGGATTGGAAACAGCGCCTTGAAATACAACGTAATCCGTTACATTTAATTGCTTGACTAGTTGCTCTAATTCTGCTCTAAATTCACCATCGCCAATCAATACCAACTTTACATTTTGAGAAGGTAAATTGGATTGTGCGTAACACTGAATCAATTTATCAAATTGTTTGATGTTGTCTTTCATTCGTCCAACGCCAAGAATAAAAGGAAAATCAAACGAAACTGTTTCGTTCAAGCCCTCTTTAATTGCTGAAAAATCAATCGGATTGTAAATCGTTTCTACATTTTGGTAATGGTATAATTGTGTCACTTTTTCGCTAATAGCTTTTGAAACGCCAACTATTTTATAGGCATTTTTAAAAATAGAAATAGCCAAAAAACGGTTTTTAGGAAAATACAAATGCGTCATAAAACTATGAACGACAACAACTAATGGTGCATTGTAAATGAACTTAGTTATGAAAAACTCTTGCCATTGACGGTTTCTCACACGCGTATCGATGATATAATCAAATTGATTTTGGCAAAAAAATTGTCGTAAAACCTGAAAACGCTTGATTCGATCACTCCAATTGAAATGATTTTTTTTCAGTTTACCTAAATTGAGTAACTCGCCTTTGAATTTGTACTCCACTTTATCAATCACAATTACATGATGTACTTTGCAATTATTGGCTTCAAAATAAGTTGAAAGTAAGGCCGAAGCTTTTTCAGCGCCGCCGCCAGCCAATTGTTCGGAAACAATACAAATGCGATAGTTCTTTTTTGGAGAATCGTTCAAATTTTGACTATTTTAGCACAAATATACTAATATAAGTGAGGATTTTATTACTTGGCGAATTCAGTCGGTTGCACAATTCTTTAAAAGAAGGATTAGTGGCGCTTGGTCACGAAGTCACTATTGTTGGCAACGGCGATGGTTTTAAGAATTTTCCAGTGGATATTTCTACCCGAGCTTCATTTTGCGAAAGCGCAATTGGCTCCATTTTCAGAAAAGGAATGTACCGCATTTTCAAATTTGATATTGCCAAAATAGAGTTTGGGATTCGCTTTTATTTTCAACTTTCCAAGTTAGAAGGTTATGATGTAGTGCAATTGATCAATGAAGCGCCGATACAAACTACACCTGTCTTTGAGCGATTCTTGTTGAAAAAGATTTTCAAGAATAACAACAAAACGTTTCTTTTGTGTTGTGGTGTTGATTATGTTGTAGCCAATTACATGATGGAACGAAAATCGAGATACTCTATTATGAATCCGTATTTTGAAGGCAATAAAAAAGCGCACGAATACAAGTTTATCTTCGAGTTTTTGACTAAAAATCACCAAAAAACACACGATTTAGTCTATCAAAATATACAAGGAGTGATTGCTTCCGATATGGATTATCTGTTTCCGTTGGAAGGTCATACGAAATTTTTGGGTTTAATTCCGAATCCTATCAATACCGAAAAAATTGTATTCATTGACAATCCAATTCACGACAAAATAGTCATTTTTTTGGGCATCAATAAAGGTTCTTATTTATCGAAAGGCATTGGTTATTTTGAAAAAGCATTGGCGATAATCAAAGAAAAATACAACGACAAAGTTGCTATTCAAATCGCACAAAACTTGCCTTACCAAGAATACATTACCTTGTACAACAAGGCGCATATTGTATTGGATCAAGTATTTGCTTTTGACCAAGGCTACAACGCGTTAGAAGCGATGGCAAAGGGAAAAGTGGTTTTTACTGGAGCTGAAAAAGAATTTGAGTATCATTATAACTTGACCGAAAAAGTCGCAATTAATGCGTTGCCAGATGTGGATTACATAGTTAAAGAATTAACTCATTTGATTGAGCATCCTGCTGAAATTGAATCAATTGGCAAACGTGCTAGAACATTTATTGAAAAAGAACACCATTATATAAAAGTGGCTGAATTGTATCTTAAAAAGTGGTAAAGACAAATAAAAGCATGAAAAAAATTATACTTAAATACAAACATGAATCAATATTGCTTCTAATTGCTATTAGTTGGTCACTTTTTTTTTCATTTGTACTGCAACTAAAAAGTCAATATACACTTCAAGGTGATGAAGGAAGCTATTTTAATGCTGCTAAGAAATTCTACTTAGACTTTACGCTTGATGAAGGAAGACCTTTTTTTATTTCGGCAATTAATGGTTTTCCTTTATTATTTGGGCTTTCAGAAAAATTACTTTTCAATTGGGTATTTATCGTAAACACAATATCTTGGTTTTTAACTTCAATCTTGATTTATAAAATCACTTCTGATTTATCGAGTAAAAGAAAAGGCTTTTTATTGTCTGTTCTATTTTTATTTTGCATCGGAAACCTAGCTATTACATTTAAATTTTTGTCTGAGTCCATATTCATTTTAATGTTGACTTTTTCATTTTTTTTGATTCATAAATTTACTAAAACGAACCAACACAAGTACCTAACTTTTACCATAGCTTTATTAATCCTTACAACATTAGTAAAACCCATGGCAATTGGTCTAGTCTTTATTGTCATATTAGTATACATAAGGATTTTAAAAAAAATTGTATTTACTAAGTTTTCATTTTTAATAATGGTAAGTTTAGTATTGGTATTTTCACAAATGAATACAATGAAAAATAAATATGGTAATTATACGATAAGTTATATAGATTCTTATACTTATTACAATTATTTAGGAAATCGAGCTTATTGCTTGGAGAATAATTTAGAGTTTCACGATGCAAAGGGTGAAAGATTTGATCACTTCATTACACTTTCAAATTGTGAACAAAAGAAACTTGCCAATGAAGATTTTAAAAGACAAATAGTAAACAATACTGGTAATTTCATAAAAGCGTATTATATCAATTTTTATATCAATTCAACAAAAGGAACTACCGTAGTTCATGGATGTAAAAATAAAAATGAAAGTAGTTATTTTTATTCTTTTCAATATATTTTCAAGGTGATCTCTAAAATACAAAATATACTTTTCAGTCTATTAAGTGTTATAGCTTCTATTTATCTTCTAATAAACTTAAAAAAGCAAAATAATTTTTGTTTGATGTTAGCATTTTCAATTCTATATATTATGATGATTTCTGCAATTTCATGTAATCAAGGAGATCGGTTTCATATAGTAGTTTACCCTTTGCTATTAGTGCTTTTAACAACAATAGGGTGCTTAAAAAAATTTAAACACCCTATTTATAAATTTAAAATTTAGTTTTTAATTAATTTGAGTATCTCATTTAACTCATTTGAACTTAGTTTTACTAGATATACTCCCGCTGATAAATTTGAAATATCTATTTCTGTTTTGACAGAGTTAGATATTGTACTGTAAACAGATTTACCAAACAAATCAAATAACTCTATTTTTAGATTTTTCACCTCTTTTTTGGATATTGAAATAGTAAATAATCCTTTATTTGGATTGGGATATAATCGAACTAAATTTTCGTCTTTTAGTGATTTATCAAACGATTCATTGTTCTTGATTCTATTCGTTGGAGTTTCACAATTTAGTGCTAAACCAGGATCAATAAGCAAATCAACGTAACCTTGAATAGGACAATAATCACCACTAAGAATCTCAATATTATCTCTTGCTAAAAACTTGATTTTAGCCTCATCTGTTACCAAATTATTCGACATTTTTATTTCAAACGGAGCGGTTTGCAATAAATAAAACCAATTCCTATACAAAATCCTATCTGTAACATTTACTGTACCTTGTGGTTTTGCCATTTCATTTGCCATCTGAACAGCTTTAAAGGCATCCAAAGCGCCACCTCCTAATCTACCGTGAAACTCTTGATTTTCGGGTAGATCTTCAATATTGAGTGCCGTAAGTTTAAGAATACTTTCAACTTCTTTAGGAATTAAACAAAAATTTACTGAAAACATTAAACCAATAGTTCCACTTACAATAGGTGCTGAGAAAGAAGTTCCAGACCAACCTCCTAAATCATGTGAATCCCAGTAACCACTTACTCCTCCACCTACGATTGGAAGTCTATATGCAGGAACCACAATATCAACAGAATCATTATGCTGGTTAAATATTTCTGGTTCTACAACAAAAGTTGTTGTTCCATTGTATTTAATATCAGGTGGGCTTTTTCTAACTTTATGCATATTTATCCAATTATCAAAATTAGTTGAAGTAGTATAGGGTTGCTCCCAATTTCCAACTGTTGAAACTGAAATTACATTTCTATAAGAGGCGGGAAAATGCCTAACATTAGAATAATTCTCTGCATTAATTGCTAATCCATTACTTGTTAATTGGCCAGCATACACATTACCTCCAACTCCATTACCAGCTGCTGCAACGAGTACAATATTTTGATTGTCACTCAAGTCATTAAAATTATCTTGTTCTGTTTGACTTGGAATATTTACCATCAAATTAGTATTTGGGTCTAAAAAAGGAATAAATCCTACACCCCAACTCATATTAATGACTTTTGCACCATTGGCTACAAGTGTATTAAAGCTACCTTGAGCCAAATTACAATCGAAACCAATCGAGGCTAGACCAACAGAATTATCGGTATCACCAGCAGCTAATCCTGCTACTCCTGTTGCATGCCAATTCCATCCAGGACCTGTAGTTGGATTAACGACTTTACCAATTAATTCTTGGTGTTGATTGTTCATATTATTTTCATTTATCCCTACGATAGTTGTACTCAAACCATGAGTAATATCCCAAGCATCTTTTGCATTTATACGATCTAAGTATCTTGTTTCAAAACTGTAACCATTGAACGGTGGTAATATTGAATAATCATTAGGAGTATATAGCGTTTTTGGTGGGGTAAATTCCTCTACTTTAATAAATATAAGCGGATAATTTGTTCTTAAATTATTCATTAATCTAATATCATTACATCCGATAGAATATGTTCTTCTCAAACTACTAATGTTAGTATATAATGATAAAGGCTCAAATTCGTAAATGATATAACTATTGTAAATATTATTTACACCACTATTATTTGAAGTTAAAGTAATTGTTCCGTTTCCATTATCAATTACTGTGGGCACATGACTTAAGTCAGAGAATTCGACATAAAAAAACGACTTTTGTTGAGAATAACTAACCGTGACAATCAACATTATTGTTATGAAAAGAAATTTTTTCATAGTTTATTTTTTGTTAAGTTGATTTTTTACTTCTTGTAGTTCTTTATTCATTTCAATAATATACAAAGTAAGTTCTTCTACTTTTTGTAATAATCTTTTATTCATTTCACCAAGTTCAATTCCTTTTTCTTCTACCTCTTTAGCTGATGGAATGTCTTTAAGATGGCCTTTCTCTACTATGTGCTTTTCAACTTCTTCTAGTGAAGGTAACTGGTAGTTTTTCTCAAAGACAAAATCCGCCCAAGTTGTATAAACTCTAACTCTGTCTGCTCTAATAGCTCCTTTAACAGCAAGTCTATATGTATCGGCACCATCAGTAAAATTAGATGTTCCAATTCCTATATATGAATCAGACATCGGCAATATCATTCTTACACTGTTATTGTTCTCATTTACTGTAAAATGTTCTTGTTGTAATCTATTACTTAATGCAAACCACGTTGAACCGTTTGCTGTAGCAATAAATCGCAGTCTATTAGCATCATTTCTGTCTTCAATAGCCAAGTGAACTTGTGGTTGAGTATCAAAGTTTGATTGTGGTAAGTCAAAGTACTTAAAAGTTCTAAAATCTTTATTTGGTGACAAATATGAACCCGCATTTAAAACAAGACATTCTTTATATTTTTGATCGTTTGAACTAAATGTAGTTCCGTTAGGCAATGTCCCATTTACATCTAGATAACCAACTGGGGTAACAGTACCTAGACCTACTCTACCAGATATTCCATCAATATAAAACTCTGAACCCAAAACATTAGGTTTGAACATTAAATTTTTACCGTTCATGGTAACAGTCCGATTTAAAGCAAGAGTTCCATCATTAGAATAAATACTAGTATCCGAATTAGCAACAGGAACTAATACCAAATTACCTGATGAATTAACGCTCAACGCCTTGCCCAATAGCCCCGAAGTAGTAGGGCTACCACTAGTAAGGTTAGTTAATTGAACCCCAGAAGTATTTGGTACTCCAGTGGTGACTTTAAGCCTCAATCCGCCAGAGCCTGATACTGCTCCTGTACCTGTACCTATTCCTACTGCAGTATTTGCTGCAACGGGAAATGTGTTTTGAGCCAATGATAATCCAAATGACAAAGTGGCTCCAATAATAAAGAGTGATTTTTTCATAATAAAATGGTTTGTGTTAATAATCACGAATTTACATCAAAATTTTTCCTACAAAAATTTTTACTGTTAATTTTTTATTCATTACCATTAGATAATTATTTTCGCAACTACAGGCAAAAAATATACTATGCAAAACAACATCTACACTGAAAAGACAAGCTTGGTAAAAAACTATGAAATTGGACATTTTATATTATTAAAAATAATGTGACTGTTAATGCCAACTCCATTTTATAAAAGTGACTGAGCAGTATCTTAAAAAATGGCAAACTACTTCCCAAAAATAACTTTACGAAACATAATAATCATACTCAAAAGGCTGACTACATTGGCGAAGAAATAGGCTTGTAACGCACCAACTGAGGCAAAGACCTTTACCAGATAAAAGGAAAGCAGTAGGTAAGTTAGATTAAAAACAATTTCAACAAAAAAATACCTTTTCATCATCGTTTTGACTACAATTTGAAATCCGAAAGCCAGTGACATTATTCGCATTAAATCGCCTAAAAGCTGCCAAATCAAAATATTTTTAACCGAATCAAATTCGGCTGTAAAAGCGATTTTCAAGATAAACTCTTTCAGCACAAAAACCAAAACAATCATGATGGTAAAAAGCGGAACCAACCATTTGAAATATTCTTTTAATTCTGTTTTAAATTCAGCATCTGTATTTAATGACGCTAATTTTGGCATGTAATACAACGATAATCCTGAGCTAAAAAACAACATATAAAAACTCGACAATCGGTTGGTTGCATCCCAAATTCCGGCTTCTTTTAGCGAGTAGTTAGCAACAATATTATTCCGAATCAAAATGAGTGTTAATGGCGCAATTACTGCGGTCAACAAGGCCATAACAGAAAATTTTTGTATGACTTTGAAGTGCAGTTTACTGATTACTTTTTGCAATTCGAATCGGAATAAACTTCGGTCTCTTTTGATGTAAATAAACGTGACTACAACCATAAGAAATTCGCCAATAGCAAGCGACAGCAATCCACCCGTTAATTGGTGTTTCCAAATTAATATAGAAGAAGTTGCAAACACTAAAATAGAGGAGACAATTTGAATAACAACTATTCTTTTGAACTGTTTTAAACCATTATAGATGGCGGTCCAAAATGCATTAATCACTATTAAAGGAAGCAACAAAGCAAAAAGTTGAATGGGAAAAGTATACGCGTTTTTAAAGAATATAAATTCAGAAATTGTGTTCGAAAAAAGTAATACTACTACTGCAATTACAGTTGAAAGAACTAAAAAAAGCCAAAAAAAAGTGGAATAAATAATCGACAACTCGCGTTCGTCTTCTTTATTCTCGACAACTAATTTTACAACCGAATTGTTAATACCAAGTGTTGCCATCGACTTGATCATAGTAGTAAAATTACGAAAACTTCCCATCAAGGCCATTCCCGAAGAACCTAGAAAAACAGCTATAATTTTGGAAGAAAACAAACCCAACACGAAACTCACCATTACCGAAATGGAATTCATAGACAAAACCTTGAGTAAGGCGTTTTGTTGGAAGTTTTTAAACACTATAACATTCGTATTACTTTAGCAGGATTGCCTGCTGCAATGGCATTTTCAGGAATAGATTGCGTAACCACAGAACCATTTCCAACAACTGCATTTTTCCCAATAGTTACGCCTTTCAAAATACTCACATTGGAACCTAAAAACACATTATCTTCTATAAAAACAGCATCCACCTTTGGTATTCCTGAGGTTCGTTGATTGGGATTTAAATCGTGGCCGTCGTTATCAATAATCGAACAATTTACACCGATTAATACATTATTACCAATGGTTATTTTAGAAAAAGCGATAGCTGAAAAAGCATTATTAATAGAAACATTATCACCAATAATAATCTCACTTTCAACATTTCGAGCTTCCAAATAGGAATAATGTGAATAAAAATTAGGCGAATTGATAACACCAATTTGCACATTTTTTCCAAAACGAATTTTACCTTTTCCTCTTAAAAGTAAAGGATGGTAACAATTGGACTGACCTGAAACTTGAGCGCAATTTGACAGTATTTTGTATTTCCAAATACGTAAGGAAACAGAGCAAAACTGTTGTATTTTAGTAAAAATCCCCATTTAGTATTGGTTTAAAACAGTGATTACTTTAGTTACTTCGTCATTAGTCATTACAGGACTCATTGGCAAACTCAACACTTCATTGTGAATCATTTCAGTAATTGGAAAAGACAAATGATTCCATTGTGACAATGCTTTTTGTTGGTGTGGCGGAACAGGATAATGGATTAATGTTTCGATTTCGTTTTCGTTTAAATAGTGTTGCAATTCGTTTCTGTTTTGCGTTCGAATAACAAACAAATGAAACACATGATTATCCGACAAATCCCAGAATGGAAGTGTAATTTTATCGTTCTTAATTTCAGTCAAATAACGCTTCGCTATTGTTCTTCTAACATTATTTTCACTATCCAAGTAAGGCAATTTTACATTTAAAAAAGCCGCTTGAATTTCGTCTAATCGCGAATTGAATCCGATGAAATCGTTGTAATATTTTTTTTCCGAGCCATAATTTCGAAGTGAACTAACTATCTTGGTTAACTCATCATCATTGGTTATTATAGCTCCTGCATCGCCCAAAGCACCCAAGTTTTTACCAGGATAAAAACTAAAAGCTCTTGCGTGACTTCCTTTAAATGACAAACCATGAGCTTGCGCTGCGTCTTCCACAATAAGCAAATTATGTTGGTAACCAATCCCAATTATAGCATCCATATTGGCCAACTGACCGTACAAATGAACCACTAAAATTCCTTTGGTTTTAGAGGTAATTTTTTCTTCGATTAAATTGGGATTGATATTGTAAGTTGCAGCATCGGGCTCAACCAAAATTGGCACCAAATCAGCCTGTAAAATGGCCAAAATACTCGCAATGTAAGTATTGGCAGGAACAATAATTTCGTCGCCTTTTTGCAAAACGCCCATTTGAATATAAGCTTTAAAAATGAGCACCAAAGCATCCAAACCATTACCAACACCAATGCAATGTTTGCTTTCACAAAATTGAGCAAAATTGGTTTCAAACGTTTTGACTTCATTACCTAAAACAAACCAACCTTTATCCAAAACCAACTTCATTTTTTGGTGAAATTGCTCTTGGTATTGAGCGTTTATTTTTTGTAAATCGAGGAATTTTATCATATCAAAACAGTAGCTAATAAATTGTGGTTTTTGGTTTCAACTTCATAAAAACTTTGGGTAATGGTTTTAGCACCAAAACTCTCTTTCCAAAACAATATTCCTTCTTTAATTTTTGTTCCATTTTCTTCATGCGATGGACCAAAATCAAAATACGATTTATCTTTAAAAACGTTGGTAATTAAATAATCGTATAGATAATCCAAACTACCTAATTCATTCTTCATTTCATTACCCGAAATGTATTGTGGATGCGCTACATTTCTTGCAACAAATACTGTTGTTCCAGCTACAATTTTATCATTATAATACACATTAAAATGACGAATATTATCTGGAAAATACTGATGCAACTTAACCATTTCTTCAGCCGAATGAACGGGTTTTGACTGGTGTTTTTTGTCTAAGTTGGGAAGTAAAATTTCATTCCAAAAAAGTTCATAATTAGGTTCTTCTTTTATTTGCAAATTGGCTTTTACTCCGCGACGAATGCATTGTTTTCTGTCTTTAGAAAAAGTGATTTTCTGGGTCAAATCGAGCACAGAAAGCGCTTCTCTTCTGTACAAATTGGCTTTGGTGATGAACAGACAATAGTCGATTTCATCAGCAAAATCACTACAATAAAAAGAAGGAATTGGTTTTAAATTCAGGTGAAGAATTCCGTTATCATGTAAAAAAGACAAAACAGATTTGAAAATGGCTATCACAGCACTCAATTTTGATTTTAGTGGTAGAACCAAACCACCATAAGTCAATCCTTGGTGCGAAAAAACAGTTGCTCCCACTCTATTGGCTGGTAAAACCGCTACCAATTTCTCACCTTCATAAACCATCAATGAAAAATCTTCAAAACGATTGCTATGGTATTCCATAAAATTACGATGGAACAAAAAGGTGGCATTTTTGGCTTGACCGATACAATCATTCCAAAGTGCAAAATCTTCCTTTTGATAGCGACGTACAACGTAATTTTTCACCATACTTTTTTAAACTTCGGAAAAGTACACAATTATTTTAACCTAATATCTATTTCCAAAAAACGGATTTTTAAATTTTAAATTGCATGCTATTTTTTGATTACATATTTTGAGTGTAATAATTGTAATCTTTAATCACCGTTTTGATAAAATCTTCGCTTTTCCCCGATTGATTTTTAATTCCAGTTACCGCTTCAATTTTGTCTTTCAGTTTTACAATCACATCCAAATCATTTTTGGCAAGCGCGTTGTTTAATGTTTCCTTGATAATGCGTACATCATTGTCTGAAAGCTTGATTACTAAAGGATAAATAGGCACATAAGCTTCTCCAATATCTTCCAAAATGGTACTATTGATAGTCACCTTATTTTTTAAAGTAATCACTGCAGTTCCCGCAGAAATATCGCCCAAACGTTGGGTTTTATTATTTACAACCATCGCAATTAAACCCACTACTCCACTACTGAAGCTGATGTCGATAATTCGTAAAATCCATCGAATTAAATAATCGCCAAATGAAGCTTGATAACCATCAATTTTCACCACTTTTATTTTTAGCAAACGCTTTCCTAAAGTTTGTCCTTCGAGTACACTTTCAAAAACCAAGGAATAAAACATATAGGGAAGAAAAAACAATACAACGATCGCAATGGCCGACCATCGATCCAATTCATCCATTACTTTACTCAATCCCATTAAGTTAAAAACGAAATAACCGATGACTATCAAGTAAGCTGTTTTTATCAGTAAATCAACAAGATATGCCAAAATACGTTCACCTACAGAAGCGGCTTCAAAATTTATATTGACATTTTGCGTCGTATTTATGGTTAATTCTGACATATTTTTATATTTTAGCGTTCAATGAGAGAAATTGCCTTTATAAAACAAAATAAAGAAAAATGGCTTGATTTTGAGCAAGCAATTTTTGGTAAATCTAAAAAAAATCCTGATGAAATGGCTAGTTTGTACATTCATTTGATTAATGATTTATCGTATGCTCAAACGTATTACCCTAAAAGCAAGACCGTCGTTTACTTAAATTACTTAGCTTCACAAATTTACCAAAAGATATATAAAACCAAACGCGTTGAGAAAAATCGTATTGTTGAATTTTTTGCAACAGAAGTGCCATTAATTGTTTACGAATACCGTCGTTATTTGGTGTATGCGTTTAGTTTGTTCTTTTTTTGTGTTGGAATTGGTGTAGTTTCGGCCATTTGCGATGTTGATTTTGTGCGATTGATTCTAGGCGATGGCTACGTGAACATGACTTTGGAAAACATCCAACAAGGAAATCCAGTTGCGGTATACAAATCAGGAAGCAATTGGGGTAGTTTTATTGGAATAACAATGAACAATTTATTCGTTGGTGCAAGGTGTTATACGTATGGTATTTTTTTGGGAATTGGCACTTTTATGGCTTTACTTCAAAATAGCATAATGTTGGGAGCATTCCAGTATTTCTTTTACCAACAAGGTGTTTTTTGGGAAAGTGTTCGCGGCATTTGGATTCATGGTTCGATGGAGATTTTCGGAATTGTAATTGAATCAGCAGCCGGATTTATATTAGGTGCTTCTATTTTATTTCCAAAAACGTATTCTAGGATTAATTCGTTGAAAATTGGTTTTAAAAATAGTTTTAAAATATTTATCAGTACTGTTCCTTTTACCATTGCCGCTGGGTTTTTAGAAGGATTTATTACACGTTATTCAATTGATATGCCCAATTGGTTAAGCGTTTTTATCATCTTATCAACACTTTCACTAATCGGTTTTTACTATTTGATTTTTCCATTTATTGTATACAAAAAACTAAAAAAAGATGTTCCAACTTTATAAAAAAAGAAATTTTAGCGATTACGTTAGCGACACATTCCTGTTTTTTCAAAAAAACGGAAAGCATTTTTTTAAACTCTATTTTACCATTAATGGCGCGTTGTTGTTGATTGCAGCAGTGCTTATATACTTTGTGTTTAAAGTCTATTTTGAATTCATGTTCAGCTCGCTTTCAACTGGAATTGTACAAGAATCCAACTCAATGGGCGCAATGCTACAAAACAATTCTACAACAATAATTGGCGTTGCGATTTTTGGCGTTTTATTTTTAATGTTTGTATCTGTTTTGCAATTTGCTTTTCCTGTTATTTACTTGGGATTATTAGACAAAAACAAAGGTGAGAATTTTGGCGTAAAAGAAATTATTTCCAGTTTAAAAAATAATGCGCTGAAGTTGTTCAAATTCATTATTGGCTCTATTTTTATACTTTTTCCTATACTAATGATAATTGTAATCGTCAATGTTTTACTCTGTTTTATTATCATTGGATTTCCTTTGTTCATTATTACTATTCCTGCAATAATGGCTTGGATGCACTTGATTTTTTTCCATTATATTTTAGGAGAGGAACGCTTTTTTAGTGCTATTTCAAGTGCCTTTTCAGATTTGAAACAGCAATTTTGGCACATCATATTGAGTACATTAGTAATGTATGTTATCGTGCAAATTGTTATGACTATTATCTCTATGATTCCCTATATTTTTGGTGTGGCCACTATTTTCACTCACCCAAGAGGAACTTACAATCAAACCGAAGGATTAGGAATATTAGCTATCATGATGACGGCGGTAATGATTGTCTCCATCATTGTCAATTACATTTTAAATAATTTAATTTTGGTAAATCAAGGGTTGGTATATTTCAGCATGAAAGAGCAGAACGAAAGCGTTTCATCTAACAATTCTATAGATTTGATTGGAACAGACCGTGAATAAACTACTTTTTCTTTTTCTACTGCTTTTTAGCCTACAAATAAAGGCTAACGATTCATTAAATACAGTGAATCAAAAAGCCGTGCGTTTTACTGAAAAAGACATAAAAGTCGACCGTTCTTTTGTGCAACCTATTCATTTTGATCCCAACTTCAAATCGAAATACAAAACCAACGAGTTCCAATACGAAGTCAAGCTGAGTGAAAAAGGCTGGTGGGATCGTTTTTTGGAATGGTTAGAACAACTTTTTAAAGATTTATTCGGACTTTCCGACGGTGTTTCCTCAAAAGCTGTTGATTGGACCATTAATATTGTAGCAACTCTAATTGTATTGTTTGTGATTTATTTAATTGTAAAATCCATTTTAAATGAAGAAGGACAGTGGATTTTTGGCAAGTCAACTACGAAAAAAATTATTTCTCACGACGATATTGAACGGAATCTAAAATACATTGATTTTGAAAAACTCATCAAAGACACATTAAAATCGGGCGATAAACGATTGGCTATTCGCTATTACTATTTGTGGATTTTAAAGAAAATGTCTGAAAAATCAATTATCGACTGGAATCCTGAAAAAACCAATTCCGACTATTTATACGAAATCAAATCAGAAGCTCTTAAAAAAGACTTTGGTTATGTTTCGTATTTGTACAATTACATTTGGTATGGCGAATTTGAATTGGATGACGCTACTTTCGACAATGCATTGCAATCACTCGAAAAAACATTAAAATCGATATCCTAATGAACAGAACCATTAAAATATATATCGTATTTTTAGTGCTACTGATAGTGGCGATTGTTTTTATTGATGCCAATCGACCCAAACCCATTGATTGGACGCCCACTTTTGGTATTAATGACCGCATACCATTTGGATTGTATATTTTTGACCAAGAATCGACTTCATTGTTAAAAAACAATTCTATTGAAAAAACCACGCAAACTGTTTATGAATACCTCGATTCGCAATATTATTACGAAAATGATTCCTTAAGAACCGATAAAACAAACGGAACATTACTTTCAATTTCGCAGTATTATGATATTGATGATGAATCTACCAACGAATTATTTTATTACGTTGAGCAAGGCAATAGCGTGTTTTTGAGCTCTAATCATTTCTCAGACAAACTCAAAGACAGTTTGCATTTTGAAATGGACAATGAAATGCCAACAGAAAAAGGTTTAGACTTTACCTTAGCAAATGCCAATTTGAATTCCAAAAAATACAATTTTGTGAATGGAGCAGGAAATGGTTTCTTTAGCAAAATAGATACGTTAGCTACAGTAGTTTTGGGTTATCAAACTTCTGGAAATAAACAAAATGTAAACTTTATTAAAGTGCCATACAAATCAGGTTTTTTCTATTTGCATTGCCAACCTATTGCATTTACCAATTACCATTTACTAAAAGACGATCACTATCAATATGCAGAAAAAGTGGCTTCTTATCTGCCAGAAGGAAAACTAATTTGGTTGGTTAAAGGACAAACAGGCGATTACATTTCCGACTCGCCTTTGCGTTATGTTTTGAGTCAACCAGCTTTAAGATACGCTTGGTATTTATTTTTAATCGGGATGATAATCTTCATGATTTTCAATGCTAAACGACGCCAACGCATTGTACCAATAATAAAACCGTTGACCAATACCACTGTCGATTTTACTAAAACAATTGGTAATTTGTATTATCAAGAAGGCGATCATCAAAACATCATCGACAAAAAAATCATCTACTTTTTAGAAAAAATTAGACACGATTATTTGATAGAAACCACTACTTTAGACGATAATTTTATTAAAAAACTACATCTAAAATCAGGAAAAGATATCAACGATATTCAAAATGTAGTGCGGTTAATTAATTACCAAAGAAACAGCTACAATCAAAGCATTGAAGACGATTTGATTGAAATAAATAATGCTATCGAAAAAATATTGAATTAAAAAAGTAAACGAAAAGATACTTATGGAAAATACAGAAAACTTTGAATCAACAATTCCAGAAAACAATGGAGTTAATTTCCAATCGCGATTGGATTTAGCGCCACTATTGGAAGGTGTAGAAAAAATCAAAAAAGAAATTGAAACGGTAATTGTGGGTCAGCATAAAATGATTGATCAGTTGTTGGTTGCTATTTTATCCAACGGCCATATTTTAATTGAAGGTGTTCCTGGAGTTGCTAAAACCATAACGGCCAAAATTTTAGCCAAAACAATCGCTGTTGATTTTAGTCGAATTCAATTTACACCCGATTTGATGCCTTCGGATATTTTAGGAACTTCGGTTTTCGACCTAAAAAAATCGGAATTTGAGTTTAAAAAAGGACCTGTTTTCTCGAATCTAGTATTGATTGACGAAATCAATCGTGCGCCAGCCAAAACCCAAGCCGCGTTGTTTGAAGTAATGGAAGAGCGTCAAATTACCATCGATGGAACTACGTATGTTTTAGACAAACCATTCATTGTTTTAGCCACACAAAATCCAATCGAACAAGAAGGAACTTACCGTTTACCCGAAGCACAATTAGACCGATTTCTGTTCAAAATCAATGTAGATTACCCTATTTTAGAGGAGGAAATCAACATCATTCTACGCGAACATACATTACAAAATCAGGGCAAGTTAGACAATATTCAACCCATACTTACTGGCGAAAAAGTAAAAGTGTACCAAGAATTAGTGAAACAGATTATTGTGGAACCACATCTATTAGAATACATTGCCAAATTGGTAGTGAACACCCGTGAAAATGCCTTTTTGTATTTGGGCGCTTCACCAAGAGCTTCTATCGCCATTTTGAATGCTGCTAAAGGTTTTGCTGCCATTCGCGGTCGCGATTTTGTGACTCCAGAAGACATCAAAGAAGCCGCAATACCCGTTTTACAACACCGCGTAATTGTAACTCCAGAACGCGAAATGGAAGGTTTAACTAGTGTAGAAATCATCAAACAAATTATCGAAAGCATCGAAATTCCACGTTAACAAAATATGAAAATAGTCAAACAACTCTACATCAATAATTTCTTTTTCTACCTACTCATTGGTATTGTAGCTTTGTTTTGTTGCGCGTTTATTTTTCCGATGCTTTTCAATGCAACTCGCTATTTACTATTGATTTTATTCGGATTTTTAACACTCGATTTTCTCATTTTATTTTCATCAAAAAACGGAATTGAAGGCCAACGTATTACACCCGAAAAACTCTCAAATGGTGATGAAAACCCAATCGTAGTTTCCGTCAGGAATTTTTATACTTTTCCAATATTTGCAAAGGTTATTGACGAAATTCCACACCAATTTCAAGTACGCAATTTCGAAATCAAACGCAAAATAAAAAATGCTTCTTCCGACGATTTTCAATATTATTTACGCCCAACAGAACGTGGCGAATACCATTTTGGCAACTTAAATATTTATGTTTCTTCGCCTTTACGATTACTATCCAAACGCTATACCTTCAATAAAGATGCGATGGTGCCAACTTATCCATCCTACATTCAATTACGCAAATACGATTTGATTGCTTTTTCGAATAATTTGTTTCAATATGGTGTGAAAAAAATTAGACGTATTGGTCACACTATGGAATTCGAACAAATCAAAGAATATGTGCAAGGCGACGATATTCGTACACTCAACTGGAAAGCTACAGCGAAGAAAAATGCATTGATGGTCAATCAGTTTCAAGACGAAAAATCGCAAAACATTTACATGGTCATCGACAAAGGAAGAACAATGAAGATGCCTTTCAACGGTTTGAGTTTGTTGGATTACGCTATCAATGCTACTTTGGTTTTATCCAACGTAATTTTGAAAAAACACGACAAAGCTGGGATGTTTTCGTTCTCTAAAAAAGTAGAAAATCGTGTAGTTGCCGAAAAAAGAACCTCGCAAATGCAGAAAATTTTAGAGAATTTGTACAATGTCAAAACTGATTTCTTTGAAAGTGATTACTCGCGTTTGTATGCTGATGTGAAGAAAAACATCAACCAACGCAGTTTGATTTTACTGTACACCAATTTTGAAACTTTAGATGGATTGCACCGCCAATTGCCTTATTTAAAAGGAATTGCAAAAAATCACTTGCTTGTAGTTATGTTCTTCCAAAACACTGAGCTAAATCACATTACACAGAAAAAAGCCGAAACCATTCAAGAAGTCTACGACAAAGTAATTGCTGAAAAATTCATTTTTGAGAAAAAACTCATCGTAAACGAACTGAAAAAATACGGAATACATTCAGTACTTACACAACCTGAAAACTTGACATTAGATTCGATCAACAAGTATTTGGAGATAAAAGCGCGCGGAATACTTTAGCCTCTGTCTTTATTTTGATACCTTTGAAGCTTCAAGATTTTATTTTTTATAATGGTTAAACAAATTACTTCCGCTCAAAATCCATTTATCAAATCGTTGGTTTTATTGCAAGAAAAAGCCAAAGCTCGAAAACAATCGGGCACGTTTTTAATCGAAGGAATGCGTGAGATTGAATTGGCGTTGAAAGGAAATTACGAATTGGAAACAGTCTTATTTTGCTCTGAATTATTAGACAAATCTTTTAATCATTTAATCTTTAAATCTTTTAATCCAATTGAAATCTCGAAAGAAGTTTACCAAAAACTAGCTTATCGCGACACAACTGAAGGAATAATTGCAGTAGCTAAAGCAAAGTCATTATCATTATCCGATTTGAAATTACCAGAGAATCCATTGATTTTGGTCATGGAAGCGATTGAAAAACCTGGCAATATTGGCGCTATGCTACGTACTTGCGATGCGGCTCATGTAGATGCAGTTATTATCGCCAATGCGAAAACCGATTTATACAATCCAAATATCGTTAGATCAAGTGTGGGTTGCCTTTTTACCAATCAAATTGCTACTGATTCTACTGAAGAAGTAATTAAATTTTTAAATAAGAAAAATATTACTATATTTGCCGCAACGTTACAGAATTCCCAGTTCTATCATCAACAAAATTATACTACTCCAACAGCATTAGTGGTGGGTACAGAAGCAACAGGTTTATCAGCAGCTTGGCGCGAAAAAAATATCCAAAACATTATTATTCCAATGCAAGGTGAAATCGATTCTATGAATGTTTCCGTTGCTTCAGCTATATTATTATTTGAAGCCAAGAGACAAAGAGGATTTTAATTTCAACTCAATTTAATCATAATGAAACAACACTTTTTTAGTATTTTTTGCCTCATCTCTTCTTGCCTATCGATTGCCCAAATTTCTGAAAGCCAACTCGACGAATTAGTTGAAAAAACCCGAACCACATTTAATGTTCCTGGAATTGCAGTCGCCATCATAAAAGATGGTAAAATTCTGATTTCCAAAGGCTATGGCGTAACAAACATTAATTCCAATCAAAAAGTTGATGGCAATACCTTGTTCGGAATTGCTTCCAACAGTAAAGCATTCACTTCTGCTGCTTTAGCCATTTTGATAGATGAAGGAAAAATCAATTGGGATGATAAAGTAAAGAAATACTTACCCGAATTTAAAATGTACAATAAGTACGTCACTGATGAATTTACAATTCGCGATTTGCTTACACACAAAAGCGGACTAGGTTTGGGCGCTGGCGATTTAATGATATGGCCCGACGGACACAATTTTACTCCTAACGATATTGTCAGAAACATTCAATACTTAAAGCCCGTTTCAGGCTTCCGAACCAAATACGACTACGACAATTTGCTCTACGTTATTGCAGGTGAAGTTGTTGCAAAAGTTTCTGGAAAATCATGGTGCGAATTTGTAGAAGAACGCATCATGAAACCTATAGGAATGAACAACAGTGCATCTTCATGGTCGCGTTTGAAAGATACTTCAAATGTTATCGTTCCACATGTTCCCACTGAAGGGAAATTGCAAGTGATTCCCCGTTATAAAAATTCTATTTTTGATGCGGCTGCTGGTTTGTATTCGAGTACCAATGATTTGAGTAAATGGTTACTTCTGCAAATGAATAAAGGAAAATACAATGATTCACAACTATTCAGCGAAAAACAACACAAAGAAATGTGGTCGCCACAAACCATCTTACCCGAACGCAATTCTTATCCCTACAAAACCAATTTTAGAGCTTACGGATTGGGTTGGCAATTGACCGATTACAATGGCTTTCTGCAAGTATCACATACAGGAGGATTAGACGGAATTGTAACGCAATCCATCATGATTCCCGAAATTCAACTCGGAATTATTGTATTGACTAACCAACAGTCTGGCGCGGCATTCACCACTATTTCCAATACTATCAAGGATAGTTATATGAATTTACCAGCCTTTGATCATTTATCGTATTTAAGCAAAGATCGTAAAGGAAAAGAAGACGATGCCGACAAAATTACAACCGAAGTTTGGCAAACCGTTGCTGCAAACACAACCAAAGTAAACAATAAAAAATACATTGGTACTTACAAAGACAATTGGTTTGGAGAAGTTACCATTTCTGAAAAAAACGGTAAATTATATTTTGCATCATCACGATCACCGCGTTTGAAAGGTGAAGTTTTTCTGTATAAAAACCAGAACTTTGTAGTCAAATGGGATGTGCGCAGTTTTAATGCAGATGCGCATATTTTCTTCAAAATAGATGCTAAAGGAAAAACTACTGGATTTACAATGAAAGCCATTTCACCATTGACTGATTTTAGCTACGATTTTCACGATTTAGATTTTACGAAAGTGATTCAAAAAAGCAAAGTCTAATTACAGTAATTTGTCGGTTTTCGCCATTTTAATTTTGAATTTTTAACTTATTTGAAATTTGACTTTTCGGGCTTGGAATTTCTTAGCAATAACTATTGGAAATTAAAGAATTATTTCTAATTTTAGTGAATTGAAGAATTACCCATGACTGAGATAGATTTAGAAGAAGAAAAAAAAGCATTAGCCCGAGAATACAAAGAGTTACTTCGCATTAGTTACCAAACCCTCACGCCAGAGGACAAAAAACTAATCCGAAAGGCCTTTGATGTAGCTGTTGACGCACACAAAGATCAGCGTCGTAAATCGGGCGAGGCCTATATTTTCCATCCTATTGGTGTAGCCAAAATTGTAGCTTCTGAAATAGGTTTGGGTGCTACAGGAATTGCAGCAGCATTACTTCACGATGTTGTAGAAGATACGCCCATTACTGTTGAGGATTTGGAAAAACTTTTCAATCCCAAAATTGCGCATTTAGTTGAAGGGTTAACCAAAATTGCTCAGGTTAAAAAAGACATGAACATTTCCATGCAAGCGGAAAATTTCAGAAAAATGCTTTTGACCTTGAACGATGACGTTCGTGTAATTTTAATCAAAATAGCCGATCGCTTACACAATATGCAAACCATGGATTCGATGCCCGACTATAAACAAGTCAAAATTGCATCCGAAACCTTGTACATTTACGCACCTCTCGCCCATCGCTTGGGATTGTACAACATCAAAACTAAACTCGAAGATTTAGGTTTAAAATATACTGAACCCGATGTATACAACGACATTGTGAGTAAAATAAAAGAAACCAAAGAAGAGCAAGACGCTTACATCAAACTAGTTTCAGACGTTTTAAAAAAATCACTAGACGAAGAAGGTGTTGATTATATTATAAAAGGTCGACCCAAATCAGTGTATTCCATTCGTCGAAAAATGGCGGCACAAAACGTAAGTTTCGACGAAGTATTCGACAAATTTGCTTTGCGCATCATCTATAAATCCAATTTACACGACGAAAAATTTGTGGCTTGGAAAATCTACTCTATCGTAACCGATCATTACCGTCCGAGTCCGAGTCGTTTACGCGATTGGATTTCATCTCCCAAATCAACCGGTTACGAAGCCTTACACATAACAGTAATGGGTCCAAAAGGCCGTTGGGTAGAAATTCAGGTTCGTAGCGAACGCATGGATGAAATTGCCGAAAAAGGTTACGCAGCACATTACAAATACAAACAAGGAGCTACTGAAGAAAGCGGTTTGGATGTGTGGTTGAACTTACTGAAAGAAGCATTGGAAAACTCCGAAACTAACGCTGTCGATTTTGTAGAAGATTTCAAAATGAATCTCTACGCTAAAGAAATATTTGTGTTTACACCCAAAGGAGAAATCAAATCATTGCCCAAAGGCGCTACTTCACTCGATTTTGCTTTCAGTATTCACTCCGAAATTGGCGTAAAAACCCGCGGAACTAGAGTCAACGGAAAATTAGTTCCTCTGAATTACGAACTCAAAAGTGGCGATCAAATTGAAGTCATCACTTCTCCCAATCAAAAACCAACCATCAACTGGTTTGATTATGTAACGACTTCGCGAGCCAAAAACAAAATCAGAAACGTTCTCAACGAAAATACCAAAAAAATTGCCGAAGAAGGCAAAGAATTACTCACACGCAAACTAAAACATTTAAAAATTACATTAAATGAAGGAGTTGTGAATGAACTAGTAAGCTATTTCAAACTCAAAACCAGTTTAGACTTGTTTTACCGCGTTGGAATTGGCTCTATCGAAAATCAGCAATTGAAAGACTTTGCGGCTCAAAAAAGCAATACGTTGATTAATTTCTTCAAAAATAAAATCAAACGTTCGCCAACAAGCAATCCTGATGAAATTAACAAACAAGAGCTCAGCAGCAACTACAATTTACTGGTTTTTGGCAAAGAACAAGACCGTTTAGACTACAAACTTTCTACTTGTTGCAACCCAATTCCGGGAGACGAAGTATTTGGATTTGTCACCATCAACGAAGGCATCAAGGTCCACAAACGCGATTGCCCAAATGCGATTAGTATGCAATCGAACTACGCCTATCGCATCATGCCAGCCAAATGGATTGACTCCACCCAACAAGAGTTCAAAGCCATTCTCAACATTACCGGAATGGACACATTAGGATTGACCAACGAGTTGACCAAAGTGATTTCCAACCAAATGCACGTCAATATCCAAAGCATTTCGTTGAGTGGTGAAGCTGGAATTTTCAAAGGACAAGTTACTGTTGTAGTTCAAAACAACACAATCCTAAAAAAATTAATAGACAACATCAAAAAAATCGATGGAGTTGATAAAATAACACGTGTTTACAAGAATTAGAAGTTAGAAGTTAGAAATCTGAAGAAAAGAATTTGAACCTTAACTAATAAAATTTGTACTTTAAACTTTGTACTTTAAACTTTGTACTTTAAACTTGTTATTAACAACACGTTTATAACTTCAACAGCGAAAACTTTCATACTTCTCAACTAAAATTTATCTTTGTCCGATATGACACTAATTGCTACTGATAACGCAAAAAATCAAGAAACGGTAAAGAATGTTTTTACCGCTTATCTTGAAAACAAAGGACACCGCAAAACGCCCGAACGCTATGCTATTTTGCAAGAAATTTACAATAGCGAAGAGCATTTTGACATCGAAAATTTGTACCTCAAAATGAAGAACAAAAACTACCGTGTGTCGCGCGCCACTTTATACAACACTATAGAATTATTACTCGACTGTGGTTTGGTTCGCAAACATCAATTTGGTCAAAATCAGGCGCATTACGAAAAATCGTATTTTGATAAGCAACACGATCATATCATCATGACAGATACAGGAGAAGTAATTGAATTTTGTGATCCTCGCATTCAAACCATCAAAAAAACCATAGAAGAAATTTTTGGCATCGACATTCACAACCATTCGCTGTATTTCTATGCCAACAAAAAATCAGTTGACAATGAGTAATTGGTGATTGATTTGGGCGTTGCCTTCGGCCCGGGCTTTCGGCTGCACGCGGTGCTTGCCTCACACGAGCGAAGCGAACTGGCGAAGCAATCCCTAACGCGGCATCACAACAAAATTGAAACAAAACTAACATAAACACAACTCAATTGATGATTTACTTGGATTCTTTCACTGTCAATTATCAATTATCAATTATTAATTAAAATGACCGTAGATTTACTACTCGGATTACAATGGGGCGATGAAGGAAAAGGAAAAATCGTCGACGTTCTTACTTCAAAATACGATATTATTGCTCGTTTTCAAGGTGGACCAAATGCTGGTCATACCTTAGAATTTGATGGAATCAAACACGTACTTCGAACCATTCCATCCGGAATTTTTCATAGTAATAACATCAACATCATCGGAAATGGAGTCGTAATTGACCCTGTAGTTTTTAAAAGCGAAATTGACGGTTTGGCCAAATTCAATCTTGATATCAAGTCCAAATTAATCATTTCGCGTAAAGCACATTTGATTTTACCAACTCATCGTTTGCTCGACGCCGCTTCTGAAACTTCTAAAGGAAAAGCCAAAATTGGTTCTACTTTAAAAGGAATTGGACCAACGTATATGGACAAAACGGGTCGCAATGGAATTCGCGTAGGCGATATCGAATTGGATGATTTTAAAGAGCGTTACCGTTCGCTTGCCGATAAACACGAGGCGATGATTAAATTCTACGATGTAAGCATTCAATACAATTTACCTGAATTAGAAAAAGAATTCTTTGAAGCTATTGAAGATTTGAAAAAACTGACTTTCATCGACAGCGAAGAATATTTGACGCAAGCTCAAAAAGCTGGAAAGTCCATTTTATGTGAAGGCGCTCAAGGTTCGTTATTGGATGTTGATTTTGGAACGTATCCGTTTGTAACATCATCCAACACTACAGCTGCTGGAGCTTGTACTGGTTTAGGAATTGCTCCCAACAAAATCAAAGAAGTATTCGGAATTTTCAAAGCCTATACGACTCGTGTGGGTTCTGGACCATTTCCAACAGAAGATTTTGGTGAAGCTGGCGATATTATGGCCAAAGTAGGCAACGAATTTGGGTCGGTTACGGGAAGAAAACGCCGTTGTGGTTGGTTGGATTTAGTTGCGTTAAAATACGCGATTCAAGTGAATGGCGTAACCCAATTAATGATGATGAAAGGCGATGTGCTTTCAGGTTTTGAAACCTTAAAAATATGTACAGCTTACAATTACAAAGGTGAAATCATACAGCATTTGCCGTACAATATCGAAGAAGAAAATGTAACACCAATCTATACCGAATACAAAGGTTGGAAAGCGGATTTGACTGGATTAACAACTTATGACAGTTTACCAAAAGAGCTCAAGGATTACATCGAATTCATCGAGAAAGAAGTCGAAGTTCCAATCAAAATTGTATCGGTTGGACCGGATAGAAAACAAACAATTATGCGCTAATAAAAAACCCTTTCCGACTGAAAGGGTTTTTTAGTTTTACTTTTGGTTTCTTTCAATAGCCAGTCGATGCACTTTGGTATGATTGTAAGTAAAGTAAATCATCTCTTTGCACGTAATTAAACCAACATAAGGCAAAGGCAATTGGCAAGCATCCAAATTTTCACTGCTTAATTGACTGACTAATTGAAAGAAAATTTGGTACTGTTGTTCAAATCCAGTAATTATCTCTGCTTTTGAGGCATTACCATCGAGCTGAATTTTATCACGTAGCCCTTTTATGCTTTCACCTGTTAACTGATAAAAGTCGCTTTTTTTGTTTTCGGAAGTGGTCGAATGTTTTTGCAAATAATCAGCTGATTCTGTTGTACTTTTCGGAACAAATGGTGGAAAAGCCTTCCAATCTGCATTAGCAACAGCATTTTTGTAATCCTCTAAAAAAGTATTAAAATCTCTAGATTTTCGGTTGGAATTGCCCCAACGTTCTAACATCATTTCGGGTTGTTTGAACAAATTGTTGACAGGTAATAATGCCAATGACAAATGAACCAAATGTTCTGCAGCTGACCATTTATCTTCGTTTTTTTTACCTACAAAATTAGCCTCATCGAGTTCATCAACAAGTGATACAATCAGCGATAGTTCGTCATTTAACTGTTGGATTGCATTTTTAATTTCCATAATGAAACATTTAATTTTGTCAAAACTAAAGCATCATCACGATATAAAAATTGACTTAGGTTACAATCCGCTTTTGGCAATTTTCTTGCGAAGGCGACTCAAACTTTCACGTTCAATTCCGAGGAAAGAAGCAATATGGTACAAGGGAATTTTTTCAAAAATAATTGGTCTTTTTTTTAACAAACTCAAATAACGTTCTTCGGCATTTTGAAAAAGCAGACTTTCGGTTCGTTGTTCTGAAAGCGTGAAAACTTTTTCGGCTATTATTCGACCAAATTTTTGCCAAACAATTGAATTGGAATACGCATTTTGCAAAGCATTGTAAGAAATTGTGATTAACTCACAATCTTCAAGAGCTTGTATAAAGTATTTGCTTTGAGTTTGTGTAATAAAACTTTGGTATGATGCCACAAAATCATCTTCAAAAAAGAATTGTACATTGGTTTCTTTTCCGTCTTCTGAAATATAAAACATTCGCAAAACACCTTTTTGAACAAAAGCCATTTTGGTATTCACTTCGCCTTCTTTTAAGAAAAAATTCTTAGCTGGTAATGTTGTTGGAATTTTCTTTTCCAAAAAATACCGATTGCATTCCTCTTCCGAAATAGGCGCAATTTTTAGTACTTTGGCTCTGAATTTAGTAAACATCTTACAATTTAAAAACGAAACTCTCGCTTGGTTTCAACGATACTTTAATATTCCCAACACCTTGGGTTACTTTGAGTATATGAACACTTCCATACAATTGGTCTGTAACCGCATAACTACCGTCTTTGAGTTTCCAATTTTGAATTACTTCCGACGGAACTTGGAGTGTAAAAACACTTTCTTTATCAGGAGAAATATTAGAAGTTACAATCAATTTTTCGTTCTTAGACCAGCGCACAAACGAATACACATTTTCGCCATAACCATTGGTTTCCTTACGGTTTATGGTTTGAATTTCTTGAAATTTTCCCATTAGAGCACTGCTTTTAATAGTAAAATTCAATAATCGTTGGTAAAAATCACGCAAGTCTTTTTCGCCTGACGATAATTGTCCACCATCAAACTGCTTGTTGTTCATCCAACGTTGGTGATTCGGAACGCCGACGTAGTCAAAAATAGAGGTACGTGTTGGTTTTCCAAATCCGCCATCAATAGTACCAGCCTCGCCTACTTCTTGTCCAAAATAAATCATGGTTGGCGACGAGCTCATTAAAGCCGAAACAACCATTAACGGTTTGCCTCGTTCACCACTTCCTGCAAAATCGGCACAAGCCAAACGTTGTTCATCATGGTTATCTAAAAAATGTAGCATATGATGTTCGATGTCTTTCATATTATTTTGAATAGCAGACAAACCATCAGGATTCTTTTTTCCGCGAATGATATCTTTCAAATAATCATACGTTTCTACTTTATCGTACAAATAATCCATTTTCCCTAAATGGATGTAATTTCTATACTCATTCGGATTATAGACTTCAGCTAATAAAAACGCATTTGGATTTTTCATTTTTATCGACGAGTTCATATAGCTCCAAAACTCGTACGGAACCATCTCAGCCATATCGTAACGGAATCCGTCAACACCTTTGGCGGTCCAGTACAACGCAATATCTCTAAATTTTTTCCAAGAATTAGGCACCTCTTTGTCTTTCCAAAAAGCATAATGTTCTTTGTATGATTTTTTATCATATCCAGCGGGCAATTCAGGAAAATCCTTGGTTCCGTCAGGGCGAACACCATAATTTACTTTTACCGTTTCATACCAATCGTTGATATCAGGTTTGGCCATTCGCGAACCATTTCCCGTCCATTTGGCAGGATTTTCAGAAAACTTTCCATCAATGATTGGGTTTGACTCGCCATTCAAAGGCTTATAATTATCTGATGTTGGCACTTGAAAAGCTTGCCCAGGAATGTAATAGAAATTATTATTTCGGTCGTATTCAACAGCCGTATTGTCATCAGCGCCAAAATCACGAACGCCTTCCGGATTGTTTTTCCCTTCGTATTTTCGGGCAATATGATTGGGAACAATATCGATAAGTAATTGCAATCCATTTTTGTGAGTACGTTGAATTAAAGCTTCAAATTCTTGTAATCTATTGGCAGGATTAACCGCTAAATCAGGATTTACATTATAATAATCTTTAACAGCATAAGGCGAACCTGCGCGACCTTTCACCACTTCAGGATCATCATTTGATATGCCTATATTTGTGTAATCGCGTACTAAAGCATGATGTGGAACACCAGTGTACCAAATATGAGTTACTCCTAATTTTTTTATTTCTTGCAGTGCTTTATCCGTAAAATCATTGAACTTTCCAACTCCATTTTCTTCTATAGTTCCCCAAGGTTTATTGGTTGTATTGGTATTCCCGAATAGTCTTGTAAATACTTGATAAACTACTTTTTTCTTCTCCACTACTGTAACTTTTTTATTCGTTTTAGATACTCTTTTCTTCTTCGTTTGCGCATTTGAACTCAATGCACATGCAATCAACACTAATAACAATAACTTTCTCATGACATGAAATTTTACATCGTTCAACAAATATAAAAAAAGGAACAGAAGTTCAATCATTCAATTCTATTTTCTCTTCTCTATTTTCTACGATCTTGATAAATATTTCTTAATACAAACGGCTCTTTAGAGATTTTACTTAAATTTGGCACAAAATTCAACGAATTGAAAAATCCATTTTACATACTTCTTTTTTTTCTTTCACTATTAGGTTATTCACAAACACAAAAAGGAAGCACGATTGTTATTGAGCATGCCGACTTTCAGGACATAAATCAATACGAGTTTCCTGACGCAATGATCTTGACGGGCAATATCAGAGCCAATCATGATGGCGCTATTTTGAGTTGTAACAAAGCCTATTATTATATGAAGGAAAATTATTTAAAGGCTTTTGGAAATGTAAATATAGTTCAAGGTGACACCTTATATTTACATGGTGATTATGCTGAATACAATGGCAACATTCGCCATGCTTATACCACAGGAAACGTTTCATTGCGTTCTCCCGAAATGTCATTGGTTACAGACAAAATCAACTTTGACCGCAATAGTCAAGTTGCATATTACGACACTTTTGGCACTATTATAAACAACGAAAACACCTTAACCAGCAACACGGGAAAATATTTTGTCGCACAAAAGAAATACCAATTTCTATCAGCGGTAACCATTACCAATCCGAAATACGTGATCAAGTCCAATCATTTGGATTATTACACCAATTCGGGTCATACTTATTTGCACGGACCATCCACAATTACTGGGAAAGAGAATTATATTTATACTGAAAAAGGATTTTACAATACCAAAACTAACAAAGCCCATTTTGTTAAAAATTCGTACATCAAATACAATGATCGACTCATCAAAGGAGACAGTTTGTATTACGACCGAAACCGCGAATTTGCCTCTGCTACGCGCAATGTAAAAATCACCGATTCAATCAACAAAGCTATTATCAAAGGCCATTATGGCGAAGTTTACCGCAATAAAGATTCATTATACATCACCAAAAGAGCTTCTGTCAGAACTTTTACCGAAAATGATTCCATGTTTGTTCACGCGAAGCGTTTAGTGGTGACAGGAAAACAAAATGAACGAGTTATTCGCGGTTATAATAACGTTCGCTTTTTTAAAACCGATATGAGTGGTAAATGTGATTCGATTCATTCTAGCCAGAAAAAAGCATTAACCCAACTTATTGGAAGGCCAATTCTTTGGAATTACGACAACCAATTAACTGGCGATTTGATGCATTTAATTGGAAACAATAAAACCGAAAAACTAGACTCTTTAAAAGTATTAAACAATGCTTTTATTGCCTCAAAAGATACCATCGGAACTGGATACAATCAGGTAAAAGGGATGAACTTGTATGGCAAGTTTTTGAATAATAAACTGAATGAAGTAGACATGATTAAAAACACCGAAGTAGTTTATTATATGCGTGATGAAAAAAACGAATTGATTGGTATCAATAAAAATGTGAGCAGTAAAATCAATATTCAATTTGAAGAGTCTAAAATAAATACCATTACTTTTTATAAAGATGTGGATGGCGATATTTATCCTGAAGCCGATTTACCCGAAAATGCGCGAAAACTACGTGGTTTCAATTGGCGTGGAGATGAACGTATAAAAACCAAAGAAGATATTTTTCCGCCCGAGGAAAACGAATTTGACTACGAAGCACAACGCGAAAAAGCCAAAGAAGATGCACTTCCTGATGCTCCAATGGAAGTTCGTAAAGAAACTCTCGATTACGACAAAAACAATCCTCCTGCCAAAAAAATAGAATAAAATTGTTGGTAATACAACATTGAAGATGAATCCAGATTTCCTTAAATACCAAGCGCAAACTTCTCCTTATCCATTGGGAATGGAAGTTTCACACGCCATTGGTTCTTACATTTACGATACCAATAACAAAAAATACCTCGACTTTGTAGCAGGCGTTTCGGCTTGTTCTTTGGGACATCAACACCCAAGAGTAAATCAAGCCATCAAAGACCAACTAGACAAATATTCGCACGTTATGGTGTACGGCGAATATTCGCAAAGTCCAGCGGTGCAATATTGCAAATTATTGGTCGAACACTTGCCTGCATCATTGAACAAAGTTTATTTGGTCAACTCAGGAACCGAAGCCTGTGAAGGCGCTTTAAAATTGGTTCGAAGAGTGACTGGTAGAAGCCAACTGATTTCATGTCATCACGCGTATCACGGCAATACTATGGGTTCAATGAGCGTGATGGGATTTGAAGAACGTAAACAAATTTTTCGACCGTTAATTCCCGATGTTGATTTTATCACATTCAATAAAGAAGACGATATTCAAAAAATCACCACAAAAACAGCCGGAATCATTTTAGAAAGCATTCAAGGTGGCGCTGGATTCATTCAACCGCAAAACGACTTCTTAGCCAAAGTAAAAAAACGCTGCAAAGAAGTAGGCGCTTTAATGATAATTGACGAAATACAACCTGGATTTGGCCGAACTGGAAAATTATTCGGATTTGAAAATTACAATGTCGTTCCTGATGTTGTTATTATCGGTAAAGGAATGGCTGGCGGAATGCCTGTTGGCGGATTTATCGCCAATGATAAACACATGGATTTATTAAGCCACGATCCTAAACTCGGACACATCACTACTTTTGGCGGACATCCTGTCATTGCAGCAGCTTGTTTAGCAACACTTCAAGAAATTCTCGAAAAAAACTACATTTCGCAATCATTAGCTAAAGAAAAACTATTCCGTTCGCTTTTGGTACATCCTTTGATACAAGAAGTACGAGGAAAAGGATTAATGTTGGCTGCTATGACTTCGGATGAAGAAATAACAAATCAAGTCATTTTACGTTGTCAAGAAAAAGGACTGATTCTGTTTTGGCTATTATTTGAAGGAAAAGCCATCCGAATCACTCCACCATTAACGATTTCCGAAGAAGAAATTAGAGAAGGCTGTCAGATTATTTTGGAAGTGATGGATGAAGTTCAAAAGGTTCATGGCTTGTAGTTTATTGTTAAATCAACCACAAACTATAGACAATAAACTTCTTGTTAATTAAATTGTTCAAAACAATCGCAAAATTTTCGCACATTTCTCAATTACTTTCCTACTTTTATTTAGGATAATTTTAACAAAAAAAGCTATGCATTTGGAACACGAAGAAGACGACTACAATTTATCCTTATCGAAATTTGAATCGATGTTGAAAACCAACAAAGTATTCTTTTTCGATTCTGAGGAATTTGAGGAAATTATTCTTCATTACCTCGATATGGGTAAAGCCAATTTAGCGAAAAAAGCCTTAAAATTAGGACTAGAGCAACATCCAAAATCTACTGGTTTGAAACTAGTTCAGGTGGAAATGTTGATTTACGAAGACAAACTCGAAGTGGCTGAAAAGTTACTCAACGAGTTGTACGCTATTGAACCTACCAACGAAGAAATTTTCATCCAAAAAGCCAATATTTATTCCAAAAGAGACAACCACGAAAAAGCAGTTGAATTGCTACAAGAAGCGCTAAAATTCACCGACGATTTTGCTGATGTATACAACTTAATTGGAATGGAATATTTGTTTATGGACAACCTTGAGATGGCCAAGGAAAATTTTATCAAATGCTTAGAAGAAGACATCAACGATCAATCCGCTTTATACAATGTAGTGTATTGTTTTGAATTTTTGGATCAAAATGCTGCAGCAATTGAATATCTCAAAACTTACATCGACAGAAATCCTTACAGCGAAATCGCTTGGCACCAATCAGGTCGTTTATACTACGGTTTAAAAGATTATGAAAATGCCGTTCGAGCTTTTGAATTTGCAACTTATATCGATGAATATTTCTTAGGTGCTTTCATGGAAAAAGGAAAAGCTTTGGAACGCCTTAAACGTTACGAAGAAGCCATAGAAAGCTATAACAGAACCATCGAGCTGGACGATCCAACTTCTTATGCCTTACTGCGCATTGGAAAAAGCTACGAAAAACTGGGCAACAAAGTCGAAGCACTAAAATATTTCAACAAAACCGTTCACGAAGATCCGCTTTTAGACAAAGGTTGGATTGCGATTACTGATTTTTATGTGCGTCAAAAAAATTACCAAAAAGCGTTATTTTATGTCAATAAAGCAATAGCTATTGACGACCAAAATCGTGCGTATTGGAAGCGTTATGCTACAATCAATAAAGCAATGAACTTCTTTGAAGAAGCAGAGCACGGTTACCGAAAAGCAATTGAATTTGGCGACACTCAACTTGACACGTGGTTATTTTGGGTAGATGTTTTGCAATTTTTAGGCGAATTTGAAAGCGCTATTCAGACCTTGTTGCAAGCGAGTGAATTTTTCCCAGACGATTACCAAATTGAATACCGATTGGCCGGGTTATACTTTACAGAAACCGAAGACAAAAAAGGAACTTTCCATTTGAGTAATGCCTTGCGTTTGAATTTCAAAAACAAAACCATTTTGGAAGAATTATTTCCAACTGTTTGGCATCTAAAAAAAGTACAGAATTACATCAAAAAATACGATATTTAATATGGAACAGGAAAGTGCAAAGCGCTTTGGCTTAATTGGTAAAAACATTTCCTACTCCTTTTCTAAAAAGTATTTTAAAGAAAAATTCGCTGCCGAACTTTTTAACGATTGCACCTACGAAAACTTTGATATTGATTCCATCGAGCAATTCCCTGAAATCATTCAAAAAAACCCTGATCTGAAAGGTTTGAATGTAACCATTCCGTACAAAGAAGCCATCATTCCTTTTCTGGATTCACTTTCTAAAAAAGCAACATTGATTGGTGCCGTCAACGTTATTCGTTTTACCAAAAAAGGAAAGCTAAAAGGCTACAATTCTGATTATTACGGTTTCAAAAAATCGATTCAACCTTTACTGCAACCGCATCACAAAAAAGCACTGATATTAGGAACTGGTGGCGCAGCAAAAGCAGTTGCCTTCGCACTAGAAGAATTAGATATTTTTTACACTTTCGTTTCCCGTGAAACTGGCGAAAATACTATTAATTACAATCGGGTCAACGCCACTTCATTTGACAATTATCAAATCATCATCAATTGTACTCCGCTAGGAACTAAGCCTAATACCGATGAATTTCCGCCGATTCCTTATGATTTTTTTACTGACAAACATTTGGCTTACGATTTAATTTACAATCCCGAACAAACCCAGTTTTTAAAAAAGGCAAAGAAAAAAGGTGCTGTGACCAAAAATGGTTATGAAATGCTCGTTCTTCAAGCCGAAAAAGCCTGGAAAATCTGGAATAAACAGTAAGCTAACAGCTTAAATTTCTTTTTTTTATTCCGAAAAACTATAAAATTGCGAGAAACGTCTGATTTTCTTTGAATTTTCACATCGCTTTACTATCTTTCGCCCTCAAAAATTGTATAACCTTACACATTTTATAATGTTAGAAGAAAAGAATGATAACCTGCCAATCAACGAAAACGAGGCAGAAGGAAATGTAAACAACGAAGCACAAGAAACCATTGCGCCTGAAAATCAAGAAGTTGAAACAACATCAGAAGTTACCGAACCAGTAGAAGAATTAGTTCCCGACACTGAAGTAGAAGCACCTTTAGATGCAGCTAACGAAGATCAAGTCAATGGCGAAACTGAGGATTTAGTTGGCGAAGAAATTGAATCTGCTCCAGAAGTAGCAACGCAAGCTTTAGAAGAAGTTGTAGAAGTTGAAGCTGAAACCGCTGAAGTTGAAACTGTGGAAGAAGTTGCTGAAACAACCGAAACTGAAGTTGAAGTTGCAGAAGAACCAGTTGCTGACAACACTATTGAATTGACTGACGAAGAAATCGCCGATGACAAAATGGTTTACGAAAGTGAATCAGATATTGTAATGAATGCGATTTCCAATGTCAACGCTGAAGAAAGTGAAGACGAAACATTGAAAGAGCGTCACGATATTCCAATGGAAGATTATGAGGCAATGTCGATGGAGAAATTGGTTGAAGAACTTGATAAATTGGTCGTTGTTGAAAAAGTAATGTCGGTGAAAGATCACGTTGAGGAAGTTAAAAAATCGTTCTTGTCAAAGTATTATCATTTGATTGATGAGAAAAAAGACGAGTTTTTAGCTGAGAATCCTGATACTACAGAAGATTTCCATTATCATTTCCCATTAAAAACGAAATTTGACGAATTATACAACCAATACCGCACGAAGAAAAACAGTCATTTCAAATCGCTTCAAACCAATTTAGAAGCCAACTTGAAAAACCGTTTGGCATTGGTAGAAGAATTGAAAAACTTGGTGAATAACCCAACTGGAAACATCGCTAATTCATTGAAACAATTAAATGACATTAGAGATCGATGGAAAAATGCAGGACCGATTCCGAAAGACAAATACAACCACGTTTGGAACAATTACCATTTCCACATCGAGAATTTCTACGACTTTTTACACTTAGATCGTGAGGCTCGTGATTTGGATTTCAAACACAATTTAGAGCAAAAACAACGTATTATTGCTCGTGTTCAAGAATTGGTTAACGAAGCTGACATCAACAAAGCATTTCGTGAATTGCAAGATTTACACCGCATTTGGAAAGAAGAAATTGGTCCAGTTTCACGCGATCAACGTGAAGCCATTTGGAACGAGTTTAGTGATTTAACCAAACAAATGCACGACAAACGCGAGGCTTTTTATGAAAGTTTCCGTGAAAAAGAGAATGAAAATTTAGCCAAGAAAAAAGATATCATTGCTCAAATCGAAGTGTTAGCTACTGAAAAAGTAGATTCACATTCGGCTTGGCAAGGTCAAATGGAAAAAGTAGAAGCTTTACGCAATACGTTTTTTGCAACCGGAAAAGTACCAAGTGAAGTCAACGAACAAACTTGGGCTGATTTCAAAAAAGCGGTGAAAGATTTCAATGTACTTAAAAATTCGTTTTACAAAGAAATTAAGAAAGACCAAAACGACAATTTGAGCAAAAAACAAGCATTGGTTGCTAAAGCCAATGAGTTGAAAGATAGCGAAGATTTTGCCGCCACTACTCCAATCATGAAGCAAATTCAAGAGGAATGGAGAACTGTTGGTCATGTGCCTAGAAAATTTTCGGACAAACTTTGGGGCGAATTCAAAGCCGCTTGCAATCATTATTTTGAGCGTTTGAAAGACAGTAAAAAAGAAGAAAATGCTGAAGAAGTAGCTGCTTTCGAAAAGAAAAAAGAATATTTAGAAACTTTAAAGTCATTTGAATTAGTTGGCGATCACAAAACCGACTTGGACGCAATAAAAGCGCACATCGAAGCTTGGAAATCAATTGGTCGTGTTCCGTTTAATCGAAGACACATTGAAGGAAAGTTCAATAAAATATTAGATGCTTTATTTGAAAAATTGAGCACGAGCAAAAAAGAAGGCGAAATGATGCGTTTTGCCAATCGTTTGGATCAATTATCAAGTTCAGAAGATTCAAGAAAATTGGATAATGAGAAAGTATTTATGATGCGTAAAATTGATGAAATTCAGGGTGAGATTTTCCAATTGGAGAACAACATTCAGTTTTTCGCCAATGCTAAAGCCGACAATCCAATGGTGAAAGAAGTACGCAAAAACATTGAGCGCCAGAAAGAAGAATTGCAAGTTTGGAAAGACAAATTGAAACAATTACGCAATCTTAAAAAAGAATAACAACTAACCAACCTTAAAGAAGCTCTTCCTCGGAAGGGCTTTTTTTATGGATTCAAATTCTGTACATTTGCCAAAAAAAATTCAACCATGTCAAACTTGTATTTGGGTTACCATTTTAAAGTAGAACCAAAAGAACTCGGAACCGAAATTTTAATTGCCGAATTGGGCGAAAAACCATTTGAAAGTTTTATAGAAACCGAAGACGGATTTTCAGCTTACATTCAGAGAGACGTTTGGACTGAGAATGTGTTGGATGACATTTATTTATTGAATTCGCCTGAGTTTACTATTTCTTATACAATTGAAGAAATTGAACAAGTCAACTGGAACGAAGAATGGGAAAAAAACTTCGAACCGATTGATGTGGATGGGAAATGCCATGTTCGCGCACCTTTTCACCCAAAAACAGCTGCCGAATTTGACATTGTAATTGAACCCAAAATGAGTTTTGGAACAGGTCATCACGAAACTACGCACATGATGATTCAGCATTTGTTGGATATGGAAGTTGCTGGCATGAAAACCTTAGACATGGGTTGCGGAACTGCGATTTTAGCGATTTTAGCCGAAATGAAAGGCGCCGAACCTATTGATGCTATTGATATTGACAATTGGTGTTATTTGAATTCGATTGAAAATGCCGAACGTAATAATTGCCGCAAAATAAGTGTTTACGAAGGTGATGCCGAATTATTGAAAGGAAAAAATTACGATTTAATTATTGCCAACATCAATCGAAATATTTTGTTGAACGATATGCAACAATATTTAGATTGCCTAAACAAAAAAGGCGTTTTGCTGTTGAGCGGATTTTACAACGAAGACATTCCTTTTATCGATGCATCTTGTACAGAAAAAGGATTGACATTTGTTAAAAAATTAGAAAGAAACAATTGGGTTTCGCTGAAATATGTAAATTAGCCTATTATTTTTACTATACAAAATGAGTACCATAGAAAAAGTAAAAGAAGAAGTTTTAGTCGACGAGTTGGTTGGAGTTAACAACGAAATTGTTTTATACAACGATGATGTTAATACTTTTGACCATGTAATCGACACTTTGATTCGCGTTTGCCAACACACTTCAGAGCAAGCGGAACAATGCGCTATTTTGGTTCATTACAAAGGAAAATGCACCGTAAAAACAGGTCATTTTGACGAATTAAAACCACAATGCACCCAACTTTTGGAAGCCGGATTGAGTGCAGAAATCATTTAACTCATTTTTCCCATCGCACAACTCACAAACGATTTGGCTTTGGTTCCGAATGAATTGGCTTCTCCAGCTTCGGGATAACCTAAAATTTTGAGTGTTTCTTTGGCATCCAACAAGGCTAAATCGTCCGAATAATCAAAGGTTACAACACTGTTTTCAACGTCAATTTCTACATTATAAACATTAAACAAATGATTCAATTTGTTTTCTATAGTGGAAGCACAGCCACTGCATTTTAAGTTTTGTACTACTATTGAAATTGTTCTCATAACTTAGTCATTTAACAAGACAAAGTTACATTCCAATTCAGATAAAAAATGTGATAAATGTCACACAAGAAATATTAATGAGGTAAATAATCTTTTATTACACCATAAATAAAAGTACCCAACATTGCACCTGCAAAAACCAACAGCACACTCCAAAAACCAGCGCCAATTAAAATGAAAATTGGCCCAGGACAAGCACCAACTAAAGCCCAACCTAAACCAAAGATCAATCCACCAATCCAATATCGGAAAGTTCCTTTCTCTTTGTCTTCTATATAAATGATTTCACCTTTGATGTCTTTGATTCCTTTTTTCTTGATGATTTGAATTCCGATTAAACCTGTTGCAATAGCTGTCATGATGATTCCGTACATGTGAAACGACTGAAAATGAAACATTTCATAAATTCGATACCAAGAAACCGCTTCGCATTTGGTTAATACAATTCCAAACAAAATTCCGACTAATAAATATTTTATCCACTTCATTGGTTAGAATATTAAAGGTAAAATAAAATGCGCCATGACTAATCCGCCGATAAAAAATCCGATAACAGCCTTTAGAGAAGACAGTTGTAACGTACTCAAACCAGAAATGGCGTGACCTGAAGTACAACCACCAGCGTAGCGAGATCCAAATCCGATAAGGAAACCTCCAAAAATTAAAATAAAAACCAATTTTGCAGATGAGAATGCAGTATTTCCAAATAAGGCTTCAGGCAATAATTTTCCGTTAGGAGCTTCTATTCCCATTTCGTTTAATTGTTGAATAGTTTCTTGACTGATGGCAACATTGGATGTATCTGATAAAAATTGTGTTGCAATAAAACCACCAATAATTGCACCTAAAACAACCACTAAATTCCATATTTTAGACTTCCAATTCCAATCAAAAAAAGGAACTCTTTTCCCAATTCCAGTCATTGAGCACAAGCTTCTTAAGTTGGAAGACATTCCGAAATTCTTGCCAAAATAAGTCAATAATAACAACACCAATCCGATAAGAAAACCAGCAATTGACCAATGCCAAGTTTGTTTGAGAAACTCCATAAATTCAAATTTTATTTGCAAACATAGTCATCAAAAATTAAAAACTTCAAAAAATACTGTTATAATTACATTTGAAAAAGTACAAAATGGCAGTATTTTTGTAATCCATTATTTAAAACATCAAGATGAAAAAACTGTTCGTAATTGCGCTTATTTTTACCTCACTTATTTCTTGCGTGAGCACAAAATCTACTATCCAAAACATTGATGATAATGCAGTAAAACCACAGGTAAAAAACAATCATTTTGTGATTACAGAATATAGTAATGACCGAAAATATGGCTATGATAGAGATTATCCCATCAATATTGGTTTTAACAGAGAAAACGAAGCTCCCAAAAATATTCAATACTTTTTTAATGCGCTTTTGGGCGATAAAAACGAAAAAATCACCTACATTAAACTAGAGAGTTGCTGCCCATTCCCCACCAAAAAAACCAATATGGGCGCTGGAACACTAGATATTTATGAAGTCACATTTGAAAACTCTGGAAAGAAAGTACAATTGTATTTTAACATTTACGAGAAGGGAAAAATTATGTGTCCTAATGGTTTTACAATCAATCCTACCAATTAAAAAGAATTAACTATTTCCTAAGTTTTTGGCAACCAAATTAGTCAGAATTCTTTGTATATTTGCATTGCAAAAAAAAGCCGTATGAATATACAATCCATTCCACAAATAAAAAATATTTCTAGTAATAATTTTTTCCTTTTAGCTGGACCTTGTGCTATTGAAGGTGAAGAGATGGCAATGAAAATTGCCGAACGATTAGTTGAAATTACTACCAAATTAGAAATTCCCTTTGTTTTTAAAGGCTCATTTAAAAAAGCCAACCGTTCCAGAATAGATAGTTTTTCTGGGATTGGTGATGAAAAAGCACTTAAAATACTTCGTAAAGTTTCTGAGACTTTTAACGTTCCTACTGTGACTGACATTCATACTAATGAAGATGCCGACAAAGCCGCTCAGTATGTTGATGTACTTCAGATTCCAGCTTTTTTGGTTCGCCAAACGGATTTGGTAGTTGCAGCAGCCAAAACAGGCAAAACCGTCAACTTAAAAAAAGGACAATTCATGAGTCCGGAAAGCATGAAACACGCTGTTCAAAAAGTATTGGATTGCCACAATGAAAATGTAATGGTCACAGATCGCGGAACCATGTTTGGCTACCAAGATATGATTGTTGATTTTCGTGGAATTCCGACTATGCAAAATTATGCCACAACCGTATTAGACGTTACCCATTCATTACAACAACCCAACCAAACAGTTGGCGTAACAGGCGGAAGACCTGATATGATTGAAACGATTGCCAAAGCAGGAATTGCAGTTGGAGTTGATGGCCTTTTTATTGAAACTCATTTTGACCCAGCCAACGCTAAAAGTGATGGAGCCAATATGCTTCATTTGGATTATTTTGAAGGGTTAATGACCAAATTAGTTGCTATTCGTAAAACCATCACTCAATTTTAATTTATACAATCATTAGATTACCTATTATAATGAAAATAATTTATTTATTACCCATTTTATTTTTTTTAAACCTATCATTCGCTCAAGACCAAAACACAAATCCAATTCGATATACTGCCCACAATAAAGGTAAATTTTATATTTATTGGGGAGGAAACAGAGATCAATATTCTAAATCTGACATTACTTTTGAAGGAGACAATTACAATTTTACTGTTGATAATGCTCAAGCAGAAGACAAGCCTAAAGGTTGGCATATCGATTATATCAACCCAACACGAATGACAATACCTCAAACCAATTTAAGAATTGGGTATTTCATTAATGACAAATACAACATTTCGATTGGATTGGATCATATGAAATACGTATTTTCGCAAGATCAAGTTGCAAATGTAAGCGGAAATATTAACTTACCCTCTACTGAAGCTGGTTCAATTTACAACGGAAATTATAATAATACTCCTGTTAATTTTTTGAATAATTATGACGCTGAAGACCAAAACACTACTCCACCATTTTTAACATTCGAACATACTGATGGTTTAAATTATATTAACACTGAATTTTCTAGAGTAGATGATTTATCAAAATTTATAGGAATTCATAATACAGATAAAATTCAAATTAATATAACAGAAGGAATCGGTGGTGGAATATTATATCCAAAAACTAACGCTAGAGTATTAGGAAGTGAAAGACATGATGATTTTCATGTTTCAGGATTTGGTGTTTCTGCCAAAGCTGGACTAAATATTACATTTTTTAAATATTTCTTTTTACAAACAGAATTAAAAGGAGGATATATAAGCATGAATAACATCCGAACTACTAATTTTACTAGTGATTCTGCTAAACAAGACTTTTACTTTTTACAGACAATAATTGCTTTTGGTGGAATTTTCAAAATTTAATATCTGACTTCTAAATTTTTTTTTATATTTTTGGTAACCATTAGTTAATCGAATCAAACAAAAACTATATTACCAAACTATGAAAAAAAAATTTCTACTCTCATTTTTTTCATTACTTTCATTTTTAGGTTACTCTCAAGGGTTGCCACTTGAAGGTTTTGAAGGTACATTTCCACCAACCAATTGGGCTGTTTTTGACATTAATGTTGGAGGTATAACCGATTGGTCCACCAATGTAAATTCTTGTCAAGGCAGTTTTGCAGCTTACATGAATCGACAAAATATCGGAATTGGAGTTTCTTCCGCCGAATATTTATCAACACGATCTATATTAGTTCCACCAAACGGAGAACTTCGATTTTTTTCTAGATCATTTACTGCTGGTAACCAAGGAACAACTTATGAAGTTAGACTTGCAAATGGTGCATCTCCTCAAAACGACCCTGCGTCTTATACTACTTTATTAGCATCCTATACAGAAGATCAACTTTCTGCTGTTTTTAATGTTTGTGATGAGCATGTTATTAATTTAAGTGCATTTGCCGGCACCAATGTATATATTGCTTTTGTTATGAAATATACACAGCCAACAGCTGGTTTGACTGGTGATAGATGGCTATTGGATAATGTAAGCGTTATTGAAAAGTGTTTAGACCCTACGGATTTAGCGGCTGCACCTCAGGCTACTACAGCAACATTGAGTTGGACTGGAACTGGAAATAGTTTTGATATTGAAAATTTACTTGGCGCAGCAACTCCAACTGGGGTTCCAACAGGCACTTCAGCAACCAATTCTTTTATCCAAGCAGGATTGAGTCCAAATACAGATTATTGTTACTATGTTAGAGCCGTGTGTACAGATTCATCAAGTGCATGGGTTGGACCATTTTGTTATACAACAAGCACATTACCTCCAGGATGTGGAGGAAACTACGTAGATGCTGGTGGTACAACTGCTAATTACCCAAACAACTCTAATGAAACTATTACTATCTGTCCTGATGTTCCAGGCAATGTTGTAACTGTAACTTTTACATCATTTAGCACTGAAGCCAATTGGGATGGAATGTATATTCATAATGGAAATTCAGTTAGCGCTCCATTATTTGCCAGTGGCAATGGCCCTGGAAATGGTGGTTTGAATGTTGCAGGTGCATACTGGGGAAATACAAATCCTGGTACATTTACTTCTTCTTCGCCTGATGGTTGTTTAACTTTCCATTTTATTAGTGATGGCATAATTAATAACCCTGGTTGGATTGCAAATGTAACTTGTGCATTACCTCCAACTTGTCCTAATCCAAATGGTTTAAGTGTTTCTGGTACGTTATCAACTTCAACTAATGCTACTTGGACATCCAACAGTACAGCAACTACATTTAACATGATTGCTTTACCTTGTGGTTCTCCTGCTCCAAACGCTAGTACAACTGGATATTTGACTTCAGCTACAAATGTAAATGCATTGATTTCAGGTTTAAATCCTGACACATGTTATGATATTTATGTTAGAGACGAATGTGGTCCAGCTGACTTCAGTAACTGGATAGGCGTTACAAATGTAATCACCCAGCCGATTCCTCCTGCTTGTGGCGGTATATTTACAGACCCTGCAGGCTCAAATGCGAACTATGCTAACAGTACTGATTATACTGTAACTATCTGTCCAACCACTCCTGGAGAGGTTGTAACTGTAACTTTCACTGCATTTAATACGGAGGCAAATTGGGATGGATTGTATGTGTTTAATGGAAACACCTCTGGCGTAAATCAAATTTCGAGTGGAAATGGTGCTGGAAACGTCCCTGGTGGAGTTCCAGGTTCATATTGGGGCAATACCATTCCAGGTCCCTTTACATCTTCAACTCCAGATGGATGTTTGACTTTTAGATTTAGAAGCGATACTTCTGTAAATGCTCCTGGTTGGGTTGCGAATGTGACTTGTGCATTACCTCCTACATGTCCAACACCAAACAGTTTAACCTCTGGAGCGCCTACATCAAACTCAGTTCAGGTGTCATGGACATCCAATAGTACAGCAACTACATTTAATATGATTGCTTTACCATGTGGATCTCCAGCGCCAGATGCCGGAACAACTGGATATTTAACATCAAACACCAATACTAATGCTTTAGTGGATGGTTTAGATCCTGACACATGTTATGATATATATGTAAGAGATGAATGTGGCCCTGCAGACTTTAGTTTTTGGATTGGACCTAGAACTATAACAACTCAAATTGCGCCTCCTGTTTGTGGTGGGACATTTACAGATCCGGGTGGATCTACAAATAATTATGCTAACAATACAAATTATACTGTTACAATTTGCCCAACTATTCCTGGTGAGCTAGTAACTGTAACTTTTACTCTTTTCGATACTGAAACCAACTGGGATGGATTGTATGTTTACGATGGTAATACAGCTGGTGTTAATCAAATTTCTAGCACAAATGGTCCTGGGAACGGACCTTTGACACAACCTGGTTCCTATTGGGGAACTGCTATTCCTGGTCCATTTACGTCATCAACAGCAGATGGTTGTTTGACATTTACATTCTTAAGTGATGGATCTGTTAATGATACCGGATGGATTGCAGACGTTACTTGTGGTCCTCCACCAAGCTGTAGAAAACCAAATGCTCTTACTAGTGCTAGTATTGGTTTGACTACTGCAAACTTATCATGGAATCAATTGCAAAACCCAGATGGTTCTACAGCTTCAAATTGGGAAGTGTTAATTCTTCCTGCAGGCTCTCCCCCACCAACTGCTACTTCAACAGGATGGATTGCAACCTCAAACAACTCTCCATTCAATGCAACTGGATTGACTCAAGCAACTTGTTACGACTATTATGTAAGAGCAGTTTGTAGTGCAACTGATTCAAGTTTATGGGCTGGTCCTTCATCGTTCTGTACTTTGATACCAAATGATGAGTGTTCTGGAGCAATTATTGCTTCAACTAACCCAGATCAAAGCTGTGCTTCAGTTACAAATGGATCTTTAATTGGGGCAACTCCTTCTTCTCAAGTAAGTACTTGTGCTAATGGTAATGATGTTTGGTTCCAATTTACTGCTACATCAACTAGTCATTCAATTGACTTAAACAATATTCAAGGAGGATTTGCTTTCAACTTAAACTATGCGGTTTATTCGGGATCATGTGGTGCTTTAACACAAATTTCTTGTGTCAATAACACAACAGGAACACTAAGTAGTTTAACCATAGGTCAAACTTATTATGTTCAAGTTATTTTAGATGCAACAGCAACCGGAAGTTATACATTTGAGTTGTGTATTGGAACTATTCCTCCACCAATTACAACAAATGATACACAATATACAAATGTAGAATTAGTTGAAGATGTTTTGTTTAATTCAACTTGTGCATCTGTTACCAATGTAACGACCTCTACAGGAACCAATTTTGGCTCCGTAAATGGAATTGGATATTTTAACAAAAACGGATCATCTTTCCCTTTTAATGATGGTGTTGTTTTAGCGACTAGAAGTGTAGCTAACGTTCCAGGACCAAACAATTTACCGGCTGGTGTTGCTAATGCTTGGCCTGGTGATGCTCAGTTGTTCAACTACATACAAGGTTTAGGAATTGACCCTAACCTTCAAGATTACAACGACGCTAGTGTTTTAGAATTTGATTTCATTCCACTCATTGACAATATCAGTTTTGATTTTATATTTGCTTCAGAAGAATATGGAACATTTCAGTGTGACTTCTCAGATGCTTTTGCGTTCTTTTTAACAAACAATACAACTGGTGTTACCACTAACTTGGCAATAGTACCAAGTACTACGACTCCTATTTCAGTAATCACTATTAGAGACAATCAATTTAATGCTAATTGTGGTTCTGTAAATGAACAATATTTTGCCGATTACTATTTATTAGATCAACCAGGAGGTTTGAGTCCACTAGCTGACCCTATCAACTTTAACGGGCTTACTGTTCCTTTAACTGCTTCTTCAGCTGTAGTTCCAGGTCAACAATACCATATCAAATTGGTTATTGCAGATCGAAACGATAGTGCTTTTGACTCAGCAGTATTCTTAGAAGGTGGAAGTTTTAACTTTGGGTTAGAATTAGGAATTGATTTCTTAATCTCAACTGGAAATGCATTATGTGCTGGAAATACAAACCAATTAACTAGTGACTTAGATCCAAATTTATATTCATTTGTTTGGTCTAACCAAAATGGAGTAATTGCTGGTGAAACTGGTCCAAATTTATTAATCAATCAATCAGGAACTTATACCCTAACCGCTACTTTAAACAATACACAATGTAGTGCTACTGATACTATTACAGTAGAATATTATGATCCTATTGTATTAGCAACTCCAAACAACTTAACAAACTGTAATAGTTCAGGATTTGCACAATTCACTTTAAGTAATAATAATGCTTCAGTATTAGGAACATATCCTGCTGCACAACATACTGTTACTTATCATCTAACTTTAGCTGATGCTATTGCTGGTATAAATCCTCTCCCGAATTTATATACAAATGTTACTCAATTTACTCAAACCATTTATGCAAGAGTAACTAATGTTGCAGGGTGTTTTGGAACATCTCAATTTGAGTTAATTGTTCAAGATTTAACTCCAGTATTCACTTTAACACCAAGTTTCTCAATTTGTTCGGGTTCAAGTGGAACTATTTCAGTAACTCCTACGAATTTTAATCCTAACGATGTATCTTACACTTGGACGTTAAACAACAACCCTTATGGTGGAAATACTAGTTCAATCACAGTTTCTCAAGCTGGTGATTATACTGTAACAGTAAATAATTCTGGCTGTACGGCTTCAGCTACAACTACATTATCGGTAAATGTTTGTGATATTAACATTTATGCATCTGCTGTATGGATGGAAGATTGTGTTACACCTAATGATGGTGAATTCTTTAATACTTCTGGAAATGGTGCTGATTTGATTAATCAAAACGGTAACACTTTTATGACAAATTATGGTGTTCACTTACAAAACTCGTCTACTCTTATTTTAAGAGGAGCTGAAATCAAAACTCAAAAATCGGGTACAAGCAATGTTTGTGATGCTCGTATGAACTACAGAATATTCCAAACTGGAAACACTCCAGGTACATTTACAACTTGGGATTTACCATTCTTTAGTGATTGTAATACTGGAACTGGAACATTTATTAATGGTGGAGGTCCTTGTACGACTGGTCAACAAAAATGGCAATGTGTTTCTCAACCTGGTTGTACTGCACCTTTAGATTTAACCAATTTAGCACCTGGAAATTATACAATTCAAGTATACTATGATATAAATGGTAGCTTCTCTTCAGCTTCTGGTTGTTCTGATAACCTTACTTTAGATAATGGTGGAAACTATTATGTTGCGACGTTTACAATTCAAGCGCCAGCTACTATTTCGAGTGCAGACCCTATAACTTGTAATGGAAATAATGGTTCTATAACGATTGGTGGCTTGGTAGCTGGAATAACTTATTCTGTATCTTATACAGATGATTCTACCCCAGTTGGCCCAACAAACTTAATTGCCAATACAAATGGTGAAATTACTTTTAGTGGATTAAATGCAGGAAACTATGCTAATTTTACATTAGTAGTTAATGGATGTTCAACCGTATTGGCTCAATCGGTTACTCTAGTTGATCCAGGAATACCTGTTGTAACAGTTAATAATCCAGTTATTTGTAACGGGGCTTCAGCAACAGTAACCGCAACTCCTGCAATTGCTGGTAATTATAATTATGTATGGACTGTACCTGCTGGTGCAACTGACCCAGGAAATGTTGCTAGTTTTACAACTAATGTTCCTGGTGACTATACTGTTGTGATTACACCAACAAATAATTTATGTAATTTAGATTTTGAAACTCCAACCGCTACTGGTCAATTCCCGAATATGGTGAACGAAAACGCAGTACCATGTTGGGAAACCACTGCTCCAGATGGAATAATGGAATTTTGGCCATCTCCAAACTATGAAAGTGTTCCAGCTTACCAAGGAAGTCAATTCATTGAAATGAATGGTAATAGTCCTGATACTATTTTCCAAGACTTTATTATCACTCCAGGGGCAACATTAAATATATCTTTTGCTCACAGAGGCCGTCAAGGTAATGACACAGTTGGAGTTGAGATAGGACCAACTGGTGGACCATACGTAAGTTTAGGTACATTCACTGATGGAAATACGGCATGGGGATTCCATACACTAAGTTATTTAGTTCCTGCTACTAATGGCAGTAATTATACCATTCGATTTGTGGCTGTTTCAAGTGCAAACGGAAGTGCAACTATTGGAAATTACTTAGATGCTATTTCATTATCAACTGCCGAATGTAGTTCAGCTCCTACTACTGGAATTGTAAGCTTATTACCTAGTGTAACATTAACTTTAACTAGTGGTAGCAATGAGCAAACGGTATGTGTTAATACTCCAATAGAAAATATCGTTTACACTACTGTAAATGCAACTGATGTAACTGTTACTGGTCTTCCAGATGGTGTAACTGGATCATTTAACAATAATGAATTTACAATTACTGGAACACCAACATTAGCTGGAACCTATAATTATACCGTATCAACCGTTGGTGGCTGTAATACAGAAACAGCATCAGGTTCAATTATTGTAAATCCTGATTCAACCCTTTCATTAACTTCTAGTAATGATACACAAACAGTTTGTATTAACACTCCTATTGTTGACATTACATATGCTTCAACAGATGCAAATGATGTTATTGTAGCTGGTCTTCCTAGTGGTGTAACTGCAACTTTTGCTAATGGAGTACTAATAATTTCAGGCACTCCAACAGAAGCTGGCACATTTAATTATACAGCAACAACTGTAAGTACTTGTGCAACTGTAACATTATCTGGAACAATAACTGTAAATCCGAATGTTACTTTAGCATTAACTTCTGGTAGTAACACTCAAACGGTATGTTTTAATACTCCAATTGAAAACATAGTGTATACATCTACAAATGCTACTGATGTTACAGTAAGTGGTCTTCCTGCTGGAGTAACTGGAACATTCAGTAATGGTCAATTCACAATTAGCGGATCGCCATCGGTGACAGGTATCTATAACTATACTGTCTCAACTGTTGGTGGTTGTTCAACCGAAACCTTATCGGGTTCAATAACTGTAAATCCTGATTCAACTTTAACATTAACTTCCGGTAATGATACACAAACAGTTTGTATTAACACTCCAATAGCTACAATCACTTACGCTTCAACGGATGCGACTGATGTCATAGTTACTGGTCTACCAAATGGAATAACTGCTACTTATGTGGCTGGTGTACTTACCATTTCAGGAGCTCCAACACAAGCTGGCACATATACATATACAGCTACAACTGTAAGTTCATGTGCAACTGTAACATTAACAGGAACTATCAATGTTAACCCAGATGTTACTTTAGTATTAACTTCTGGAAGTGATAATCAATCTGTATGTATTAATACTGCTATTGGCACAATAGTTTATACTGCAACCGACGCAACTAATGTTTCTGTAACTGGACTTCCAAATGGAGTTTCTGGAACCTATAACGCTGGCGTATTTACTATTAGTGGAACTCCAACTCAAACAGGAACTTTTAACTATACTGTTACTACAACAAGTAACTGTGGTAGCGTAACATTAAACGGAATTATAAATGTTAATCCTGACGTTACTTTGAGTTTGACTTCTGGAAATACTAACCAAACAGTTTGTATCAATACTGCAGTTAGTAACATTGTATATCAGTCAGCAAATGGTGCTACTGGTATAACTGTATCTGGTTTACCAAATGGAGTAACAGGAACACTTGTTGGTGATGTCCTTACAATTAGTGGAACACCATCAGCTTCTGGAACATTTAACTATACTGTTTCTACTACAGGTGGATGTAGTGTTGCATCATTAACTGGAACAATCACAGTTAATCCTCAAGTAAATCCAACATTTAATTTTGGAACAAGTTTAGTATTATGTCCGGGTTCAACTCCTCCAGCTTTACCAACATTATCATCGAATACAGTAAACGGAACTTGGTCGCCAAGCACAATTAGTACTTCTCAAAATGGAGTGTATACATTTACTCCTAATGCTGGCGAATGTGCTTCTCCAACAACGCTAACAGTTACTTTAGAAAGTGCATTTAGTTTTGAAATTGATGGTGCATGTCAAGGTAATGCATTTATTCTACAAGCCATTCCAGTAATTAATGGTTTTGATCCAAACACTTCAACTTACAGTTGGACTATAAACGGTGTTCCTGTAGGAAGTGATGCAGACTTTAATGCAACAGCATATTTAGCATCAGCTAATGAAGAATTGCCATTTGATATTGATTTAACAATCACAACAACTGAAGGTTGTTCAAGTTCAGACAGCTATACTGTAACAAGAGCATTCTGTGATATTCAAAATGGTATTTCTCCAAATGGTGATGGCAAAAACGAGTTCTTTGATTTACGCTTGTTGAATGTAAGTAAGCTAAATATCTACAATAGATACGGAACTTCTGTTTACAGCAAATCGGGTTATAGAGACGAATGGATTGGTCAATCTGACAAAGGTGACGAACTTCCTGATGGAACTTACTTCTATGTAATTGAGTTCAATGATAACCAAGAAGCTAAAACAGGTTGGATTTATATCAACAGACAAAAACAATAATTAGTTTAAACTATTAAATAAAAAAGGAGATTGTTAATTCAATCTCCTTTTTTAATACAATAAACTTGCTTCTTTAATAACTTCTCGCAGTACTTTATCATCAACCGAATCTAGTCCAAAATAACGAAGCGACTTTACTGTATTTCTATTCTCATCAACTAAAATATTTTGATACCTTTGAAGTTGAAAGCCTTTGGCAAAACCTAAATCAACAAAACTTCTTCTTTTGTTAGGTGCCAAATAACAAAACGGCTTCTTCTTATAATAAAAATAAGGCACACCCCATTTGAAAAGCAACTCGGTATCAGGCAACTCTTTTTCTATAACATCAATAATATAAAAAAGAATTTCTTGAAAGCGAGGTGACTGCTTTAAAATATATAATTCTGTTGGTTTCATTAATCTATTCCGTAGGCATCAAACAAATACATTATTGAAGCCATTGTAGCTGCTCCCAATTCCAATTCACGCTTATTAACCGCATCAAAAGTATCATTGGCTGCATGGTGGTAATCAAAATAACGTTGCGAATCGGGTTGCAAACCTACTTTTACAATTTTATCAGAAGAAAGCGGACCAATATCCACGCCTGTGTGTCCTTTTGATTTTCTAAAAATATGAATCAAATAGGGTTCAAACAACCTTTCCCAACTCAAAATCTTAGCAAAATTAGCTTCATCACAATCTACTGAAAACCCACGCGGTGTAAAACCACCCGAATCACTTTCTAAAGCAAAAATATGGTTCTCACCTACCAACTTCGATTGCTCTTCGTATTTCAAACCTCCTTTTACACCATTTTCTTCATTCATAAACAAAACCATTCTAATCGTATTCTTAGGTTTATAGCCTATTTTCTGAAAAATTTCCAAAACTGCCATACTTTGCACGCAACCAGCACCATCATCATGCGAACCATCTCCCAAATCCCATGAGTCTAAATGGCCTCCAACTACCATAATACGCTCGGGATGTTCTGAGCCTTTTATCTCACCTATTACATTGTAAGACAATACATCAGGAAATGTTTGACACGATTGTTTGAAATACAATTTTGAATTCGGATTGTCTTCCAATAACTTACTTAATAACTCAGCTCCATTGGTACTGATTGCCGCAGCTGGAATTTTTTTATCATCTGGAGTATCGCCATAGTTGGTTGAACCCGTGTGTGGAAAATCATCCAATCGTAAATTCATCGAACGGACAATTACTCCTATTGCTCCTAATTTTCCAGCTTCGCGAGCGCCAGACGAACGTTGATCTACACAACCGCCATAGGCATGAAATGTCTCAATATGCTCAGGATTCATCGGACGGTTAAAGAATATGATTTTACCTCGAACCCTTTCTTCTCCTAAACTCTTGAGCTCATCAATTGATTTTACTTCGATTACGCTCGCTAATAGTCCTTTTTTTGGAGTTGCCACCGACATTCCTAAAGCACAAATTGGAAAGCTGATTTTTTTGGAACCAACATGCAAATAAGCTTCTTCCTTATCACCACGCACCCATTTGGGCACCATTACTTCTTGCAAATACACGTTATCCAAGCCCAACTTTTCCATTTGTTGTTTAGTGTATTGCACAGCTTTGGCAGCACCTTCCGAACCCGATAATCGATGACCAATTTGATTGGACAAATCATCGAGCCACGAATAGCAAGTACTTTCAGTTAAGGCCGATTTATAAATTTGCTTCAGCATGACTTCATCAGTCGATTGCGAATACAAATTGAATGTTGAGAAAACGAACAGTAATAAGGCTTTTTTCATAAAAATGAATTTTAACCAAAAATAATCCAAAAAACATTTGGTACAACAATTTTAATTTATTTACTTTGTGTCTCAAAGTACTTTTACATGGAAACAAAAGATTATTTAAAAGACATCCAAGACATCAAATCGATGATGGCGCAATCGTCTCAATTTATCTCATTGAGTGGTTTTTCGGGTATATTAGCTGGAATCTACGCTATAATTGGTGCTATCATAGCCTATTTTCTAATTGAAAATGAAAGTTCTTATTACATTACTTTGGAAAGCGCAACTTTTAAGTACATTTTACTAACCGCTTTTATTGTTTTAGTTCTTTCCATTGGTTCAGCTTATCTTTTAACTATTCGAAAAGCGAAAAAAGTGGGTGAAAAAGTATGGAATCCAACATCCAAACGTCTCTTCATCAACTTTAGCATTCCATTAATGACAGGTGGAATATTTTCCCTTTTATTGCTTAAAAATGGTTACTACGGTTTGATTGCTCCTATTACACTCATTTTTTATGGTTTGGCTTGTGTCAATGCCAGTAAATATACCTTACGCGATGTTCGTTATTTAGGCATCACCCAAATTATTTTAGGATTGATTGCCACTGAATTTTCAGGCTATGGTTTGTATTTTTGGGCCATTGGTTTTGGAATTTGCCATATCTTGTACGGCACAATTATGCATTTTAAATACGATAGAAATTAATCGTGAAAGACATCATCCAAAATATCAATAAAGCGTTTGACCATCGAATACGACTTGGCATTATGTCGGTTTTGATGGTTAATGAAAGTGCCGATTTTAATATGCTCAAAGAACTTTTGGGTGTAACTGACGGTAATTTGGCTTCGCACACCAAAGCCTTAGAAACTGAAAATTACATCCAAATTGAAAAGCAATTTATTGGCAAAAAACCTAACACACGTTACATCGCAACCAAGATAGGGAAAAAAGCCTTCAAAGATCATATTGATGCGCTTGAAAAATTAATATCCAAAACTTAACACTATTTTTTTATCCATTTACTTTGTTTTTCAAAGTACTTTTAAAAATGAAAACAAAAGACTTACTCATCGAAAAAATGTACGAACTATCCAAAAAACCGTACCAACGTTTCTTCAAACGAAACAAAGCTTGGGAAATAACTGTTCCTGAACTAATCCAAATGCCATACGAAAGTTTGGGATTTCACTTAGGCAGTTTCATACAAAAAAACAACTTCGAAATACAACCCAAACTGGAAGACCACGATATTATTCATGTACTTACCAACACTGGCGTTTCTGTAGTCGAAGAAATTGGTATGCAATATTACTTATTCGGAAATGGCAAAAAAAGCTTGTATTTGTTTTTAGTTATCCTAACGGGAACACTCTTCTATCCTACTCGATTTGACTATTTTATCCAACAATACCAACGCGGACTGGAGGCGCATTCATTTCATCATCTCGACTTTCTAAAAATGTTACAACAACCCGTAACTACAATTCGTGAAACCTTTAATATCAAATAACTATGACCAAAGCACAATACAAATCAGCCACAGGAATCTTTTCCACACAACTTGCATTAGGTTCCTTCAGCATCGGAACGGTTTTACTTATCGCACATTTAATCAAACCCGATGGAGAATTATTAGCTATTGGCTTTGTATACACGTTTTTTGCAGCCATAGTTAATTTAATTGTGCTTTTAAAACTACTCTTCTTATTGCTTACACAAAAAAATCACCAAGAATACTTTGCTGTCAAAATTCTCATTCTTTTAGCCAATATTCCTATAGTATTTATTTACCTCAAGATTGTGGGAGAAACACTTTAAAATAATTTTTAATTACAAATAATCACTAAATCAATTTATCATGGAAAATCAAGAAACAGAAATCAAACAAGGCTTTTTTCAATCGGCTACAGCCAAAATGATGATGGTAGGATTCCTATCGCTCATCTTACTCATTCCACTCTTTTTTGTGCAAGACTTAATCTTAGAACGCAGTCAACGTCAAAAAGAAGTTGTGGAAGAAACCACTTCCAAATGGGGAGAAAACGTATACATCAATGGTCCAATTTTACGCATTCCGTACAAAGATCCATTGACCAAAAAAATCCAATTGGCGTATTTCTTTCCCGAAAACCTCAACAGTGTAATTAATACCAAAATGCAAAAACCATTGGAACGTAGTATATACAAATCAAATGTCTTTTCATCGACTATGCAATTTTCAGGAAACTTTGTAGCTCCTAATTTTGGTAAAAAGAACATTCCCGACGAAAACATCTATTGGAATCAGGCTAAAATCGTTATCGAAACCAATAATCTAAAGAGTTTAAAAGACGAAGTTCGCATGAAAATCGGAAACCAAAACCTCATTTTTGAGCCTGTCAATTCCAACGACAACATCGACGGATTAGAATCGCAGTTGTTTGATTACCGAACTGTCGCTTCTAATACGACTTTTAACTTTGATATTAATGTTAATGGCAGTAACGAAATCAAAGTCATTCCGATTGGTAAAACTTCAACCGTCAAAATGACTTCCGATTGGAATTCGCCTAGCTTCAACGGATTTGTATCGCCAACCGAACGTAATTTTACTGCCACTGGATTTACAGCACAATGGAAAGTATTACACTTCAACCGACCTTTTGCACAACAATATTTTGAAAGCTTTCCCAACTTAGCAGGTTATGGTTTAGAAACCGATTTTATCACGCCAGTCAACGAATACCAACAAAACGAACGCGCTTCGAAATACGGTTTTTTGGTTATCGGACTCACATTTCTGATCTTTTTCCTCATCCAGTCGATTAGCAAAATCAACATCCATATTTTTCAATACACTATGATCGGAATTGCCTTGGTCATGTTCTACACTTTATTGATTTCCATTACTGAGCACAGCTCGTTTTCGTTTGCTTACTCGATAGCTGGAACTGCTGTCGTTTCATTAATTACACTGTATTCCATCTCAATATTAAAAAACAAAAAGTTCCCCATTTTTATCGGAATTTCACTTTCGGTTTTGTATACGTTCATCTACGTCATCATCCAACTCGAAGATTATGCTTTATTGGTAGGCAGCATCGGTTTATTCCTAATTTTGGCCGCCGTAATGTACTTTTCCCGAAAAATTGAGTGGAAATAAAAGTGCTGTTTTGTTAATGGAAGCGATCTCGTCCCAAAAGACGAGAGGGCTTTATTAGTAATGGTAATTCCTGCTCTCGTCAGTCGCTTTGCCTTTTTTGCAAAAAGTCAAGAGCTCCAATCTCGTCCCAAAAGACGAGAACGAGATCAGGGCTAAATAGCCAACCATTTGAGTCAAAATAAAAACTCCGAAAGAAACTTAATTTTCTTTCGGAGTTATCTTTTTTCTGACCATTGAACACCGATCACTGAATACTAATTAAATTAGTGTCCGCCACTTACTTTTTTGTCAAAATCAATACCTTGATTTCTCAGAATTCCGCTTACTTTCCAAGCATAAAAAGCCAAATAAGCAAAACACAAAACACCAACAACATAACTGGCATGAATTGTTGTTACATCAGCTACATAACCTTGTAACCAACTTACAATTCCACCGCCCATAATCATCATAATCAAGAAACTACTTCCTTGACTAGTGTGTTTTCCTAATCCGCTTATCGCTAATGTAAAAATACAAGGCCATAATGTACTACAAAATAAACCAACGCTCGTAAACGCATAAACACTCACCATTCCAGTAGTTGACATTCCGATAAGTAAAGCTAAAATGCCTAATACTGAAAATATCAACAACATTCTTGCCGGATTTCCTTTACTGGCCATGTCAGCCAAAATCAACACTAAAATGATTAAAGCATATACATAAAATGGCGTCAAATCGTGATCCATTAATTTATTCACAAACAAAAACACTCCAAATGCCAAGTAAGGCGCAATAAATCGCAGGATTTTTTGAGTGCTCATAGTATCGGTAAAAGCCTCAACAGCTCCAGTCCAACGACCAATCATCAAACTCGCCCAATACAACGAAATGTAAGGCGCAATATCTTTGGTTAAAAATCCTAAATCTTTTTCCATATAAGCAGGTAAATTACTCGCCGTAGAAACTTCTACTCCTACATAAACAAAAATACCTATCATTCCTAAAATCAATTGAGGGTATTTCAAAGCAGAACTTCTTGAGCTATTCATATCATCTTCTGATTCAACAACAGAAGCTGGTTTGTCTGGTAATGACGAGAATTTTAACAAAACAGCAACCAATAAAAAGGCTGCTCCAAGAACTAAATACGGAATTTTCACACTTTCGATACTCATATCTGAATTTCCAGAAGTAGCCGAACCAAAAATGGCAAAACTCACCAATAATGGCCCAATAGTAGTTCCTAAATTATTCACTCCTCCAGCTAAAGTCAAGCGTTGCGATCCTGTAGTTATCGGACCTAATGCAATAGCCAACGGATTAGCTACTGTTTGTTGGAGCGAAAAACCTAAAGCAACAATAAATAAGCCTGAAAGCATTAAAGGAAATGAACCAGTATTAGCGGCTGGGTAAAACAATAATGTTCCTAAAGCAGAAATAACAAGGCCTAATGCTAATGAATTTTTGTAACCCATCCTGTTAATTAAATCACCTTTAGTTAAGTAAGAAATAATCATATAAATAATGGATCCAACAGTATAAGCAACATAAAAAGCTACTGATACAAGTTGGCTTTGCCCTTGTGTTAAATCGAATGCTTTTTTGAATACTGGAATTAAGATGTCATTACTTGCGGCGACAAATCCCCAGAAAAAGAAGACGGTTACTAATGGAATAAATTGTGCCCAATTGGTTTTAATTTGTTCTGAACTCATAATTTGGTTTGGTTTATTGGTTAGTTTGTTTGATTAGTTCATTGGTATAAAACTGATAGCAGTTCCGCCACCTTTAGCCAAAATTAATTTAATTTTAGACTTAGCTGTCACTTCCATCGTTTTTATTTCATAGCTCTTTGGGTTGTCTTTCCAATCGGCATTTTTTCCATCTTGGTACACAATGGCTTTGTATTTTTTATCAGGAGAAAGAAAATCGAGAGCAATCTCTGTTTTGCGCTCATTTTCGTCGGTTATGGCTCCTAAAAACCAATCTTCACTTCCTTTTTCTTTTCTTGCAACCGTCAAATAATCGCCTGGTTCCGCTTCTAAATACATCGATTCTTGCCAATCCACTCCAACATCTTTGATGAACTGAAAAGCATCTAAATATTTTTCATAATTCTCTGGCAAATCAGCTGCCATTTGTAAAGGCGAATACATCGTTACATACAATGCTAATTGTTTAGCTAAAGTAGTGTGCACTTGTTCTTTTTTATTAGGATCATAAGCACTCATCTTTGTTTCAAAAATACCCGGCGTATAATCCATTGGACCTCCAAGCAAACGAGTAAAAGGCAAAATTGTTTCATGCATTGGTGGATTACCAACACTCCACGCGTTAAATTCATTGCCACGAGCTGCTTCTGCTGCAATGTAATTGGGATAAGTTCGTGAATAACCTGTTGGTCGTGAACTTTCGTGCGAGTTGACCATCATGTTGTAATCGGCAAAACGACGCGCCACAAAGTTGTAATGATTGACCATTGTTTGACCATCGTGAAATTCGCCACGTGGGATGATTCGGCCTACATAACCTGATTTGGCTGCTGGATAACCGTAGTCTTTCATCAAGTTTAATGCGCGATCCAAATGACGTTCATAATTAGCCACCGAAGCCGAAGTTTCGTGATGCATAATCATTTTAACTCCTTTAGATTTGGCGTAATCATTGATTTCTTTCAAATTAAAATCAGGGTAAGGCGTTGTAAAATCGAAAACATCTTCTTTCCAGTTGCCGTACCAATCTTCCCAACCTACATTCCAACCTTCTACTAAAACACCGTCAAAACCATGTTGCGCAGCGAAATCAATGTAACGTTTTGTATTGGCTGTAGTAGCTCCGTGCTTGCCCGACGCAATTAAACCACCTTCCGAATTCTGTGCATTTTGCGAACCAGCATAATCCCAAGTTGATTTTCCTACGTGCATTTCCCACCAAATTCCAACGTATTTCATGGGTTTGATGAATGAAGTATCACTAATTTTACATGGCTCATTTAAGTTGAGAATCATTTTGGAACTTACGATATCGCGTGCATCATTGCTTACCATTATGGTTCGCCAAGGAGAAACGCAAGGAGTTTGCAAATAAGCCTTGTCGCCAATGGCATTCGGAACCAAATGCGAAGTGAGTTTAAATTTGGTCGGAATTAAATCCAAATGCATCACGGGATAATTCACCACCGCAGCTTCAAAAATATTCAGGTAAATTCCGTCGTCCGATTTCATCATCAAAGGCGATTGTACTCTATATTTGTCTTTGATTGTTTTGAGTCCGACACCATTATTCATGTCTAATTGATCCGAATTGACCTCAGAAATTTTCGTTTCTGCGTAAGCGTATTCCTGACTATCGTAATCACCTGGAATCCAAAATGCTTTGTGGTCAGCAGTTAAATTGAACTCCGATTTTTCGTCGGAAATGATAAAGTAATTTAATTTTTCTTGCTTTGGAAATTCGTATCGAAATGCAACGCCTTCATCATATACTTTAAAAATGATATTGAGTTTGCGCTTGGTTTCTTTTTGATATAAAAAGTAAGTAACCTGATTGTATTTATTTTGTATAGTAGATTGTTCACCAAGTACTGGATTCCATGGTTCATCAACCGATTTTGTTTCTTGTTTGAGTAAGGTGAAATCTTTATCTAGATCGTCGGAATCTTTGAGCTCAATTCCTAAAAAACTTGGATTAATTACTTTTTGAGATAAATAAGATACTGAGTAAATGGGTTTCCCATTATCATTAAGTTTGAAATCTAAACTGATTTTTTTGGAAGGTGAAAATGTACTTTGTCCAAGGATTAATGTGGAAAAAAGTAAACAACATGACCAATAAATGTACTTCATAAAAAATATTTTTATAAATATACATTTATATCAAATTCATTGAAAACGATTGAAAAGAAGTTATTAACGAAAACGTTTTCACATTATTCACAAATAAAAAAACAACTTCATTGCGTTTTTATTTCCCATCAACATAATCTTGTAAATAAGCAAATCGCGATGTTAGTTTGCCATTTTCGGTGATTTTGGCACGTTGTAAAATTCCGTCCTTATCGCCATTGAAAAAGGCTGGAATTACGTGTCTCATAAACATTTCACCAAAACCTTCGCTAGCATCTTTAGGCAATTCGCAAGGTAAATTATCGACCGACATCACCATTATTGAGCCAGGATGCGTATAAGGAACTTCTTTATTTTCAAAAGGTAAATAGCCAAAAAACGGGTCAGCAATGGTCGACGCTTTTATAGTACAAGCAATTGGTCCGTCAACATCACAAGAAATATCGGCTACCACTTTAATTTTACAATCGGCAGCCAACAACATATCGCGTGTCAAAATATCTGGTGCGTTATTGCCATGAAAATGACCAGCCATAAACACATCTGCTACTTTAGTAAAACGCTCAAAATTAGAAGTATATTCAGTTGGGTTTTTATAAAAATCTTGGTTATCCAACACTTTCCCATCCAAACGTTTGTTGTAATCTAGCACATCAATTTGGGTGTAAACAGGTTGTGTAAATACTTTATTTAGGAAATCATCCACCGAAACCTCTTTGATTTTCATTCCATCGAGAATTTCTTTGGCGCCCATTCCTACTTTTCCGTGACCAGTAAGTACAATTTTGATATTGGGAAGCGTTTGACGTTTTAGTCGTGCAATCAGTTCGTCTTTACCGCTCAACGTTTCTGCTTTGGGCAAGTTGAACAGTTCGTATTTGATTCCGAATCCTCTAAAACCGTTGTAAGCGCCTACAATTCCTGCGTATCTTCCGAAACCTATTAAGCGTTTGTTGTTGGCATCAACAATGGTTTCGTGATCATACAATTCGATATTTTTGGCTAAAATAGCTTGCAATAATTTTCGATTGTGCGCTTGAAATTTAATCGTATGCGAAAAGAAAAAGTATTTTTTATTCGGAATCAAAGCATCCACAGGAATTTCTTTTACACCAAACAATACATCACAATCGCTCATATCGGTAGTTACTTCCAAACCTAAATTTTGGTATTGTTCATCGGTAAAAACACGAATATCCGACGATTCAACTTTAATGGATGCTTCAGGATGTTCCTTTTGTAAACGAACCAATTCTTCTGGTGTAAACACCACTCTTCTATCGGGTGGATTTTTTCTTTCTTTGATAATTCCGAACTTCATTTTTTAATGCTTTTTTGGTGCGTCAAAAGTAGTTGTATCGCAAACGTTTTCAAAACTTTTTAATTGAAAAAAAATCTTTGTTTTCTACTGATAAATAAGCACTTAGAAAAATGTTGAAAAATTGGTAATAACTACGCTATTTATTTAGGTTTTTTTTAGGATGCCGATGGTTATATTTGCCCTTTATGTCATCAACAATGCAATCAATCAAACCCATTTTATATTCCCTTTTAGTTCTATTTCTTTTTTCCAGCTGCGACAAAGACCGTAAAAACAACTCTTCCGAAGATGAAGTAGTTGAAATGTTACCGTTTTCAATGGTTCCGTCAACAAAAGAATATCCAAAATTATCAGATAAATACATTAAAGAGAAAAAAACGCAAATTGAAAACTTCTTTACTGATAATTATGCCAATGATTTTGAAAACATCAGCTTTTTGGTCGCTCAAAACGGACAAATTATTTATGAAAAATACAATGGTTATGCGGATAAGGAAAATAATATTTTAAATTCGCCCGAAACGCCTCTGCATATTGCTTCGGTTAGTAAAGTGCTGACAGCTTCTGCTATTTTAAAATTGGTCGAAGCAGGCAAACTCGATTTAGATCAAAAACTAACCACTATTTTCAAAGGATTTCCGTATCCTAAAGTGACTATCAAAACTTTACTCAATCACCGCAGTGGTTTAAAAAAATACAACTATTTTACTTACGATGATAAAGTATGGGACAAGTCGAAAAACATCACCAATCAAGATATTTTAAACTTATTAATTACCAAAAAATTCCCTTTAGACCACCCAACAGACACGCATTTTGTGTACAATAACACCAATTATGTTTTGTTGGCTTTGATTGTTGAAAAAACAACTGGATTGAAGTTTGCCAAAGCCATGAAGCAAATCATTTTCAATCCGTTGGGAATGAAAAATACTTTTGTTTTTGATGAAAATTCAAAAATTAGCAAAGCGACTCCTTCCTACAAATGGAATTACGAAATGTATCCTTTTGATTACTTAGACAACGTTTATGGCGACAAAAATATTTATTCAACTCCACGCGATTTATTAAAATTTGATTTAGCACGCAACGACCCGAATTTCTTGAACAAAGCCTTGGTTGATCAAGTGTTCAAAGGCTACAGTTATGAATCAAAAGGAATTAAAAACTACGGTTTAGGCATTCGTTTACGCGAGTGGGACAATGGTATTAAAATCTTTTACCACAATGGTTGGTGGCACGGAAATACTTCGTCCTACATCACTTTACGTAAAGAAAATGCAGTCATTATTGCGCTTTCGAACAAGTTTACACGCAAAACGTATCAGGTAAAACGCTTGTCGGTACTTTTTGGTGATTATCCATTTACCTTGAAAGATACGACAGCCAATGAAGAGTAAGAAATCATAAATCTTTTTTAACATCGTCAAAGTTTTCAAACTTATTTGTATTTTTGACCAATCGATATAAAAAATGCAATTCAAACATCCAGAGTTTTTATACTTCCTTTTCTTATTGGTCATTCCAATTCTGGTGCATCTTTTTCAATTGAGAAAATTCAAAAAAGAACTTTTTACCAATGTAAAGTTTTTGAAAGAACTTGCCATTCAAACCCGAAAAAGTTCTAAACTCAAAAAATACTTATTACTGGCTACTCGTTTGTTGCTTTTAACAGCACTGATTTTAGCCTTTGCGCAACCTTTTTTCAAAGCCAAAGACAACAAAAATGCAGGCAACGAAATGTACATTGTGCTCGACAATTCGTTTAGCATGCAAGCCAAAGGTAAAAAAGGCGAATTACTCAAACGTGCCATTCAAGATTTGTTAGCGCATACACCTGAGAACATCAATTTTTCGTTGTTGACCAATT
>CAYPXI010000018.1:0-65359 GCA_964414655.1 uncultured Flavobacterium sp. | reverse complement strand
CAGAAGCGCAACACCAAGCCAACAGAAGATCAGAATTTATTATTACGAAATTGTAGATTTTTTAATATACAATTATTTAAACCCGGCGAGCATCCATTTTTTGGATGCTCGTTTTTTATAAAAGCAAAAACCATCAGTCGAAACCGATGGTTTTTAAAAAATCAAACAAAACAAATTATTATTTTTTCATGAAGATATTGGTGTAATATTTTTTTCCATTAGCTGGATTTACAGTAATTGAGATTCCAAAATGAGTATAATCTCCGTCTAAGTTGGCTTTGTGACCAGGGCTATTAAGCCAAGCATTTAATGCTGCATTTGGAGTAGAAAAGTTATAAGCTATATTTTCTCCTACTCTAACTGCACCTAAAACTTGTTTAATATTGTTGGCTCTAGCATCGAAGTAATCGTGATTCACTACATTATTGGCAATCATGTAATCATTGTGTTCCAATGATTTGTACGAAATGTGATTGATAGTTTGTAACTCATTCAATCCTTGAGATACGCGATAAGCGTTGATACGGTTTACTAAATCATTTTCATCAGCACTATAATCATAGTTAGTGATTAATTCTAATTTTTCAACTTCTTCTGCTGAATCTTCTTTTGAACAAGAAACTAAAGTTAATACCAAAATGATTGGCACGAACAAACGGAGTAAATTTGTTTTCATAGTAGTAGGTTAAGTTTTATAAGATAGATGTGGGGCAAATATCTTTAGGGTTATTACTTAATTTATTTTAAGAACGTATTGTTGATTTGGGTGAGTCAATATTACTACTATATCGCTAAACTGCAAAAAAAAATCGATGAATTACATCGATTTAAAGTATTAAAAGGTATATTTCTTACAAATCAAGAAGAGAGTCGTTCAATTTTCCATGAAAAATCTTCTTCCAGTGTATACCTAATTCGGTCGTGAAGACGATTGGGTCTTCCTTGCCAAAATTCTACTTCTACAGGCGACACAATATAACCACCCCAATTCTTTGGTCTTGGAATTTCTTTACCTTTATATTGTTGTTCTAATTCAAATAACTTTTGGTCTAAAACAGCTCTAGATGCAATAACCCTACTTTGTTCGGAAGCAATTGCTCCTAACTTACTGCCATCAGGACGTGAATCAAAATAATTATCTGAAACAATTTCAGAAGTTTTTTGAGCAGTTCCTTTGATGATGACTTGGCGTTCAACACTATGCCAAAAGAAAGACAAACAAACATTAGGATTATTTTGAATAGCGATTCCTTTTTCTGAATCGTAGTTGGTGAAGAATACAAAACCTTCTTCGTTGAATTTTTTAAGTAAAACCACTCTCGATTTTGGAAAACCATCCAAACCAATAGTTGAAACAGTCATTGCATTGACTTCTTCGATGCCTCCTAAATCTTCGGTTTCGTGAAACCATCTGTTGAATAAATTAATAGGATCTTCGGGGATATTCGATTCCAAAAGTTCGCTTTTCTCGTAGGATTTTCGGTAATTACTTAGGTCTTTCATTTTGGATTGTTGTTTTTTAGCTTTTAGCAGTTAGCTTTTAGCTTTTAGCTGATAGCTGATAGCTGATTGATTGCTGATAGCTAGTTGGCTGTTACAAAGTTCGGGATTTTTTTTGAAGAGTTTATAAGAAATGCTATGGTTTTAATCTAGCCCCGATAGAGGCAAATATCCTTTTTGCCCTTTGAAGTGTTGAATTTAAAAGAAATTTATCTGGCAAAAAGATATGGCCGAAAGCGGGACGAATGCTGAACGAAACTACAACTTAGCTGCTACTAAAAAAACTAATCCAATTCAAATTCTTTTCCGTCTTCAGCTAAATAAACATTTTCGAAAATGGTTTTGGCTTCGTTTTGAAAAAAATCGGTGTTGCCGTAACGCGTAGAGAAATGTCCTAAAATTAGGTTTTGAACTTTGGCTTTTTGAGCAATAGTTGCAGCTTGTTTCGCTGTGCTGTGCATTGTTTTTTCGGCGAGATGCGATTCGTTTTCTAAGAAAGTACTTTCGTGGTACAAATAATTGGTGTTTTCAATGATTGGAATAATTGATTCATCGTACATCGTATCACTACAATAAGCGTAGGACTTAGCTGGAATTGGGTCGAAAGTGAGTTCGCTATTGGGAATTACAGTTCCGTTTTCGAGCATGATATCGCCTCCGTATTTGATTTTGTTGAAATAGAGTTTGTCGATTTGGTACGCTTCTATTGCTTCGATATTGAGTTTTCGTTCTATGTTTTTTTCTTGAAATAAAAATCCGTTGGTATAAATACGATGATTGAGCGGAATGGTTTTGACCACTACTCTATCGTCTTCAAAAAGGATTTCAGATTGTTTAGACTCGAGTTCGTGGAAGTACAAATTGTAACCTGTGTACGAACCCGAAGCGCGCAATTGCAATAAAATGATTTCTTTGATGCCTTTTGGACCGTAAACGTGTAAATCGTTTTCGCGGTTGAGTAGCATGAATGTTGATATTAAACCAACTAAACCATAAAAATGATCACCGTGCAAATGCGATATAAAAATGTGATTGATTTTGGAAAACTTGATTTTACTTTTGCGTAATTGCACTTGCGTTCCTTCAGCACAGTCGATTAGAAACAATCGGTTTTTAACCTCTAAAACCTGAGAAGTTGGGTTGGAAATAGTGCGAGGAGTGGCAGCGTAACAGCCTAGAATGGTTAGTTTCATTAGAGTAATCAGTGTTCAGTATCAGTGCTCAGTGCCTGTTTTATCATTCTCAATTTTACCTAACTTAATGACTTTGATTACAATATAAATAATTAGTCCGAGGTTTACTGATAATCGCAACCAGTCGAACTCTTGTGTCTTCAAGCCCGAGATTAATTTATTGGCAAACAAAAAGGTCAAAGCAAAAAGTACACCTACGTAAATGTATATTAAAGTTCTGTTATTTAATTTCATAGCTTAAAATCCTAAATCGCGTTCAATTTCTTCCATTTCAATAATATCGTGTGCTTCTTGTAAAGACGGTACAACGATTAACTTGTTAGGAACTTCATTAAAATCAATATTTTCAGCCACTATAACAAATGATTTTTTGCCTTTTAGATGTGTTTTTGACAATTCAGAGAATGCTTTGATGTCTTTTAGAGTAACATTTTTATCGTGCGTTACATCTAAAATCAAATTTTGGTTTTTATAAGATGCATGTGCATTGGTCAATTTTTCAAGGAAAGAAAGAATATTTCCTTGTGTATCTTTGATGGTTGTGGTATGTCCTTTTTGTTCTACTTTCATGATTGAAGTTGCTAATTGACTGAATAGCTAAGTTACTGAGAAATCTGCGATATAAATAATTAATTACTTAATTTTTGATGCCAATAAATAAATTACAGCCATACGAATTGCGACACCGTTTTCAACTTGATCTAAAATAACGGATTGTTGTGAATCGGCTACATCAGATGTGATTTCAACTCCGCGATTGATTGGTCCAGGATGCATGATGACAATTTCTTTATTGAGCGAATCTAAAAGTTGCTTATCCAAACCGTATTGTTGCGCGTATTCACGTGTGGAAGGAAAATAGTTCACATCCATACGCTCGTTTTGAACGCGAAGCATATTGGCTGCATCACACCATTTGAGTGCATTTCGCAAATTGGATTCGACTTTGACGCCCAAACTTTCAATATGTTTTGGAATTAGTGTTTTGGGGCCGCATACGCGTACTTCGGCTCCTTGCATTTGTAGCGCAAAAATGTTAGAAAGTGCTACTCTTGAATGCAAAATATCGCCTACGATTACCACTTTTTTTCCAGCTACTTCTCCCAATTTTTCTCGAATGGAAAAACTGTCCAAAAGCGCTTGTGTTGGATGCTCGTGAGCACCATCGCCAGCATTGATAATACTTGCATTCACATTTTGTGATAAAAAATACGCAGCTCCTGGATTGGCGTGTCGCATTACTACCATGTCGACTTTCATTGAAAGAATATTGTTGACAGTATCGATAAGCGTTTCTCCTTTTTTGACAGATGATTGCGCTGCAGAGAAACTAATAACATCAGCCGAAAGTCGTTTTTGAGCTAATTCGAATGATAATTTGGTTCGAGTGCTGTTTTCAAAAAAAATGTTGGCAATAGTTATATCGCGTAATGAAGGTACTTTTTTAATCGGTCGATTGATGACTTCTTTGAAATGATCGGCGGTTTCAAAAATCAGGTCAATATCCGATTTTTGAAGGTATTTTATTCCTAATAAATGATTAACGGAAAGTTCGGACATTAGGTTAGGTTTTAGTTGTTATTGGTTATTGGTTGTCGGTTGTCGGTTGTCGGTTGTCGGTTGTCGGTTGTCGGTTGTCGGTTAATAGTAAGTTACGATACGATTTTAATGTTACACTCAATTTTAATTTTTAGTTCGTAATTAAATAAATTGCGTCTTCTCCTTCATTCTCTTTCCAACATACTTTTACTTTTTCGCCATCAATGGTGTCTACTTGTCGCCCACGGTAATCAGGTTGAATCGGTAAATGTCTGCTAAATCTGCGGTCAATTAAAGTCAAAAGTTCTACTTCAGATGGTCGCCCGAACGATTGGATTGCAGTTAAGGCAGCGTTGATACTTCTTCCTGTAAAAAGCACATCGTCAATAAAAACAACTTTTTTATCTTCTACAATAAAATCGATTTTGGTTTTGTTGGCTTCAAGCGATTTTTCGCCGCGACGGAAATCATCCCGAAAAAAAGTAATATCCAAATAACCCAATTGAATGTGTTGCACTTGGTATTCTTGCTCTAAAATTTGTTTGATTCTGTTGGCTAAAAAAGTACCTCGCGGTTGTAATCCAATCAAAACAGTGTTGGAGAAATCGAGGTGTTTTTCGATCAACTGACAAGCCAAACGGTGTAGAATGATTGTGACTTCTTTTGCGTTGAGTAGTATTTTTTGACTCATTTTGAAGTTATTGTTTGGTGTGTAAAGATAGGATATTTTTAAATTGAAATAAATATTGTTATAAAATAAAAAAGCCGCTTCTTTTGGAAACGGCTAAAACTATTAAGAGTACATTTTCTTTCTCAACTCTTTAATCTTATCGTCATCCAAATATTCATCAAATGTCATGTAGCGATCGATAACGCCATTTGGAGTAATTTCTAAAACACGATTAGCAACCGTTTGAGCAAACTCGTGATCGTGTGTAGTGAACAATACTGATCCTTTGAAGTTTTTGAGTGAATTATTAAAAGCTGTAATCGATTCCAAATCTAAGTGATTGGTTGGTTCGTCCAACATTAATACGTTGGCACGAATCATCATCATGCGCGACAACATACAACGTACTTTTTCACCTCCAGACAAAACGGTACATTTTTTCAACGCTTCTTCACCTGAGAAAATCATTTTCCCTAAGAAACCACGAACATAAACTTCGTCTCTTTCTTCTTCTGTTTTCACAAATTGACGCAACCAATCTACTAAATTCAAGCTTCCATCTGTAAAAAAGTCACTGTTGTCATTCGGCAAATAGGATTGCGTAGTGGTAATTCCCCAATCAAAAGTTCCAGCGTCGGCTTTTTGATTGCCGTTTAAAATTTCATAAAAAGCAGTTGTAGCTCTCGAATCTTTTGAAAAAACAACTACTTTATCGCCTTTGGCCATGTTCAAATCTACATTTTTAAACAATACTTCGCCATCAACAGAAGCCGCTAAGTTTTGTACATGTAAAATTTGATCGCCGGCTTCTCTTTCCACATCAAATATAATGGCTGGATAACGTCTGCTTGACGGTTTGATTTCATCCAAATTTAATTTTTCAATCATTTTTTTACGAGAAGTCGCTTGCTTTGATTTGGCTACGTTCGCACTAAAACGGCGAATGAATTCTTCCAACTCGGCCTTTTTCTCCTCAGCCTTTTTGTTTTGTTGCGCTTTCTGACGAGCCGCTAATTGACTCGATTCATACCAAAATGTGTAATTTCCTGAATAGTGATTAATTTTTCCAAAGTCAATATCCGAAATATGTGTACAAACTGAGTCCAAAAAGTGTCTGTCGTGCGAAACCACAATTACTGTATTTTCATAATTGGCTAAGAAATTTTCTAACCACGAAATGGTTTCAAAATCCAAGTCGTTCGTCGGCTCATCCATTACCAAAACATCTGGATTACCGAATAACGCTTGCGCTAATAAAACACGGACTTTCATCTTCCCTTCCATCTCGCTCATCAGCGTATAATGCATATCAGAATTGATGCCTAAATTAGACAACATTGCACCAGCATCCGACTCGGCGTTCCAACCATTCATTTCTTCAAATTGCACTTGCAATTCTCCAATTCGATCGGCGTGTTTATCATCATAATCGGCATACAAAGCATCCATTTCCGATTTTACGGCAAACAATACTTTGTTTCCCATCATCACTGTTTCCAAAACCGTGTGTTCATCAAACATATTGTGATTTTGGTTCAACACTGACATACGTTTTCCTGGTTCCAAAATAACTCTTCCCGAAGTAGGATCAATATCGCCAGCTAAAATCTTCAAAAAAGTAGATTTCCCAGCACCATTAGCGCCGATTACACCGTAACAATTGCCTTGAGTGAAGGTTGTGTTTACTTCGTCGAATAAAATTCGTTTGCCAAATTGAACTGATAAATTGGATACCGTAAGCATGAATTGTCTATTTTAAAATTTGGTGCAAAAGTAGTTAAAACAAAGCTTTGATTTGCATCGAAATTTCTATTTTTTCAAATCAAACGCAAATATGATAATCCTCATTAAAATTGTTAATCCAATTCGTGTACCTTTGATTGGATTATCTTCACCATGAAAAGAAAATTAAAATACTACCAACTCATTTGGCTTAAACACGATTTGCCTGCTGGGCTTTCCGTTTTTTTAGTTGCGTTACCACTTTGTTTAGGAATTGCTTTGGCATCTGGAGCGCCATTGTATTCGGGTTTAATGTCGGGCATCATCGGGGGAATTTTAGTTTCGATTGTAAGCGGTTCGCAATTGGGTGTTTCAGGTCCAGCTGCTGGATTAACTACATTAGTTTCTTCAGCGATTATTTCACTTGGTGATTTTCAAACATTTTTGTTGGCCGTTATCGTCGCGGGTTTGTTTCAAATTGTACTCGGATTATTGAAGCTTGGGATGATTTCTAACTATTTCCCTTCGGCAGTTATTAAAGGAATGCTTGCTGCAATTGGAATTATACTGATTTCCAAACAAATTCCAATTGCATTAGGTTATGATCAACCCGATTTTTGGACGAGTGGATTTACCAGTTTGTTTACCCAAGATAATTTAATGGGAAACCTATTAAATCTCAACAATCATCTGACGCGTGGTACGATTATCATCTCAATTGTTTCGTTGGTATTATTGGTTCTTTTAAATCAAAAAGCTTCTAAAAAACTCAAAATTATTCCAGCTCCATTAGTGATTGTTATTGCTGGTGTTTTGCTACATTTTATATTATCCAACAGTGCTATTCCTTTTCAACTTAAACCCACACAACTTGTTTCGATTCCTGATAACATTTTTGGTTCTATTATTTTCCCCAATTTGTCACAACTTTTTTCAAAAAGCGAAATCTGGAAAGATGGTATTTTGATTGGTTTACTGGCTTCCTTAGAAACTTTACTATGCGTTGAAGCTGTCGACAAATTGGACAAACGCAACCGAATTACACCAATCAACCGCGAATTAATTGCTCAAGGAATTGGAAATGTAACTTGTGGATTACTTGGTGCTATTCCGATGACAGCTGTTGTAGTTCGTGGTTCGGCCAATATTGATGCTGGCGGAAGAACCAAATTATCGGCTTTTACGCATGGTGTATTTTTGCTTTTAGCGGTTTTACTTTTGCCTTTTTTATTGAATAAAATTCCGTATGCTTCATTGGCGGCGATTTTGCTGATGACAGGTTACAATTTAACACAACCTAAATTATACAAAAACATATTGAGTTTGGGTTGGAAACAGTATGTTCCGTTTTTTATTACTATTATCTTTATTTTGGTGACCGATTTATTAATTGGAGTGGTGATTGGCTTACTGATTTCGTTGTACATTATCATCCAAAACAATTTTAAAGCCGATTACAAAGTCATTCAATCCAAACAACACGAAACCGAGATTTTTACAATCAAACTAAACGACAATGTTTCATTTTTAAATAAAGTAAAATTCAGAACCATACTCGATCAGATTCCGAGATACAGTATTTTGACCATTGATGGTAATGATTGTTCGTTTATTGATTATGATATTTTGGAAGTGATTAGTGAGTTTGCCAATAAAGCACGCGAACGTCATATTGAACTTCACTTATTCGGAATTCAAACGGTTTCTACTACTGCTATTCATTGAGTTTTTTCTCTCAAAAATAGAACACTTTTTATTTAACTATTGATTAACAATAATATTGAAAAGTACTAAATACATTTGTTTCTCTATTTTAGTCAAATGAAAAGATTGCCCTATATCGATACTGTATTTTTTCTTGCACTTATTTTACCGCTATTAACAGCCTGTAAAAATGAGTTTTCGGGAGATAATTATGTTGCCTATTTTGGAGGAGAAATTACCAATCCGAATAATCGCTACGTTATTTTCTGCAAAGACGATGAAGTTATCGATTCGATTCCGCTGAACAAAGACAACACTTTCTTTATAAAATTTGACTCACTCTCTCCAGGTTTATATACATTCAAACACGATCCTGAATACCAATACGTTTATTTTGATAAAAATGACAGTTTGATGGTACATGTCAACTCCAAAGATTTTGACGAATCAGTTGTATTTTGCGGTCGTGGCGATGAAAAAAACAACTTCTTAATGGAAATGTACCTCAAAAACGATAAAGACAAAGACAATCTTTTTGAGGCATTTGATTATGATGTGAACCGATTCAACACTATCATAGATTCTGTTCACAAGAAAAACGAAAAGTTTTATCTAACCAAAAAAGAAAACATCAAATGGAACGACGAGTTTGATGTGTTTGCCAAGGCTTCCTATTTGTATCCACATTATACTAAAAAAGAAATTTACCCAATCATTCACAACATGAGAACGGGTAACGACATCTACGAGAAACTACCAAAATCATATTATTCCTACCGAGATGAAATTGATTTTAATAACGAATCGCTTTCTGGTTTTTCTCCTTTTGTAATGTATTTGAATCACATGCTCAATAACGTTTCCACCATCAAATACCATAATCATTTTACACAAGCCGATTTGGAGCTAAAAACCAACATCAACAAAATGAATGTGGCTGATACATTGATTAAAAATAAAGTAGTCAAAAACAAAATTTTAAACAATATCGCTTTTCAATACTTGTTGGAAGATCAAAATGTAGTTAACAATCAAGAATTTCTTAAAATTTACCACAAATATTCGACCGACAACAGCCAGAAAAACGAAATCAATAAAATTGGCAATGCCATTCAATTGTTGATTGCAGGTAAAAAATTACCCACTGTTAATTTAATTGATGCCAACGGAAAAAAATACACTTCTGACGATTTGATAACAAGTAACACTGTGATATTCTTTTGGACTGAAAATGCGAATTCTCACATGGTTTCCGTACACAAAAAAGTAATCGAATTCAAAAAGAAATACCCAAACTATCAGTTCATTGCTATTAATTTAGACAAAGACGACGATTGGAAAAAAACGCTTTCCAAATACAACTTTACTAATGTAAAAGAATTCCGTTGCGAAAACTTTGAAGACATCAAAGCCAAATGGGCGATTACCAAAATCCACCGCACTATTGTTGTTAAGAGTGATAAAACCATTTTAAACGCTTTTACCAATATTTTTGACGTGAAGTTTGAGGAAAACCTTAGATAAGTACAAAGTGTAAAGTAGAAAGTACAAAGTATTAAAAGCTATTTTACTTTGTACTTTCTACTTTGTACTTCGTACTTTGTACTTTAAACTTTTATTTTACTTATTCCCTTTCTCGAAATCAGCAATAAACTGTGCTAATCCAATATCTGTTAACGGATGTTTCAACAAGCCTAAAATAGCCGATAAAGGTCCAGTCATTACATCAGCGCCAATTTTAGCACAATTTACAATATGCATGGTGTGACGTACAGAAGCTGCTAGAATTTGCGTTTCGTAACCGTAGTTGTCATAAATCTCTCTGATTTCTTGAATCAAGTTTAAACCATCCGTCGACACATCGTCTAAACGACCAATAAACGGCGATACAAAAGTCGCTCCAGCTTTAGCCGCCAAAATCGCTTGACCAGCCGAAAACACCAATGTAACATTCGTTTTAATTCCTTTATCCGAAAAGTATTTACAGGCTTTTACACCCTCTTTAGTCATCGGTAACTTCACCACAATTTGATCGTGCAATTCGGCTAACTCCTCGCCTTCTTTGATCATTCCTTCATAATCTACGGCGTTCACTTCGGCACTCACTTCGCCATCCACAATGTTGCAAATGTCAACATAATGCTTCAAAATGTTGTTTTTTCCGGTGATTCCCTCTTTCGCCATCAACGACGGATTGGTCGTTACACCATCCAAAACGCCTAATGCTTGCGCTTCTCTAATGTCGTTCAAATTGGCTGTGTCAATAAAAAATTTCATAGTATATAATTAAGTTGTGTTTATTCTTTTAAGTGTCTGAGAAACTGAGTTGCTGAGTGACTGAGTTTTCATTTTGGGCGTTACCTTCCGCAAGCTACAGGTCAGGCTTTCCGTTGCAAGTCCTCAACTTACTTCCACAAAAGTTACAGCAAGTTTCCGGGCTTTCCACTTCAATCCTTAACGCAATCGGGTGCAAAATTACGAATTCAGTTTCAATATCAATTACAATTACAAAAAACAATATCAATAAATCTTACCATTGAAATTTGAAATTTGACATTGACATTGATATTGATATTGACATTGATATTGACATTGACATTGACATTGACATTGATATTGATATTTACAATTTATAATGATTCATCAACATCTTTTCATACATTTTATCGGGCAAAATTCGCTTCAATACAATCGAAAACTTTTGCATAAAAACGCCTACTTTGTAATGTATCTTCGGATTGGGATTTTGTATTATTTTATAAATCGCCTCGGCCATTTCATTCGGATTGCTTCCACTATCTACGTGCTCGTTCATCATATTCAATGTGTTTCCATAAGGAATTTCATACGCCGAACCTTTTACTAAAGGCGCATGGTAACGACCAGCAGCAATATTCGTTGCAAAATCGCCTGGTGCTACATTAGTAATATGAATGCCAAACGACTTGACTTCCATTCGCAAAGCTTCAGTAATCAACTCAAGCGCACCTTTCGAAGCAGAATAAATACCGCGATAAGGCAACCCCATATACGCCGCAATCGACGTAATATTGATAATCAAACCACTTTGTTGTTGTCGCATTTGTGGCAAAACGGCTTTCATCACTTCAATCGGACCAAACAAATTGGTTTCGAAGTTGTTTTTGATTTCCTCAGTCGGAATTTCTTCTATTGGGCCTGTAATCCCAACTCCAGCATTGTTGATAACAATATCCAATCGTCCAACTTTAGCAATTACTTCTGCTACCGCAGTTTGAATACTATTTTTATCCCGAACATCTAATGCAACCAAAGGAAAAACCGAACCCGAAACACGCTCCGGATTTCTACTAGTTCCATAAACTGTAAATCCTTTCGCATGCAAAAACTCGCCTATTGATTTCCCAATTCCCGACGAACCACCTGTTATTAGTACTATTTTACTCATATTGTCATTGCGAGGAACGAAGCAATCTAATCCTCTTTATTGTTCTATGTTCTTTCTGCTTTCTGCTTTCTGCTTTCTGCTTTCTGCTTTCTGCCTTCTGCTCTATTTCGCCCTAAAGATAGAAACCTTTTTAAACTAATTCAATTCCCAATCCTGGTTTTTCACTCAATTGAATTTTCCCATTTACAACGTTACTCCCTTTGGCTAAGTCATTGACAATCAAATTAGCTCCATCCAAATCAGCAAAATCACACAATGGCGCAATAACAGCTCCAGCCGAAATTCCAATCGACGATTCTGTCATGCATCCAATCATAATTTTAAAACCCAAATTTCGAGCTTGTTGAATCATTTCAAGTGCTGGTGTTAATCCACCACATTTTACCAACTTGATATTAATACTTCTATAGTGAGGTTGCAAATCGTTTAATACGGAAAGATCTTGGCAATCTTCATCGGCCATCCAATTGGCAAAAGCATCGGCTATTAAAACATTGTAATTGTCTTTTCCTTTTGGCATGGGTTGTTCCAAATACGTGAACTTTGTTGTGATTTCGTTTTCCTGCAACCACAAGCAGTTTTCTTGGGTAAAACTTCCGTTCGAATCGAGAGCAATTGCATAATCCAACTGTGACAATTGTTGAATTTCTTTACTGTCAAAATGGTCGCATTTCACTTTAAATTTACTCCAAGCCGACGATTTGATTTTCTCAATCTGATGTTCAATTGAATCAACACTTATAGTAATGGATGATTCTGGAACTGAATTGATTTGGATGTCATTCAACTCTAAGAAACTTCTTTTTTCCAACTTCCCAAACAAATCCCAATACGCGCAATCAAGCGCTGAACGTAAAAAACTTGGTAAATTTAATTGTACCAAAAAAGCATAAAACGCTATAGGATGATTCGTTTTTTGATTTTCAATAGCTGATTGAACGCGTTGCAAATCAGAACTAAAATCTTCTAAATTAATTTGGTAATAATCTATTGCAGTGCATTCGCCATAACCAATACAACCATGACTTTTGAGCGATACAATCAAAGCATCACGAAACTTATAATTTCCGTAAGCAATGGAGAAGATTTCCTTTAACTTAAATCGAACGATTTGCCAAGATAATTGCATTAAAGGAGGGATTGGAGTTAAAAAAAAATTCCGACAAAAATCGGAATAAAAAATGGCAAGCGACCTACATCGCACCGCTACAACCGCATACCTTTGCTATGTTCCCATCCTGGAGGATTCTGCAGGAGCTGGTCGTGTAGGACTTGCCACGGCAAATATACAATCTTTTTGTATTTTTACAAGAAATTAACATCATAAATAATACATTTGTCATTATAAAATACAAACTCTTTTTCATGAAAAAGTATAACGCATTCGCATTCATTTTATTAGCTTCTATTTTAACACAATGTACTAGTTCAGAAGCTTTGTTTACCATTAACGAAGACAAACTCAAAACGCAATATACTCCGCAAGAATCTCTTTCTGTCGAAATTTTAAATCCAAAATCTGAAAAATTAGACAGTATTGTTTATAGTTTGAATGAGAAACGTATTGGTTCTACAAAAAATACCGACAAATTCACGTATGCTTTACAAACTGAAAAATTAGGTTATGCAAATTTAAAAGCTGCTTTTTATAAAGATGGTGATGTGGCAAAAGATTCAACCCGAATAGAAATAGTTTCTGCTGTTGCTCAACCCAAAGTACTTACCTATTCTATTGTTAATACTTACCCTCACGATATTCACGCTTACACACAAGGTTTGGAATTTTATGAAGGCATTTTGTATGAAGGTACAGGACAATACGGCGAATCCACGCTGCGAAAAACAGATTACAAAACAGGAAAAGTTGATATTAAAATTGATTTAGAGCAACGTTTTTTTGGTGAAGGAATAACCTTTTTAAACAATAAAATTTACCAACTCACATGGCAAGAAAACACAGCATTCATATACGATGCCAAAACTTTTAAAAAGGAAAAAGAAATCCCGTTTTATAAGAAAATGGAAGGTTGGGGACTGACTACCGATGGCAAAAACTTATACATGACCGACAGTTCAGAGCGAATTCATATTTTGGATCCCAATACGTTACAACAAATTGACTATTTGAATGTGTATTCAGGAAAAATGAAAATAGATGCACTCAATGAATTGGAATGGGTTGATGGTAAGATTTACAGCAATATTTACCAGAAAAACTTCATTGTTGTTATTAATCCGAAAACAGGCGATGTTGAGGCAATGCTTGATTTATCTGACTTAAGAAATAAAATAACCGTTTTACCAGATACTGATGTTTTAAATGGAATTGCCTACAATCCTACAACTAAAACTTTTTTTGTGACCGGTAAAAATTGGGACAAAATGTTTGAGATTCGAATTAATCCTTAATCAAAATGACACCAAAAAAGAGTCAAACCATACCCAAAGTTTGCCAAGAAAATTGGTTACAAATGAACCCAAACGAAAAGGTACGTTTTTGTAATTTGTGTCAAAAAAATGTGTTTGATTTTTCAGAAAACAATGACTTGAATACTGAAGAAATTGTTTGCTTGAGACATACTACACAACATACAGAAAATCGGAAAGATAAACTGATAAACAAAATCACTAATTTATTTATCAAAAAGAAATAAAAAAACGCCTCTATTAAGAAGCGTTTATTGTTTTTTTGCAAATAATTTCTTGTTTCTATTATTTCTTCTTCGCGTCAACAAACTCCATACTAGCAACATCGTATTTCCATTTGTTTTCTTGCGTTTTATTCTTTTGAGTAATGGTTCCGTCAGGGTTCAATATACATTCAAAACCGTCTCTTCTAATTTTTTCTTGGGTTTCAGAAGCCGTTTTCAAACGATCTAAAAACACTTTTTCAGTAATATGGTTGGTCATTTGCGTATTAGAAAACACTTGTTTTTTAGTAGCTATTTCATATACAATAGAAAAAACATTAGTAATATCTTCCGTTTTTAAATCGGTTTTCATTTGCGTTGTTTCAGTCCAAGACAACAAATACAGTTTGGCTCCACTAGCCATAAACGAAACTAATTTTACATTAGTAGGTGCAAATTTAGCATCCACAGCTTTCACGGTGATATTGTCTTTTGCTTTTCCATTTTCGTTGATTGTTACTTGGAAACTTCCAGTTTTTACTTCGGCAACTAAATTATCTGCTTTGGCTAAAACTCCTTTTGCAGTAGCAGTTGTTGTAGCTTTCTTTCCTCCCGATTTTTTCTTCTTTTGAGCAAAAGCTCCTGTGCTTACTAATGCAATTAATGCGAATACAATTATTTTTTTCATAAAAGGTTTTGGTTTTAAAGAACGCTAATATATAAAATATTTTATTTAGAGGATGTTAAATAAAAAAAGGCTAGAAATTAATCTAACCTTTTTTTTATATTCCTAGATTCCGATTGGCATCAGAATAAGTGATTCGCAGGCCATCTCGCCATCTGGCTCGTTCGCTAAAACAGTTCATCGAACTATTTTTTAACGCTCCGCCCTACTTCACTTCTTCAAAATCTACATCTTGCGTTTGATCTCCGCTTGCATCAGCTTGTGGTTGTGCTTCGTGCGCCTGACCTTGATCAGCACCGCCTTGCGCATACATTGCTTCTGTGGCGGTTTTCCAAGCAGCATTTACTGCATCTAAACCTCTTTGAATAGCTTCTAAATCTTGCGATTGGTGTGCTGCTCTCAATTCGGTTAAAGCGCTTTCAATTCCTACTTTATGATCATCCGATAATTTATCGCCTAATTCTTTCAACTGACTTTCTGTTTGGAAAATCATGCTGTCGGCTTCGTTCAATTTATCTGCTTTTTCTTTAGCAATTCTGTCTGCTTCAGCATTCATTTCAGCATCTTTTTTCATTCTTTCGATTTCTTCTGGAGTCAATCCTGAAGACGCTTCAATACGAATATCGTGTGATTTTCCAGTTCCTTTATCGGTAGCCGAAACTTTAATAATACCATTGGCATCAATATCAAACGTTACTTCAATTTGCGGAACACCTCTTGGCGCTGGTGGAATTCCATCTAAGTGGAAACGACCAATCGTTTTGTTATCTCCAGCCATGGTTCTTTCACCTTGCAACACGTGAATTTCAACACTTGGTTGGTTATCCGCAGCCGTTGAGAAAACTTGTGATTTTTTGGTTGGAATGGTAGTATTCGACTCAATTAATTTCGTCATCACATTACCCATAGTTTCAATTCCGAGTGACAAAGGCGTAACGTCTAACAACAATACATCTTTTACATCACCAGTTAAAACACCACCTTGAATCGCCGCTCCAATCGCTACTACTTCATCCGGATTCACTCCTTTTGATGGTTTTTTACCAAAAAATTTTTCTACTTGTTCTTGAATAACCGGAATACGAGTTGAACCTCCAACCAAAATTACTTCGTCAATATCGGAAGTTGATAAACCTGCATCTTTCAACGCTTTGGCTACTGGATCCATCGAACGTTTTACTAAATTTTCAGACAATTGCTCAAATTTCGCTCTAGTTAATGTTTTCACTAAGTGTTTTGGACCTGAAGCCGTTGCTGTAACATAAGGCAAATTGATTTCTGTTTGAGTTGAAGATGATAATTCAATCTTCGCTTTCTCAGCAGCTTCTTTCAAACGTTGTAATGCCATAGGATCTTTACGCAAATCAACCCCTTCTTCGCTGTTGAATTCGTTCGCCATCCAATCGATGATGACTTGGTCAAAATCGTCTCCACCTAAGTGAGTGTCACCATTAGTAGAAAGTACTTCAAAAACACCATCTCCTAATTCTAATACCGAAATATCAAAAGTACCACCACCTAAATCGTAAACGGCAATTTTTTGATCTTTTCCTTGTTTGTCCAAACCATACGCCAAAGCTGCTGCCGTTGGCTCGTTGATGATACGCATTACTTTCAAACCTGCAATTTCACCAGCTTCTTTGGTTGCTTGACGTTGTGCATCATTAAAGTATGCAGGAACAGTAATAACTGCTTCTGTCACCGTTTGACCTAAATAGTCTTCCGCTGTTTTTTTCATTTTTTGAAGTGTCATAGCCGACAATTCTTGTGGTGTGTACAAACGACCATCAATATCCACACGTGGTGTATCGTTGTCGCCTTTTACCACTTTATAAGCCACTGTCGATGCTTCTTTAGCACTTTCAGAATATTTATTCCCCATAAAACGTTTAATAGACGCTATGGTTTTAGTAGGATTAGTTACAGCTTGTCTTTTTGCCGGATCACCTACTTTGATTTCGCCACCTTCTACAAATGCAATTACAGATGGTGTAGTTCTTTTTCCTTCTGCATTAGCAATTACAACTGGTTCTCCACCTTCCATAACTGACACGCAAGAATTGGTTGTACCTAAATCGATACCAATAATTTTTCCCATTTTTTTATCTCCTTTATTTGTTTTTCAATTGATTACTCCTCTACGAGTGAGCAGAGCTTTACAACTCGAGTTGTCCAATGACAAGGATTGTGCCAAGAAGAAATTAGGATGAATTTGTCAGTTTTTGATTTAAAAAGTATGACAAGATGGCATTTAAAGTACAAAGTGTAAAGTGCAAAGTACGAAGTGTGTAGTGCAAAGTTTGAATACTACAATGGATTTGTTTTTTTTAGAAGCTATTTCCAGCTCTTCGTTGCAATCTTTCGTGCCGAACACCGGCACAAAAGGATTTTCACTGCGATCTGGGCTAGTGCGAGTTGTTTTCAGTAGAACATTTTCTGTCAAAAAAATAAAGTAATTAAAATGCATTGACCAACAATGATTAGCATGATGTATAAATTTCATTATCAACAATAAACCCAAATTCAAATTGCTGAAAAATCATTTTTTAATCCACTGAATAAAAAATCAACAATTCTTTCACTTATATTTGTGATTCAAACGCAATAATTAGGTATGGAAGAATGCATTTCAGTTTTTGATATGTTAAAAATTGGTGTCGGACCGTCAAGTTCGCATACACTCGGACCATGGCGAGCAGCCGAACGATTTTTAGCCGAACTTCACCAAGAACAGCTAATAGATAAAGTAACTCGGGTACAAGTTGATTTATACGGTTCGCTATCATTAACAGGAAAAGGTCACGCTACTAATTTGGCAGTAATGCTCGGTTTGAGCGGACAAGATCCCGAATACATTCCCGTTGAAAACATCGATAAAATCATCAGTACCATCAACACTGATAAAAAACTCATTTTAGGCAATCAACTGACTATCGATTTTAATCCTGAAACCGACATTGTTTTCAATAAAAACTTTTTGCCTTTTCATGCCAATGGTCTGACGTTTACGGCGTATATTTCCGATAAAGAATTTTCCTCTACCTTCTACTCTATTGGCGGCGGATTTGTAGTCAAAGAAGAACGCGTCAATGCCAAGAAAAAACACCAAATCAAATGTGCTTTTCCGTATCCGATTCAAAATGCGGAAGAACTTTTAGGTTATTGTAATTCATTACATAAATCCATTTCGGAAGTCGTTTATGAAAACGAAAAATCAATGCGCTCGGAAGAAGAAATTCACCGCGAATTGATGCGCATTTGGAACACCATGCTCGAATGCATGTACATTGGTTGCCACAGCGAAGGTATACTTCCTGGCGGATTAAACGTGCGTCGCCGAGCCTTTGATATGCACCAAAACTTGATTGGATTATCCAATTATAATTCGCCTCAAGAATGGCTGGAAACTATTCGTAAAACCGAAGTGAAATTCCGCCAAATACTCAAATGGGTTTCGTGTTTTGCTTTGGCAGTGAATGAAGTTAATGCCGCATTAGGAAGAGTTGTTACAGCACCAACCAACGGAAGCGCTGGCGTAATTCCGGCCGTTTTAATGTATTATATGGTTATCGAAAACCACAGTGCAGGCGAAAAAGAAATCAAACAATTTTTGATGGTTGCTGGCGAAATTGGCAGTATTTTCAAAAAAGGCTCTACGATTTCTGCTGCAATGGGCGGATGTCAGGCCGAAATTGGCGTTTCATCAGCAATGGCAGCAGCTGCTTTGTGTGAAGTGATGGGCGGAACTCCAGAGCAAGTACAAATGGCCGCCGAAATTGCCATGGAACATCATTTAGGCTTGACTTGTGATCCGATTGGTGGTTTGGTTCAAATTCCGTGTATAGAACGCAACACAATGGGCGCAATTAAAGCGATAAATGCAGCCGAATTAGCCATGGAAACCGATGCCAAAAATGCAAAAGTACCTTTGGATAAAGTAATCAATACGATGTGGCAAACGGCCAAAGACATGAATTCTAAATACAAAGAAACTTCCGAAGGCGGATTGGCTGTGACTGTGAATGTAGCGGATTGTTAGTTTTTCAATTTTTGCTTCAACTCCTCAATTTCGCGATGTAAATCATCAAATTCCTTTCGATTGGCTTTTCCCGCTTCAATAGTTTGGTAAATTTTGATTTTAGCATCATATAGCTTAAAATTCTCCAACTCCTTTTCAATGTTTTTTTGAAGGTTTTCATCAAAATTTTCTACCGTAATATCTACTTCGATTAGTTTCGATTTGGTATCAATATTGGTATCCACAACATGGTATTTGGAGTCAATTTTAGTACTCACAAAATACTGCGCTTTGGAAGTAAAAACGTTTTCAGATGCTAGTTCATAAGCCAAATAAATAGCTGGTAAAATAGTAATAACTGTCAAAACCGCAAACCAAGAATTGATGTGTTTAACGTCTTGATCAGAATATTTACTAAATTTCAAATACCTAACAATCAAATACGCGCCCACACAAATGAATAGTGCATTGATAATGTACGTATACAAACCACCAACCAAATACTGCCATTGCCATGTCGCCAATCCAAAACCTGCTGTACACAAAGGCGGAATACACGAAGTCGCCACAGCAACACCAATTAAAACTTGCGTCCCTTGATGGCGAGAAATCGCAATAAATCCCGCTATTCCTCCAGCAAAAGCCAATAAAACATCAAAAATAGTAGGCTTTGAAAACGATAATAATTCATCGGTCGGAATAGAATACGGTGTAATTAAATAGTATAAAGTCGAGAAAATTAAACTGATAATAATGATTCGAAACGCATTTCTAAAACTCAACTTGAGCAATTCGACATCCGAAATCCCGAGTGAAAACGCTATTCCAAAAATCGGTCCCATCAAAGGCGAAATAATCATTGCTCCGATTACAGCCGATTTTGAGTTGATATTCAAACCGATACACGAAATCACTATCGCAATAGCCAACAACCAAAGGTTTTTTCCTTTGAAAATGATTCCATCTTTAACTTCATCATAAGTTTGTTTTTCGTCTTCTTGCGATGATTTCAAGTCAAATAATGACCGAAAATAACGCTTGAATACTGATAATTTGTTTGGCATGTTATCGTTTTTATAGAAAACGAAAGTATAAAATCTTACGCAAAATTAACATCTATAATCTGAAATTTACGGCAAGTGTAATTCGATTTTCATTTTTTTGCAATAAGGCAGCCCATGGCTCGCTTCCCGTTGGTCCATTCACATAACCACTAGGCGACGTTGTACCGGAAGCAGTTGCAAAATAAGGAATTGAGGCGTTTCTGAAACCGTATTCCAATCGAAAAGTTACATAATCATTGGGCATAATGTCAAAAGTGGTTGTAAATTGAAATAATTTTAATTTCTCATCACTAGCTAATGCATTGTCGTAAGCATTAGGAATATCGCCCGCAACTGCTGGTGAAAAAGCCAAATAAGGTGATGTGTTTACTCCATTAACTACGGATTGATTCGTCAAATAATCGCCGCGCAAAGTTATCGCCAATTTATTTTGTTTGAACCAAATTCGATTCGCGATTGATGTTCCATACATAAAATTTTCTGACGCTTTTACCACATCATTCGCTTCGTTATTACTTTGAAATCCGTAATGCGAGTTGATACTAAATGCAGCCTGAGAAATAGCATTTGAAGTTTTATTTTTGAAATAGCGAGCTACAATACTATTATCATGATGGAAACGTTTACGCTTGGATTGATTGCCAAATTCATCTGGGTTTTGCGTATCTTTCCCATAGTAAAAATTGGCTACTAATTGTAGGTTTTCATTCGGACGATAATAATTAGAACTGCCGATTCCTAAGCCTTTAGCCGAACTATTGTACGTTTGCCAACCATTTAACAACCATAATTCAGATTTAAACTTTTTAGAAGGAAATGCCTGAACTCGTGCACCCGAAAAATAGAAAGGTGTAAAATCACACACCATACTGCGTTGGTAACTCCAATTTTCCTGCGTGATGTAACTTTCCAAGCCAATGTAACTCATGAAAATTCCCATTTCGATATTCAAACCATGCATCACATCAAAATGATAACCAGCAGCAGCTTCCCGAATGTATTTGAGGTTGTTAATACTGGTATTTCGACCATGATTGACTGACGCATCCGCATCTTGTATAATCGAACCCATTTGACCGTATTGCAACCACAATCGACCGATAATATTTTTGTAATTGGTTTCAATTCCGATGCTTGCTAAATTCAAGGTAAATTCATTATGTCTCCCAATTGTAGAGGAAATGGTTTGTGTATTGTCTATCGGGTTAGCAAAATTATAATTGTAATACGTATCCAAATAAGCTACTCCAGTGAGAATCGTTTCGTCATTCTCCTTTAAAATCAAGGGAAAATGCTTTTGGCGATTTTGACCGTTAATCCATGTTAAATCCATTCCATCAAAAGGAATTTTGTTAGTTGCTTCGTTTTGAGAATGACTAAAAACAGTAATCAGCAAAGCAAATGAAGTTAGAATTTGTTTCATATTTAAGTTGTTTAATTGATTGTTTTACGTTGTAATTCAAGATTGTTTACTGGCGAATACACCATCGGATATTCTTCAATAGCCACATCGCTTTTATCCAAACCAAAGGCGCGTTCATCCGACAAGGAAAGTTTTTTCAAAAAGAAATAGGAAGTTAATAACCAGCCTTCTTTCAAGGCAAATTCGTTTTCTACTGATATAAATTTTTCAATAATGACAAATTTGAAATCAGGTTCTGAATTGTATTTAGTAGATCCATCCGGACGAATATGCAAATTAAGTTCTTTACGATCAACCAAATCTTGCACGATTTTCTTGAAATACAACTCCACTTTGGGTTGTACTCTGAAGCCAACATTCAAGATTACTTTGATGACTTTATCGTCAAGAAGTTCAACTACTTCATAATTTAATGTAAAAGGCTCGTTGGTTCGGTTGATGTGTAAAAACCAATAGACATCAGCTCTTTTTGGCTTTTTGGAGAAAATCGATTTGATGATTTTATCTTCAATTTCGTAGGTTTTGTTGGCTTTGGTCAAATAAATTAAATGTGTGGCGTATTTCGGAATTTGATCGTCTTCGCTCAATTCGTTCAACAAATTTGATTGTTCCATCAAATTGGTGAATTTTAAAAACTTATTGTTGATTTTACGCGAAAAATACCAAACGTACATCACCATGAAAATGAATAACTCAAAAAACAGGAACATCCATCTTTCTTTAATTTTTACAACATTAGCAACAAAAAATGAAAATTCAATTACTGAGAAAATAATCAAAATTAACACCACCCAAGTCGTTTTTACTTTTTTGATAAATACCAAATAATAAGTCAATAAAACAGTAGTCATTAGCATGGCAATGGTGATTGAAAATCCATAAGCCGCTTCCATGTGAGCCGAATTTTTAAAGTATAAAATCATCAAAATACAGCCTATCCACAAAATAGTATTGACCGACGGAATGTAAATTTGTCCTTTTAAATTCGTTGGATTTTTCAGTGTTACTCTAGGCCAAAAGTTCAATGAAATCGCCTCATTCACCAAGGTAAAAGAACCACTAATCAAAGCTTGCGACGCAATAATAGCCGCTAATGTTGCGATTACAATTCCGATGATTAAAAACCATTGTGGCATGATTTCGTAAAAAGGATTCAAACCATTCAGGTAATCACTATTTTGATGCATCAACCATGCGCCTTGCCCAAGATAATTTGTTAAAAGAGCAATTTTGACAAAAATCCAAGTGATGCGAATGTTTTCTTTTCCGCAATGACCTAAGTCAGAATACAAAGCTTCAGCGCCCGTTGTACAAAGGAAAACAGCTCCTAGCAACCAAAATCCTTTCGGATATTGTGTTAATAAATCGTAGGCATACATCGGATTCAATGCTTTTAAAATATCGGGATGATGTATAATTTGTGAAAAACCTAAAATTAACAACATCGAAAACCAAACGACCATCGCTGGACCGAAAATGATGCCGACTTTTTGCGTACCAAAGCGTTGAAAAATAAACAATCCCGACAAAATAGCGATGACAATTGGAATGGTTGGCAAATTCGGAATTACAGCTTCCAAACCTTCCACAGCCGAAGCGACTGAAATTGGCGGCGTAATAATTCCATCAGCCAAAAGCGTTGTGGCTCCAAGTATCGTCGGAATAACTAATTTTCCTTTTCCGAACCGTTTGACCAAAGCATAAAGCGAAAAAACGCCGCCTTCACCATGATTATCAGCCGAGAGTGTAAGTAAAACATATTTTAAAGTCGTTTGAAAAGTAAGTGTCCAAAACACACACGAAATTCCGCCATAAACTAAGGCTTCTGTAATAGGTCGATCGCCTACGATGGCTTTCATCACGTAAAGTGGACTTGTTCCAATATCACCGTAAATGATTCCGAGTGCAACTAATAGTGTTGCAGCAGTAACTTTTTGTCTTGTAGATGTATTCATTGTTGTTTATTTTAGTTAAATTTTGGCATGCAAATGCCTGAACAGTAAAGCAAAAGCTTCTGTTGAAGAATGTAGTTGATGAAATAATAAATTGATTTTTTAACCCGAATTAAAACGGTAACCTACGCCCGATTCGGTAATAATGAACTTTGGCCGGTTGGGATCTTCCTCGATTTTTTTGCGCAATTGAGCTACAAAAACGCGTAAATACTGAGTTTGATCCAAAAAACTTTGACCCCAAATTTCTTTCAGAATGTATTGATGTGTTAACACTCGTCCATCATTTTTAATTAAAAGGGTAAGCAAATTGTATTCAGTAGCTGTAAACTTAATTATTTCATTATTTACTTTAACCGTGCGAGCTACTAAATCGACAACTAAATTTCCGAAAGTCAAAACAGAATCTGAGTTATTATTAGTCAAATTACTTCGCAAAGCTGTTCTAATTCGAGCTAATAGTTCTTGTGTACGAAAAGGTTTTGTCATGTAATCATTCGCACCGTTATCCAATGCTTGAACAATTTCGTTTTCAGCATTTTTTACCGATAAAATAATAATTGGATGTTGGTACCATTCACGCAATTGACGCAAAATGTCTTGTCCGTTCCTATCAGGCAAACCCAAATCGAGCAATATCAAATCAGGCTGATGGCTGGCTGCAATTGTGATTCCTTCTTTTCCATTAACAGCAAAAAGCACTTTGTAACCGTTAGCTTCCAAAGAAATTTCGAGTAATTTACGAATTTGAACTTCGTCGTCAATAACCAATATTGTCGGGCAATTATTCATTTTTCAAGGCATTTAATGGTAAACTTTCGGTCACAAATTCGAGTGTAAAAATAGCTCCGCCTTCTTCAGTATTGTGAAGTGAAATGGTTCCATTTTGCGCTTGAACAAAACCTTTCACTATTGATAATCCCAAACCTGTACCACCTGTTTTCGAATCTTTGTAACGATGAAATTTGTCAAATGCTTTATCCATTTCATGCGTTGGAAATCCGTAACCATCATCCGAAATCATAACAATACATTTTTTAATTAAATCGATGTGTCGATCGTAATCCACATCAACATCATAATGTGCTTGAATAGTAATCGTTACTCCTTTTGGAGTGTGTTGCGATGCATTGTATATCAAATTATAAAAAATTTGCTCCATCAAACCATAATCCAGCTTAAAAAGTGGCAGATTTTCGTCGATTTTGTATACAATTTTATGGTCTTTGGTTTCATCTGACAAACGACTACAAACATTGTAAATAATTTCTTTAACATCGCACCAATCCAATTTGGGTTGAATGTAACCCGATTCTAAGCGCGACATATTCAACAAATTCTCCACTTGATAATTCAATTTCATGGACGCTTTTTCAATTTCGTTATGCAGTTTTTGCTGTGTTTCTATTGGTAATGACACATTTTTTTGCTGTAAAATATCAATTGAACCTAAAATCGCCGAAATCGGTGTACGCAATTCATGGGAAAGCGAATCCAATAAAGTATTGTATAATTTTAACGTACTCGCTCTCGTTTCTTTTGCTTGAATAGCGCGCTGCATTCGCTTGAATTTGTGAGTTAAAACTGCATTAATTAAAGCTATGATAAAGAACAATAAGAACAGTAAAAAATCTTCCGTACTATCAATATGAAAGGTGTAATAGGGTTTTATGAAGAAGAAATTCAATGCCAAAGCACTCAACACAGCAGCCAAAAGAACTGCTTTGATTTCAAAAAAAATAGCCAAGATAGAAACCACAACCAATAACAAATAACCAACTACTTTGTATTCAAATAGATCTCTAACCAACAACCCAAGTAGTGTAACTGTTGCTATCGATAAAAAGCTAATCCAATATTGCTGAATGGGTTTGTTTTTGGAAGTAAAATCCATTGCTTTTAATTTTTGACAAAGTTACGGCGAATGGTGTAAGTAAAACATTTTATAAACTCTAAAAAGTATAAAGATTTTATAAAGATTTATTTACGTCGTGTATCAATAATGTAGATTATTTTCCAAGTAGAATTCTCTTTAAAAAGCGTAAAAGCGTTCACTCCCGAATGGCTCAATTTTCCGTTAACGTAGAATTCATAAGGCGTCCAAACGTGCGCCATTGCTCCATCAATTTGAATATTGTATTTTAGAATCTTCTCTTCAAATTGCATGTCGTTTTGAATCGTAGCTATTGATTTATAGAATTCGGAAGGCGATTCATTGACTAATTTGTTTCCTTTTTTACCTTCTGAAATGGATTGTAAAATCATTTTTTCAGCACAAACCGACTTTATTTTTAAAGAATCCTTTTGATGAAATCCTTCAAAAAACACTTCGATAGTTTGCTGAGCCTCTTTTTCTTGAGCTTGAATTAATGACAAAATAAATAAAAGAAACAGAGCAAAGTAATTTTTCATAACATAAACATTAAAAAATTAATACTTTTTTTTGAGCCACGAATTCTCTAATTAAAATCTAAAATTCGATTAAATTCGAATATTGTCTTTGACAATTTAAATTCATTTAGCAGCAAATAAAATTTGTGAATTCGTGGTTGAAATAAACTGAAATACCTTCAATAGGTATAATTTTTAATCTAATTATTACAAAACTAATTGATTTTAGTACTTTTACAGCTTATTAACTAGAATTACGTTTCTAAAAATCTGAAATCTAATCTCTAAAATCTAAAATTACCATGTCTGTTGCCAAGAAAGATTACAAACGAATCACAACCAAATCATTAATCGAAATGAAAGCCAACGGTGAGAAAATTTCAATGCTTACGGCTTACGATTTTACCATGGCCAAAATTGTTGATACTGCTGGTGTTGATGTAATATTAGTTGGCGATTCGGCGAGTAATGTCATGGCCGGACACGAAACCACATTACCCATTACGTTGGATCAAATGATTTACCACGCATCAAGTGTTGTTCGTGCGATAGAGCGCGCTTTAGTTGTGGTGGATTTACCTTTCGGAAGTTACCAATCCGACTCAAAAGAAGCCTTGCGCTCGGCCATACGCATAATGAAAGAAAGTGGAGGTCATGCTGTAAAAATGGAAGGTGGAAGCGAAATCAAAGATTCAATCAAGAAAATATTAAACGCTGGAATTCCTGTAATGGGACATTTGGGTTTAACACCACAATCGATATATAAATTCGGAACTTACACTGTTCGTGCCAAAGAAGATGCAGAAGCTGAAAAACTAATGGAAGATGCCAAAATGTTGGAACGCATTGGTTGTTTTGCATTGGTTTTGGAAAAAATTCCAGCTGCTTTAGCCGAAAAAGTAGCACAAAGTATTTCGATTCCTGTTATCGGAATTGGAGCTGGTGGCGGCGTTGACGGTCAAGTTTTGGTCATTCACGACATGTTGGGAATGAACAACGAATTTAGTCCACGTTTTCTAAGAAGATACTTGAATTTATACGAACAAATGACAACCGCGATTGGGCAATATGTTGAGGATGTGAAGAGTAGGGACTTTCCGAATATGAATGAGCAGTATTAGTTTTTAAATTTTAAAATGTGACAATTTGAAAATTTGAAAATGAAAACTCTCTCCAACAAAGCCAACCTCCAAATTCTACACGAAGACAATCATATTATTGTGATTAATAAACGTGTTGGCGATATTGTGCAAGGTGACAAAACGGGAGACAAACCGCTTTCCGATATCGTAAAAGAATACATCAAAGAAAAATACAACAAACCTGGAGATGTTTTTTTAGGTGTTGTACATCGTTTGGATCGACCTACAACTGGAATTGTAGTTTTTGCTCGCACTAGCAAAGCGCTCGAACGATTGAACAAAATGTTTAGCGAAAGAGAAACCCAAAAAACCTATTGGGCAGTGATCAAAAATCGTCCAAAAAAAAAGGAAGATAATTTGGTTCATTTTATGGTTCGAAACGAGAAAAACAATACTTCCAAAGCCCATTTGAAAGAAGTTCCGAATAGTAAAAAAGCATCTTTAGATTATAAAATTATAAAAGAATTGAACAATTACTTTGCCTTGGAAATCAACCTTCATACAGGAAGACATCATCAAATTAGAGCGCAATTAGCTGCTATTGGTTGTCCGATAAAAGGCGATTTAAAATACGGTTTCGACCGCAGTAATCCAGATGGTGGCATTCATCTTCATGCTAGAAAACTCACTTTTTTTCATCCCGTAACCAAAGAAGAAATTTCCTTAGTAGCACCTACTCCATCTGACGCCATATGGAATTCGATAGAATAAACTTAATCTTTATTTAGTAGTTTATAATATCCTTTTTTTCAACTACTTTTGGAAAAGTAAATAGTTAATTAATTAAATAGAAAATTACTGTTCCATTTTGTTATTTATGGAGTTTAAAACAAATATCAATTTCAGAAAAAAAAAGCTAGAACAATTGCATTCGAGTCTTGTGAGATACGAAAAAGAAATTGTTGCAGCTTTATATGCCGATTACAAAAAACCTGAATTTGAAGTTGTTGCAACAGAAACAGGTTACGTTTTATCTGACTTGAAAAGAACTATTAAGAACATCAATAAATGGTCAAAGCCACAAAGAGTAGTTCCTTCATTATTAAACTTCCCTTCATCAGACTACATATTGCGTGAACCTTATGGAAAAGTGCTAATCATTTCACCTTGGAATTATCCTTTTCAATTGGCGTTTTGTCCATTAATAGCAGCAGTTGCCGCAGGAAATCAAATTGTGTTAAAACCTTCTGAATTGACATCCAATACTTCAGCAATTACTGCAAAAATTATAGCTGAAGTTTTTGAAAAAAACCATGTTGAAGTTGTTGAAGGCGGAGTGGAAACGGCACAACAACTTCTTTCGCAACGTTGGGATTATATTTTTTTTACAGGAAGCGTTGCTGTTGGAAAACAAGTAGCTAAAGCTGCAGCCGAATTCATGACTCCAGTAACTTTAGAATTAGGAGGTAAAAATCCTTGTATTGTTGACGTTGATTGTAATTTAAAATTAACTGCCAAAAGGATTGTTTGGGGCAAGTTTATTAACGCTGGACAAACCTGTATCGCTCCCGATTATATTCTTGTGCACCGCGATTGTAAATCAAATTTAATTGATTTTTTAAAACAAGAAATCATTTCCGCTTATGGTGAAAACCCAGAAAATTCTGCCGATTATCCTCGAATAATAAATACCAAAAATTGGGTGCGCCTGACGCAAATGTTGACTAATGAAACTATTGCATTTGGCGGTCAAACGAAAGAAGAAGACAATTACATTGCGCCCACACTTTTAGATGAATCGCAATTGGAAAGTTGGGTAATGAAAGATGAAATATTCGGTCCTATTTTACCGATTTTAAGTTACCAAAACGAAGCTGAAATAGACTACATTCTATCTAAATACGAAAAACCTCTGTCGATGTATGTTTTTTCTAACAACCCGAAATGGTCGAAAGAAATAATGAAAAAATACTCTTTTGGAGGTGGTTGCATTAACGACACGGTCATTCATTTTTCAAATCATCGATTACCATTTGGAGGCGTTGGAAATAGTGGGATTGGTGCTTACCATGGAAAATTGAGTTTTGATACTTTTTCACACAAAAAAGCAATTGTTAGCAAAGCAAATTGGCTTGATATTCCTATACGCTATGCTCCATATAAAAATAAAATCAACTTATTAAAAAAATTACTAAATTGGTTTTAAATTAAGTATTTCCTGAATAAAAAATGAACACACTAACTCAAATTGTAACAATCACTACTGAAGCACTTAATTTTCAGCGCTTTATTATTTTTGATTGTTTGCTAAATATAGAGTTTGAGGCAAGTTTGATGGGAATTAATTTCTTAAAAACGAGTTTTATCATTTTTTTACTCTTTGCAACTTACTTTCTATTGTATCGATTTTCTAAAACTAAAATTAATATCAAAACCAATTACTCTGAGTTTGAACCCAAAGAGCGCCAATATCGATTGTATTTGTTATTCATGGGAATCATTATTCCAGTAATGGAAATCATCTATGAAATCAATGATGTTCGCCAAATTAGTTTATTAAAAATCAACTGTTGTGTAGGCGCTTTTTTAATATTTGTTTACTTTTTGACACTGAAAAGCAAATGGTTTGATCGAAATATTAACAGCGTATTCATCACTATTTTCTTATCGTATTTTCATTTTATTCTTTACAATATTGCTTTCAAACCTTTTGAAATGGTGTCGTATGTAAGCATTATTATTGCTTACTTTTTATCCTACTTTTTGTTCAAAAAATTCTTTCATTACTTGTTTTTCTTTGGCTATGTTTTGTTGATTTGTTTGCTCTTTTACAGCCAACATTTTTTAACCAAAGATTTAGCCATTATACTCTTCAATTCTATATTAGTTTCATCAGCAATTCATTTGGCTCGCCATTTTGCACTTCTGGAGACAAAAAACAAATTTTCATTTGCGAACGAAATTGTAAACAAAGGAAATTCAATTACCATTGCCACCAATAAAAAAGGCGAAGTATCGTATTGTAGTGAACAAATCAAAGAATTTTTAGGTTATACACCTGACGAGGTATTAGGAATGAAGTTTTGGGAATTGACAGAAGATATTGAATTTGCTGGAGAAATTTACCACAACAACTATATTGATAATCGATTATATGTTAGACGATTAAAATGTAAAGACGGAACCTACAAATACATTCAATGGAAAGATAAAAAATTCTCAGACGATTTAATTATTGGCATTGGACAGGATGTTACCGAGCAAATTCACATTCAAAATCAGCATCGCAATTTGATTGAAAATGCTACTGATATCATTTATGAAACCGACAACAAAGGAAATTATACCTTTATTAATAAACATTCTGAAAAAATAATGGGTTACACCTTAGCTGAGATGTACCAAAAACATTTTACAGAATTTATTCGAAAAGATTATCGTGATAAGGTTATCGCTTTTTACAATCGTCCGCTAAATGATATAACTGATTTCCCAACACTTATTTTTCCTGTCATAAACAAAAACAATGAAACCATATGGTTGTCGCAAAATGTTTCTATCAAACGTATTGAAAACAGTGATAAAATAACAGGTTTTACCTCTATTGCACGCGATATTACGCTCATAAAAAACATTGAAATAGAAGCTTCTCGCAGAGAAAGAAAAATTAGAAAATACAGTGAAATATCAAAACAACTTACAATCAAAAGTTTCTCTAACCAAGAAAAATTTGAAGATTTTTTATGTTATTTATTAAAAATTGTAGCTGAAAAAGTTGACATCAACAGAGTGAGTTTTTGGAATTATTATGAAGACAAAATTATTTGTGCTCAATTGTATATTGCCAATAAAAATTATTTTGAAAAAGGATTTGTGTTGTACAAAAAAGACTATCCAAAATACTTTGAAGCTATTGAAAAAGAAAATCAAATAGTAGCCCAAGATGTTTACAAAAATCCAGATACAAGAGAATTTTGGCCAGAATATTTCCCAAAAAACAGTATATTTTCCATGTTGGACTCACCTATTTATTCTAATGGAAAATTAGTCGGAATTTTGTGCTTTGAATCAACTACCAAATACAAAGAATGGGATACGGAAGACATTAATTTTTCGAGAACCATTTGTGATTTCATCTCCATTTCTATCGAAACCAATCAGCGTATCGAAGCCGAACAACAATTGGCATACAAAAGTAATTTACTTTCGGCTATCACTACAATCACAAATAACTTTTTGATTAACAATCAACTAGACGAAACAATAGACGAAACTCTTCAAATTATTGGAAAAGCTGCAAAGGTTGATCGTGTACACTTTTTTATAAGCAATAATGAAAAAGAAACAATTTCATTACAACACGAATGGGTAAATGAAGGCATCAATTCTCAAAAAAATAACGAAGGTTTATTTGATTACCCACACAAAGATTTTGAAAATCTAATCGAAATTTTAAAGCAAAACAAAGAGTATAGTTTCTTGGTAAAAGATTTAAAAGACGAAAAACCTAAACTAAGTCTAGAAAAAAGAAACATCAAATCACTACTTCGTCTACCAGTAATGGTCAATAACGAATTGTACGGATTTTTAGGTTTTGATGATTGTACCTCAGAACGCATTTGGAACGAAGACGAAATCAATATTTTAAAAACACTAGCCAACAACTTTGCTACAGTAATCGAAAAGAAAATAACCGACCAAATCATTTTTGAAACAGAAGAAAAATTCAAACTTATTGCCAATAACATTCCTGGAACGGTTTATTTATCCAAATTTGATGAAGTTGCAACAAAAGTGTATCTGAATGATAAAATCGAAGAGTTAACGGGTTATCCTAAAGAAGATTTTCTCGAAAACAAACGTTCATTTATTTCGCTCATTCATCCCGAAGAAAGAGAAACAATAATCAACGAGCAAGTTGCAAGTATTAAAAAAAATAGAGCAATTCACTCCAAATACAGAATCCAACACAAAAAAGGACATTATGTATGGATTGAAGAATTTGCCGATGCCATCAAAAAAGGAAGAATCATCGAGTTTGTAGGTGGAATTTACATCGATATTACCAAGCAAAAAGAAGCTGAAGATGCAATCAAAGCCAAAGAATACGCCGAAGCCGCCAGCAAAGCAAAATCCGATTTCTTGGCCAATATGAGTCACGAAATTCGTACGCCGTTGAATGGAATTATTGGTTTTACTGATCTTCTTAAAAATACTGATTTAGAAGAAATTCAACTCAAATACATGAACACCATCAACCAATCAGCCAATTCATTGATGGAAATTATTAACGATATTCTTGATTTCTCTAAAATTGAATCGGGAAAATTGGAGTTGGAAATTAAGAAAAATGATCTCTATGCTTTGGCCAAAGAAGTTATCGATTTGTTCAGCTATAACACCGCTTCCAAAGATATTGAACTGAAACTTACTATTGAAAATAACATTCCAAAATACGTTTGGGTTGACGCACTTCGATTAAAACAAGTTTTGGTGAATTTAATTAGTAATGCTATCAAGTTTACCGAAGTGGGTTGTGTTGAATTAAAAATTACTGCCAAAACGCTAGCTAACGATTCAGCTACCTTACTTTTTTCGGTTATAGACTCTGGAATTGGTATCGAAGAAAATTACCAACAAAAAATATTCGAGGCGTTCTCGCAAGGCGATTCTTCTACTACACGAAAATTCGGCGGAACAGGTTTAGGATTGACCATTTCAAACAATTTATTACGTTTGATGGAAAGCCATCTCAACTTAAAAAGCCAACCTAAAATAGGAAGTGAATTTTATTTCGAAATCAATGTCAAAGCATCTGATGAAGTAACAACAGAAGCGACAACTTTTTCTGCAAGTACTAGTATTCCAGAAAAAGAAAAACCACAATTCAGTATAGCTAACCTCAAAAATTACAAAATTTTTATCGTTGAAGATAATAAAATCAATATGCTGTTGGCCAAAACATTGGTCAAGCAAATCGTACCCAATGCAACTATTTACGAAGCCGAAAACGGAAAAGAAGCCATTGAAAAATACAACATCATCAAGCCCGATTTAATCTTAATGGATGTGCAAATGCCAATTATGAACGGCTATGAGGCAACATCCGAAATTAGAAAAACTGATAAAGGAAAGTACATTCCAATTGTAGCATTAACAGCAGGAACAATTGTTGGCGAAAAAGAAAAATGCCTCGATGCAGGAATGGACGACTATATTTCAAAACCTATAATCAAAGAAATTCTACAAACAAAAATCATTCAATGGCTTAATCATTGATAAAAAATAGCGTAATTTGTAACAACTAACTCTAAATAAAGAATATTTAATTATGAAATGGAGAGGTAATCGTCAAAGTGACAATGTAGAAGACCGCAGAGGAATGTCTGGCGGTGGAAAAGCCGTAGTTGGTGGAGGCGGTTTGGTAATCGTGTTTTTTTTGGTAAAAATGTTTTTTCCTGAAGCAGCACCATTACTCGATACAATTCAACAAAATCAATCCAACCAACCAACCGAACAAACAGGTGAACAACGCGAATTAACCCCAGAGGAAAAAGAAATTGGCGATTTTGCCAAAACCGTTTTTGCTTACACTGAAGATACTTTCGGACAAATATTTCAAGAAAACAACATGGAATACGAAATGCCAAAAATGGTTTTGTTTTCTGATAATGTAGAAACTGCTTGTGGTAGCGCAACTTCAGCTTCGGGTCCGTTTTATTGCCCTGGAGACAAAAAAGTATACATGGATTTGCGTTTCTTCGAAGAACTCAAAACACGTTTCGGAGCCAAAGGTGGCGATTTTGCTATTGCTTATGTAATTGCGCACGAAGTTGGTCATCACATCCAAACTATTACTGGAACTTCAGGAAAAGTTCGTCAAGCACAACAAGGAAAAAGCCAAACAGAAGCCAATAAACTATCAGTTTGTCTAGAACTTCAAGCCGATTTTTACGCTGGTGTTTGGGCTCATTACAACCAAAAATACCTAGAAGTGGGCGATATAGAAGAAGCGTTAAGTGCAGCGCATGCTGTTGGTGACGACGCTATTCAAAGCAAAATGCAAGGCCATGTTCAACCCGATACGTTTACCCATGGAACTTCAGAGCAACGTATTTATTGGTTCAAAAAAGGCTACGAAAGCGGCGACATCAACCAAGGTGACACTTTTTCGGCTTTGTTAGATTAGAAACTATTCCAGCTATACGTTGCAAGAAACCGCCGTATAACCGCGTTTTTATAAACAAAAAAGGAGCTTCTTAACAGTCGCTCTTTTTTGTTTTAAAAACTAGCGGTTCTACAACGGTTGGCTTTCCACTACTATCTGGGTTAGAAAACACTAGTTAAATAGTAAACTAATTGTCAATTATTAATTGTTAATTATCCCAGCCATCCATCGCGATCTAAACTTCTATATTGGATGGCTTCGGCAATATGATTGGGTTTTACTGGCTCTGATTGCTCTAAATCTGCAATAGTTCGCGCTACCTTCAATATTCTGTCATAGGCTCTAGCCGACAAATTGAGGCGTTCCATAGCGCTTTTGAGTAATTGTAGCGAAGCATCATCTAAAACACAAAACTCCCGAATCAACTTAGTCCCCATTTGCGCGTTGTAATGAATGGCATCATAGCTTTCAAAACGCTTGGATTGAATTTCCCGCGCTTGAATTACTCGCTCTCGAATGGCAACACTACTTTCGGCTTTTCGCAATTCGGTCAACTTTTCAAAAGGAACTGGTGTTACTTCAATATGTATGTCAATTCGATCTAATAAAGGCCCGGAAATTTTACTCAAATACCTTTGCATCTCAGCTGGCGACGAACTCACAGGCGCATTCGGATCATTAAAATAACCACCCGGACTCGGATTCATACTTGCAACTAACATAAACGACGAAGGATAGGTAATGGTAAACTTGGCCCTAGAAATGGTAACTTCACGGTCTTCCAAAGGTTGCCGCATGACTTCTAGAACTTCTCGTTTGAATTCGGGCAATTCATCTAAAAACAAAACACCATTGTGTGAAAGTGAAATCTCTCCTGGTTGCGGATAACTGCCTCCACCAACCAAAGAAACACTCGATGCAGTATGATGCGGTGCACGAAATGGCCGTTGATTCATTAATCCTGCGTCTTTAATCTTTCCAGCTACACTGTGAATTTTGGTGGTTTCCAAAGCTTCTTTCAATGTCATTGGTGGCAAAATACTAGGTAATCGTTTGGCCAACATCGTTTTACCAGAACCTGGTGGACCAATCAAAATAATATTGTGCCCACCAGCAGCTGCAATTTCCATGCAACGTTTGATGCTTTCTTGTCCTTTGACATCGGCAAAATCAAATTCGGGAAAATCTAAGGTTTTATCAAACTCAACTTTAGTATCAATAATAGTTGGTTCAAGCTCGCATTTCCCACAGAAAAAATCAATGACTTGGGTTACATTCTCAATTCCGTATACATCCAAACCGTCAACTATCGCTGCTTCTTTTACATTTTGAATTGGAAGAAAAAAACCTTTAAAACCTTCTTCTTTGGCTTTAATTGCAATTGACAAAGCACCTTTTATAGGTTGCAATCCGCCGTCAAGAGACAATTCGCCCATAATGATATACTTTTCTACTTCTTCGGCTACAATTTGTCCAGAAGCTATAAGAATTCCTATTGCCAATGTCAAATCGTAGGCAGAACCTTCTTTGCGCAAATCGGCAGGCGCCATATTGATGGTTATTTTTTTAACGGGAAGTTGGTAACCGTTATTCTTGAGTGCGGCAGCTATTCGGTAACTGCTTTCTTTTATGGCGTTATCGGGCAAACCGACCAAATGGTATCCTACGCCTTTATCAATATTTACTTCTACAGTAATGGTTGTGGCTTCTACACCAAATACGGCGCTTCCAAAGACTTTTACTAACATGGCTTATACTTGTATTAAATGGCTAATAATAAGTACAAATATAGTAAAGTTTTGAAATAAAAAAACCGCAACGTGAATTGCGGTTTGTATCTGAATTATAAATTACTTCTTAAACTTTGCAATGCCGTCCTCTAGCCATTTCTTATAATCTTTTACATCAAAGGTAAAACCAATTGGCTCTGATAAATCATTACCATCGGCATCTAAAATAACGTACAAGGGTTGCGAATTACTTTGGTAACGTGTGATTTGCAAATCAGTCCATTTATTACCAATAGTAACCACTTCTTTGCCTGTAGTTTTTGAAACATATTGCTGGTCTTTTGGTAATTCAATTTTGCGGTCACAATACAAAGAAACAAGTACTACTTTTTCTTTTAAAATGGATAAAACTGAAGCATCTGACCATACATTATCCTCCATTTTACGGCAATTGGCACAAGCATCACCTGTAAAGTCAATCAAGACAGGCTTATTTACTTTTTTAGCATAAGCCAATCCGTGTTCGTAATCTTCAAACGCTACAATTCCATGAGGTCCGTAATGCGCGTGTTCGGGTAAATCGGATTTTGCTGCTGAAGCCGTTCCCAATCCATTACTACTTTCAGCATACGTCATTGGAGGCGTTAATCCGCTTAAAATTTTCAAAGGTGCGCCCCAAAGTCCGGGAATCATATAAAACGTAAATGTTGTAACTAAAATAGCCATTACCAATCGTCCTACGCCTATTTTATCAGCTTTTTCGTAATCGTGAGGTAACATGTATCGTCCGAACAAATACAAAGCCCAAGCGCCAAAAATGGCTATCCAAATTGCGATAAACAATTCTCTTTCTAACCAATGTTTTTGCAACACTAAATCGGCATTAGACAAGAACTTAAAAGCAAAAGCCAATTCTAAGAAACCTAATGAAACTTTAACTGTATTCAACCAACCACCCGATTTTGGCATAGAGTTCAACCAACCAGGAAACATTGCAAATAGCATAAATGGTAACGCAATAGCCAATGAAAAGCCAAACATTCCTACTATTGGCGCGATTCCGCCTTTAGAAGCTGATTCAACCAACAATGTTCCAACAATTGGTCCAGTACACGAAAACGAAACTACAGCCAATGCTAATGCCATAAAAATGATTCCCACTACTCCACCTTTGTCGGCTTGCGAATCTAATTTTGTAGCCCAAGAACTTGGCAAAACAATTTCAAAAGCACCTAAGAAAGATAAGGCAAAAACGACTAATAATGCGAAAAATATTAAGTTGAACCAAACACTTGTTGACAACTCATTTAGTGCTTCAGCACCAAAAACACCTGTGATTATTGAGCCTAAAAGTACATAAATAGCAATGATTGAAACGCCATAAACTACAGCATTTCGAATTCCCTCTGCTTTGGATTTGCTTTGTTTTGTAAAGAAACTTACCGTCATTGGAATCATCGGGAAAATACACGGCATCAATAAAGCAGCAAATCCACCAAGGAAAGACAATAAAAATATGGTCCAAAGACTTTTATTGGATTTTTTTGCAGGTTTTTCTGTTTCTGCTGTTTTAACAACGTCTACTTTGGGCTGATTTTCGGTTGCAACTGTATCTGTAACTATAGGATTTATCGCAGCAGAATCAACAACTTCTGTCGCTACAGCTTCTTTTATTTCGGGTAATGTGAAGGTAAAATCTTCGTTTTCTTGAATGCATTTTCCATCAATACATGTTTGCCCTTCTAATGTAGCTTTAATTGTTTTTAATTTCGGATTAACAACTTTGATAGTTTGCTTGAATTGTGCTGATTTGGTAAAAAAATACTCGTCTACTTCAAAAACATCATTAAAATGTTTTTCATATTTACTTTCTGACGTTTTACCTACCAACTGGTAATTTCCTTTAGTATCTTTAAAAGTAAAAACAGCAGGTAAAGCTCCACCATCTGGCGTGTTTTGCGAATAAAAATGCCATCCATTGTCGATTTTGGCATCCATAACCAAAACAAATTCATCATCCGATTTTTGCTCGACTTTGGTTTTCCATTTTACAGGATCTAAAACTTGAGCATGAACTGTACTAAATAGCCAAAAAGCAAATAAACTGTAAAGAATCTTTCTCATTTATTGAAGCGTTATTTTTAAAATTTTTGTTGTGTTTGTTGTTACTTTAAATTGTTCGTCGGCGCGATGACCTACTACCCAAACAATTTTGTTTTTAGATTCCAAAATCCAAATTTTCGACTTATCACTAATTGCAATTTTTTCATCCTTAAAATACTTACTAATGAGTTTCTTTTTACCATTCATTCCAAACGGATAAAAGTAATCACCTGTTCTCCATTTTCTTAATGTTAAGGGAAATTGAAGTACATCTTCATCGACAAATATACAATTCCTATCGGTTTTTGAAATGTCACCTACGTTACAAAACGTGAATTTTAAGGGAATATTAACTTGGCTGTCTTCTTTTCGGATTGAAAAAGCCAACTCAGTTTTTTCAATTTTTGGAAACAAGAACAAAAAATTTCTGTTCTTTAGTAAAACAAAATTCTCCGAAAAAATTTGTTTTCCTGATTGCGTTTTAACCAATTTGTAGATGTCATTCCAAGCGGTAAATCCGAATTGTTTCAACCATTGGTACAAATAGCCTTTATAGTTTTGCAATTGAAGTAACTTATTCAAATCAAATAGAATCGTTCCGTCGGGTCGCTCTTTGGCAACTTCTTGATACATAACGTATTCGGCATCAGCAACCAACGATTGCGCTTCTTTTAAATGATTTTGTGTATTGGTAAATGACTCTAAAAAGTTTGGATTGATTTCTTTTAGAATCGGAACCAATTGATGGCGGATTTTATTGCGTAAATATTTATCACTTTGGTTGCTACTATCTTCGCGCCATTGAATATTATTTTCCTTGGCATATTGCTCAATTTCGGCTCTCGAAAAAGGCAATAGAGGACGAATTATTTTATCATTAACAGCAGGAATTCCAGTCAAACCATCCAATCCTGTTCCTCTTGAGAAATTGATTAGAAAAGTTTCAACATCATCGTCTAAATGATGTGCCGTAGCAACATAATCTACATTGTTTTCTTCCATTTGCTCGTAAAACCAATTGTACCGTAAATCACGAGCGGTTTCTTGAATCGACTTTTTAGTATAGTTAGCAATTGTTTCTGTTTCAAAAAAACCAATTCGGAGATGCAAATTGTTTTCGTCACAATAATCGTGAATGAAACGCATATCAGTATCACTTTCTTCACCACGCAACTTAAAATTGCAATGCAACAATCCGAATTCGAACCGAAAATGCTGAAATAAATGCACCAAAACCATACTGTCAATTCCGCCACTAACAGCGATGTAAAATCGACTTTTAGCAAGAAAAGGGAAATTTGTTTTTATATGGTTTTTGAACTTTTGGAACATAGTAACAATTAAAAAGGCTAAGGTAAGAACAAATCAAATAGAAACTAAATTAATTGATAATTGATAATTATAATACTACTTTTTTTGTTTTCTAAATTCTGAAGGAGTTACCTCCATTTTATTTCTGAAAAAACGACTGAATGTAGCTACATCAATAAAGCCTAATTCTTGAGCAATGGTTTGGACGGAATTATTACCAAACAAAAGTAATCTTTTAGACTCAAGCAGAATACGATTTTGAATGATTTGCAATGGACTTTTTTGAAAATTTTCTGCAAATGAATTCGATAAGGTTTTAGCTGATTTTTTCATCATTCTCGCATAATCAGATACCAAATGCTTTTCTTTAAAATTTTCTTCCACCAAAAAACTGAACTCTTGAATCGTTTTGAGGGCTTTTTTTGAAATTGATTTTAAGTTATTTTGTTCAATGTATAATTCTCTTGATAAAATAAGTAATTGCTGAATCATGATTTTATTGACTTCTACTTTAGCGTTTTCAATCATTGCTAATTGCCAAATGGTTTGGAATCGATTCAACTCGTTTTTTGAAACTGAAATTATAGGAAAAGGCAATGCTGAAGCAAATAATAGTCCTTTGCTTTCTTTAGCAATTTCATCTTCTACCATATCATAAAACAATCGATTGAATTTCATCACAACACATTCATTTGGAACCTTAAAAACTACGCTGTGTGATTGTGTTAGAAAAAGAAGTTGGTCTTTTGCAAAAGTGTATTCTGTTCCGTCAACATTGATTTGAGTGCCATTGTTTTTTATCCAAATGAAGAGTAAACTTTCAGTAATAATTTCATTCCAATCACTTTTTGATGAATCTGAAACTTTCCTAAGTGAAAAAAATCCGCCATTTGTTCCTTTGTAAATCATTCTGCTAAATTTTAGGATAGAACCTCAAACATGGCTTTGGCTTTGAGCAAACACTCTTCGTATTCTTTTTCGGGTTCTGATAAAGATGTAATTGCACTTCCAACTGAAAACGAAAGGTATTGATTTTCTGCGTTATACAAAATACTGCGAATGACAACATTAAAATCAAAATCGCCATTGGGAGTAAAATAACCTACTGCTCCACTATACAAACCGCGTTTGGTTTCTTCTAAATTCTCGATGATGTTCATCGCCGAAATTTTGGGTGCTCCAGTCATGCTTCCCATTGGAAAAGTAGTTCTGATAATTTCGATTGGCGAAGTATGATGCGACACATTGGAAACAATGGTAGAAATCATTTGATGCACTTGCTTGAACGTGTATACTTGGCACAATTCTTCTACCTCAACTGAGCCTTTGCTAGCCGTTTTAGACAAATCGTTGCGAACCAAATCGACAATCATGATATTTTCTGAGCGTTCTTTTGGATTTTGATTCAATTCTAATTTGGATTGTTCATCAAGTTCAATATCAAAAACACGTTTAGCTGTTCCTTTAATAGGTTGTGAAATGACTTTTTCTCCTTCTTTTTTCAAATAACGTTCGGGCGATGCACAAAGCAAAAACTGTTTGTTATTTTTAAGATAAACAGCAAACGGTGGTTCTGAGATTGCATTGAGTTTTTGATACGTTTCTAAAGGATGAATCTGCGCGTTTTCAGCATAAAATTCCATGCAAAAATTGGCTTCATAGATATCGCCTAAATGAATGTGCTCAAGCATTTTTGATACTTTGGAAATGTAATTTTCTTTTGAAACTCGTTGTTTAATTTCAACTTTTGAATCCTGAACACCGAATGGTGAACACTGTGTTATTTCTTCAAAATCGCTTTCCAGTTCATCATCGCAAAAATGCAAATACTGAATTTCAAGTTGATTTTCTTTTAGCAGAAATAGTTTTTTAGGTTGAAAAAAGAACAAATCTGGAAAATGCAAACCATCAAAGTTATTCGAACTCAAATCTTCTATATCATTTTTTAAATCGTACGACAAATAACCAAAAAGCCAATCTTTAGTTTGACTTTGGTACTGATGTAAATCGTCAAAAGCGTTATGAAAGTCTGTTTTTATTGACGTTAAAGCATCAACAGCCACCACACAATCGTAGTTAGAATACTTTTGCTGATAATCATTAGAATCTAAAAAAACGACTTCTCGAAATTGATTAGACCACAACAAAAGCTGCTTTTTGAATTCGACCACATTGCCAATAGGCTTAGAAAAATGAGTTCTCAAAAAAGTATCAATTAGAGTTCAAAAATACAACAAAAATAGATTTTCTATCCTACAAGAAGTTTCAAATTTCTGGCACGATTTTTAGTTCTACTCTTTTAGGAGAAAATTAATCATAAAATCATTTTAATTATTGAATATAAAATTACTTATAACATAGAGTTGAATAGTATTATATAAACAATAACTTTAAAATGATTATTTATGAAAACAAACACCAAAACCATTCTTGCCTTGCTTGCTCTTGGCATACTAATTTCTTGCAAAAACGGCAATTACGACGAAAAAGCAGTTGAACAAACGGAAGCAAGTGTCACTGTTGCAGACAGTGCTTCAAATAATGAAGCGGATGTAATGTCATCCTCAGCTGCCGTTGAAAACAAAAACAGCAATCGGAAATTTGTTCGAACTGCTGATGTTCGATTTCAAGTCAAAAATGTAGCCAATGCAACTACTAAAATTGAAGACGCTACTACAAAATTTGGAGGATTTGTGACTTACACCGATTTGGAAAGCCACATCAATAGTGTTGAAAAAACAAAAATAAGTCCTGACAGCACTTTAGCTACAACTCGTTATTCGGTTGACAATAGTATTACTATTCGCGTTCCTAATACGCAATTGGATACGGTTTTGAAGTTAATTGCGAAAGAAGTCCATTTTTTGAATCACCGCAAAATTTCGGCTAATGATGTTACGCTGCAAATGTTAAGCAATCAATTGGCGCAAAAAAGAAATGCTACTACACAAAAAAGAGTTGAAAAAGCCATTGATGATAAAGGAAAAAAATTGAATCAAGTACTTGATGCTGAAGACAATTTAGCCACAAAAAAAGAACAAAACGATAACACTTTAATACAAAATTTATCGCTAGAAGATCAAGTTAATTTTAGCACAATAACATTGGAAATTTACCAAGACGAAACCATCAAACAAGAAATGCTAGCCAATGAAAAAAGCATAAATGCCTACCGACCAAACATAGGTTTACAAATTTGGGATAGTTTAAAAACTGGTTGGTTTATTTTAGAAAAAATACTTTCATTTATAGTAGTATTATGGCCTTTTATCTTAATCGGAACTTTAGGTTGGGTAGGCTATAAAAAATACCTAAAAAAGTAAATTCTTTAAAACTATGTTGATAAGCCACTTTTTGAAGGTGGCTTTTTTGTTGAATATTGATTAACTTTGAGAAACTAACCAATTAATTTTTATAGGTATGAAAATTGCAACAATTATTGTGAGAATTCTTCTCGGCGGAATGATGCTTTTTGCGTCTATCGCATATTTCTTTGATTTAGCGGGTGAACAACCGCCACCAACAGGCGATATGGCTACTGTAATGGGTGGTTTTATGGCTATGAAGTACCTGTTCCCTTTGGCAAAATCAATCGAACTTATCTGTGGATTGGCGATTATTTCAGGTAAATTTATTCGTTTAGCCTTACTTGTTTTATTGCCAATTTCTGTAAATATTTTTTTAATTCATGCAGTAGTTTCAAAATCAGATATACCAATGGCAGCTGGAATTTTACTAGCAAACATCTTTTTGATTTATGCTAATTGGAATAGCTACAAACATTTGGTTACTGCTTAAAACCATTTCGTTATAAGACAAAAAACGTCTCACAAATTGGAGACGTTTTTTTATTCTTATTTTATAAAAATTATACGTGTAAAGCTCTATTGTCTGTTGCAGCCAATGCCGCTTCTTTAATCGCTTCAGCAAATGTTGGATGCGCGTGACTCATTCTTGAAATATCTTCAGCTGAAGCTCTGAATTCCATTGCGGTAACGGCTTCTGCAATCAAATCAGCACAACGAGCTCCAATCATGTGAACACCTAAAACCTCATCTGTTTTTGCATCAGCAAGAATTTTAACAAAACCATCCGTATCGCCACCAGCACGAGCTCTTCCCAAAGCTTTGAACGGGAAACTTCCTGCTTTGTAGGCAACTCCAGCTTCTTTCAATTGCTCTTCTGTTTTACCAACAGCCGCAACTTCTGGCCAAGTGTAGACAACACCTGGAATCAAATTGTAATCGATGTGCGGTTTTTGTCCCGCTAAAATTTCAGCCACCAAAACACCTTCTTCTTCGGCTTTGTGCGCCAACATTGCCCCACGAACAACATCTCCAATCGCATAAATATTAGGAACATTCGTTTGTAAATGATCATTGACTTCAATTTGACCTCTTTCGGTCAACTTCACTCCTGCTTTATCTGCATTCAAACCATCTGTGTAGGGACGACGACCAACAGCAACTAACGAATAATCGCCTTCCAATGAAATGATTTCACCTTTAGCATTTTCCGCTTTTACTGTAACTGTTTTTCCTTTTCGGTCAACAGATTGTACTTTGTGTGAAGTGTAGAATTTCATGCCTTGTTTTTTCAACACTTTGGTCAATTCTTTCGACAAAGCACCATCCATTCCTGGAATGATTCTGTCCATGAATTCCACAACCGAAACTTCAGCACCCAAACGCAAATACACTTGCCCAAGTTCAATTCCGATAACGCCACCACCAATAATGATAAGGTGTTTCGGAACTTCAGGTAATTTCAGTGCTTCTGTTGAAGTGATAATGCGTTCTTTATCTAATTTTATAAAAGGCAAATTCGAAGGTTTCGAACCTGTTGCAATAATGGTATTTTTAGCTTCTATTGTTTCAGAAGTTCCATCTGCTTTAGCGATAGCTATATGAGTAGCATCTACAAAAGAACCTAAACCTTCAAAAACGGTTACTTTATTTTTGTCCATTAAAAATTTAACGCCACCCGAGGTTTGGTCAACAACCGCTTGCTTACGCTCAATCATTTTGGTTAAATTGACTTTAACTTTGCCTGAAACCTCGATTCCGTGATCGGCAAAATGTTGCAATTCTTCGTAATGATGCGAAGATGCCAACAATGCTTTGGAAGGAATACAACCTACATTAAGACACGTTCCGCCTAATGTAGAATATTTCTCAATAATAGCTGTTTTGAAACCCAATTGAGCACAACGAATGGCAGCTACATAACCGCCAGGCCCAGAACCTATAATGACTACGTCAAATGAACTCATGATTTATATTTTTAGAAATGCAAAATTACGAATTCAATTTCAATTTCAATATCAAAAATCAAATTCAATAAAAAATAATTAGCGTTTGATTTAATCTCAATCTTGAGCAATAAATACCATTTTCAATCCACTTTCTCCTTGTAAAGTCAACTTCTGACCTTCTACAGCATACTGTTTAATTTTGATAATTGATTTAGTGAAAGCATCCTCTAATTGCATTCCTTCACAATACATTTTGGTAGCAAAACCATCCGTAAAACCAATTTCTTTATCATTTTTGATAGTGTACGGAAATGATAGTTGGTTACAACCCATTTTTGATCCTGCGTTTTGTGGTTGAGTTAAATCGAGGTAAGCTTCCTTTTTGGCTAACTCGTTTTTATCAAATTGACCAAACTCAGTTAACATCCAAACCCGTTTTAAATCTTGATGTTTATCATCGCTCTTGACGGTATTGCAGGCAATAATGTAAACAAAAGTAACTAGTAAAGTAAAGGCTCTATTCATAGGTAAAAATTAAAATTTAAATGCGGTTGTGTTTTTCACTTCCCCAATCATAAAAGTACTGTGCGTACTACCAATATGTTGCAAAGCGGTGAGTTTGGTGACCATAAACTCACGGTATTCTTCCATGTCTTTGACCAAAATTTTTAAAATATAATCGTAATCGCCACTTACGTGAAAACACTCTAATACTTCATCGAGTTGCACGACTTCACTTTCAAATTTGGTCAGAAACTCACGTGAATGTTGAACGAGTTTAATATGACAAAAAACAACAAAACTCTTGTCAATTTTATTTCGATTTAAAATGGCTACGTAATTGGAGATAATGCCTTCACGCTCCATTTTTTTGATGCGCTCGTAGACGGCAGTAACAGACAGATTTAGCTTTAAAGAAAGTTCTTTAGTCGTTTTTTTGGTATCGGTTTGCAGTAGAAAGAGCAATTTTTTATCCAACTGATCCAACATCATAACTGTGTTATTTTCTAAATATCCTTAAAACAAGTCGCAAATATAGTTTTTTATTCTAAAAATAAAAATATTTATAGATTTATTTTCTAAATAAATTAATTTAGATTGATTTTAATTCTAAAAATAATCAAATTTGTAAAACAAAAATCTAAAGAAATGTCAAAATTCAATCCCGCTGATACTATTCAAGACTTACAATATTTTGGCGAGTTTGGTGGAGTAAATCCATCCATTTCTGATAGCTCAACTTATACTTTTCTTTCTGCAAAAACGATGTTTGATACTTTTGAAGGAAATGCAGAAGGCTGCTATTTGTATTCGCGTCACTCATCGCCTATGAATTTGTATTTAGGCAAAGCATTGGCAGCCATGGAAGGAACTGAAAGCGCGAATGTTGCAGCATCTGGCATGGGAGCCATTACTTCGGTTTTGATGCAATTGTGCCATTCGGGCGACGAAATTGTTTCGAGTAGAACCATTTATGGCGGAACGTATGCTTTTATGAAAAACATGCTACCCAATTGGGGAATCAAAACCACTTTTGTTGACAGCACAAAACTAGATGTTGTAGAAGCAGCTATTACTTCTAAAACCAAAGTCTTGTATTGCGAAACAGTGAGTAATCCGCTTTTGGAAGTATCGGATATTGAAAGTTTAGCAAAAATTGCCAAAAAACACAATATTAAGTTGGTTGTTGACAACACCTTTTCTCCTTTATCAGTTGCACCAGCCCAATTAGGAGCTGATATTGTGATACATAGTTTAACCAAATTTATCAATGGAAGCAGCGATGCAGTTGGCGGTGTAGTTTGTGCTTCGCAAGAATTTATTAATGATTTGAAAAATGTGAATAATGGCGCAATGATGCTTTTGGGTCCAACAATGGATAGTTTGCGTTCGGCTAGTATTTTGAAAAACCTTCGTACTTTACACATTCGTATGAAGCAACACAGTCATAACGCAATGTATTTGGCAACAAAATTTGAAAATGATGGTTTAAAAGTAGTTTATCCTGGTTTAAAGAGTCATCCAAGTTATAATTTATACTGCGCAATGATCAATCAAGAATATGGTTTTGGAGGAATGCTTACTCTAGATGTTGGTACTTTAGACAAAGCCAACGAATTAATGGAATTGATGCAAAACCGAAATTTGGGTTATTTGGCTGTAAGCTTGGGTTTTTACAAAACATTATTTAGCGCACCTGGAACATCAACTTCGAGCGAAATTCCGTTGGATGAGCAAAAAGAAATGGGTTTATCAGATGGTTTGATTCGTTTTTCAATTGGTTTAGACAATGACATTGAACGCACCTATCAAATGATGAAGAATTGCATGAAAGAATTGAACATTATCTAGTTTTTTTTAATAGTTAGTTTTTTATAAAATCCGTTAGAACTTTATGTTTTAGCGGATTTTTCTTATATTTGGATAAAATTCAGCGTTTTATGAAAAATTTACACATTGTTGTTCTGTTTATTTTATTTGGAATACAAGCCAACGCACAAATAATTACCTTCACCGATCCAGTATTCAAAGCTAAATTGATTAGCGCTACTACCAGTAATTACATAGCTGGTAATGCCAGCGCAACATCTATAAAAGTAGACATCAATAATGATGGACAAATTCAAGTATCGGAAGCATTAAATGTAGTTTATTTGAATATAACTAACTCTAACATTAGCTCAATCGGTGGAATTGAGTTTTTTACTAATATTAAGTATTTATATTGTTCCAATAATTTATTAACAAGCCTCCCAATATCAAATTTAACCCAATTACGCCTTTTAGATTGTAAGAGTAATCAATTGACTTCACTATCGGCTATTCAGAATTTAACACAATTGACAAACTTGGATTTTTCGAACAATCAAGTTACTTCTGTGTCTTTGCAAAACCTATCTCAATTAACATTAGTTTATGCAGATGACAACCAATTAACCGAATTAGATATTTGTGGTACAAGTGTTTACCGATTATTTTGTTTAAACAATCCAAACTTAACAAGTTTAAATCTAAAAAATGGAATTGTCACTGATGTTCCTTACACTTTTGAAGGAGGTTTTTTCCCAACGCCTCCTTATCCTACATTTCAGTTTCAGCAATTGCCTTTGTTAACAAGTATCTGTTATGATCCAGGTGAATATAATTCAATTGTTTATAATTTGAACTACAACACAGATTTGAATTCTATTTCATTTTCAACCTCATGTTTGACTTGTACCGATCGTTCGCTGGTTAATCTTAAACTTAATATACAAGGCTATTACGATGCGCAAACGCAAGAAATGAAGCCCGCCAAATACAACCAAGGAGTTAGTACAAACCCAACTGATGTTGACGACATTATAGTTGAATTAAGATCAAATACCGGAGCATTAGTTGATACTGCTATCGCCACTTTAAAAACAAATGGAACTGCGGTTTGCTCATTTAACACTGCGCCTGTAGGATCGTTTTTCATTACAGTCAAAAACGAAAATATGGTGCAATCGTACAGTACTTCTCTACAAAGTGTTGGGCGAATTCCATTAACATATGATTTCACAAATTCGGCCAATAAAGCTTTTGGAAATAATGTAATACTTTTGAGTAATGGCAAATATGCCTTTTATTCGGGTGATTTGAACGGTGATGGTAATGTAGACAATAGCGATTATTCGATGTGGGAAATTGATGCTAATAATTTTGCTTTTGGTTCCTTTGCTACCGATTTAAATGGTGATGGGAACGTAGACAATTCGGATTATTCCATTTGGGAAACCAATAGCAATAATTTTATTTCGATAATAAGTCCTTTTTAAAACAAGAAAAATATGAAAAAAATTATACTACTCTTATTTGGATTTGTAACTAGCTTAGGAGCTTGTGCCCAAATTATTAATTTTCCCGATGCGAATTTTAAAGCAAGACTATTAAGTGCTAGTGTAACAAATGGAGTTGCCGTTAATTTTTCAAATAACTATTTTAAAATTGATACCAATAACGATGCTGAAATTCAATACAGTGAAGCATTAGCTGTGAAACATTTAAATTTGAGTAATTCAAACATCAATTCGTTAGAAGGCATTCAAAATTTTATTAATCTTGTTAGTTTTGATTGTTATAATAATTCAATAACAACTTTACCTGTAGCTAATTTAATTAGTTTAAGTCATATTGGTTGTTCAAATAATCCTATAACTTCTTTAAGCGAAATTGAAAACTTAGTCAATCTGCAAAGCCTATCGATTGGAAACAACCCAATAACCAGCATCAATTTTAGCAATCTATCCAACTTATCACAACTATTTTGCCACAACACATTACTCACTGAACTGAATTTGTGTGGAACAAGTGTTATACAACTTTTTTGTAGTTCAAACTCTAATTTACAATTCATAAACGTAAAAAATAATGTAATCTCACCGGCACAATTTGGCAGAAGTGCTATTTCTTCAGAAAAAGACAAAACTACAACTGGAATGTTTGAGCAAATTGACGGAGCTGTTGCCATGCGAATTCCACCGCCACTTCCCTATTTCATGTTTGATAATTGTCCGCAACTCACCACTATTTGTTGCGACTTAAACGAAGTAAATGCGGTAAATGAGCAGTTGGGTATACTTACTCAGACAGTAAATGTAACCTCTACATGTGGAACTTGTCCAACAACATCAATTGTAAACTTAAAGCTAAATGTGCAAGGTTATTACAATTCATCAACAAATAGTATGCGTTCTGTAAAAAATAATCAAACAAACTCCAATGATTTATCAAAAGTGGATACAGTATCAATTGAGTTACGAAATCTTGCTGGAAATCTTGTAGGCTCAACAACATCCAATTTAAACACTAACGGTAACGCAATTGCATTATTTTCAAATGTATTACCTGGATCGTATTATATTGGAATAAAAAGTTCTAATTCTGTTAAAACTTGGAGCGCTACACCACAAACAATTGGAACAATTCCTTTGACTTATGATTTTACAACTTCGGCTTCCAAAGCCTTTGGTAATAATTTAGTGCAATTAACTAATGGTGTTTATGGTTTGTATTCGGGCGATATCAACAATGACGGCAACATAGACAACAGTGATTATTCTAACTGGGAAATTGATTCCAATGATTTTGCTTTCGGATTTTATGCCACTGATTTGAACGGTGATGGCAATGTAGACAATTCCGATTTTTCGATTTGGGAAATGAATAGTAATAATTTTGTTTTTTCAGCAACTCCTTTTTAACCAACAATAACTAAAATTTAAAAATCCCGATTGCTCGGGATTTTTTTATCTTTGAAAAAAAAGAAATGAAGAACTGTCTCCTATTTTTTCTATTTACTCAAATCACTTTCGCTCAAACTGATGTTCGATTATACGAAATTATCCAATCTATTTCTTCTAGTAGAATTGAAAATGATGTTCGTACACTAGCCAACTTTGAAACCCGAAATACTTTCAGCGATACAATTTCCAATAAAAAAGGCATTGGAGCAGCTCGAAGATGGATCAAATCGGAATTTGAAACAATTTCTAAAGAATGTAATAATTGCCTAAATGTTTTTTATCAAAAGGATTTTGTTAGAACTAATGAAGGTGAACGAATTGCTAAAGACACTTGGATTGTTAACGTTGCAGCCATTCAAAAGGGAACAAAATTTCCGAATCGATACATTATCATGACTGGAGATATTGACAGTCGCAACTCAGATCCGATGAATTATACTGATGCTGCACCAGGTGCTAATGACAACGCTACTGGAATGGCCGGAACCATTGAAGCCGCGAGAGTTTTAAGTAAATATCAATTTGAAAACAGCATTGTTTACTTGGGATTATCGGGAGAAGAACAAGGTTTATTTGGAGGAAAAGGGTTTGCTGCATTTGCACAAAAAAGCAACTGGGAAATTATTGGTGTTTTAAACAATGATATGATAGGTAATATTGAAGGAGTTGATGGTGTAGTTGATAATCGAACTTTCCGAATCTTCTCAGAGCCCACTTCGATTACTGATTCTGAAAAAGAACAAAAAAATAGGCGTTTTTATGGTGGAGAAGTAGATGGTAATTCACGTCAATTGGCACGCTATATTCACAAACTAACTTCTACATATATGCCCGAAATGAATCCGATGATGGTATACCGATTGGATCGATTTGGTCGTGGCGGACATCATCGCCCTTTTAATGATTTGGGCTATGCTGGAGTTCGCATCATGGAAGCACATGAAAATTACAATCGCCAACATCAGGATGTTAGAACTGAAAACGGAATAAAGTATGGAGACGTCATTGAAGGCGTTAATTTTGATTATGCCAATAAATTAACTGCTGTAAATGCAATCACTTTGGCCAGTTTAGCTTGGTCTCCAACTGCTCCTAAAAATGTTCTAATTGGCGGAATTGTGGAAGCCAATACCCAACTCAAATGGGAAAAGCCCAATGATGATTCCATAATAGGATATAAAATTTATTGGCGACTAACCACTTCACCACAATGGGAAAATAGTCGGTTTGTTGGTAATGTTGATTTTTATGAACTTAAAGGAATCGTCATTGATAATTACCTATTTGGTGTTGCAGCTGTAAGTAAAAATGGACATGAAAGTGTCGTTGTTTTTCCTAAAGATATTATTCGAACTACATTTAGAAAGAATTAATAACTATTTATCAAACTTTTTTCATTATGTCAGAAAATGCATCTATTGAGAGAACTCCTTGGAGTAAAGGAAAAAAAATAAGCTCCATTTTTATTTTTACGTACTTATTTCTGTTCATGTTTCCAGAGCCTTTTAAGGATATTCCTGGAGTTTCTGAAATGCTAAAATTAGTAATGACTCCAATGGAATGGCTTATTTTGTGGTTTGGAAAATCTGTTTTGAATATTCAAACCTTAGAAAAAATTGAGGTTACTGGTAGCGGTGATACTACTTTTGATTACGTTCGAATTATGGTCTTGCTGATTTTATCAACATTAATTACCATTGTGATTTTGATTTTTAGTAAAAGAAAAGAATACCAAAATTGGTTTCAATTCACATGGGTTTACGCCCGCTATTATTTGGGATTGTTTTTAATTATTTACGGGTTCGTTAAATTATTTGAAGGACAATTTCCATCGCCTTATTTGAGTCGATTAGAGCAAAACTATGGTGATTCTTCTCCAATGGGATTGATGTGGACTTTTATGGGCGCATCTAAATCATATACTTTTTTTGCAGGAATGATGGAATTTATTGCGGGTTGTTTGCTCCTATTCAGAAGAACAACAATTGCGGGTGGGATGATGGCTTTTGGAGTAATGCTCAATGTGGCTGTAATGAATTATTGTTACGATGTTTGTGTTAAACTATTTTCGACGCACTTAGTATTAATTGCAGTTTTTGTTGTCTCCCCTTACCTCAAATCTTTATTTGGTTTTATCTTTTTACAAAAAGCCACACAACTCAAAGTCGAACCACTACACTTTCAAAAGAAATGGCAAAGAGTGACTAGAAAATCAGTAAAATTTGGACTTTTTGTTTTGTGTGTTGCAATGCTAACTTTGACCTATTTTGAAGGTTACTCGAGAGAGGAGAATAACGATTATTCCAAAGGTTTTAATGGTAGCTACAAAATTATTTCGTACATTAAAAAAAATGATTCGTTACCAATAGTACAAACCGACACTTTGCAATGGTCGAAAATCCTGATGGAAGACGGCTATTTTTCTGCCAAAACAATTACCGAGAGAAGAATACGATTTGAAGTCAAGACAGATACTATTGCGAAAAAAATTACTATAACCTCAGTTGATGACAGCACAAAAATCTACCAATTTAAATACCAACTATTACCCAAAAAAATAGTTGTTTTTAAGGGAAAATTTGAAGGAGATTCACTTGAGATAACAACTGTTCACAAGAAAATAAAAGAATACCGACTGAATTCGACTCCTTTCAAATGGATTAATGAATATCCTTACAATCGTTAAAAAAAATCCGTTTTGAAACGGATTTTTTTTTAAACCTTATTGAGCTTGCTGTTTTTATAACTAAACCCAAAGTAAATAGACAATCCTATAAACAACCAAATGGTGAAATAAATCCAATTCCACACACTCAATTCGGCCATCATATACAAACAACAAACCAAACCTAATAATGGAATCAATGACAAGTTTTGACGCCAAGACCAAAAAGCAAAGTACATCAAAGCAATTAAAAATATCCACATTGGAATTTTGTGTTTGAACAAACTAAATCCGCTTTCGTATTTTAAGGAATCATCAATTGGCAAGCTATCAACTACATTCTGATAAGCCATATCATCTTCAGCCACTGAACTTAAAATTTGCTCTAAATCGGTTTCGCTTTCTTTTCCAATTCCTTTTTCTTTCAAATGAACATATATTTCTTTGGCTTGATTTTGATCCAAAGATGTTACAATAGTTGTAGGTTCATTAATTTGCTTTTCATTGGTGATAAAATCTATTGTTTCTTTTTTATTTACAGTAAAAGCAATTACAGCTCCCAACACCAATAAAATCGGAAATATATACTTAGAATTAACATAAGGCGTTTTGAATTTTCCACGCGGAATATCTTTCTTGTTTTGCAACACTAAAACTCCTGCACAAACTAATATAAAGGCAAATAAAGTTCCGATACTGCACAAATCGGTAACCATTGTAAGGTTCAAAAATAAAGCTGGAACCGCAACAACAAAACCCGTAATAATAGTTGCATAGGACGGTGTTTTGAACTTAGGATGCACTTTTGCAAATCGTTTAGGCAACAAACCATCACGACTCATACTCATCCAAATACGTGGTTGTCCCATTTGGAAAACCAATAAAACACTCGCCATTGCTACCACAGCGCTCACTGCTATAATTCCCGACATCCATTTTAAATCTAATTTTTCAAAAACAAAAGCCAACGGATCGCCCACATTCAAATCAGTATAATTAACCATTCCTGTTAAAACTAAAGCAATAATTACATACAGGATTGTACAAATGATAATAGCCCACATCATGCCTCGTGGCAAGTCGCGTTGTGGATTTTTACACTCTTCTGCAGTTGTAGAAATAGCATCAAAACCTATATAAGCAAAGAAAACCGCTGAAACACCTTTCAAAATTCCACTTACTCCATTAGGTGCGAATGGACTCCAATTACTAGTATCAACATAAAATATTCCGACCGCAATAACCAATAAAATGATACACAATTTTACAACCACCATTAAATTGCTAGCATTGCGCGATTCTTTCATACCACGATATACCAATGCCGTAATAATTATAATAATTAGTAAGGCTGGTAAATCGGCTACTAAATGAAAACTGCCAATAGTTGGTGAAGTTGTCCATGCAATGTGAGCCGCTTGCAAACTTTCAGAAAGATTTTCAAAGGTTTTTCCTCCTTGCATTAAAGCTGTAGCTTCTTTAAAACCATTAGAGGCTGTCAGATAATCCATCTGAATCCATTGCGGCAATTCGATGCCTCCACTCCGTAGTAATCCGGTAAAATAATCGCTCCACGAAATGGCAACCGTAATATTTCCGATGGCATATTCCATAATCAATGCCCAACCTATAATCCAAGCCACAATTTCGCCAAAGGCTACATAAGAATACGTATATGCACTACCAGAAACAGGAACCATTGACGCAAACTCAGCGTAAGCAAATGCTGCAAAACTACAAGCCAAAGCCGTAAAAATGAATAAAAAGATTACAGCCGGACCACCATCCGCACTTGCTTTTCCGATAGTACTAAATATCCCAGCACCAATGATAGCCGCAATTCCGAAAGCTGTTAAATCTCTTGCTGTTAAATGCTTACCTAGTGCATTGTGCCCGTCGGCTTCATTTTTAGCCACTTGATTTAAAATATCTTGTACATTTTTTTTTCGAAATAAATTGGAAAAACTCATAAGCTATTGTATCGTTATTAATGTTTTGTTTGATTGCAGTGCAAAAAACAAATATAAGATATTATTACTTCGTTCAACAAAAATCAAGAACCAAACTTTGATAGTCAAAAACTATTATTAGATAAAAAGATATAATTAAAAATAATATAGATTCGCTTTTTTTATCGGTAAATTTGCTGTAGAAATTAATTATTAACTTAAATACATTTACAATGGCATTAGTAGGAAAAAAATTCCCAAATCTTACAGTTGACGCAATCTCTTTTATGGGAGATAATTTAAGAATTAACGTTTTAGAAGAAGCGACAAAAAACAAAAAGAAAGTGGTTTTGTTTTGGTATCCTAAAGATTTCACTTTTGTTTGCCCAACTGAATTACACGCTTTTCAAGGTGCTTTACAAGAATTTGAAAAAAGAAATACCATGGTAATTGGTGCTTCTTGCGATACTAATGAAGTACATTTTGCTTGGTTAAATACGCCAAAAAACAGTGGTGGAATCGAAGGCGTAACGTATCCAATTTTAGCTGATACTACACGTAATTTGGCTGCTGCTTTGGATATTTTAGATGCAGAATGGGTGTACGACGAAAACACTGACGAAGAAATCCTTGAAGGCTCAAATGTAACATTCAGAGCGACTTATTTGATTGATGAAGACGGAAAAATTTTCCACGAAAGTGTAAATGATATGCCATTGGGTAGAAATGTAAACGAATATTTACGCTTAATCGACGCTTACACGCACGTTCAAACCAAAGGTGAAGTTTGTCCAGCCAATTGGGAAGAAGGAAAAGATGCGATGAACGCTGACAGAAACAGTACTGCTGCTTATTTAGCTTCTCATTAATTCAATAACAAAAAACAATGGCAATGTCAAAATCAAAAAATTGAAATTTGACATTGCCATTGTAATTGAAATTTAAAAAACTATGTTTTCAGAAATAGAAAAAGACAATCTAGCCGAAATTGTAGCATCAAATGATGTTGTAGTTGTGCAATACGCGGCTTCTTGGTGTGGCAATTGCCGTATCATGAAACCTAAATTCAAAATGTTAGCCTCTCAAAACGATAGTATTCCTTTTGTGATTGTGGATGCCGAACAATTCCCTGAATCACGAAAATTAGCCAAAGTCGATAATTTACCTACTTTTGCTACTTTCAAAAATGGTGTTTTAGTGAACCAAACCCAAACTAATAAAGCCGAAGTTTTGTCCGAATTGGTTAACGAGGTTTTATAGGTTCATGATTCATGGTTTATTGTTCATAGTTATTAGCTATAAACCATAAACTAAAAAACAATAAACAGTAAAAAATGAAACTACCCATAATCAAACATTTAACGCAATTCATAGAAGACAACGACCAAGATTATTTGGTAGAAACTATCGAAGTTCTCGAAAATTTGTGTGAAGTTTCTTCTTTAAAAGACGAAGAACTCGAAGTCATTGGTGAGCTTATTTCTAATATGTACGGCGCTCTCGAAGTCAACAAAATGGTCAAAGAAGGCAAAGACAAAAAAGAAGCTCTCAATGATTTTATGAAACGTGTTTTAGGCTCTATTGATAAGTAAATTAATCTTCAGAAATTGTAATTTCAGAGAATCAAAAAAACGTTCAAGTAATTGAGCGTTTTTTTTGTATACTTGTAATTCTAATCCAATACTTTTTGAATGAAAATCAAATTATTACTTTTAGTGTTTTTTACTAGTCTTTTCGGTTATACTCAAGATACCATTTTTACTTACAAAGAAAGAAAAATAGCGTGTAAAGTCACTTCCATTTCCAATGAAAAAATATTTTATGCCCGACCCGAATGGCCCAAAGAAGCCGATTTGTCCATTTCCAAAAATGAAGTTTTCGAAATTAAATACAGCGATGGGAAAATGGTTAATTTCATTAGTGATAGTGATAAGAATATATCTGTCGATGAACTAAAAAAACACATCCTTGATTTGATTAATCAATATGGTTATGACGAAGATTCTGATAAAAAAAGGTATGTAGCATCTTTTGAAGGTGATCATCTACGTCTAAAATTAACTAGCCGAGATGGTCTTCGAGTAAATCAAGGTTTTCTATTTGAATTTTATGATGTCATTGCGTTTCATGAAGTTTCCAAACGCTCTAAAAATGAGGCGTATGTCAATATTTGGTTGCATTTTTTAGATTATCCAGAAAGCAAAAACAAATGGGCAAAACAAAAACTAATCATGAAAGTCAAAGGTCACGAACATGCCGAAGATATTCTCAAATCGCTCAAACTGTATAACCGTATTTTGGTAGACCAAAAAAGAGCTAAAAAATAAGCCCAATGGAAATCGTAATCGTATCTATCGTCGCTTTTGTCGTTGCCATACTCACCTTTTTCTCAGGTTTCGGATTGGGGACAATTTTAACGCCAGTAATGATGATTTTCTTTCCTGTCGAAGTAGCGATTGCATTGACGGGTGTTGTGCATTTTTCGAATAATATTTTCAAATTAATTTTAGTTGGCAAAAACGTCAACAAGGATGTACTGTTGCGATTCGGAATCCCAGCCGTTATTTTTGCCTTCATAGGTGCTTTTCTGTTGGTTAAAATCCCCAATATTGAACCGCTTTACTCCTATCAATTATATGGAAAAACCTTCGAAATATTTACTGTCAAACTCATTGTTGCACTTTTCATGATGTTTTTTGCCGTGGTCGATTTGATTCCTTATTTCAACAATCTGCAATTCAACAAAAATAAGTTGCCTATTGGCGGTGCGTTAAGTGGCTTTTTTGGTGGATTGACTGGTGCTCAAGGCGCATTGAGAAGTGCTTTTTTAATTCGCGTAGGCTTATCCAAAGAAGCGTTTGTTGGAACCACTGTGGTAATTTCGTCATTAGTCGATTTCACGCGACTCAGTGTTTATGCAACCCGAATGATGCATTCGGATTTAAAAGAAAACCTACCGTTATTAGTTTGTGCCACACTCTCAGCCATGACCGGCGCTTTCATTGGCAATAAATTACTTAAAAAAGTCACCATCCATTTCCTAAAAATCACGGTAGCCATCTTTCTATACATTATCGGATTTGCTCTAGGATTAGGCTGGATTTGATTTTTCACCACAAAGATGCATAGAAAAAAATCGCTTAAAGTCGCTTTGCTCTACCTAGAAAACAGAGTGCTACCTTGTTTCCTTCTTCTTTCAGCGAAGCGTTCTTTCTTTTGCCATCTGCTATCTGATTTCTAATTTCTGATTTCTGACTTCAAATTTTCCACCTTCGCCTTCACACGAAACAAAATTTGTAACACCAATAGTGTTGTAAACTAATTTTTAGTATTTTAACGCTTCAAAACTTTGTTACAAACAAGCATTTTATGGAAAAGCCAAAGGAAATTATAGCGATTGAGAAATTCTATGGGATTACACTCAAAGAGCTTACAGAAAGTGAATCTGTTGATGCCTTTATAAATAGAAACAGTTTTTCATTAGATCAAAATCAGAACATTGTTGGATTAAATTTGAGAAAAAATAATATCTCTAATATTCAACCATTATCTCAATTAACTTCATTAAAAAAGTTAATTTTGAGTGAAAATATAATATCCGACCTATCTCCATTAATGAATATGAATCAATTAAAAGATTTAAATTTATATGCAAATGGAATATCAGATTTGAGCCCTTTGAAAGGTTTATCTAGTTTAACAAATTTAAATTTATATAACAATCAAGTACTGAAATTAATTGAATTAAGTAAGATTATTTCTCTGGTAACTTTAAATTTAAACAATAATAGAATTTCAGATATATCTACTCTAGAAAACCTAATAAATCTAAAAGATATAGATTTAGGATTTAATCAAATTCATGACTTATCTCCTTTAACTAATCTTAATAACTTAGAAAAAATAATTTTAAATTTCAATAAAATTAGAGATTTGAACCAGTTATCGTTTATAACCAATCGAAAAGGACTGATTCTATTTGTTGAAGGAAATCCCTTTATGGAAAATTTCAAAAAATTTAATGTAAAAACAAATCACTATAATTTAATTGTGACAGAATTATCAAAATTAAAAGAAAAACCAAAAGAAATAATAGAGATTGAAAAATTTTATAGAATTACATTAACTGAGAATAAAAGTAAATATACTAAAACTAAAAATGAATATAAATTAAATAATAAAGGACAAGTTATCTATTTAAACTTATCTCATAATAACATCTCAGATTTATCGCCAATAAAAGAATTAAGCTCTTTAACAGAATTAGATTTATCAAATAATTTAATCTCTGATTTATCTCCTATAAGAAAATTGATTTCATTAAAAAAATTGTATCTATCAGATAATCAAATATCTGACTTGTCTCAATTTGAATTTATTTTAACTTTAACAGAACTTTTTTGCATAAATGTACTTAGAAATCCTCTATTTAAGGAATATGGTTTTAATTTTAAAAATAAATTAAATGCCTACCACGACATTGTAAATGAGTTAAAAAAATATAAAGAAAAACCGAAAGAGATTTTGGAGATTGAGAAGTTTTATGGAATTACGTTGACTGAAAGTAAAAATATAAATAATATCTTGGAAAATCAATTTCTATTAGATTCTGATAAACAGATTATTGGATTGAATTTATCAAAAAATCAAATTAGTCAATTTACAATTTTAAAAAGTTTGACTTCTTTAAGCTATTTAAGCTTATCAAAAAATCAAATTACTAATCTTTCTTCTTTGAAAGAATTAACTTCTCTAAAATATTTATATCTAAATAATAATGAAATTGAAGACCTTTCACCAATCGAAGATTTGACTTCTTTAACTCATTTAGACTTATCTAGGAATCAAATTAAAGACATTTCTCCTTTAAAACGCTTAACTTCTCTAACCTATTTAAGTTTAGTAAAAAATCAATTTACTGATCTCACTTTTTTAAAAACATTAAAATCTCTAAGTCATTTATATTTAGACAATAATCAAATTTACGACCCAAAACCTTTAAAGAATTTAACTTCACTAATTTATTTAAAGCTTTCTAACAATGTTATAACAGATCTTTCATTTTTAAAAGTGTTAACATCAATAAATTATTTATATTTAGATAATAATCAAATTGATAATCTTTCGTCTGTAAAGCACTTGACTTCACTAATTTATTTGAATCTATCAGACAATTTAATTACTGACCTCTACCCTTTGAAAGAATTAATTTCACTTGAAGAGCTAATTTTAAACAATAATCAAATTTTAGACATTTCTCCAATTAAAAATTTAACATCACTGTTTTATTTAAATTTATCAGACAACAAAATCTCAGAACTATATCAATTTGAGTTTATTATCGCTTTAAAAAACAAATTAACAATAAAAGCTACAAACAATCCTTTTTGCAGTGAATTTAATGAAAATCTTGAATATGGAAAAAATCACTATGACACTATATTAAACGAGCTTTTAAAACAAAAAGAGTTAAAACAAAACCAAACTTCAAACTACATTCTACCTGCCAAAGTATTACTTTTAGGCAACACTCAAAGTGGTAAATCCACCATGATGGATTATTTGTTGCAAGAAAATGAGCCAAGGACTATACGAAAAATTGAAGAAAGTACGCATATTTTGTCTATAGAAACTTTGCCCAAACAACTTAAAAAAGAAGAGCTACCCAAAGCCATTTTTTATGACTTTGGAGGTCAAGATTATTACCATGGTTTGTACCGAGCATTTTTAAACAACGGTGCTTTATCAATCATTTTTTGGAATAGTGAAAATGACCAAAACCAAATCCGTGAAGATGACCGAAACCATAAATCTTTGACGCGAGACTTTAATCGTGACTATTGGCTCAATCAACTAAAATACAGTGAATATCAGGAAAATAAAACTAAAAAAAACAGTAACGAAGTACTAAAAGCCAACACCATTTTAATGGTGCAAACGCATGCCGATTTGGGTCATAAAAGAGCCACTTACAATGGCAATTGCGAAGACATGCATATCGAAAATGAGTTTTTTGTAGCGCTAAGTCAAAAAGCCATTGATAGTAATGCAACGCAAAAAATGAGTTTGGATTATTTTGAAGCTTCATTATTGGAACAAATCAACCTCAAACAAGAAACCGTTAAAGAAACCTTGTGGTACAAGGAATTGATTGAATACATCCAATCGAGAAAAGGCAATCAAACGACTACATTAAAAACTATTAGCAAATACTACAATCGCGAAGCTGACCCTGACAAAAAATTATTGCCCGAAGTATTGCGCGTTTTAGCTCTCTCGGGAATGATACTATATTACAAAGACGATAACGATTTAAAAGATGTAGCCTGGCTCGATCCAACGGCAACCATCAAAGACATTCACGAAACTATTTTAAGCAAAAGGCAACTCGGTGGCACCAAAGGTATCATTAAAAAAGAAACCTTTGATAAAAATGATGAACGAGTAATCAAGTTGTTACGCAACCAAAAAGTAGTGTTTTTAGATCCCAATCCAGAAGACAATAACTATATTATTCCTGGTTATTTACCATTGACTTCAGAAGACAGTAAAATGTACGATTTACTGGTTTTTGATTTGGTTGAACCTAACTTTGTCATCAAATTCAACTTCTTCATTCCGTTTGGATTAATCAATCAATTGATTTGTCATTATGGCAATAATCCAGAGAAAAAACATTATTGGCGCGACCAATTGATTTTTACTAAAGACCATTGCAAGGTTCTTATTCAACTCGACTTTAGTAATTTAGAAATCGCTGTTTCTATAAAATCAAAAGAAACTAAAAAATCAGTAAACGAAATTGAACGTGAACTTTTTGTAGACATTCTTGACTTGTACTACGATAGAAAATACGACATTGTAGACAGCTTGATTAATACTGAAACACACCAAGAAATGATTATAACTTATGGAGAAAATTACCGAAAGGGAATAGAACAAGAAATCAAAGAATTAAAAAAATACTACAAATCACCTGATGACATGTACATTTCGGTAGATAATAAAACTTTTGTACATCATCAAACATTAGAAAACAAGGAACTTACATCAACAAAAATAACAGCATATGGTTTTGACGAAAGAGTCGAAATCCAAAATAACAAAGAGATAACGATTAGAACCATCAACGAATTTAAAACTCGCGAACAATCAAGTGGTTTATATAAAAATTTCACCAAAAACGAGAATATTAAAAGCGTTAAAAAAATATTTATTTCCTATTCGCGAAAAGATGTGGATTACAAAGATGAGTTAAAAAAGCACCTCAATATGTTATCCATTTTTGAAATTGCAGACAATTGGAGCTGTGAAGAAATTACAATTGGCAAATGGGATGCTCAAATTCAAAAAGAATTACAAGAAGCCGATTTGATTATTTATATGCTTTCGGCTAATTTTTTTAATTCAAAATACATTTTAGATAAAGAAGTCAAAGTAGGAATGGAGAACATTGATAATGATAAAAGTAAAGATATTCTTTGTGTTGTAGTCAGTGAATTTGTTGGCTTGGATAAACTCAAAAACTTGGCTGAAAACAGAGAAAAAACAGCTACTCAAGAAGCTTTGTTACGCTTATCTGAGCAGCAATATTTACCCTATGATTATGTTGAAAACACTACAACAGGAAATCGAGAAGAAAAAATAATCTCGCTAAAAGAACATTCAAATAGAAATACATTAGAAAGTGCGTTAGCAAGTATAACTAACAAAATAGCTGATTTTTGTAGTAAATAAAGTTATAATTAATTTTTGAAATCACTTGATTGTTGGCATTGCTATTGCCATTGCTGTTTAAAATACCTCTTCCGCAACCAAAACGCCACATTCACCAAAATAATCAAGGCGGGAACTTCAACTAAAGGGCCTATAACTCCGGCAAATGCTTGTCCGCTATTGATTCCGAATACGCCAATTGAAACAGCAATGGCCAATTCAAAATTATTGCCAGAAGCGGTGAACGATAAAGCAACAGCATCACGGTAATTAGCGCCAATTTTCTTGGAAACAAAAAACATCAAGAAAAACATAATCGCAAAGAAAATTACTAGTGGAATCGCAATACGCAATACATCCAAAGGTAAATCGACTATCATTTCGCCTTTCAAACTGAACATGACTACAATAGTAAAAAGCAATGCAATCAACGTAATTGGCGATACAAACGGAATGAATTTTTGATTGAACCATTTGTCACCAATGTATTTTTTAATCAAAAACCGACTCACAACAGCCAACACAAACGGAATTCCGAGGTAAATGCCAACTGTTTTAGCAATTTCTGCAATCGTAATGTCCAATTCCAAACCTTTTATTCCTAATAACGGCAGCATTACAGCCAAATAAAAATAAGCATACAAACTGAAAAAAAAGACTTGTAGCAAACTATTGATTCCAATTAAACCAGCAGTTAATTCGCGGTTGCCTTCGGCCAATTCATTCCATACAATCACCATTGCAATGCACGGTGCAATTCCAATGATGATTAATCCAGTCATGTATTCGGGATAGTTTTTGAGGAAAAATGTAGCCAACAAAAACATCAAAAACGGACCAAAAATCCAGGTAATGAAAAACGACGCAGCCAATAATTTGGGTTGCTTAAACATCTGCGGCACTTTCGAAAAATCTATTTTAGTCAACGGTGGATACATCATCAAAATCAGCCCAATTGCCAACGGAATATTAGTCGTTCCTGACGAAAAAGAATTGATAAAATCATCCGAATTCGGAATAAAATAACCAATCGCTACGCCAACTAACATTGCGAGAAATATCCAAAGAGTTAAAAATCGGTCAAGAAAATTGAGTCGTTTTTTCATATTAAATCATTACTAAATTAAGTTGCATAACGTTTGAATTTTTTTATTGATATAGACATTGTCATTGATATTGTCATTGATATTGACATTGATATTGACATTGATCACTTTATTTGTGAAAAGACAAAATACATCTCACTCGCAATTTGCAAACTGCGTTCAGTGTACTTCTGGCTCATTAATTCGGTTCCATCAAAGGCTTTTGGATCGTCGTATTTGATTGGAAATCGGGCTTCTGCTCCAAAAACCATTGGACAACCTTCGTCGGCATTGTTGCAAGTCATTATGGCAACAAAATTTGTTTTCGGATTAAAATCGTCAAAATAAGCTTTTGAAAAACAAATAATTGGAAGCTCGTTTTCATCAAATTTGATTGCGTAAACTGGATTTTGACCTTCGCTTAGTTTCTGAATTTCAAAACCTTGATTTACTAGAGTCTCGCCTACTTTGGGAAACATGGCAGTAGCTTCCGTTCCACCCGAATAACAAAATACATTTTTGACATCGAAATGAAACGCCATCGCTTGTGCCCAAATTTGAGACAAATGACTACGACGTGAATTGTGTGTGCAAATAAAGTTCAAGCGAATTTCTTCGTTCGTATTGACTTTGTTTTGTATGTAATCAATCAAAGGCTGCAACACATCTTTGCGTTCGTATGGAACAGCAATTTTTGAAATTATTCCAATGGTTTTGGTAAGATTTTCTAGCATAATTTAAGTTTTTAACCGCAAAAAGCGCAATGATTTACATCAGGTTCGCAAAGGCTTTTAAATTTTTATTTTTTCTTAAATTCACAAAAAATAAAATTCTGTACTGTACCAAAAGGTGTTGGATGATTTTCGGTAAAGCAATTTATTTTTTCAAAATCACTACCAAAAACGAATTCAAATTTGGTTTCAGAATATTGCGTGATTTCCAAACCACTGCATTTTAAAGGACCATTTTCGGAGAATGTTCCTAGAAATAAAAATCCGTTGGAAGCTATTGAGTTTACTACTATTTCTTTGTATAATTGGATGTCATCATTTGCAACTAGAAAATGAAAACTAGCGCGATCGTGCCAAACATCAAAAGCAGTTTCAGGTTGAAAATCTAAAACATCTGAAACAATAAAAGTGACTTTTTCAGCTTTTGTTCCTAATCTGCTTTTAATTCGTTCAATTGCGTTTTCTGAAATATCCAAAAGATATAGATTCTCGTAACCCAATTCGATTAAATTATCAATCAAATAACTATCGCCACCGCCAATATCGATAATTTTGGCCTCTTTAGAAATGTTGTTGCTGATAAAAAAATCAATCGAAGTTTGTGGTTTGGGTTGATACCAACTGACTTCATTTTCTTGTTTGGTGGAAAATACGTTTTCCCAATGTTCTTTTTTTGTTGACATTTATTGTTGAGTGATTAGTGAATAGTTATCCTCTAACTTCTGAAATCTAAATTCTAAACTCTAATTAACAACAACCAGAATCAGGTGCGCAACACGCAACTTTTTCTTTGATTTCGCCTATTTTGGCTTTGATTTTATCGGTTGGAATGCCACAATGATCGCTGGCTAAACAATTGGTTTCTTTTGGAGTTAATACAAATTTTCCGTCGGTAAAATCCAATCCGAATTTGCCAATTGTACTTTCGGTTTGGTATTCGACTTCCAATTCTAAATCGGCATCGCCTATTAGGTTTTTAGAAGCTTCGATGATTTTCAAGACTTTGCTCGGCGCCAAACGATGGTAAAAATCAGCAGCCAACCAAACCTGAAACGTGATTAACTTTTCTTCGCGAATCGTGTTACCACAATCGATAAAGTTTTTGGTCAACAAACCCATTTCTGTGATGTGAAAATGAGATGGAATCATAGTTCCGTTGGGTAATTGAATCGAGAAGTTTTCAACTTCCGTTAATCTGTTTTTAAAGTCAGATATTTTCATAATTTAAGGAATTAATGATGAGTAAATAGTGATGAGTTAACAGCACTTTAATTTTATTTTTTTGGAAATCAAGGCGAAATAGTTTTCAATTTTCGCCATCGTGTCTGGATTTAAGCAATAACAAATGGCGGTTCCTTCGATGTTTCCTTTGATGATGTT
>CAYPXI010000017.1:0-79469 GCA_964414655.1 uncultured Flavobacterium sp. | reverse complement strand
GTAAAAGTCGCTTTGCTGTGACATAGAACCAATGCTGTGTTTATTCATAGAAAAACACCCTTTTTTTACCGCAAAGGCGCAAAGATGGCGCAAGGGTCGCCAAGGGTTTTGGTTTTGGGCTATGCGATTTGGGAATTTGAAAATTTGAAAATTTGCCAATGGTTATTTTTTAACCACATAGAGGCATAGAATATTTTTTGTAAAAGTCGCTTTGCTGTGACATAGAACCAATGCTGTGTTTATTCATAGAAAAATATTGGGTTTTTACCGCGAAGATTTTTGATTGTGGAATTTTGGGATTTCCTTTTAGCTAATTGCTGACAGCTAAAAGCTTTAATAAATGTAAGACGTCTGTAGAAACGCACAGCAACTTCTTTACAATATTTATATAGATTGGTTTACTATCATCATTTTTTTTAACCACACAGAATCATAGAATATTTATTGTAAAAGTCGCTTTGCTTTGACATAGAACCAACGCTGTGTTTATTCATAGAAAAACCGCAATGGCGCGAAGGTTTTTGATTGTGGGACTGGGAGACTGTAGGACTGTAAGATTGGGGATTTGCTTTTAACTAATTGCTGACAGCTGAAAGCTTTAATAACCCTACGATTATATGATTTGATGATGCCTTTTGGAATAGAACAAAAAAACCGCCCAATTAAAACGAGGCGGTTGTTGTGGATATTTCAATTGATGGGTTACTATTTGTTTGGTTGTGGTGTCAATGGCACTGGCACTTTACTATCCCATTGTGCTTTTTGGGTTAATAACCAACTGAAATCGCCTGATAATTGCGGTAATTGCACGACTGAATCGCGAGCAATTGGGTTCTTTTTGGTGATTTTGGTTTTTCCCATAGCATAAATTCCCGCGCTTGAGTGGCAACCGATGCAACTTTCGGTGCCAAAAATGGTAATATCACTTGGCGGATTGGCTTCCATCAAATTAGTCGCTTGTTGATTTCCGCCTTGGAAGAACGTTTCCATAGAAATATTGGTCAACATTGGAATATTGGGATTTCCGCCCGCTTTGTTGGTTACTGATTCCGGTAAATGATAGCCTGGTTCTGTATGGTTGGCTGGCGGTACATTTTGATCGGTTGGATATTGGGTGTCAATTAATTGATAGTATTGAAAAACACTGCCTTGCGATTTGAAATAGGCTTGCATTTGTTGGTTGAGTTGTTGTACACGAATAGGAATGTCAACCATGCGTTTGGCTTGGGTTTTCATTACATTAGAATTAGCAAAATACTTGTTCGTATCGCCTGTTACCGTCCAATAATCGCCGTGTATCCCTTTGTTGAATTGGTAAGTTGAACCGCCGCTTTCCACATCTACATTAACTGGGCAAATAAGGCAATCGGGGTCGTTTAGCGTAGGGTGAATAGGCGTCATTTTACCGTCTTTTTCAATTGTGTTTTGATCTAAATTATCGATGTGTTCAAATGTAGACCAAACCCATTGTTTGCCTGTTGGCGTTTTTTGACTGATGTGAAACCCAATCATTCCGAGGTCTTTTTTGACTAACGCTTTGGTTTTGGGGTCAACCACATAGCCTTTTACACTGTAATAACGCTCTTTGTGATCGTTGGCTTCAAGGATTTTCCAGGCAAATTTAATTTCTACGGCTCCTACTTTATGGGTTTTGAAATCGCCCGCAGGAAAATTGGCAATTTGACCGTTTTTGGTAAAATCGATTTGACCGTTGCGGTTGTAGAGTTTATTTTTCACTACATAATCGTATTCTTCTTTATTCATCAGCACTTCGTAAACCACCACATTGCCATTTTGATCAAATAATTTTCCTGCAAATGCTTGATCGGTTTCGTCGGCTATATTTTTACCTCCTTTATGGCCAGTTGGTGTTTCGGTTGATAAAAAAACACGTGCTTCGTGATCGTTAAAAACACTTTCAACCAAGCCTAATCCGCCGCCAGTTCTTTTGCTTCCCCAAGGCGATGGATTACCACCGTCTTCTCGGTAGACTTGAAACGCTTCTTTCCAGCCCAACCAAGTTGGAGTTCCTTCGTCGGTAAATTTAGGTAACGGATTGCCTTTAGTGTCACGTGGCCAAAAAATAGCGACAAAAGATTGCCAACTGAATTTGTTAAACTCTTGGTTTAAGGCATAAAAATTGTCGTTGTTCTTTTTGAGTTTGGCTTGAATCTCTGGGTCAACATCCACTGGAATTTCATGTGAGATGGGAATTGGAGATTTAACGTCATCATACGTTGTATTGCAGGAAACCAAAAGCAGAAAAACCACAAAAGTTGATGCTGCAACTAAAGTCAACTGGTGACTTTTATTCAAAAAGCGGAAATTGTTTTTCATAATTAACATGATTAGGAAGAATACTGTACTGTCAAATCTACAGCAACGTTTTAGTATTCAATTAAGTAAAAATACCTCTTTTTGAAACCGCGTAGTTTTACTTAAGAATATTAGATTTGGGAATTTGAAAACTTGAAAATTTGCCAATGGCTGATGGCTAAAAAAGTAGGAACTTTGGGATTATTGACCATAAGACATCTGTAGAGATACACAGCAGCGCGTCTTTACTAATATTTATTTTTGAAATTATCCAAAAAAAAACGCCCTATCGTAAGACAGAGCGTTTAGTTTTATTTTCGAATTTCTTTCCCTTGATCATCAAAGAAGCGATATTCTAAGTACGTGTAAGCGTCACGAGGTATAATTTTCACCCATTTTTTATGTTCAAAAAGCCATTTTGAACGTAAAGATGGAAAACCTTTTTTAAGGTATGCGGCCACAAAAGGATGTACGTTGAGTACGAGTTTTTTGTGGTCATTTTTGTATCGTTCTACATCAGAAGCGATTTTGTCAATAATCAAAATAGGAGCATCTACTTCACCATTTTTATTATTCGGATCTTCTTCCCTAGTTTCGATATTGACTTCGGGTCTTACGCGTTGGCGAGTAATTTGAACTAATCCAAATTTACTTGGCGGTAAGATTTTGTGCTTGGCTTTATCATCGCTCATTTCTTCTTTTAAGAAATCGTACAATTGTTTGCGGTGTTCGGGATCTTGCATATCAATAAAATCGATCACAATGATGCCGCCCATATCGCGCAATCGCAATTGACGTGCAATTTCTGCAGCTGCGATTAGGTTCACTTCGAGAGCGGTATTTTCTTGGCTTGTGGCCTTATTCGAACGGTTGCCGCTGTTTACATCGATTACGTGTAATGCTTCTGTGTGTTCGATAATTAAATACGCGCCTCGGCTCATCGAAACGGTTTTTCCAAACGACGTTTTGATTTGACGCTCTATGTTGTATTTCTCAAATATAGGCGTGTCTCTCGACTGATAAAGTTTCACCATATTTTGTTTCGAAGGAGCTATCTCGGCTAAATAGTCTTTCGTTTCTTGAAACAACTCTTCATCATCTACTTGAATACCTGTGAAGGTATCGTTAAAAATATCTCTAAGCATGGAGGAAACTTTGTTGAGTTCACTCAGTACTTTAGAAGGATGATGAGCAGTTGGTAATTTTTTACACATTGCAGTCCAGCGATCCACGAGGTTCTGCAAATCTTTTTCTAGTTCGGCTGTTTTTTTGCCTTCTGCTACTGTTCTCACAATAACACCGAATCCTTTTGGTTTGATGGCTTGAACCAGTTTTTTGAGTCGGTCTTTTTCTTCTTTTTCTTCTATTTTTTGTGAAATAGAAATGCGATCCGAAAAAGGAACCAACACTAAAAATCTACCAGCAAACGACAGTTCAGAACTGATTCGTGGGCCTTTGGTAGAAATAGGTTCTTTGACCACTTGAACTAAAATCGATTGGTTGGCGCTCAACACATCCATGATGGCACCGTCTTTGTCGATTTCCTTTTCAAAAGGAAAGTTTTTTAGGGAGAAATCTTTTATTTTACCTGCGCTTACAAGTTTAATGAATTTCAAATAAGAAGCTAAATTTGGACCTAAATCGTGGTAATGCAAAAAGGCATCTTTTTCGAAGCCAACATTTACAAAAGCCGCATTAAGTCCGGCGACAGGTTTTCTGATTTTGGCAATAAACACATCACCTACCAGAAAATCGTTCTTTTTTTCTTCTTCTTTGTGTAATTCAATTAGTTTTCCATCTTTTAATAAGGCAAAATCTACAGCATTGTCACCACTACGGATGATAAGTTCTTTATTCATGTTGTAAATTTTTATCCATGTTTGAAATTAGAAGTTAGAATTTAGAGATTAGAAATAGTTTCTGAATTCTAATTTCTGAATTCTAAAGTTTCAAAACACAGATGGATTAAACATTAACAGGTATTTTGTACCCGGAGAATTTAAGAAGGCAGTCATCAGAGTGCAGAAACCAGTTGAGAAAACTGTGTTCTAATTTCTGAATTCTAATTTCTAAATTCGTTTTCAATGAACGTTTAAAAAGAAAAAAGTAGTTTAGAACTACTTTTTCTTTTTGTGGCGGTTAGCTCTCGCTCTTTTTTTACGTTTGTGCGTCGCTACCTTATGTCTTTTTCTTTTTTTACCACTTGGCATACTTTGTAGTTTTTGTGATTAATAAATGGTTTTATACTGTAACTTCAGTGTTTGATTTAACCGCTTCAACAAATACTTTAGCAGGTTTAAAAGCTGGAATATTATGAGCAGGAATTTTGATAGTTGTATTTTTAGAAATGTTTCTACCTGTTTTTTCAGCTCTAGTTTTGATAATGAAGCTACCAAAACCTCTTAAATATACGTTGTCACCACTTTCTAAAGATGTTTTTACCTCTTCCATTAAGGCTTCAACTGTTGCTTGAACATCTCCTTTTTCAAGACCTAATTTCTCTGAAATCTTTGCTACGATATCTGCTTTCGTCATTTTCTTTCGTTTTTAATGTATTTTACTTATTTTTTTGAGAGTGCAAATATACAAATAAAAAAAACTAATAATCAACCTAATTCATTAAAATTTAATTACATAAAGATTTACTTTTGCATTTCAATTTTCAATAATGACTTTTTACGACCGAATAACCCATTGGTATTTAATAAATAAACGCGATTTACCCTGGCGAAAAACCACTGATCCTTACGCGATTTGGTTGTCTGAAATCATGCTTCAACAAACCCGAGTAGCGCAAGGATTGCCTTATTTTGAACGTTTTATTTCGACTTTCCCTACGGTTTTTGATTTGGCTAAAGCCGATGAAGAGCAGGTTTTAAAACTATGGCAAGGTTTGGGCTATTATTCACGAGCACGAAACATGCACAAAACAGCGCAAAATGTAGCTAATGAATACAATGGCAATTTCCCTTCTTCTTACAAAGAATTATTACAACTAAAAGGTGTTGGCGAATATACTGCTGCTGCAATAGCTTCGTTTTCTTATAATGAAAAAGTCAATGTTGTAGATGGCAACGTGTTTCGGGTTATTGCGCGTTATTTGAATGTAACAACCGACATTGCATCGGCTACAGCCAAAAAAGAGTTTGCCGCTTTGGCCAACGAATTAATGGAAAACCGCGATTCAGCCTTGTTCAATCAGTCAATTATGGAGTTTGGTGCCTTGCAATGTGTGCCTAAAAACCCGAATTGTAGTAATTGCGTGTTGAACGAAAGTTGCGCTGCTTTACAACACAACAAAGTGGATCAATTGCCTGTGAAAACAAAAAAAACAAAAGTTCGCTATCGGTTTTTGAATTACATCATTTTTGAAGATAGTGAACAGCGAACTCTTTTGCGTAAGCGAACAGAAAAAGGAATTTGGCACAATTTATATGAATTTCCTGTAATTGAAACGGAAAGCGAAGAAGCTGTCGAACTAATTATTGACAAAATTAAAGACGTATATACTCATTTAGAAATCGATTCTGTCCGAATTTACGACGAAAACATCGTTCACAAACTCTCACATCAAAACCTTAACATTCGTTTTATTGGTGTAAAAACAAACAAAAAACTTGATAATGGTTTGTCAATCAGCGCCATAAATCAGTTTCCTTTTCCAATAGTTTTAATCAAGTTTATCGAAAAGTATTTGAATTAAAAAAAAATTAGTAACTTTGAATAAACTTAATACATAAACGCCATGAACGGAACATTGAATAAAGTTATGCTAATAGGTCATTTAGGTGACGATATTAAGATGCATTATTTTGAAGGTGGAAATTGCATAGGACGGTTTCCTTTGGCCACAAATGAAGTATACATCAACAAACAAACCAACGAAAAAATTACGTCTACAGAATGGCACAATTTAGTAGTGCGCAACAAAGCGGCCGAAATTTGTGAAAAATACTTAACCAAAGGCGACAAAATTTACGTTGAAGGTCGAATCAAGTCGCGCCAGTGGCAAGCAGAAGATGGAACGACCAAATACACTACCGAAATTCAAGTGACTGAGTTCACCTTTTTGAATGTGAAAAAAGATACGGAAAGCAACAAACACTTACCTACTTCGGAACCTAAAGGTAATTTTGATTCCAATATAGATAGTAACGATTTACCGTACTAATAGAGGTTTAACTAATTTTTTTAATTTGGACCCAGAGCCCAGTTTAGTTCTATTTACAGCAGTTGATATCCGAATTATTTTGGAATTTTCTGTTGTGTTTTTTCTATTAATTGTTTCCGCATTACTTTCGGCAGCTGAAGTGGCTTTGTTTTCAGTATCATCTAAAGAAATTACAGAATTAGCTTCCAAAAAACCATTAACCTCAAGTTTAATTTCGCAATTGCTTTTGCATCGCAAACGGCTTTTAGCGACTTTGACTATTGCTAAATATTTTGCTTCATTAGGCACAATTATCTGTTTTTTGTGGTTGTTTAAAGACCGTGAAATTCAATATATTGGTCAAAATCTGACTTTTGTTGTACAATTGCTTTTCATTTCGTTTGTACTGTTACTTTTTGGTGAAATTTTGCCCAAAGTGTATGCCAATAGCAAAAGCCTTGAACTCTCGCAATGGATTGTGTATCCAATAGTTGTGATTGATAAAATGATGTTGCCTATCAGTTATCCGTTGACTAAAATTTCGAATTATTGGCATGAAAAATTAGGTGCAAAGAAGCGTAATTTTTCGGTGAATCAATTGTCGCAAGCTTTAGAATTGACCTCAACAGATGAAACTTCGCACGAGGAACAGAAAATTTTAGAAGGTATTGTAACATTCGGAAATACCGACACCAAACAAGTAATGAGTCCGCGTATTGATTTGTTTGCATTGGAAGTTAATGAACCTTTTGCTGAAATTTATCCGAAGATTGTAGAGAAAGGTTATTCTCGAATTCCGGTTTACAAAGACAATATTGATCGTATAGAAGGCGTTTTGTTTGTGAAAGATTTGATTCCGCACATCAATAAAAAAGATTTTGATTGGAAAAAGTTGATTCGCGAACCTTTTTTTGTTCCTGAAAATAAAAAGCTCGATGATTTGTTGAAAGATTTCCAATCGATGAAAAGTCATTTAGCTATTGTGGTAGACGAATACGGTGGAACCTCAGGAATTGTTTCATTGGAAGATGTAATTGAGGAAATTGTAGGTGATATTAGCGACGAATTTGATGATGACGATATTCATTATTCTAAAATTGACGATCGGAATTATATTTTTGAAGGGAAAATTAATTTAAAGGATTTCTTTCGAGTAATCGACACCGACGAATCATTATTTGAAGACCAAAAAGGAGAAGCCGAAACCTTAGCTGGTTTTATATTAGAAATACTTGGAAATTTCCCAAAAAGAAGACAAAAAATTCAGTTTGAAAACTATTTATTCACCATTGAAGCAGTAGACAACAAACGAATTAAACAAATAAAAGTAACTATCAATGAATAAACCATTTGTACTTAAAATCACCTTTTTACTATTGGTATTTGCTTCTTTATTCACAAGTTGCAAAGACGATGTTTTACCCAAACCAAAAAGTCAATTGCGATTAGAATATCCTATTGCCGAATATGAAAAATACAGCGATCATTGTCCTTTTACTTTTGAAAAAAATGCTGACGCCATTATTAAAGAAGATGGAAAATGCGGATTTAGCATTACATATCCTAAAATGAAGGCGACAATTTATTTAACGTATAAAAATGTGAATGGTGATTTAAAATCGTTGTTGCGCGATGCACAAAAACTCACTTACGAACACGTTATCAAAGCTGATGATATTGTTGAACAACCATTTATAAATACTGACAAAAAAGTATATGGAATGTTTTACCAAGTTGGGGGAAATGCGGCAACCAATGCTCAATTTTATGCCACTGATAGCTTGAAGCATTTTATTACAGGTTCGGTTTATTTTTATGCAAAACCCAACTTTGATTCGATTATGCCTGCTGCGAGTTATATTAAAGACGACATGCAAACGTTGATGGAAACCTTAGAATGGAAGTAAATTCTGTCGAAAAGAAATAAAAAAAGCCGTTTCAATAGTAATTTGAAACGGCTTTTTGTATATGAATTAATAATTACGCTTTGTTTCCAAGCTTTACATCTGAAGTTTTGTATGATTTCCCGTCGGCTGTAGCTTCAATTGCTTTTACTAAGTCGTCAGCGGTCAAAACATCTAAATCAAAATTGATAGTAGCTTCTTTTTTGTCAAAATCAACTTTAGCTTTTTGAACACCGTTCATTTCAGCTAATTTCTCTTCAATGGCTTTGGCACAACCTATGGCACAAGTCATTCCTTCAATGTGAATGGTTGCGGTTTCTGGTTTTTTAGCAACGGTAACTTCTTTTTTTACTTCTGCCACTCCTGTTGGAGCGCTTGCTGTGTCTTTACAACCAATAAGAAGTGTTGAAGTTAATGCTAATGTCAAAATGGAATGTGAAAGTTTCATAATCAAAAATAGGGTTTAATTGGGGAATTCTTTGATTTATAATTCGATACAAAAATACTACTTTTTATAAATGACAATTCATAAAATTATGTCAAATTTGCACCTCAAACCATCATTTATGAAATCAGGTACGCTAAAGTGGCTTTTACTTACGGTTTTGGCTCTAATTTGGGGAAGTTCATTTATCTTAATTAAAAAAGGATTAGTGGGACTCACTCCGATGCAATTGGGTTCGTTGCGTATAATTTTTTCGGCTGTATTTTTACTTATTATAGGTTTTAAAAGTATAACTCAAATTAAACAGCATCAATGGAAATACATTGCATTGACCTCGTTGTTTGGCACCTTTATTCCTGCTTTTTTATTTGCCATTGCGCAAACACAAATTAGTAGTTCAGTCAGTTCCATTTTGAATTCGCTGACACCATTAAACACCTTAATTTTAGGTGGAATTGCCTTTGGATTGAGTTTTAAACGCACTCAAATTTTGGGTGTAATTATTGGCTTAATTGGAACACTTTTATTGATTGTAAATGGTGCTATTCATCATCCGAACCAAAATTATTGGTATACCATTTTGGTATTGATTGCTTCGATTTGTTATGCAACGAATGTCAATTTATTGAAAAAATATTTATCCGACGTTAAACCGTTGAGTATTACTACAGGGAATTTTTTGGTGATGTTAGTTCCGGCATTAATTGTTCTTTTTTCAACTGATTTTTTAACTGTAGTAAAAGACGTTGAAGTACAACACTCAATGCTTTTCATCATGATTTTGGGCGTTGTTGGAACCGGAATTGCCAATATTATTTTCTTCCGATTGATTCAAATGTCGTCGCCAGTATTTGCAACTTCGGTTACGTATTTGATTCCTGTTGTTGCTTTTTTCTGGGGATTATTAGATGGTGAAATGCTGACGCCTGTGCAATTTATCGGCGCTTTTATTATTTTGATTGGCGTGTATTTGTCGAGTAAAAAATAGTGTTCAGTGTTCAGTCCCGATAGCTATCGGGAGTGTTCAAAATTAAAAAAACCGTTCCAAATTAATGAAACGGTTTTTATTATTATTTACTTTAAATTATTGAAAATCAGCATCAGAAACGCCTTCGTTGATTTTTACCTCATTCATTTTGAAGTTCAATTCCATTCCTTGGTTGATGATCATTTCGTGTGGAATTTTAACTCCTTTTACCTCTTTGTAATCACCAAAGTTAGTCATTACTGTCATTTTTTGATCGCCTCTTTCTACCGTTTTGGCTTCAGCAACTTTCAACCCTGATTTTACATCGTAGTACAAAGTTGTTTTTCCGTTTTTAATAACGTAAGCATCCGAACCGTTCATTGGCTCAATTCCGTCAAGTACAATATCAGTTTTTTTCACCAAATTCAACTCGTCAAAAGTATTGGCAGAAGCTCTTCTTTCAGCAATTTCTTCTGGAGTTAAGTCTTTTCTTTGACCTTGTTGTACAGAATAACCGCCTTTAGTGTTCAACACTTGTTTCGATAATTCGCCCATTCCTTCCATTTCAATTTTAATCAAAACCTGACCTTTAGCGTCTTTTTTAGACGAAAACTTTAATGGTGCTGGAGCTTGTGGAATTGTAGCTGTTCCAGAAACGGCTAATGTTTTAACTCCAGAAACTGCTTTTTCTCCACCAATAGCATTGATGTAATTGTCTAAAACCGTTTTAGCTGTTACGCCAGTTGGAACGGCTTTTTTCATGGCTGGTTTATCCACTGGGTTTCCATATTTATCAAAGAAGAACATCGGAATTTTAAGTTTTTCTAAAGCTGGAATTACTTCGGCTCCCTTACCTGTAATAACAATACGTAAATTGTTTTCTAATACATATTTGTTCATCACTCTCATCACATCTTCTGCGGTAACTGCTTGAATATTTTTGATGTAGTTTTCATAGAAATCAGCAGGTAAACCTTCAGTTTCAATATTTAATGCATAACGAGCAACCGTTTGTGGTTTTTCTACTTGCATTACAAACTTTCCAACATAACCTGCTTTTACATTATTTAAGGTTTCATCGGTCACTTTTTCAGTTCTGATGCGTTTGATTTCTTTTAAGAACTCAACCACAGCACTGTCTGTAACCGCATTTCTAACTTGTGAGTTGGCTTTGAATTTGCTTTCTCCATATTTACTAGTTCCAACATACGAACGCGCTCCATACGTCCAACCGTGCGCTTCACGCAAGTTCATGTTTAAGTAGCTATTAAAATCGCCACCTAATACTTGATTGGCAACAATAACTGGAAAATAATCAGGATCTGATAATTTTAAGTTGATTGTGTTTACCAAAGCAATTTCCGATTGCACTGCATTAGGCATATCCACAAAATTAATTTGAGTGTATTGAACATTACTTGGTGTTGAATACGATTGTTGAGGCGCTTTTCCTTTTACCCAAGGAGAAAATAATTTTTCAACTAATTTCTTTGTTTCTTTGTAGTTTACATCACCAATAACTACTAAATAAGCTTTCTCAGGAACAAAGTATGTAGCATAATTTGTTTTTACATCTGATAATGAAACATTTTTGATGGTTTCCTCAGACAAATATTCTCCAGCTGGATGGTTTTTACCATATAAAAGTACATTTTCAACACGCGAAGCTACTACTGGAACACTTTTTTCCTGAGTTTTTAATCCTTCAATTAATTTGTCTTTTTCTTTGTCAAATTCTTCTTGTGTAAAATTAGGATTCAAAGCACCTTCGGCCATCAATTCTAAAATACGTTTCGAATATTTGGATAAACCGCTTGCGAAAGCTCCATTTGAACTAAAATTAATATCGGCTCCTAAGAAATCGATTTCTTCGTTGTAAGCTTCTTTTGTGATTTTGGTCGAACCATTTCCAAGTAAACTACTGGTCAAATCATCCACTCCTTTTTTGTTTCCTTCTGCATACGGAGCATTGTCAATTGACAAATTGAAAGAAACTCTTGGTAATTTGTGATCTTCTACCACCAATACTTTCAAACCATTTGGCAACACAAAGGATACTGGTTTTTTGATGTTGATTTTTGGCGCTGGTCCAGGTTTCGGTTGCGATCTGTCTTGTGCTTGCATAGTTACTGTTAAAAACAAGCTGGTTGCTATAATGAGTATTTTTTTCATGATTTCTTATTATTTGTTTGCTTCGGCTTTATCTTTTGCTGGAACATAATCCAAAATCAAACGTTGGTTTGGATTAAGGTATTTTTTAGCAATGTCTCTGATTTCCTCTCTTGTAATTGAACGGTACATTTCAATTTCGGTATTGATTAAATTTACATCACCATACAACAAATAGTAAGAAGCTAAGTTTTCGGCTACACCTTCAACGCTTGCATTGTTATTTACGTAATCGTTGTCAAATTTGTTTTTTAATTTTTGTAAATCGTTTTCAGAAATCAATTCATTTTGAAGTTTTACGATTTCTTCATCAATTTCTCTAATTAAATCTGTCGATGTGTTTTCACCTTGAGGCATTCCGTATAAAATGTACATTCCATAATCTTCTTGCGAATAGTTGAAAGCACCAATTTGTAACGCCATTTTTTTATCGTCTACAATTTTTTTGTACAATTTTGAACTTTTTCCATCACTTAAATACGATGAAATCATATCCAATACGCGAGCATCACGTGTTTTCATCGAAGGCGTTCTGTAGGAAGCCACAACCATTTCTTTTTGAATGTTTGGATCCTCATAACGTGCTTTTATGGGTTGCGTAATGGCGTCTTCAACAAATTTTTCTCTTTTAATTTCTTGTCCTCTCGGAATTGGACCAAAGTATTTTTCAATCCACGCTTTGGTTTGAGCAATGTCTAATTGTCCTGCAACAACCAAAACCGAATTATTTGGAGAATAGAATTTTTTATTGAAGGCTTGGAACTCTTCTAACTTTGCTGCATCTAAATGCTCCATTTCACCAATGGTTGTCCAACGATAAGGATGCTTCACAAACATATTTCGTTTTACTTGCGCAATTAAATTTCCGTAAGGTTGATTATCTACTCGAAGACGCTTTTCTTCTTTAACTACTTCGTTTTGAGTATCTACACCAATTTGATTAATTACAGGATGCATTAATCGCTCTGACTCCATCCACAAACCTAATTCTAAACTGTTTGAAGGGAATACTTCAAAATAATACGTTCTGTCGTCAGTAGTGTTTGCGTTATTGGTTCCTCCGTTTGAAGTAACAATTTTGAACCATTCACCTCTTTTGATGTTTTGTGTTCCTTCAAACAATAAGTGTTCAAAAAAGTGAGCGAAACCAGTTCGTTCTGGGTTTTCATCTTTAGCACCAACGTGGTACATAACCGATGTAATTACTACTGGAGCCGATGGGTCGTTGTGCAAAATAACGTGCATTCCATTGGCTAAATCGTATTCCTCAAAAGCGACCTTTTGAGCTTGTGCTGTTCCTCCAATTATAAGCAAAGAACTTAAAGCAATTAATGATTTTTTCATAAAAAATGTCTATTTTTTGGTGATAGCAGTATTAGTTGCTACACCTTGATTTTTGTTACACCAAAATTAACTTTTTTTGAGTAATAATATGTTATTTAACAAAATATTGAGGTAGCTTGTTTAACTTCCTGATTTTAAAGAACAAACTTTTTTGCAATTGGAGTTGTACGTGTAATAAAAAGTTATATATTTGCACACTCAAAAAAATTAATTAAACAATTTGTTATGTACGCAATCGTAGAGATAGCAGGGCAACAATTCAAAGTAAGCAAAGACTTAAAGGTTTATGTTCACCGTTTAGCTAACGAAGAAGGTTCAAAAGTTTCTTTTGACAAAGTTCTTTTATTAGATGATAACGGAAGCGTAACTTTAGGCGCCCCAGCTATAGAAGGTGCTTCAGTAGAAGCCAAAGTGTTACAACACTTAAAAGGTGATAAAGTAATCGTTTTCAAGAAGAAAAGAAGAAAAGGGTACAAAAAAAGAAATGGTCACCGTCAGTATTTAACGCAAATCCTTATTGAAGGAATTGTTGCAACAGGTGCTAAGAAAGCGGCTCCTAAAGCTGAAAAAGTAGAAGCTCCAAAGGCTGAAGCTAAAGCTCCAAAAGCAGAAAAATTAGTAGAAACTGTTGAAGAAAAAGCACCAAAAGCACCAAAAGCAAAAAAAGGTGGAGATGATTTAGTAATTATTGAAGGTATTGGTCCAAAAGCGGCTGAAGCTTTAGTAGAAGCTGGAATCGACACATTTGCAAAATTAGCTGCTGCTAGTGCTGAAGAAGTAAAAGCAATTTTAGATGCTTCCTCTTCTAAAGTACAACATTTAGATCCAACTACATGGGCACAACAAGCACAATTGGCTGCCGATGGTAAAATGGATGAATTGAAAAAATTACAAGACGAATTGAACGGCGGTAAAGCAGTTTAATTTAAGTATTAACTTATAAAACCAAAACATCATGGCTCACAAGAAAGGTGTCGGTAGTTCGAAGAATGGTAGAGAATCACACTCGAAACGTTTAGGCGTTAAGATTTATGGTGGTCAAGCTGCAATTGCTGGAAACATAATCGTTAGACAAAGAGGTTCAAAACACAATCCAGGTGACAACGTTTACATGGGTAATGATCATACATTACACGCTAAAGTGGATGGAGTTGTGGTATTCCAGAAAAAAAGAGACAACAAGTCTTATGTTTCTGTAGTTCCTTTTGAAGCATAATCAAATTTTATTTTGATATAGAAACCCGTTCAGCAATGAGCGGGTTTTTTGTTTTGGAAGCTATTCCAGCTATCCGTTCCAATCTTTTATTCCGTAAACTCCATAAAAGGATTTCCTCTGCTATCTGGGCTAGGGCAATTGTTCACTTAAGAACTTTATTGTAAAACTTGAACACAATCTTTCTGAGTAAACTTGTCATTCTGACGAAGCAAGAATCTTATGATCTTCGCTCATTCCCGATAGCGTATTTGTAATCCGTGCATAAACCATGAGATTCCTCCTGCCTCGGACACGAGAGCTTTGCTCGAACTGGCGAAGCAATGACAAGATTGTGGTAAATTTTTAACCGCGAAGAGCACTAAGAAGGCGCAAGGTTCGCAAAGGTTTGTATTTGATGATTTAATCAGTGAATCTGCGGCAAAAAACCTAACCCGTTTTGGAAATCTATTAGGAATAAAAAAACCACTCGTAATTGAGTGGTTTTGCTATTTATTCTGGGTCGTTCATTTTGAAACTTTCCATGAATTTTGTGGTATAATTTCCGGCCACATAATCGAGTTCATCCATCAATTGACGGTGAAACGGAATGGTAGTTTTGATTCCTTCGATGTAGAACTCATCCAAAGCGCGTTTCATTTTGTTGATGGCTTCTTCACGAGTTTGTGCTGTTGTAATCAACTTGGCAATCATTGAATCGTAGTTTGGCGGAATCGTGTAACCTGCGTAAACGTGCGTATCTAAACGAACTCCGTGTCCACCTGGAGCATGTAATACCGTGATTTTTCCTGGTGAAGGGCGAAAATCGTTGTACGGATCTTCGGCATTGATACGGCATTCGATAGAGTGCAATTGTGGCAAATAGTTTTTACCCGAAATTGGCACACCAGCAGCTACTAATATTTGTTCGCGAATCAAATCGTAGTCAATTACTTGTTCGGTAATTGGATGTTCTACTTGAATACGCGTGTTCATCTCCATGAAGTAGAAATTGCGGTGTTTATCAACCAAAAATTCTACAGTTCCAGCACCTTCGTATTTGATATATTCAGCAGCTTTTACAGCAGCTTCGCCCATGCGTTGACGCAAATCATCGGTCATGAATGGTGACGGTGTTTCTTCTGTTAATTTTTGGTGACGACGTTGAACTGAGCAATCTCTTTCAGATAAGTGACAGGCTTTTCCGTACGAATCACCTACTACTTGAATTTCGATATGACGTGGTTCTTCGATGAGTTTTTCCATGTACATTCCATCGTTTCCGAATGCAGCTGCGGCTTCTTGACGTGCGCTTTCCCAAGCTTTTTCAAGTTCATCTTCTTTCCAGATGGCGCGCATTCCTTTTCCACCACCACCAGCTGTAGCTTTCATCATCACTGGATAACCAATTTCTTTGGCGACTTTTTTGGCTTGAGCAAAATCTTCTAAAATTCCTTCAGAACCCGGAACACAAGGAACACCAGCTTCTTTCATAGTAGCTTTAGCTGTGGCTTTGTCTCCCATCTTATCAATCATTTCAGGGGAAGCGCCGATGAATTTGATTCCGTGTTCTTGACAAATTTTAGAGAATTTAGCGTTTTCCGAAAGGAAACCGTAACCTGGGTGAATCGCGTCTGCGTTAGTAATTTCGGCTGCTGCGATAATATTTGACATTTTTAAATAGGAAAGATTACTGGGCGGCGGACCGATACAAACCGCTTCGTCGGCAAATTTTACGTGCAAACTTTCGGCGTCTGCAGTAGAATAGACCGCAACAGTTTTAATTCCCATTTCACGACAAGTACGAATCACACGTAGTGCAATTTCACCTCTATTGGCAATTAGTATTTTTTTGAACATCTCTTGATTATTTTAAATTATAAATTATAAATTTTAAATGATTAGGATTGAAGAATGAAGAAAATTCATAATTCAAAATTTAAAATTTAAAATAACTATGATGGATCAACTAAGAATAAAGGTTGGTCGAATTCTACTGGCGACATATCGTCTACCAATATTTTCACGATTTTACCAGAAACTTCTGATTCGATTTCGTTGAATAGTTTCATCGCTTCAACCACACACAAAACATCTCCTTTATTAATTGTAGCACCTACTTCAGCAAAAGGCGCTTTATCTGGCGCTGGTTTGCGGTAGAATGTTCCAATCATTGGTGATTTGATTGTTACATATTTTGCGTTATCATCAGCGGCTGGTGCTGCAGGAGTTGCAGGTACAGCTGCTGGCGCTACAGGTGCTGCTACTTGAGGAATTGCCTGTTGCATTGGCGCTTGTTGTACGTATGTTATATCGGGAGAATTTCCTTCGAGCGTTGTTCTGATTGTAATTTTAATTTCTCCAGTTTCTAGTTTTACCTCAGCAACACCAGAATTGGATACAAATTTGATTAGGTTTTGAATTTCTTTTAAATCCATAATTATTTGTTTTAGTTATCGTTCGTTTATTGTTTATCGTAAGCCCATTTTAAATAGATAGAACCCCAAGTGAATCCGCCACCAAAAGCTGCAAAGATAAGGTTGTCTCCTTTTTTAAATTTGTGTTCAAAATCACTTAGAAGCAAAGGTAAAGTGGCCGAAGTTGTATTACCATATTTTTGAATATTTACGAGTACTTTTTCCTCGTCGAGTTCCATTCTTGAAGCCGTAGCATCGATAATGCGTTTGTTGGCTTGGTGTGCAATTAACCAGTCGACAGTATCTTTGGTTAGATTGTTACGTTGCATGATTTTATCACTCACATCTGCCATACCCGAAACGGCGTATTTGAAAACGGTTTTTCCGTCTTGAAAAACGTAATGCTGTCTATTTTCAACGGTTTCTTTAGATGACGGAAGAATAGATCCGCCAGCGTCAATTTTGAGGTATTCTCTTCCAATTCCGTCTGATCGCAAAAACTCGTCTTGCAACCCTAAACCTTCATAATTAGGTTCGAAAAGAACGGCTCCAGCACCATCACCAAAAATGATGCAAGTGGCTCTATCGGTATAATCTATGATGGAAGACATTTTGTCGGCACCAATCAACAGGACTTTTTTGTAACGCCCAGATTGGATATAAGCAGCAGCAGTTGACATTCCGTAAAGGAAACTTGAACAAGCCGCTTGAAGATCGTAAGCAAAAGCATTTACTGCGCCTATTTGTGAAGCTACATAAACTCCAGTAGCTGCAACAGGCATATCAGGAGTTGTAGTTGCCATAATTACCAAGTCGATTTCGGCTGGATTTAAATTGCGTTTGGCAATTAAATCTTGGGCTGCTTTTATGGCTAAGAATGAAGTACCTTTTCCTTGTTCTTTTAGCAAACGTCTTTCTTTGATTCCGGTTCTGGTGGTAATCCACTCATCATTAGTGTCTACTAAGGTCTCTAATACTTGATTGGACAACACGAAGTCGGGAACATAAGCACCCACAGCGGTAATTGCGGCAGTAATTGAATTCATAAAGTAGTTTTAAGTTCTTTTTTATTGAATTTAAAAGTGGTGGAAATTACAAAAAATTTAGCTACATTTTTCATAAAAATGATAAAAAACAAAAAACTCTCACCAAAGTGAGAGTCTTGTATAGTTTAACTATCAATATTATGCCTCAGCTACTGATTTATCAATAACTACTTGACCTCTGTAATACATTTTCCCTTCATGCCAATAAGCTCTGTGGTATAAGTGAGCTTCACCAGTTACTGGGCAAGTAGCGATTTGAGCTACTGTTGCTTTGTAATGTGTTCTTCTTTTATCTCTTCTTGTTTTCGAGGTTTTTCTCTTAGGATGTGCCATTTTACTATATTATTTATCCGTTAATAGTTGTTTTAATTTGTCCCATCTTGGGTCTGTATCATTTTCTTTGTTGTCTTCTTTTACCGATTTGACACTCAAATTATTGAGCTTCTGAAGCGTTTCCGACTGTAATGTACCGTCTTTTACGCCCGGATGAACTCTTTTGGTTGGCACTGACAACACTATCATTTCATAGATGTATTGGGCAATGTCAACTTGGTATTCACCATGAGGTAGAATTAGCATTTCTTCATTATCATTATTGAATTCTTCACCAAATTTTACTATCAAATTCATTTTCCCTTTAATGGGTAAATCAAAAAATTCGGTAGTCAAATCGCAAGGAACGTTTATGATTCCTTTGTGCTTGAAACTAATTTCTAAATGCGTACTTTTTTTATCTAAAACTACATCAACTTTAATATCACTGTTTTCATACTCGTGATAATCAAATCGTTCAAAGAACTTGTTATTGATTTGAAACTCAAACGGATGCTTGCCTAACTTTAATCCTATAAAAGGAATTAAAAACTCATTCTCTATTTTCATCTCAACTTCAATTATCCCTATTTATGGAATTCCATAAACGGAGTGCAAAGATATAAAATATTCGCAAATCCAAAAGACTTATTCACCTTTTTTTGTTAATAAGTGTTTTTCTTGGATTTTTAAGGGTTTTTTGCTGATTTCTAGGTATTCATTTCGCGAATTGTAAACGTCAATTGCCAAATAAACCGCTTCTTTGAACGAGGTGTTGTCGGCTTCACCTTTTCCTGCAATTTCAAATGCTGTTCCATGATCAGGAGAAGTTCTGATTTTGGATAATCCTGCTGAATAATTCACACCATTTCCAAACGATAATGTTTTGAATGGAATTAGTCCTTGATCGTGATAAGCTGCTAAAATTCCGTCGAACTTTTCGTATTGACCGCTTCCAAAAAAACCATCTGCAGAATACGGTCCGAAAACCATCATTCCTTTTTCGAATAATTTTTTTACAGTTGGTTTGATTACCTCATCATCTTCTTTACCAATAACGCCATTATCGCCTGCATGTGGATTCAATCCTAAAACCGCAATTTTGGGTTTGTTGATGCTAAAATCTTGAACCAAACTTTTATTTAAGGTTTCTACTTTTTGAGTAATTAACTTTTCTGTTAAATGTTTAGCAACATCAGTCACCGGAATGTGATCAGTTAATAAACCTACTCTCAAGTTATCACAAACCATTAACATTAAAGCTTCTTGACCAAACTCTTTACTCAAATAATCCGTATGCCCCGGAAATTTGAATTCTTCTGATTGGATATTGTATTTACTGATTGGAGCTGTGACCAAAACATCTATCGCTCCTTCTTTTAAAGCCTTGGTAGCTGCTTGAAACGACTTAATAGCATATTTCCCAATTTCATCATCGCTTTTGCCGTAATTAATCTCAACTGGCTCACGCCAAGTATTAATCACATTGATTTTACCTAAAACAAGTTGATCTAATTTATCGATTCCATGAATGACCGCGTTGAGTTCAAATGTTTTCTTTATGAATGAAATCAATTTCACATTAGCAAAAATGACAGGCGTACAAAGTTCTAACATTCGAGTATCTTCAAATGTTTTCAAAACCACTTCGCTTCCAATACCATTTAAATCTCCAATAGAAATTCCGAGAATAATATTTTCTGCTTTTTTCATAATACCTTTTATTAATTGCTAATTTTGTGGGGCAAATTTAGTAAAATAAAACCACAATGTTTACAGGAATTATCGAATCACTCGGAATTATCGAACAAATAGAAAAAGAGAACGACAATTTACATATCACCGTTTCTTCAACACTTACATCTGAACTAAAAATTGATCAAAGTGTGGCTCATAATGGCATTTGTTTGACCGTTGTAAAAATTGATGGTAGCCGTTACACTGTTACTGCCATAAAAGAAACAATTCTTAAAACAAACATTGGCAATTGGGCAAAAGGAGATTTGGTAAATTTAGAGCGAGCCATGAAACTAGGCGATCGCTTGGATGGTCATATTGTACAAGGTCATGTGGATCAAATTGGTCGATGCAAAGAGGTGAAAGAAACCAATGGAAGTTGGGCGTTTACTTTTGAATATGATGCTTCTTTAAATAATCTTACTATAGAAAAAGGTTCCATAACAATAAATGGAGTTAGTTTGACGGTTGTCAACTCTAAATACAACGAATTTAGTGTGGCTATTATTCCGTATACATTCGAACACACTAATTTTAAAAACATCACTGAAGATTCAATTGTAAATTTAGAATTTGATGTAATTGGGAAATATGTTGCCAAATTGTATACAAACAAAAAAGAGTAATACTATTGTACTACTCTTTTTTTATATTGGTATATTTTATAAATTCCAAAAGCTACCGCTAATATAACCATCACTATAATTCCTCCATCAATAGGTAAACCTGGTGGTGGTGGTGTTGTAGGTGGCGGCGGATCGGGTGCAGCAAAACTAAAATTACTCAGAAAAAACACTGCAATTACTAATAATATTCTCATCGGGACACTATTCATGGGCGTAAAAGTAAAAAAAAAATCATTTCATCAAAATTTTTTATCACATTTATTCAATAATAATCGATATAAAGTAACATTCCGTTAAAATCAACTCACATTTACGTACTATAAACGTATTTTTTTGACAAATAGTTTTCAACTAAACAAAAAAAGCTTCCATAGAGAAGCCTTTTTTGAATTGTGGTCCCACTTGGGCTCGAACCAAGGACCACCTGATTATGAGTCAGGTGCTCTAACCAACTGAGCTATAGGACCAGTTTGGAGGTTGCAATATTACCACTATTTTTTATTTGATGCAACTATTTTTAACCGATTTCTTGACAAAGTTCGATTAACACTCCGTTTGTTGATTTGGGATGCAAAAAAACCACCCATTTGTTATCGGCACCTTTTTTAGGAACTTCGTTCAACACTATAAAACCTTCTGCTTTTAATCGTTCAACTTCAGCATGAATGTCTTCAACATCAAAAGCAATATGATGAATTCCTTCGCCTTTTTTTTCTATAAATTTCGCTATTGGACTGTCTTCTTTAGTAGCCTCAAGTAGTTCAATTTTATTGGGTCCAACTTGAAAAAATGAAGTTTTTACGCCTTCGCTTTCCACTTCTTCTTCTTTGTAGGCTGGAGCATTAAATAATTTGGCAAAAATTTCGTTTGAGTCGGCTATACTTTTTACAGCAATTCCTATGTGTTCAATTTTTCTCATTTAATAAGCAACTGAGTGCCTGAGTGCCTGAGTTGCTGAGTCAAATATACTAATTTTTGAAACTTTTTTACTGATATTTGAAATAGATTGAATGCAAAAACCTTAGATTCCTCATTCTCAGTTACTCAGCTTCTAAGTTGCTCAGTATCTCAAAAAAATGTATTTTTGCACCATGGAAACGAATAGACAAAAGAAAATAGGAGCGGTTTTACAAAAAGATTTGGTGGATATTCTTCAAGGTGAAATCAGAAAGAATAACTTGACCAACTTAGTGATTTCGGTTTCAAAAGTGAGTGTCACTACCGACTTAGGAATTGCTCGTGTTTATTTGAGTGTTTTTCCACCCGAAAGAGCTTCTGAAATTTTAGAAGCAGTAAAATCAAATGCTCCTTTAATTAAGCACGATTTAGCCCAACGCGTAAAATTACAACTGCGCAAAGTGCCGAACCTTACTTTCTTTATTGATGATACATTGGATTATTTAGAAAAAATAGACAACGCCTTATCAGGTAAAGAAAATCCTATCACCAATCCTGATCTTCTCGAAAAACGTAAAAAAGCCTAAGTGAATTTTCCGCTTTACATCGCCAAACGATACATTTTAAGTAAAAGCAAAAGCAATGCGATTAATATTATTTCGGTGATTGCTTTAGGCGGAATTATTGTGGGAACTTTGGCTCTTTTTGTTGTGCTTTCGGTTTTTAGTGGTTTGCGCGAATACAGCGTTCAGTTTACCAACAACTTCGATCCCGACTTGAAAGTTATTACTGTAAATGGAAAATCATTTTCGATTACTGTTGATAACGAAAAGAAAATCAAATCCATTACTGGGATTGCTACCTTGAGTAAAACGGTGGAAGAACGTGTGTTATTTTCGTTCAACGGAAAACAACAAGTTACCTATATTAAAGGTGTTGACCGAGAATTTCAAAACAGCAACGGTATTTCAAAAAATCTTTTCAATGGTCAGTGGCTCAAACCCGAAACTCCACAAGCTGTAATTGGTTACGGAATTTCACAAAAATTATCGCTAGGATTATTCGACTTTAATAATCCATTGGAAGTTTATGTCCCAAAACCAAAAAAAGGGCAACTTTCCATGAGAAAAGAAGATGATTTTAATGTAGACTATTTAATGCCTGTTGGAATTTATGCTGTGAGTGAAGAATTGGATAGTAAATATGTATTCGTTGATTTGAATTTGTCGCAAGAGTTGATGGGGTTTCAGCCAAATGAAGTTACCGGAATTGAAATCAAAACCCAACCTAGTGCGGATAGAGAAAAAATCAAAACCGAAATCGAAACACTTTTTCAAGGAAAAGTAAAAGTCAAAACGCGTGAAGAACTCAATTCAACGCTTCACAAAATGCTGAATACTGAGAACATTGCAGTCTATCTAATTTTTACTTTAGTTATCATCGTGGCTTTATTCAACTTGGTTGGCGCTTTAATCATGATTATTATTGAAAAGAAAAACAATCTCAAAACCTTATTGAATTTAGGCGCAGAAGTTTCCGATTTACGAAAAGTATTCTTACTTCAAGGTGTTTTATTGAGTTTTTTTTGGTGGAATAATAGGGCTTATACTAGGAACGATAATAGTATTTCTACAACAAAAATTTAGTTTGATTATGATTACAGATTCGTTGGCCTATCCTGTGGTTTTTGAAATTTCCAACTTATTGATTGTACTTGCAACCATTTTGTTTTTAGGATTTTTAGCTGCATTTATAGCGAGTAGTAGAGTGAGTAAGAAATTATTGAATTAGAAGGTTGTAGCACAGAGTTACACAGAGAAAACTCAGAGAATAACTCAGGTTTTAAACGAATTGATAATTCGAATAAATATCCTGAATTTCGTCTAAAGCTTTGAACAAACTTTCGGCATCATCTAACGTCACTAATCGCAAACGGTGTTCTTTGAAATTGGAAACTCCTTTAAAGTAATTAGTATAATGACGACGCATTTCTACAATTCCGAGTCGTTCGCCTTTCCAATCCATTGACCAAGTTAAATGATTTCGCGCGGCTTCCACTCGATCACTCATAGTTGGAGCTGGCAAATGTTCGCCAGTTTTAAAGTAATGTTTGATTTCGTTGAAAATCCACGGATAACCAATCGCAGCACGACCAATCATCATTCCGTCAAGCCCATATTTATTTTTGTATTCTAATGCTTTTTCGGGCGAATCAATATCGCCATTCCCAAAAATAGGCATGGTTATTCTAGGATTTTCCTTGACGCGTTGAATGTGACTCCAATCGGAATGACCTTTGTACATTTGCGCTCTCGTTCGGGCATGAACGGTTAACGCTTGTACACCAATATCTTGTAAGCGTTCGGCCACCTCATCAATATTAATTGAATTTTCGTCCCAACCCAAACGGGTTTTTACAGTAACTGGAAGATTGGTTCCTTTAATTACCGCTTTGGTCAAACGCACCATTAAATCAACATCTTTCAACACGCCAGCGCCAGCGCCTTTGCACACTACTTTTTTTACGGGACAACCAAAATTGATATCAACTAAATCAGGTTGTACTGCGTCTACAATTCTAGACGACATTTCCATCGCTTCTTCATCGCCACCAAAAATTTGGATTCCGACAGGTCGCTCGTAGTCAAAAATATCCAATTTCATTTTGCTTTTTACGGCATCGCGAATCAATCCTTCCGACGATATAAATTCAGAATACATCAAATCAGCGCCATGCAACTTACACAATCTACGAAACGGCGGATCGCTCACGTCTTCCATAGGCGCGAGTAAAAGCGGGAAATCGGGTAAAATGATGTTGCCTATTTTGGGCATTGGATGTTGAATTTTTTGCAAAAGTACAAATTTTTGTCTGTTTCAAGTTTAAGGATGCAAGTTTGCGACTTATAAATCAAATCTTTGCTTTATATTTGCACACTAATTCCTAATTGACGGGAATTTGCGTTAAGGATTGTAGCATTGTTTGAGCTCTCCCGATAGCTATCGGGAAGCGAGTGCGGAAAGCCTGACCCTTGTGGGAACGCCCAAAAAACGAAGAGAAAGAGCATGAAAAATATTAGAAATTTTTGCATTATTGCCCACATTGACCACGGAAAAAGTACGTTGGCCGATCGCTTGTTGAGCGCGACTCAAACCGTTACGGCTCGCGAAGAAAAAGCGCAGTTATTGGACAATATGGATTTGGAGCGTGAACGAGGAATTACGATAAAAAGTCACGCCATTCAGATGGAGTACAAATACAAAGGGGAAGATTATATTTTGAACCTGATTGATACTCCTGGTCACGTAGATTTTAGTTATGAAGTATCGCGATCGATTGCGGCTTGCGAAGGTGCGTTGTTGATTGTAGATGCCGCGCAAAGCATTCAGGCTCAAACGATTTCAAATTTGTATTTGGCTTTGGAAAACGATTTGGAAATTATTCCAGTGTTGAACAAAGTGGATTTACCAAGCGCGAATCCGGAAGAAGTAAGCGACGATATTATTGACTTGTTGGGCTGTAAATTGGAAGATATTATTCACGCTTCGGGGAAAACCGGTTTTGGTGTAGAAAATATTTTGGCAGCGATTATTGAGAAAATTCCAGCACCAAAAGGCGACCCGAATGAACCATTACAAGCCTTGATTTTCGATTCACATTACAATCCGTTTCGTGGCATTGAGGTAATTTTCCGAGTGAAAAACGGCGAAATTAGAAAAGGTCAGAAGATTAAATTCATGGCCACCGGTAACGAATATTTTGCCGATGAAGTAGGAACGTTAAAGTTGAATCAGGTTCCGAAAAACGTCATTTCTTCGGGTGATGTTGGGTATTTGATTTCGGGAATAAAAGAGGCGAAAGAAGTAAAAGTAGGTGACACGATTACTGATGCTAAAACGCCAACGACCAATATGATTACGGGTTTTGAAAACGTAAAGCCAATGGTTTTTGCCGGAATTTACCCTGTTGACACCGAAGATTTTGAAGACTTGCGCGCGTCGATGGAGAAGTTGCAATTGAACGATGCGTCGTTGGTATTTGCTGCGGAAAGTTCGGCTGCTTTGGGCTTTGGATTCCGTTGCGGATTTTTAGGAATGCTGCATTTGGAAATCATTCAAGAGCGTTTGGAACGTGAGTTTGACATGACCGTAATTACTACGGTTCCTAACGTTTCGTATTTGGCATATACTAAAAAAGAACCCGAAGTTGGGATTATTGTAAACAATCCTTCTGATTTGCCCGAACCATCCAAATTGGATCGTGTAGAAGAACCTTATATTAAAGCGACCATCATTACCAAAGCCGATTTCGTGGGTAACGTAATGAGTTTGTGTATTGAAAAACGTGGAATCATCACCAATCAAACTTATTTGACAACCGAACGCGTGGAGTTGAATTTTGACATGCCTTTGGCAGAGATTGTATTTGATTTTTACGATCGATTGAAAACCGTTTCCAAAGGATATGCGTCGTTTGACTACTCACCGATTGGCATGCGAACTTCTAAATTAGTGAAATTGGATGTGTTGTTGAACGCCCAATCAGTAGATGCGCTTTCGGCTTTGATTCACGAAGACAATGCGTACAATATTGGTAAAAAAATGTGTGAGAAATTGCGCGAGTTGATTCCGAGACAGCAATTTGACATTCCGATTCAAGCGGCAATTGGTGCGAAAATCATTGCGCGTGAAACCATCAAAGCGCTGCGAAAAGACGTGACCGCTAAATGTTACGGTGGCGATATTTCGCGTAAACGAAAACTGTTGGAAAAACAGAAGAAAGGGAAAAAGAGAATGCGTCAGGTTGGAAATGTAGAAATTCCGCAAGAAGCTTTTATGGCGGTGTTGAAGTTGAATGATTAAATGTTATTTTGAATTTTAAATTATAAATTTTAAATGAACCCAATGACGAGAGTTGTTGGGTTTTTTGCTTTCGAAAAATATGTATATTTGATAAAAGTACTAAAAATATGATTATAAGTAATTTAAATGAATTCTATGACTTTATTTCTAAAAATGATATAATAGAAAAAAAAATCGATTTAGAAAATCATGAATTAATAATAAGCAAATTTAAATCATCATGGGTTACTTTTAACAATTGTGAAATTAATTGTAATTCACTTATAATAAGAAACATAGAAAACAATGATTTAGCAATTGAATTCAAAAATTGTACTTTTAACTGTGACATTGTTATAGATAATTGTAAAATCGAACGTTTACAATTTTTGAACATTAATAAACTTAAATCGCTGAAAATCTTTGGTGGTTATAGTGAAGAAAAAAAAACTGAAATTAAATATTTCAAATTTAACAATAGTATTGACGATAAAAAAGAAGAAGCTATTTTATCAACTTACTTTAACTTTGAAAGAGTGTTTTTTAAAAAATATTTTGAGTTTAATAACATCAACAATATTAATGGAATATTTAATTTTTCAAACAATGTTATTGGAGACGAATTATATATAAATAATAGTTCTTGTGTATTTCATAACTCAAAATTGAGTAATGTTAATTTTTTTCAAAATGAATTTAATACATACACATCCTTTAAAGATTCTAAATTTCACTTTAACATAAATAATTTCATTAACACAGGAAGTCAATGGAGTGAATCAAAATTCTTGTATAATATATTTCAAAAAGTAGACTTTAGTGAAATACATATTCATAATTTACTATTATTTAATAACTGTGATTTTAACGGTACAACTTGGTTTGAAGATTGTAAAAGTATTGAAACGGCTAACGTTAAATTTGTTGCTTGTAAATTTGAGAAATACTCTCTATTTGATAATTCAAAATTTAATGGGATTGAAATACTACGGACAAAGTTCCTAGATAAAGCATCTTTTGAAAATTTGAGACAAATAATTTTATTTTACATCAAACTACATTTGCTGGTTCGGCTTATTTCGAAAATTTAAATAAAAATAATAACAAAGTAGTTGAAAATTGGGACACAGGAACCCTTAGAGCAATAAAAAGAGAATTAGTAAGCACTCATAATCAAATAGATTATTTAAGATTTAAAGCATATGAGTTAAATGCTTATAAAAAAGAAATCGATAAAGATAAATTAAGTTGGAGAGACTCTATGATTTTATATTTCAACGAAGAGTCAAATAATTATGGTCTTGATTGGACAAAAGGAATAATTTTTATTTTTCAATGGAGTTTTATTATTTACATTTTTTATATAATTTCTTATGCAGCAAGAGTTGATGATATTTTTAAACTTAATGATACAAGTGCTTTTTTTATCAATTATTTAAAATTTTTAAACCCTTTTTCGTTTCTTAAACTACCAATAGAAGATAGTGAAAACTATTTTTTGCCTTTTTTGTTTTTTCTTATTGGAAAAATATTTGTCTCTTATGGGATTTACCAAACAGTTCAGGCATTTAGAAAATTTGGAGTCAATGGAGGTTAAAAAAGATTTTTCATTAACTTTGTTTTATGGAAGCAATTAAACTAAATATCAACTTAAGTTTGAATCAACTTTTGGATGCTGTAAAACAGTTATCTCCTAAAGATCGCTTAAAATTAAATGATGCTATTTGGAATGAAGAAACTGAAATTCCAATTGAACATCAAAAACTAGTTTTAGATCGAATGAAAAAGGCTTCAAAAAATCCTGAACGCCTTTTAGATTGGGATGAAGTTTCTAAAAATCTTTAAGATTGAGTTATAAAATAAATATTGATATTGATGCATTAAATGATATTCAAGATGCTTCTGATTGGTACGAATTTCAATCGAAAGGTTTGGGAAATCGTTATAAAAATCAAGTCAAAAAACAAATTAACTCATTAAAGAAAAATCCTTTTTTATTTGCTATAAAATACAATGAAATTCGTTGTAGAAAAATTGAGAAATTTCCTTTTTTAATTCATTATAAAGTTAATGATGATTCAAAAATAGTAACCATTTTTGCTGTTTTTCACACTTCACGAAATCCAGAAATTTGGAAAAGAAACTTGTAAGGTATTAGTCTTATAAAAGAAATCTTTTATCTACTTATATGCCTTATATGGTAAAAAAACATACCCAAAAACTCGTTTAATTTGTTTTCTTCATCAAAATTAAAAAGGTGAAACTTTCGCTTCACCTTCTTCATTTATAATTTTCTTCGGTTGTCTTCCGAATTGGTATCGATTAACTTGTTGTACGGATCAACGCCAACTTCTACAGGTTTTTCGTTGACAATGAGCGTTACTTTGTTGTCAATTTTGTTGATTTTTACTTTGCGAAGATACAATTCTTTGTCTGATTTTTTTCCTTTAATGGTTTGTTCAGCAAAAACACCTATTTCTACATAATCATTCAAAGGAAACGATTCGGTTTTTATTTTACTTCCTTTTTTTCCTACACTCAAGGTTCTTCCTTTACCATCTTTGTAAATACGTTTTCCAGTATCATCGGCTTTGTATTTAGCAACTTCAAATTCAATATCAACTTGGTATTTCCCATTGGCTATTTTTTTGGATTTAGCTTCTTTTATTCGGTTGTCATACAAAGTTATGGTTTCAAACATGTCATTAATAACATATTGTAATGAATCGGGTGTTGCCTTTTTCAATTCGGCGACAAACTCGATTGAGTTGGTATAAGGTGCTTCTTGAAAACCTACTTTTTTAATGTATTCTTTGAGCGCATTATTCATGTTTTTTTCACCAATAAAATCACTCAAGGCATACAATACTAAAGAACCTTTTTTATAGTGAATGTATTGTTGGTTTTCGTTGAACATAAGTGGTTGTTCTTTTTTGTCTTCCAATGTTCGTCCTTGTAAATAATCATCAAGAGCGTCTTTCAAAAACTTACGCATTTGCGATTTTCCATAAGTATGTTCTAATACTTTTAGCGAACTGTATTCAGACAAACTTTCAGACATAAGTGTTGCGCCTTGAACATTTGCTCCAATTACTTGATGCGCCCACCATTGATGAGCAACTTCATGTGAAGTAATTGAAAATGGGTAATCAACCGCATCAACATCTTCATCATCAACATCGGCAATAAAACCAATTGCTTCCGAAAATGGAATAGTATTGGCGAATGACTGAGCAAATCCGCCACCAGTTCTTGGGAATTCAATAATTCGAACTTGCTTATGTTGGTACGGACTAAAATTAGTAGTGTAGTATTCTAATGACTTTTTCACTCCTTTTATCATGCGGTCAATATTATACTCATGACCTTTATGGTAATAAATTTCGATGTTGATGTTTTTCCATTTGTCTCTTTTGATTTCGTATTTGGCCGATTGAAATGCATAGAAATTCAACATTTTACGATCCATTTTGTAATGAAAATAATTACGACCATCTTTTGTCCATTTTTTAGTTAAATAACCTGGAGCAATTGCAGTTTGATCACTTGAAGTACTGATAGTAGTTTCAAAAGTAATCCAGTCGGCATCACTACTGACGTAAGTATTTTTTCTAGCAATAGAATCGGTTGGAAGTGCCATACGTTCTCTTGGTTTGAGCCCGTATTTTTTTCGAACATCATCATCCATTAACTCACCTTGATCGGTATATCCTAAAGCAGGAAAAATTCTGTTATTAATGAATGTTCCGTTATAAATAACAGGAGAATTGTCGGTGAATAAATCATTAGGTTTGTTTTTAACCGTAAATTTCATTTGCATTGTATCGCCCGCAACCAAAGGTTTTTCTAATCGATAAATGTCGAAATTAAGTACCGTATCTTTTGAAATTAGTTTGGTTTTTACATTAAAGGAAACTTTGGCATCTCCGCCATGATTAATATATAAAGTGTCAATATTATTTTTGGTTTTATTTTTCAGGGTATAGACTCCATTGGCAACGAAATTGCGTTCTTTTGGAAACAAATCAACATCTACTTTAACATCAATTATACGAGGTTGGTCTTTATGGTCATATTTTTTGTATTTCTTTTCCCAACTTACCATTTCAAGCTCTTGTTCTTTTGCTGATTTATTATCGTTTACAATATTATCCTGATAATAAATTGTACTTCCAATAGCTACAAATGCAATGAAAGAAAGAAGAGTTGGAATTACAATACTGTTATTCATTCGTGCTTTAGCATCAGCAAAACGAGCTTTGACAGATTGTCCTACACCACGAGTCCAAAATAACAATGCTAATCCAAATAATACTAATCCAAAAAGGAACCAATATATTTTATACAAATAATAATATTTTAAGCCATGTCCGTAACCATTCATATCCGAATAATCAAAACCTGGATCACTATTATAATTAAAAATATCTTGTTCAACACCTATGGCAGGTAAGAAATTAAGTCCAATTGATAGTAATAATAAAACAAAAAATCCGAGTAAATAGTTTTTAAAGAGCGTTTGGATAAAAACGGCTAAAAGTGCCCAAATCACAAAATGAATGAGTCGGATTCCATAGAGTTCTGTTAAGTAATGACCAATCTCAAAATTGAAATAGCCTTTATAAATTTGAAACAAAATGCCTGCAATTATGATAACTGAAAGCAAAACCATTTGCATTTTTACTATTGCTATAAATTTAGATAAAAGTAAAACCCAATTAGGTGTTGGTGTAACATCTATTAGATGATTCATTCGTGCTGTTGCTCCTCGATGAATGAGCATTCCTGAAAACAAGAATGTTACTAAATTAATGAACAAGCCAAATGTTCTGCCAGGAATTTCTAACATTTGCCAGGTAACCGGATAGGTTTCGGTACCAAAAAAGACACCTGCGCTTAATGATGTAATCAAAATAAACATTAATCCAACCACTACTATTGCTATAAAAACCCAATTTTTAACTATAAATTTAAAATCAATATTGGATAAGCTCCAAACCGTTTTTAAATTTTGCTTTAGTGAAAAATCAAAACGAACATTTGGAAGATTGATTTTTGTAATTCCTCCAAAATTATTTTTGGTAACGCGTTCACTATTTTTACCTTTCCCAAATGAAAATGCAGTTTGTGTAAATGAAAAATAGCGATACATAAAAGCCAAAATAGCTGAAGAAATTGCGAGCCATAATAAGCGATTGTAAATTAGAACGCCGTTAAAAGGTAATAAATTTTCATTTTTTTCATACACCGTCCAATATTTTGTATAATACTGTAGCGCTTCTGATCCAAAAGGTTCGAATAAAGCAACCCAAAAACGATCTTCAACTTTATCAGTAAAACTTTCGACAATCGCCTGTATAAACAATAATAGAATAATGGTAATAAAGCCAACGGAGATATTTCGCGTAATTGTAACTACTGAAAACACAATTACACCATAAAAGAATAAATTGGGTATGACAAAAATCAAATAACTTTGAATGTAGGCTAAAAAGCGGTGTGGCCCGAGTAATTCTGGGTTAACTCCGGGTAAAAATGACGCCAAAAAAGCGCCCAATCCTACAAATAAAGTAATGATCACTACAATAAAAAAAGAGCTAAAAAACTTACTCATCAAATAATTCCATTTGGTAAATGGATACGAGAATAAGATGGAATGCATGTTGTATTTAAAATCGCGGTAAACAGATGCGCCAATAATAGATGGTAAAAGAAAATAGATAAAAACTGATAATCCATTGAGCATTCCGTTTAAGGCAATAGGTGAATTGGCCATTGCGTTGGAAGAAGTCGTCGTTTTGAAATTGTCAAAAATACCCAAACTACTTCCCATCATTAGTAATGAAAGTCCGAAGAAAATGGCGATATAGATATAAAAAGAAGGATTTTTAAACCATCTTTTTAGTTCGAAGGTGAATATGGTTCCCAACATTTTATTGATCGTTTTTTAGTGCAACAAAATATACATCTTCCAATTGAGGCTCGGCCAATGCGAAACTTTCATTGGGTTTATCCAAACTATGAACACGAATATTCAGTGTATTGTCTTGGTTATAATTGGACGAAATCACATTGAATTCCTTTTCGTTTTGGTCTAAAGCTTCTCGCGAAATTACTTTGGTCCAAATCTGACCTTTCAATGCTTCGGTTGCTGCTTTGGGTGTCGTTTGATTTAAAATTTTTCCACCGTTCAGAATTGCCATTTCGTGACACAATTCTTTTACATCATCCACAATATGAGTTGAAAAAATTACCGTATGATTAGTTCCTATTTCACGCAAAACATTCAAAAAACGATGTCTTTCTGCAGGATCCAAACCAGCAGTTGGTTCGTCCACAATAATTAACTTAGGATTATTTAACAACAATTGCGCGATGCCAAAACGCTGTTTCATTCCACCCGAATAGCCACTCACATTTTTCATGCGAACATCATACAAATTGGTTACTTCCAACACTTGTTTGACGATTTCGGCGCGGTCTTTTTTGGAAGCGATTCCTTTTAATTGGGCAAAATAATCGAGTAAATTTTCGGCTGACATATTGGGATAAACACCAAATTCTTGTGGTAAATAACCCAGTATTTTACGCAAATCCATTTGGTTTTCGAGCACATTGATGCCGTCAAATTCAATGCTTCCTGAATCTGGTTTTTGAAGTGTGGCAATCGTTCTCATCAAACTTGATTTTCCAGCGCCATTCGGACCCAAAAGACCAAACATTCCCGAGCCAATTTCGAGATTGAGATTATCCAATGCTTTTACGCCGTTGCTGTAGGTTTTACTTAGGTTATTTATTTTTAATTTCATAATCAATACTGTTTTTGGTTTAAGTTATAAGTGGATTACTACCGAATTTTGTTACACTGATTTTAACATTTTTTTAAAGATATGCTTTTTATTAACACTAAAATAAAAGTCAATCTCAATGCATTCAATTTACATGTAAGGTAAAAATTCTTTGTACCTTAGCGCCCTAATTTATGAACATAAAATGCTAGAAGATAAAACTCCGCAACGCACTTCGATTGCGCAATTGGGCGAATTTGGACTGATTGATCACTTGACCAAAAATTTCGATATAAAACAATCCTCTACATTAAAAGGTATTGGAGACGATGCTGCTGTTTTGGATTTTAAGAATAAAAAAATAGTGGTTTCTACTGATTTATTGATTGAAGGAGTTCATTTCGATTTGTCGTATATGCCTTTAAGACATTTGGGTTACAAAGCAGTAGTGGTGAATGTTTCTGATATTTGTGCGATGAATGCCAAGCCAACTCAAATTACCATTTCGGTCGCGGTTTCGAATCGATTTCCACTAGAAGCATTGGAGGAATTATTTGATGGAATTGCATTGGCGGCTAAATTTTATAATGTTGATGTGATTGGCGGCGACACAACCTCATCACAAAAAGGATTGATTTTGTCAGTAACCGCGCTTGGTGAAGCCAACGAGGAAGATATTGTCTATAGAAATGGCGCCAAAGAAACCGATTTGTTGGTAGTAACAGGCGATTTAGGTGCGGCTTACATGGGATTGCAAGTATTGGAACGCGAAAAGCAAGTGTTTCAAGTCAATCCAAATAACCAACCTGATTTGGATGGATACACCTATTTGATTGAACGCCAATTAAAACCCGAAGCGCGTCATGATATTCGGGAATTATTTTCAAAATTAGAATTAAAACCAACTGCTATGATTGATGTTTCTGATGGATTATCGTCAGAGATTTTACACATTTGTAAGCAAAGTAAATTAGGTTGTAATTTGTATGAAGAAAAACTACCACTTGATCCTCAATTGATTAATGTGTGCGAAGAATTCAATATTGATAGTACAACTGTGGCAATAAATGGTGGCGAAGATTATGAATTACTTTTTACCATTGCTTTAACAGATTATGATAAAATCAAAGCCAATCCGAACTTTACGGTAATTGGTCACATGGCACAAGAAAGTGAAGGTTGTCATTTGATTACGAGAGCAAATACAAAGATTGAGTTGAAAGCGCGTGGATGGAATGCTTTGGAAGAATAATCACAGATTTCACAGATTTTCATGATTACTATCAATCTGTGAAAATTAGCGAAATCTGTGTTTGTTTTTTTACTTCAACATCATACCATTGGTTTTGGCAATGTCGAGCAATTCTTGGTTGGAACATTTTTTCTTTCCGATGAGTTCTTTCATGTTTTCGATGCGTGATAAAACGGAAGCAGAAGAAATCGGAATGTACAACGCAACATCGTCGTCTTTAATTCCTTTGCTTAAAAAATGTAATATTTGTCGGTCGATGACGTCTACGTATACTTTTTCGTTTTGTTGTTGGTTTAAGAAATTGATGACTGATTCACTGTAGTATTTTTCACCTTTCAAAACCGATTCAATTGCCAAAAGCATATTATCAAAAGTCAAATCGTTCTTGATTACCAAACCTATTGGATCAATTTCATCAATGATGGTTTGCGCTTTTAGTCGCTCAGAGTGCATTGTAAGCAAAATTACTTTGCAGTTCGGCATTTCAATATTAATTAATTTAGCTAAATCTTCGCCAGTAAAAATATTCTTTTCAGGATATTCGGGCATACTAATATCTAAAAAAGCAAAGTCAAAAGAAGCTCCCGAATTCATAATCGCATCGTAACCTGTTTTACAATCGGACGCTTTAGTAATGGTAAATTCGTATTTTTTGTTGGGAAATCTTTTGATGACATTTTCATATCCTTGAATGATAAAAGGATGATCGTCAACAATTAATAAGTTAATGTTTTGGGGCATTGGTTTAAACGTTTATGGTTTCATTTTCGAGTGGAAATGTAATAATTATTTTGGTTCCTTTTCCAATTTGCGATTTAATATCTATTTTTCCTTGGCATTGGTGAACGCGTTCCACAATGTTATTGACGCCTATTCCTTTGGTTTTCTTACCGTTGGTGTTGTAGCCTTTTCCGTCGTCTTCAATTGAAAAAATTAAATTTCCTTTTGAATCTTTATTAAAAATCACGTTGATAGTTTTGGCTTCGGCGTGCTTATTGATATTTTGCAACGATTCTTGCAAAATACGGTACAAGTTAATTTTGATGGTGTTGTTGACCTTTTCCCAATCAATTTTATCACTAATAAGAGTATTGATTTTTGCCTTATTGATTTTTGTTTGCTGCTCGAGTAAATTATTGATAATAGCTACGAAATTATTAATCAACACCAAATTCTCCCGGCTCAACTCATGGGATATTTCGCGCAAATCTTGTTCGATTACCTTGAGCTCATTAAGATATTCCAAACGCTGTTGTTTGGTTTCTTCGTCGTCAAAGTTGTTCAAACCATCTAAGTTGAGGCGTAAACCAAAAAGTCGACCGAGCACACCATCATGTAATTCTTTGGAGATGCGTTTCTTTTCGAGGTCGCGCCCTTCTTCGAGCTGATTTTGGTGCGAGATGATGAGTCGGTAAATTTCTTCGTTGGCTTGTTGTTGCGTTTGCTTGAGCGCCAACTCGCGCGCCTTTAATCGCTGGAAACGTGCAAAAAACAAAAACCCACCAAACACAATGGCAATCATAAAATAATTCAGAATGTCACGGTTTTGCTCGGAGAGTTGGTTGTTTTCTTGGCGGAGTTCGTCGGTTTCTAGTTCGATGCGGGCGAAACGGTCTTTATTTTTGCGTTCTTCTTGTTGAAGGCTGTCGCTTATTCTTATATAATCTTCAGAGTATTTAGATGCATTTTTTTTATCAACAATTGAGGCTTGTTTTAATGCAAGGACCATATTATAAGGATCTTTACTATTAGTAGCAATGTTTAAAGATTTTTTTGCAAAGTATAATGCTTTTAAAGTGTCTTTTTTCAATTCATAATATTCTGATAAATGATTGTTACTGACAATAATTGCTGGAGAATTACCCAAACTATCTCTAATTTTTAACGATTTATAAAAGAATTTAGGCAAATTAGTATTTGAACCAAGTTTTAAATATGAGAACCCTAAGTTATCTAATAAATGACCATACAACTCGGGATCGTCTCTTTGTATAGCTTTATTTCTTAATGCTAAATTAAAATTTTCTATTGCCTTCTTATATTCTTTACTATTGTTATAAACCAACCCCAAATTATTATAGCATAGTGACTTTAGGTATTTATTGTTACTCATTGAGGTTATTTTTAGCGATTCATTAAAATACTCGACAGCATTTTCATAATCTTTTAATTCATTATTTGTTAATCCTAATTGAGTGCAAATTTGATTTAATCGCTCTAAGTTATTTTTCTTTTTAAAATAGTTATAGGCTTTTCTTAAACTGAGATCAGCGCCTATATAGTCGCTGATATTATATTTAACAATACTTTCAAAAAATATAATATTATAATAATCATCCTCTAAATTATACTTTTTATAGATTTTTTTGGCCTCAATATAATAATAAAAAGAACTATCATTTATACTTGTGTTTTTATAATAAGACCCAATATAACGATATGATTTCGCAATCATTATCGTGTCCTTGGTTTCTTTGGCTTTCTCAAGAAGAATGTTGGTTGACTCTTTAAACTTATCTAATTGATGGTTTTCAAAAAAAACAAAAGAAATTTCAGAAAGTAAAATTCGATTTTTTTTATTATTTGGCATTTTGACAACCAACTTGTATGCAGAATCAATAAGTTTTTGCCTGTGTTTGTAACTTAAAGTAGAATCGTCTTTTTTTGATAAGTAAAATTCTATAGTTGAAGAATCATCATTAATATAATCATTTCTTGATTTGTTACAAGAAAGAATTAAAATTAAAATAAATGATATTATTAGATTTTTTAGCAATTCAAAAAAGATTTAAACAAAAATAATGTTTATTTCAAATAAAAAATAAAAGTCAATAAATATAAACAAAAAAACCAACCCAACATTATTGTCGAGTCGGTTTGTTTGATATGTTATTACTATTATTCGATTAAATTTTATCTAAAAATTAATCAATTAGTTTATAATTGTTTATCCTATATTTTGATTTTTTCCTCCGACTTCATTTGAAGAAGAAATATTTACCGAAGTTTTACCGATATTTTGATTTTTTCCTCCGACTTCATTTGAAGAAGAAATATTTACCGAAGATTTACCTATATTTTGGTTTTTCCCTCCAACATCATTAGGCTCAACAAAGGAAGTTAACATTACTAATGTAAATAAAGCAAAAATAGTTACTAATTTTTTCATAATTTCTAGTTTTTTATGTTTTGTTAAATTGGGTTCTTTTAAAAGTCACTTGTTTTTCACAAATTGTTTGGGGACTTTTATTTGATGTAAAATTAGTTCTACACTCCGAGTCAATTGCAATGCTTACACGTCTATAATGTGGATTATACTCGTTTGATAGTGAATGAACCTCAAATTTGGGTGAATGGATGGATTTTAAAAACAGGTAGAAATACGGGGTAGTTTTGAAGTATTTTCCATATTTAAAACATTGATTATCATGGTTTTAAATGTATTTTAGAAAAAATAATCAAATAAATTGTATATAACAACTATGAAGAAGGTTGTAAATCAGGTATCAATATTGTTGTAGAATTCGGGTTTGTTTCGTAATAGTAATGTGTTGTTAATATCTAAAATTGATTTGCTTTTGTCGAGTTTAAAGTGTTGATCACTTAGAAACATAGATTCTTTTCTTGATGTTTAAGAAGATTCACTTTATATTGGTTTCATAGCCTTCGTGTTGCTTTGGGACTCTTTGTGTTGTTCAATGTAATTTTATGGATTAAACAAATCTGACGGATTTCATGTTTTTTTAAACACATAGAAACATAGATTTTTTTCTTTAATTGACAGAAGCTGCGCTTTTCATTGGTTTCATAGCAGTTGAAACTCTATTTTCTATTTTCTTACCAAATTTTTAAACCTCAACCGAACAATTAATCTCCGTTCCTTTTCCTGGTGATGTATTGATGGTAATTTCACCATTGATGGCTGCTATGCGTTGGTGCATGTTTTGGATGCCAATACCTTGTTTGTTGGCTTTAGTATCAAATCCTTTGCCGTTATCGCTAATGGAAAGGCGTAATTTGTTTTCTTCTAAGAGTAGACTTATGTTGGTTTTGCTGGCTTTGGCGTATTTGTTGGTGTTGTGAATGGCTTCTTGGATGATGCGATAGTAATTCATTTTGACTTCAGATGAAATGATGTCCCAATGGATTTTTGGATCTAATTCTAAACTGAAATCGGTAGCATGTAATTGGTTTTGTTGCTCTATTAGTTGGGTGAGTAAAGACGTAAAGCTGTTGCTTTTGGAAAAGGTTTCTTTGGATAATTCGTGAGTGATGTTTCTAATTTCGTCTTCGATGTCTTTGATTTTGTCGATATGTTGCACTGCTTCTTCGACCGTTTGATTGTCGGCTTTTTGGGTTAATGAAAATAAATTAAAACGAGTACTGGCAAGTTTGTTCATTACGTTATCGTGAAGTTCTAAGGCAATACGTTTCTTTTCTTTTTGTTTGGCTTCTTCTTCTTTGGATTGCTGATTGAGCATCAGTTGGTAGATTTCTTCACTGGCTTTTTGCTGGTTTTGAATTAGTACAAACTCCTTTTTTTGGCTCCGCTGTTTGAATATTATAAATAGCAATATAACGATAAATAAAACCGTAACTATTATTGACGTTTGCATCCATTTTTGCTTGATGGCTTTTTCTTTTTCTTGGGTAATTTCGTCGGTTTCGAGTTGGATTTTCAGAAATTTACTTCGTTCTCTTCTTTCTTTGTTTAATAAACTATCTACTTGTATGTCAAATTGAATAATTGCCTCTGAACCTCTCTCTTTATCAACTATTCCGATTTGTTTCCAAGCATTCATAATATCATATGGTGCCTTTGTTTTTTTTGCATAATCAAGGCATTTTTGAGCATACTTTTGTGCATTAAGAAAATCATTTCTTTCATAATAAAATTGTGATAAATCTTTTAAAATCCAATATTCTTCATCCGACTTATACTTTCTAGCTAGCTCTAATATTTCCAAAAACCTTCTTTCTAATCCTACTAACTGTTTTAAATTTAATTTACAATTTAAAATAGACGAATGACTTGAAATAAACACATTAATATCTAAATTTCTCAAATCTCTATCCTTTAAAGATTTCATATAAAAACCAACAGCTAAGTTGTATTTATTGGCTTGTAGATATAAGTTACCAATGTTATTGAGAATTATAGCTTCTTCAACTATATATTTTTTTTTATAAAACTTTATCAATTTTAAACCGTTCTGATATTCAACTAATGCTTTTTTAAAATTGAAACTAGATTTATATGTATTGCCTAATAAAATATATGTATGGATTAAATATTTTTGATTATCAACCTCAATAAATATTTTTTTCGCTTTCAAAATTTCTAATTCTGCACTTGAGTAATCATTAACTGTATAAAAAACAGACCCTTTATAAAGAATTGCTATTGCCAAACCACTTAAGTCCTTTGTTTTTAAATATGCTTTTTCTGCTTTCCTGTAGTAATAGAATGCACTATCATAATTCTTAGAAAATACTCTGCTAAATCTACCTCTATAATTATAAAACCTTGCTAAATTCAAAGTATCATATGCTTCTATTGACTTTTTTAAATGCAAATTCGAAACTTTATAATAATTCAAACTATCCTTCAAAGCAATGAAACTTCTTGCCGTTTCACCCAAATACCACCTCGTCACCGTATCATTCCTCTCCAAATCAATAAACTCAAACGCTTTTTGATTGTATTTTTTGCGCAGATCAAAAGACAAAGTATCGTTGCTGGCTAGTTTAAGGTATTTCTCTACCGAATCGTTGCGAGAATTTTTGGTTTGTGTCTTTTCATTGCAAGAAACCATGTTGATAATGAGTAAAATGATAAAAAGTTTGATTGCTTTCATATTTTGTTTTTGAACCATATAAGTCATAAAAGGTTATTTAAGTTTTGCTTTGTGTAATCAATGTGATTTTTACCACGGATAAAACTGGTTGTCCTTTTTTACCACATAGAAACATAGATTTTTTTGTTTGACAGAAGTTGCACTTTTTATAGGTTTCATAGTTCTTCTTTGCGATACTTTGTGACTTCTTTGTGTTACTCTGTGCAATAGTTTGCTCTAAAATAACAAATCTTAGCAAACTTTCCATCTAAAAACAAAGTGATTTCCAGAATAAATCTGAAAATCACTAGTTTCTACTTGTGCATTCGTGGCGTGAATTGTGACTGACTATTTTTAACTATGTTTTCTCGGCTTATAAATGAAAAAAGAGGGAATGTGGTTCACAAATAGTTTTTATAAAAATTGTAAAATAGAAATACCGTAATTAAAAGACTAATAATTGCAAATATCAATGTGCTTTTGGATTTTTCATTTTTGTTGTTTTGCATAAGTTTATATAAAATAAACAACGAAACAAGAATAACAACTATCAGAATCGTATTCTTAATTTCTGTGATAAATTGTATGGCTAAGACGTTCATTTTAAAAGAATTTAAATTTCTACTGTAAAATTAAAACGTTGAAAAACACGATTGGTACACAAAAAGTGTACATTTTTAATTTTTTAATCATTTATTGGAACTCAATCTTTCCAATAAAAAATCTCACGCTTACTAAAAAACGTGAGATTTACTTAAAAACTAACCTTGTATAAATTATTTTCCGAATTTCAATTACTATTCTTGAGCCAAAGTCATTGTAACATTATTTGGTAAATAATATTCTTGCTCAGGTTGCGATAATTGTTTAAACTCGATTGTTTCGGTCGCTGGATTAAGTGTAATTCTAACAGGAATAGTAACATCAGAAAACGCACTGTTTATTGAGCCTTCATAGATATTTTCAGTAATCCTATTTAGCGATATAGTGTTATTATTTTCTTCGGCACAATCCGTTTTAGATCCGTTAAAAAAACTACTACAATGCGTTCCTGTAACAGTATTGCCATTTTGAACCAGATATAATTCTGTTGTATTGGTTTGAATTGCGGATTCCCAATACCATGTTCCATTTAAATCGTTTTGACTTAAAACAGCAGCTTTTGTTTTTGTGCTTGTTTCTGTTTTTTCTACTTTATTTCGCTTTGAAATATACATTTGACTCAAAGCAGTGACAGAGACAAATGATACAATTAAGATTGTTATTTTTACTGATTTTTTCATAGTCAAAAGCTAATCCTAGCTATATTTAATTTAATTAGAGTCCTTTATCTATGAAAAATTAAAAATCCGCTACGATCAATTACTCTGAGAGTTAAAGTATCATCCGTTAGACCATAAATTTCATAACAAATTTTATCCGTATTATCAGAAGTATTAGTTATACTTAAGTATTCAGTATCAGAATCTACTAAAACAGTTTTATCGCATTGAGGAGAAGAATTACTAATCTGATACGAATAATTGTCTTGAAGTTGATTGTCATAATACCACTTACAAGTTGTGTTATCAAAAACTATCCTCCAATTCGCATCATCTTCACAGACCCATGAACCTTGAATGCTAGGGTCTAAAAAGTTTAGCGTTTTGAATGAAAACATGGTTAAGCTAACTATTGCAACCATTAGAATGGCAATCAATTTTTTATTCATCTGTTTCATTTTTTAATTATTATTGAGTTATACAATCTATGAACTGAACGCAAGCATTGTGCTTGATTACTCTATCAGCGAAGCCATTTTCACCTCCATTAACTTTATGAGTAATCGCTAAAACAGTACTATCAATGTTATTCCTTAAACTTGTTTTATCAATAACATTGTTTTTAAAAAACCACATTGCGCTAATTATGGCTAATTCGGTATTATTAGTAATTAATTCTGGATTAGTTATCAAATCTATGTTCTCACCAAATCGTTGAATGTAATGATTTTGAAAATTTTGATAATTTTCCTTACCTGATAACTGTATTAAACCTCTTCCTCTGTATTTATAACCCTCTTGACTTTGTGCATTTCCATTTCCCATTCTGTTTTTATAAACAAAACTGCCAACTTTTGAAGGGTTATTTAAATAAGTATCTGGATTCTCTTTGTTTGGATCAGTATAAGAAAAATATTTACCAAATACTGTCATTAATCTATTTGCTGTACTGAAATTAAAATTTTCCGCAATATTCAGGTTACTTAATCCGCCTGTCTCATGAGCAATTTGACTTAAAAAATGCCGCAACTTATAATTTGTATTAATTCCATAACTACTGCCATATTGATTAATCATATTGGCTAAAATCTGAGCATTATCCTCAGATAAATTTGGGAAAGTCTGCATTAAAGCTTCTTTTGAAGTATTACAATCCATTTGTGGTTGCAGAACTCCAATTGCTCCTCCCGGATTACATGGGTCATCAATATTTCTGCAACTTATGGTTTGAATATACGTAACTATTATATTCAAGCCATAGTTTCCATTCCCACATACGCTCCCTTTGTATGACTCCCAAGTAGCATAGAAAGCTTGACAATCTGTACAGACAAATGACAAGTCAATAGTGGTGCATCCACTTGAACTAGAGTAATTATTGGATGGATTACTACCAGTAGGGTTGTCAGGAACATCACTCCCAGAGTCACCAGGAAAATTTACCACAACCTCAGCGCAAGGATCACTTGGCATAACACTAATAGCCGACACAGTTCCTCTAAACTCATAAAATTCATTCAAATTGGCATTGAAATTTTGTGCAAACTCGTCGCTCATTTCATATTTCATAATGGTTGCTTCTAATGCATTTTCTTTTTCTGTCAAAACCAAATTATGAAACGTCTTCACATTATCATCGGGATGATTAAGAATTTTAAATGTATAGTTTTTAATTCCTAATGTATCAATTACTTGCAAAATATTTTCAAAATCAATCACACCTTCATTGGTTCTCATAAACGCTGAATTAGACGACAGGATTCTTATCTTAGAACCTTGATTTAGCTTATTGGTGAGCATTTCTACTACTCGACTCGCATCGCTACCTTTAAGGTAACTCGAATTAATTCCATTCTTTTTACCGAAATGATTTTTCTCTACATACAATTCTTCAGTTTGGCAACTCACTAAACTTAAGAACGTTAACATGGCTAATATACGAAAATAAATAATTCTTCTTTTCATAAAATTAAATTTTTGTGGTTAATAAATTACTTTTTAAAATGACTCTCTGTGTTAATTGTATCTTAGAGTTAATAACAATAATTTTGATACACTTTATGAGCTTTTAGAATTAAAAAGCTAAAATTCTATTCTTTCATTATGTGATGGTAAGTCACTCATTTACCGAATATTCTTTAATTATGATTAGTAAAATTATAGTGTTTTATTTTGATTGAAGTACACATAAAGTGTACATTTTCATTTTATTTTAAAAATTCTAACTCTAAGTAGATTTTTCCTTCTCCATCTATTGCATATGATCCTTTTCGAACTGTAATTATTAGATTGTTTTCTAAGGTTGTAGTTGAACTATTAATTACTTCTATTTGTTTAACTTTATGCAACTTGTCCCTTTTAGACTGTACTATTTGATTTACAAAAATCCCATGGCTTATTGGTTTAAAAACCTCATCTGATTGCCCAGTAAACGATTCATAACTTGCTTTACTAATAATTTTACAATGAACTAAATCGTCTTGAAATGGTCCGCCACAACACACTCGAATTATTGAGGGCTCTATTGCTTCAAAACCATCAACTTCTATATCCATTTCAGCACAAAAAATGCTTGATTCAGGAGGTTTTTCCTCAGGTTCTTGTGCTTGTGAAATAAATCCGCACAAGAAAAAGAAAACCACAGAAATTATGCTTCTTATTGTTCTAAGCTGTTCCATAATTTAATAATTCGTAACCATTCTATGTGTTTGCCAAGGCGCGCAATGACTTATTGATCTTTAGTATTAATTTATTTTTCTTTTAAATAAAAATACTTATATACACCAAAAAGATATAGCAATGCAATGATTATCTTAAAAAATAATATAGAACTTGATAGTAGAACAACAATCAAACATAAAGTAATATATAAGTACAAATCTCTCATTTACATGGCTTTTAAAAGAATAAAATTACTCATCTAAAAGCCAAATTAGGTACACAAAAAGTGTATATTTTCAAAATTTGATAAAAAAGCAAACCTGGAACCAACCTTTCTTAAATCAATCCTCGTTTTCGTGCTTCACGTAAAATATCTTCATCACTCCCTTTATCAATATCTAACAAGTCTTTGATGGTCGCTTTACGCTTATCAATAGCGCTTTTTGACAAGTGAAGTATTTCTTGTATGTTTTTGGTTTTTACTCCCTGAGAAAGCAGCTGTATGATTTGACGGTTATAGCTATCAAAAATCTTATTTCCGGGTACAAGCTGTTTTTTATAATTTAAAACTGTTGAAGTGTAATAGTTTTCGCCTTTCATGATAATGTCAAAAGCCACCAATAACTCTTCAGAAGTAAAATCGCTTTTAACCATAATTCCATTCGGATCACTCTCATTGAGTATGCGATACATCAATATCGCCTCAGCGTGCGAAGTCAAAATAACAATTTTGGCATTGGGCAAATGTTTTTTTACAACAGGAATCAAATCTTCTCCCGTGAACAGTTTTTGCTCAGCATACTCTGGCAAGGTAAAGTCAATAAAAACTATGTCAAACAATATAGTTTTTGGTTCTTGGGTAATAATTTTAAACGCATTTTCTAAAGATGTTGCAGCGGTTGTTTCAATAATAAAACCCGATTTATTAAACGATAAAATCGATTTGTATCCTTCAATAATAGACAAATGGTCGTCGACAATTAATAAATTTACGTGCATATACTTGATTTTGAATTATAAAAGTAATAAAATTTACAATTATATTTCTAAATAATTTCCAGACGCAATGGTGTTGATGATCGCATCAATATTTTCTTTGTAAGATTTAGAAAACGGCAGCTTAGTTGTTGTGTCTTTAATATGACAAACCGCATTTCCGGTATGAATGCGCGAAACATAATCTATATTGACAATGTAACTGTTGTGGATACGTACAAAAGGATATTTCAAAACGCTTTCAAAATGTTTTAGGGTCTTAAAAGCAGTTATCATCTCGCCACTCGCTAAATGAATATCGGTTGAATTGTTGTCGGCCTGCAAATAACAAACATCATTGGCGTTAATGTAACGGTAATCACCATACGATTTAACGCAAATAGTAAGTGGTTTGTCTTTGGAATTGACATTGGTAAACGTCACATCAGAATTAGTTTTCTCATCTGCGTTGAGTGGAATCACATCGAGTTTTTCTTCCATTTCGGAAGTTTCGCTATTGAGAAGTTCATTGGGTTCGATAATTACATGATCGTTGTTTTCCTCTTGCTGAAAAGCAGGCTCTTCAATTTCTTCAATTGTTGCCTCTTTCTCAGAAATAATGTCAGAGACGATTGGTGAAACGGCATTGAAATCGCGGTTCAAACGCGCAATAGTTTTCCTGAATTCTTTTTGTTCTACTGGCTTTATCAAATAATCGTAAACTCCGTGTTTGATCGCTTCAAAAGCAGATTCATTATTGTGTGAAGTAATAATAACTTTTGGAATAACAGGAAAATAACGGTACAATTCGTTGATGAATCCCAAAGACAAATTGGATTCTTTATTTTCAGGATTAACTTCTAAAAAGATAAAAGCTGGATTTTTTTCAAGAACGCAATCCATTCCGTCTTCGTAATTGGTTGCCGTACCAACACAAGAAAAGTTTTGAAAACTTTCAGCTATTGCCTTCGTCTTCAAAACCGTTTCTGGGTTATCGTCTATAATTACAAATGTAAAATTTCTATTCAATTGCTATCCTTTTTATTTGAGGCTAGCAGAAGTTAGATTATGTTTTTGAGTGGATAGCTTTGGGGAAAACTAGTCTAAATTCTTACGAATTCTGCACTAAAATAGAAGTTTTAAATCAATCAAAAAGCATTTTTAAAACGGTTTTTTTCAACAAAGCCGATATTTTAGTTGAACGGATTAAAAAGGTCGATAAATGACTTGTTTAGACTTTCATTTTTTCCTGTCAAAATTTGAGAATTAACTATTTATCAATCTTTTTCAAGTGTTTTGATTGTTTAATTTGTGTATTCAACAGATGCTAAATAAAAGAAAAAAAGCAGTAAATTAATATTGCTAAATAGCAATATAGCATTTATCGGCAATAGCATTGTTTTTTATTTGATTGGATAAAACACAATCCACTTTTTTCACTACTTTTGTGTTTTAAATACAATTTTCCAGCTAAAACATTTTGCTGGAAGAGGCCAGTCAAATAAATTTACAAATAGCGATATGGGAATTACAAAAACATTCGGTTTTGCCTTTAAAATCAACGAAATGGCTGATGTTTTAAAAGCATTAGGAAATCCGGCTCGACTGAAAATAATCCAACTTTTAATGACCCATCCGAAAAGTACTTGTGGTGATTTTTTGGTCATGCTTCCTTTAGCGCAATCGACGGTTTCCAAACATTTATCAGAACTCAAACGCGTCAAATTGATCAAAGGCAAGAACGTTGGGAATAACATTTATTATTCACTCAACGAAAAAACATGGCAACGTGTTAAAGATTTTGTGAACAGCGAAATTGTTCCAAGCGAAGAAGGTTAAAAAATTACATTTAATCTATTTTTTCAATTGAAAAATCAACCTTATCATCTTTGCCGTGTGCTTCTAGTACAACATAACCCAGTTTGGCTTTATTGGAGATAATATCTTCATTAAACGGCACTTTAAGTGGAATCTTTTTGTTTGTAATTATTCCTTTATTGTACTTTATAACATGTAACACCCATCTTTTACCGTCTTCTTTGTTTGATTCTCTATTTTTAAAACAAAAAACGAATTCGTCTTCACCCAAATTTTGCGCAAAAGAGTAACTAAAGTAGTTACCAGATGCAACACTTTCCCCACAAGTGTAAGGGTTATGTATTTTCTTTATGTCTTTTTCAACTTTATTCAATTCAACCAATTTCATTTTATCGTCAAAAACTAAAGTAAAAATATCCAACACATTGGCTAGACTGCCTAATTGGTATCCTTCAGAAGCTACAACCAATTTGTTGTCTGAAGTTAGTTTAAAATCTAAAAAATGGATTCTTCCGTAGCTTCTAATGTCTCCTTCTTCACTAATTTCGAAATGCGAGGATAAATCTGACCATTTGAAAATATCTTTACTCACTTGCTTGCCCGTTTGACGATCATAGACTGCCTTAACATAACCTAATTTGTCATTTAATCTGTACTCTCTTTTGTCATCAAACTTAAACAAAGAAGCTATCAAAACTATTTTATCCTCTTGAAGAAATAATTTATCATAATGATAGATGTAATCTGCATCTTTTAGTGGAATTTCAAATTTGTCTTTGCCGTTCTCTTTGTTTATGACTTGAAGAGAAAGATCAATCGGAATTTCGTCACCAGCTCTTTTTAAATACTCTTTAAAATAAATCAAATCCTTATTATCTGAAGTAAGATAAGTTAGGAAATTTGCATTTTTTTGGTCTTTGGTATTATTATATTTATAAACCCATTGTTCTTTAAAATCTAAGTCGCAAAAACTAAATTGATTGGACTGTTTATTCGAATCACAAAACTTTTTATCAACAATTATGTTTCCTCCTGGAACGATAAAAAAGCTTTGTATGGCATTAATAAAATTAAATGTTATATATCCTTCTGGTTGATTATTTAACTGATAATCTCTTAAAAAAAACTGATCTGAAATCGAAAAATCGTTTAAACTTATTTTCCTGTATCCAACCATAGCACTTTTGCTGTTAAATTCTTGACAATAGGTTCCTGAGAATTTCCCTTTAAAGAAAACAGAGACATATATTTCGTCTTTGATTTTTTTTATGTTTTGAATACAAAAACGTGTGCCTTGAGGTGACACTAATACAAATTTTTGTTTGAAGGTTCCTGAACTCAATTTATTCATATCCTTGTCCAACAAATAATATTCTAATACATATTCTTGTACACTGATTTTCTCTTTTTCATAAAGTACAAAATACCCAAATACATCTTTTTCATTATCGTCTAATATTTCTTTAAAATCAATGAATTTAGAGGAAGACAAATTGATTTGAGCCGATAAACTAATGCTTAAAATCAAAAAAAACGCAACAAAATATTTTTTCATATTCAAAGTATTTAACAAGTTGTCTTTTTAAAACCGTCAATAAAAATCGGATTAATAAAATGTAATACTACTAAAAAAACATTTAATAAATTAAGGATTTATCTTGCTCTTTTAGAAGAAATTTTAAAGAATAAAGATGTATCGTTTCTAAACTGTTCGCATCAACCAATTGCGCATAGAAACTTCTTCGTTGATAATTCTTCTTAAATCTGAGATTTTAACGCGGTCTTGTGCCATCGAATCGCGGTGACGAATAGTTACCGTTTGATCTTCTAGCGTTTGATGATCTACAGTAATACAAAATGGCGTTCCTAATGCATCTTGCCTTCTGTAACGTCTTCCCACTGCGTCTTTCTCGTCGTAAGCTACATTAAAATCCCATTTCAAATCATCAATAATATTTTGTGCTACTTCTGGCAGACCATCTTTTTTAACCAATGGTAAAACGGCTGCTTTGGTTGGAGCTAATACACTTGGCAACGCTAAAACAGTTCTTACTGAACCATCTTCCAACGTTTCTTCTTTAAGTGAGGTTGCAAAAACGGCCAAAAACATACGATCCAAACCAACTGAAGTTTCTACAACATAAGGAACATAGTTCGAATTGGTTTCGTTGTCAAAATATTGCAATTTTTTACCCGAATATTGTTCGTGTGCTTTTAAGTCGAAATCAGTTCTTGAATGAATTCCTTCCAATTCTTTGAATCCGAATGGGAAATTGAATTCGATATCAGCGGCTGCATTGGCATAATGTGCTAGTTTTTCATGGTCGTGGAAACGGTAATTTTTTTCACCTAAACCAAGTGATAAATGCCATTTCAAACGGGTTTCTTTCCAATACTCGTACCATTTCATTTCTTCGCCAGGTTTAACGAAAAATTGCATTTCCATTTGCTCGAATTCGCGCATACGGAAAATAAATTGTCTGGCTACAATCTCATTTCGAAACGCTTTTCCGGTTTGAGCAATTCCAAATGGCACTTTCATGCGACCTGTTTTTTGTACGTTCAAGAAATTGACAAAAATTCCTTGTGCCGTTTCTGGTCGAAGGTACAAATCCATGGCATTTTCAGCAGAAGCACCCAATTTTGTTCCGAACATGAGGTTGAATTGCTTCACATCAGTCCAATTGCGTGAACCTGTTTCAGGATCGGCAATTTCCAATTCTTCAATTAACGCTTTTACGTCGTCTAAATCGCCCGAACCCAATGATCTTCCCATACGTTCAAGAATTTCGCGCTCTTTGGCCAAATATTCCATCACACGCGGATTGGTGGTTTTGTATTGCTCTTCATCAAATGCATCACCAAAACGCTCACGTGCTTTTTCGATTTCTTTTTTAGCTTTCAGGTTTAATTTTTCGGCATAATCCTCAATTAAAACGTCGGCTCTGTATCGTTTTTTCGAATCTTTATTATCAATTAATGGATCGTTGAACGCATCCACGTGACCCGAAGCTTTCCAAGTGGTTGGATGCATCAAAATGGCGGCGTCGAGTCCGACAATGTTTTCGTGCATTTGCACCATTGCTTTCCACCAGTATTCGCGGATGTTTTTTTTGAGTTCAACACCATTTTGAGCGTAGTCGTACACTGCGCTTAATCCGTCGTAAATTTCGCTTGACGGAAATATAAATCCGTATTCTTTTGCGTGCGAAACTACATTTTTAAATAAATCGTCTTGTTTTGCCATAGTGGTGCAAAAATATAAAAAGTGAGAGTAAAAAAAGCACTAATTTTTGATTTGTAAAGCAGATTTTGCTATTTTTATACTATTCAAAGCCAAAAAGTATGTTTACAAGCCTAATTAATCTGTTTTATCCGCGTATTTGTGCGGGTTGCGAGTTGTTATTGTTGCAAGATGAAAAAGTAATTTGCACGCGATGTCGCCACGAAATTCCACTGACCCATCATTTGGTTATTCCCAACAACGAAGCTTTTATGAAATTTTACGGCAAAATTCCGATAGAATTTGCTGTAGCACATTGTTATTTTCATAAGAAAGGTATTGTGCAAGAAATGATCCACAAATTGAAATACAAAGGTCATGAGGAAATTGGTGAAGCCATTGGTATATGGTTTGCCGAAGAATTGAAAAATTTTGCGCCTTTGCAAGATGTTTCGTGCATTGTTCCGGTGCCGTTGCATCCAAAAAAATTACGGGAACGTGGTTACAATCAAGTCACCAGTTTTGGAAAAGCCCTGTCGGAAAAACTGAAAATTCCGTACGAAGAAAATGTATTGATTCGGAATTTGTACACCAAAACCCAAACCAAGAAAAACCTGATTGGACGAATCGAATTGGCTAAAAATCTATTTGATATTTCAAACGACATATCGCTAAATGGCAATCATATAGTTATAGTAGATGATGTGATTACTACTGGTTCTACACTCGAAAAATGTTGTTCAGCACTTCTCAAAATTCCAAATGTAAAAGTGAGTGTAATCTGTATGGCGATGTCTCAATAGCTAATTGAAACCTAACAGGAATAAAAACCTGTTAGGATTACTTTCTAGCCCTGAATGCAAAGGAAAGCCACTTGCGCACAAAAACTATTTTTTGACGGACTAAAAGAGCGACTAACAGAAGCTCCTTTTGGGCCGATCAAAAAAAGGTTTTGTGAAAAGTGCTTGGAATGGAATGCAGGAATAGCTTCGAAGAAAGTCAAAAGTCAAAAGTCAAAAGTTGAAAGTTGAAAGTTGAAAGTTGAAAGTTGAAAGTTGAAAAGACTTGTTGGTTATTGGATTGTATTAATTTAATGATAAAATATTTCGATAGGAAAAATTATAATTGTTATTTTGTGGCGGTTAACGAAATACTATGCGAAAATCTCTTCTTTCTGTTTTAATTGTACTTGCAATTGTGATTGGCAGTTGTGCCAAACGTGGTACTATTACAGGTGGATTGAAAGATACCTTGGCGCCAGTCATGAAGAATAGTACTCTAAAGAATGGCGCGACCAATTTTAATGGAAAAGAAATCAAGTTGTATTTTGACGAATACGTAAAATTGAAAAATGTAGGCAAGCAGCTGATTGTTTCGCCTCCAATGAAAAATAAACCAGAAGTTTTACCTTACACGGCGAGCAAATACATCACCATTAAGTTAAAAGACACGTTAAAGCCCAATACAACCTACAGTTTTAATTTTGGTCAGAGTATTGAGGATAATAACGAAAGCAATGTGTTGAATCAGTTTAAATACGTTTTTTCGACTGGTGATTTTATTGATTCGTTGACCATTGGTGCCAAAATCAAGGATGCTTTGGAATTGAAAACGCCAACATTTGTATCTGTAATGTTGTATGAAGTTAACGAAACCTACAACGACTCGACTATTTACAAAGAATTGCCTCGTTATATTACCAATTCGTTGGATGGTTTGTCGGCAGCAAAACTTGAGAATTTAAAAGCTGGAAAATACAGATTGATTGCTTTGCAAGACAACGGAAACAATAAATTTGATCCTAAAATTGACAAAATTGGTTACATTAATGATTTTGTGACGGTTCCGAATGATACTTTGTTTGAATTGGAATTGTTTAAGGAAGAATTGCCGTTTAAAACATTCAAACCGAGTCAGGTTTCTGGGAATAGAATGGTGATTGGTTACGAAGGAAATGCCAAAGATGTTGTGGTTGATGTGAAGAAAAATGGTGAATTTGTGCCTTTTACAGTGACACAATTTCCAAAAAAAGATTCGCTTCAAGTTTGGTTTCCAGCGATGAAAAAAGATTCACTTACAGTTTCAGTTACCAAAAAGAATTACAAAAGTGATTATTTGGTTAAGATTAAAGATCAGAAAAAAGACACGTTAGCCTTTTCATCTTCGGCTTCTGATTTGCAATTCCGAAAAAATTTCAAGATCCATTCTGATATTCCAATAGTAACAATTGATAAGTCTAAAATTAGACTACTGGACAAAGATTCGGTAGCTGTAAAATTCAATACTAGTTACGACAGTTTTAATCAAGATGTGGTATTTGATTTTGAGAAAAAGCCTTTAGAAAAATACCAAATGACTATTTTTCCTGGAGCTTTGACCGATTTTTATGAGAAGAAAAACGACACATTACGGTTTTCTTTTTCAACCCGAAACACAAGCGATTATGGCAATTTACGCGTTCCATTGGAAAACATCAAACGCTATCCATTGATTGTTCAAATTACAGATGACAAAGGAGTTGTGATTGAAAGTGAATATATTGAAAGCGGCAATAAAGTAGTTTTTGACTTAATTGAACCCAAAAAATATACCTTGAGAGTCATTTACGACGACAACAAAAACAAAGTTTGGGACGCTGGAAATTACATGGAAAAACGCCAATCCGAAGAAGTGATTTACTTTCCGAAAGAGTTGGATGTTCGCGCCAATTGGGATGTAGAACAACCGTTTGATTTGGGACTAAAGTGAGAAGTACAAAGTACAAAGTGTAAAGTACAAAGTACGAAGTGGGGAATTAAAGAATCTCAAAAGTATCTTTATCGTCCAAAAAAGCGAGTTTTTTTCGGGTTTCGAGTAATGTTTCTTTATCTAAATTCACTATAAAAATTTCCTCTGTTTCTTTGGGCTCTTGGATGTAATTCCCAAGAAAATCGACAGCTTGCGAATGTCCTACGTATTCTAAATTATTGTCATCAAGACCAACTCGATTCACACCAATTACATAACTCATGTTTTCGACTGCGCGCGCTTTGAGTAAAATATTCCAAGCGTTGATGCGCGGTTTAGGCCAATTGGCAACGTAAATCAACATATCATACTCTTCAACATTGCGTGAGAAAACCGGAAAACGCAAATCGTAGCAAATGAGTGTGCAAATTTTGAATCCTTTGTAGTCGATGATTAATTTCGATTTTCCAGAAGTGTACACTTCGTCTTCGCCAGCTAAAGTAAACAAATGTCGTTTGTCATACGTTTGGATTTCGCCTGTCGGATACACAAAAACCAAACGGTTGTAATAGTTGCCATTTTCTTTGATAACCAAACTTCCAGTAATCGCACAATTTTTTGATTTTGCAGTTTCTTTTAACCATAAAATCGTTTCGCCTTGCATGGTTTCGGATACTTCTTTTGGATTCATGGTAAAGCCAGAAGTGAACATTTCGGGCAATACGATTAAATCGACATATTGCGAAATAGAGTTTATTTTTTCGTTGAGATAAGCTCTGTTTTTATTGGGATTTTCCCAGAATAACGATATTTGAATTAAGGCTATTTTCATGGTTGTTTTTTAAAAACCCTTCCAGAGTTTTGAACTCTGGAAGGGTTGAAAAATTATTTAATGGTTATTTCATCAACAAAAATATAAGCGTCGCCATCGTACGGGTAACCCAAATGCCATTCGGGTAACTTGCCGTAATTGTAGGCTTTGACTTTGATGTATTTGGCTTTGATTTCTTTTTCAGCTATAAAAGGGAAATCTCTTACTGTGTTTACATCTACTTTCGGATCTAAAGTGTTTTTTATTGTTCCAACCAAAGTAAAATTGACATTATCGTTAGATACATAATATTCTACTTTCGTTGGCATTAAAATCCATGAACGTTGGTCTTGCAAGAAGGTCGCGCTAAAATTGCTGATGACTTTTTCCGTTTGTAAATCAACTACGGCTTCAAAATCTTGTTTTTGGTAGCCTTGCCAATCACCTTTGCGCCAGTTTTCGGTGCCGTGAATGCCGTCAAGCAAACCGTCTGGACCACCAGCGTGGTATTGTGGATCGTATTTAGACTTAATGTCAATGTTATAATTGTTGGGTTTTTTGTAGAAGGTGGCCGATATCCAACTGCTTTTTTGCTCATTTCCTGAATCAGATAACTGATAAGAATAAGCAGTTATGGTTGACGTTTTATCAATTTCAAAAGGCTGGTTGTAGGGAATAAAATCCACTTTATTTTTTTGATCATCTTCCACTAGATATCTAATTTTAGTATTGGGAGAATTGGATACAATTTCCACTTTAAGTTTGTCCTTGAATGATTTACTTTCAGCTTGAATTACTGGAACAGGAATAATATCGCTAGTTTCAAAATCAGCTGGCATTGTCTCAGCTACGACATCTTCTTCTTTAATCATATATTTCTCAAGTTTTGTTCCTAAAACCGAAAGATAATTTTTATAGGTTTCTTTTGTAATAATTCTTGATTTACTGTCTTCTAAGTTCAATTTTATCGAAGAAAAATATGGATCTGTTGTTGACCAAAACTTTTGTCCAGGTGTAACAGCATAAATTCCCATTGAACTCAACACATACCAAGCGCTCATTTGTCCACAATCTTCGTTGCCGATTAATCCGTCAGGAGTATTTTTGTAGAAATTATTTAAAATATAACGCACTTTCTCTTTGGTTTTTTCAGGTTTACCAATGTAATTGTACAAATACGCCATGTGGTGACTCGGCTCGTTTCCGTGGGCGTATTGACCAATTAAACCCGTTACATCGACTTGTTCGCGGCCTGTGGTTTTGCTTTCAGCGTTGAACATTTCGTCGAGTTTGGCTTCGAATTTTTCTTTTCCTCCGTAGGCTTGAATCATTCCTGGAATGTCTTGTGGAACGAAAAAGGAATATTGCCAACTATTTCCTTCAGTAAAATTGTTGTTGATTTCTTTGGGATCGAAAGGCGCAAACCAACCACCGTTTTTCTTCGGACGCATAAAACCAGTGTTCCAATCGAAGACGTTTTTCCAGCTTTGGGAACGTTGCATGAAATACTCGTAATCTTCTTTTTTGTTCAGAATTTGCGCCATTTGAGCAATACACCAATCGTCGTAAGCATACTCCAATGTTTTGGAAACGCTTTCGTGTTCGTCGTCCATCGAAATAAAACCTTGACGTTTGTAGGCTTCCAACCCTAAATGATCGAGCATCGCCGAATGTTTGGCGGCTTGAAAGGCTTTTTCGTAATCAAATCCTGTAATTCCTTTTGCCATTGCATCGGCCATTACGGAAACCGAATGATAACCAATCATACAATCGGTTTCATTAGAAGAAAGTTCCCAAACAGGTAATCTCCCTCCTTGTTCAAATTGTTTGATGAAGGTATTGATGTAATCAGAAGTACGTTTTTTATCAATTAAAGTGTACAATGGATGTGCGCCACGAAATGTGTCCCAAAGCGAGAATACCGTGTAATAATCAAATCCTTCTCCGTTATGGACTTTATTGTCGCGACCACGGTATTTGCCATCGATATCTTGAGCAATGTTGGGTTGAGACATGGTGTGATACAAAGCAGTGTAAAAAATAGCCAATTGGTCTTTGTTGGTTTCGGTGATTTGTATTTTTGATAATTCTTTGTTCCAAAGTTGTTCAGCTGCTTTTTTTACTTGAGCAAAATCCCAACTTTTGATTTCAGAACTGTTGAGTTTGGCTCCTTCGTAACTCGTTGGAGAAAGTGCCACTTTGACTAAAATTTGATCTCCTTTTTTGACTGTTTTTGAAAAAGCAAGTTTTAAAACCGTTCCGGAATAAAAGTCATTTCTTTTTTCTTGGTTGGCTTCGACTTTGCTAATTTGCATAGGAACATTAAACTCAATATGTGCATAAACATATTGATCTTTGGCCCAAGCTTCGCTTCTTCTTAGAATTTGGATGGTTTTATTATTGATAATTTTCACATCGCCATATAGCAATTTATCTCTATGGTTTAAATCGAGAATAATGTTGGCTTGACCAGCTTTATTGAAAGTATATTGATGAAAACCAACACGTGTAGAAGTCGTTAAATTGACATCAACATTGTGTTCTTCGAGCTTTACTGAATAAAAACCAGCCGAAGCTTTTTCGTTAGTATGTGAAAACGAAGAAGCGTATTCTTTTGGTGACAAACTAGGTTCGCCCATGGTTGGCATGAGCATGATATCGCCGTAATCGGTGCAACCCGTTCCGTTAAGATGTGTGTGCGAAAATCCGTAGATGAGTTTGTCGTCGTAGTGATAGCCCGAACAACCGTCCCAACTGCCATCGATGCGCGTGTCGGGTGACAATTGAACCATTCCGTAAGGAACTGTTGCCCCCGGATACGTATGCCCGTGACCGCCTGTTCCAATGAATGGATTGACGTGTTGAGCTAAATTTTGTGCAAAAAAGCTATTGAGAAAAAGTAAAGAAACGATTAAAAAGAAGTTTTTCATGATGTTGTTGGTTGTTCTCAAAGATAAAAAAATCATACTAATTGAAGAGCACTTTTACATAAACGGGTAAATGATCGGAAGGATAATACAAATTTTGGGAATCACTTAAAACAGCGCATTTTAACACTTGTAATGACTTGTTTTTAGACACAAAAATATAATCGATTCGAGAAGTAACGGCTTCATTGTGTTTGAATCCGTTGAACGTGCCTGAAGGCCCAAATGGTTTTTCGAGCGAAACTTCGAAACTGTCGTTCAATTCTTTTTTTAGGTTGATAATTCGCTCAGCTGTTGGTTCGGTATTGAAATCGCCCATCAAAAAAACGGGATAATTCGCAGTATTTAGTTTTTGGATTTGACTGAGAATTAATTGTATGGAATTGGTTCGAGCGAGTTCACCCATGTGATCCAAATGCGTATTGAATACCCAAAATTTTTGTTTGCTTTTTTTGTCTTTTAAAAGGACATACGTACAAATTCGGTTGAGTGCCGCATCCCAACCTTTGGAAATTTTTTCCGGTGTTTCGGAGAGCCAAAACGTTTTTTGTTGCAGTAAATCAAATTGATTTTTTTTGTAGAAAATAGGAGACGCCTCGCCTTTTCCTTCGCCATCGCGAGCTAGAACCACATGATTGTATTGTGGCAATGCATTGGCAATTTGATCCACTTGATTGGGCAGCGCTTCTTGAAGTCCGAAAACGTCGGGTTCGTAAAAAGCCAATTGAGCCGTTAGTATCGCTTTTCGGTTGGGCCAAGCGTTGGGTCCGTCGTTGGGATTGTCGTAACGAATGTTGTACGTTATCAGTTGGAGAATTTGTGCTTTTGGAACACTGCTTACCCAAATTAATAGTAGTAAAAGAACTCTTTTTTTCATTGTGGAACGAATATGCCCAAATATACGACATTTTGCGTTAAGGATAGTAGTGGAAAGCCCACAGCAAGGAGGTACGACGCGGCGAGGACTTGCAACGGATAGCCTGACCCAGTTGCTAGGAAATTTTCTATTAAACTATACTTTTCTGCAACTGGGGAACGCCATAATAAAAAAATTACCCCTATTTTTAAATAAAAAACCCTCTTAGAGTTTGGAAATCTAAGAGGGTGTGTATTCTATAATTTATTTTTATTTCATACTCGCCGCTAAATATTCGCGGTTCATGCGAGCAATATTTTCGAGGGAAATTCCTTTTGGACATTCTATTTCGCAGGCTCCAGTGTTGGTACAGTTTCCGAAACCTTCTTCGTCCATTTGGCGCACCATGTTTAAAACGCGTTGAGTTGCTTCTACTTTTCCTTGAGGAAGAAGAGCGTATTGGGATACTTTAGCACCCACAAATAGCATAGCTGAACCGTTTTTGCAAGTGGCTACACAAGCACCACAACCGATACAAGCAGCCGCTTCAAATGATTTATCGGCGTCGTGTTTAGGAATTGGAATCGCATTGGCGTCCATGGTTCTACCCGAAGTATTTACGGATACGAAACCACCTGCTTGCTGAATGCGATCGAATGCGCTACGATCAACTACTAAATCTTTGATTACGGGGAACGCTTTACTTCTCCATGGTTCTACATAAATGGTATCGCCATCGTTGAACATACGCATGTGCAATTGACACGTTGTGATTCCTGTATCAGGTCCGTGAGCGCGACCGTTGATGTATAGTGAACACATTCCGCAGATTCCTTCACGACAATCGTGATCAAAAGCGATTGGCTCTTTACGATCGTTTACCAATTGCTCGTTCAATTGATCTAACATTTCTAAGAAAGAACTATCGGTAGAAACATTATCCAATTTGTAATCTTCCATTTTCCCTTTTTCTTTGCCGTTTTTTTGACGCCAAATTTTGAGTTTTATATTGATATTTTTTTTAGAAGCCATGGTGTCTATTATTTATAATTTCTAGCTGCAATTTTGATAAACTCGTATTTCAATTCTTCTTTGTGAAGTACTTCTTGGCTGATGTCGTTGCCTTTGTATTCCCAAGCACCAACAAATTTGAAGTTTTCGTCGTCACGTAAGGTTTCTCCTTCAGCATCTTGGTATTCTTCACGGAAGTGACCACCACATGATTCTTTACGTTGTAAACCATCCATTGCCATTAATTGACCTAAATCCATGAAATCAGCTACACGAAGTGCTTTTTCTAGTTCTGGATTCAATTCGTCTGCGCTTCCTGGAACGTAAACATCTTTATAGAATTCTTCTTTCAAAGCCGCAATTTCAGAAATGGCTTCAGTTAAACCTTGCGCGTTTCTACCCATTCCTACTTTATTCCACATAATCAAACCGAGACGTTTGTGGAAGTGATCTACTGACTTAGTTCCGTTATTATTGATAAATTGATTGATGGTATCTTTGACTCTTTTTTCAGCTTCGTCAAATTCAGGAGAATCCGTTGGAATTTTTCCTGTACGAATGTCATCCGCTAAATAATCGGAAACTGTGTAAGGCAATACGAAATAACCATCGGCCAAACCTTGCATCAAAGCCGAAGCTCCCAAACGATTGGCTCCGTGATCTGAGAAATTTGCTTCACCAGCCACGAAACAACCTGGAATAGTAGATTGTAAGTTATAATCAACCCAAACACCACCCATAGTGTAATGTACTGCAGGATAGATTTTCATTGGTGTTTCGTATGGATTTTCGTCGGTAATTTTTTGGTACATCGTAAACAAGTTACCGTATTTTTCTTCCAACCATTGTTTTCCTAACTTGGTAATTTCTTCTGGCGTTGGATTGTGATTTCCTTTAGCGTAAGCTGCTTGTTTTCCTTTGTTTTGGATTTCGGTTGAGAAATCAAGGTAAACCCCTTCGTTGGTATCATTGGCTTCGATTCCGTAACCTGCATCACAACGTTCTTTGGCTGCTCTTGATGCTACGTCACGTGGTACCAAGTTACCAAACGCGGGATAACGTCTTTCTAAGTAGTAATCTCTATCATCTTCAGCAATTTGCGTTGGTTTTAATTTACCTGCACGAATGGCTTCAGCATCTTCTTTTTTCTTCGGAACCCAAATACGACCAGAGTTTCTTAACGACTCTGACATCAAAGTTAATTTGGATTGATTCGTTCCATGAACAGGAATACACGTTGGGTGAATTTGTACGTAACAAGGATTAGCAAATAATGCTCCTTGTTTGTGGACTTTCCAACTAGCCGTTACATTACTTCCCATGGCGTTGGTAGAAAGGAAATATACGTTACCATAACCTCCTGAGGCAATGATTACTGCGTGCGCCGAATGACGTTCAATTTCGCCTGTCACTAAATTACGTGCGATGATTCCGCGTGCTTTTCCGTCTACTTTTACTAAATCGAGCATTTCGTGACGGTTGTACATTTTTACGCGACCTAAACCAATTTGTCTTGATAAGGCTGAATACGCTCCAAGTAACAATTGTTGTCCGGTTTGACCAGCAGCGTAGAATGTACGTTGTACTTGCGTTCCACCAAACGAACGGTTATCTAATAATCCGCCGTAATCGCGAGCAAAAGGAACACCTTGTGCAACACATTGGTCGATAATATTACCCGAAACTTCTGCCAAGCGGTGAACGTTAGCTTCACGAGCACGGTAATCGCCTCCTTTGATGGTATCGTAAAACAGACGGAACGTACTATCGCCATCGTTTTGATAATTTTTTGCAGCGTTGATTCCACCTTGCGCAGCAATTGAGTGTGCGCGACGAGGCGAATCTTGAAAACAAAATGCTTTTACATTATAACCCATTTCACCAAGAGAAGCAGCAGCCGAAGCTCCAGCCAATCCCGTTCCTACCACAATAATATCTATTTTTGGTCTATTATTGGGAGCAACTAATTTTAAATGATCTTTATAATCGGTCCATTTCTTTGAAATGTGTCCTTCTGGTATTTTAGAATCTAATTTCATAGATATTAATTATTAAAATGATGAAATAATGCGATAAAAATGAATCCGAAAGGAACAATTATCGCAAATGCGTATCCTAATTTGTGTAATGATTTCGAAAATTTGTTATTGAAACCTACAGACTGGAACGATGAATTGAATCCGTGCCATAAGTGTAATGACAATAAAATGAATGACAAACAGTACAATCCAACACGAACTGGGCTTTCAAATTTGTGCACCATTTCCCAATAGTAACGTGTCTCATCTACTGGCATTTGATCTACGTATTTGTACATCATTTCTGGAATCCAGAAGTCATAGAAATGTAATCCTAAAAAGGCTAAAACCACCATTCCTGAGATAATCATATTTCGTGATGCCCAAGAGGAATTCGCTGCACCGTTGAATTTAGCATACTGAACAGGTCGGGCTTTGCGGTTTTGGAGTTCTAAAACAAACCCCATCACAAAGTGAAAAACAACTCCTGCTACTAATATGGGCTGCATTACGAATTGAATCAATCCGTTATTTCCCATAAAATGAGAAAACTCATTAAAGGTATCTTGACTGATAACAGAGGTGAAATTAATAAAAAAGTGAAGTGATAAAAAGGAAACTAAAAAAAGTCCAGAAAGCGCCATGGCAACTTTCCTAGCAATGGACGAACTCAATAAAGTAGATTTTGCCATATTTTGAATAATTTATTTAAAAAATCAAACAAAAATACAGCTATTTGACATTAACTACAACCTTTTCGTTATAATTTATAATGAATTTAAAGTGAGTTTAACAGTTGTTGATTATCAGTAAATTAATAAGGTTAATTTACGGCTAAAAGATTAAACAAAATTATTCCGAATACGTTGGAACCAAACCTCTTAACCCCATATCCACTACATTTTCTCCTAAATTGGGTTCGTATTTTCCGTTGCCATTACCATCAGCCCACTCAAAACTTTTGTTGGTTGATAAGGATAAAGTAACTGTAATATCTTTTTTCTCATTGCCTTGAATAACTAATGGCTCAAAAAAATTACCCGTTACCACGCAAGAACCAGGAGGAATTGGTGAAGAATTCCAAAGCGGATTAGGCACTGTTGTAGCTCCAGCTGGTGCTTGCCCTGAAGTAGAATAATCAAAATCATTTAACGCAAAAGCCCAATAACCTTGTAATTTATTTGCGTTTATATTAAAAACATGGCTTCCAATATTGAATGAATTGATGTAGGTGTTGTATCCAACAAAACTGGCCAGTGTTCCCGTGTAGTCTACTCCAGCATCTCGAACTGATATTTGATAATTTTGGTATGACAAAGAAACCCGCATCCAACGATAGGTTCCTGGATTTATCGATCTAAGAGGAACTTCTATAAAAGCTTCACCTTCTCCAACAATTTTGGCTTGACTAAAATCGATTGCCAAATCGCCACCAGTTGTTGTTTCTGCACCATGAAAAAGAATTTCTCCTAAGCCCAATGGCGTAGAACTTAATTCTGCCATTTCAATATAATTGGATGAAATTCCGTTAAATAAAGGTGATTGACCAGCATGACCCGCTGGAATTGTTGATATTTGACCTAAATTATTAAGACGAACTTGTGTAGAATCAAATTTGAATTTGAAAATCAATTTTGGATCATCTAAAGTATCATCCGAATCGGTACATGAAACTAAAGAAAAGGTTGTTATAAAAACAAAAAACAGATGGATAATCTTTTTCATACTATATTAATTATATTCAAAAGGTAGGTCAAATGTAATTAAAAAAGTTGTTTCAAACCAATCTAATAGGTTTTAGTTACATCTTCATCTATAACGAGAATAAAATCGGCTTTATTGTAATACTCTTTTTCAAGTTTTGATATATCTTTTTGTTCCACAGTTGCCACAGTAATAATTTGAATAGTAGGGCTTTGTTTTTTTAAATACCAATTGATTCCCTCATAATTATCGGAATGATAGGTTCCGTTGTAATGTATAAAAACGGTATTTTCTTTTCGGTTTTTTTCAATAAAATAAGCCATTGTCGCGTCTTTGATTGCTTGTGCTTTGGGCATATTCGGGCTAGCGTGCTCGCCCATCATTTTCATCATTTCTACATAACCAGGTAATTCAGCATCATAAGGAATTGGTAATGGCGCTATCCATGATTTTTCTTCTGCAGATAGTGTTTCTAATGCTTCAAATCCTTTTTTTGAAACCATCGAAGCATATCTTCTAGGTACATTTGTGGCTACAAAATGGATGTTATTCTCTTTAGCAAAATCAACCAATGGCTTATAATCGGTTTTGTGATTCGACCACAAGCGAGCTGTAGAGTCCAACTTTTTTTGATTGATTTCACCCTTTAAGTATTGGTCTAATTGCTTTTGATTGTCGGCCTCTATCATTTCTGCACCCAAAACAACTGGTTTTTTTTCGGCTATGTCTTTGGTTAATTCTAATTCTAACCAATGCGAAATGGCGTTGTTGTGGTACTCTCCAAAAAGAACTACTTCTGTAGTCGTTGACGCTTTAACCAACTTTTTGTAGGTGGTTTTCTTTCCGGTTTTGTCAAACAATTGATATGGTAATTTGTTTTGTGCCGATGCTATTATGGCAAACAAAAGGCAGAGCATTACGATTTTATTTTTCATAATCATTATTCTGATTTGGTGATTTCAAATTCTTGTGATTCCTTGATTTCGCCACTTTGCAACGAAACTTTATATTTGGAGATTGGCAAATAATACTGTTGGTTTTTGGCTTCTTTAATGGCAACATTTTTATCTTTTTTGTTCCAATTTTCTGCTTCTTTTTTGGATAATGTCAAATCGTAATCTACTTTGTTCAATCCTTTTTTAGAGGCAACTTTCTGAGTAAACAATGTTGTTTTTTTATCATTTTCAACAGACAAAACCACTTCTTTTTCTGAATTTGAATAAAACCAAATCGTCAATTTTGGCTCAATTGTTTTTTCCCAAGATGAATATTTGTCGCCCCACATTTTTGATTTCTCTTTTGCCTCTAACTTGAATAAATGTAATGATTTCTCGGCAATTTTTGGAGTAAGTTCTTGCAATTTTGCTATTGAAACTTTGTAAATCGATCGCCCATGAGTGCCAACAATCAATTCGTTGGCTTTGGTTTGAATAACTAAATCGTGTACAGCCACTTTGGGCATTCCGTTGGAAAAATCTTGCCAAGAAGTTCCTCTATCGGTGGAAACGAACAAATTGTTATCGGTTCCTAAAAACAACAAATTTTCATTGGTTTTGTCCTCCAAAATAACATTTGCTGGATGATTGGAACCATTTGAAATGCTCTTCCAAGTTACACCATAATCCTCAGAAACATATACATAAGTTGTAAAATCGTCGTTACGATAGCCATTTAAAGTCGCGTAAACTCTTTCTTTAACATGAGAAGAAGCCGCAATTCGCGAAACCCACAAACCTTGAGGCAAATTCGCTGAAATCAATTGCCATGAAACACCGCCATCTTTTGAAACATGGATTTTACCATCATCAGTTCCTACGTACAACAATCCGAATTGGAATTTACTTTCTGAAACACACGTAATGGTTCCATACGCAACATTTCCTTCAACTTTTCCGTTGGTCAAATCGGACGAAATTTTTTCCCACGTTTTCCCTTGATTCATTGAACGATGCAAAAAATTGGAACCTAAATACAAAATGTCTTGGTTGTGAGAAGATAATAAAATAGGCGTTTGCCAATTGAATCGGAGTTTTTCTTCGTCTTTCCCCGATTGTGGTGTGATTTGTTCCGATTTTTCGTTTTGTAAATCAAATCGGTAGTAATTCCCAAATTGAAATCCGGTGTAGACCATATTCGGATTACGATTATCGATTTGGATTTGCATACCATCGCCTCCTAAAATCTCTTGAAAAGGATATTTGCCCCGTTGTTGCCATGCTCGATTGTGTTGGTAATTATTGGGTCCGAACCAAACACCGTTGTCTTGTAAACCGCCGTAAACATTATAATTTTCTTGGTAATCCACATTTACCGCATACAACTGACCTACAGCTTGGTTGTTGCATTTGATCCAATGTTCGCCATTATCGTAAGTGATGTTGACTCCGCCATCATTTCCATTGATTATGTGATTCGGATTTTTTGGATTTACCCAAGTTACATGATGATCGGCGTGCACATTTTCTTTGCTTATACTTTTGAAAGTTGCGCCACCATCTTCCGAAAAAAGCAACTCAACACCACCAATATATATTCGATTATTGTTTTGACTATCTACAGTAATGTTAGCAAAATAGTAGCCATAACTGTAATACATATCGTCGATGAAGGTCTTGTTTTTCTTTTCCCAAAACATTCCGCCATCGTTTGATTGATAAACTTCACAACCAATTACTTCGGTTTCAACCAGTGCGGTATTAGCGTCTTTTGGTTGTTCGCTTTTAGCAGAAGGACGCTTGTTTTGATTATCAACTACAGCGTAAATTGTATTAGAATTACACGCAAAAAGACCAATTCGCCCTACATTTTCACCTAATGGGAAACCAGAAGTTGGCGTAGAAACCAATTGCCAGGTCGAACCAAAATCGGTGCTCTTATAAATTCCTGAACCTGCTCCGTTGCCTTTGAAATTCCAAGCTTTGCGATCTTTTTGCCACGCTGAGGCAAATAAAACGTTTGCATCAGTTGGCGAAATGGAAACATCAATAATTCCCGTTTCGTCGTTGATAAAAAGCGGTTGACTCCACGTTTTCCCACCATCTATAGTTTTATAAATGCCGCGTTCTTTGTTTTGGGTATACAAATGACCAACAACGCCAACGACCATTTCATCATTGTTTTTCGGATTGATGATAATTCTGCTAATGTGATGACTTTCGGGTAAACCCAAATTTTGCCAAGTTTTTCCTTTGTCAGATGATTTTAGAACGCCAATTCCTGAGTAAGAAGAACGTGACGAATTGACTTCACCTGTTCCGACCCAAATGATTCCCGAATTCCAGTCGACAGTAACGCTACCACAATTGATTGTTTCTGCCGAATCCATAACAGGTGTAAAACTCGTTCCGTTGTTGTTGGTATACCACAAACCGCCCGAAGCATATGCTGCGTAAAACTCGGCAGGATTTTGAGGATTGACAGCCAAATCGACTATTCTTCCACTCATAATGGTTGGGCCGATGCTTTGGAATTCAATGGCATCAAGGGAACTATTTTGCGCCAAAATGGACTGAAAAACGATCAATAGCAACCAAAAACACTTTCTCATAGTTGAAATTTTTTATAAAAATATTGTTTTCGTAGCAGTCATAAAAACTATTCGTGTAAAAAGAATATTTTTGTTTTGAAATTATCACACCAATGCCAACTTCTTCAAAAAATCCGTTTCTAACTTTCGCACTACGTTTTCTGGACTCCAAATCAGAATCGTTAATTGCACTAATGGAAAAAGCTATCGCTTCATTTTCAATTTTAGATCTAAAGAAAAACGATTTCTTCGTCAAAGAAAATGAGGTTTGCCATTATTTCTGTTTTGTTGAAAGTGGTATTTTACAACATTCGATAGTGATTGAAGGAGAAGAAAAAACGTCGTATTTGGCATTGAAAAATTCGGTTACATCGTCACTAAATAGTTTCTTGTTCCAAAAACCATCTCGTAAAAACATCAAAGCAATTGTTGCAACTAAATTGTGGGTTGTCGACTTAAAAACATTCAAAGAATTAATCGCTAATAACGAAGCGTTTCATCAGTTTTATTACAATTTAATAGAAAGACAACTCTGTTTGATCGACGATTATCGCATCGATTTATTGACACTCACGCCCGAAGAACGCTACAAAAAACTACTCACTAACGAACCTAAATTACTGCAAGAAGTTCCGCTGCATTACTTGGCTTCGTTTTTAGGAATTTCGAATCGACACATGAGCAGGATTCGTAGAAATACAATTTAATTTTTGGAACATAGATTTCAGAAATTTGAGAAATTGAAAAAATTGAGATTGATATTGAATTTTGATATTGAATTTTGATATTGACATTGAAAATAACGCCATTTGGCTACTTCACGAGTAATAATATTCACTAATTTTGGTCTTTTAATAATTGTCTTATAGTCATAAAATCTTACAATCTAAACTATGAAATACCATCCAATCAACCGCGATTTATTCATCAAAAACCGAAGAAAATTTACTTCGCAGATGAAACCCAATAGTGTTGCTGTATTTAATTCGAACGATATTTATCCCGTTTCAGCTGACAGTACATTGCCTTTTGCACAACACCGCGATATTTTTTATTTATCGGGCGTTGACCAAGAAGAAAGCATTTTGTTGCTTTTTCCTGATGCGCCTTACGAGCATTTGAAAGAGATTCTTTTCTTAAAAGAAACCAACGAACACATTGCCATTTGGGAAGGTGAAAAACTCACCAAAGAGCGTGCATTTGAAGTGGCTGGAATAAAAAGTGTCATTTGGTTACAAGATTTTCACAAAACCTTGAAGGAAATCATGGCTTATGCCGATACAATTTACATCAACACCAATGAACATTACCGCGCTACAATTGAAACAGAAACCCGCGAGGCTCGTTTTGTAAAATGGTGGAAAGAAAATTATCCGGCGCATAAAGTAGAGAAATCGAATCCTATTTTACAGCGTTTGCGTTCGGTAAAAGAAAGTGAAGAAATTGATTTAATACAAACCGCTTGTGATATTACTGAGAAAGGTTTTCGACGCATTTTGAATTTTGTGAAACCGAATGTGATGGAATACGAAATTGAAGCTGAATTTGCACACGAATTTTTACGCAATCGTTCCAAAGGTTTTGCCTACACTCCAATTATTGCGTCGGGAAATAACGCGAATGTTTTACATTACATCGAAAACAACCAACAATGTAAAGAAGGCGATTTGATTTTGTTGGATGTTGGAGCTGAATATGCCAATTATTCTAGCGATATGACGCGAATGGTTCCGGTTTCTGGACGTTTTTCGGAAAGACAAAAAGAAGTGTACAACGCCGTTTTACGTGTGAAAAATGAAGCAACTAAAATGTTGGTTCCAGGCACTTTGTGGAAACAATACCATGTAGAAGTGGGAAAAATCATGACGTCAGAATTGCTTGGCTTAGGGTTGATTGACAAAGCCGATGTACAAAACGAAAATCCAGATTGGCCAGCGTATAAAAAATATTTTATGCACGGAACTTCACACCATATGGGATTAGACACGCACGATTACGGTTTGCTACACGAACCAATGAAAGCAAACATGGTTTTTACCGTTGAACCCGGAATTTACATTCCAGCTGAAGGCTTCGGCATTCGCATTGAAGACGACATGGTGATTCAAGAACAAGGTGCAGCTTTCAATTTGATGCGCAACATTCCGATTGAAGTGGATGAAATTGAGGCGATTATGAATAGTTAGTTTTTAGTCGCAGTTTTTAGATTTCAGAACGCAGAAGCAGAACGCAGAAGCAGAATGCAGAAGCAGAATGCAGAAAAACATAAAAACGACTTATGAAAATAGGTCGTTTTTTTTTTTTTGAACACAGATTAAAGAAATTATTATAATTTTTAAAATTTCTCCAATCTGTGTTCCTAACTTTAAACCGTTGGTATTTTCTCTACCACAACAGCTTCTCCTTTTTTATCAAAATAAGTACAAGTCATTCTATCCATAAGAACCACCCACTTTTCAATGCCTGATTTGGCACAATCGCTCAAAAAAGTCATATAATCGGTTTGGCCTTGTTGGTGTGCTTTTAAATCGGATTTGAATTGTTCTACACGGCAATCATCGGCAATAAACAAATGATTATCAAAGCCTTCTGACGATATTGAAAATTCGTTTTTACCTTTATAATCTGTGTGATTATCAAACACAAATGTTTCAAAAGAAGTTACGCCTAGATCAATAATATCTTGCATATACTGCGGAAAATCGGCACCACTTTTGACTTTGGCATGCGCGTCGTGGATTTGTTGGATGGTGAACATGGTTTTTGTTTTTATAAAAAGTTATTCGACAAGCTTAGGATAATCAATTAGAAAATAGATTTTTGGTAAAAATAACTTCTTTTTTTCAACCAGAAAAGGCACAAAAGTTACTAACGTTAATTTTTAAACTTTCTTTTGTTTCTTTTGTGTTTCAAAAAAAATTAAAGTCATAGTTTTGTAACTGAAAACTGCGACTGTGACTAAAAAACTTATCTACAAAAACACCCAAATCTCCTACACCGACCAAGGAAAAGGCACAACTATAGTGCTATTGCACGGTTTTTTGGAAAATCAAACCATGTGGAATGCTTTTGTTCCTGAATTGGCCAAGAAACATCGTGTAATCACCATTGATTTATTAGGTCACGGTCAAACCGAATGTTTGGGTTACGTTCATTCGATGGAAGATCAAGCTGATATGGTTCATGGTCTTTTACATGAATTAAAAATCAGAAAAGCGATTTTGGTGGGTCATTCGATGGGCGGATATGTGGCTTTGGCTTTTGCCGAATTGTATCCAGACAATATGAAAGGATTGGTGTTATTGAACTCGACTTCGCGGGCTGATAGCGACGAACGCAAAATCAATCGCGACAGAGCTATTGTGGCTGTTAAGCAAAATTACGCTGCTTTTGTGCGAATGAGCATTGCTAATTTGTTTAGCGAAGACAATCGCGAACGTTTATCTGAAGCAATTGAAAATGTGAAATTAGAAGCTTTAAAAACGCCGCTTCAAGGCATAGTTGCTGCTTTGGAAGGCATGAAAATAAGAAAAGATCGAGAAGTGATTTTGCATTTTGCTCCGTATCCAATTCTGTTGATTTTGGGTAAAAAAGATGGTGTTTTGATATACGATGATAATATTGATCAAATTGAAGGAACCAAAGTACAACTCACCACTTTTGAAGACGGACACATGAGTCATATTGAAAATCAAGACGAATTGATGTCTGTTTTATTGGATTTTTTTAAGAAGATTTAGTTTGAAAAACTATATTTTTTCGGTAAACGGAATTTCTTCGTTCATAATTTCTGCCAACAAACCAACTATTTGTTCAAGGTAATTCTGCATCACTTCTTCTGAAACAATTGTAGTCCCTTCTTTACCTTCATTAAAAGTAAAAGGCAAAAAGCCTGATTTTAGGTTTTTAAACGATAAAATTCCTGCCTCCATTTTGCGCCCTTTCAACTCCTTTTCAAACATAAAAGCATAGGCTAGAACTTGTATGACTTTGTCGTTTTTGATATCATCCGTTAAACCATTCCATTGCTTTAAAATCAAGTTGTTTTTGTCAACTTTACCTGTTTTATAGTCGATAATTCTGATTATTCCGTTGCGCAATTCGATTCGATCTACATTTCCTTTAATCAAAACAGGAAAAGACAAACTAGAATGTTCTAAAAGACGCTCAAAGTTTTGTTCGAGCGCTAAAATTTGAATTTCGTCACCTTCTTCGAGTGAATTTAACTCTTGATTTAAAAAATTGGTTACGTTTTGCTTGGCGACTTCAAAAGCCAATAAGTTTCTACCTTTTTTAATTTCACCCTCTTTGTAAACTAATTTGAATTGTGTGAGTGTTTCTTGATCCACTTTTTTGAGTGTGTTTAGAATATCATTTTTAGTCAACAATCGCCCAATAAAAGGTTTGTAAAGCTCTTCTAAAGTTTTATGAATAATGGTTCCAAGTGTGTTTACAGCAATATTTTCTTCAACCTCATCAACTTCAGAAATACGTAGAACACGTTGAAAATAAAATTGAATTGGGTTTCGAATGTAGGTTGTTAATGAGGATGGCGAAAAACCTTTCTCGGCTATTTCGCGTAATCGTAGCATTACACTCTCGGTTTTGGGAACCTCAATAGGTTGATAGGCAATTGTTGGAACCGTTGGATTGTAGTAATCAAAAGTGTAATTATGATTTTTTTGTTTTTCTATTTCCAATTGGGTTATGAAACGGCTTTTTTCGGCAGCATCATAACCTTCATTATCAGCATTATAAATCAGAAACACATTTTTGGCTCGTTGCAATAAATGATAAAAGTGAAAGGCAAAAATGGCATCTTTTTCTTTGTACGTTGGCAATCCGTATTCGAGTTTAACATCGTAAGGTAAAAACGAATTCATGCTTTTTCCAGAAGGCAATTTTCCTTCATTTACGGAAGTGATTATTACGGTTTCAAAATCGAGTACGCGACTTTCTAAAACGCCCATGATTTGTAATCCATTAAGCGGTTCGCCTTCAAATGAAACTTCAGCTTCATCGATGATTTGCTTATAAATTGCGGATAAATTATTGATGTTATCTATTGAAGTGCCTTCGATAGTGGCAAAATAGCTTTTAAGTTTATTTAGTATTTTGAAAATGGAATACACAAAAGCTTTGGCTATTTTTTCATCTTCAGAAGTATTTTCTAAACGTGATTTCAGTAATAACAACAGTTGCGTTAATCGATTCAATACATCTTGAGATGAGTTTGACCAGCGCTCAAAAACCAAATCAAAAAATTCGTTTTCGGCTCCGTAAAGCTCTTTTAGGCGTTTTAAAGTAATGAAAGTATAATTGTTATAATTAATTTTAAAAACTAATTCATTTGGCTTAATATAAGGTTCAAGAAGAGGATGATTTAAAATTTCGAGTACTTCTTTATAGTAAAAAACATAATTTTTCTCGTCTTTATTTAAGGCATTGGTATGCAACTTAAACAATTTAGAAATCAATAATTGCGCAGGGTTATTTTTACTTGAAAAGCCCATGGTGATATTGATAGCATCTACAGCAGTAGGCAACGAATGTAATATGGGGTGTAAAAGATTTTCATCCGCTAAAACAATGGCTATTTTCTGTAAATCGCTTTTGCCTTCTTGCAGTATTGTGTTGACAATTTCACCTACAATTTTAGCCTGACCAATTGCTTTAGAAGTACTAATTATGGAAATATTTTTGTCTTCTTTATACTGATTAAAAATCCATTCATAAGGGTTGGTTTTGTAATAGGGCCAAGATGTTTTTATTTTTCGTTGAAACAGACCTGCATCATGATAACTGTCATTCAAGAAAGTTGAGTCAATATCCCAATAAACCGAAGCTTTTTCTATTGAAAGCAAATGTTGAATGATTTTTTCTTCCGCTAAGTTTAATGCATTAAAACCTGCAAAAATAATATGTTGCTTTACTGAAATTTGATTGGAAAAATGATTGATATTATCAACTGCTTCACGGTAAATTAGCCCTTGATAGCCTTTTCTTTTATTGAGTAAACTTTGGTATAATGAATGATAATATTCAGGAAGTTTTCTCCAAAATTGAAGATGTCTATCGATAAGATCAGTTCTTTTGTCTACTGAAACAGACCAATGCTCCAGTTCCTTTATGTTTTCAAGATACTTTAGAATTTTGTTTGGATCTAGTAAATAACGGTCAATTTCATTAAAATCCTGTAACAGTGTTTTTGCCCAATTGGCAAATATTTCAAAGGAATCTTTGGGTTCGGTATCTTCAATTTCAAGATAGATTTTGTAGAATTCAAATAGCAACTCGATGGCATCAATAGATCGAATTCCTGCAATATCTTGAATAAAATCTTCTATGCTAATAATCTCGGGAGAAAAAAGAGTTTGATTAGTTGTGTTGCGAAGTTCTTCGAGTAAAAAAACTTTAGCTCTTTTGTTGGGTAAAACTACCCATAAATCAGCGCTGTTCTGAGCATGATTCAGGATAATTGTTTGAGCAAGTTGATTTAAAAAAGAAGGACTTGACATAGTATAAAAATAAAAAAACGTCCCGATAAATCGGGACGTTTTAAGAAAATATTTTTAAGAAATTATTTTACTAATTTCACTTCAACTCTTCTGTTGTTAGCTTTACCAGCTTTAGTTTTATTTGTGTCGATTGGCATAGACTCACCAAAACCTTTAGATGATAATCTTGAAGAAGCAATACCTTTTTCGATTAAGTAATTTTTAACAGCAGCAGCTCTTTCGTCAGATAACTTCATGTTAGCATCATCTTTACCGTCGCTATCTGTGTGACCTTCGATAGAGAAGTTAGAACTTGGGTACTCTTTTAAGATAGCTGTAATAGCTTCTAATACTGGGTAAGTTCTTTGTTGGAAAGTAGCTTTGTTTGTATCGAATAAAATCGTTTTAGCATAATCATTCAAACGTTTGATAGCTTCTTCAGAAACTTCAGGACAACCTTTGTTAGCTGCAGTACCTTTAACATCTGGACATTTATCGTCTTTGTCTAATACACCGTCACCATCTTTGTCTGGCCAAGGACAACCGTTGTTTTCTTTTGGACCTTTAACTTCAGGACAATTATCTTTTTTGTCAGTGATTCCATCACCATCAGCATCTGGACAACCACCTAATGATTTAACACCAGCAACATCTGGACAAGCATCATCTTTATCAGCAATACCATCACCATCAGTGTCAGGACAACCATTCATTTCAACTGATCCGAAATCATTTGGACAAGAATCTTTACTATCTTCAATACCATCCATATCTGAATCCGGACAACCGTTAAATTGTTTTAAACCTGAAACTTCTGGACAAGCATCATCTTTATCATAGATACCATCATTATCTGTATCTTTAGCACCAAACTTAAATACTAAACCAGCATTGTGTTGCAAGTGAGTAGGAACATCAATAGTTACATCTCTTGTGTCGTCAAATGAATGTTTGTAAGTTGAAGCCCAAGTAATACCAACTTGTTCAGTAACCCATAACGTTAAACCTAAACCTCCATTCACTGTTCCTGCAGAAGCATCACCAAACCAAGTGTAACCACCTCCAACTTGAAGAGAAGGATCAATTACTTTTGATTTTAATAATTTCATGAAACTGTATTTAACAGCAGCATCAACAGAGTAATAGCTTAAATCACCTGGATTAGCTACTGGATACTCATCAGTATTTGTTAAAGGATCATAAGTTCTTTCTCCAACTACTTTGCTGATTTTGTTAACAGCTCCTGTAACTCCGAATGAGAAATTATCCCCTACGTATCTAGACACGTTAACAGAAGATACAGAAGGCAGGATACTCCAATACCTTTTGGCGTCAAAAAACTGTGAAAATTGATCTTCTAATTTTGTTGCAGCACTAACTCTGCCTCCGTCTACTGCGTTTGCACCAAACGAAATAGCCCATTTGTTATTGCTATCTTGCGCTTGAGTGCTAAAAGCAGCCATTAAAAGCAATGCAGCAAATAATTTGTTAAGATGTTTCATACTTAAATTTTTGTTAAATTATAATGGTTATAATGCGACAAAAGTAATACCTATAAATGAATTATCAAAATATTGTAGACAAAATTCTATAATATTTTGATAATGCTTATATAACATTTAAAGATTTTCCAACTTCTGTAAACGCCTGAATTGCTTTATCTAAGTGTTCTTTTGTATGTGCTGCAGACAATTGAACTCTAATTCTAGCTTTATCTTTTGGAACAACGGGATAAAAGAAACCTATGACATAAATTCCTTTCTTTAGTAATTCATCGGCCATAACTTGCGAAAGTTTAGCGTCATAAAGCATTACCGGAACTATAGCTGAATCGCCGTCAATAATGTCAAAACCTGCTGATTTCATCCCTTGTTTAAAATAGGTTGTATTCCACTCTAATTTATCACGCAAAGAAGTGTCTTTTTTTAGTAACTCAAACACTTTCAAAGATGCTCCAACGATTGATGGTGCCAATGAATTGGAAAACAAATAAGGTCTTGAGCGTTGACGCAAAATCTCTATAATTTCTTTTTTGGCAGTAGTATAACCGCCCATTGCACCTCCAAGCGCTTTCCCTAATGTTCCAGTGATAATATCCACTCTCCCCATTACTCCTTTAGCCTCAATAGTTCCTTTGCCTGTAGCGCCTATAAATCCTGCTGCGTGACATTCGTCAACCATTACCAATGCATCATATTTGTCTGCTAAGTCACAGATTTTATCAAGTGGAGCAACTAATCCATCCATTGAAAAAACACCATCAGTTACAATCAATTTAAATCTTCTGTTATCCTGATTGGCCTTAATTAATTGTTGTTCCAAATCGTCCATATTGGAGTTTTCATAACGGTATCTTGCCGCTTTGCACAATCGAACACCATCAATGATTGAAGCGTGGTTCAAACTATCTGAAATGATACAATCTTCTTCACCTAATAAAGGTTCAAAAACACCTCCATTGGCATCAAATGCCGCTGCATACAAAATAGTGTCTTCTGTACCGTAAAAATCGGCTATAGCTTTTTCAAGAGATTTGTGAATGTCTTGCGTTCCACAGATGAATCGTACTGAAGACATTCCAAATCCATGTGAATCAAGTGCGTCTTTGGCTGCTTGTATAACCTCAGGATGCGAGGATAATCCTAAGTAATTATTGGCGCAAAAATTTAAAACTGTTTCGCCATTTACCGTGATTTCGGCTCCTTGAGGAGAAGTAATAATGCGTTCTTTTTTAAACAAACCATTGTTTTGAATAGTGTCTAATTCGTTTTGAAGATGTTCTTTTATTTTACCGTACATAATGCTTTTTTATTTAGTCTACAAATGTATAATTTTGATTTCTTCTCCAATATAAATCAATGCCTTTTTTGCCACCTTATAACCCATTTCTTCCAATATTGATTGGTAATTTTCTATTTGAGACTTGTGTTTAGGCAGCGCTTCTCCTGTTTTATAGTCAAGTAATAAAACTTCATTTTTAGGAGTAAAAACAATTCGATCGGGTTTGGTTAAACCAAAATCTTTTTGAATTATCGTTTTTTCGTTGATGACTTTATTCTCTTCGGCAAAATAGTCTTTTAGTTCTGGATGTAAAACTATTTTGTTAATGCTTTTAAGGATACTTTCTTTTTGAAAAACAGCAATTAAACCATTTTCGATTGCTTTAATAATTACGTTGTCGATGTCGTTTTGTGTTTTGACATACGACAATATCTCATGCAAAAGATTACCATATTCAATTGCATGTTGTTGTTTGGTATTCCACATCAAACTTTCCTTTTGAGCAATTTTTATACTTTTAGGATTCATTTCTGAATAGCGTTGTGGTGTTGTTTTGGTCAACTTTTGAACGTTGCTTTGAATTGAAATCCTCTTGTTATTTCCGAATTCAAACTGGAGTTGATCTTCTTTAAATTGACCAATAAACTGTAAGTACTCTACAAAAAAAGAAGCCAAGTTATTCGGATAATTTCCGTCTTTATTTGGTTGCACTTCGGATGAAATAATGTATAATTGTTCTTCGGCGCGCGTCAATGCGACGTATATGACATTGATGTTGTCGAGTAAATTTTCCTGCTCTTTTTGCTCATACAAAACACTAGCTTCTTCACTAAATGAGGCGACATTTTTATTTTTGGCAACCAGTGCTTTTGACAAACCAATTTCCGTTTCATTAGCATCAATCCATAACTTATCTTGCTTGTTTAATGCATAATTTTCTTCTGCGAAAGGAAAAATAACTACCGGAAACTCTAATCCTTTCGATTTATGGATGGTCATAATTTTAACCGCATCGTTGCCTTCAGGAGAAGGAATGCTTAACGAATCGCTTTTGTCGTCCCAAAATTGTAAAAACTCTGAAATTCCCATTTGATTTTTAACATCTTTCTCTAAAATGACATCCAAAAAATATTGCACATAAGCACTTCTTTTTGAAACAGGAATGAGTTTCGAAATAATCATTTCGGTTGCTTCATACAATGATTTTTTACGAAGAATTTGAAAGTCTAATGCTGTTGTATTAATCAATAACCAATCTTGAAATTCTTCTTCATTTTTACAATCCATTCCTTGTGCAATACAATCATGAATTGCCATTTCGTCTTGCTGATTTTTAGCTAAATAATACAACATATTTGATTTGGCTTCCAAGTCATTTCTATTATTCATATATCGTAATGTATGAATAATGGCTAAAACTTCAGAAGACATCGATAACAATAGGCTTTCAGAAGAAACAATTGGAATTGAATGCTCCGTTAAAAATTGTGCGGTAAGCATTGCTTTTTTATTATTTCGCGATAAAATTACAATGTCTTTGTAAAAAAATCCCAACTCCCGAACGCGTTCAATTGTTGCAATAATTTCGTTCAAATACAAACTGTCTTTATCCTGATTTTCGTTGTCTTCATCAGATTCATTTGTAGTTGTTTTTGGAATAAAAGAAAGCGAAACAAAACCTCCTTTTTTATCGTTTTCTTTTTGAAAAGAATGATTCAAATACAAATCTTTGTAATCATCGTTGGCAAATTTGTTTGATAGAAAACTAAAAAAATGGTTGTTAAAATGGATTATTTCTGAATAACTTCGGTAGTTGGTGTCTAGCGATTCCACTTTTTTATCTTTGGTAACAAACGGATTTTTATTTTTACTCAACTCGATAAATTGCTCTGCTTTTCCGCCACGCCATCGGTAAATGGATTGTTTTGGATCGCCAACAATAAGTAATGAACCGCGCGTTCCATCCAAATCTTCGCTAGAAAGTGAGTTATCAATCAATGGGATCAAATTTTGCCATTGCATGACCGAAGTGTCTTGAAATTCGTCGATGAAAAAATGCTTGTATTTTTCGCCCAATCGCTCGTAAATAAAAGGCGCTGGTTGATTTTGAATTTGGTCGTTGATGAGTTTATTGAATTCAGCAATGGATAGAATATTTTTCTCTTTTTGAATTTCGGATAACTTGTTACTCAACGTATTGAGCAGTGACAATGGTGTAATATTTTTTAGAAAAGCTTCGTAAAAACTTTTCTTGTGGTTCATAGTATAAATCGAATTCAGCATTGCTAAAAGTTGTGGAATAAGATTTTCAATTAACAACTTGTCACTAGCGTTTTTGTTAATTTTGATATCGTCAAACTCGTGATACGTTTTGTTTTTAGGATTAAAGCGACCTTCTTTGATGCTCAATAAATGATTTGGGAAATAACCGCTTGAAAACGATTTTAAATCAATATTGTTTTCATTTAACAAATCAATTGCTTGCGATGCCAAATCTACACATTGATCATCAAGTTCTTTGCATAGTTCAATTAACTTAGATTTAATAAGTACAAAATCGGCAATCTTTTTTTCTTGAAAATGAATCAATTCTTCTCGGTTATTTTCGTTCAGTATGAGTTTTCCTGTTTCCATGATTTCACGCGAAACGTCCCAACTTTTATCGTCATTGGTTTTTTCTAAAGTATAATCAACCAGTAATTTTGTGATTTCTTCATCATCTCCGGCTAGCGCAATAATTGCGTCAACAGCCTCTGTCAATAAAGCTTCGGTATCCAGTGAAACTTCAAAAGTAATCGGCAATTTTAAGTCGTGTGCAAAAGCGCGTATAACTTTGTGTGTGAATTTATCTATGGTTGAAATGTCAAAAGCTGCGTAATTGTGAATCAGATTTTTGATAATGCTTTTGGCTTTTGAATGAATATCGTTGAGCGATAAATGTGTCTCGGAAGCAATGGTTTCCATCAGTTTTTGTGCCTTCTCAGATGGATTTTCATTAGCAAATTCTGATAAACTATCAATGACACGACTTTTCATTTCATGCACCGCTTTGTTGGTAAATGTTATGGCTAAAATATTTCGATATGCATCGGGTTTTTTGGACAAAAGAATAATTTTGAGGTATTCCTTTACCAAAGTGTAGGTTTTTCCAGAACCTGCAGATGCGTCGTAAATGGAGAATGCTGGTTTTACCATAATTATTATTTTAACCCTTCCAGAGTTTGATTAACCCTTCCAGAGTTTGAAACTCTTGAAGGGTTTGGATTTTTAATTTGATAAATATAATTCAATTTTGAGTCTTCTCCATAATATTCAACTTCTTGTTCACCTACTTTTATGGCGCCGATTTTTTCGATGGCTTTTTGCGAACGGAAATTTTGTGCTCCGATATGAAAAAACACTTTGTCAACGTATTGAAAGGCATAATCGAGCATGAGTTTTTTGAGTGATGCGTTGTAGTCTTTTCCCCAGAATTTTCGCCCTATAAAAGTATAGCCAATTAAAATGGAGTTGTCGTTTTCGTCAAAATCATAAAAACGGGAACTACCAACCACTTCATTAGTTTGTACCTCTCGAATCAAAAAAGCGCCATGCGATTGAATTGCGCCCTCAAAAAAATTTTGAAAAACGGCTCGTTGGTAGCGCAATTTGTTGGGATGTTGTTCCCAAACTAGTGGATCGGAAGCTACTTTGTACAATTCTTCAAAATCGTCTTCTTGTAAAGGAAACAACTGAATGAGTTGGTTTTGGAGGTGTTGTGGTTGTAAGTTGAATGTCATAATAACAGTAAATTCTAGCCCAGATTGCAGTGGAAATCTTTTTAAGCAAACCATTGAGTTGTACTTGCCGAACTAACGCGACCAACGGAAGCGCTTAGTTGGGCTTAGTAGAACCAATTGTTTTTTAAAAAGATTGCAACGTAAAGCTGGAAATAGCTTCTAAAAATACTAAAATAGTTTTGAACCGTTTATGTTATTATTTGAAAAATCTATTGCAGTTCGTTTCGGTTTGCCAAGTTTAATTTATAACTTTGGAATCATTAATTTTTTTAATCTTTAAATAAATAGATCATGGCTTTTGAATTACCACAATTACCTTATGCTTATGATGCTTTGGAACCGCATATTGACGCGAGAACCATGGAGATTCATCATACCAAACACCACAATGCGTATACAACCAATTTGAATGCTGCTGTGGCTGGAACTGATTTAGAAGGAAAAACAATCGAAAATATTTTGATCAATTTGGATATGAAAAACGCTGCTGTTCGAAATAATGGTGGTGGATTTTACAATCACAATTTGTTTTGGAGGGTGATGTCGCCCAATGGTGGCGGTTTGCCAAAAGGAGATTTGCTAGAAGCAATTGAAAGAGATTTTGAAGAATTGTACAAAGTAGCTTCCGATCCACTAGTTTGGGAACAACATC
>CAYPXI010000016.1:0-85874 GCA_964414655.1 uncultured Flavobacterium sp. | reverse complement strand
TGTCAATTACATGAAGATAACCATTTGAACACATCCAATCTGAGAAAACGAATCCATTATCGTCTGTAGGGTCATTTAAATCACCCATAGGTCCATCAAAAGTAACTATAGGATTTTCTGGGTCAGAGTTGTCAATATGTACAGTTAAATTTGTGCCATTTAATGTTGTTAATATTTGGTTGTCAGTTAAACTACCTTTAGTTATGAAACTATTAATAACAACGTGACCTTTGATTGTTGCTGTTAAATCGGCAACAGGTATAGATTCTAAAGTGGCTGTTGGGCCATAATTACTTAAAATGAATTGATCAAAAGAAGCATCGTCAGGTCCAAAAACAGTCAAATTTCCTGACGCAACTTCATCTTCTAAACCAGTGATTGCTAGTGCTTTACGTAGATTTTTGAAAGAGGTTTCAGTTCTGGTGATTACTTGTAACATATTATTGCCCTCTTCAACTTGTGGAACTTCTGCCTCACCACAAGAAGTAAATGTAATGCCAATAAATGAAATAATCGAAAGGATTGTTAACTTAGTTGTTTTCATAATTAAAATTTAAAATTTTTGTGAATATAAAAATATTTTTCTATTTATAAAAAAAATTAAAAAAAAATGATTTTTGCACATTATTATTACAGCCATAAAGCAAAAGAATTTTATCTATAAAGCTAATTCATTTCACTAAATAATCTATTTTTGAAGCAATAAAAAATCAATTTTTAAGTTACTTATAATGAATTAATCAAAATTATGAAATTTATTATTGCTTTCCTTTTTTTACTACAATTAAACGCGCAAGAAACCAATAAATTGGATGAAAAAGGGCTCAAACATGGTCCTTGGAAAGGTTATTACGAAGAATCTAAACGTTTGCGCTATGAAGGTACTTTCGATCACGGAAAAGAAACAGGAATGTTCAAGTTTTTTGACGATACAAAAGCTGGAACAGTAATTGCAACTCGAGAATTTAAAGGTACTGATAATTCTTGTTATACCATTTTTTACAATCAAAAAGGATTTAAAGTGAGTGAAGGTAAACTTGTTAACAAGCTTTTTGAAGGCGAATGGAAGTATTATCATCTCGACTCAGATAAGATAATGACAACAGAACAATACACTAAAGGAAAATTAGATGGTGTTCGAAAAGTGTATTACAGAGAAGGAGCAATAGCAGAGGAAATCAACTATAAGCTAGGTAAAAAAGAGGGTTTGTATAAAAAATATGCTGAAAATGGAATAGTGTTGGAAGAATCAAATTACAAAAATGACGAGTTTCATGGTCAAGCTATTTTTAAAGATGCTGAAGGCAAAATAACTGCCAAAGGTTTATTTACCAATGGTAAGAAAACTGGAATTTGGGAGTTTTTAGAAAACGATAAGATTGTGAAGAAAAATATGAATCTTCAAGGTAAGAAATTCGAGAAACGCAAAATTACCAAAGATCCCAACGAGTAATAATAGTATAGACAAAATTGAATAAGGTATGTGTTTTTATGATAAAGAGCACATACCTTTTTTTATTAATTAATGTATTTTTGCAAAAAATAATTTAATGAAACGCGTAATCGTTGGACTTTCAGGTGGTGTTGATTCTAGTGTTGCTGCTTATCTTTTAAAAGAGCAAGGCTATGAAGTAATTGGTCTTTTTATGAAAAATTGGCACGATGATTCGGTTACCATTTCCAACGAATGTCCTTGGCTTGAAGACAGTAACGATGCTCTTTTAGTGGCCGAAAAACTCGGAATTCCTTTTCAAACTGTTGATCTGAGTGAGCAATACAAAGAGCGAATCGTCAATTACATGTTCAACGAATACGAAAACGGACGAACGCCCAATCCTGATGTGCTTTGTAATCGCGAAATTAAGTTTGATGTTTTCATGAAAATCGCTCTAAGTCTAGGTGCAGACTATGTAGCAACTGGTCATTATTGCCGAAAAGGCGAAATTGTAGTAGATGGAAATAAAGTATATCAACTATTAGCTGGAAAAGACGATAACAAAGATCAATCGTATTTTTTGTGTCAATTGTCTCAGGAACAATTAAGTAAAGCACTTTTTCCAATAGGAGAGCTAACCAAACCTCAAGTACGCGAAATCGCTCAACAATTGGATTTGGTGACAGCCGAAAAGAAAGATTCGCAAGGATTGTGCTTTATTGGAAAAGTGCGTTTACCCGAATTTTTGCAACAACAATTACAGCCCAAAGAAGGAATAATTGTTGAAATTGATGCCAATCATTCTATATATTCACAAGAAAAACCAACTTTCGATTCAAAAGAAAAAGAGTTGGAATACTTTTCAAAACCAATTCAGTACACTCCTGAAATGGGAAAAACGGTTGGTAAGCACCAAGGCGCACACTATTTTACCATAGGCCAACGTAAAGGTTTGAACGTGGGCGGAACTAAGGAAGCTTTATTTATTATCGCTACTGATGTAAAAAATAATATCATCTACACCGGACAAGGTCACCAACATCCTGGTTTGTTTCGAAAAGCATTAAAAGTGAAACCTTCAGAAATACATTGGATTCGAGAAGATTTGACCCTGAAAAATGGAGAAACGATGACAGTGAAAGCTCGAATTCGTTACCGTCAAGAACTTCAAGATGCGGTTTTATATCAATATGATAGCGGTTTGTACGTTGAGTTTAAGCAACCACAATCAGCCATTACTGAAGGTCAATTTGTGGCATGGAATATTGAAGATGAGCTAGTAGGATCGGGTGTAATTTCTTAAAAATCATTTTGATACTAATTTTTTGTACTTTTGAAGAATCCAAATTGAAAACTATGAAAAAAATCCTACTATTAATCGTTTTTTTTGTTTCAAGTGTCGTTTTTTCGCAAGAAGAAGATGCTTGGGTATTTTTTACCGACAAACCCAATGCGCAGTTTTATTTAGATAATCCTTTGCAAATGCTTACCCAAAGAGCATTAGATCGTAGAACATTACAAGGAATTGCCTTAAATGTTAATGATGTTCCTATTCATCAGCCTTATATAGATCAATTAATGACGGCAAATGGAATAACAGTGAAGGCAAAATCCAAATGGATGAATTGTGTACACGTAAGAGGAACAGTAGATGCTATTCAGGCATTGACACAATTGTCTTTTGTACAATCCATAAAATTTGCTGATCTTGATTTAAACGCTTCCGGGAAAATATCTACGCCAAAACCTTCAATTCCAGTAAATAAAAATATGGACGTGGACGAAAGTTTTAATTATGGTAATTCGGCCAATCAAATTGAAATGCTAAACGGTCACTTACTCCACCAAGCCAGTTACACTGGGCAAGGAAAAATTATTGCTGTTTTAGATTCCGGTTTTATCAATGTCAATTCAACAGATCCTTTTCAACGTTTATTTGATAATAATTTAATTCTTGGCGGTTACAATTATGTGAGTCAAAATGAAGATGTTTACTCATTGCACAATCATGGTACCTTGACACTTTCTTGTATGGGCGGATTTGTAGATAGTCAATTGGTAGGAACAGCTCCAAATGCTAAATACTATTTATTTGTTACCGAAGATGTTACTGATGAAAATCCAGTGGAAGAAAGTTATTGGGTAGAAGCTGCTGAAGAAGCCGATCGATTGGGAGCCGATATAATTTCTACGTCTTTAGGCTATTATGTATACAATAACCCAAACTATTCACATATTTATTCCAACATGACAGGAAATGAAGCTTTTGCATCTAAAGGAGCTAATATTGCGTTTAGTAAAGGAATGATAGTAGTAGCAAGTGCAGGTAATTCTGGCGGAAGCGACGAACCTTACAATCATATTGGTGTTCCAGCAGAAGCAACAAATGTTTTGGCAGTTGGCGCTGTTCAACCCAACGAAAGCTATGCTACATTTAGTTCAGTTGGTCCAGGTTATCCCAATCGAATCAAACCCGATGTTATGGCGCAAGGTTTAGCCTCTACAGTGGCAAATACTTCAGGAACTATTCAAACAGCGAGCGGTACATCCTTCTCTTGTCCTATCATGGCGGGAATGATAGCTAGTTTTTGGAGCGCAGTGCCTAATTTAACCAACCAACAAATTATTGATTTTGTTAAACAGTCAGCCGATAGATATTCGAATCCTGATGATCTATTTGGCTACGGTATTCCTGATTTTCAAATGGCGTTGCAAATGGCTTTGCTTTCAACTAACGAGAATCCAATCGAACAATTTCAATACTTTCCCAATCCAACAAAAGGTAATTTTACATTGATTAGTACTTCAAAAACCATAGGAAAAGAAGTCAGTTTTTACAATGGTTTAGGACAAATTGTTCATTCCCAAAAGATTGATAATCCAATCGAAACAATTTCATTAGAAAACTTAAATTCTGGTGTTTATTATTTTGCAATTCAAACTTCAGACGCTACTTTGCAAGGTAAAATTATTAAAAATTAATTCTGAAAATTCATTCAGTTTCAATGAATAAAATCACACAACTTTTCAATATTAAATATCCAATTATTCAAGGCGGAATGATTTGGAATTCGGGTTACAAATTAGCAAGTGCAGTTAGTAATGCAGGCGGTTTAGGTTTAATCGGAGCAGGTTCTATGTATCCTGATGTTTTAAGAGAGCACATTCAAAAATGCAAAAAAGCTACTGACAAACCTTTTGGAGTTAATATTCCGATGTTGTATCCTAATGTGGAAGAAATCATACAAATTATTATTGAGGAAGGTGTGAAAATTGTCTTCACCTCGGCAGGAAACCCGAAAACGTGGACATCGCATTTAAAGTCCAATGGAATTACCGTTGTTCATGTAGTAAGCAGCTCCAAATTTGCCTTGAAAGCTCAAGAAGCAGGAGTTGATGCGGTCGTAGCCGAAGGTTTTGAAGCTGGCGGACACAACGGTCGTGAAGAAACCACAACGCTAACTTTGATACCAATGGTGCGAGAAAACATTTCAATTCCACTCATTGCAGCAGGCGGAATTGCAACGGGTCGCGGAATGCTAGCAGCCATGATTTTAGGAGCAGATGGCGTTCAAATGGGAAGTCGTTTTGCAGCTTCTACCGAAAGTTCAGCGCACGATAATTTTAAGAAAACCATTGTTGAAACGGGCGAAGGCGATACTCAATTGACTTTAAAAGAATTAGCGCCAGTTCGTTTGATAAAAAACAAATTCTACAACGACTTACAAGAGTTGTATGCCAAATGTCCGACTAAAGAAGATTTAGAAAATTTGCTAGGAAAACGCCGAGCCAAACGCGGCATGTTTGAAGGTGATTTGGTCGAAGGTGAACTCGAAATTGGTCAAATCGCAGGCTTAATTCACGATATCAAATCTGTGGAAACTATTATCAAAGATGTCATAGAAGAATTTGAATTGGCTAAAAAAAACATGACAAACTTTAGTTTTTAAAGGAATTGATCTAAATTATATTTTACTCAAGGTTCTCTAGGTCTTATGTTTTCTTTGTAAATGCCTTACCAATTTTTATAATCTATGAATCTATGTGGTTAAATTGTTTCCAATTTCTTCACATCATTTTACTTTCAAAATACTACTTTTGTACAAATAATTTATCCTAATGAAAAAGTTTATCTGGATTTCTGCCATCGTATTTTCCATTGTTACACAAGCACAAGAGCGACCAAAACTAGTAGTCGGAATTATAGTCGACCAAATGAAAATGGAATATTTGTACCGTTTTGAAAGTGACTTTTCTCCAAACGGTTTCAAACGATTAATGACGCAAGGGTATACTTTCGAAAATGCACATTACAATTATATGCCAACGTATACTGCGCCGGGTCATGCCTCAGTTTATACTGGAACAACACCCGCGATACACGGAATCGTGAGCAACGAATGGTTTCACCGTACTTTAAAAAAAGATGTCTACTGTACCGATGATGCTTCGGTAACCACTTTAGTGCCAGGCTCGGAAATTGAAGGTAAAATGTCGCCTAAAAATTTGCAAAGCTCAACGATTACAGACGAATTAAAACTCTCCACCAATTTCAAAGGAAAAGTAATCGGAATTAGTATCAAAGATCGTGGCGCTATTTTGCCAGCCGGGCATTTTGCAGACTGGGCGTTTTGGTATTGTAAAACAGGTGAGTTTATTTCGAGTTCGTATTACGGAACTGCTTTGCCTACTTGGGTGGACGATTTCAATAAAGAAAAAAATTACCTTAACTACGCCAACAAAGGTTGGAGTTTGTTGAAACCCAAAGAAACCTACAACGAAAGCCTTCCTGATGACAATCCGTATGAAGGAAAATTGTATTTGAAAACGCCTTTTTTTCCCTACAATACCAAAGAAATGGTTGAAAAAAATGATGCTGGCGTATTACGTATTAGTCCGTATGGAAACAATTTAGTTACTGATTTAGCCCAAAGAGCCATTGAAAAAGAAAACTTAGGTAAAGATACTATTACTGATTTTTTAGCTTTAAGTTTTTCCTCAACGGATTATATCGGGCATACTTTTGGACCACGTTCCATAGAATTACAAGATACTTATCTGCGTTTAGATGAAACAATTGCCAATTTTTTGACGTATTTAGATGCAAAAGTAGGAAAAGGCAATTACCTTGTTTTCCTAACAGCAGATCACGCTGGCGCTGAAAATGCAACTTATTTGAAAGACAACAAGTACGACGTGAATAGTATCAATTACAAAAATGTAGAAAGTGATTTAAGAGCATTTTCTCAAAGTACTTTTGGTGATGATTTATTATTGAACTACATGAGTTACAATGTTCATTTTGATAAAGAAAAAATAAAATCAAAAGGTTTGGATTTCACAACGGTAAAACAATCGTTTAAAGAGTATTTGTACACCAAAGAATATGTAAAACGTGTTTACACCGAAGAAGAAATTTTAGCCGCAACAGGCAACGATGTGTTGTTGGATTTTGTGTCAAAAGGTTACGATCCGACGCAAAATGGTGAGCTGTACTTTGTTTACAAACCCGGTTATTTAGAATATTCAACTACAGGAACTACGCACGGTTCCCCTTATACTTACGATACACATGTTCCCATCATTTTTTATGGTTGGCACATCAAAAAAGGAAAAACAAACGATAGAAAAGAAATCACACAGATAGCTCCAACGGTAACGCAATTACTGAAAATTACGATGCCGAACAGTACAAAAGGCGAGGTGTTGACGGAGATAGTCGACTAAAATCACATCAAATTTTTGTTAATTAATAACGATTGATTTTCTTCCTTAGCCAATTTTTAGTAACTTGGGCTAAAAGGAAAATGTATGCGATTATTTTTTGAAAATCTCTACCAAAACAGCAGCCGAATTACGCAATTAGTTTACACGCGACACATCAAAGATTTTATTTTGATTTGCATGGGTGTAACGATGGCAAGTATAGGTTTGAAAGAATTTTTATTGCCCAATGATTTCCTCGATGGTGGCGCAATGGGTTTGTCGTTACTAACCGAAATCATGACTGGAATTGAACTTTCGGTTTTGATTGTATTGATTAATTTGCCTTTCATCATAATTGGAGCAAGACAAATTTCGATTGAGTTTGCGGTCAAAAGTACGTTGGCTATTTTGGCTTTGTCATTATTAGTGCATTTTGTCAACTTTCCGGCGATAACTTCCGACAAGTTATTGATCTCGGTTTTTGGAGGATTTTTTCTCGGAGCTGGAATTGGATTTACCATTCGCGGTGGTGCAGTTATTGACGGAACCGAAGTTTTGGCAATTTATGTCAGCAAAAAAACAAGTTTGTCTGTAGGTGATTTTATCTCGGTTTTTAACGTGATTTTGTTCTCTTTTTCCGCTTTGTTGGTCAATGTTGAAACGGCAATGTATTCGATGCTAACTTATTTTGCAGCTTCCAAAACAGTCGATTTTATTATTAATGGTATTGAAGAATATATAGGTGTAACGATAGTTTCACGAAATGCAACCGAAGTCAAACAAGCCATCATTGAAAAATTAGGTCGTGGAGTAACTGTTTACAATTCAGAAAGTGGCTATGGAAAAACAGGTGTGAATTACAACGAAAATAAAATTCTGTTCTGCGTTGTCACTCGACTTGAAGTCACACGTTTGTTATTGGAAATCGAAAAAATAGACGAAGATGCTTTTGTGGTTCAACATTCCATCAAAGATACCAAAGGCGGCATGATTAAAAAGCGACCGTTGCATTAAACTAGTTGTCTTTCAATTTTAAAACTCAATTTCAATCTGATTTTTAATTAAATCTTCAAAGGTTTCTCTTTTACTGATTAAATGACCTTTTCCGTCTTTCCACAACACTTCGGCTGGTTTGAAACGCGAATTGTAGTTTGAAGCCATTGAATAGCAATAAGCACCCGCATTTTTAAAACACAAAATATCGCCTTCTTTGATTTCGGCAATTCTGCGGTTGTTGGCAAACGTGTCGGTTTCGCAAATGTAACCTACAACCGTATAAAAGCGCTCTTTTCCTTTGGGATTGGAAATGTTTTCAATTTGGTGTTGCGAACCGTAAAACATCGGACGAATTAAATGGTTGAAACCACTGTCAATGCCAGCAAATACAGTTGAAGTTGTTTGTTTGACTACATTCACTTTGGCTAAGAAAAATCCAGCTTCACTGACCAAAAATTTGCCAGGTTCAAAAGCTAGTGTTAGTGTTCGACCGTATTCTTTTTCGAAAGCTAAAAAACGTTTGGTGAGTTTTTTTCCGAGTTCTTCGATGTTGGTTTCGATGTCGCCTTTTTTATAGGGAACTTTAAATCCAGAACCAAAATCGAGGAAATCGAGGTTTTTAAAATGTTTGGCGGTGTCGAACAAAATTTCAGAAGCGTACAAAAACACTTCAATATCTAAAATATCCGAACCTGTGTGCATGTGAATGCCGTTGATGTGCATTCCGGTATTTTCAACAATGCGCAATACGTGTGGAATTTGGTAAATTGAAATTCCGAATTTGCTATCAATATGTCCAACTGAGATGTTTTCATTTCCGCCTGCCATGACGTGTGGATTGATGCGAATACAAACCGGAACTTTGGGATGTTTGGTGCCAAAATGCTCCAAAACCGAAAGATTATCGATGTTGATTTGAACGCCGAGTTCAGCTACTGCTTCAATTTCTTCAAACGAAACGCCGTTGGGTGTGAATATAATTTTATCGGGCGAAAAACCAGCATGCAAACCCAATTGAACTTCTTGAATCGAAACGGTGTCCAAACCCGAACCGCATTTTTTCAACAACTTTAAAATTGAAATATTCGACAACGCCTTCATAGCATAGTTGATGCGAAGGTTTTCTACTTTTGAAAAAGCGTTGGTTAGTCGTAAGTATTGACGTTCGATGGTTGCAGCATCGTAAACGTACAACGGATTGTCAAATTCTTCGGCGAGTGCTACTAATTCTTTGGGTTGCATATTGTTTAGTTTAAAGTCAAAAGTTTTTCGAATCTGCCTTCTGCTACTGCTTTCTGCTTTCTTTTTTATTTGCAAAGATACTTTTTGAAATGTCGAATGCAAAGTGTATTGTGATTTCTACGAATTTGCTATTTTTTGCACTGATTTTTTTTCAATACGTTAACAAACTAGCCCTGATCTCGTCATTGTTGGAGCTCTTGGCTTGTTTCCGACAAGACAAAGCGACTGACGAGAGCAGGAAAATGGATGGCAAGAACGCTCAAACCATTCGCTTCTAATAAATCCAAAATAAAGTTACTAAATTGGTATACATTTCTTTTTGTTTTCATTCTATTTACTTACTTTTGTGACTCTTAAAATAGACAAACTTATACTTATGAACATACACGAATATCAAGGGAAAGAAATTTTAGCGAAATATGGTGTACGCGTGCAACGTGGAATTGTAGCTAATAATCCAGTAGAAGCTGTAGCTGCAGCCAAACAATTGACTACTGAAACCGGTACGCAATGGTACGTAATTAAAGCTCAAATTCACGCAGGTGGAAGAGGAAAAGGCGGAGGCGTAAAATTGGCTAAAAATTTGGAGCAAGTAACCGAGATTTCGGAACAAATTATTGGAATGCAATTGGTTACACCACAAACACCACCAGAAGGAAAAACGGTGCACAAAGTTTTGATTGCTGAAGATGTATATTATCCTGGAGAAAGTGAAACTTCTGAGTTTTATATGTCGGTTTTATTGAACAGAGCGACTGGAAGAAACATGATCATGTATTCTACTGAAGGTGGAATGGATATTGAAGAAGTAGCAGAACACACGCCGCATTTAATCTTTACAGAAGAAATTGATCCACAAGTTGGATTACAAGGTTTTCAAGCAAGAAGAATTGCTTTTAACTTAGGTCTTTCTGGAAATGCGTTCAAAGAAATGGTTAAGTTTGTGGAAGCCTTATATGCTGCTTACATTGGTGCAGATGCTTCAATGTTTGAAATTAACCCTGTTTTAAAAACGTCGGATAACAAAATTATGGCGGTTGATGCCAAAGTAAATATTGATGACAACGCATTATACCGTCAGCCGAAATACGCTGAAATGCGTGACGTTAGAGAAGAAAATCCAATTGAAGTTGAAGCGAAAGAAGCTGGATTGAACTACGTTGACCTTGACGGAACTGTAGGTTGTATGGTGAACGGTGCAGGTTTGGCAATGGCGACGATGGATTTGATTAAATACGCAGGTTTTGAGCCAGCGAACTTCTTAGACGTTGGAGGAACAGCCGATGCAAAGCGTGTAGAATTGGCGTTTAGAATTATCTTAAAAGATCCGAATGTTAAAGCGATTTTGATTAATATTTTTGGTGGAATTGTGCGTTGCGACCGTGTAGCTCAAGGTGTTGTTGATGCTTACAAAAACATGGGCGACGCGATTCAAGTGCCAATCATTGTTCGTTTACAAGGAACCAATGCTGAAATTGCAAAAGAGTTAATCGACAATTCAGGAATGCCAATTTTGTCAGCAGTTCAATTTCAAGAAGCAGCTGATCAGGTGCAGAAAGCATTGTCTTAATTAGATAGAAATTATTTTATATAGAAAATCCCGAGTTTAGGCTCGGGATTTTTTTATTTCGTTTTCTCAGCAAAAGCAATCACATGGCCATCTAAATCGCAAAAATAAAAAGCGGTGTCGCCCCAATTGCGTCGTTCTATTTCACTGATGATAGTGGAGTTTAGCCTTTTTACATAGTTGTATTCTTCCTCCAGATTTTCAACAATAAAATACAATTCACATCTAGGAATTCCATTTCCCAAATTAGGATGTGGTAGCGCAGGTGAGATTATTTTGGCAATTCCGTCGTTGGGCATTAACCCGAGTTTGCAGAAATCATTCAAAATAAATTCAGTCATTCCAGGTGCATTTAAATCGGCAGTTTTTCTAAAAAGTTGTTCATAAAATTGAGTACTTTTCTGTTGGTCTTTGACGTAAAGTATGATTTCGGTATGTTGAATTTGTGGAGTCATTGGATTGAATTTCTACAAATATATTGAACTGCTGCTTCGTAATGCTTATCTTCGGGGTAAAATTTATAATGTTGTTGAGTCGCGCAACCATTGTGCGTATAATGTATCTACTTTTAAAATAACGCTAAAAAAAGAAATTATGAAAAGTAACTATTTAATCATTTTGACACTGGCTTTCATTTTATTTTCATGTTCAAAAGAAGAAGATGAAACAATTATTCCCGAAGTTAATCAAAATAATGTTTTGATTTTGAAAGTAGATTACAATACGAATGCATTTGAAGGTGGAAAAGAATTAACTTTTGCAACGACTTCGCCTACTATGACTGTCAGTAATCAATATGTTCAACCCGCCGATTTTGGGAGTTTGAAACTCATTTACTCAGAATTAAATGAAACCATTTTTGATGGAACCATAGTGTGGAATGGACTTGGTCAAATGAATTTTCCTCAAAATATGTTGCCAGCTAACCAATTCGAATATGTATTGACAGCAGATTATATTGTACCAGCTTCTGGTTTTGAAAATGTATTCAATCCCGATAACACAAATTATAATTATGAGCCGATGTGGATATCTATTCAAGGATTGGTTAAAGTAAGAGAATATATGCAGTCTAATCCTACAGCAACCGTGAAAGTGTTTTTGTATACTCCAAGTGTTGGTTTTGGTAATCCGGAAGAATGGGATTGGATAGTGATACTGAAAAATTAACAATTAAAAAATCCCAACTGTTTTCAGCTGGGATTTTTTTTGAATGTTGAAGTCAATGGTTATTTTTTTATCGAACAAGTATTGATTCCTAATAAAGTATACAACGGGCAAAAACTTACCAAACTGGTTAGTGCAAAAACACCTGCAGCAACAACTGCTACTATTCCCAATGTGCCACTAATAGTTCCGTTGTAAAATAAGAAACCCAACACTGCAGCAATTATCAAACGCATAATACGATCTGCCGAACCCATATTTTTTTTCATAATGTAAAAGATTAATTGGTTATTATGAAACAAATTTAGGTTGCAAGAAAAAGGTATGCAGTGACTTTAGTCACTAGTCTAAAATTTCGATGGTGGTCGCGCTTTGTTTTACTTTTCCTTCCGTTTCTAATTTTTTGACAATTCGGCTAATAACTTCACGCGCTGTGCCGAGTTCACTAGCAATTTGACGGTGTGAAATTTTCAGCGGATTGTGTTGCGTAACAGCTACTTTTTCTTTTAAATAATCGTATACACGTTTGTCTAATTTATCAAAAAGGAGCGAATTGATAGTGTCTAATAAATCAGAATAACGCAAATTGTATTGTAAAAAGAAGAGTGAATTAAAATCGGGGAATTGTTTGGTCCACTTGCCTAATTTTTCGGCTGGAATTAAAAGTAAATGCGAGTCTTCTTCAGTCGTCGCATATATTTTACTTGGTTGCTGATTGATGCCTGCAGAAAACGACATGATGCAACTTTCGTTGGGTTTGATGTAATACAATAGCAATTCTTTGTCTTCGTGACGCGTAAATACTTTAATCAATCCATTTAAAACCAACGGAATGACTTTGATAAACTGACCTTCGCGTAATAGTTCTGTGTCTTTTGGAATTTCTTTTTCGATGGCATGAACTAAAATTTCAGCAATCAAATCGGAATTAAAAAGAGGAAATTGCTGTTTGATTTGCGCTGTTAAATCCATAATTATTAAATAATGTCGTCAATTATTGCCAAATGATGTTTGGTGTGAATTTCTAAAAAAAGAATCGCTTGCTTCAAATTTAGTTTTCCAATAAATGGATGAATAAAATTAGTGTTTTTATCCATCGTTTCCAATTCTTGAATCAGAAATCGAGCCGTTTTGAGTTGGCGTTCGATATCTTTGGGTGTAATTTCTTCAAACGATTGAACTGCTTTTGGCGCTCGAGCTTTTCCACGCGGAATTGATTTTCTGAGAAAGAAATACGCTCTTTTCCAATTGAAATCCCAGCTGTATTTTGCGTCTGATTTCTGTAAAGTTGTAATAACACTATTAATTACTTTGAGGGAATGATCAATATGCCATTCAACTTTTGCGTTGGAAACCGTAGTTTTTAATTTCCCAAAATGGTTACAATTCGTTTCCAGTTGGTCAATTAATTGATCAAGTTGTACTATTTTACTCACTTTTTTTCTTTCCGTTTTTAAACTGAACTTTCTCTACTATTGGCTCTTTTTTGACTTGTTTTTTGGCAACAAACTTCTTCTTTGGAGGCGCAGAATTAGTCTTTGTTCTATTCTCTATTTTCTCTTCTCTAAAAGGTTTTGGTTGCGCTTCTTTTTTGTGAATAGCAATTGTATCCATCGGATTTTTAGGGTTTTCTTTGGTGCCACGTAAGTAAATTACCAATCCGTTCAAGAAATTGCGAAGCACTTGATCGCCACATTCTACAAACTTTGGATGATCAGCATTGCGGAAAAAATTCCCAATTTCACCTTTCGACATGCGGAAATCAACCAGTTTTAAAATTTCTTCTATTTGGTCGTCGCGCAACATTAAGGCGACGCGTAGTTTTTTGAAAATATCGTTGTTATTCAATGTGTTTATTGTTTATGGTTTGTTGTTTATGGTTATAAGTTTGACTATCTACAAACTATGAACCATAAACCACTAACAGTTAGAAAAGCCAAAGATACGCCTTTTTGAAACCTTCGCGCCATAATTTTTCGTTGTGTTGTCCGCCTTTTACAATTATGGTTTTATTCAAATGTTCACATTGGCAGCGTTTAGTGTTGACTTGATATTCCATAGCTTTCAGGTCTTTTATCATGTCTTCGTCGCCTTCGTTATCGCCACATAAAAAGTAAATCTTGGTTTTAAAGAGTTTAGTTTGTTCCATCAAATCAAAAATTTCCTTTCGGTTGAACCAAAAAGAAGGCGAGAAGCAACCTACTTTTCCGAAAACATTCGGGTATTTTAGTGCACCATAAAACGACACCAAACCACCGAGCGAACTTCCCCAAAGGCACGTATTTTTGGCATTGGTTTTTGTGCGATAATTTTTGTCGACATACGGTTTTAAGGTTGCAACGATAAAATCCAAATACAAATCGGCTTTGCCACCACCGTATTTTTCGTGAGGAAAAGGCGTGAGTTCTTCGATTCGTTTGTCGCCACCGTGTTCAATTCCGATGACAATTACTTGAGCAGAAATACTGTCCAATGTTTCGTCAATGTTCCATTCGCCTACATACGAAGTTTTTGCGTCAAATAAGTTTTGACCATCGTGCATGTAAATTACAGGGTATTTTTTATTGCTCTCGGTATAATTTTCAGGAAGATACACCCAAATTTTCTTTGACGATTGTAATTGCGGAGCTTCAATAGTAAAGGTCGAAACTTGTTTGCTAAGCGTCGATTCTTGCGCATTATTTTTCCAAAAAAGCAGTAATAGGAACAGAGATAAAGTGAATTTCAAACACATTAATTTCGAGATTTTAACAAAAAATTATATTTTAGCTTAAAAATACTAATTTCATGAATACAAAAGCTGAAAAAGTAAGTTTGTTGTCGGATATGATTGCCTTTGCAATTGTTGATGGTGAATTGCACGAAAGAGAATATATGTTTTTATCGATAATTGCTGTCGAACTCGGCATTTCTAAAGACGAACTCAAGCAACTTTTTCATGAAGAACACCGTAGCGAAATTATCAAAAGTGAGTTTGAACGCATTCAACAATTTTATCGTTTGGCCTTATTGATGCATTGTGACGGGGTTTTACATGAACGTGAACAAATTAAAATTCGTGAAATTGGCATCAATATGGGATTAAATCCATTTGCTATAAAAAGAGTTTTGAAAGCCATGGAAGAATCGCCAACTCGAATGGTGCATCCCGATTTTTTATTGGAAGTTTTTCAGGAGCAACATAATTAGAAAGTTTTTTCTACTCCAATAGAAAGCTGTTCATGTCGAACGGCTTTTTTTTTGTAATAGCTCTGAAAATTAGTCAGTTAACAAAATGTTAAAACGGACTTTTTTTCAGTTTTTTTATGGTTTTCAAAGATTTAAAATGTCAAAATGACTTAAATTTTACCGTGGTATATAATTTGTTTTTTGCTCATCGTAATTAAAAAAACGTTTAACATTAAAACATAACAATTATGAACTTAATTAAAAGAAACACCGTGCCATTTCCATCAATTATCGATGAATTATTAAAACCCGATTGGTTAGGAGGAATGCAAAGTTTTAACGCCAATGTCCCAGCTGTAAACATCAAAGAAACCGATACCAGTTTCGGAATCGAATTGGCTGCGCCAGGAAAAACCAAAGAAGATTTCAACATCGAAATTGACCACAATGTATTGACCATCTCTTCAGAAGAAAAATCGGAAAAAGAAGAAAATCAAGGAAAGTATACTCGTAAAGAATTCAATTATTCTTCATTCCGCAGAGCATTTACATTGCCAGAAACCGTGAATACTGATAGCATCAACGCAACTTACGAAAACGGAGTTTTACATGTAGCGCTTCCTAAAAAAGAAGAAGCCTTACCTAAACCAAAAAGACTCATCGAAATAGGTTAATTTTTTTATAGTTAGATTTGAAAAAACGCATCTAGTAGTAGGTGCGTTTTTCTTTTTTAAACTTTACATAGTAACTAGAAATTATACTTTTTGGGTTAAAATTATTAAGATGATTTATTTAATAAAATAGTGAAAGACTTTTATGCACTTATTTGCCTTATATGGTTTAAAAAAATTATTTTTGCAACACAACACAACAAACTATGTACAAACTATTACTTCGCCCGATTCTTTTTTGGTTTGATCCCGAAAAAGTACACTATTTTACCTTTTCTCTCATTAGAAATCTTTCAAAAATTCCGGGTTTTTCTGCGCTTTTTAAATCGTTGTATTTAGTCAATGACAAACGCTTGGAACGCGAAGTATTTGGGTTGAAATTCAAAAATCCTGTTGGTTTGGCCGCTGGTTTTGATAAAGATGCCAAACTCTACAACGAACTGTCTAACTTCGGATTTGGGTTCATCGAAATCGGAACATTAACACCAGTTGGTCAAGAAGGAAATCCTAAAAAACGGTTGTTTCGTCTCAAAGAAGATTCGGCCATCATCAACCGAATGGGTTTCAATAATGGTGGCGTAAAAGAGGCAGTCGAACGACTCAAAAAAAATAAAAGTGTTCTCATTGGTGGCAACATTGGGAAAAACAAAATCACTCCCAATGAAAATGCAGTAGATGACTACAAAATCTGCTTTGAAACACTGTTCGACTATGTTGATTATTTTGTGGTGAATGTAAGTTCGCCTAATACACCTAATTTGCGCGAATTACAAGAAAAAGAACCATTAAAACAATTGCTCAACCAACTTCAAACTTACAACTTACAACACACAACTCCGAAACCCATTTTACTCAAAATCGCGCCCGATCTAACCGATTCACAATTACTCGACATCATCGAAATTGTCAACGAAACCAAAATTGCTGGTGTAATTGCAACGAATACAACATTATCACGCGAAGGTTTACAATCTGAAAATAAGTCAGAAACTGGGGGATTGTCTGGTAAGCCTTTGACTAAACGTTCTACTGAAGTGATTCGTTTTCTCTCTGAAAAAAGCAATAAATCCTTTCCAATTATTGGTGTAGGTGGAATCCACTCAGCGCAAGATGCTATCGAAAAACTCGAAGCTGGAGCAAGTTTGGTTCAATTGTACACTGGATTCATTTACGAAGGTCCGCAATTGGTGAAAGACATTAACAAAGCCATAGTTAAGAATCTTAAATAATCTTTGTGACTTTGTTTCGTTATTTAACGAGATGGCAAAAAAAACTTTTTTATCTTAGCGACTTATATGGAAACCATCAAAATAATCGAATGTCCGCGCGACGCCATGCAAGGCATCAAACCGTTTATTCCTACCGAGCGCAAAGTCGATTACATTCAGGCGTTGCTTCGGGTAGGTTTTGACACGATTGATTTTGGAAGTTTTGTCTCGCCCAAAGCCATTCCACAAATGCAAGACACAGCCGAGGTGTTGGCACAACTCGATTTGTCACAAACCCAAAGTAAATTACTCGCTATCATAGCCAATACACAAGGCGCCGAATTGGCTTCGGTTCACAAAGAAATTAATTATTTGGGTTTTCCGTTTTCTATTTCTGAGAATTTCCAAATGCGAAATACCCACAAAACTATTGCCGAGAGTTTAGTAACGTTACAAGAGATTTTAAACATTGCCGATAAATCCAACAAAGAAGTCGTGACCTACATTTCAATGGGATTCGGAAATCCATACGGCGATCCGTGGAATGTAGAAATCGTAGGCGAGTGGACCGAGAAATTGGCGACTATGGGCGTAAAAATTCTCTCTTTATCCGACACTATAGGAAGTTCCACACCCGAAGTGATTGACTATTTGTTTTCGAATTTGATTCCGAAATACCCGAATATTGAGTTTGGTGCGCATTTACACACAACGCCCGAAAAATGGTTTGAAAAAATTGACGCAGCCTATAAAGCGGGTTGCCGTCGCTACGATGGTGCAATTCAAGGTTTTGGCGGTTGCCCAATGGCCAAAGACGATTTGACTGGCAACATGCCGACTGAAAAATTACTTTCTTATTTCACCACAGTCAAAGAAAACACCAACACCAGCCCAATGAGTTTTGAAAGCGCTTACAATGTGGCTTCGCGGTTGTTTGGCGAGTTTCATTAAACATATAATTTATTTATTCACCATATAAGACATATAAGTTCATTTAGGTTTTCTCTTTGATGTCCTTATTTGCCTTATATGGTTCAAATAAGAAGCTAATCCAGCTTTCCATTCCAAGTTTTTTCACTTCAAACTATTTTTGTAAGCCGCGAAAAGAGCTTCCTTTGGTCGCTTTTTCACAGCAACAAAAATTAGTTTTCAGTTTCAAAAAGCTTTCCATTGCAATCTGGGCTAGTTCAGCAAGCAGTCGGCAGAAAGCAGAAAGTGCTACTGAAAAACAAAATGTCTAATCTAGCCCCGATAGAAGTGGCACGAAGTAGAACGGATAGCGGGACAAGACGCTATTAGAACCACAAAATACCTGCTCCAAAAAAACTTCTAACTTCTAACTTCTAACTTCTAATTTTTGCTTACATTTGCATGCAATTTAACTACAACAACTAAATTGCACCATGAAGGCACACAACTCCAAAATCGTCGGCGAAGGTCTTACTTACGATGATGTTCTACTGATTCCCAATTACTCTGAAGTTTTACCGCGCGAAGTCAGTATTCAATCCAAATTTTCCCGAAATATTACGCTGAACGTTCCTGTAGTATCCGCAGCAATGGACACAGTTACGGAAAGTTCGATGGCCATTGCAATGGCGCAAGAAGGTGGTATTGGTGTTTTGCATAAAAACATGACGATTGAGCAGCAAGCGGCCAAAGTGCGTAAAGTAAAGCGTGCCGAAAGTGGCATGATCATTGACCCAGTAACATTGCCATTGACCGCTACGGTTGGTGATGCGAAAATAGCGATGAAAGAGTTCAGTATCGGCGGAATTCCGGTAGTAGACGAAAACGGAACGTTAAAAGGAATTGTAACCAACCGTGATTTGCGTTTTGAAAAAATCAATTCGCGCTCGATATTGGAAGTCATGACATCTCAAAATTTGGTTACGGCTGCCGAAGGAACCACACTTCAAGAAGCCGAAGGTATTTTGCAAGAAAATAAAATTGAAAAATTACCCGTAGTTGATCAAAATTACAAATTAGTAGGTTTAATTACCTTTAGAGATATTACCAAATTAGCACAAAAACCGATAGCCAATAAAGACAAATTTGGACGTTTGCGCGTGGCTGCTGCGTTAGGAGTAACTGCCGATGCGTTGGAAAGAGCAACCGCTTTGGTCAATGCTGGAGTAGATGCGGTAATAATAGACACAGCGCACGGACACACACAAGGCGTAGTAAAAGTGCTGAAAGAAGTCAAAGCGAAATTCCCCAATTTGGATGTTGTGGTTGGAAATATTGCCACACCAGAAGCGGCGTTATATTTAGTAGAAAATGGAGCTGATGCAGTGAAAGTGGGAATTGGACCTGGTTCGATTTGTACGACACGTGTCGTGGCTGGAGTTGGTTTTCCACAATTTTCGGCGGTGTTGGAAGTGGCAGCTGCGTTGCGTGGCACAGGAGTTCCAGTGATTGCTGATGGTGGAATTCGCTATACGGGCGATATTCCGAAAGCGATTGCTGCTGGAGCCGATAGTGTAATGTTAGGTTCGTTGTTGGCAGGAACCAAGGAATCGCCGGGTGAAACTATCATTTTTGAGGGAAGAAAATTCAAATCGTACCGTGGAATGGGTTCGGTAGAAGCGATGCAAGAAGGTTCGAAAGACCGCTATTTTCAAGATGTGGAAGACGATATTAAAAAATTAGTTCCAGAAGGAATTGTAGGTCGCGTGCCGTACAAAGGCGAATTGAATGAAAGCATGCAACAATTCATAGGTGGTTTGCGCGCTGGAATGGGTTATTGTGGTGCGAAAGACATTCCGACACTACAAGAAACAGGCCGATTTGTTCGGATTACGACTAGCGGAATTGGTGAAAGTCATCCGCACAATGTAACGATTACAAAGGAAGCGCCGAATTATTCGAGGTAGTTTTTAACCGCGAAGTTCGCAAGGTATTTACGCAAGGTTCGCAATGATTACATAGCGTTCTTTTCGTTTTTTCTTTGCGCTCCTTGCGGTTAAAATTTTATATTCCTAAGTAATTGCTGGGTGAAATCGCCAACAATTCGGCTTTAATCGCATCCGAAACATCTAAAGTCCCAATAAACTCGTGTATCGATTCTTTGGTGATAGCAGCGTTGGTTCTTGTTAATCCTTTGAGTGCTTCATACGGATTTGGATAACCTTCACGGCGAAGAATAGTTTGAATCGCTTCGGCTACCACGGCCCAGTTTTTTTCTAAATCTTCGGCGAATTTGTCTTCGTTTAAAAGCAATTTGTTCAAGCCTTTTAAAGTCGCTTCAAAGGCAATTAACGTATGTCCGATGGGAACGCCAATGTTACGTAAAACGGTGCTATCCGTCAAATCACGTTGCAATCTAGAAACGGGAAGTTTAGCCGAAAGGTGTTCGAAAATTGCATTGGCAATTCCTAAATTTCCTTCGCTATTTTCAAAATCAATTGGGTTGACTTTGTGTGGCATGGCAGAAGAACCAATTTCTCCTGCTTTAATCTTTTGTTTGAAATAATCCATCGAAACGTAAGTCCAAATGTCACGATCCAAATCGATGATAATGGTATTGATTCGTTTTAACGCATCAAAAAAAGCAGCAAAATGGTCGTAATGTTCAATTTGTGTGGTTGGAAAGGAATGATGTAAACCTAAAATTTCTTCCACAAAATGCGTTCCGAATTTCTTCCAATCTACAGATGGGTACGCTACATGATGTGCGTTGTAATTTCCTGTTGCACCACCAAATTTGGCCGCAAACGGAATGTTGAACAACAAACGCATTTGTTCTTCCAAACGTTCTACAAATACCAATATCTCTTTGCCTAATCGAGAAGGAGAAGCGGGTTGACCGTGTGTTCTGGCCAACATCGGAACGTCTTTCCATTCCATTGCTAATTCTTTCAATTTGGCAATTACAGCGATTAAACTTGGTAAATATACTTTTTCAAAAGCGTCTTTAGTGGATAAAGGAATTGCGGTATTGTTGATGTCTTGTGAAGTCAAGCCGAAGTGAATGAACTCTTTGTATTGCGATAAATTCAACGCTTCAAATTGATCTTTTATAAAATATTCCACGGCTTTGACATCGTGGTTAGTTACTTTTTCGGTGTCTTTTATTGTCTGAGCATCTTCCGAACTGAAGTTTTGGTAAATGCTTCGCAACGAATCAAAAAGAGTTGCATCTACGCTTGAAAGTTGTGGAATCTCCGCTTCGCAAAGTGCAATGAAATATTCAATTTCGACTAAAACTCGGTATTTAATAAGCGCTTCTTCTGAAAAATAAGGCGATAAAGAACAGGTTTTACTTCTGTATCTTCCATCAATAGGAGAAACGGCGTTTAATTCGGATAGTTGCATGTTGTGTTGTTGTTTTGAAGGTGCAAATTTAGTTAAATCAATTTAGAATAAAGAACATAGAATATAGAAAATAGACTAAATTTCAATTCAAAAGTCTCTATTCTATTCTCTATTTTCTATTCTCTTTTTAACAATTTCTCTCTCAAAACAGGAACGCCTTCGGTTGCATTTTTGGCAATGACTTCTAAAGGATTGGATAAATCGTAAATAGTAGCCGGGTTCGGGTCGATGTAAAAAATAGGTGTATTGTGATGTGTATAATGCAACAAACCTGCTGCAGGATAGACTTGTAATGAAGTTCCCACAACGGCAAAATAATCAGCTTGTTGGGTAATTGCAACGGCTTCTTCCAGAGCTGGAACAGCTTCGCCAAACCAAACAATGTGCGGACGCAATTGAAAACCATCTTCATCAACATCGCCCAGAATTAAATCGTGTCTCCAATCGACGATATAATTCGGATTTTTAGTACTTCGCACTTTGAACAATTCACCATGCAAATGCAAAACCTTTGAGCTACCAGCTTGTTCGTGTAAATTATCCACGTTTTGTGTGATGATGTGTACATCGAAATCTTTTTCAAGTTTGGCCAAAGTATAGTGACCTAAATTAGGTTTTACTTCATGCAATTGCCGACGACGTTGGTTGTAAAAATCGAGTACCAATTCGCGGTTTTTGCGCCAACCTTCGGGCGAGGCGACTTCCATTACGTCGTGTCCTTCCCATAATCCGCCGGCATCGCGAAAGGTTTTGATGCCACTTTCAGCAGAAATTCCGGCTCCAGTTAAAACTACTAATTTCTTCATTGTATAAAGCTAACCAAATTTGTTATTTTTGACAAATAATTAGGTAAGAAAGGGTTTGCGTTAGGGATTGAGGCGATATCCTTTTACGTAGTGCAACGAAGTAAAAGATAAAGCCGAAAGCCCGCCCGCCTTTTTCGGCGGGAACGCCCAAAAAATAAAGGATGATAGATTTAGACTTGTTGGCTTACTTGGAAGGTTTTTTGACCGAGAGTAGAAAGGAGAAATTTTTGAAGATATTGGAAAGTCGCACTAATCATTTTACCATTGCGATGGAAGACGTGTATCAATTGCACAACACCAGTGCTGTGATGCGAAGTTGCGAGGTTTTTGGAATACAAGAATTGAATGTAGTAGAACAAAAATATGGTAAACGCATTGACACTGAAATTGCTATGGGCGCACAAAAATGGGTTGATATCAATCGGTTCAATTCGATGCAAAATTGTATGGATTCTTTGCGCGAAAAAGGCTATCAAATTATAGCAACAACGCCGCACAATGATTCGTGTATGTTACATGAATTTGATATTAGCAAGCGAAGTGCGATTTTCTTCGGAACTGAAAAAGAAGGACTTTCGCAAGAAGTAATTGAGCAAGCCGATGGTTATTTAAAAATTCCGATGGTAGGTTTTACCGAGAGTTTGAATATTTCGGTTTCGGCAGCAATTATTATTCAAGATATCACCAATAGATTAAGACAATCCGATTTGAATTGGCAATTAACTGCTGAAGAGATTTTGCAAAAAAGATTGACTTGGACTCGCAACTCAATTAAAGATATTAAGCGAATAGAAGAGCGTTATTTCTCGGAAAAAACGAGTTAATCTTTATCCTTAACGTATTTTTCTGTTTTTTTGGTCAGTACTTTGTATTCTTCATAACAACCACTGATAGCATCGAGAATTTGTAAGTCGTTGGCTGTTTCAATAAAGGTTTGCGAGTAGTTACACCGTTGTAAAATTGCGGGAATTTCGTCTTTATCAATACCTAAAAGTACCGCAATCATTTCGCGATCGAACTTGGTTTCGAGTAAATTTCGAACTGTGTCGTCTTTGCGCATTTCTTTCAACTTTTTGAGTTCTTTTGGTTTATTTCCAAAGAAATTATAGAGCATATCGGCTGGATTGAAAATCGAATTCATTACCCTTGAAAATGCGCCTGGTGATCGCTCGCCAACTTCATACGATTTGGATAAACCAGAAATACTATAAGCGTAATCTTCGCGATAAGGAATTAGTTTGCTGTCGACTTCCAGATAACCTGTTAGCATATATTTACGGACCAAAACTTCTTCCAAAGCAATGGCTTTTTCGGTCAAAACTATTTTGGTTGTTTGGTTTTTAATCCAGTCATTGGTGACTCTCACTCGAAGTGATTGGTAACCTATACATGTAATGTGAATGGTGTCGTTGACGGTTGCTTCAATTTCAAAAGTTCCTCGTCCGCTAGTAACGGTTCCTTTTACTTTATTGGTGTTGATGATATTTACATTGGCTAATGGTAACAAATTGGCACTGTTGAGCACCGTTCCCGAAACTTTACTTTTAAAAGTTGTGTCTTGTGAAAAGGAAAGACTAGTAGTCAGTAAAAAGAAAAAAGCAATAAAATATCTCATTGTCAAAATTAATGGTTTAAAAGTACTAAAGTCGAGTAGATATTTGTGTTCAATTAGAAGAAAATTAACAAAATAGATTAAAAAAAACTCTAACCTGTTTATAGATTAGAGTTTTTAACATTTATGTTATTGTTATTAAAGAATTAACTTCTTCTTGGTCTTCTGTTTTTAGCTGCGTCAAACGAACGGCTTGCTGGTCGGTCAGCGCTTCCTTCTGAACGGCGTGGTGCTCTTTCTTCACGTTGAAATGAACCTGGTTCTCTTCTTGGAGCCGAGCTTTTGAATCCGCCTTCACGACGCTCGCTTCTTGGTCCGAAACCTCCGCTTCTAGAACTTGAACTTCTTTCACCATCGCGTCTTCCACCAAAACCACCTGAATTTCTTCTATCGTTTCTGCCGTTATGGTCACGACGCTCACGGCTTCCGCCATCATTTTTAGAAATTTCAACATTGATGCGTCTTCCGTTAAGGTCAAAACCGTTTAAGATGTCCATTACTTTTTCGGTGTGTTCGCCATCGGTATTAAAGAACGAGAAACCTTCTTTTACATCTACTTTGAAAACATCATCTCTTCCTAAATCAAGCGTTTCTTTCAAGAAATCTTTCAATTGCATCCAATCAAAATCGTCTCTAGCACCAATGTTGATGAAATAACGAACTGGGTCACCAGCGCGGATTTCTCTTGGTTCAGACGAACTTCTTTCACTTTTTTCAGATGAAATGTCGCGTTTCTTTTTGTAATAATTCAAGAAACGATTAAATTCTACCGAAACCATTCTTTTAATTAATTCTTCTTTTGATAGATCTTGAAAAACTTCATAAATTGCTGGTAAGTAGCTGTCTATTTCATGATCTACTTCGGTGTCGTGAATTTTATTGGCTAGGTGTAATAATTGAATTTCACAGATTTCGATGCCACTCGGAATGGTTTTTTCTTCAAATTTTTGTTTGATGATTTTTTCAATCGAATGAATTTTACGAATCTCACTTTTAGTGATAATTACAATCGAAGTTCCTAATTTACCCGCACGACCAGTTCTACCTGAGCGGTGATTATAGGTTTCAATTTCGTCAGGTAATTGATAGTTAACCACGTGTGTAATGTTATCCACGTCAATTCCACGTGCAGCAACATCAGTCGCAACAAGCATTTGGATTTGTCTTCCGCGGAACGATTTCATCACGCCATCGCGTTGCGCTTGCGATAAATCGCCGTGTAACGCAGCAGCACTGTAACCGTCTTCAATTAATTTTTCAGCAACGGCTTGAGTATCTCTTTTGGTTCTACAAAAAACCACCGAAAAAATATCCGGATTAGCATCAGCCAATCGTTTCAACGCTTCGTAACGATCGCGAGCGTTCACACAATAAAATTCGTGCGAAACCGTAGCTGAACCAGAGTTCTTCGTTCCCACTGTAATTTCAGCAGGCTCTGCCATAAATTTCTTAGCAATACGAGCTACTTCTGCGGGCATAGTTGCCGAGAATAACCACGTGCTTTTTTCATCTGGAGTATCCGAAAGTATCGAAACGATGTCTTCATAAAATCCCATGTTCAACATCTCATCGGCTTCGTCCAGAATACAATAATTGATGTTTTTAATGTTTACAAGACCACGATTGATCATGTCTTGCATTCTTCCAGGTGTAGCTACAATAATTTGTGCTCCACGTTTTACCTCTCGGGCTTGTTCGGTTATGCTTGCACCACCATAAACTGCCACTGTATGTAAACCCTTTACATATTTTGAGTATTGTTTAATTTCGTTGGTGATTTGTAAGCAAAGCTCACGCGTTGGTGATAAAATTAACGCTTGAGTACTACGGTCTTCAGCATCAATTTTTTGAATCAGCGGAAAACCAAAAGCTGCTGTTTTCCCTGTACCTGTTTGTGCTAAAGCCACTAAGTCTGTTTCGTTTTCTAATAAAACCGGAATCGCTTTTTCTTGCACTTCTGACGGATTCTCAAATCCTAGATCTTTGATCGCCAGCAGTAACGACTCATTCAGACCTAATTGTTCAAATTTATTCATAAAGTATTTTAAATTGGGTGCAAAGGTAGTCTTTAAATACCATATAAACTAATTTGTTAGTTGCTGACAATTAGAAAGTTAACTTTTGCTTAACAAAGTAGCTGAGCAACTGAGCTGTTGAGCAACTGCGTTTTTCTAAAAATTTTAATGTTTTTTTGATTTTTAGGAGCAGAACAGTTGTAGTTCTTAGAGCAGTTGTCCCGCTTTCCGCGCTACACGGTAGCTAGCTTCAATCGGGGCTAGAAAACAAGCATAGTAGTTTTTTAGAACAATTTTTACTCACTTATTAAGAAATCTACAAGTAAGCGAACTGCTTTCCCTCGATGACTAATACTTGATTTTTCTTCTATTGAAAGTTCGGCAAAGGTTTTTTTATAGCCATCTGCTACAAAAATTGGATCGTAGCCAAAGCCGTTGTTGCCTATTTTTTCATCAATAATTTCACCATTGATGATGCCAGTAAAAAGATGTTGTTGACCATCAATATTCAAACAAATTACGGTTTTGAAATTGGCTTTTCGGTTGGATTTATCTTTTAAATTTGCAAGTACTTTTTGTATGTTTTTGTTATCGTCTTTGGGTTCGCCAGCATATCGAGCAGAGTAAACTCCGGGTTCACCATTCAAAACATCAACCTCCAAACCAGAATCGTCAGCAAAACAATTGTAACCGTATTTTTTGGTCACATAATTGGCTTTTAGAATGGCATTTCCCTCAATTGTATTGGCCGTTTCCGGAATTTCTTCTAAACAGCCAATGTCTTCCAAACTCATTATTTGAATGGAATTGGGAACTAGTAGCTGTATTTCCTTGATTTTATTTTTATTGTTGGAGGCAAAAACAAGTTGCATGACTAAATGATAATTTATAAAAAACACGTAAAACTACGCTATTTTTTTGGATTCAGTAGTTTTAAATTCGCATTGTAGATTATTCTAAATAACAATACATATAAAAAACCAAGTAGTTTATGTTTTACTTGATTTGGGGAGAAATTGCCAGGTTGAAAAGCTTGGCAATTTTATTATGGCAATAGGGCGATTTAGCAATTTTTCCCGAAAAAAAAGGGTGTTTTTCCTGTGTGTTGATTTAGTATGATAATTTAGATTTGTGAAGACCATTTTAGTATATTAATAATTACGAACGATATAAAAAATATAAGCACATATGAGCTATGATTTAATGGTGTTTAATCCGAAGGTTGCACCTCAATCAGAGATTGAGTTTTTAAAATGGTATGACGAACAAACTACTTGGAGTGAACCACATAATTATGTAGACCCAATAGTTACCTCGGATAAATTGAAAGATTGGTTTAGGGATATAATAAAAGAATTTCCAGCTTTAAATGGACCTTGTTCACCAGAAGATGTTGAAGAGTTGGAAAGCGAATACAGTACAGATTATTCTATTGGGAAGCATGTTATTTATGCTTCATTTAGATGGTCAGTTGCAGAGAAGGCCTACTCAACAATGTATGAGTTAGCACAAAAACATCAAATCGGGTTTTATGATGCAAGTGGGAGTGGAGATATTTTATTTCCTAATCAAAATGGCGAACTCGATTCAATTTTGCCTCGTATAGAACGACGTAAATGGTGGAAAATTTGGAAAAAAGCATTGTAACGTAAAGCCAACCCTAATGTTACATTCTAGATAAAATTTAAGTAGTTCTAAATTTTAGTTTTTTTAGTTAAGTTGGTTAAAGATGCCGAGTTGGAAAGCTTGGCATTTTTGTTTTATAGTAATTTAAAAACACTTTTATCTCATAATTTGTATCAGACAAAAGTGTTTTTTAAGTTTTACATGCATTTGTATTTACCTATGGTGTCATAACAAAAACAAAATTATTTGCATTTTTCTCCCATATAGAATAATCGGTATTATCAACGTTGCCGTCTCCGTTCAAATCGGTTATGAAATTTCCAAAAGCAAATTCGTTGACATCAGTTTCCCAAAAGGAATAATCGGAGTTGTCGATATTTCCATCTTGGTTAATATCGCCTGAAAAAATAGCCCAAACTCCTGTTTCAACTTCATACATATTGCCTGAAAAGGCTTTATTTGATGCATTTGTAAAATCGTATGATGTTAGATTTGCAATGCTAATTGGGCTTGCGCTCCAGGTTTCGATTGAATTGCGGTGTTTTACCACTAAATAATACAAACCTTCTCTGGACGGAGAAAATACGCAAGCAGCACTTCCATTTGTAGTTAATGTAGCAGTTGTTGAGGCAATCGTGTTGGATATTGTAGTGGCATCTCTTAATTCGAGTGTGATTGTATCAACTTCTGTAGAATTAGTTCCCACTCCTTGATTTACTTTAACAGGACGCATTGCATGTGTTGTGGTATCGTAATATCCTTCTAAAAAAAGTTTCAAATTTACCGTTGAAGAAGCAGGTTGGAGTACTACTGTATAATCTTCAACTTGACCGTAAGAAAATACTTCGCAAGGTGTTGGAATTCCGTTGTATTTCATTGAGACTCTCATTCGTGTGGCTCCAATTGCTGTATTAGTCGGAACTATAAAAGTGCCAGAAACAGGAGAATTGGTCGTCGGAGCTAATGTCCATACTGTTTCATTGCTTTCATCAAAATCACCATCTTTGTTATAATCAATAAAAACGGCGTAGGCTTCTGGGTAAACGGTTCCAGTCCAAAAAGGTGTTACTGTAATTGTGTTGGTACTTCCCATGACCAAATTAGTTGTTATAGAAGTAAAGTCAGTATAACCTGTTCCACCCGACGATGAATTGTTAATAGTGCCTAATTGAACTTTGCCAATAAGCTCATCCGCAACACTATTTCCTTGTGATGCGCAATAAGTCAAAGGTCTAATTTCATACATGAATTTGTAAGTTTCAGAAGTATCACTGTTTGAACCAGTGGCAACAACTTTAAAAAACACCTTAGTTCCGGCTGGAAAATCAGGTAGTGGAGTTGTCGATTGCCAAATGTTTCCAGATACAACTGTCATCGGAATTATGTTGGTTGTATTGAAAGCTGGAGTATTGACGGCCCATTTTACATGAACATCGGTCAACGTTCCACTGTATTGAATTTCTGAGGTTACAAACTGATTAATGGAAGCTTTAGGTGTCGAAAATGTGGGTGGATTAGTAATCGATGTTTCAACAATGGCAGGAAAACTATTGCGATTAGCCAATGAGTATTCCCACAAACCTCTTCCCCAAGTTGCTGCTTTGATGGTGTTGGAGCCGTAATTAATTTCTAAATCTTCGATGGCTACATTCGGTAAGTTTTCATTGTAAAGCGTCCATGTACTGGAGTTCATTGCTTTTTTGTAAATTCCAACTGCCGCGCCTACGTAAATGGTAGAATCATCAGTTTGATCGATAACAACACAATAAATAGGCATGTTGCCTAAATTGTAAGTGATGTTTTGCCAAGTTAATCCAGAGTTGGTTGTGATGTATACTTTTTGACCATTATTTTGATAAGTGTCATAAGTCACTATCATAGTAGCGTCGTCATTAGGGTCAAAAGCAACATCTGTTATCGTATTGCTTGGTAAACCATTTTTAATATTAGAAAAAGTAATGCCACCATTGGTTGAAAGTTCAATTGCACTTCCACTTGTAACTACTATAATATTGCTATTGTTTTCTGCAATTGCGCCAGTACTAATAGTTCCACCACCAAAAGTTGTTGGAGTGCCTAAATCAATCCAAGTGGTTCCGAAATCGACACTTTTATGCACTTTTGTGCCTAAAGAATAAACCGTCATTTGATTATTTGGATCAAAAAATAGAGGCGCAACCCAAGAAGCTACTTGACCTGGTGGAGTTATTCCTGTTCTACTGGCACCAGTTCCATCAAGGTATCTTCCTCGACCGCCATTTTGAGTGCTTCCAATCATATAGTTTGGATTCAACGGCAAAATGATTCCTTCCATTCCATCTGCACCATAGGCTTCAATCCATCCGGTTTTATTTTTGATGCTTGTTCCATTGTCTTGTGATCCACAAATTGACACGTAAGAATTTGATTGGGAAGTTCCTACGCAATAATTTTCTCTTATCCCAACTGATAAACTTAATTTTTGCCAAGTCAATCCGTTGTCAGTTGATTTACTCAAAAAACCATCCGTACAAGTATAGAACACACCATTTACACAATCTAAATAATTTGTGTCAGCATGAACATAATGAGTAGATGTATTAAAGTTTTGTTGAAAGTTTCCTCCACCATTGTTCGTTCCCAAACTCCACCATGTGCATTGATTGAAAGTAGCTCCACTGTCCGTACTTCTGAATAAGTCAACATAGCCACTGACAAATTTTGTAGTATCTAAATCATTCGGCATGGCTTGCCACAATGCAACTCCAGTTGGTGGTGGATTTTGTATAGTAGTGTAAGTCAAACCTGCATCGGTAGACTTCCAAATTCCGTTATCCGAAGAGGCAAAAACACAATCGGGACATGTTGGTGAAACCGAAATTTTAATCTTTACATTATTATTTCCTGGCAAATCAACATAACCTGTGTAAGTTATACCCAAATCAGTTGATTTTAAAACTTTGTTTTTGTTGGCAGCATAAAATTCATCATAAATATAGATAATGTTGCTATTGGTAGGATGAAAATCAACATCTAGTACGTCTCCACCAATGATTTGTCTGGTCCAAGTTTGTAAATTGTCTGTCGATCGATACAATCCTTGACTGGTTCCAACAAAAACTAAATTTGGAATTGTTGGATGGTATTGAATGGTATAAACTTTAAAATTGGAGCCCAAACCACCATAGCCAACATTAACAGGAATAAAAGCGGTTGGTGTAAAAGTTGCGCCACCATCATTGGATTTATAGACACCAAATGAAGTTCCGTTACCCGCATTTCTGACATTGATTAATACGGAATCAAAATTAGTTGGACTTGCTGCAATCGCATTGACGCCAGATGCTGGAAGAAAATCGTTGTTGTGGGACCAACTAGCTCCACCATCACTAGTTCTCCATAGTCCTCCACTTCTTGAACCAATATAAATTTGTTGGTCGTTGTTTTTGTTGACTTCTACAAATTCGACTCTTCCTAACCCTGTTGAGTAATGACCAGTAATATTCGTGATATTATCTGGACCTAATGATCGCCAACCGCCTGTTTCAAACAAACGTTGTTGTTGATTATCAGTGCTTTCTATTTTAATTCTTTCGTATTCTTTAAAAGCAATGTAATGGTCTACCATTCGGTCACCTGATGGTGCATATTTTGATTCATTTTCATACTTCCACCGCATAAAAGGTTTGTAGCCAGAACCTTTTTTATTTCTGTCAATTGTTTTGAAATAGGCTTCTGCTGAATCGCAAACAGTGTAAAAATTTACCTTATTATCATACATCATTTTCTTGTAAGAAGGTTTTTTTGTTGGCGTTTTTTGTGCATTTGTTACAACAAAAAATAAAGAAAGTAATACAATTGAAAGTAGTTGTCTTTTCATTTTATGAATTATCAAATTAGTCTTAAATAAAAAAGGATGGTCAAACGAACATCCTTTTTTTATAGTATATTTTTAAATTATGGAGTTATAACGAAAATAAAATTATTAGAGTTGTTTTCCCAAATAGAGAAATCAGAATTATCAACGTTTCCATCACCATTTAAATCGGTAGCATAATTTCCAAATGCAAATTCATTAGCATCTACTTCCCAGTTCGAATAATCTGAATTATCTACATTGCCATCCTGATTGATGTCGCCAGTATAACAACCCCAAACCCCAGGTTCTAGTTGAGTTAGGTTATTTCCAAAAGCTTTTGTTCCAGCATTAGAGAAATCGTAAGTTGTTGCAGTAGGTCCGATTGCGATTGGTGTTGCACTCCACGTTTGAACTGAATTACGATGATTGACTACTACATAAAATGAACCATTCGGTGCAGTAGTATAATTACAAACAGCTGTTCCATTGGTTTGTAAAACTGCTGATGTAGTTGCAATTAATGTAGTTGGCGTGGTTGCATCTCTCAGTTCAACATTGATGCTATCAACATCTGTTGGATTGGAACTTGTACCTTGATTAAACTGAACCGATCTCATGCTATGGGTAGAAGTGTCATAATATCCTTCGAGATATAATTTTAAATTTAATGTTGATGAAGATGGTGTAATTACAACGGTATAATCCTCAACTTGTCCAAAAGAAAATGTTTCACAAGGAGTTGGGATGCCATTGTATTTTAATGAAACTCTCATTCGAGTTGAACCTAAAGTTGCATTTGATGGAACTGTAAACGTACCAGAAACTGGCGTAGCCGTTGTAGCAGCGAGAGTCCAGACTGTTTCTCCAGCATCAACAAAATCTCCATCTTTATTATAATCGATAAAAACACCATAGGCTTCTGGGTAAACAGTACTTGTCCAAGTTGGTGTTATGGTAATAGTGTTTGTTGAACCTAAAGTTAGGTTGGTTGAAATACCAGTAAAATCGGTATAACCAGTTCCTCCTGTAGAGGCATTGTTAATGGTTCCTAATTGTACGTTTCCAATTAATTCGTCTGCAACACTATTTCCCTGTGAAGCACAATAGTTAAATGCATCTGTAGTAACAGTTAAAATATTACTTGGAACCGAAATATTTCCAGCTGCATCTTTGGCTCTCACAGTGAAAGAATAAGATGTTGAAGCTGTTAATCCAGTAGCTACAAAAGTTGTTGCCGATGTTGTTGAGCCAATTAAAGTCGCACCTTGATACACATCGTAGCCAGTAACGCCTACATTATCAGTTGAACCAGACCACGATAGAGAAACAGTATTAGCCGTTTTTGCTGTAAATGTTAATACAGGCGCTGTAGGTGCTATAACATCAGGCGCATTTGTCGTAATGGTAACTATATTACTATCACTAGACAAATTATTAGCGGCATCTTTTGCTCTAACCTTAAAGGAATAGGTTGTTGATGGTGTCAATCCTGTTACAGTATAGGTTGTAGCTGTAGTTGTTGAACCAATCAATGTAGCTCCTTGGTAAACATTATAGCCAGTAACACCAATATTATCTGTCGCACCAGACCAAGATAGTATAGTTGAAGTGGATGTGGTTCCAGAAGCAGTTAATGTTGGCGGTGAAGGAGCTGTTGTGTCTGGTGCTTCTGTGGTCACATTTACAGCATTACTTGGTACCGATAAATTGCCATCGGCATCTTTTGCTCTTACAGTAAAAGTGTAAGTTGTTCCAGGTGTAAGACCAGTAACTGTGTAAGGTGATGAAACGGATGTTCCAATTAAAGTTGCTCCTTGGTAAATATTGTATCCTGTAACAGCAATATTATCAGTTGCGCCACTCCATGAGAGTACTGTTGTAGTTTGAGTTGTTCCCGATGCTGTTAAAGTTGGAGCAGTTGGTGGAGTGGTTTCAGGTGTTCCAGCCGTAATAGTGAAGTTAACATTGGAAACATCGTAGAAAATGTGATTAGAACCAATGATCATTATTCTATTAGTAGTTCCTGGTAAATTAGGTATGTTAATTGCTTGAGTTCCATCATTAGGTGTGCCTAATTGTAAAAGAATTGGGAACGAAACACCGCCATTTGTTGATAAATAAATATCTACATTGGCACAATTAATCCCATTCGCAGTTGTTCCTGCGACATCCCAAGTGAAGGTTTGTGTTGTATTACCTGCGTAAGAAACTGCTGTATTCGGACTTGTAACTAAAAATGGTCCAACACTTGCTACTGTTAAAACCATGTTATCTCTAGCGGTTTGCCCGCCATTTGGAGTTCTGTTATCTCTAGCAGTTAAAGCAAAATTCATAGTTCGTGCTACCGTAGGAACCACTTCCCATGTTGGAGCTAAGTTTCCTGCAACCACACTTGCTAGAGGTGGCATGTAGCGATCAGGTGAAGTAGTCGGGTTTAATGAACGGAAATTAGGCCCAGTTGTAGCAGTTTGAGTAGGAGGTTGAGTACTCGTTTGATTGTTGGTTTGTTCCCAACAATAAGTTAACGTGTCTCCATTAGCATCAGAACCTGTTCCTTTTAAGATAAAAGCGGTTCCTCGAGGTATTGTATAGTCAATACCAGCATTTACAATTGGAGCACTATTCCCATTAGCCACTGCAACAGCACAAGTTCCTCCCGTTCCACCGCTAACAAAAGCAATCATTTCTGTTATGCTCACTGTATGAAAGTAGGCATCTGAGTTGCTTTGAACATTAGGCGCACAAATTCCAGCATATCCCATAATAGTTGAAGCACTTCCAGGTTCAACAGCTGTGGCAGCATTTCTGTTACAAGCATTGTTTTGTGTATGGTTGGCTCCCCATTGATGGCCCATTTCGTGCGCTACATAATCGATATCAAAAGGATCTCCAACTGGCGAACCTTGCCCAGTAATTCCACGCGCTTTGTTAGCGGTACATGGTGAAAATAGTTGTGCTAATCCACCACCGCCTGTACTTACTGTATGTCCAATATCGTAGTTTGCTGCTCCAATATTGGCGTCAATTACGGACTGACTTTGGTTGATTAAGGTACTTGAATTAGTATTGTCAAATGTATCACTGTCAATAAAAATGACTAAATCATTGTTGGCTACTAAGTTCATGCGTAATGCCATATCTTTTTCAAAAACACCATTTACTCGGGTCATAGTAACCACCATAGCTGATAAAACAGCTGCTTTTTTTTGGGCAAGTGTACCGCCACCTAAACCTGCAGCCGCAACGTGAAAAGCGGCATATTCAATGGTACAAGCCATTGCTAATCGATATGTTCTAAAAAAACTATCGCTGGCTCTGTATAGATTAGAATTTTGAATTTTTTCAATAGTTTCAGAAGGATCATCGCTTACATGACATTGTAATGAGGTTGTTGAAATTACATCCTTTTTTTTGTAAACAATGTAATTGTTCAAATCTTTAGTGTAAGTATCGATAAAATAAGTTCCACTTTCTCCCGAAAACGACATAACATGCAAACCGAATAGAGTTACACTAAAGCGAATGGTTTCAGCTGGATTGCGTAAGTTTTTACCTGAATACGATTTTATACCAGGAAACTTCAAAGCCAATCCTTCTTCCATTACTGGAGCTTCATAAATACGGTATTCATTTAATTCTCCATTCGGATTGGGAAAAGATAAAACCAAAGTTGAATTAATGTTACTAGAATCCAAAGGAGCAGTATTCAATTGCGATTTTAAAGCGGATAAATTCAAGGAAAACAATTCGAATCTGCTTGGAACTGAAGAACGCTCCATCTTTGCTAAATTTCGAGTTTCACTTTCAGTTGTTTTTTGCCAAATTGGACTTTGACCATAACTAATTGCTAAAACTAAAAAGCAAAATAGTAGGAGTATTTTTTTTCTCATAATTATATGGATTGGGTTTAATTGAACTAACTAACGAAGTTATAATTTTTATTGAAATTCAGTTAATTAGGTGTTAAATCATCCGACGTAATGTAATAAAATAATGTTTTTTTAAGAAAAATCTCAACAAAACCATACTAAATTTACTTTTTATTATTGGGCTTGTTTTTTGCTGAAAAACGAACGGAATGTTTCTCAATTAAAACAACTTTTATTTAAATAAATAAAATTGAATACACTAATTTCAAACGAATCTGAGATGTTTTATTAAGTGAAAATATTTCTCAAAATCCAGAAATTTATTACTACTTTTGCATCGTTTTTCAACAACTTAGTTTATCATGGTAAAAGATTTATTTGAGAGAATACAAAACAACAAAGGTCCATTAGGAAAATGGGCTTCGCAAGCAGAAGGATATTATGTTTTTCCAAAATTGGAAGGCGAATTAGGTCCAAGAATGCAATTCCACGGAAAGAATATTTTAAATTGGAGTTTGAACGATTATTTAGGACTGGCCAACCATCCTGAAGTGCGTCAAGCCGATATTGATGCGGCAAAGCAATATGGCGCTGCTTACCCAATGGGAGCACGTATGATGAGTGGTCATACTAATTTTCACGAACAATTAGAAAATGAATTGGCGGCTTTTGTAATGAAAGAATCCGCTTATTTATTGAATTTTGGTTACCAAGGAATGGTGTCAATAATTGATGCTTTGGTAACTAAAAATGACGTAATTGTATACGATGTTGATGCCCACGCTTGTATTATTGATGGTGTTCGTTTGCACATGGGTAAACGTTTTACGTACCGCCACAATGATGTGGAAAGTATGGAGAAAAACTTGCAACGCGCTACCAAATTAGCCGAAGAAACTGGCGGTGGAATTCTTTTCATTACAGAAGGCGTTTTTGGAATGCGAGGTCAACAAGGTAAGTTGAAAGAAATTGTAGAAATGAAAAAGAAATACAATTTCCGTTTGTTAGTAGATGATGCGCACGGCTTTGGAACCTTAGGAAAAACAGGTGCTGGAGCAGGTGAGGAGCAAGGTTGTCAAGACGGAATTGACGTGTATTTCTCCACTTTTGCCAAATCAATGGCCAACATTGGTGCTTTTGTTGCTGCGGATAAAGATATTATCGATTACTTAAAATACAACTTACGTTCGCAAATGTTTGCTAAGGCTTTGCCTATGATTCAAACAGTTGGGTCGTTAAAAAGACTACAATTATTGCGCGACAACCCAAGTTTGAAAGACAAATTATGGGAAAACGTTAATGCTTTACAAAACGGTTTAAAATCAAGAGGATTTAATATTGGCGACACGAATACTTGTGTCACTCCAGTATACCTTGAAGGTTCTATTCCAGAAGCGATGGTAATGGTTAATGATTTAAGAGAAAACTACGGAATTTTCTTGTCAATTGTGGTGTATCCGGTAATCCCGAAAGGAATTATCTTATTGCGTATGATTCCAACGGCTTCGCATACCATAGCTGATATTGATGAAACACTTACCGCTTTTGAAGCGATTCGTGAAAAATTAGTCAACGGAACCTACAAGCAAATTGCTGAAGCCAATGTTGAAAATGTAGAATAATCATCACTCATTATAAAACAAAAAATCCATTCAATTACGAATGGATTTTTTGTTAGGGAATATCTCGGCGATAGGTTCTTCTTCTTTTGTGAACTGTTGGGTTGAAATGTTTCCATATATTGTGAATGGCGTTGTTTTCTTCTAATTCAGGTGTTCGAATACAAGTTTCAATCTTGTTCTTTTTGAAAACCGTGTAATATTCATTAAAAATCATGGCTGTAATTCCTTTGTTTTGGTACTCAGGTAAAATTCCAATTAGGTAAAATAACACGCTTTTACTTTGTTTTTTGGCTTTCAATAAATGGTAAAAACCAAAAGGAAATAAACGACCGTTGGCTTTTTTAATGGCTTCCGAAAAACTAGGCATCACAATGCTAAAAGCAATCATTTTACCGTTTTTATCAAAAATAAATTTGATGTAATCAGGGTTGATAAAACCAATGTATTTTTTCTTAAAATATTCTTTCTGAATGGGCGTTACCGCTACAAATGATGAAAGATCTTGGTAAGCTGTATTGAACAAATCAAACATTTCATCTACATACGGCATGATGTCTTTGGTTCGGGTAAAATTCATCGCCGTTAATTCGTACCGTTTTTTGATTAAATCATTGGCTTTTAAGAAAAAATCGGGTTGTACATTCGAAAAAGGAAATACACTTTCGATGAACTCTTTTTCCTTAACAAAACCCAATTGCTCCAAATGTTCTTTGTAATAAGGATAATTGTACCAAGTAATCATCGAGCCAATAAATTCATAGCCTTCTGTTAAAACGCCCACTTTGTCTAAATTTGAAAATCCCATCGGACCTTCTACGTATTCTAAGTTGTTTTTTCGACCTAATTCATATACTTTTTCGAGCAATGCTTTGGTCACTTCAATATCGTCAATCACATCCCACCAACCAAAACGAACTTTACTCTTTTGTTGGTCTTTTACTTCGTCCCAATTGATGATTGCGGTTATTCGACCTACAATTTTGTCATCGCGATAAGCCAAGTAAAAATAGGCTTCAGCACTTAAAAAGGCCGGATTGTTGTTTTTGTCAAATCCAGCTAATTCATCGGCAATAAGCGGCGGAATCCAATTGGGTTCGTTTTTGTATAATGAAAAAGGAAATTTAATATATTCTTTTAGTTCCGCTTTAGTAACGGCCTCTCTAATCGTAATCATGTTAAGGTTTTTCTACTTTTATTTCGTCAACTCTTTTTTTCTTATTGTTCTTTTTGGATTCTTTTTCTACTTTTTTATCCATTTTGCTTTTCTCTTTTTCAACTTGAATTTTTACTTCTTTGTAGTTAATATCTGAGCGCCATGAAAGTCCAAAGCCACCATAAAACAACGATGGAGTATCTTTGAAGTTTTTGCTAATTGTAAAATCAACTTGCAAATTTTTGTTCATCAAATAAGCGCCGCCAGCCGAGAAAATTCCATCGGAATAATAGGTGCTTTTGATTCCTTTGTTTTCAAAATATACCGACCAATTATCGTTGAGTCCTTTTGTCAATGTGATGATATAACCAAATTGTTTGTACTCGGTGGTGATTTTATCCATAAACGTATTGGTAATTAAAACTAAACCTCTGCCAAATACGTTTTGTGTTACTAACATTACTTTCGGACTGATGTAAGAGGGCTTTTCGTCGCGCAGTAAAAACGGGTTAGAGAAGTTTAAGTTGGCACCGGCATAAGCTGAAATTGCAGGTTTGAATTGGCTCCATTTGAATTTGTGGTTGGCTTTCCAACTGTATAAATTGACTTCTTCTTTGACATTTTTGTACGGATCATAAAAAAGATATTTCAATCCCATATTCATCGAACGCATTCCTGAACGTTTGTAGGGTTCGTTCTGTTCCAATTGGTATTTGTCGGATTGATAACTAATTTCGGCAATGGCTTCCATTTGCTCAAAAATAAATCCGTAACGCGCTGTAAAATCAATAAATATTCCCTTTGATTCGTATTCCAACAAACTGTGTTTATCTTTAATATAGTTTAAACCAGATTCAACTTGAATCACGTTTTTACCAACAGCAAAAGCCGATTGTGATTCGCTGGGTCTATTAGAATTGATAACATCAGTGTGTTGGCAAAAACTGTTTATCGATACTAAAATCAATAAAAAAGAGGTGAAATTTTTACAATTCATACAATTGAATTTGACTTTTACAGAATGGTTTTCCAAATGTACTATTTTTTATTATTTATTTAAGAAGCGAAACGAATTTTAAATATTAGAATTTAGTATTTTTGGCAAAAATAGTTTACAATGCAAGAAGCATCGATTCCCGGATTTGTTAGAACGCTTTTGTGGATACTAGCGTTTTATTACATTTTCAAGTTTTTAGCGCGATTGTTTTTTCCTATTTTGGTTAAAAAAGCAGTCGAAAAAGCAGAAGAACAATTCAAACAACAATACCAAAATCAAACAAATTCAGCCGATTTTAATCCGAATGCAACTCCAAAAAGTGACAAGCCTCGCGAAACCAAAAAAGTCGGAGAATACATTGACTACGAAGAGATAGAATAGTCTCTTTTTTATCAAAAACCATAACAATGAAGCAAATTCAAAAGTTTTATCCTCATTTAATAGCCGTTATCGGATTTATTATTGTTTCGCTATTTTACTTTTATCCTGTGCTACAGGGCAAAAAAATCTTGCAATCGGATATTGTTCAATACACCGCAATGGCCAAAGAACAAAACGATTTTAGAGCCAAAGAAAATGCAGAACCGTATTGGACCAATTCGGCTTTTGGAGGAATGCCAACCTATCAACTCGGTGCCAAATATCCAAATGATTTTATTGGCCATTTAGACGATGCTTTACGGTTTTTACCGCGCCCAGCCGATTATTTGTTTTTGTACTTTTTAGGGTTTTACGTCTTGCTTTTGGTCTTAAAAATTGATCCGCTCAAGGCTTTTTTCGGCGCATTAGGATTCGGACTTTCAACGTATTTAATCGTCATTTTAGGCGTCGGACACAACGCCAAAGCGCATGCCATCGCTTATATGCCATTGGTAGTTTCGGGTGTGATTTTAGTATTTAAAAAACGATACATTGTAGGAGGTTTGTTAACTATGATTGCAACAGCATTAGAAATCAATGCCAACCATTTTCAAATGACGTATTACCTCTTGTTTTTACTGCTTTTTATTGGAATATACTATGCTTATAAGCTTATTAAAGAGAAAGATTTTAAAGCAATAATTCGTATAAAACTGGTTTTCCTTGGTGCTATTATTTTGGCTGTAGGAGCCAATGCTACTAGTTTATTGGCAACCAAAGAATACGCCGATTTTAGTACACGAAGTAAAAGTGAGTTGACATTTACCCCAGAAGGAACTAAAAAAACAGGAAATTCTGCACTCGACCGTGAATACATTACCGAATACAGTTACGGTATAGCAGAAAGTTTCAATCTTATTGCACCACGTTTGTTTGGTGGAGGTAATGGCGAAGCACTTAATGAAGATTCGAGTGTGTACAATTTTATGTTGCAATATGGTGCAACTCCCGACGAGGCTTTACAATTTACAGAAAGTTATGGATTGACCTATTGGGGACAACAGCCAATTGTAGAAGCACCCGCTTATATCGGAATTGTAATTTTCTTTTTGTTTGTTCTAGGAATGTACCACGACAAACGCAAATTGAAATACGCGTTTTTAGCCGGAGCATTATTGTCTTTAATTTTATCGTGGGGAAAAAACCTTCCTTCTGTAACCGATTTCTTTATTGATTATGTGCCAATGTACGACAAGTTTAGAGCGGTTTCTTCTATTCAAGTTATCTTAGAATTGTGTCTACCTGTGATGGCTTTTATGGGATTGCATTCGTTTTTTACAACTGATAGAGAAAAACAAAGGTCTAGTTTATGGAAAGCAACAGCGACTGTTTTTGGTTTATTGGTGATATTATTTCTTTCAAGAGATGCTTTTGATTTTGCGGGACAAATGGACAGTCAATTGCTACAAATGTTCAGTCAAGGCGAAGATAAATCATTTGGATTCAGTTTTTTAGATGCTTTGAAACAAGACCGAAGAAGTTTGTATGCCGCTGATTTGTTGCGTTCAGGTTTCTTCGTTGCGCTGGTTTTTGCCTTGTTATTTATGTATGTAAAAAACAAATTGCAAACCAATACAGCAGTTATTTTAGTTGGATTATTAATGGTTTTTGATTTGTTCTTTGTAGACAAAAAATACGTTAACAAAGACAGTTTTGTAAGCGCCAGAAAAGTGGACATGCCTTTTGAAATGTCACAGTCAGATAGCCAGATTTTACAAGATACAACCGTTTATAGGGTTTTGGATGTAGAAGGTTTCCTTACGGGAAAAGCATCTTATTTTCATAAGTCAATTGGAGGTTATTCGGCAGTACGCCCGAAACGAATGCAAGAGCTTTTTGATTATCAAATTAGCAAAAATAATATCGAAGTGCTCAATATGCTTAATGTAAAATACATTTTGCAAACGGATGAAAAAGGGCAAGAATTTCCAGTTCAAAATCCGGATGCCAATGGCAATGCTTGGTTTGTTAAACAAGTTCAATTTGTGGCCAACGCTGATGCCGAAATGAAAGCTTTGAATAAGTTTGATTCTAAAAATGTGGCAATCGTCAATAAAGAATTTACTCGTTTGGCACAAACCAATTCCATCCAATTGGATTCATTAGCCAAAATAAAATTGACACAATACAAACCCAATCATTTGATTTACAAGTCTTCAAATACCAATGAAGGTGTTGCTGTGTTTTCTGAAATCTACTACAAAGAGGGTTGGAACGCTTATATCGATACCAAAAAAGTCGATTATTTCAAGGCTGATTACACATTAAGAGCTATGAAAATTCCAGCAGGAAATCACAAAATCGAATTCAAATTTGAACCTCAAGTGGTTAAAACAGGAAGTACAATTGCATTAATAAGCTCTTTGTTGATGTTGGTTTTGATTGGATGCGGAGTTTATTTCTTAAGAAAAGAAAATAATAAATAAGAGCACTTTGGAACCTAAAAAACTGTTGATCATTACGTATTATTGGCCACCAGCTGGCGGACCAGGAGTACAACGTTGGTTAAAGTTTGTCAAATATTTGCCCGATTTTGGTATACAACCCATAGTGTATATTCCAGAAAACCCAACCTATCCTATAGTCGACAAAGGATTGTTAAATGAGGTTTCAAATCAAGCGATTGTTCTTAAGAATAGAATTGTTGAGCCGTACCAATTGGCGGCTTTTTTTTCTAAAAATTCGACTCAAAAAATCAGTTCCGGAATTATTCCTGCTGCTAAAAAGCAAACATTGTTGCAACACTTTTTGCTATGGATTAGAGGTAATATTTTTATTCCCGATGCGCGTTATTTGTGGATTAAACCATCGGTTCGCTATTTAAAAAAATACATTCGTGAGCATCAAATTGACACGATTGTCACTTCGGGTCCACCACACAGTTTGCATTTGATTGGTTTGCAATTGAAAAAAGAACTCAACCTAACTTGGTTGGCTGATTTTCGTGATCCGTGGACAACAATTGGTTATCACAAAGCACTAAAATTATCGCGCTATGCCGAAAAAGAGCACAAAAAATTAGAACACGAAGTTTTGAATTCAGCCGATACTATTATTGTAACTAGTAAAACTACCAAAACTGAATTTGAAGCTATTACATCAAAACCAATTGAAGTAATTACCAATGGTTATGATGTAGAAAATGTGGCCAAACAAGTTTTAGATGAAAAGTTTACTTTGGCGCATATTGGTTCGTTTTTGTCCGATAGAAATCCAAAATTGCTGTGGGAAGTATTGCGTGAGTTGGTGGATGAAAAAGAAGGTTTTAAATCGCATTTTCAATTGAAATTGATTGGTAAAACGAGTCAAGAAATTTTAGATTCAATTGCGCAGTATAATTTGAATGATTTTGTTTCTAATTTGGGGTATGTTTCGCACAAAGAAGCACTCGAACACCAACGCAAATCACAAGTTTTGTTGTTAATTGAAATCAATTCGCCCGAAACCAAAAGTATCATTCCTGGTAAACTATTTGAATATATGGTTTCCGAGCGACCTATTGTTGCTATTGGACCCAAAGATTCTGATTTTGCCGAAATTATTGCATCAACCAATACAGGCGTTTTCTTTACTTACGATGAAAAAGACAAATTGAAGCAAACCATTTTGCATTATTTTGAATTGTATTTAGAAAAGAAATTAAATGTTTTTCCAGTTGGATTGCAGCAATATTCAAGAAAAAGTTTGACCGAAAAGCTTTCCAAACTTCTAACTTCTAACTTCTAACTTCAAAATGGGCATCGTAATTAACCAATCGATCAAAAACACGGTCATTACCTATATTGGTTTTGTGATTGGTGCTGCCAATACGTTGTACATGTATCCGCACTTTTTGGGCGAAACTTACTATGGTTTGACAGGTTATTTGTTGTCGTCAGCCAATGTAATAATGCCGCTGATGGCTTTTGGAGTGCAAAATACGTTAGTCAAGTTTTTTTCCGAATACCAAACTGAAAAAGAGAAAAATCAGTTTTTGATGTTTGTGCTGTTATTGCCCTTTTTGCTTTTAATTCCTATGGTATTGGTTGGTTATTTTGCTTATGATGCCATAGCCGTATTTTTATCACGAAAAAACCCAATAATATACGATTACGTATGGCAAATTCCAGTCATTGGTTTGTGTATGGGTTATTTTGAGATTTTTTACGCTTGGGTAAGAGTGCATCTACAATCGGTTTTTGGCAGTTTTGTCAAAGAAGTATTGCTGCGCGTTTTCATCACCATTTTCCTTTTTGCAGTGTATTTTAGTTGGATGTCGCCGTTGGCTTTTGTCAATACGTTGATGGGAATTTATTTGTTGACTACGGTGGTCATGTTTTTATACGCTATGAAAGTGCGACCTATACAATTTTCGACGATTATTCCTGAGAATAGTAAGCAAATTTTTGTATATTCATTTTTTATTATCCTTTCGGGAAGTATAGCCAACATGTTGCTCGATATTGACAAGAATATGATTGGCCAGTACATCAAAATTGAGAACGTGGCGTATTATTCGGTGGCGATTTTTATTGCTACAGTTATTTCGGTGCCGAGTAGAGCCATGCACCAAATTACACATCCAATTACAGCCAAATTAATGACTGAAGGCAAGCACGAGGAGTTGAATGAGTTGTACAAAAAAACCTCGATTACTTTACAAATTGTAGGTGGTTTGGTTTTTCTCGGAATTTTAGTCAATATCAATCAGTTGTATTTGTTGTTGCCCGAAAATTACCGTGGTGGCGTTTTTGTGGTGTTTACCATTGGTTTGTCGAAGTATTTTGATTTGATTTTGGGGAATAATAACGCCATAATTTTCAATTCTAAATACTACCGAATGGTTTTGTTTTTGGGACTTTTGTTGGCTTTTGTAGCGGTAACATTAAACATGCTTTTGATTCCGAGATACGGCATTAATGGCGCGGCAATGGCGACTTTAATTTCGGTGTTGATGTACATTACTGCCAAACTACTTTTTGTTGTATTACGAATGAAATTGTTTCCGTTTACCAAAAAAACATTGGTTTCATTTGTGATTTTCTTGGCTTTCTTTTTTGCGTTTTACTATTGGGAGTTTCCTTTTCATCCTATAACCAATATAGCATTGAAATCGACCATCGTGACTTCGTTGTATGTTTGGGTGAATTATAAATTGAAAATTTCGGAGGATTTTAATATGGTCATTACTACTGTACTTCAAAAGATACGTAAACGCTAGCCCAGATCGTAGTGGAAAGCCCGCAAGGCTATACTGTAGTTTTTGTTGGCTGATGGCAGCGACCAATCCCGATAGCTATCGGGACTGCAGCAGACGTACAAAAACACAGGGTAGACTGAGGACTTGCAACGTAGAGCTGGATTGGCTACAAAAGAAAAATCCTGCGTCCTCTTCCCAGATTCTGCAGGATTCATCAAACAAACAAACCTAACTAACCAATCAATCTTTATTCTTTTTTGTCTTCTATTTTAGCGCGTGTTCCGTCGGCTTTGTAATAGTAGTAATCGTCATTGTTGTTGTACGTATAGCTGTAATCAACGGTTGCTGTGTGTACTGGGCCGTAGTAAGTTGTAGTGGTAAAACCATGGTTTCGGTTGCCTTTTACGCTTCCTACTAAGTCTACAATATCGCCTCTTCGGTCGTATATGATTCGCAAACCACCTACTTGACACAGCGCAAAACGGTTGTATTTCATGTAAACTGTACCAATTCGGGTAACTCTATCGTTGTAATCGTAGTTGATGAACGTATTTCCTACTCTACGTACTCTACCAAAGCTATCGTGCTCAATCAATACACCATAATTTATTGGGCCTCTTGCTACTGCGCCTCTATTTTGAACATCAGCTCCTTTTTTTCCAGCTCCTCTAAAATAAAACTCACCGTGACTATCATTTGGACGAGTGTTAAAGTCAAAGTCGCCATTTGGAAAAACAAAGAATTCAATTCCTCTTTCTGTGAACGAGATTGGCTCATCAAAGCTGCATCTGTCATTTCTTTGTGCATTCGCAACGTTTACTACCAGTAAAACACTTGCTACTAAAAGGGTAATTTTTTTCATAATCTTTTCGTTTTATCCGACGATTCGGAGTTGTGCTTACTCTTTCGATTTTCAGCTTTTTCGACCAGAAAAACTATCTGATGTTAGGTACATTTCAAGTTGTGTGCCAAAGCAGGCATAATAAGTTGTCAACGATTTGTTAATGATTTCTAACTGCTTGAAATACAAGTTAAAATAATAATTTATTAACGAATTAATGAAGCAGAAATTAAGTTTGTAGTTTGCAAAATTTTATTATTTTTGTTGCCGATATCCAAATCACAGAACTACTTTTGTTATGAAATTCGTAAAAATTACTCTTTTTGTTGTCATTGCTACCTTATCTTCAGTAGCTAGTTATGGACAAACGTATATACAGGCTTATCAAGATGTTGTAAATCAGTGTTCGCAAACGAATATTACTTCCAATTTGACTGAATTTGAGGCGCTTGGGGTAAAACGCCGTGGAACAACTGCTTTACAAAACACACTGAATTGGCTCAAAGCCGAATACTTGAGTTATGGCTACACGGCTTCTCAAATGGTGGAAGATTCGTATACGTATTCAGGTTCGCCTGCTGTTTGTAAAAATTTAGTAGTTACTAAAGTAGGAACTTTGTATCCCAACACTTATGTAATTGTTTGTGGGCATTACGATTCAATTATGGGAACGGGAACTAATGACAATGGTAGTGGAACAGTTGCCGTTTTGGAAGTGGCTCGTTTGTTGCGAACAATTCCAACTGAATATTCAATAAAGTTTATCAATTTTAGTGGAGAAGAAGACGGTTTGCGTGGTAGTGAACATTTTGTAGATAATGTAGTCAACGCGACCAACCCTAAAATGGATATTCGAGTAGTATTTAACATGGACGAAATTGGTGGTGATGCTTCAATGACCAATGATACCGTGACTTGTGAGAGAGATACGGGAAGCCCAACTTCGAACAATGCAGCTTCTAATTTAAGAACACAAGAATTAATTACTTGCACTGAGTTGTATACTGATTTGAATACGTTTTTATCGTATGCTTATGCTTCGGACTATATGCCTTTTGAAGCCAATAATGAAGTGATTACTGGTTTTTTTGAGACTAACGAAACGCCACATCGACATACTACAACTGACCTATTAGTCAACATGGATCCAGTGTACAATTACAAAATCGCTAAGGCAGCTATTGCGGCTACAATGCATTATGCAACAGCCAATCCGAGTACTTTGAACACTAGTATTTACCAACAAGAAGCGCAAGTAAGTTTCTTCCCTAATCCAGCCAAAGATGTTTTGTACATCAATAAAGGAACCATTACCGATTCGAGTTATAAGGTTTCAATAGTTGATATTCAAGGAAAAACAGTTTTGAGTCAGCAATTTGAGAGTACTAATTTACTTGAGCAAATCAACGTAAGCCAATTACCAAAAGGCATTTATATGGCCATTTTGGAAACCAAATCACAGTCTATTACAAAAAAAATAGTGATTGAATAATTTAGAAGCGATCTCGTCTTAAGGACGAGAGGCTTTCTTGTAATCCATGTTCCCGCTATCCACTCCAATCCCGTACCAAAAGACGGGATTTCCATTGCTATCGGGGCTAGAGAAGGAACGTAATGAACTAAATTATAGCTTTTCTTTCAAGTATTTCGCCGTCACCGAGTTTTTGTTTTTGACAATTTCCTCAGGTGTTCCAACGGCTAGCAATTTTCCGCCATTTTCGCCACCTTCTGGACCCAAATCAATAATATAGTCAGCACATTTAATTAAATCCAAATTGTGCTCAATCACAATGATCGAATGGCCTTTTTCGAGCAAGGCATCAAATGAAGCTAACAGTTTTTTAATATCATGAAAATGCAAACCCGTTGTGGGTTCGTCAAATACAAACAAGGCTTTGTCTTTGGTGGTTCCTTTAACTAAAAAGGAAGCCAATTTAATACGTTGTGCTTCTCCTCCAGATAGTGTTGATGACGATTGACCCAATTGCACATAACCCAAACCAACGTCTTGCAAAGGTTGTAATTTTTGAGTGATTTTGGTTTGTTTGTGTTGTTTAAAGAATTCTACGGCGTCATCTATGGTCATAGTCAAAATATCATCTATATTTTTTTCTTCAAAACGCACTTCGAGTATTTCTTTTTTGAAGCGTTTGCCACCACAAGTTTCGCAAGGCAATTCAACGTCGGCCATGAATACCATTTCTACATTAATAGAACCGTCGCCTTTGCAGGTTTCGCAGCGTCCGCCATCTACATTAAATGAAAAATGTTTGGGTTGGTAACCGCGTATTTTAGATAATTTTTCTTTGGCAAATAAATCGCGAATATCATCATACGCTTTGATGTAGGTTACTGGATTGGAGCGTGAACTTCTTCCAATTGGATTTTGGTCTACGTATTCTACATTTTTGATGTGCGAATAACTTCCTGCTAATTCTGAAAACTGACCTGCTTTTTCGCCAATTCCTTCAATTTTCTTTTGTAAAGCAGGGAATAGTATTTTTTTGACCAACGTACTTTTTCCGCTACCTGAAACTCCAGTAATTACGGTTAAACATTCCAATGGAAATGTGACGTTGATATTTTTCAAATTGTTTTCACGAGCACCTTTAACTTCAATATTATTTTTAGAAGTTCGTCGGGTTTTGGGCACTGCAATTTCTATTTCGCCGTTCAAATATTTCGCCGTCAAAGAGTCACTTTTCAATATTTCATCAAAAGTGCCTTGAGCGACTAGTTTTCCGCCAAATGTTCCCGCTTCTGGACCAATATCGATGATCCTATCAGCGGCTTTCATGATATCTTCGTCGTGTTCAACAACTATAACGGTATTACCCAAATCGCGCAGTTCTTTTAACACTTTTATCAAGCGTTCGGTGTCTTTCGGATGCAAACCAATACTCGGTTCGTCTAAAATGTACATCGAGCCTACCAAACTACTTCCTAATGAGGTTGCCAGATTAATACGTTGCGATTCACCACCTGATAATGAAGCCGAATTACGGTTTAAGGTCAAATAATCTAAACCAACATCGCTTAAAAAAGCCAATCTATTGTTGATTTCGATAAGCAATCGTTTAGCTACTTTTAAGTCGTATTCTGAAAGTTGTAAATCGGCAAAAAAAGCTATTAAATTTTTTATAGGTAAATCGACGATTTCAGAAATTGTTTTGCCACCTACTTTGATATTATTAGTTTCTTGTCGAAGTCGCTTGCCTTTGCATGTAGTACATTTGGTTTTACCACGGTAACGCGACAACATTACTCGGTTTTGAATTTTATAGTTTTTTTCTTCTAATTCTTTAAAAAAATCATTTAAACCTGTAAAATATTGATTGCCTTTCCAAACCAAATCTTTTTGTTCATCATTCAGTTCAAAAAAAGGTTTGTGAATCGGGAAATCAAATTTGTAGGCATTATTTACCAATTGATCGTTATACCAACTCATGCTTTCGCCTCGCCAAGGATAAATGGCATTTTCATAAACAGAAAGCGCTGAATTGGGAATTACTAATTCTTCGTCAATCCCAATAATATTACCGTAACCTTCACAAGTTGGGCAAGCGCCATATGGATTGTTGAAACTAAATAAATGAATATTTGGTTCTAGGAAATTGATTCCGTCGAGCGTAAAATTGGTGTTGTAACTTCTACGTTTATTAGTGTCTAATTCTTGAAGATAGCATTCGCCTTTTCCTTCAAAAAAAGCCGTTTGTATGGCATCAGCCAATCGATTATAGAATTCTTCTTCTTCTTTTACCACAATACGATCGATGATAAGAAGAATGTCTTTATTATTTAGTGAATGTTGTTCAATAGCATCCAAGCGCACCATTTCATTATTCACTAAAATACGAGCAAAACCTTGTTGGAGTAATACCTTGAGTTTGTCTTCCAATTGTCGGCCTTCTTCCAAATGAATGGGTGCAAGGAGCAACCATTTACTATCCAATTCAAATTGTTTTACATCGGCAATTACATCGCTGACAGTGTCTTTTTTTACCTCTTTTCCTGAAATTGGTGAATACGTTTTTCCGATTCGGGCAAAAAGCAATTTAAGGTAATCGTATATTTCAGTTGAAGTTCCAACAGTAGAGCGGGCGTTGGTTGTGTTTACTTTCTGTTCAATAGCTATTGCTGGAGCAATTCCCTTAATGTAATCTACTTTAGGTTTATCCAAACGTCCCAAAAATTGGCGAGCATAGCTCGATAAACTTTCTACATAACGACGTTGTCCTTCGGCATATAAAGTATCAAAAGCTAAAGATGATTTTCCTGAACCTGATAATCCGGTAATAACTACTAATTGATTTCTAGGAATCGCAACATCAAGGTTTTTTAAATTGTGAATTTGAGCTCCTTTGATGAGAATATTTTTCTTAGGCTCGAGGCTAGCAATATCTTTAGTAATCATAGCAAAAAGCAAATTTTCGCAAATATAATCATTTCTCAACTCTGATAGTGTATACAACTTGAAAGGTTTTTTTTAAATTATAAGAAAATGCCAATTGTATTTCTGATAAAAAGAACTAAATGAAATACGAAATACTAAATTATAGTCTTTTTTATTGCATTTTTCTAAAGATAAATCCGTTTCAGTTTAATAAAATTTTGATAATTACCTTAACATTACCACAACATTTTGTTTAAAAACAGACCCAAATAGATTAGTCGTAAACCCTTGATATTGCAATTAATGCCCCAATTTCAAACGATTTAGTTAAATAAAAAAGTGTATAGTTTTTATATAGTTAAACAAAAAATCGATTTCACCACTCTTGCTATACATTTGAATAATCAACAAAATGTGTATAATTATGAAAAAAATTACTCTTTTCGCGTTTCTATTGTTACTTTATGTAGGAAATGCTCAAACTCTTGAAGGAACTTGGAAAATGGTTCCACAAGCTGGTGCATTTGGTGTTGGTCCTGGTCAAGGAGATACATCATGGTATTCAAATTCATTAGCAGATGTAACTGCAAGAGCTTGTTTTTTTGACGATGAGTTTGTATTCAATGCCGATGGTACTTTTGACAATGTTCAAGGTGCTCAAACTTGGTTAGAAGGATGGCAAGGCTCACCAGACGGATGTGGAGCTCCTGTTGCACCTCACAATGGATCCAATCCAGCAACTTACACTTATGTGGGCAATGTGTTGACTCTTAATGGAATTGGTGCGCACATCGGATTACCCAAAGTGTATAATGGTGGTGAATTGACGTCGCCGTCTAATGCACCAAGTTCAATTAGTTATACAGTAACTGCATTAACAGCAACTTCCATGACGCTTGATATAGCAATCAATAATGGAGGATGGTGGCGTTTTAATTTACAAAAGCAATTGGCTACCTCTCCAATTGAAGGAACTTGGAAAATGAGCCCACAAGCTGGTGCTTTTGGCGTAGGGCCTGGTCAAGGTAATACATCATGGTATGCTAACTCTTTAAGTGATGTAACAACGAGAGCTTGTTTTTTTGATGATCAATTTGTTTTTAATGCTGATGGTACGTTCTCCAATGTTCAAGGTTCACAAACCTGGATTGAAGGATGGCAAGGCTCACCAGATTCGTGTGCTACACCTGTAGCTCCTCACAATGGTTCAAATCCAGCTACATATGTTTACAACTCAACCAACAATACTTTAACATTAAATGGTGTTGGAGCTCATTTAGGTTTAGCTAAAGTTTATAATGGTGGAGAATTATCATCACCATCTAACGCACCTGCATCGATTACTTATATAGTTACTTCAATTTCTGCTTCATTAATGACTTTGGATATTGAAATCAACGCTGGTGGATGGTGGCGTTTTATTTTAGTGAAAGACGGTGTGCCAACTTGTTTTGATGGTATACAGAATGGAGACGAAACTGGTATTGATTGTGGTGGAACCAATTGTCCGGCTTGTATTACTGCACCAACAGTTGCAGCTCCAACACCTCCAGCTCGTCCTGCTGCTGATGTTGTTTCTTTCTACAGCGATGCATATACCAACATAGCTATGAATAATTTTGACGCCGGGTGGTGCGGTGGGGCAGCCACAACGCAAGTCCAAATTGCTGGAGATAATACTCTAAGAAAAAATAGTGGTGTTGTTTGTCATGGTATTGATTTTACAACAAACAGACAAAATTTAACGGATTTCACCTATTTTCACTTTGATTTTTATATTACAGATGCCGATTTGATTGGTGATGTTTTCAATGTGAAGTTGGTTAATTTCAATGGAACCAATGCCGAGACTTCAGCATTAGAAGTTAATATCAATGGTGGAACTACTCCTCAATTAGTAGCTAATCAATGGGTTTCTGTTGATGTGCCAATAACAGCTATTGGTGGTGTTGTAGCAGGAAGTTTGGAACGTAATGATGTTGCTCAAATAGGAATAACTACAGCTAATGTTAGTAATGTTTGGTATGACAATATTTATGTTCACAAAAATACATTATTGGGTGTTTCAAGTTTTGAAGCTACAAAAGTTAAGTTATATCCAAATCCTGCTTCAAGTAACATCACTTTAGAAGCAGTAGAAACTATTGAAAAAGTATCAGTTTATAATATGTTAGGGCAAGAAATACTTTCAGTATCGCCTAATAAAGAAATTGCCTCTATTGATGTTGCCAGTCTTCAATTGGGTGTGTACATAGTAAAAGCAATTACTAATGGTAAAGTAGCTACCATGCAATTTATTAAAGAATAATTTGATTTGTTTATCATGTAAAAAGGCTGTCTGAAAAGGCAGTCTTTTTTTTATAACAGTGTTTTTTTGATACAAATGTTGATGTTTAAAACGTATTGTTTATTAAATACAATATTCCAAAGGTTTTAGTTATATTTAGCAAACTTTAAAAAGTTACAATAAATGAGAAAAATCGGATTAGTATTAGCCTATTTTTTGGGACTTGTTTTTAATCTAGAATGCTTTGGTCAAGATTTGCCACCAATTGTAAAATACAAATCAGATAGTTACAATGCCGGTAATCAAAATTGGATGATTGCTCAAGATAAAAATCATTACGTTTATTTTGCTAATAATGATGGTTTACTGGAGTTTAATGGTTCGAGTTGGAACCTATACAAGTCTCCAAATGAAACAATTATTCGGTCAGTAAAAGTTATCGGAAATAAGATATTTACTGGTTGTTATATGGAGTTTGGATTTTGGGTTCGGCAAAGTGATGGTGGCTTAAAGTATACTTCTTTAAGTCAAAAAATAAAAGATAAAATTTTAGTTGATGAACAATTTTGGAACATTATTAATTATGAGCAATGGGTCATTTTTCAATCACTTAATCGAATTTATATTTACGATACAAAAACCAATAACTTTAAGATTGTAATACCAGAAAGTAATATCCTAAAGTCGTTTAAAACAGTCAACTCGATTTATTATCAAACCGTTAACTACGGTTTATTTGAAATAGAGAACGGTCGAAATAAGCCAGTGTTGAGTAATTCTGTTTTGAAGAACAATAAAATTGTCAATATTTTCTCCGATGATGATGGACTATTAATTCACACTCAATTTAATGGTTTTTATAAATTGATAAATAAAAGTTTGTCTAAACTAAGCACTGAAGCCGATTCTGAAATTGCCGCCAGTAGTATCTACAGCAGCCAACTACTTTCTGATGGTAGTTTTGCAATTGGCACAATATCCAATGGTGTTTTTATCCTAACAAAAGAAGGGAAAGTAAAGTATCATATCACTCAAAGTAAAGGGTTAAGCAATAATACCGTCTTGTCATTAAATGAAGATTTTGATAAAAATTTGTGGATTGGCTTAGATAACGGTATCAATTGCATCAATTTACAATCGCCCATAAAAAGTTTTTCCGACGATACTGGCATGTTGGGAACAGTTTATGCCTCTGTTCTTCATAACAACAAATTGTATATTGGAACCAATCAAGGTTTATTTTGTAAAGAATACCAAAGCGCAGGAAATTTTAAATTCATTAACGGTACTAAAGGTCAAGTTTGGTCATTATTTGTATATGAAAACACACTTTTTTGCGGTCATGATTCGGGAACTTATGTAATTGATGGTGAAACTGCGAAACTAATTTATTCTCGCTCAGGAACTTGGAAATTTGAAAAAATACCCAATGCTAAAAATTTACTACTTCAAGGAAATTACTATGGTATTTCGGTAATTGAAAAAGTAAACAATGAATGGAAATTTCGAAATAAAATTGATGGTTTTAATTATTCATCAAAATATTTTGAAATAACATCCAATAATGAAATTTATGTCAGTCACGAGTACAAAGGAGTTTTTCGCTTTCAATTGGATTCAAACTTTAAAAAAGGCTCCAAATTGTTTGCCTATACTAATCCTAAAAAAGGTAAAAACGCCAGTATAACTAAATACAATAATTCAATTTTTTATGCTTCTAAAGATGGAATTTTTAAGCTTAACCCTACAACTAAGCAGTTTGCAAAAGATCAACTACTAAGTGCTGTTTTTGATAATCAAGAATATACTTCAGGTAAATTGATTCTCGATGATTCGAATAAATTGTGGCTCTTTTCAAAAAGTTATATTAACTATTTTACTTTGAATAAGTTAAGCGACGATTTGAAGCGCAATGTAATTTCAATACCATCTTCACTAACTAGTTCAATGTCTGGTTACGAAAATATTACTCAATTGTCAAATGCGGTCTATTTAATAGGAACAACTGATGGATATTATACGATTAACATCAATGATTTAGGCTTTCAAAATCATAGTGTTGCTATTACCAATATTAGCAATAACAAGCACAATCAAAAATTAAAGAGTTTTTCAATCAATGAGCCAGGAAAATTTACTTATGATGAAAATAATGTGACCTTTAGCTATACTGTGCCAGAATACAATAAATATATTAATGCTGAGTATCAGTATGTTTTGGAAGGATTTGATGACCAATGGAGCGAATGGAGTTCAAAATCAACCGTCAATTTTAAAAACTTATCTCCTGGTGATTATGAATTTAAAGTGCGCGCTAAGGTAGCTAACTCTCAGCCAGAAAACATCGCAACTTATGCTTTTACAATAAAAAAACCATTTTATTTAACCAATCTAGCGCTGCTTTTTTACTTTTTGTTGGTATGTGTTTTGGCTTATTATATCAATAAAGCATATGGCGAATATTATGCGAAACAAAAACAAAAATTGATTGAAGAAAATAATCTATTGTTAGAGATAAAAGAACTTGAAAATGAACAACAGTTGATGAAATTACGTAACGAACAATTATCAATGGATGTCAACGAAAAAAGTAGAGAGTTAGCCTTATCAACAATGAGTTTGATAAAGAAAGACGAATTGCTATCACTTATCAAGGAAGATTTAAAGAAAACCTCTGAAGAAGCTGGTTCCAGAAGTTTAAAATCACTCATCATGACTATTAATAAAAATATTTCAGACGATAATGCTTGGAATGTTTTTAAAGAAGCTTTCGATACTGCCGATAAAGATTTTTTAAAGAAGGTAAAGTTAGCACATCCATCACTAACGCCTAATGACCTTAGACTCTGCGCTTATCTTAGGTTGAATTTATCTTCAAAAGAGATAGCTCCTTTACTAAACATCTCTGTTCGAAGTGTTGAAATAAAACGATATCGTTTGCGTAAAAAAATGGATTTACCGCACGAAACTGGTCTTGTTGAGTATATTCTTTCCATCTAAACGGTTGAGTTTTTCAAATTTTTACCTATACAAGACTACAACAATTAATTTCTAAAAGACTTTAATCATTGACTTTTATTGTTGTTTTTTTCTTCTTGGGTCGCTAAAATTATCGTATTGACAAAATAGTTGCAAAAAAATCATATTGTATGTTTTTTGTTGAGGCTATTTTTAGCAATAATCTATTTTTCCTTTCTATTTTTAAAAAATCAAATAATGGGTTCAGAGTTTTTCTATAAAATCATTTATTAATCATTTAATCATACAATTTCAATGAAAAAAACTATTCTTTTATTACTTTTTTGGTGTTGCACTTCCGTAGTTTATTCGCAAGCAGACAAGGTGGTTGTGGATAACAACAATGGTCAAATCAAACTTAAAGTCAATGGAAAAGATTTCATAGTCAATGGGATGAATTGGGATTACTTTCCAATTGGTACTAATTACAATTATAGTCTTTGGAATCAACCCGATGCATTCATTCAACAAGCACTCGACGAAGAAATGGGTTTGCTCAAAAATATGGGTGTCAATACTATCAGAGTATATTCGGGTATGCCTAAGAAATGGATCGAGTACATTCATACTAATTATGGGATTTACACCATGTTAAACCACTCTTTCGGGCGTTACGGTTTAACCATTGATGGAGTTTGGACACCTAATACAGAATATTCCAATCCTAAAACACGTGATTTGTTGTTGAAAGAAGTTACGCAAATGGCCTCAGATTACAAAGACACTAAGGGATTATTGTTGTTCTTGTTAGGAAATGAAAATAATTACGGTTTGTTTTGGGATGGTGCAGAAACTGAAAACATTCCTATGGAAGACAGAAAATCTACTGTTCGTGCCCAATCATTATATAAATTATTTAATGAAGCGGTATTGAGTATGAAAACTCTTGATAATTCACATCCAATAGCAATTTGTAACGGTGATTTACTTTTTCTTGATATTATTGCCAAAGAGTGTAAAGATGTCGATATTTTAGGAACCAATGTGTATCGAGGCGTTTCTTTTGGTGATTTGTTTGAACGAGTTAAAAAAGAATACGGAAAACCAGTATTGTTTACCGAGTTTGGTTCGGATGCATTCAACGTATTGACCAATCAAGAAGATCAAAATGCACAAGCCTATTATTTAAAAGGAAATTGGAAAGAAATTTATGAGAATGCTGCTGGTATGGGAAAAACTGGAAATTGCCTAGGCGGTTTTACTTTTCAGTTTAGCGATGGATGGTGGAAATATGCTCAAACCAAAAATTTAGAGGTTCACGACACCAATGCATCATGGTCAAATGGAGGTTACATCAGAGATTATACAGAAGGTGAAAATAATATGAATGAAGAATGGTTTGGTGTGTGTGCCAAAGGACCAACTAATGAAAAAGGGTTTTACCAACTTTATCCGCGAACTGCTTACTATATTTTGAAAGATATTCACCAATTCAATCCTTACACGCAAGGAACTACGGCATCAACTCTAAACACCTCTTTCGACAAAGCACAAATTATGGATGCTTCCTTAAGAGCAAGAGGTGATAAAGCAGCACTTGAAAGTAAATCTTCTGAAATAATAAAACTAAGTAATTTAAGAGCAGAATTTACAACTTTTAACACAGGTGGAAGTCTTATTACTACTCCAGAAACTGATAATCCTGAGACTAATGAATATCCTAATAAACAAGGTTTTGATCACATGCAATCGTATTACATAGGAGTTGAAGGTAATCCTTCTCCCAATATGAAAGCGAATGTTAATGTTAATATTTTAGGTCATGTTGCTGAAAATCCAATCAACGAAATTTTTTATGAAAACAGAGGCAGAACACAGTCTATCGAAACTCCCGACGGTACTATAACAGCTAATGATTTTAATAGAGTTCAAGTATATAATGCTTCCTACTCATGGAATGCAAAAGATTTTGAACTGAGAGGTTTTTACAGAACAGGTCATTACCATTGGGGCTACGAAGGGGATTTCTTCGCTTTGTATTCTGAAGCAAATTATGGACCAAATTTAGATCTTTATAATGGTGAAACACTTGGTTTTGAAATTGATGGTAAAAGAAGTTTAAATGGTTTGAAAGCGGCTTTTGGACCTCAATTATGGTGGGGCGCAAATCCAGCTTATTTAGTAAAATACACTAAAAAAATTGGAAAAGTTGATCTAACAGCGGTTTATCATGAAGACCTTTCAAATGCTGCAACTGCTTTAACCTCTATAGCAATTCCAATGCCCAAAACTAAAAGAGCAACGATTCATCTTAAAACAAATTTAGGCGCTTTTGGTATTGAAGCAGGAGGAATTTGGGGAGGTCAACCCTTAAATGGAAGAGAGTTTCAAATGATGGATGGAACTACCGTAAAAGTTGATAAAATAAACAACAAAGATAATTGGGGAGCCAAAGCAAAATTCACATTTTCTAAAGGAAGATTTAATATCTATACGCAAGGTGCTATTCAAGGTCTTGTTGCTAACGGTGGAGCTGACAATGTTCAAACATTTACTGGATGGAGATTAAAAGACAGCGGAAGTGGTAACCAAATGAATGTACTAGCTGGTTTAACTTACAATGTGAATTCGAAATTACAGATTGCGCCCAACTTTTTATGGCAAAACCCTTTAGTTGAAGCAATGCCAAATGGTGTTAATGCTCCAGGCCGATTGAGAAATATTTTAGATGATCCATTTGTTGTAAGATCAAATAGAAAAACAATTGGAGGTGAAATGTTGATTACTTACGATCCAACCCCAGCCACATGGATGTACGAATGGAATAATGATATGGTTGAAGATGCAAAATTCGCTTTCAATACAGGTTTTGTATTTCGTCATTTACCTACAACAATGGATGCTGCTATAGGATTTTTAGCCAACAGAACAGCGTTTGCATTTGCAAAATCAGCTCCAGCGCAAGATTTATGGGAATCGAATACCAGAATAGTTTCAAAGTTGACGCCTAATTTTGGAATGATTGCAAATATCTACTTTGGAAACGGTCAAGCAAATGGCGATTCAGAAAGAACAATTAACAGAATGGGAGGCGATTTGAGAATGATTTACAGAAAAGTAAAATTAGTTTCTTCAATTAAACTAAATGATTGGGGACCTTTTGATTACCACAAAGATTTTAACTTAACTTATCCTGTACAAAGTTCGTTGGATATCTCAACTTCATTAGGAAAACCAAATTGGTTCATTCTACCAGATACTAGAATAGGGATTATGGGTATCTGGCGTTCGTTAGATCAATATTCAGGCTCTAGATACTTACCCAACTATGTGCCTGCAAATACATTTCCAGCAGTGCCACCAACATCTTCAGTAGGATATGGTAATGGAACTGAATGGGAGATAAGAACATATATTCATATTAATATTGGAAAATAATTTAAAAAAAAATTAAAATGAAAAATAAACGAAATAATTATTTAAAAAATTCGCTCCTTTTAGGGTTGATTTTGTTAGTCAATATTAGTTGCGAAAGAAATTTGTCAGACGAAGCCAGAGATGCTACTTTTTCTAAAACAGCAGAAATTTTTACCGATACACCTGTTGAAATGGGAACTAATTTTTACTTTCCATATAGTGGTTCTAAACCTAATGCATGGTCAGTTGACAATCAAGTAAGCTATAAAGGATCTGCATCTATGCGTTTTGATGTTCCAAATGCCAACGACCCCGAAGGAAATTATGCAGGTGCAATTTTTAGAGTAGATGGAGCAGGACGTGACTTAACCGGATACGATGCACTAACTTTTTATGCCAAAGCATCACAAGGTGTTACTATTAGTGAATTTGGATTTGGTGAAGATTTTTTCCCTAACAAATACATAACTACAATGACCAATGTGAGCGTAGGAACTGCTTGGACAAAGTATATAATTCCAATACCTGATGCATCAAAATTAGTGCAAGAAAGAGGAATGTTTAGATATGCTGCTGGAACGCAAGGTACTAATGGCGCAGGCTATATTTTATGGATTGACGAATTAAAATTCGAAAAATTAGGAACCATACTTCCTTTGCAAACTTCTATCATGAATGGTAATAATGTTACACAAAATCTATATGTGGGTGTAACTTCAACAGTAAATGGTTTATCAGCCACATTTAATATGCCAAATGGTTTAAATCAGTCGCTAACAATAACTCCTTATTTCTTTAATTTTAGTTCTTCAAATCCTGCTGTTGCTACCGTTAATGAATTGGGTGAAGTTACGGTTTTAACTGCTGGATCAACGGTTATTACAGCTACTTTTGGTAATCAACAAGCGGTGGGTTCATTGATAATAAATTCGTTAGGGAATTTTAATTTTGCACCAGTTCCAACTCGTCCAGCAGCCAATGTAACCTCAATTTTCAGCGACGCTTATACCAATGTTCCTGTTCAATACTACAACGGCTATTGGGGCGGATCAACAACGCAAGGTCAAAATGATATTACCATAAATGGAGATAATATTATTCGATATACTCAATTAAATTATGTAGGCATTCAATTTGCAACCCCAACTGTTAATGCAACTGCAAGAACTCATTTTCATATTGATCTATTAGTTGATGAACCATTAAATGCTGGCGATTTTATTCGAGTTGAAGTGGTCGATTTTGGTGCTGATGGAGTTTTTGGTGGTGGAAATGACACTACAAAAGCCTACACCATTCCAACATCAGCATTGCAAACCGGTGTTTGGAAAAGTTTTGACCTTCCATTTACAAGTTTTACTGGAAATAGTGTAAGATCAAATCTTGCACAAGTTGTGCTTGTATCTAATGGTACAATATCGAATATTTTGGTCGATAATATTTATTTCTATAACAATTAATTTTTATCCAAATGAAAATATTAAATAGTAAAATAGTAATTCTATCAGTTATTGGTGTATTAACTTTAAGTTGTAATTCCGATGAAACTCAAACCGTAGTAACTAAGACACAATTGGTAATGAGTGATGAATTTGAAGTTAATGGTGCTCCTAATTCAAATTTGTGGAATTACAATATTGGAACGGGTGTAAATGGTTGGGGAAATAATGAATTGCAGTATTATACCGATCGACCTGACAATATTAAAATAGAAGATGGAATGCTGAAAATTACAGCAAAAAGTGAGCAATATATGGGAGAATCCTACACTTCAGCTCGCATTTTTACTAAAGGTAAGTTTGAAACGCAATACGGTAGAGTGGAAGCTCGAATCAAATTACCAAGAGGCAAAGGTATTTGGCCAGCATTTTGGATGTTGGGTGCAAATTCTGACACTGTAGCTTGGCCACAATGTGGAGAAATTGACATCATGGAATACTTGGGCAATAACCCAACCAGAATTTTCGGAACAGTTCATGGCCCAGGTTATTCTGGCGGAAATTCAATTTCAAAGTATTTTACATTAGCAAACGATCGTTTTGATACTGGCTTTCATATTTTTGGTATCGAATGGGGTGAAAATTACATCAATTACTATGTTGATGATGTACTCTATAATCAAATTACTCCCGAAGATGTTCCTGGTGAATGGGTTTTTAATCAGCCGTTTTATATCATTCTTAATATGGCAGTTGGAGGCAATCTTCCTGGTTCGCCCAATACTGAAACCGTTTTTCCTCAAGAAATGCTAGTAGATTACGTAAGAGTTTACCAATAATTTAGTTTACCTAATTGCAAATAAAAGCCTCCTTAAAGCACCATGATAAGTACTAAGCCTAATTTTTTAATTGAAAATAACAATAAAAACCTTTCTGTTGATATGGATTTAATTTCAATTGAAAATGAAAGTTTTTATAAAATTTCCAACGTAGATGATTTGCGCCCTTTTTTTATGAGCATCGTTAGTGATTCCAATCATTGGATGTTCATTTCAAGTAATGGTGGACTCACAGCGGGAAGAAAAAATGCCGATTTTGCTCTTTTCCCATATTATACCGATGATAAAATAACCGAGTTTGCCGATATTACTGGTAGCAAGTCCATTTTTCATATAAAATTCAACGACCAAATCCATTTGTGGGAACCTTTTTCAGAGCGCTTCAATGAACACTATCATTTGTCACGTAATTTGTATAAAAGCATTTATGGAAATAAAATCATTTTTGAAGAAATTAATCATGATTTTGAATTGTCTTTCCGTTACGAATGGAACAATAGTAATTTGTTTGGATTTGTAAAAAAGTCTGAAATTACTAACTTTTCTGATAACGATTACAACATTACTTTTCTGGATGGAATTCAAAACTTAATGCCTTATGGCGTAAGTGGTGATTTACAAGCCACAACAAGTAATTTGGTGGATGCCTACAAACGTAATGAACTCATCTCCAAAAGTGGATTGGGAATTTTTGCTTTAAGCGCAATTATTGTTGACAAAGCGGAACCCAGCGAAGCGTTAAAAGCCAATATAGTTTGGTCTTTAGGTTTGGAACAACCCACTTATTTGCTTTCGTCATTGCAATTAGCCAATTTCAGAAAAAAAATTGCAATTAGCACTGAAACAGACATAAAAGGAGAAAAAGGATCCTATTTCGTTTCATCTGATTTGTTTTTAGTGAAAAACGTTTCTAAATCATGGAAGATTATTGCAAATGTTAATCAGGATCAATCGCAAATCATTCAACTATCGGATGCCATTTGTAATGATCAATCGCTAGAAAAACGCTTGATGGAAGATATTGAATTAGGTACAAAAAACTTAATTTCATTGAACGCTTCGGCAGATGGATTGCAATTTACAGCTGATCATCGCAAAGATGCTCGACATTTTTCAAATGTTTTGTTTAACAATATGCGGGGCGGAATCTTTGACAGCAATTATCAAATTGAAAAGTCAGATTTTGTGGCTTATATTCAAAAAGCCAACCAAAATGTTTTTGAAAAAAACAGCTCTTTTTTGAAGAACTTGTCAGCAGTTTTTAGTTACACTGATTTAAAAAATCAAATTACTACGATTGAGGATGCCGATTTTGTGCGATTGAGTACCGAATATTTGCCTCTCAAGTTCAGTCGTCGTCACGGTGATCCGAGTCGACCTTGGAACAAATTTTCCATTAATACGCGCAGTGAAATTGACGGTTCCAAAATTTTAGATTACGAAGGGAATTGGCGTGATATTTTTCAAAATTGGGAAGCATTGGCTTGGTCATACCCAGATTTTATTGACGGAATGATTCACAAATTCCTCAATGCGTCAACTTTCGATGGCTACAATCCGTATCGGGTAACCAAAAGCGGATTCGATTGGGAAACTATTGAGCCTGATAATCCATGGTCGTACATTGGGTATTGGGGCGATCATCAAATCATTTATTTGCTCAAGTTTTTAGAGTTTAAAGAACAGTATCAACCGGGTTCATTGCAAACGTATTTTGATAACGATTGTTTTGTATATGCGGCTGTTCCTTATATCATTAAACCTTATGACGAAATCGTAAAAAACCCAAAAGATACTATTTTGTTTGATCATCAATGGGATCTTAAAATTCGAAATCGCCGAAATGAAATTGGGGCTGATGGCGCTCTTTTACGCGACAATAACAACGAAATTTACCATGTCAATTTAATTGAAAAGATTTTAGCGACAGTGCTTTCCAAAATGGCCAACTTTATTCCTGAAGCAGGTATTTGGATGAACACACAAAGACCCGAATGGAATGATGCCAACAATGCATTAGTGGGTAATGGTGTTTCGATGGTGACTTTGTACTATTTGAGGAGATTTTTGAAATTCTTCCAAAAATTACTCAATAGTTCCGACCAAGAAACGATAAAAATTTCGAATGAAATGGTCGAGTTTTACCACGCAGTTCGAGAAAGTTTGATACAGTTTTCAACGCTGTTGCAAACGAAAATTTCCGACACCGATCGCAAAATCATCATGGATAATTTAGGTAAAGCGGCTTCTGAATACCGTTTTCAGGTCTACCACAGTGGTTTTTGGGGCAAAAAGCGCACACATTCAATGCAAGGCTTGAAGAATTTTACACAAGTCTGTCTCGATTTTATCGAACACTCCATTGAAGCCAATAAAAGAAACGACAATTTATACCACGCTTATAATCTTATTTCAATTCATGAAAATAGCGTTTCGGTTTCTTATCTTCCTGAAATGCTTGAAGGTCAAGTGGCGGTTTTGAGTTCGGGGTATTTATCTGCCCAAGAATCGCTTGATAATTTAAACGCATTACGAGCTAGTGCATTGTATCGCGAGGATCAAAATAGTTATCTTTTGTATCCCAACAAAGCCTTACCTAAATTTTTAGAAAAAAATACACTTTCGCAAAAACAAGTAGAGCAATCGCTTTTGTTGAAAAAATTAGCCGAGAAAAATAGTTCGTTAATCATTAACAAAGACATTATTGGTAATTATCATTTTAATGGCAATTTTAATAATGCGAATGACTTGCTTACTGCTTTAAATGAGCTCGAAGCTCAATCCGAATTCAAGGATTTGGTTGTAACCGATAAAGAAAAGGTACTGCAATTATTTGAGGAAGTCTTCAATCACAAAGCTTTTACAGGTCGTTCGGGTACATTTTATGGTTACGAAGGATTGGGTTCGATTTATTGGCATATGGTTTCTAAACTGCATTTAGCCGTTGAAGAAGTGTGTGAAATAGCTGTTTTAAATAAACAAAATGTTGATATTATATCTTCATTGCAGCATCATTTTAATGAAATAGGAGCAGGTATTGGTATTCATAAATCGGCCAAAGTATATGGCGCTTTTCCAACTGATCCGTATTCGCATACGCCATGGCACAGAGGTGCTCAACAACCCGGAATGACAGGCCAAGTAAAAGAAGATATCCTAACACGTATTGCCGAATTAGGCGTGAAAATATGTAATGGCAAGATTAAGTTTCAACCTACATTATTGAAAAAAGAGGAGTTTTTATCTCAAGAAACTAAAGCCAATTTCATATTGGTTGATGGCTCTGAAAAGACCCTAACTATTGAAAAAAATGCGCTAGCATTTACATACTGTCAGATTCCGATTATTTATAAAATCAGCAATAGCAATCAAATTCAGTTGGTATATACTAACAGTGAAAGTCAGACCATAGAAGGATTGGAGTTGACTAAAGATAAAAGTAGTATGGTTTTTTTTAGAACCAATCAAATAGCACAAATCAATGTGTTTGTAACCGAAGAAAATCTAAGATAATGAACAAAGTATACTACATACTATTCCTTATAATAATATCATGTAGTACTAAAAGCAATGATTGTATCGAAATGACGGCAGAAAAAATACTAGGCAATCCCAATTACCAAGCTATTTGCTACGGCGGATATAGGACTAACTCTCGCGACAAAGAACCTTCTTTAGCCGAAATTAAAGATGACTTGAAAATCCTTTCGGCAATGAACATTAAAGTCATTCGTACTTACAATGTACATTTCAAAGAGGCCGAAAATTTGCTTCAGGCGATTGTAGAAATGAAAAAACAAGACAGTAATTTCGAAATGTACGTCATGCTAGGCGCTTGGATTGATTGTAAAAATGCGTGGACCAATTTGCCTCCTATTCACAATGAAGAAAGTGAACGCAATGCAATCGAGATCAAAGAAGCCGTTCGATTAACCAATTTGTATCCTGATGTAGTCAAAATAATTGCCGTTGGGAATGAAGCAATGGTCAAATGGGCCACTAGTTATTATGTTACGCCGAATATCATTTTAAAATGGGTGAATCATTTGCAAGATTTAAAAAAACAGTCAAAATTACCTTCGTCTGTTTGGATTACTTGTTCAGACAATTTTGCATCTTGGGGCGGAGGAGAAGAGAGCTATCATGTGGAGGATTTAAATCAGTTGATTAAAGCAGTCGATTATATTTCGATGCACACCTATCCGATGCACGATACGCATTACAATCCTATCTTTTGGCAACTTAATGAAAAAGAGCAATCGTTATCTGATAAAGAAAAGATTGATGCACTCATGATTCATGCAAGAGATTATGCTACTTTACAATACCAAAGTGTAGTCAAGTACATGAAATCAATCGGAGTTAACAAACCAGTGCATATTGGAGAAACGGGTTGGGCATCACAATCAAACGAGCATTACGGTGCGAAAGGTTCTAAAGCGACTGACGAATACAAATCAGCTCGTTTTTACCAATTGATGCGTGAATGGTCTAATCAACAAAAAATCAGCTGTTTTTATTTTGAAGCTTTTGACGAAAACTGGAAAGACAGCGCTAATCCTGAAGGTTCCGAAAATCATTTTGGGTTAATCAATCTGAAAGGTCAGGCAAAATATGCTTTGTGGGAAGCGGTGGATAAAGCTGTTTTTAAAGGTTTAACTCGAAATGGCAAACCCATTACCAAAACGTTTAACGGCGACGAAAAACAAATGTGGAAAGAAGTAATGATGCCCAACGAACCGCTCGTACACCATTAAGAAATGAAACACAATTACAAAAATACAGTTACTATTCCATTTTTGATACTCGCTTTTATCATGGTTTTTTTATTGCACAGTTGTAAAGTTACAGATAGTCTAAAATACGATGTTTACGAAACGTCTGCAAAAGGGAATGCATTAACGAAAATTACCGATTTTACTGTAGGTGAAAATCCAATCATCATTGAATTGAATCCCAATCAAAAGTTTCAAACAATAACAGGTTTTGGAGGTTCGTTTACCGAAGCTTCGGCCTATTTACTTAATAAGTTAAGTAAGGACAATCGAAAAAAAGTGCTCGAAGCCTATTTCAGTGAGAAAGGAGCCAATTATTCGTTGACTCGAACTCACATAGCTTCTTGTGATTTTTCACTCAACAACTATACGTATGCCAAAGTGGAAAATGATTTGCAATTGGAGCATTTTACAATCGAAGACGATAAAAGTGACTTGATTCCGATGATACTAGAAGCCAAATCCATTTCCAAAGAAGGTTTTAACATCATCGCTTCTCCTTGGTCTTGCCCGCCATGGATGAAAGACAATAAAAAATATGTGGGCGGAAAATTATTACCTGAATACAACGATGCATTTGCACTTTATTTTTCAAAATATTTGGAGGCTTACCGAAAAGAAGGCATCGATATTTGGGGCGTTACCGTTATTAATGAGCCTCACGGCAATGGAAATAATTGGGAGAGCACTTTATTTTCTCCTGAAGAAATGACACTATTTGTACAAAATCACCTCGGACCAAAACTCGAAAAAGACGGTTGGGATAAAGTCAAAATTTTTGGTTACGACCAAAATAGAGCCGGTTTGAAGGAATGGGTGGATGCGATGTACAAAAACGAATCAACTTCTAAGTATTTTGCGGGTGCTGCCATTCATTGGTACGAGAGTACGTATGATTTTTTTCCAGATGCATTGCAATATGCACACCAAAAAGCGCCATCAAAACACCTGATCGAAACCGAAGGTTGTATTGATTCTGAAATTCCGCACTGGAATGACGACGCTTGGTATTGGAAAAAAGAAGCCACCGATTGGGGTTGGGATTGGGCCAGCGAACAAGACAAACATTTGCATCCCAAGTACGCCCCAGTGAATCGCTATGCCACTGATATTATTGGTTGTTTGAACAATTGGGTTGACGGTTGGGTAGATTGGAATATGGTGTTGGATCGTCAAGGTGGACCGAATTGGTTTAAAAATTGGTGTATTGCTCCAGTTATCTTGGATCCTGAAAAAGATGAAGTATATTTTACCCCGTTATATTACACGATGGTCCATTTCAGTAAGTTTATGCGCCCAGGTGCCGTTAAAATAGGTTGCTCAATCAACCATAAAGAGGTAATGGCAACCGCGGTAAAAAACCCAGATGGCTCTATAGCACTAGCTATTTTTAATCCAACCGAAATAGTTCATCCCATTACTATTCAACTCAATAATCAAAATAAAATCATTTCTATCGACGCCAAAGCATTACAAACAGTGGTTATACAATCAAATTAATAATCTAATTTAAAAATCTAAAACATGTCAAATACTTCAAAAGTCGTTCCGATAAATCAAAAAATTGCCTTTGGATTAGGTATGCTGGCTAATCAAATGTTTCCTGCAATGATAGGGATTTTCACGGTTGTATTAATTGAAAATATTGGGTTTAGCGGTTTGTTGCTTGGATTAACTTATTTTATTCCAAAGTTTTATGATGCTTTGTTTGATTTGATAATGGGTTATGTGAGTGATAATACAAAGTCTAAATGGGGTAGAAGAAGACAATATGTTTTAGCTGGAGCAATTATTTTAGGTATTTCGTTTGCATTAATGTGGCAATTATACGCTGAAAACGGAGTTACCTACAATTTTTGGTACTTTTTGATTATTTCATTAATTTTTTATTCGGGATTGACCATTTTTAGTATTCCTTACGTTGCAATGGGATACGAAATGAGTGACGATTTCCACGAACGCACCAATATTATGGCAACTTCTCAACTAATTGGGCAATTGGCTTGGGTTGTTGCTCCTTGGTTTTGGGTTTTAATGGCTGATAAATCATTATTCTCGTCTAGTGATGTTGCAGTGAGAACTTTAGCGGTTTATGTTGCAATTGGTTGTGCGATTTTAGCCGCGATTCCTGCATTTTTTATTCCAAGTAAATCAACGCTCAACGAGAATTATAGTCCGATTGATTTAAAAGGAATCCTTGGAAGTTTTGGCGAAATTAAAGAGGGATTGAAGGCTTCGATAGAAATAAAACCATTTAGAAAAATTTGTATTGCTACTTTTTTAATTTTTAACGCTTTTCAGACTACAGCTGGATTTTCATACTTTATTATCAAATATTATTTATTTAAAGGAAATGAAAATGGCTTCGGCTTATGGCCTACTTTATTTGGATGTATAGGTGCGATTATTACTACGGTTGTAGTCATCCCTATTGTGGCTAGAATGTCAAAAATTATGGGAAAGAAAAAAGCATTTATTATTTCTCAAGGAATTTCAATCGTTGGATATATATTACTGTGGTTACTTTTTGTTCCCGGTAAGCCCTATTTATTTTTGTTTGCATTACCATTTTTCTCATTTGGTATAGGCAGTTTATTTACCTTAATGATGTCAATGACCTCTGATGTAATTGATATTGACGAACTTAATACTGGTAAAAGAAGAGAAGGAAGTTTAGGAGCTATTTATTGGTGGATGGTAAAATTTGGAACTGCAGTTGCAGGATTATTAAGTGGATTGATTCTTTCTTTAGTGGCTTTTCAATCCAATGCCGCTACACAAACCGATGAAACCATGTTTTGGTTACGAATTTTCTTTGTTGGAATTCCAATTTTAGGAACATCATTTGCCATTTGGGTGATGAAAGATTATGATGTTGATGAGGTACGATCAAAAGAAGTAAGAGATCTTTTAGAAAAGAGAAAAGACAACAAAAAAAATCAATCTTCAGCCTATCTTTCAGGTAAATTACTCTCTTTGATCAATAAAAATTCAATTGATACAATCGCAGGAAAAGACTTAAGCACTAAAACCGAAGCCGAATTGAAATTGGAATTCGCTGCAATCTTAAACAAAGGCATTCATGGTTTGTGTTTTAGTCCGTATGTTGAAGGTCAAAATGTAGGCGATCTACTTTCGACTGATCAAATCAAAAGAAGATTGGATATTATTACACCTCATACGCAATGGATTCGCTCATTTTCTTGTACGCAAGGCAATGAATTAATACCTGAAATCGCACATCAAAAAGGAATAAAAACTATAGTTGGAGCATGGATTAGTGATGATTTAGATCGAAATGAAAAAGAAATTCAATCGTTAATAGCCTTAGCTAAAGCAGGTTTGGTGGATGTAGCTGCTGTTGGAAACGAAGTGCTTCACCGCAACGAAATTTCGGAAGAACAAATGATTGAATACATTAAAAGAGTGAAAGAAGCTTTACCGAATATTCCCGTTGGCTATGTTGATGCGTATTACCAGTTTTTAGACCGACCGAATTTAGTTTCCTGTTGCGATGTGCTTTTAGTAAATTTTTATCCATTTTGGGAAGGCGCTAACAACGAGTTTTCAGTTTCTTATTTGCAAAATATGTTTGATATTACAAAAACTGTAGCAAATAGCAAGAAAATCATCATCACTGAAACAGGTTGGCCAAGCAAAGGCGAAAGTGTTGAACAAGCCATTCCTTCTGAAATCAATGCTATGAAATATTTTATTGCTTCTCAAGAATGGGCCAACAGCAATAACGTTGATTTGTTTCACTTTTCTTCATTTGATGAATCTTGGAAAGTACGTCAAGAAGGAACAGTTGGAACGGCTTGGGGAATTTGGGACAAAAACGAACAATTAAAATATTAAAAACTACGACTATGTCATACAGAGAAGGTCATTTTTTTTCTAAAGAAGAATACGCAGTTGAAAGAAACCAACAAGGTTATAAAAGCCAACAAAATATTGATTTTACTGAAATTCCATTCAAAAAACTTTCTGAAATTTGGAACGAAACACTGCAGAAAGGTATGCACGGAATTTGTTTCAGTTTATATGAAGACGGTCAAAAACCTGGAGACATTATTACAGCAGAACAAGTCAACCGACGCATTCAAATTTTGAAGCCTTACACCAAATGGATTCGCTCTTTTTCTTGTATTGAAGGTAACGAACACATTCCGAGAATAGCACGTCAAAATGGTAAAAAAACACTTGTTGGAGCTTGGCTTGGGGATGATTTAGAACTCAATGAAAAAGAAATTGAAAGTTTAATTCAGCTCGCCAAAGAAGGTTGTGTCGATATCGCAGCCGTTGGAAATGAAGTAATGTACCGAGGCGATTTGACCGAAGAACAACTCTTGGCTTACATTCATCGTGTAAAAGAAGCTTTGCCTAATATTCCAGTAGGTTATGTAGATGCGTATTATGAGTTTACTCATCGACCTAACATTACAGAAGCCTGTGATATCATTTTAACCAATTGCTATCCGTATTGGGAAGGTTGTCCTATCGAATATTCATTGCACCATATGCAAAGTATGTTTGCTTCTGCTGCAGCTGCTGGGAAGGGTAAAAGAGTAATTATAACCGAAACTGGTTGGCCTAGTGAAGGTGGCTCTTTGAAAGGTGCTTTTGCTTCCAACGAAAATGCCATGCGTTATTTTATCGAAAGTCAAGATTGGTCCCAACAACAAAACATCGAAATGTTCTACTTTTCTTCCTTTGACGAATCATGGAAAGTGGGTCCTGAAGGTGCAGTGGGCGCTTATTGGGGACTTTGGGATAAAAACGAAAAATTAAAATTCTAAGAAAAAAGTTGCTGCTATCCGATTATCTGTCAAACACTTACTAAAAGGTGCTGAATGGTTTTCAAATACAACTATCATCATGAAAAAACATCTACTTTCTCAGCTCATAATAACCTTTTTACTGTTTGTACAAATAGCCTTTTCTCAGGTGGATGTCATCTACACTGATTTGGTTTGGTCAGACGAATTTGATACGAATGGGAGTGTCAATGTCAACAATTGGCATCATCAAACGCAATTGCCAGCTGGCGGAAGTTGGTTTAACGGTGAAGTACAACATTATACCAATCAACTTACAAATTCGTATGTTGATAATGGGTTTTTAAAAATAGTAGCCAAAAAAGAACCTTACACTAATCAAGGTATTACCAAGCAATATACTTCGGCGCGACTGAATTCAAAATTTGCTTTTTTATATGGTCGTGTTGATATTAGAGCCAAAATCCCAACCAATCAAGGAACTTGGCCAGCTCTTTGGATGTTAGGAAAAAATGTCAACGAAGACGGCGCTTATTTTGATGAACAGTTTGGCACAACCGATTGGCCTGCTTGCGGTGAAATCGATATCATGGAACATGGAATTACGCCATCACAACCGCTAAATTATGTTCAAAGCGCTTTACATACGCCATCATCATTTGGTAATACTACCAATATTGGTGGAACAATAGCCAACAATTTGGGTAATGATTTTCATGTCTATTCCATGAACTGGTCGCCTAATCAAATCACTTTTTTACTTGATGGTGTTGCGTTCTACACTTATAACCCAACCATCAAAACACCACAAAATTGGCCGTTCAATGCCGAACAATATCTTTTATTAAATATCGCTATGGGCGGAATAGCCGGAGTAATTCCTTCTAGTTTCACACAAGCAACCATGGAAGTCGATTATGTTCGTGTATATCAAAATACAACTCTTGATGCCACAGCGCCTACTGCTTTTACAGCTACTATAGGAACAGTTACCAGTTCTTCAATAGAATTGATTCTCAACGGTACAGATAATTCAGGGAATATCGCTTATACAATAAACTATAGTGGTGGAACCATAAATACTACAGGGTTGTCCAACACTCCAAAGTCAGTTATAATTCCAAATTTGACTCCTAATACCAATTACACTTTTACTATTGCTGCAAGTGATCTTTCAGGAAATAATTATGCAGAAAATCCTTTGATTCGAAATGCTACAACGCTCAGCTATGTTGGATGCAGTGGCTTTAGTAATGTTGCTCAAATTAATTCATTTACCACAGGTTACAACTATGAATTTGAAACTATTGGTAATAGCGTTAAAATTACTTTTGAATTGTTAGATACTGATAAAACAGGTGTTCTTGCTTATTTATGGAAACAAAATCCATTCACAGAAACCGTTATGACAGCAGTTACAGATAAAAAATTCACTAGTACCATTACCAATCAAACTATTGGTTCAACAATTAATTATGCTGTAAAATTTGCTTACGCGGGCGGACTTTCGGTTACTCAATATTTCTCTTATGTAGTGGGCAACAATTGTGCACTTGAGTCGGACTCATCCGAATTGATTGAATTTAGCTTCTTAAATCCGGTTTCTAAACATTTGGTAATTCATTCCAACAATCCAATTGACAAAATCGAAATCAGCAATATGATGGGAAGTTTGGTGCTCTTTACGACAAAAATAGATCAACCAATTGATATAACCAATCTTTCAAACGGAATGTATTTAGTGGCTGTTTATAGCGAAAACAAAAGAAGTGTCAAAAAAATGGTAGTTCATAAATAAACTACTTAAGCATTAGTCGTTTTTACTACAAAAAATGATTTTTCGATTTACTTTTTTAAATTTTATTGCATTGAAAATGTTAAAATTTAACCGAATATTTGTTTTTTAAGAAAATATTATGTTACATTTGGCTATAATTTAATCACAAAATCAAAGTTGCCTATAGCATAAACATTACTTTTTAGAGAAATTCTCACATTTTTAACCCAAAACTAAAAGGTAATATTATGGCTACTTTACAAATCCCAGATGCTTTATTGGTAAAGAATTATATAGCTGGTGACGAAAGCGCCTTAGCTGTGTTAATTAACAGACATCAATCTAAAATTTACGGCTTTATTTATTCAAAAATAGCTGATAGAGATTTAGCAGACGACGTGTTTCAAGATACGTTCATAAAAGTAATTAATACACTTAAATCCAATTCATACAACGAAGAAGGAAAATTTTTACCTTGGGTTATGCGAATTGCACACAACTTAATAGTGGATCAATTTCGCAAAAACAAAAAAATGCCAATGCTTCGTGAAACCGAAGAGTTCTCTATTTTTTCTGTGATTTCTGATAATGAACCTAATGTTGAATCAAAAATCATCACACAATTGATAGAAAAAGACCTTCAAAAAATCATCAAAGAATTACCAGATGATCAAAAAGAAGTACTAATTATGCGTATTTACCAAGACATGAGTTTTAAAGAAATATCAGATGCAACAGGCGTTAGCATCAATACGGCACTCGGAAGAATGCGTTATGCTTTAATGAATTTGCGAAAAGTAATTGAAAAAAATAATATTATTTTAACCAATTAACAATATTATATAAGTTGCTGCGTTATAGAATTGTAACAATTAACTATTCTATGGCAAAACTTTACTCTAAAAAAGCATTAGCAACTACCAAAATGTTACCTAAAAAAGAAACCGTTCAATTTTTGCTTAATTATTCAAAAGCACTGAACATTGTTAAAATTGGTAACCAAAATTTTGAAATTATTGCTAATTAAAAAATATCCCGATACATTATCGGGATATTTTTTTATCAAACTCTTTCAAAACCTCTTTCCGTCCAATTGTTCGCGTAATAATATCTTTCTCCAAGCGCCAACCACGCGCTGGCGAATACTCGCGTCCGTACCAAATAATCTGCAAATGCAAATCGTTCCACAATTCTTTTGGAAAAATTGCTTTGGCATCTTTCTCGGTTTGTACTACATTTTTTCCATCCGATAAATTCCAACGGTACATCAATCGGTGAATGTGTGTATCAACCGGAAAAGCCGGAACGCCAAATGCCTGACTCATCACCACGCTCGCGGTTTTATGACCTACAGCGGGCAAGGCTTCCAAGGCTTCAAAACTCTGCGGCACTTCGCCGTTGTATTTCTCTATCAAAATTTGAGATAAACCATAAATCCCCTTCGATTTCATTGGCGATAAACCACATGGACGAATAATTTCCTTAATTTCTTCTACACTCATTTTCACCATATCGTACGGATTATCAGCCTTGGCAAAAAGTAAAGGCGTAATCTGATTCACGCGCACATCCGTACATTGCGCCGACAACAACACCGCAATCAACAACGTATACGCATCCTTATGATCCAACGGCACCGGAATACTCGGATACAATTCTTTTAACATATTTATAACAAACGTTGCACGCTCTTTCTTGGTCATTTTTGTAATTTTAACAGCGTAAAAATAGCTTTTTTGATTATTTTAATTTCTAAATTTTGAATTTTAAATGATCTAGCTTGCATAATTTAAAATTTAGAATTCAACATTTAAAATAATAATTTGTGCCTAATCCAGCTTTACGTTCCAAGCTTTTGGTCACAAAGTGGTTTTTGTAAGCCATAAAACAGCTTCCGTTGGTCGCTTTTTTACAGCAACAAAAACTCACTTTCTTCGCAAAAGGCTTTCCACTACAATCTGGGGCAAGTAAACTATTATGAATTTTTAATTATAAATTTTGAATTAGTCAAAATTTGCACTTCAAGATCATAATTTAAAATTCAACATTTAAAATTTAAAATAGCATATGACAACACTACAAAAAGGCGACAAAGCACCAGCGTTTTCAGGCGTTGATCAAGACGGAAACGCTCATACATTAGCCGATTACAAAGGAAAAAAATTAGTGGTTTTCTTTTATCCCAAAGCTGATACACCAGGTTGCACTGCCGAAGCTTGCGATTTACGCGATAATTACGAGCGTTTTCAAGCTAACAATTATGCGCTCCTAGGAGTTAGCGCTGATTCGGCCAAAGCGCAAACTAAATTCAAAAACAAATACGAATTTCCATTTCCATTAATAGCCGACGAAGACCATGCTGTAATCAACGCATTCGGAGTTTGGGGTCCAAAAAAATTCATGGGACGCGAATTTGACGGCATTCACCGAACGACTTTTATCATTGATGAAAATGGCATCATCGAAGAAGTGATTTCAAAAGTAGAAACCAAAGCACACGCAGCACAAATTTTGAAATAAAAGCTTTGTGAAACTTTGTGTTTCCTTTGTGAATCTCTGTGTAACAACTTTCAATAGACAATTCGTCTGAGAAAATGGAAGTTGTTACTCATCAATTATTCCATCAAAAAACGGTTTCATTTCATTGTTGATTTGCTCGCGTAAATCGACCAATTTTTTGGCATATTGTGCTAATTGTTTTTCAGTTTCCGTTTGCGGTATCCATTTCTTCACCGGAATTGGATTACCTGCTTCATCCACCGAAACAAAAACAATCACACAATGGGTTTTCTTTTCAAAATGTTGCTCTTTAAAATCACGCGAGTAAACATCAACAGCAATATGAATACTTGTGTTTCCGGTGTAAATCACATACGCATTAATTTTAATTACTTCACCAATACTAATGGGTTTATAAAAACGAATGCCACCAACGTAAACCGTTACACAATAATTTTCAGCCCAACTTCGGGCGCAAGTGTACGCCGTTTGGTCAATCCATTTCATGACAATGCCACCATGCACTTTTCCACCAAAATTAACATCGGTTGGCTCACTGATAAATTGAAAAGTAATTTTATTGCTGACTGTCATTTTAAGATAATTTAGTTAGTATCAAATATAAAAAATCCTCAATCGTTTTCACCATTGAGGATTATTATTTTAAACTGATCACTGATCACTAATTTATACTTCTTCCAAAACACGATTCGGATCGTAACCAAATAATTGATGTTGTTTAATCAACTCTGCCGTTCCTTCAGGAAGCATTTTCTCCCAACCCGGAATGCCTTTGTTGATCATTTTCAATACTTCACGAGAGAATATTTTTAAATTGTCAACATCGTTTACTTGAACATCCACTACTTTTCCGTTGTAAGCAAAGAACTTGTACAATTCTTTCATTCGTGGATGCACTTTCAGGTTTTGCGATGTGATAATTTCTCCATCTTCTTCCATTGGGTACAAATACACTTTCAAATCGCGGTAAAATAATTTTCCGAAAGCTTCTAATATTCCACCACTCAAATGGCGGTAGTATTTTTCGTCAAAAATATCCACCAAATTATTTACACCCATAGCCAATCCCATACGTGCTTTTGTATAACTTGAGAAATATTCCACTACTTTATAATATTCCTGGAAATTCGAAATCATAACAGTTTGTCCCAACGAACAAAGCAATTCAGCTCTGTCCATAAAGTCGCGTTCGTCAATTTCGCCTTCAGAACGTAAATTTGATAACGTAATTTCAAATATGACAAAAGTATTTTCTTTTTCTACCTTGTTTTCTTCTACAAACATCTCCAACGACTTCTGGTACATATCCATGTTTACTTTGGTAACTGGTCGGAAACTTCCGCGTAGAGCCAAAATATTTTTCTTGTACAAAACAGCTGCAGGCAAAATGTTTTTTCCATCTGGGCTGAACATCACGGCGTCGGTCATGCCGTTTTTAACCAATTGCAAACTCATCAATCGGTTGTCAACATTGGCAAATCGTGGTCCAGAGAAATTAATGGTGTCAATTTCCAATTGGTCTTTATCCAAATGGTCGTACAAATAGCGCAATAATTTTTTAGGATCGTTGTATTTATAATACGCACCATAAATTAAGTTGACACCTAAAACACCAAGTGTTTCTTGTTGCAAGCGCGCATCGGTTTCTTTAAAGCGAATGTGAAGCGTGATTTCGTTATAATCTTCATCGGGTTCGACTTGGTATTTAATTCCAACCCAACCGTGACCTTTAAATTGTTTTGCAAAATCTATAGTCGCAACTGTATTGGCGTAACTGAAGAATATTTTGTTAGGATGTTTTTCTCTGTTTAAACGCTTTTCAATTAATTCTGTTTCGTGCGTCAACATTTTTTTCAGTCGGCTTTCCGTTACATAACGACCATCATCTTCAATGCCGTAAATTGCATCACTAAAGTCTTTATCGTACGCCGACATCGCTTTTGCAATAGTTCCAGACGAACCACCTGAACGGAAGAAATGTCTTACTGTTTCTTGTCCAGCTCCAATTTCGGCAAAAGTTCCGTAAATATTTTCATTCAAGTTAATGCGCAACGCCTTGTCTTTAATAGACGGAATTTGCTCAATAACTTTGTCACCTTTTAATTTAATATCTAAACCGTTATTTCCCATAATCAATTTTATACTATGCAAAGTTAATAAAATACCAGTAGTTTTAAAAGCGAAATAATCCTATTTTTGTAAAGTATTGCATCAAAAACCGTGCTAAATGAAAGTTTACTTTTTAGGAACTGGAACTTCACAAGGCATTCCTGTCATTGGAAGCCATCATTCTGTTTGCCAAAGCAATAATCCAAAAGACAAACGACTTCGTGTTTCGGTATGGATTCACAGTGATGATTTTTCTGTAGTTATTGATTGTGGTCCCGATTTCAGACAACAAATGCTCACTTCCAAATGCGAACACATTGACGCCATTTTGTTTACCCACGAACATTCCGATCATACGGCTGGTTTAGACGATATTCGCCCTTTTTATTTTGTGCAAGGTGATATTCCCATTTATGCGCATCAACGTGTTTTGTCCAATTTAAAAAAACGTTTCAATTATATTTTTGAAACAGAAAACAAATATCCTGGAGCGCCTTCAGTGTTGGTAAATGAGGTAATCAATAACGTTTCTTTTACTATAAAAAACCAAACGATTATTCCCATTAATGCTTGGCATGGTTCCTTGCAAGTTTTTGGATATCGAATAGGTGATTTTGTTTATTTGACGGATGTCAAGACAATTGAAAATGAAGAGTTGGAGAAATTGAAAGGAGTGAAAGTTTTGGTTGTGAATGCGTTACGCGAAGAACCACATCACTCACATTTTAGTTTGCAGGAAGCATTAGATTTTGTAAATTTGATTCGACCAGAAAAAACCTATTTTACGCACATAAGTCATATTTTAGGGTTTCACGATGAGGTACAAAAAAAATTGCCTCAGCATGTTTTTCTAGCCTATGACAACTTAGAAATAAATATTTAAATTGATTCAAATGAAAAAACAATTAGTACAATATCTGTTTATTTTATCCCTTTTGATGAATGTATTCACGTATATGTATTTCAGTAAAAAAGAGGCTTCAACCCAAAAAAAATACGACAATTTGAGTCTGAAATACAAAGATTCGTTGCAGTCGGTAAGTAATAATTCTTACGATGCTAATTATTTTTCGTTGGAAATGAACGATAGAGCACAAAATTATTTTGGTGAAAACAACTTGAATTACCAAGTTTTGATTCCGAAAATTAAAGAAACTTTGCTTGAGTTTAACTCAGATCCAGAAGGCAATAAGTATGTGGATCAAGCCAAAACAGGCGATCAAAAGTACATCATCAATAAAATAAAAATATTAAATCACCGTTGGATTATTGCCGATTATAGCAATGGTCAATTATGGGGAGAAGTACTGTTAAAGTATTTTGTAGAATCAGACGGAAGTGTTACTTTTGAAACGATGTCGTCTTATTTATACCCCGTACAACTCAATTAAAAATATGAAAAAAATAATTGTATTAGTAGTTCTGTTTTTGGGTTTTACTTCGTGTAATTATTTTACCAATAACGAAAAAGAATCTAAAAAAGAAGTTAAAAAAGATTTGGTATTAGGTGGCGATAAAGACGAAAATGGTTGTTTGGCATCGGCTGGTTATACTTGGTCAAAACTGAATAAAGAGTGTGTTCGTGCTTTTAGCGGAATTCAACTAATGCCGACGGATCATAAAGAAGGAGATGTAACACTTTGTGCCTATGTTTTATTTGATGAAAGTGGTGATAAAGCAGAGATATTTCTTCCAAGTGGAAAGGAAAGTTCTATAATTTTAGAACGTTCTGGAAAAAATGAGCCTTGGGTTTTAGGCGATTGGCAATTGATTCCACTCAATGGTTACCAACTCAAAAAATCAGGTCAATTAATTTATGCAGGTGATGGCGAAATAGGAGGAACCATATCCGACGACAATGAAGAAATTCCAACTGAGGAACAATAAAAAAAGGTCTTTTTAAGACCTTTTTGTTTTTTATAAAGTTTGTTGTAGCCAGTTCCTAAAGTCAAAGAAATTTTGTGGCGCAACTCCATGTCCGACAGGATATTCTTTGTAAACAATATCAATTCCTAATTGTTGTAATGCTGGAGCCGCTTTCCGTGCCCAATCTACAGGAACCACTTGATCCACAGAGCCGTGTGAAGCAAATATTTTTAAGTTAGAAAAATCGTTTTGAGCAAAACCTTCAACTGCAATTTCAGCATTAAAATAACCGCTCATAGCGACTACACGTTGAATTTTTTGTGGATACGATAACGCTACAGCATAACTCAAAATGCAACCTTGACTAAAACCAATTAAGGTTACTTTTTTCTCGTCAATTGGATGTTTAACAATGAGCTCATCAATAAAATTAGCAATTAAATCTCGGGATTGTTGCGCTTGATCGATATCTGAAAATTTGTTTTCGTCAGCATCAAAATTAATGGCATACCAAGCATAACTTCCATACATCATATCATACGGAGCACGTGCTGAAATTACATAATATTCATCAGGAAGTTCAGTGGCAAAAGAAAATAAATCTTCTTCATTACTGCCATATCCGTGAAGTAATAAAAGCATTGGATTTTTGTCTAATATGATTTTAGGTTCTCTAATTAAGTAGTTTAACTTCATTATGTGTAGTTTGTCGATTTTGTTGTAAGATGAAATATCGATTGCTAAAATAATAATACATTTGTTAGAATCGGATATTGCTATATTCTGGCAAAAATAAATTTTAATATTTAATTACTAAAGCATGAAAGTAATTATCTCCTTCATAACCTTATTCTGCTTTCAAATGTACGCTCAAAATAGTGTTGAAATGGTCATCAATTATGGTGAATCTATTCGACTAAACGGTGTACAAGAAACCGCAAAATTTACTATTTCTGGGGAAGATACCGCAGTTATTTTGAATGGATCAGAAATCAATAGTTTTGTATTTAACAGACCAGGAAATTACAAAATAGCAATAGCTGTTAAAGAACCCTTTACAGTGGGCGATTGTAGTCATCCTAGTTTGCCAAAAGAAATTAATTTATCAGTTAGCCGAACAAAGATGTCTTTTGAGGGAGATAAAATGCAATTCTCTTCACCTATTATCAAGAATAAAGTTATGGAAGGAACAACGCTAACCATTCCAGTTGTTATTGAAACTTTTGACCACAAACCAATTGTCTTGAATAATGAAGTAGTTACTGTCGCAGGAATAGGTTCTACATTGACTGCAAAATTAATCGCAACAACCCTAGAACTATCAGAAGGATCACATGTTTTATCGTATAGTTTAAGTGGAAAAGTATCTGAAAATGCCTATTTAATGTTCGATTTTATCAATGCTGAAGGCAAAATACAATCTGTTGCCATGCGTAATCCAATACAAAATCAGTAATGAAAAAGAACTATTATATACTTTTACTGTCATTACTTTTTTTAAGTAATAGTTCGATTGCACAATGCGGACAACCTAGTTGTAATCCTAATACTGGAATTTTATCCAATGATAATGCGGCCGATATTGCTTATGATAATATGGGTTCATCATTTCACTCTACTTACATCAAAGAACCCAATGGAGGATGGAAAATTTGGGGTGAATACATGACCAACTCTGGAGATGATAATGTCTTATCTCCACAAGCGTTCAATACTGCCAATTATCCTGCTTTAACAGGTACAATTTACAAAATGGCTCTTGGTTCTGATTATGGTTTAAATGTTCAATTGATAGTTTTAACCTCCGACGGATTATTTGTTTTAGGTGAAGAAGGAGCTGTGCTCAATAATACAATTACTACTTCAAGTACTTTTCAAAAAATTACAGTTAACGGAAAATCAGATGGTTTGCCAATAGGAGTTTCACCAGACAATGTTAAAATGTTGTTTTCAGCCAATAGAACATTAATGATCACAACTTGTACAGGAAGCGTTTATGTTTTATCACAATCAACCAATATACGAGGAAATGGTGGTGTTGGAAATTCAACGCAATGGTATCGAGTAATGGTTAATGCAACAACTCCACTGACTGATGTTGTTGTGGCTAGAGGGATTTCTACCGTTGGATTTGCATTAAAATCGGATGGCACTTTATGGACTTGGGGTGATGATACTTTTTTGGGCGACGGAACTGCTGCTTTAGACAGAACTTACGCCACTCAAATGACTTTGCCAGCTGGAATTCCCGGAATCAAAATGATACAAGCGGCATCCAATAATGTTGTGCTTTCGGATATTACTGAAGTGTCCTACATTGTTCTGGGAACCGATAAAAAAATATATTCTTTGGGGAAAAACAACTACGGACAATTAGGCGACCGAACTTCAGTTGACCGCAATGTTTGGGTGAATGCTAAAAATCCAAATAACACTATTATTACAGACGCCGCTTGGATTTCAACCAATGAACACGACGAAAATTTTGCAGCATTAGCCGTAATTAAAACCAATGGAGTGGTTTATACCGCTGGTTGTAATAGTTATTATATGATTGGAAGAACTGCTGGAGGAGGGACGAGTACAGTAACTGGTGCAATCAACTTTTTGGATATTCCAACAGGAATAACAACTGGAGATTTTATTACTTATGTTGAAACGGGTGGACATACTTGTGCCTTAATAAAACAATGTTACTCAAAATATGGTTATGTTGGTCACCGAGTACGCGGATCAATAGGTGATGGTACTGACGTAAACGAAACAATTCCATCTTACGACTTCGATTCGCCACCAGAAATAGCCGTTTGTGGTGCGCAATTCCTTCAGCCAGTTGTAACAACCAATAGTCCAATTTGTCCAGGTCAAAATGCTATTTATACTATAACAGCAACACCTGGAGATATTTTAACCTACAATATCAATGGAGGAACTTCACAAACGATAACAATTGCAGCTTCAGGAACAGCACAAATTATTATTCCGAATGCAACTTCCAATCAGCAAATCAATTTTACACAAATTTTTAGTATTAATACCACTTGCGAATACAATTTAGCTATTGTTTCAGTAGTTGACGTTGGTATACCAGTTTTTACTCAAGTGCCTCCAATTTGCTTTGGCGCAACCTTAAATCCTTTGCCTTTGGTGTCAAATAATGGAATTGCTGGAACTTGGTCACCTGCTTTGAATAATACACAAACAACGACATATACGTTTACTCCAACTTCTGGTGTTTGTACGACAACTACATCAATGACAATTACAGTGTTTGAAATCAATACTACGGTAGCTACTTTTACACCAGTCGGACCAATATGCGCCGGAGATGTTGTTACTTTGCCAACAGTTTCTACGAATGGCGTAATTGGTACTTGGTCACCTGCATTTAATAACAATGCAACTACAACTTACACATTTACGCCTAGTTTGCAATGTGTCAATCCAATTCAAATGACGGTTGAAGTAAATCCTAGAGTTACACCTCAGTTTATTCAAGTTGCTCCCATTTGTGAAGGCAGTAATTTGCCTAATTTGCCCACTATTTCTACTGATGGAATTACTGGAACTTGGTCGCCAGCAATCAACAATAACGCTACTACAACTTACACTTTTACACCATCAGCGAATTTGTGCGCGAATCCGATACAAATGACGATTGTTGTGAACCCAAAAGTTACACCAACTTTTCCGAGTTTTGTTGCTCAATGTTACGGAACAACCAATTTTACACTTCCAACCATTTCCAACAATGGAATCTCAGGCACTTGGTCGCCACCATTTGATAACACACAATCAAGTACATATACTTTTACTCCCAATCCGCAAGAATGTGCTTTTAGCGCTTCAACACAAATTCAAGTATTTGATGATTTTAACTTTGATTATATAAGCTTTTGTAAGAGCAACAATTTTTTTGTTCAACTTCAGTCTGAGGATGTAGATTTAACTTCAGTTGCTATTAACTGGGAATACAATAACACAACCATTTTTTCAGATGTTTTGTTTAATGTGTCGAATTTTCTTAACAGCAATCTTTCAAATGTGACAATTCCAATAACATTAATGGTTACTATTACCGATTCTAATGGTTGTGATAAAACCAAAACGATTACGGTCAGCAATCCTTTTTGCTCGATACCTAATGTAATCACACCAAATGATGATGAATTTAATAATTATCTAGATTTATCACTTCTCAATCCGAAGCATTTAATTATTTTCAATCGTTGGGGAAGGAAGGTGTACGAAAAAGATAATTATTTGAAAGAATGGTACGGACAAAATGATTCAGGCGGAATGTTACCCGATGGAGTTTATTTTTATATTATTGAACTACAGTCAGAGGAGTCAAAAACAGGTTGGATTCAAGTGATTCACAAATAAAAAACTAAATCATTTTTAACCATCTTTGGAAAAAATTACCCAAAAGCGGTAAGGGTTTAGTTTCGCCTTTTGCTGCGGTGAAAATTCCGTAAACGGATAATACGGATATAAAAATCCACATTGGAGCAGCAATCATAATGCTCTCAAAATGACTAATGGTTAGTCCTAAAGTGATAAAAGTTAAGGTGATTCCTAATCCTTGACGGATATGAAACGACGCAAAAGTATTTTTAGTTTCACTATTCATTGATAAGGAAATAAGTGGTCCAACAATGAGAATATAGCTTATAATTGCAGCTGTTTTTCCTTTACTAATTTCCGATTCCATTATAAAACTAGTTGACTGTTATTGTAAATTCCGAGCGCTTTTCCTTTCATTTTGAATCCTAAAAAAGCGGAGTTTCTTGATTTTGAAAGAAGATTATCTTTCTTAAATTCCCACTCATTTTCTGTTGAAAACAAAGTAATATTAGCTGTATTTCCTTCTTTTATTTCAGAAGGATTGATGTTGAAAATAAGTCTTCCCGAAGTCAATTTTGCAACAATAACTTCTACAGGAAGAACAGTTGCTAATGCTCCAAAAGCCGATTCGAAACCAACTGTTCCGTATTGAGCCAAATCAAACTCCATCTTTTTGTGCTCAATGTCCATTGGATTATGATCGCTGGTGATGCAGTCAATGGTTCCATCTAAAACACCATCAAGTAAAGCTTTTCTGTCGCTTTCAGTACGCAATGGTGGAAGTACTTTATAACGCGAATCAAACGTGTCTAGTTTTTCGTCAGTTAAAGTCAAATGGTGTACAGCAACACTACAAGTTACGTTCAATCCTTTGGCTTTGGCGTCGCGAATCAATTGCACCGATTTTGCAGTTGAAATGGTTGGAATATGTAATTTTCCTTCTGTATATTCTAATAAAAATAGGTTGCGCGCCACCATAAGCTCTTCGGCTAAATTCGGAATGCCTTTCAATCCCAATCGAGTAGAAACTACACCTTCGTTAACTACACCATTTCCTTTAATTTTCTCATCTTGACAAAATGCAATCACCAAACCATCAAAATCTTGAACGTATTGCAATCCAATTTTCAATAAGTTAGCATTGGATAAACTTTTGTTGTAATCACCAAAAGCAATGGCTCCGGCGTTTTTCATGTCGTATAATTCAGCCAAATCAGCACCTTCACTATTTTTAGTTAAAGCACCAATTGGATACAAATTAGTAGCAAAACCAGTCGCTTTTTGTTGTACAAAATGTACTTGCGATTGATTGTCAATTACCGGAAACGAATTGGGTTGTAAAGCTATTGCCGTAAAACCGCTTTTGGCTGCAACTTGCAATCCGTTGGCTATGGTTTCACGGTCTTCAAATCCAGGTTCGCCCAACGATACACTCGTGTCAAACCAACCTTGCGAAAGTTGTAAATTCGGAAAAGTAACTTCTTGAAAACCGTCTTCTTTGGGTAATGTTGGCGCAATTTTTTCAAAAACACCATTATTAATTTTCACATCCACAACTTGATTGTGAAAAGTGCTTTTTGGGTCAACAATCTTGGCTTGTCGGATAATTACGTTCATTTGACCAATTTTTGAATGAGTATTTCGATCACTAAAAACAATAACGTTAAAAGTACGAACCATTTCCATATTTGGCTATCAGTTCGATTGGTTTGTATGGTGTCAAAAATAGTTTCTAAATCGTTGAGTTCTTCAAATTCGCTAGCAGCATTGGTGTTTGGGTTTGACAAATTGCTTTCGGTTCGATCATAGTTAAAACTGAGATTGTCCACAGAATTTGTATTGTTAAAAACACCATAATTCCCAGCTATTGAAGGATTATCGTTGAAAGTCAATTTTACTTTATTATTTAATATCTGTTGCACAGGAATAAAGTTGCCTTTGGCATTGCTTTGACTGTTTTTGATGCTTACAATTTCGTCTTTAGATAATAAAGTTTCGACTACAGTGGATTGATTTTTACCAATGGTGAATGATTTCACACCTGTTTTTTGAGCGTTTTGAGCCATGTTGTAAAACGTTGGAACAATCAAAGGCGAATTCTGAAAATTACTATTCGACTTGTTAATTGGAGCCGAAAACACAAATACAGAAGAAAGTCCGTTTTGAAAGGCAGACAAGAAAGGCGATTGATCGTTATTGCCCAAAATAATGGATGCAGTTGAAGTTACATCAAACGAACTTTTGGTAGTTGGATACTGAAAATTATCCACTTTTTTCTCAAATACACTACTAAATAATGGATGACTGAAATTGATTTTGGTCATCGTTTTTTCAGCATTGACCAACGATTTGAATTGAATCGAACCAAAACCAGTTAAGAAAATATTGATGTTTGTCACCGCATTTTCTGCTGAAGGAATAAAAACCACATTACCACCCTTTTCAACAAATGATTTTAAGGTAGTTTGCAAAGCTTGTGGAATTTCAGTGATCTCATTCAAGACTATAGCATCTTGTTTGTCAATGGCATTATAATCGAGTGAACTCAAGGTGTAATTGGTATAATTGAACTCGTCACTAGTGTAAATGCGACTCAAGAAACTGCTTTTTTCCGTATCGCCAACACTAATTACATTACTTTTTTCGGGTTTCGATAAGCTGAAATAATACGTGTTATCGTATTCTAAACCATTATCTGAAACGGCAACATAACCATGAAAATTCTCTTTTGGAATGGTGAAATTCAAGGTTTTAGTATTGTTTTCAAAATTGACTAAAGTTTTAGCAATGAGTTTATTTTGATTGTAAAGCGCTACTGAAACATCTTTATTTTTATCGCCAAACGCATCAATTTTTACGCCAATTTCGTAGAAATTATCTAAGGTTTGGTTGATAAAAACACTATCCACAGCAA